>JAUNUP010000050.1:9166-15373 GCA_030538115.1 Dermatophilus congolensis | reverse complement strand
GGCCAAGCCGGCAGTGCGGATGGTGACTCGCACGTTCCAGGTCGACCGCTACATGCCTAAGACAGCGGCCCAGGCGCGACTTGTCGCCTCGCTCGACAACGACCGTCGCCTGAAGTACCGCGAAGACAAGGCGATGTGGCGCGCGAACCGCTGGCAGTTCGTCACGGTGCGGGTGCCGGTGAACGCCACTCACCAGCAGGTCATGAAGGCCATCAACGCCAAGACGAGCAAGGCCATCGGTGACGTCAACACGAGCCGCCTCATCGCCCGCGCACGCGCCGGCACGGCCTACATCGTGGCGTGGGAGCTCGGTAAGGGCGCCACGGTCAAGCACGCGTGGGGCCCGAAGAAGAACGTCGACCAGGTCTTCTTCGCCCGTGGCTGACGCAGGCTCAACCACGATCTGACGCACACGTGCAAGAGGGTGTGCTCCCGAGTTCCGGGAGCACACCCTCTTGCACGTGCGGCAGCCGTGCCGTTTCAGTTGCCGTCGATGCCGGGGATCTCGTCGATGAGGGAGATCCTGGGCGGTCGCAGGATGCTGCGCGAGACGTTGCGATAGTCGAAGTTGTCGAGGATGCGGGCGGCCTCTTCGTCGCTGAGGTCGTACGCGTGCGCCAGCATCCGAACGTTCTCGGTGTAGAAGGCGTGGAGGCGATCTACGCCTCGGATGAACTCCAAAGCATTGCTCATACCGTGTACTCCCAGTGTCGCGGTGTGCCCACCGTAGCCCGCCCGGCGCGCCTTGGCCCATCGGCGCGCTCACGAGGCGGGCATACTCGGTTGCCATGAGCCGCCCTTACCGAATCGTGACCGTCTGCCTCGGCAACATCTGCCGTTCTCCGATGACCGAATTTGTCTTGCGGGCCGCGTTCGAGGAGGCCGGGCTTGGCGATGCGGTCGAGGTGAGCTCGGCGGGTACGTCTGCCGAGGAGTCGGGTAACCGCATGGATCGCCGAGCCGCAGCCGCGCTTGCGCGTAACGGTGTGCCCGATCTGGGCTGGTCGTCGCACAGGGCCCGGCGATTCGACTCCCGCTGGTTCGACGACGTCGATCTCGTGATCGCCAACGACACGGTGCACGACGACACGTTGCGCAGGCTCGCCTCCCGCGCCGACCCTTCGGGCGGCTTCGACGAGAAGGTGCGTCTTCTGCGCACGTTCGACCCGGAGGCGATGGAGCGCGGAGACCTGCGCATGGCCGATCCGTGGTACGGCGACGAGTCGGATTTCGATGTCACGTATTCACAGATCGAGGGTGCCGTGCCGGGCGTGGTCGAGTTCGTGCGCGAGGAACTACGCCGCCGGCGCTGACCGCGATCGGCGGTCAGCGTCGGGCGCCAAACGCAGAGACGCTGCGCCGCAACGGAATCGGAGATCAGTCACTCTCCGTTGACGATCCACCGGGCCTGATATGGCGCGAGGCGCACGACACCGTCCTCTGTGCGGATGCGTTCTCCGTTGAGGGCATCGACAGCACTCGTGAGGCCGTACTCGCGCAGGCGGTAGCGAGGCCAGGCCCGCCACTCGGGGGTGATGTTGTAGAGCCCCACGAACGGCCCGGTCGGGTGCAGTTTCGAGGTGACGAGCACGCCGGGGTCGTCGATGTCTCCGATCCACGTCGGGGCGGCCGCGTGCAATTGCGGCAGGCTGCGGCGCACCCGCGCGAGATGTGCGAGGTAGTCGAACATCTCGGCCGCGGGACGGTCGGGGTCGTGGCGCAACTCGCGGGTGGCGTCGGTGACGCGCACCCGGTGCGCCCACCGGTTGTCGTCGGCGTGGCCCGGTTCGTCGGACCAGTCCGGATCGTTGAGGCAGGCCAGCTCGTCGCCCGACCAGATCACCGGGATACCGCCCCAGCCGTAGATGATCGTGTGTGCCAGCCGCGTCGCGCGCAGAGCGATCTCGACGGCGTCGTTGCTGCCGGAGTCGATGGCCGAGGCCAGGCCAGTCAGCGCGGCAGCGGTGCCGGAGATGCGCCGGTCGCCCGTGACGGGGTTGTGCTGGAATACGAGGCCCCGCGCCGGGGAGCCGGGGAACTGGCCCGTGAACCAGTCGGACAGGAACGACCGGTGCTTGAACCCGTCGAGCCCGACCGCAGCGGCGTCGGCGTCGGAGACCGCCCAGCCGATGTCGTCGTGGCAGCGCACGTACGTGATCCACGTGGCGGTCGAGGGCGCCGGAGGCAGGGTTCGCATCGCGTGAGCGGTGAGCGAAACGTTCTTCGTGGCCAGCATCGACCAGATCTGCACCATGAGGCTGTTGTGGTAGGCGAGGTCGGAGACCTTGCCCGTGAACCGGCCCGCGCCGAGGTACTGCACGAGCTCGTCGGGGCCGACGATCGCCTCCGCCTTGAACGCGAGTGCCGGGCAGGCGATGCGAGCCAGGGCACGCAGCACCTGCGTGATCGAATGTACCTCGGGCTGGCCCTGGCAGTTGGTGCCAAGGCGCTTCCAGATGAACGCGATCGCGTCGAGCCGCAGCACCTCGACTCCGGCGTTGGCCAGGTAGAAGACCAGGTCGGCGTACTCGGCGAGCACGTCGGGGTTGCTCCAGTTCACGTCCCACTGGAAGTCGTTGAACGTGGTCCACACCCAGGCGTCGAGGTCGGGGTCGTGCGTGAAATTGCCGGGCGCGAAGTCGGGAAAGATCTCGGGCAGCGTCGCCTCGTAGGCGTCGGGCATCTCGCGGTCGGGGTAGACGTAGAAGTAGTCGCGGTACGTGGCCTCACCGGCGCGGGCGCGGCGGGCCCACTCGTGCTCCTTGGCGACGTGGTTGACGACGAAGTCGAGCACCAGGCTGATGCCGTGCTGCCGCAGCGTTCGGGTGAGGCGGCGCAAGTCGTCCATCGTGCCCAGATCGGGGCGCACGGAGCGGTAGTCGGCCACCGCGTAGCCGCCGTCGTTGTCGCCCTCACGCGGGGTGAGCAGCGGCATGAGGTGCAGGTACGTGACCCCGAGCTCTTCGAGATACGGGATCTGCTCCGCGACGCCGGGCAGGTCGCCCGCGAACCTCTCGGTGTAGCCGGAGTAGCCGACCATGTTCGGCAGTTGCAGCCAGTCGGGCTGCAGTTGCCGGCGCATGTCGAGCCGGTGCAGTTCGACGTCGCGGTCGCGGAACGCCTCCGCCGCGAGCCGCACGAGGCGGGGGCCCAGCTCAGCGACCTGCTCGGGCGAGTACAGGTCGCGCAACCCGGAGACGAGGTCGGGCCACCACCGTTGCAGCCGTAGGTCGAACATCGTGCGGTATTCGTCGGAGACGCCGGAGAGCACCTCGGCGGCCACAGTGACGCAGTTGGCGGGAACCTCGTCGTACATGCGCCAATCCTGCCAACTCGAAGAGTCACACACCGACCTTGTGACCGATCAGGTGGGGGTGTCGTACGACACGGTCGCGACCGGGGACGCCTGGGGACGTCAGCCCGAGTGTCCCCGGCGTCCCCAGGCCCGGTTACTTACCGGCCGCCTCCCAGGCGCATAGGCCGAGTGTGGCTCCGCGGGCGAGGTCGCGCTTGGCCTTCGCGTCCGGAGCCAGGAGGGTCTGGCCGTTTTTGCAGTACACAGTGTGTTTCGTGTACCCGGCCATGTCGGCGAGGATCTGGTCCCAGTGGCGGTACTGCACGGTGTGGCCCTCACCCTTGTAGACGGTCGCCTCCTTGACGTTGGGCAGGGCCTTCTCCCACTGGCGCATCTCGGAGACGGGCACGGCCTCGTCCTTCTCACCCCAGTAGAGGTAGGTCGGCGCGGTGATTGTCGAGGCGTCGACCACGGCGTTCGGGCCGCACGGCAGGGCGCCCTCGTGACTGAGCGCGTCGGGCTTGCCGAGCTGCCCGCCAAGGTAGAACGAGCGCACCGCGTCGAGGTAGGCGGTGGCCTGCCAGCCGGGGATGACGAGCACGGGCGAACCGGGGACGGCCCACCAGTCCTTGGGGTTGTGAGTCCACTTCACGGTGGCGGCGTTTCGTTCGGCCGGCGTCTGGTCGCACGCGGCGATCGGGGTGCGCGTCGGGAGCGTTCGTGCGACCGCGGCTCCGGCGTGTAGCGAGATGACCCGGTCCGGCACAGTCGAGGCGAGGTGCGCCGCGTACGCGCCGCCTCCGGAGATCGCCATGATGACGAACTCGTCCACGTCGAGGTGGTCGAGCACCCCAAGAACCTCGTTGACGTAGTCGCGGTAACCGAGCTTCGAGTCGAAGCTGGACTCGCCGAAGCCGTTGCGCTCCACCGAGATCACCCGCAGGCCCAACTGCTCGCGCGTGGACCGGGCGAACTCCGTGAGCTGGAACGCCTCGAGGCTCGTGCCCTGGCCGCCGATGAACACGACTGCGCGGCCCTTCTTGTCGCCCTCGTCGATGTAATACGAAGTGCGCCCCTTGCGGGTGAGCGAGTGGACCTCGGCACCGATGTGGTCGAACTCGTTCTGCAGCTTGAGCGTGCTGTTCTTGCCGGGCGAGCTGTGCTTTGCCTGGCTGCCCGAGTCGTCGTGGGTCGGTGCCGCCGAAGCAGGAGACACCATGCCGACGCCTGCGATCAGCGTGACTGCGAGCGCGGAAAGGGCACGTGGGGTCGATGTCATGGGAACACTCCGATCGTTGGCGAGTTCCGCAGAGTCTCTAAGCCGTTCGGTCTCGGGTCAACGGGTGTCCCGTTCCGTGTGCAATCCGGTGCCGCGCCGCGCAGACCGGTCGCGGCCTCGTCAGTTGGCGATCGACGTCTTCTCCGTGTCGACCCAGGCGCCCGGTTGCCAGCGGCGGGGGCCGCCGCGGTACCAGGAGGGCGGGGCCTCGGGATGGGGGCCGATCAGCGTGATGCGGCCGCGGCCCACCGGGATCGACACCGCCGCCATGTGGCCGCTGCGGTAGCGGGCCAGCACCGACAGGCGGCGGGCGCGTCGGTGCGGCGTGAACACGGGCGGGTCTTGCACGTACATCGTTCGGTTGTTGCCCCGCCACCGGATCGTTGCGAGTCGCCCTGCTGCTGAGCGGATGTCGCTGCCGCGTGTGCGCTTGTAGGCACCGATCGCGCCCGACCAGAGACCGAACCCCGGGTCGTTCGCCGCGAGGTAGGCGCCGAGACACAGGCCCAGGTAGTGCCCGCCTCCGCGTACCCAGTTGACGATCGTGCGCCGGTAGGGGCGCATGTGCGGCCAGGCGTCGTACACAGATCCGCCGCCAGGCTGTACATACAGTGTCGCGCCGCGCAGCGCTGCCGCTGTGAGGTGCGTGCGCTCGCCCGGGCCGACGTACCGGGGAGTGAGCACCTTGCGGTAGTTCAAGGCAGCAACGGCGGCCTCAGCGGTACCGGGCGAACTCGCCGGCCCGCGGTAGACGAGCGCCACCGGC
Organism: Dermatophilus congolensis; assembly: GCA_030538115.1. GTDB lineage: Bacteria > Actinomycetota > Actinomycetes > Actinomycetales > Dermatophilaceae > Dermatophilus > Dermatophilus congolensis_B. The sequence goes on along the minus strand of JAUNUP010000050.1, from coordinate 10,033 downwards.
TTGGCAGCCTCGCTGCTCTGCGCGCCCACGGTGAGCAGCCCCGCTCCGGCGACGATCGAACTCAACAGGAGTCGACGAGAGAACGCCCCGCCGTCGTCGGGAATGAGGATTCCCGAATCCGTCTCCAGCCAGGCGGGATCTGCGCCCGCTCCGCCTGCGCCACCCTGCGCGTACCCCTGATTGCTCATGGCGGGAATCATGCAGGCTCAACATGAGATACGGGTGAGGGAGTCCGAAATCCGTACCGGATTCTTACCGATGCTTCGCGCAAGCCGATCGGCTCAGCGCACCGTGAACGTGGTGGTGGCGCTGCCCCGGCTCCAGCGCACGCGCAGCTCCCAGGCGGCCTTGCGCTCGCCGGTGGTGGGAAAGTTCCACCCCGTCACGGGGTTGGTCCCGCCCCGCTTGGCGGAGGCGAGCACCGCGCTGGTGCGCATCTCCAGGGTCTTGCCGCTGGGGTGCCTGAACCTGGCGACCTTCGTGTTGCGGGGCGCCGAGACGAGCTGCCACGCGGGGTCGAGGTGCCACATCTGGTCGGCGGCGCCGACGCCCGCGAAGTGGTCGGCCACGGTGATGCTCTGGGTGGTGTCGTTGACGTTGACGCTGCGGGTGTGCGTGCGCGGGTAGACGTTGCTGGTCACGCGGAGTACGTGGTGGCGGCTGCGCACGGCCTGCGAAAGCATCTTCATCGACGTGCGGTTCATCGTCGCGCCGACGGGGAACGCGACGTTGGCGGAGGCCGGGGTCTGTTGCCAGCGCACGAACCGGTCGGTGGTGTCGTAGCCGAAGTAGCCGGAGCCGACGAGCACCCGCACGCCCGCTGTGCTCCACGTGACCGCGCCCTTGTCGGGGTGGCCGTGGCCGTAG
>JAUNUP010000050.1:0-9156 GCA_030538115.1 Dermatophilus congolensis | reverse complement strand
AGCGAGCCGGGCCGTAGCGGAGTGTGTAGTACGTGGTGTTCGGGTCGTTCCACGACCAGCGGCCCATCGCGAATCCGGCGGCGTCGTCGCGGAAGAACTTCTCGGTGCGGTTGGGGGCGGGCTTGCCCTTGGTGTTGGTGGAGTCGCCGATCTGCACGTAGTTGCCGTCGGGTTCGGTGAGCCACTGCGCCACAGCGCGTGCGCGAGCGACATTGGCGCGGATCTGCCGCACGGTCGAGTCCTGCTCACCGGCCGGGCTGAGGGCGGCGAGGGTGTTGGCGGCCTGGGCCCACATCTCCGCGTTGATGTCTTGGTACGTGGCCGATTGCTCGTTCGAGGTGCCCTGCTTCGAGAACGCCAGACCCAGCTCCGAACGCACGCGGGCCTGGGCACGCGTCACCCAATCGGAGCGGCCCACCAGCGTGCCGGCCTCGATGAGCCGCAGGTTCGCCATGAGGCCGTGGTTGTGTACGGGACGGTAGGGCGGGCCGTAGTAGCGGTTGCCGAACAGCACGTTGGCCTCGGTCTGCATCGCCGCGACGAGCCGCCTGTCCTTGGTGAGGGCGTAGACGCAGTTGAGGTTCTCGAGTCGGCGCAGTGAATTACCTTCGTCCCAGCCGACGATCGCGCGTCCCGGGTCGGGGTACTCGCGGTAGAAGCGCAGAAACTGGTCGACCAGCGCCTTCGCGGAGGCGGTCTGCCCGTCGTCGACCGCGCGCTGCACGAGGGGAGTCAGCCACCTGAAGCTGTACCAGCCGAGCCTCCAGCTCGGGTCGGTGTGCGGCGGGTTCTTCCACTGGGTGCCGCCGAGCGTGCCGATGGTGAACGGCGCGACCGGGGGCAGTGTCACCGTGATGGGTTCGCCGTCGAGCACCGGTGTGCGGGAGGCGGCCACGCACCTCACCGGCCCGCTCGCCTCATCCGCTCCGGCGAGAGAGGCCAGGGGGTCGAGCTGCACGGTGGCGTCGAGGTCGCCCGGGGTCGTCTCGGTGGCTGCGGAGTTCGCTGCGCCCGGTGTGGCCGGAGGAGTTGGTGTGGGCGCGGCCACGGCGGCCGATGCCACCGTGCCTCCGGCCAGCACGGGGGCGGTCAACAGGGCGATGGCGGCGTAGCTCTTCACAGGCACTCCGGTCCAGAGAGGGGTGTCGGGGCGCGGGCAGGTGGCTGCGCCCGGCCTCCTTCTCCAGTCGGCAGTGGGTGGGTGATCGTGAGGCGATGGCCGCCCCTGATCACCCCACCGTGCCCTTACGAGACGACGAAATCGCCCAGGTGGTGGTTGAGTTCGTCGGAGACGCGCTGCAGGTTTCCTGAGGCGGCGAGCGCGTTCTGGGCCTCGGCCGCGGTGTGCTCGGCCTCGCGGCTCACCCGTTCGAGGGTGTCGGCGATGCCCGACACGGCCTGGGCCGCGTCGGAGACCGAGGTCGAGACGACGGAGGTGGTGGCGCTCTGCTCCTCCACAGCGGCGGCGATGGTCTGCTGGTGGTTGTTCGACTCGCGCAGGATCGCAGCGATCTCGTGCACGGACGCGATCGCGGCCTTGGTCTGCGACTGGATCGTGGCAACGCGCTCCGAGATGTCTTCGGTCGCGGAGGCGGTCTGCTGGGCCAGGTCTTTCACCTCGCCCGCGACGACGGCGAAGCCCTTGCCCGCCTCACCCGCGCGGGCGGCCTCGATGGTGGCGTTGAGCGCGAGCAGGTTGGTCTGCTCCGCCACGTCGGAGATGAGCTTGATGACGTGCCCGACCTGCTCCGACGACTCGCCGAGAGCCGCGATGGTCGCCTCTGCCTCGGCGGCTTTGTGCTCGGCCTTCGCGCCCACCTGGGCGGCGTTTGAGGCCGACGCGGCGATCTCGCGGATCGAGGCGTTCAGCTCGTCGGTGGCCGACGCCGCTGACCCGATGGAGGCGAGGATCGACTCGCCGGCGCGTTCTGCGACCTCCGCCTGTTCGGACGAGCGGCGGGCCGACCCGTCGAGTTCGCCGGAGGTGGAGGTGATGGTGGAGGCCGCCTCCTGCACGGACGTGGCCGAGCCCGTGACCGACACCATCACGCGACCGACCCGCTCGAGGAACGTGTTGACGTTGCGCCCGAGGCGGCCGACCTCGTCGTCGCCGGCCGCTTCGACGCGAGCCGTGAGGTCGACCTGGCCCTCGACGATGTCGTGCAGCTTCGCGGAGAGCGCCACGATGGGCGACGCGAGCGTGCGGCCCAGGTACACGGCCACGAGGATCGCCAGGGCGATCGTCACGAGACCCGCGAGCAGCAGCATCACCGTGGTGGTGCGGGCCTGGGCGGCGATGCGCTCGCCGGTGCCCGCGAAGTCGGAGTCAGGCGCGGTAACGGTGATGACCCAATCCCAGGGCGCGAAGTACATGGCCCGCACCGTGGAGGGGCCGTGCGCCTGGTCGTTGAACGCCACCGAGACGACACCGTCGTTCTCGGTGGCCTCGCCTCCCGTCGCGACGGCCTTCTCGACCGCCTCCGCGAGGTAAGCCTTGCCGTCGGCATCGGTGATCTCGAGCCCGTTCTGGCCGACCAGACCCTCGTTCTTCGACATACGGATCGCGCCCTTGGTGGCGCCCGAGCCTGTCAGCACCGAGACGTAGCCGTTGGGCGACACGTCGTAGCCGACCACGGCCTCACTGAGAGCCTTGACCGACTCCTGCAGCACGCCGACGAACAGGATGCCCTCTACACGGCCGCCGATACGGATCGGCTCGTACGCCACCACCTGCCAGCGCCCCACGACCAGCGCGGTGCCGACGTACGTCTTGCCTTGGAGCACGGTCTCGAGCACCTTGTTCGGCGTGCCGCTCGGTTCGGTCACCGGGATGTAGGTGCCGATCGCGCGGTTGCCTTCGGCGTTCTGCACGTTCGTGGCGACGCGGAGCATGTCGCCCTTGTCGTTCATGCGCTGGAAGATCGTGGCCGTGCCACCGACGAGGTTCTTGGTGGAGTCGACCACGGGCACCTGCTGTGACGTGGCCGAGGTCTGGCCGAGCCACTGGTCGCCCACGTAGGCGCGCGGCAGTTCGACTTTGGTGACCTCGCCCGAGGTCTGGTTCTTCGCCTCCCACGCCGCGGTGCCGTCTCCGATGCGGAACCCGCCGGACCGCGCCATCTGGTCGCGCGCCACGGCGAGGGCGTTGTTGACCTGGTTGCCGATCGCCTCCGACTGGGTTGCGACCACGTTTCGCACCCCGTGCATCGCCGTGGTGATCTCGCTCTCGACCACCGTGTCGACCGTCTCGGTGGCGTTGCCGGCGAACGATGCCGAACGCCACACCGACAGACTCGTGAGGATCACCGTGGCCATGACGGTCACCGCCACGGCCAGCGCAACCACTTTGGTTGCCATCGAAGTGTCGTTGACGCGAGAACGGAGCGCGGCGCCCATGTATGTGAGCCCTTCTGAAATGCGTTACCGCAGGAGAGGATTACCGCTCGCCTATCGACCCGCGCCACGAGAGACCTGAGCTGTTGAGGTACGCGGCCTGGCCTCCGCGACCCTCGATCGGCGAGCTCACACGATGAGCGCCGCGGGATCCACGAGCCGAATGTCGTTGCCGACCTCGAACGACACCATCGCCAAGTTCGGGAGGACGAGGGCTCGGAAGTCCGCGTGACTGCCGCCGCGCAGTGACCAGACGAGGGTGCGCATCGCGATGCCGTGACCGACCGCCAGCACGTGACCTCCACTGTGACCTGCGGCGATGCGTTGCAGAGCCGCGCGCATGCGGGCCTGCACCTCCTCGTGGTTCTCGCCGTCGGGGGCCAGACGATGGCGGAGTGGGTCGGCGGCCACTGCGGCCTGGGCCTCGGGGGTCCACCATTGCTCGCGCGGTTGCCCCTCGGAAGCGCCTTGCGACAGTTCGAGGAGACCGTCCTCGACCTCGGGTGTCAGCGACCACGCGGCACCCTCGATCAGAAGCCGCGCCGTCGCCTCCGAGCGGATCGCGTTGGTGCTGTAGATCGCATCCGGGCGGTACCCGGTCGAGGCGAGTTCACGGCCTCGTGCCAGCGCTGCGGCCTCGCCGGCCGGGCTGAGCGGGGTGTGGTTGCTGCGGCCACCGATCAGGGCTGCGGCCTGTAGGTTCATTTCCGACTCCGCGTGGCGAACCAGATCGATGCGGGTCGTTGTCTGCGTCACGACGTCACGAGGTAGCGCGCCGGGCGACGTCGAGGGTGTCTCGGACCACGGCGATGTTCGGGTGGCCCGGCGCCAGCACGCGCTCCATGACCGGGAGGGTGGCCTCGCAGACGGTGATGACGTCGTCGAAGCGGTCGAGAGCGAGGTAGCCGGCCGCCAGGTTCTTCTGCACGGCGAGGCGCTCGGGGCTCTCCGGGCCGAACAGACGCTCGGCGGTCGTGGATGCCTCTTCCCACATAGGTACGGCTTCCGCGGCGCGGTCGGCGGCGAGCAGCGCCCGCGCGAGATTGAGGCGGGCACCGAATGTGGCCTGATGGTCGGGGCCGTGGTCGCGTTCGGCCGCGGCGACGCCCGCCTCGAACATCGGGATCGCCTCCGCCACGCGCCCTGCCTGCGCATACGCGACGCCGAGGTTGCTGCGTGCGGCCAGGGTCTCGGGGTGGTCGGGGCCGTGATCGCGTTCGACTGCCTCGAGCGCCGCTGCGAGGAGGGGGATCGCGTCGCCTGGTCGGCCCGCGGCACCGTAGGCGATGGCGAGGTTGCTGCGTACTCCTGCCGTGGCCGAATTACTGGGGCCAAGGTTGCGTTCAGCCACTGTGAGCAGGCATTCTCCGACCCAGACCGCCCGCTCGTAGTTGCCCGCGTCGTACGCGCCGACGAAAAGTTCGAACCCGCCCTCCAACGTGGCGACCACCTGCTCGGGGGCGAGCGATTCGGCTTGCGCGGCCTCGACGAGTGCTTCGATCTCCACGGTCAGTAGCGGATCTCGACGCGGCGGTTCTTTTCGCGGCCCTGGGGGTAGTCACGGCCGGAGCGGGTGTTGTCGGCCACCGGCTGGGACTCACCGAATCCCTTGACCCTGAGACGGAGGTCGGGCCGGGCCGTCTCGATCGCGGTCGCGACCGCGCGGGCTCGCTGCTCGGAGAGGCGCTGGTTCGCCGACGAGCCACCCACCGAATCAGTGTGGCCGTTGACCTGCACGGTCGCCTTCTGCGGGGCCTTCGTCGCGACCGACGCGACACGGCCCGCACCCGTCGGCGTGAGCTGCGCGGTGCCGAATTCGAAGAGCACGTCGGTGCCGATCGTGACGACGTGCTCGCCCGTGCCGTTGGAGCCGTTGGAGTCTCCCGAGTTGCCGGAGCCGCCGGGGTTCGTGCCGCGCTGGGCCGAAGCCACGGTGGTGCTGCCGGTCTCTGCGTTGGTCGGTTCGTCACGCCCGGAGGCGTAGTGCGTCGCCAGCAGGCCGACGAGAACGATGATCGTGAGCAGTCCGGCTCCGTCGCTGTCCATTTCGGCCTCGTCTTCCGTAATGACGTTCGGCGACACCTTAACAACGGCAGAAGCGGTTAGCGAGAGGGAAAAACGCGCTCCTGACCTCTCACGATGCTTGATCGAGGCCGCGGTCTAGGCGTGCGCGCGGGTGCCGATGGCCGGGGCGAAGAACAAGGCCCGGTCTTTCCACACCACGACGGCGGTCACGACGAGCAGTACGCCGGTTGCCATGACCTCGGTGTCGGGGTGTGTGGCGAGGATCTGCGTGATGAGGTTGGCGGCGAGGTGGAACACGATCGTGACCGTGATGTTGCGGCCGCTGCGGTAGTAGATCCAGTTCATGAGCAGCACGAACGGGATCATGCTGAGCGGAAAGTTGAGGGAGTGCAGCAGCCCCTGCTCCGCGGTCTGAGCCTGCGACGAGCCGCTGATGAACGCCAGCGGCAGGTGCCAGATGGCCCAGATCGGGATGAACACCATGGAGGTCGTGAAGATCGAGAAGCGGGTGTGCAGCGCGTCGGTGCCGTAGGAGTGCCAGGCGAGTTCTTCGACGATGGGTGCGAGCACGAGCACGACCCACCCGGAAAGAAGTCCGGCGCTGAAGGTCGCGCCGCCGCGCCAGGCGAACTGGTCGGGGGAGTAGCCGAAGAACAGCGAGATCGTCGTGGCGACGATGATGGCGAGGGGCATCATCCCGAACGCGGCGGCCCACCAGATCGGCTTCACCTCACGGAAGTTGACGACCCGCCGCAGCACATCGCGACGGAGTTCGGCGTCGTGGCGGGTCATCCAGAGGACGACGCCCAGGGGCGCGACGAGGCCGAGGACTCCGAGCGCGGAGACGACCGGCAGCCACTGCGTGCCCTGCCCGCTCAACCAGGCTGCCGGAATCCACATCGCCCACGGGATTGCGGTCGCGAGGAAGAAGAACAGCCACGGATGGTCGTAGCGCGCCTGGATCGGGAGCCGCTCGGCTCCTTCGGCGCGGGGTGCGAGGTGTGTGGCTTCGGTCGTGGTCATCATGTGTTCCACGCTATGAATCCTGCTCACAGGCTTCTATCGGGTTCTGCCCAGGTGGCACCCTCGGTCGGCCCCGGAGGCGACGTCGGGGTCTACCCTCGTTCGGGCACGACAGGGATGCGTGAGCGGGGTGCCTACTCGGCCGTGGAGAGCGGGCGGTTCGAGCGCTGTGTCGTTCGCCTGAGCCGTCGGTGTAGGAGACGGCGGGATCAGGTGCAGCGTTCGGGGCGTGGGGTGTTGCCGATGGGGGTGCCGTCGGAGCGCGTCCAGGTGACCCCGAGCAGGGTGGCGGTTGCGACGTGGCCTTTCATGTGGGTTTCGCGGTGGTGGTGTCGGCAGAGCAGAGCGAGGTGGTCGAGGTCGGTGGGGCCGCCGCGAGACCATTCGATGAGGTGGTGTCCGTCGCACCAGGAGGGTGGGGCTCCGCATCGGGGGAACGTGCACCCGCCGTCGCGCTCGACGAGGGCGGCCCGTTGACCTGGGCTGATCCAGCGTCGTTTGCGTCCGACGTCGAGTACTTCGCCTCGGCCTCCGAGGAGGATGGGGATGACGCCGGCGTCGCAGGCGAGCATCCGCACTTCGCCGGGGGTGAGGCGCTGCCCGTGCTCGGTGACGCCGACGCTGCGTTCGACGGCGCCGCAGGTGCACGCGGGCGCGTCGGCGGAGGAGTCGAGGAGTTCGCGGCCGGTCGACAGGGCGCCGGGCTGCGGCAACGTGTGGGCCTCAGAGCGATCAGCGCCGGGAGTCGTCTCGACGCGTGAGCCTTGCCGAATCTCCGATGCCGCCGTCGCGGGGGCTGGGGCCGACCCGGAGTGGGTGATGCCGAGGTCACGCAAGAGAGGGTGGGGGCCGGTGGCCGCGCGGGCGGCGGCTTCGGTGGCGCGCATGCTGGTGGTGAAGACGCAGTCGTGGCGGTGGCCGCTGTAGGGGTTGATGCCTTCGGCCGCGAGGTCGGTGGTGAGGGCGTCGTGGCTGATCGTGACGTGGACGAGCGCTTTCGAACCGCTTCCAGGGATGTCCCCGTGGTATTTCGTGGCGAAGCCCGCGAGGGTGACGAGAGCGTCGGCGCGGCGCTGCCCGGCGGTGCGGAGGTCGTGCGTGCCGTCGGGTGCGGGCTGTGGCGCGGCGAGGGCGGTGAGCGCGGCGGTGACGACGGTTTCGGAGGCGGGGTCGAGGCGCACGGTCGCAGTGAGCATGCCGTGCCGGTCGCGCCGGAAGGCGGTGACATCGCGCTGCACGTGTTTGGCCTCGTGGTCGAGGTCGAGGGCTCCGGCCTTTCCGTACTGGCCGATGATCTGATCGGCGCATCCGTCGAGGTCACGACGGGTGGCACCGTCGGCGACGGCCGTGATGACGGTGTCGAGAACGGGCGCCCAGTTGCCAGGCCCGATGGCGGATTTGATCGTGCGGTAGAACCGCGCCGCGCCGGCGGCGCTGTCGACACTGATCCGCCCACTGGTCACGGCGTCGCGCAGGGGTGTGATGTCGTGGCCGTCGCAGGCGGCGGCGATCTCTTTGAGCGAGAGGGCTTGTCGGTTGCTGACGGGCACGCCGGCGTCGCGGCAGGCCTGCTGCACAAACCGGTCGACGCGGGGATTGTCGGAGGATGCGATCACGCCCCGGGCGTTCGCATCGAGAACGATGGCGGCCCGAACGGCTTCGGAGGCCGACACCACGGCGCAGGCCTCGGCGGTGATGCGGGCAAGCTCGGGGGAGTGCACACCGGCAAGCTGCTCAGGGATCGCCTCGAGCGTCCGCCGAACCGAGGCCAGCTGCGCGAGCAACTCCTCAGCGATCAGACTCAGGACATCGGGAGTCGCCGGCGCACCGATGTCGGGCACAGTGCTCCAGTAATCGGAGCCGGCACGCCCCCATTCATAACCGTCACTCCACGCCGAAGCACCCGCCTCACGGGGCTCCAGGGTGAAGGTGTCGATCATGGTGCGATACTATCGTTGATGCGTTCGAATCACCATGCTTGAACAGTTTATATAGACACTGAATCGGGTTCTCTGCCAGCGGGATTCGGCGCCGAGAAAATTAGTCGAATCACCGGCGAAAAAGCCTGTCACGCAACGGATCCCGGGCGCCCCGACACGACAGAGGGGATGTGATATGCGTCACACTGCTCCTGGCTGCCTGTGATGCGCTTTTTGCCATGCCTTGGGTGCGGCGCTGCGGGGATCGCTCGCAGTCTGTGGCCGTGCCCAACATGGCTACCGAACTCCCGAACTACTTGATGGGGTACTCGGTGGGTGTCTGGCCAGGCGGGTAGGTGGTGAATCCGCTAGGGGGCGGTTGCCCGTTCTCCACGCAGGTGCCCCCAGCTGAGCCGTCGGCGGGCTTCACCGGGTACCACCCATCGGAGCAGGGCTTCTCGACCCAGCCGCACCCGCCCAACGCCGCCAGGAGTAAGGCCCCAGAAGCGAGGATCAACGAGAATCTCCTGCGCATTCTCAGGACGATACGGCCGATGCGCCAGGCAGAGAAGAAAGAAAGTGCCCCAGGCAGGATTCGAACCTGCGACACCCGCTTTAGGAGCCCGATCAGATGTGCGAGTGTCAAGGTTCACCGCTGGGTGTGGCGAGAAATCGAACAGCTCGGCGGCGGTGAATTGCGGCTGATTGCGAGTCTTCGGGCACGTCCTGGGCACGCGGTCTGGTGCTGGCCGGGGAGGGCCGTCGATCCGATACGCGGCGCCCGGAGGGTCGATGT
>JAUNUP010000076.1 GCA_030538115.1 Dermatophilus congolensis | reverse complement strand
ATGAACGAGTACCCGGTGGCGCGGCACTACCGCGACTCGAAGATCCTCGAGATCGGCGAGGGCACCACCGAGGTGCAGCTCATGCTCATCGCGCGGGGGCTGGGGCTGTGACCACGGAGAACACCGCGACCGGCGAGAACACTGGGCAGACGCCGGTGCGCAAGGAGGTCGTGCAGCGCGGCCTCTGGTTCGAGGAGTACGAGGTCGGCACCGCCTACCTGCACCGCCCGGGCCGCACGATGACCGAGGCCGACAACGTGCTCTTCACGACGCTGACGATGAACACGCAAGCCTTGCACCTGGACGCCGCGTGGTCGGCGGAGCAGCCCGGCTTCGGCGGGCAGCGGCTGATGAACTCGATGCACACCCTCTCCACGCTGGTGGGCCTGTCGGTCGCGCAGCTCACGCAGGGCACGATCGTGGCCAACCTCGGTTTCTCCGAGGTCAGCTTTCCAAAGCCGGTGCTGCACGGTGACACCCTCTACGCCGAGACGGTGTGCGTCGACAAGCGCGAGTCGAAGTCGCGGCCGGGCGAGGGCATCGTCACGCTCGAACACATCGGTCGTAACCAGCACGGCGACATCGTCGCGAAGGCCGTGCGAAAGACGTTGGTACGCAAGAACCCCGACGGCGCTGCTGCTGGCTCGGGCGAGGAGGAGTCGTGACCTGGCTCCCTCCCGGTCCGGCGATGCTCTTCTGCCCCGCCGACCGCCCCGAGCGGTACGAGAAGGCGGCGCAGCGAGCCGACGTGGTGATCGTCGACCTCGAAGACGCCACTGCGGCCGCCAACCGGCCCGCGGCGCGGGACGCGGTGATCGCCTCCGCGCTCGACCCGGCGCACACCGTGGTGCGGGTCAACCCGGTCGGCACCGACGACCACGAGCCCGACCTCGCGGCCGTCGCACAGACCGACTACCGCATCGTCATGCTCGCCAAGACCGAATCGGCCGAGCAGGTGCGTGAGGTCGCGGCCCGCGGAGTCGAGGTGCTCGCCCTCGTGGAGACGCCCCTCGGCGTGCTGCGTGCCGCCGAGATCGCGGCCGAGCCGGGCTGCGTGGGACTCATGTGGGGAGCCGAAGACCTCGTCGCGGCGATGGGTGGCTCGACCAGCCGCTTCTCCTCCGACGAGGCCGACCTCGGCCGTACCCCGCACGCCTACCGCGACGTGCCCCGCTACTCCCGCAGCGCGGTGGCTCTCGCTGCCGCTGCCTTCGGCAAGTGGGCGGTCGACTCCGTGCACCTCGACATCGCCGATGTCGCAGGTCAGCGCGCGGAGGCCGTCGACGCGGTCGCGCTGGGCTACCAGGCGACGGCGTGTATCCACCCCTCCCAGGTGGCGATCGTGCGGGAGGCGTACGCGCCCTCCGACGACGAAGTCGCCTGGGCCCGCAAGGTGCTCGATGCCGCCAAAGACAACCCGGGTGTCTTCCAGCTCGACGGCCGGATGATCGACGCCCCCGTCTTCCGGCAGGCCGAAGCCACCCTCCGCCGAGCCGGCGCCTGACCGCACGACGTCAGGCCAAGCAATCGACCCAGCTCCCCGGTCCGCGCGACCGGGAGCGACCGCTACCCGCAACCGAACCGATTCCGCCGCATCGGCTCGGCTCCATCTGCATCCGTGGACACCTCAACGACGAGGAGAAGCTCATGACCACCACGCTCGATCCGACGCTGTCGCACACCCGCGGCGATACCGACCAGCCGTTGCTCACCACCACCATCGGTGACAACCTCGCCGCCACCGTCGCACGCGTCGGCGACAACGACGCGCTCGTCGACGTCGAGGCCGGCCGCCGCTGGACGTACAACGAATTCCTGAGCGACGTGCGGCGGCTCGCCTCCGGGCTGCTGCGGCTCGGCATCCGCACAGGCGACCGGGTGGGCATCTGGTCGCCCAACCGGTGGGAATGGACGATG
>JAUNUP010000049.1 GCA_030538115.1 Dermatophilus congolensis | reverse complement strand
GGCCTTCAGGCCTTCAGTCACTCAGCGGTGGCCTTGGCCTCGTCGTCTTCGCCGCCGGGGTTCGCGGCGCCCTGGCCTGCCGCCACGAGTTCGCGGATCTTGGCGCCGCAGGCCGCGTCGACCTGGTCCCAGTACCAGAACGCGCGCTCGAGAACCTCGCCCTTGACGCCGCCGAGCAGGTGCCCGGCCACGGTCTGCACGAACTGCTCGCGCAGGGCGTCGTCCCAGACCTCGCGCACGAGCGTGCCGGCCTGGCCGAAGTCGTCGTCCTCGGGGTGCAGGGAGTAGGCCGAGCGGACCATGTCGCCGTCGCTCTCCCAGCCGTCCTCCGCCACGCCCTGACGGTCGGCGAACGGGCGGCCCATGCTGTTCGGCGCGTACGTCGGTGCGGCACCGGTGTGCTCGACGCGCATCGGACCGTCGATCGTGTAGTGGTTCTGCTCGCCGTTCTTCGGACGGTTGACAGGCAGCTGGTGGAAGTTCGGGCCGATGCGGTAGCGGGCGGCGTCGTCGTAGGCGAACACGCGGCCCAGCAGCATCTTGTCGGGCGAGAACCCGATACCCGGTACGACGTTGCTCGGCGAGAACGCGGCCTGCTCGATCTGAGCGTGGAAGTTCTCGGGGTTGCGGTTGAGCCGCATGGTGCCCACCTTGATGAGCGGGTAGTCCTTCTTGCTCCACACCTTCGTCAGGTCGAAGGGGTTGAAGCGGTAGGTCTTCGCCTCCTCGTACGGCATGACCTGCACGGAGAGGGTCCAGCTCGGGTACTCGCCACGGCCGATGGCCTCGAACAGGTCGCGGCGGTGGAAGTCGGCGTCGGCGCCGGTGATCTTCTCGGCCTCTTCGCCCGTGAGGTTCTCCACGCCCTGGTCGGTGTGGAAGTGGTACTTGACCCAGAACTTCTCGCCCGCAGCGTTGATCCACATGTAGGTGTGCGAGCCGTAGCCGTTCATGTTGCGCCACGACTTGGGCAGACCGCGGTCACCCATGAGGTAGGTGACCTGGTGTGCCGACTCGGGGGTCAGGCTCCAGAAGTCCCACTGCATGTGGTTGTCGCGCAGGCCGGAGTCGGGCAGGCGCTTCTGGGAGTGGATGAAGTGCGGGAACTTCATGGGGTCGCGCACGAAGAAGACGGGGGTGTTGTTGCCGACGAGGTCGTAGTTGCCCTCGGTCGTGTAGAAGCGCAGCGAGAAGCCGCGCACGTCGCGCCACGTGTCGGGGGAGCCGAGCTCACCCGCGACGGTGGAGAAGCGGGCCAGCATCTCGGTGGTCGTGCCGGGCTGGAAGACGGCGGCCTTCGTGTACTTCGACACGTCGTCGGTGACGATGAATTCACCGAAGGCACCCGCGCCCTTGGCGTGCGGGCGCCGCTCGGGCACCGACTCGCGGTTGAAGTGGGCGAGCGTGTCGATGAGGTGAGTGTCGTGAAGCAGGAGGGGGCCGTTGCTGCCGACGGAGAGGCTGTTGCGGTCGCTGACGGTGGGGACGCCGTTGACCTGGTTGGAGCCGCTCGTGTCGGCGGAGGTGCCGCCTGGGATCTGGCCGGATTCGGGAGTGACGGGCGTTGACATGACTCTCCTTGGGGGTCGGTGTCGTGACGGATTTCCGCGGCGCCGGGGGCGTCGTCGGACTCGGAGGGCCGGGCGTGCTCCGCAGCGGGGGCTGCGTCGAACGTCTGGCGTCGGCTCGCCCCGTCCTTGGAAGCGAGTGGTGGGCGGATCCGCCCGGCTTCCGTGCCGTGGGCGGTCGAACAGATCAGGACATGTAGGCGCCGGTTCCGTCGGCGAGGGCCACACAGTCGGGGCAGCGGCCCCAGTAGACGACTTCGGCTTCGTCGATGAGGTACCCGTGCGACTCGGAGGCGCGCAGGCAGGGCGCGAAGCCCACGGCGCAGTCGACGTCTTCGACCTCGCCGCACGCGCGGCAGACGACGTGGTGGTGGTTGTCGCCCGTGCGTCTCTCGAACCGGGCCGGCGAACCGGCGGGTTCGATGCGACGTACGAGACCGGCGTCGGTGAGGGCGCCGAGCGCGTCGTAGACGGCCTGCGTCGAAACCGTGCCGAGCTCTCCTCGCACGATCGTGAGGATCCGGTCGACCACGGTGTGCGGGTGCTCACCGACAGCGTCGAGTACGGCGATGCGCTGCTTGGTGATACGCAGTCCTGCATCGCGGAGAGCTACTCGCGCCTCTTTCATGGAACCATTCCACTTCACTTTCTGGAATGAGTCAAGACCCTAGCGGTGCGGGTTCCGTTCCGGTTCTCTTGCAGACGATTCGGTCGTGCGTTGTGCGCCTGCTATCGTTGGAGGTCGACCGGTCGGTCTCTGCTGTCGTTGAGTCTCGCTCAGATGAGCGGTTCGCGCGCGGCACACGATTCCGACTCCCAAGTGAAGCCGCTACACCACGCTTCCACCCGTGTGACATCTGGTTGCCGGGTCATGAGGTCAGCGTTTTCGGTTCGCCGTGGGCGCTGCGTCAGCGTTGTCGTCGACCTGGCTGTGTGGTGTCGAGGCTTTTCGTGGGAGTTCACGAAAGGCCTTTTTTCGTGTCCGCATCGAGCCGCAGTGGCTCGGGGTGCGAGACGGGGCCTGATCGATCGGTGAACCTGAGTTTCGCGCGGCGCCTCGGTGCCGCAGATGAAGAACAAAGGAGCGCGACATCAGCGAACCCCGTATCAACGACCGGATCCGCGTCCCCAAGGTGCGGCTCGTAGGCCCGAACGGTGAGCAGGCCGGCATCGTCAACATCGACGAGGCCCTGCGGCTCGCGGCGGAGGTCGACCTCGACCTCGTCGAGGTGGCCCCCAACGCCACCCCGCCCGTGTGCAAGCTCATGGACTTCGGCAAGTACAAGTACGAGGCCGCCCTCAAGGCCCGCGAGTCCCGCAAGAACCAGGTCAACACGGTCATCAAGGAGATCAAGCTCCGGCCGAAGATCGACAAGCACGACTACGAGACGAAGAAGGGCCACGTGGTCCGGTTTCTCGCGGCGGGCGACAAGGTCAAGGTCACGATCATGTTCCGCGGTCGCGAGCAGTCGCGTCCCGAGCTGGGTTTCCGGTTGCTGCAGCGCCTCGCCGAAGACGTCACGGAGCTGGGGTACGTCGAGAGCTCTCCGAAGCAGGACGGCCGCAACATGATCATGGTGGTCGCCCCCACGAAGAAGAAGTCCGAGGCCAAGGCCGAGCAGCGCCGCCGCCGCGACGAAGGCAATAAGCCTGCGGAGTCGGCACCTGAGCAGCCCGCCGAGGTCGCGCACGAGGAACAGGTGCAGGCCTGACGCACGGATGCGTCACTCATAGCTGACCAGCCGGGGCGACCCGGCAACGCACGCGCGCACGCGCATACCGTTCGGCGAGATCCTCTCCGGGGGTCGAACGGTCCGAAACGACAAGGAGATCGGCCATGCCGAAGAACAAGACGCACAGCGGTGCCAAGAAGCGCTTCCGCCTCACCGGCACCGGCAAGGTCATGCGTGAGCAGGCCGGCGGCCGCCACCTTCTCGAGCACAAGTCGAGCACCCAGAAGCGTCGCATCGCGAACGACGTCGAGCTCGCTCCGGCTGACGCGAAGAAGATCAAGAAGCTTCTCGGCAAGTAAGCACTGCCCCCACATCCATTTAGACGTAGAAGGAGAATCACGTGGCACGCGTGAAGCGGGCAGTAAACGCCCAGAAGAAGCGCCGGGTTACCCTCGAGCGCGCCAGCGGTTACCGGGGGCAGCGTTCGCGCTTGTACCGCAAGGCGAAGGAGCAGGTCACTCACTCGCTGGTCTACAGCTACCGTGACCGCCGTGCGCGCAAGGGCGACTTCCGTCGCCTCTGGATCCAGCGCATCAACGCCGCGGCCCGCGCGAACGGCATGACGTACAACCGGTTCATCCAGGGCCTGAAGATCGCTGAGATCGAGGTCGACCGTCGCATGCTGGCCGAGCTGGCCGTCAGCGACCCGGCTGCGTTCACCGCCCTGGTCGAGATCGCGAAGGCCAACGTTCCGGCCACCGACAGCGACGCTGCCTGACCTAGGCACGCGACCTGCGAGCATGGGTGCCATGCGCAGCAACCACACGACCCGCTCCGTTCTGAGTAATCCCAGATCGGAGCGGGTTCGTCGTGTCCGGGCCTTGTTGCGCCGTGCCGGGCGCGAAAAGGAGGGGCGTTTCGTCGTCGAGGGGCCGCAGGGAGTGCGGGAGGCCGTGGCGTGGCGGACCGAGTCCGTGGTCGACGTCTACGTCGATGAGGCCGGGCGCGAGCGGTGCGCCGAGATCGTCGAGTCGGCCCTCGCTGCAGGGTTGTACGTGCATGACGTGAGCGCCGAGGTGTTGGCTCAGATGAGCGACACGGCTTCTCCACAGGGGATCGTCGCGGTGGTGGAGCGGCCCGACGTGTCGCTGGATGCGGTGCTCGCGAACGACCCTCGGCTGATCGTCGTGCTCGCCTCGGTGCGCGACCCCGGCAACGCGGGCACGGTGCTGCGGGGCGCCGATGCGATGGGTGCCGACGCGGTGATCATCGGCGAGGCGAGTGTCGACCTGTACAACCCGAAGGTGGTCCGTTCGACAGTCGGGTCACTCTTTCACCTGCCCGTCGTCGTCGGTGCTCCGGTGGCCTCGACCCTGGCTCGGCTCCGTGAGGCGGGCGTGGTCTCGTACGCGGCCGACGGAGCGGGCCGCCTGGCCATCGGCGACGCCGACCTCACCCGGCCGCACGCCTGGGTGATGGGCAACGAGGCCTGGGGGCTGCCCGACGAACTGCTGCAGGCGTGCGACGAGGTGGTCTCGATACCGCTGCACAGGGCCGAATCGCTGAACCTGGCCATGGCGGCGACCATTTGTATGTACGCGTCGGCGGCCGCCCGCGGCTGACGGAACCGACCGCGAATCCGCAGCCGTACACCTGGAGTTCATGTAAGAGCCTTCTCATGGTCACCTCATGGATGCGCCATGTCTCGCTCCGAGCATGGTGACCATGGCAGCGAACTCCTCGGCGCACGGCCGGCCTCGCATCGCCCTCTACGGGCACGACACGCAGGGCCTCGGGCACCTCCGCCGCAATCTGCACCTGGCCGCCGGCCTGGCGGCCGATCTTCCGGGCGGGCTCGGGGCGGACGTCCTCGTGCTCACCGGCGCCTCGGAGGTGGGACTGTTCGATCGTCCCTACGGAGTCGAGGCGATCGTGGTGCCGGGCGTACGCAAGGACGCGCAGGGTGGCTACCGTCCCCGTCGTTTGCGGGGGCACGCTCTCGACGACGTCGTCGACCTGCGCTCGTCGACCATCGCCGGGGCGCTGCGCGGGTTCGCGCCCGACATCCTCGTCGTGGACAAGGCACCGTGGGGTTTCGCGGGCGAGTTGAGCTCGGTGCTGCCTGAGCTCAAGGCCGGCGGCACACGCCTCGTGCTTGGGCTGCGCGACGTGCTCGACGACCCGGTGACCTCGGCGCGCGAGTGGCGCCGTGACCGCGGTGACGAGGCCGTTCGTCGTCTCTACGACGAGGTCTGGGTGTACGGCGACAGCGCGATTCACGACGTTCCCGCTGCTGCCGCGATGGCCTCGGACGTGCGAGCCAAGGTGCACCACGTCGGGTACGTGTGCGGGCGGGCGACGGGCATCCCCACTGCTCCGCGCACGGCCGATACGCATCCGGCCGCCATGAAGGCTCCGCGTCCGCCGCTGCCCGAGGGCATCGACGAGTACGTGCTCGTCATGCTCGGAGGCGGACAGGACGGCCTCGGGCTCGCCCGCCAGGCCGTGCGGATGACGTTGCCGCATCGCGTGGGTCTCGTGCTGCTCACCGGCCCGCAGATGAGCAGCGGACACGTGGCCGAGCTCATGGCCTCGGCCAGCCCCGAAGCGGTCGTCATGCCGTTCAGCCCGCACGCGTCGGAGTGGCTCGCCGGTGCCGCGGCCGCGATCACGATGGGCGGCGCGAACACGGTGACCGAGATCCTCTCCACCGACACCCCGGCACTCGTCGTGCCGCGCACCCGCCCGCGCCGTGAGCAGGCCGTTCGCGCCGAGGCGCTCGCCGCCCGCGGGCTGGTGGAGATGCTCACCGAACACTTTCTCAACGCCCGCGTGCTCAGCGAATGGGCGCGCAAGGCGGTTACGCGCCGGGTCGACCGTTCGTCGATCGACCTGTGCGGCGTGCGCGGGGCGCGCGACCGCGCCGAGGTTCTGCTCGGCCGCCCGCAAGGACCGGACGTGGGCGACCGGGCGTACCGCCTGACCGAAAGGCACGCGCGGGCGACGGCCACCACCAGCACGACCAGCATCGCGGGCGTCGCCGTGCGGGCCATCGCCAATCTCGTCGCCCAGTACGCACATCTCGGCCCACGACGCCATTCCGACCCTGTTCAACCCGACCGGAGCGGTCACGCCGCTTACTCGTACTGACGAGCCCTGACGAGCCCTGACCAGCGCCGACGAGCACAGACCTTTCACTCACGAATAGACGGAGACACCAGTGACCACCACCCGAATCGGATACGTACTCAAGTGCTACCCGCGTTTCTCGGAGACGTTCATCGTGCGTGAACTGATCGCCCGCGAGGCTGCCGGCGACGAGATCGTCGTGGCCAGCCTCCGCGCCCCGCGCGACTCGCGATTCCACTCGACGCTCGCCCAGGTGCAGGCCCCGGTGACGTGGATCCCGTACGACAGCCGCGGCATGGGCCGTGCCTGGACCGCCCTCAAGCGCCTCACCGAACTCGGCGCGGCCCCCTCCGAGCGGGCGATGCGGATGCTCATCGATGAGGAGGCGGATGTCGCGGCGCAGGCGGCGCAGGTCGCCGTGTGGGCTTTGGAGAACGAGGTGACGCACCTGCACGCGCACTTTGCGACGGTTGCGGGCCGCACGGCGCGTCTCGCCTCCGCTCTCACGGGTCTGCCGTGGACGGTTACCGCGCACGCCAAAGACATCTTCCATGTCGAATACGACCCGCGCCGTCGCGAGCAGGTCATCACCGGCGCCGACACGGTCGTGGCCGTGAGCGATTCGACGGCCGATTACCTGCGCAGCACGTTCCCGACCGCGCGTGTGCGCCGTATCTACAACGGTGTCGAGGTCGACGAACTTGCTGGCCGTGACATTGCCGTCCCGGCTGACGATAGGCCGCATATTGCCGCGGTCGGTCGCTTCGTGGCCAAGAAGGGCTGGCCGGTGTTGTTCGACGCGCTGGCGCTGCTGCGCGACGAGGGTCTCGACGTGCGCACGACGTTCGTCGGCTCCGGCCCCCTGGAGGAGGAGTTGCTCGCTCAGCGCGACGCGCTCGGCCTCACGGATCTTGTGCACTTCTCGGGGCCGCTGCCTCAGCACGCTGTACTCGACCTCGTGGGCTCCGCAACGGTTTTCGCCGCGCCGTGCATCATCTCGCCCGACGGCGATCGCGACGGGTTGCCCACGGTTCTGCTGGAGTCGATGGCGCTCGGAACTGCTGTCGTCTCGACTCCGGTCAGCGGTGTCTCGGAGGCGGTTTTCGACGGCCGCACGGGCGTCATGGCCGAGCCTGGCGACCCTCGCACGCTCGCCGACGCACTGCGGCGGGTCATCGAAGACACCGAGCTGCGTGAGCGCCTCGTCAAGGGTGCGCACGCCCATGTGAAGGCTCGCTTCGACGTCGACGTGCAGGCCCGCAACTTGCGTGAACTGACCGCCGAACTCGCCGCCCGTCAGGAGGACGCGGCGTGAAGGTTCACGACGCCGTCTACGTACTCCTCGACCCGGGGGTGCCTGCGTACGGCCACAAGGGCAGTTCGGTGCACGTGCAGTCGGTGCTGCGCGAACTCGTCGCCCGGTCGACCGGGCGCGTCACGCTCGTCGCGACCCGCATCGGAGGCGAAGCTCCGGCGGGCCTGGAGAGCGTCGAGGTCGTCGAGATGAAGCTGCCGAAGACCTCCGGGGTCGCCGAGCGCGAACAGGCGCTCATCGAACTCGACGAGCGAACGGCCTCCCTCGTCGCCGACCTGGTGCGTGAGCGTGCCGCTGAGGCAAGCGACGCGACGCGCCCCCTTGTCTACCAGCGATACAGCCTGTTCTCGTGCCAGGTGCTCGAACAGGCGGCCGCGGCCGGTGCGCACACGGTGCTGGAGGTGAACGCCCCGCTCGTCGAGGAGCAGGCCACCCACCGTGAACTCCATGCGGCGCAGGCCGCCACCGACATGACCGTCCGGGCGCTCCGCGCCGCGGGCACGGCGATCGCCGTGAGCAGCGGTGTCGCTCGCTGGGCGGAGGGCGAATCGGGCCGTCCGGTGCACACCGTGCCCAACGGTGTCGACCTCGCGCGCTACCGGGTGGTGACGCCTCGCGAGACGGCGCGTCCGGTGGTGGCGTTCGTCGGGGGGTTCCGTCCGTGGCACGACCCCGACCAACTCGTCCGCGCCGCGGCAGAGCTCGGTCGGCGGGGTACCCCTGTCGAGTTGCTGCTCGTCGGCGACGGCCCGTGCCTGCAGCAGGTGCTCGACCTCGCCGCATCGTGCCAGGTCGCAGTGCGTTCTGTCGGTCTGGTGGCGCCCGAACAGGTGCCGGAGTACTTGGCGCAGGCCGATATCGCGGTGGCCCCCTATCCGAAGGGTGAGGCCTACTTCTCGCCCCTCAAGGTGGCGGAGTACCTGGCGAGCGGGCTGCCGACCGTGCTCTCGGCGGTCGCCGACCTGCCCGACCTCCTCGACCCGCACGAGGCCCACCTCGTGGCCCCGGGTGATGAGCCCGCGTTCGTCGACGCGCTCGGCCGGCTCGCCGCCAACGTCGGTGAGCGCGCTCGCATGGGCGAGGCGGCGCGGGCGGCGGCGCAGCGGTTCACCTGGTCGGCCGTGGTCGATACGATTCTGAGCCTCGAACAGGTGCAGTCGATCGGCGTGCACGGAGACGGGTGATGGCAGCGAAACACCGTTCGGTGAAGCACAAGAAGGACCAACTCCGGGCCGGGGCGCTGAAGCGCACGCTCGGCCTGCTGAAACCGCACGTCAAGGGTTCGCGCCTGCTCATGGCGGGTGGCGTCGCCGCCATCCTGCTGGAGGTCGTGGCGCGCCTGCTCGAGCCGTGGCCGATGAGTTGGGTCATCGACACCATCGGCGCCCGCGTGCTATCGGGAGGCACGCAAGCGGTCGACCCGGCTGTCGCGGACTCCGCCGTCGGCGGGATCGCGGGGTGGCTGGCGGGGCTGGATTCGCCGACCCTTCTGATACTCGCGGGCGTCTCGGTCGTGGCGGTCACCGCCCTGCGGGCCGGGGCCGCCTACATGTCGACGGTCGCGTTCGCGTTCGTCGGCGCACAGGTGTCGGCGCGCCTGCGGGCCCAGGTGCACTCGAGTCTTCTTGCTGCGCCGACCGCGTTTCACGCCACAGCGCGCTCGGGCGACCTCGTCACGCGAGTCGTTTCCGACGTGGGCCGTATCCAGGAGGCGGGCGTCACCGCGGGGCTGCCGTTGATGGCCAACCTCATCACCGTGGTAGGCATGCTCATCGTCGTGGTCGTGCTCGACCCGGTGCTGGGGGCCGTTGTGGTGGCGGTGCTGCCGATCCTCGCCCTCTCCGGGCGGCGGGCCGGCGGCAACATTACGGCCGCCTCCCGGCAGCAGAGACGGCGCGAAGGTGAGCTGGCCGGCGACGCCTCCGAGGCGTTCGGCGCCATCACCACGGTGCAGGCCTACGGTCTCGCCGAGCACCTTTCGTCTCGATTCAAGGCCGCCGACAGCAAGGGCCTCGGCGAGGGCGTCAAGGCCAAGCGCCTGTCGGCCGGGCTCGAACGCCGCACCGACTTCATCGTGGGCATCGCCACGGGCGTCGTGCTGGCCGTCGGTGGGCACCGGGTACTCGTGGGCGCGATCAGCCCCGGCGAGCTCGTCGTGTTCATCACCTACCTCAAGACCACGTTCAAGCCGCTGCGCGACATCGCCAAGCACACGGGCCGCATCGCCCGCGCCTCGGCCTCCGGTGAGCGCATCGCCGACACCCTCCGCGACGCCGAGCCGGCGCCGGAGCCGAGCTGGGCCCGGCCGTTGCCGTCGCATCCCGGCAACGGGCTTGCTTTGCGTGCCTCGTGCGGCCGCGTCGAGGTCGAGGGCGTCACGGCCGGTTACCGGCCCGACATGCCGGTGCTGCGCGACGTCGATCTCGTCGTCAACGCGGGGGAGCGGATCGCGATCGTCGGGCCCAGTGGCGCCGGCAAGTCGACGCTGCTGTCGCTGCTCATGCGGTTCATCACGCCGACTGCAGGCAGCATCCGCCTCGACGGTCACGACCTCGCCGATGTGACGACCGCGAGCGTCCGCGACGCGACAGCCGTCGTGCTGCAGGACAGTGCGGTGCTGTCGGGCACCCTCGCCGACAACGTGCGGCTCGGACGCCTCGACGCGACCGACGACGACGTGATCGAGGCCCTCCGCGAGGCCGGGCTCGGCGAGATGATCGAGACCCACCCCGAGGGCATCCACCGCAGCGTCGGAGAGCGCGGCGTCACCCTGTCGGGTGGCCAGCGGCAGCGTTTGGCCGTGGCGCGCGCCATGGTGCGCCGCCCCCGGCTCGTGCTGCTCGACGAGCCCTCGACCGGCCTCGACACGCCCTCCGTGGAGGCGCTCGTCGACGCGCTCCAGCGCCTCTGCGTCGGTCGTACGACGATCGTCGTCACGCACGACGAGCGCCTTCTGCGGTTGGTCGACCGCGTGGTCGAGCTGCGCGACGGCGACCTCGTGGAGGCGACGCCGGCCGCGATGGGGATGGGTGAGGGCCGATGAACTCGGCCGATGCCGCGCTCGTCGCGCGCTACCCCGAGCTGCCCGGACTGGCCACCATGCTCGACGCTGAGGTACTCGCGCGTGTGTGCGGCGCCTGGGGGGCCGGGTACGCGGTCGAGCGCCTGCGCCTGAAGCCGGGTGCTTCGGTGACCGCGGTCCTGCGCCCTCCGCCGCGCAGCGCGCCCGACGAGCCGTCGTTGCCGTGGCTGCTCGCCCGAGCGCTGGCCCCCGAACTGTGGGAGACAAAGCGCGAAAAGGACGTCGATGCGGCGCACCGGGCGTGGCGTGCAGTCGGTACGGCTGCCCAGCAGTGGGCAGCGTCGCCCCAGGCCGCTGACGCGCGGATCCGAGCCATCACGGCTCCTCGCGGACCTGCGCTGGTCGTCGAGCACCGGCGGCGCGTGCTCGTCACGCCGGCGATCGGAGACCGACGCTTGCGCGGCCTGTCGGCGCTGCTGCCCGACACCGGGATTCCGGTGCGGTTGCGAGCCGTGGTGAGGCACAGCGACTCCCGCGGCCCGGCCGCGCGCGACCCGGAGGCGGCGCGCAGGCGCGGCACCGTGCGCACGCTGAGCCACAACCCGGCCAGACGCTTCGTCGGCCACTGGTCGCCTCTTTCCTGCGACAGCGGCGGTGGCGTCGACAGTGTCGCCTGTGATGGCAGCGACGCTGGGTGGATCGTGCGTATACACGCGGGGCAGGCGCGCGAGGTCGTCGCCTTCACCCCCGGGCGGCCGTGGGTGCCCGGCGACGCTCAGCCCGATGTGGTGAGCCTGGCGCACGAGCGAGCCCGAGCCGACGCCGCGGTGGGGTGGCCGTGGAAGCCCGTGGATGTCGCGTCGGCGCTCCGCTCGGCGGCGGTGGGTGTCGCGGCGTTCGACGTGGCCGGCTTGCACTGGCAGGAGCGGGCGGCGCGGATCGCCGCCGAACTCGGGCCGCGTCTCGAAACCTGCGGCGCGGCCCCCGCCCACGGTGACTACTCCGCCGACCAACTCGTCGTCTCCGAGGTGCTGAACGAGCAGGGCGAGCAGCGCGAGCAGGGAGCATCGCAGACGCAGGTGCTCGACTGGGACCGCTGCGGCCTATGGCCCCTGGGGTGGGACGCGGCGACGTGGCAGGTGACCGAGACGCTCGCCGGCCGCGACGGGCACTCACCGGCGACGCTCGCGGCCCCGCCCGAGGTCGTGGCGGCGGCTGCCCTGCTGCGAGCCCCGGAGCCGTTCCGGCGCCGCCACTTCGACTGGGCCGAGCGCACCGAAGAGCTGGTGGCGCTGGCCGAACGACACCTCGGCCTCACGGCCCCGAAGCATGGAGCCGACGGATGACGACACCCCATGACGACCTGCCCGTTCGCCTGCGCGAGGTGATCGCCCGCGGGGTCGAGTCCGACAGCGGCCACCTGCCGGTGCGCCGCGTGTGGCCGGCCGACCTCGGCGACCCGAGCGCCGGCTACGTGCTCGAGTGCGCGACGCCGGACGGCGCGGTCGCTGCGGTTCTCGACTGCGGCGGCTGCCGCACGCTCAGCGACGACGAGATCGCTGCCACCCTGCCCGCCCTGGCTCGTTGGCGCACTGACGGAGGCCGGGTGCTCGCCCACCGGGGGTTAAAGCGCGCGGTGCTGACCCTGCCCGACGGCACCTTCGTCAAACTCGCCAAGAAGTCCGCCACCCGCCGGGCCCTTGCGCGTGCGGAAGCTGTTGAAGACCTGCTGGGCGGGTTGGCTGTGGACGCGGGGGCTCCGCTTCGGCCGCCGCTGCTCGGTTCCGACTCCCGAGACGGATGGCTGCGTCTTGGCCGGGCCCCGGGTATCGCGCTCGATCGGATCCTCGCCGAGGGGCCGGCGCGACTCGTCGAGCAGTCGGCCGACAGCGTTGCCCGCGCGCTCGCTGCCCTGGCCGGGGTAAGGGCTGCATGCAACGACGGCCTGCCTCACGAACTCCCGGTGCATACCGGGGAGCAGGAGGCTGCGATCCTGCGATCGTGGGCGGCGGCGGCCGCGGCCGGAGCTCCCGAGGGCGCCCTGTCGCCGGAGCAGAAGGCGACCCTCGTCGAGCAGGCGACCGAGGTGGCCGACAGGCTCGAGCAGCACCCCGACCTCCGGGCCGAGGGGCTGGACCGGGCTGTCCTCGCCCACCGTGACCTGCACGAAGGCCAGATCCTCGTCGACGCCCCGACGACGCCGACACAGACACGGACGCCAGCACAGGCACAGACACGCGTGACGTTTCTCGATTGGGACACCGCCGCCTGGACCCATCCGGCGCTGGACGTGGCGAACCTCCTCGCCCACGTGCGTAGAGCGCAGGCGCTGGAGCCGGAGCACGGGCCAGGGCATGCCCGAGAGTTCGAGAAGCAGCTCGTGTCGCGCCTGAGCGACCTCAGCCACCCCGCCGTCGCGACCCCTGAGGCGCTCGAGGCCCTCGTGCTGTTGCGAAGGGCTGCTCGGCTGCGCGTCTTCGCGGTGCACGCGCTACGACCCGGGCGGCTCGACCTCGCGGCGCTGACGCCCGGTTGTGACGCCGGTTGACAGCGGTTGACGGGTGCTGACACGCAGCTGAACTCACACGTCGAGCCGGTACCCCATGCCGCGCACGGTGACGATGCGCTCGGAGCCGAGCTTCTTGCGCAGATATCCGACGTAGACGTCGACGACGTTGGAGTCGGGGTCGAAGTCGTAACCCCATACCCGCGACAGCAATTGCTCACGCGAGAGCACCTGCCGAGGATGCCGCACGAACGTCTCCGCGAGCGAGAATTCGCGGGCCGAGAGGTCGTGTGCGATGCCGTCGACGTGCAACTGCCGAGTGTGCAGGTCCAGACGCACGTCGCCGGCGTTGAGCTCGTGACTCGCCGCAGGTTCGGAGGTGGCGGCCGGGGCGCGCAGCCGCAGCCGCACCCGGGCGAGCAATTCTTCGAACCGGAACGGTTTGGGCATGTAGTCGTCGGCGCCGCCCTCGAGACTGGCGATCGTGTCGTCGACGCTCGTGCGCGCGGTCAAGACGATCACCGGCACCTGGCTGCCCTGTGCACGCAGGCGTCGCAGCACCTCGTAGCCGTCCATGTCGGGCAGGCCGATGTCGAGAATCACCAGGTCGACGTCGGCGGTCAGCGCCACTTGCAGCGCCGATAGGCCGTCGCCCACGGTCATCGTCGCGTAGCCCGCTGAACGCAGCCCCTTCGAGACGAACGAGGCGATGCGGGGTTCGTCCTCGGCGATGAGTATGCCGGTCAACTTCGGGCCTCCTTGCGAGAGGGGATCGGGGGCTCCGAGGGGAGCACCAGCGTGAACGTCGAGCCACGGCCCGGTGCACTGATGAGGTCGATACGGCCGCCGTGGGCCTTGGCGATGGCAGCGACGATCGACAGGCCGAGGCCGGAGTTGTGGCTACGGCCGCCCGCGTCGTCCGGGCTGACGGGGGAGGAGCCGCGTTCGAAGCGTTCGAAGACCCTGGTGTGGTCGGCGGGGTCGATGCCCTTGCCGGTGTCTCGCACCCAGATCTCGACGAGCTCGTCGTCCCTGACGCGGGCGCCGACGGCGATCTGGTCGTCGGGCTGCGTATAGCGGATCGCGTTTGAGAGCAGTTGCAGCAGCGCCTGGGTGAGGCGCTGTCGGTCAGCGAGGATCGCGACCTCCGCGCGTCCGTCGACCCGGAACTGCCGGTCGGCGAGGGTGACCGCGCGCGTCATGACACCGTCGACGATGTCGTCGACGTCGACCGGAGCGGTCACGAGAAAATCAGGGCGTTCCGATTTCGCGAGCAGCACGAGTTCGTCGACGAGTCGGCCCATCCGGTCGATCTCGTCGAGCAGCAGGTCGCGTGTCGCGTCGACGTCTTCGGCGTCCTTCGTGTCCATGATCTCCAGATGCCCGCGCAGCACCGTCAGAGGCGTGCGCAGTTCGTGCCCGACGTCGTCGAGAAGGGCTCGCTGGGTGCTGAACGCTTGGTCGAGGCGGTCGAGCATGTTGTTCACCGTGCGGGCGAGCAACGCGAGATCGTCGGGGCCGCGCTCGGGCACCCGCTCGTCGAGGCGAGCGTCGTTGATCCGCTCGGCGGCTTTCGAGAGTTCGGTGAGTGGGCTGAGCAGCAGGCGGAAGGTGAGCGCACCGACTCCGGCGATGAGCAGCAGGGTCAGCAGCCCCGCGAGGATCTGGGCCTGCAGAGTGTCATCGATGTTGTCGCGCTCGGCGGTGGCATCGATCGCGGCGACGAACGTGCCCAGTGCCGGGTCGCCCGGCACGTGAACGTGGGACGCCACGAATCTCACAGAGCGCTCTGCGTGTGTCGCCGAGCCGTACTGGGGGTCGGCGTCGCGGGGAAGCGCGGCGATGAAAGCGCGCAGCTCGGCGCTCTTCTCGAATTCCAAGGGTCTGGGTGCCGCCGACACGAACGGCACCTTGCCGTCGATGAAGACGACGAACTCCTCGTGACGGTTGGGCACGTTGCGCGCCAGTTCCGTCTCCAGCAGATCGGCGACGGAGGCGAACGGCCTACCCGTATTGGGGTCTGGTGAATTGGCCAGGCCCCGAAATTCCTGTAGTTCCTGAGCCAGTTCTGCGTCGATGCGCTCGCTGAGCGCGCGGTTGTGCAGTGTGTGCGAGATGCCCCCGGAGAAGACGAGCCCAGCGCTGGCGATGATCAGCAACGCGCTGATCACGCTGCGCGACAACGACATGTGAGGTCGTAGCCGGCGCAACCAGGCCCGCGAACCCGGGCGCTGAGGCCCCGCGTCCGCGCTGGACGGTTCGTTCATTCGGAGTACTACCCGCTCTCGTGTCCGCCGCGTCAGTCGTCGTCCCGCTCGTCGTCGTCATCGTCGTCGTCATCGTCACGATCGTCGTCGCGCTCGTC
>JAUNUP010000048.1 GCA_030538115.1 Dermatophilus congolensis | reverse complement strand
GCGGGAGTCGTGGTCGACCACCTCACGGCGGCCGCGACCCAGGGCTGGACCAGGCGGCCGCTCGTGGTCGACCTGTGTACCGGCTCCGGTGCGATCGCGCTCGCCGTGGCCACCGAGGTGCCGTGCGCCGACGTGGTGGCGGTCGAGCTCTCCGAGCACGCGCTCGCCTGGGCCGGCCGCAATCGCGATATGCACTGCCCCCGGGTCGAATTGCGGCACGGCGACGCCACCGACCCCGCCACCTGCGCAGATGTCGCCGGCCGGGTCGACGTGGTCGTCTCGAATCCGCCCTACATCCCGCCCGACGCCGTGCCGGTCGACCCCGAGGTGCGCGACCACGATCCCGAAATCGCCCTGTACGGCCGCGGCCACGACGGTCTCGACGTGCCTCGCAAGGTGATCGACGTCGCGGCCGGGTTGCTGCGGCCAGGCGGTCTGTTCGTCATGGAACACGCCGAGGTGCAGAGCCAGGCCCTGGTCAGGCACCTTACGCAGGCGGGCCGCTGGGGCGATGTGCAGGCCGGCACCGATCACGCGGGCCGGCCCAGGTTCGTCAGTGCC
The DNA here is from genome assembly GCA_030538115.1 of Dermatophilus congolensis. Classification (GTDB taxonomy): domain Bacteria; phylum Actinomycetota; class Actinomycetes; order Actinomycetales; family Dermatophilaceae; genus Dermatophilus; species Dermatophilus congolensis_B. The sequence goes on along the minus strand of JAUNUP010000048.1, from coordinate 15,269 downwards.
ACCCTCCTAGACTCGTGACCCGGGTGAACACCGACCGCCACCCGAGAATCCGACCGACCGGCGAGGAGCGAACATGAGCGAGGTCGTCGACGCCACCGTGGCCGACAACGAGGCCAGGGAGCAGGCCGTAGCGACCGTCGCCGACGCGGTGCAGCGCGGCGAGGTCGTCGTCATCCCCACCGACACCGTCTACGGAGTCGGGGCCGACGCCTTCGACGCCGACGCGGTGCGCGACTTGCTCGACGCCAAGGGTCGCGGACGTCAGATGCCCCCGCCGGTGCTGGTGCCCGACAAGCGCACCCTCGACGGGCTCTCGACGGCGGTGCCCAGCTACGCGCGCCGACTGGTCGAGAAGTTCTGGCCGGGTCCGCTCACGCTGGTGCTGCAGGCGCAGAGCTCACTGATGTGGGATCTCGGCGACACCAACGGCACGGTCGCCGTGCGCATGCCCGACTGCGAACCGGCGTTGGCCGTGCTCGCGATCACCGGCCCGATGGCCGTGACCAGCGCGAACCGCACGGGCGAGCCCGCGGCCACGACGGTGGAGCAGGCCCGCGAGCAGCTCGGCGACGCGGTTTCGGTATACCTCGACGGCGGACCCTCGGTCGGCGGACTCGCCTCCACGATCGTCGACTGCACCGGTGACGATTTCGTCATCCTCCGCGAGGGTGGCGTGACCGAAGCCGAGCTTCGCGTCGTCGCCTTTCCTCCGGACCCCGACGAAGCCGTGACAGAGGCCGACTCACCCGACCCGCAGGGCGGAGCCGAGGGCGAAGACAACGCACGGGAGTAGGGTCTTCCTGGGGGTCTCACGGTCGGCGCGCTGAGCTGCCGTACCCGGCGGGCGAAAGAGGAGGTCATGCGCGAGTACTTCTTCATCGCCGTGATCGCCGCGGCCCTGACCTTCGTCGTCACTCCGCTGATCCGCCGCATCGCGGTGAACATCGGTGCGGTGACACCCGTGCGTGCGCGTGATGTGCACTCCACTCCGATCCCGAGGCTCGGGGGAGTGGGCATACTGCTCGGCTTTCTCGGAGCTGTTCTGGCCGCTCGCCAGTTGCCGCACCTCTCTCAGATCTTCGAGAGCAGCGAGATCCTCGGCATCTGCGCGGGCGCGATCCTCGCCGCTGCCGTGGGGGCGATCGACGATGTCACCGAACTCGACGCGATGACGAAGCTGGCCGGCCAGGCCATCGCCGCCGGGGTCATGGCGTGGTTCGGGGTGCAGTTGCTCTCGATCCCGCTGTTCGGTGTGACCGTGTTGCCGGCGCCGGTGCTCATCGCGATCACGGTCGGCATCTCGCTGGTCACGATGAACGCGGTCAACTTCATCGACGGGCTCGACGGGCTCGCTACGGGCATCGTCGGCATCGCCTCGCTCGCGTTCTTCCTGTACGCCTACCAGCTCTCGTACACCTACGACCCGCCCAACGTCATCTCCACCGCGACGTTCGTCACGGCGGCGCTGCTCGGTTGCTGCCTCGGCTTTCTGCCGCACAACTTCAACCCGGCCAAGCTGTTCATGGGTGATTCGGGGTCGCTGCTGCTCGGCCTCCTTCTCTCGGCGGCGACGATCTCGATGGTCGGCAACATCGACCCGAGCGCGCACGTGACCCGCAACGACGAGCTGGTGCTCTACCTGCCGATCATCGTGCCGATCGCGATCATGTCGATTCCCTTGCTCGACATGGGGCTCGCGGTCGTCCGCCGCGTGCGGAGAGGGCAGAGCCCGTTCAAGGCCGACAGCCAGCACCTGCAGCACCGGATGCTCGCGATCGGGCACACGCACCGACGCGCGGTGCTGCTGCTCTACTTCTGGGCGGCCATCGTCGCGTTCGGGGTCGTGTCGTTCACGTTCGTCGACGGGTTCCTCCCGATCCTGGGCATCGTCGTGCTGGTCCTGGTCGCTGTGGTGCTCACCGTGGCCCTTCCACGGTGGTTGCGCCGGACGGGTGCGTGATAGGTTTCACACCGTTGTCATCATCGACGACGACCGACCAGGGGGCAGGTGCACGACGTGGCGTCCTTAGCCGAGAAGCGCAACGCCGCTGCTCGCGGACCCCGCCATCAGACCTTCGGCGTCTTCGCCTCGATGATGAAGGGCGCCGGCCTGGCCAGTGCCGTGGTTCTTGCTGGGGCGGTCGTCGCGGCTCTCACGCTCGGCCCCCCCGGGGCACTCACCGCAGTAGTGGCGGGCGTACTCGTCACGGCGGTCTTCTTCGCTCTCGGCGCCTTCGGCCTTCGTGCCATCCTCTTCGGCCCCGACAGCGGTGCCCTCACCGGGGCGCTCGGCGTCTACGGTCTTCAGATCAGCGGATTGTTCGCGATCCTCTTCCTCCTGCCGGCCGGTGCCATGCCCGAGCCGCGCTGGTTTGCCGTGGCCGCGCTTGTCGAGGCCGTCGTGTGGCAGATCGCCCAGGCGGTCGTGCTGCGCAGAGCGCGCATCCTCGTCTTCGCAGCGGCCGAGTACCGCAGACCGGAGGGGGAGGATGCGTCGTGAGGTACAAGTACCCTTCCGAGCGCAACCGATACGACTGGAGCGCGCACCGCAGCAGCGAGCAGACGCCCGGTGGTCCCAGTGCCGGCAATGCCGCCAGCAACGCGGGCACGACGATCGTCGCGTATCTGATCACAGGACCGCTGGTCTACGGCGGAATCGGTCATCTGGTCGATCGTTGGCTGGGGACTTCAATCGGAGTCGGAATCGGGGCATTGATAGGAATGACATTGGCCCTGTACACCGTCTGGCTCCGGTACGGTAGGCGATGACTTCCAAGTTGTTGTCAGCAAGCTTGCAGCCGGTGTCCGGGGCGCGTGTCGCGTCTCAGGACTCGAACGGCACGGCAGATACTCGGCTCGCGCCGAGTGTGTCACTCGGGCTCGGCGATGAGTCTTCGTCGCAGGGCCCGAACGATATCCACCACGAGGAGTATTCGTGAGCTTCACCAGCGTGGCCCTGGCCGTCAGTTCGGCGGTACCAGCGGCCGGCGACACCTACGTTCCTCCGTCGCCCAACGACTTCTGGCACCCGCTCTTCGGAACAGACGGCGCGTGGGCGTTCACCCGCCCCATGCTGCTGGCCGCGATCGCTGCGGTGCTCCTGCTCGTCTGGCTCATCCCCGCCACCCGCAAGGCGAGCGCCGTGCCCACGAAGGGTCAGTACTTCGTCGAGCTGTTCTACAACTTCGTGCGTAACGGCATCGGCCGAGACATGATCGGCAGCAAAGAAGTCAAGCCGTTCATGCCGTTGCTCTTCTCGCTGATGATGTTCATCCTGCTCAACAACCTCTTCGGCGTGATCCCGCCGTTCCAGAACCCGCCGACCGCGCGCATCGGCTTCGCGATCGCGTTGGTGCTGGTCGTCTACCTCACGTACCACTACGCGGGTATCCGCAAGCACGGCGTCGGCGGGTACCTCAAGGCGATGGTCCCCGGCGGCGTTCCCGCCGTGGTTGCTCCGCTGATCTTCCTCATCGAGGCGCTCTCGAAGTTCGTCATCCAGCCGGCCACGCTCGCCCTGCGTCTCTTCGGCAACATGCTGGCCGGGCACATGGTGCTGGTGCTCTTCATCCTCGGTGGCCAGTACCTGCTGTTCAACGGCGAGGGCTTCCTCAAAGTCGCCGGAGTCGCAGCGTATGGCGGCGCGATCATCATGACGATCTTCGAAATCCTCATCCAGTGCCTGCAGGCCTACGTGTTCACGCTACTGTCCGCCTCGTACATCGGCGCGGCGCTGGCCGAGGAGCACTGAGAAACCCCCAGCGGGCCCAGCAGCCCCAGCACGACCCTTCAACTGACAACTTCATATCGAGTCCTTGGTCGGACACTCCGACCGGTCCACCGCAGAAAAGGAATCTCTCATCATGACCGGCTCCCTCACCATCGTTGGCTACGGCATCTCGACGCTCGGCCCGGCTCTGGCCATCGGCATGATCTTCGCCGCCCTCATCAACGGTGTCGCCCGTCAGCCCGAGGCCAAGAACGTTCTGCAGCCCCTCGCCATCCTCGGCTTCGCCGTGGCCGAGGCGCTCGCCATTCTGGGCTTCGTCCTCGCCTTCATCGTCTGACCTGGCGATCACGTCACTTCGAACCCGCCCCCGGCGTAGGCCAGGGGTTCGCCAGCCCAAGGAGATAACGTGCAGCTCAGCCTGACACAAGCCGTGGCTCTAGCGTCTTCCGTCGGCGGCGGCGGGGACGATGGATCCTCCTTGCCGATCCTTCCCCACACCGGGGAGCTGGTCTTCGGCACGATCCTGTTCCTCGTCTTCCTGTTCCTCATCGGCAAGATGGTCGTGCCGAAGCTCGAGACCGCCTATGAAGAGCGCGTCGAGGCGATCGAGGGCGACATGGGGCGTGCCGAGAAGGCACTGGCCGAGGCGGAGTCGCTCAAGGAGCAGTACACGAACCTGCTCGCCGAGGCTCGTACCGAGGCCAACCGCCTGCGTGAAGAAGGCCGTGAAGACGGCGCCGCGATCGTCGCCGAGATGCGTGCCAACGCTACGGCGGAGGCGCAGCGCATCATCGAGGCCGCCAACAGGCAGGTCGAGGTCGAGCGCGCGACGGCCATGGCTCAGCTCAAGGGCGAAGTGGGGCGCATCTCCACCGACCTGGCGAGCCGCATCGTCGGCGAATCGCTGGAAGAAGAGGCCCGTCAGAAGGGCATCGTCGAGCGGTTCCTCACCGAACTCGAGGACGGCACGCTTCAGCGCGAACTCGGTGAGGAGGCTCGTCCGCGATGACCATGGAGGGTTCGTCCCGCCAGGGGTGGGCGGCTGTTCTCGAGGCGCTGACGCCTCTCGAGAACGACCCGGCCATCGATCTGAGGGCGGTAGCGGGCGAGTTGTACGCCGTTGCCGAGACACTGGCCGGCAACCCCCGGTTGGCGCGCGCCTTGGGTGACAAGTCGCGCGACGCGTGGCCCAAGCGTGAACTGGTTCGGCGTGTGCTCGGCGCACACGTCTCGCCGGTCGCGATGGGAGTGGTCGAGGCCGCGGTCTCGGAGCGGTGGCGTATCGAACGCGACCTCACCCACGCGCTGGAGCGGGCGGGGCACGACCTCGTGCTCAGTGCCGCTCAGCACGAGGGCAACCTCGACCAGGTCGAGCGTGAGTTGCTGGCCGCCCAGCAGCTGTTCAGCGCCGATGAGGGGCTGCGCGACGCTTTGCACCGCATCGACGTTCCCGCTGAGGCCAAGGCCGAACTGGTGACGAAGCTGCTCGCAGGCAAGGCGCTGCCCGACTCCGTGTGGCTGGCCCAGCGTCCCCTGCTCAACCAGCGCGGGCGCCGGTATGCCGCGGTGATTTGGCAGATCCTGTCGCAGGCGGCTCGCCTGCGCGACAAGGTGACCGCTCACGTCACGAGTGCGACACCGCTGTCCGACGAGCAGGTCGCGCGGCTCGCGGCGGGCCTGACCAAGTTGTACGGCTACGAGATCTTCGTCGACGCCACCGTGGATCCCGATCTCGTGGGCGGACTCTTGGTGAAGGTCGGCGACGAGGTGATCGACGCCACCGTCGACAGGCGACTGGCTGAGGCCGGGCGCGTCCTGAGCAAGGTGTAACGGGCTGGAGCCAAGCCCATCGCCGGATAGCTCCGGCACTGCAGACATGTTCCGGCCGCACCCCGGCCGCTGATGAGGAGAAGAGACCTAACGATGGCGGAGCTCACGATCCGGCCCGAGGAGATCCGGGACGCCCTGGATCAGTTCGTCCAGTCCTACGACCCCGACGCGGCCTCGCGCGAAGAGGTCGGCCGCGTCACCGATGCCGGTGACGGTATCGCTCACGTCGAGGGTCTGCCCTCGGCCATGACCAACGAGCTGCTCCGCTTCGAGGACGGCACGCTGGGCATCGCGCTGAACCTCGACCGCCACGAGATCGGTGTCGTCATCCTCGGTGACTTCGCCGGTATCGAGGAGGGCCAGCCGGTCACGCGCACCGGCGAGGTTCTGTCGGTGCCCGTGGGCGACGGCTTCCTCGGCCGCGTCGTCAACCCGCTCGGCCAGCCGATCGACGGCCTCGGCGACATCAAGGACGAGGGGCGTCGCGAGCTCGAGCTCCAGGCACCCAACGTCATGTCGCGTAAGTCGGTGCATGAGCCGCTGCAGACCGGCATCAAGGCCGTCGACGCGATGATCCCGATCGGTCGCGGTCAGCGGCAGCTCATCATCGGTGACCGCCAGACCGGTAAGACCACGGTTGCGGTCGACACGATCCTCAACCAGCGGGCTAACTGGGAGTCGGGCGACCCGACCAAGCAGGTGCGCTGCATCTACGTGGCCATCGGCCAGAAGGGCTCGACCATCGCGTCGGTCCGCGGCACGCTCGAAGAGGCTGGCGCCCTGGAGTACACGACGATCGTCGCAGCTCCCGCCTCCGACTCCGCGGGCTTCAAGTACCTCGCCCCCTACACCGGTTCGGCCATCGGCCAGCACTGGATGTACCAGGGCAAGCACGTCCTCATCGTCTTCGACGACCTGACCAAGCAGGCCGAGGCCTACCGCGCCGTGTCGCTGCTGCTGCGCCGCCCGCCGGGCCGCGAGGCCTACCCCGGTGACGTCTTCTACCTGCACAGCCGCCTGCTCGAGCGCTGCGCGAAGCTCTCCGACGAGCTCGGCGCGGGTTCGATGACCGGTCTGCCGATCATCGAGACCAAGGCGGGTGACGTCTCGGCGTACATCCCGACCAACGTCATCTCGATCACCGACGGCCAGATCTACCTGCAGGCCGACCTGTTCAACGCCAACGTGCGCCCTGCGATCGACGTGGGTGTCTCGGTGTCGCGAGTCGGTGGTGCCGCGCAGATCAAGGCGATGAAGTCGGTCGCCGGTCGTCTGAAGGTCGACCTTGCACAGTTCCGCGCCATGGAGGCGTTCGCGATGTTCGCCTCCGACCTCGACGCCGCTTCGCGTGCCCAGCTCGATCGTGGTGCCCGCCTCGTCGAGGTTCTCAAGCAACCGCAGTCTTCGCCGATGGCCGTCGAGGAGCAGGTCGTGGTCGTCTGGGCCGGCACTACCGGCAGGCTCGACAAGGTCGAGGTCGCCGACGTGCGCCGCTACGAGGCCGAATTCCTCGAGTTCTTGCGTAGCCAGAACCCGCAGGTGCTGGCCGGTATCCGCGAGTCGGGCAAGCTCGAAGACGGCACGACCGACGTGCTCGAGAAGGCGATGGCCGAGTTCGACAAGCGCTTCGAGTTCGGGCTCGACACGATCAAGCGCGGCACGGTCGAGGAGACGCCCGAGGCTCTCGGCGACGAGGACATCGACCAGGAGACGATCGTTCGCGGTTGATCCCCGTCCGCCGCGAAGGCCTAGCGGTCTTCGCGGCGGGGGCTCACCCGCACGATCTCTCACCCTGCAGAGAGGCGGAAACCTATGGGAGCGCAGATCCGGGAGTACCGGAATCGCATCCGCTCCGTGACGGCGACGAAGAAGATCACGAAGGCCATGGAACTGATGGCCTCGTCGCGGTTGGGTAAAGCTCGTCGTCGCGTCGAAGCCACGACTCCGTACGCCGACGCGCTCACCAATGCGCTCAGCGCCGTCACTGTTCACTCCGATGTCGAGCACCCGCTCACTCGCCAAGCCGAGCGGCCCAAGCGTGCCGCAGTCCTCGTCGTCACTAGCGACCGAGGCCTGGCCGGCGCCTACTCGGCCAACGTGCTGAAGTCGACCGAGCGTCTGCTTGAGCGCCTGGAGCAGGCCCACATCGAGCCGACCGTTTTTCTGTACGGTCGCAAGGCGATCGGCTACTTCAAGTTCCGTGAGAAGCCGTTCGACGAGCAGTGGGAAGGCAACACGGACGCGCCCGTGTACGACACGGCCGTCGAGATCGCCGACAAACTGCTCGACGGGTTCCTCGCCGAGTCGGAGCCCTTCGACGAAGTGCACATCGTCTACACGCGGTTCGTGTCGATGGTGACGCAGGAGGTCCGCACTCGCCGGGTTCTGCCGCTGGCCATCGTGCAGGGCGAGAAGAAGCCCAAGACGCCCGAGATGCACTCGCTGTACGAGTTCGAGCCGAGCCCTGAAGAGGTGCTCGACGCGGTGCTCCCGCAGTACGTGCGTCATCGTGTGTACAACTGTCTGCTGCAGGCAGCTGCCTCGGAGCTTGCCAATAGGCAGCGCGCCATGAAGTCGGCGACCGACAACGCCGACGAACTCATCAAGACCTACACGCGACTGGCCAACCAGGCCCGTCAGGCCGAGATCACCCAAGAGATCAGTGAGATCGTGGGCGGCGCTGACGCGCTCGCGGACGCGTGATCGAACAGAAGACGAGGAGTACCAAGGACATGTCAACGTCGTTCGCCGAGGAGACCCGTCAGGACGCCGCTGTGCCTGGTACCGGGCGTCTCGCTCGGATCATCGGCCCGGTCGTCGACGTCGAGTTTCCTGAGAACTCGATGCCGGAGATGTACAACCTGCTCTACGCCGAGGTTCAGCTCGGCGGCGAGACCCGTCGTATCAACTTCGAGGTCGCCCAGTTCATCGGCGACAACGTGGTGCGTGCGGTGTCGCTGCAGCCCACCGACGGCCTCGTGCGCGGCTCGACCGTGCACGACACCGGCGGCCCGATCAGCGTGCCCGTGGGTGACGTGACGCTCGGCAACGTGTTCAACGTGACCGGCGACTGCCTCAACCTCGAGGGCGACGCGAAGCTCGAGGTCGGCGAGACCTGGGGTATCCACCGTCCGGCGCCGAGCTTCGACCAGCTCGAGAGCAAGACGCAGATGTTCCAGACCGGCATCAAGGTCATCGATCTTCTCACCCCCTACGTGCAGGGTGGAAAGATCGGCCTGTTCGGCGGCGCCGGCGTCGGCAAGACCGTGCTCATCCAGGAGATGATCGCGCGTGTCGCCCGCGACCACGGTGGTGTGTCGGTGTTCGCCGGTGTCGGTGAGCGCACCCGTGAGGGTAACGACCTCATCGTCGAGATGGACGAGGCCGGCGTTCTCGGTCAGACGGCTCTCGTCTTCGGCCAGATGGACGAGCCCCCGGGCACCCGTCTTCGTGTGGCCCTGTCGGCTCTGACGATGGCGGAGTACTTCCGCGACGTGCAGAACCAGGACGTGCTGCTGTTCATCGACAACATCTTCCGGTTCACGCAGGCCGGTTCTGAGGTGTCGACGCTGCTCGGCCGCATGCCGTCTGCTGTGGGTTACCAGCCGACCCTGGCCGACGAGATGGGTGTGCTGCAGGAGCGCATCACCTCGACGCGTGGTCACTCGATCACCTCGATGCAGGCGATCTACGTGCCGGCCGACGACTACACCGACCCGGCCCCGGCGACCACGTTCGCGCACCTCGACGCCACCACGGAGCTTTCGCGTGAGATCGCGTCGCTGGGTATCTACCCGGCCGTGGACCCGCTCACCTCGACGAGCCGGATCCTCGACCCCCGGTACATCAGCGCCGAGCACTACAACACCGCGATCCGCGTGAAGTCGATTCTGCAGAAGAACAAGGAACTGCAGGACATCATCGCGATCCTCGGTATGGACGAGCTCTCCGAAGAAGACAAGATCATCGTCAACCGCGCGCGTCGCATCCAGCGCTTCCTGTCGCAGAACACCTACGTGGCCAAGCAGTTCACCGGTCTCGAGGGCTCGACGGTTCCGCTGGACGAGAACATCGAGGCGTTCACGAAGATCTGTGACGGCGAGTACGACCACGTGCCCGAGCAGGCGTTCTTCATGTGCGGTGGCCTCGACGACGTCGAGCGCCAGGCAGCCGAGCTCGCCAAGTAAGGCCGAGCGACTCAGCCTCGCGAAAGGGGCCCGGATCCGACAGGATCCGGGCCCCTTTTTCCGTATGTCCGCAGCCGATGAACGGCCAAAGAGCGGTGGGCCTGCAAACGCGTGAATGGTAGGTAGCGGTAAAGACAAGGTCTTCGCATGGTCAAGGGCGAGCAATATTTTGACTCTGATTGTCGGCCCTATATCACCAGAGCTTGAGAACGCAGACCGGTCGGGAGAGGTTGGAGTTTCCGGGGTGCCAGGTGCCTCGGGGCACAGGGGGTGCCGGAAGCGTCACGTGGTCCGGTGCAAGCTGCGACGTGAGGATCATGATGCCCGGCGCCTCCGAGAACACGCCAGTCGTCTCTGTAATCATCCCCTCTTACAAGCGCGTCTCGTCGATCATGAAATCGATCGATTCCGCGCTTGCCCAGACTGTTCGGGATATCGAGGTCATCGTCATCGACGACGCCTCGCAGGACGGGACCGTCGAACTCGTGAGAGACATCGACGACGATCGTGTCGTTCTGCTGGAGCACGAATACAACAAGGGAGCGAATGCCGCGCGCGCCCTGGGGATCGCCCATGCGCGGGGTGAATGGGTCGCGTTCTTGGATAGCGATGACCAGTGGCTACCGACCAAACTTCAGCGTCAGTTGGAATTGCTGGAGTCGCTCGGAGACGACTACGGCCTCTGCACGACGTGGCTGACCATCGTGGGGCCGCAGGGAGAATTCCTCAGGCATCTCGAAACCAGCATTTCGGCCGATGCCTACGAGGTGCTGCAGTGCAGCAACCCACTCGGCAGCTTCTCGTCGGCAATCATCCGGCGCGCTGCTGTGCTGGAGGTCGGGAGTGTGAACGTGTCGCTTCCTGCGTGCCAGGACTGGGATCTCTTCGCCCGCGTGAGCCGCATCGTCAAGGTGTGCATCGTGCCCGAGCACCTCGTGCTCTACCTTGCGGATCCTGGCGACCGCACGCGGATCACGACGTCCAACCGAAAGGTGATCGGCGGGTTGCAGCACATGTACACGAATATGCGGCGGCAGTATCCGACGCTCTCGCCCCGGATGCGACGCACGGGCACCCGCTATTTCGGCGAGAAGTTCGCGAACGAGGGCGCGGTGAGAGATGTCGCGCGCGTGGCATTGGGGACCCTTCGGCCGACGCAGATCCGCGATTCCGCATTCGCCGGACACATGCTGGTGCGCAGTATTCGCAAGGCGGTGCGCGCCGCGAATGCGGAACAGTCCAAGGCCGCCGAGGCCGCCAAGGCGGTCAAAGCCAAGTCTTCTTCGGGCACGAACTAGGCGGGCGCGTGCCTAGGGGTGTCGACATGCCGCCGCGAGGCTCTCGCGTACCATTGAATTCCGGTGCAGGGCAAGCAAATTCCAGGGGGAATGGTGGCGCGTGATCTTCTCGGCAGACTGAGCGAGAGTGCTCGAGAGTATTACCGAGCCGTGGTGAGCGACGGTGTCGTCGTTGAACGGCTCGACGAGGAGCACGTCGTCGAAAGTGTACGTGATCGATTGGTGAACGACGACGACGCGGCACTCGCGGTACTTTCGGTGAACGTCGACCATCTGCATCATTTCGCACCCGGAAAGCACAGTCTCACCGACGATCCTTCGGGCACTGGGATCCGGTGGATGTCGCTGGCCGACGGGGCGCCGATCGCCGCGCGAGCAGGTTTGGCAGTGGGAGCGGAGTGGCCGCGCGTGACGGGTGCGGATCTGTTACCGAAGCTTCTTTCGGAGGCCGAAGCCGTCGGCGCGACCGTGGGCTTTCTCGGTGGTACGCCGGAGGTCCACGAGAACCTGCGCTCCTTTCTCCAGCAGGAGCGGCCGGGCATCACGGACGTGCACTTCTGGGCGCCTGACCGCTCGGAAGTCGACAGTCTCGAGGGGGCGCGAGGCCTGGCCCGCGATGTCCGCGAAGCACGCGTTGATTTGCTGTGCGTCGCATTCGGTAAGCCCCGTCAAGAATTGTGGATCGAGCGATTCGGCGCCGAATCCGGCTGCAAGGTACTGCTGGCTTTCGGTGCCTCGGCAGATTTCATCGCGGGAAAGACGGAGCGGGCTCCGGAGTGGGCGCGCTCGTCGGGTTTCGAGTGGATGTACCGCTTGGCTCGTGAGCCGCGTCGGTTGGCGAAGAGGTATCTGCTGCAAGGACCTGTCGCCGCGACGCGCTTGATTCGCGCTATCGAGATCACGCATGAGCGCCGGCACGCGGCCGAGGCGGCCGCCAAGCAGAAGGCCGCGGCCGGTTCAGACGCCGTCGAGAGCCGTCATCCCCGCGTACGCGACCGCGCGACCGAGCGCCGCAGGGCCTCCAGGGAGGCGCACCGCACACAGGAGCAGCGGTCGGCATCGGCCGCTGAGTCGCGGAACCCCGACCAGCGGTAGGCGTTCACCTCAGGCGCCAGCCGCCGAATATGACGACCAACCTGGGCGCTCGACTCATGAAGACGGGTCGACCGCCGATGGTTCAGACGTCAAGAAAAGGCGCAGCCCACGGAAGGGCAACAGATTCGCAAGGAGTGCGACCCCCATGCCTGCCCATATCGTGCCCGACCGCGTGTCACCGACCGCGGTCGAAGAACCGTGCGGCGGCCGGACCCGCCGTGGCAGGGGTGAACTGTGCGACGACCGCCTCTCGACCGGCCCGGCCGAGGCGAGCCCGCTTCTCGGGGTTGCGTGCGAGGTCTTCGAGAGCGTCGGCCAGGGCAACGGCGTCACCCGGCGGGATGAGACGGCCCGTCACGTCGTCGACGACCAGTTCACCCGTCGCGGCGATTGCGGTGGCGACGACCGGCAGTTCAGTGGCGAGCGCCTCCATGTAGACGACCGGCAGGCCCTCCTGGAACGAGGCCATCGCGAAGATGTCGGCCTCCCGGTACATGTCTGGCAGACGGTCCTGGCCGATCGGCCCGGTGAGGGTGACGACGTCTTCGAGACCGAGTTCGCGGCGGCGCGTCTCGAGCTCGTCGGCGAGGGGGCCCGAGCCTACGAGCGAGGCGGCGAAGTCGACTCCCCGGTCTTTGACGATACGCAGCGCTTCGAGCAGCAGGGTCGGCCCCTTCTCGGGGACGAGCCGACCGACCGTGAGGATGCGGACAGACCCGTCGTGCTGCCGCGGAGTCGCCGGAGGGTGGTACCTGTCGGCGTCGACCGTCATGCGTACGAGTTCGAGCTTGTCCCAGTCTTCGGGTTGCAGCTCGGCCATCATCTGCGACCGGCAGTAGTGCGAGATGCACATGACACCGTCGGCGTCGTGGCCCTTGGCCGCGAGGTCGGCCTCGCGCACGGCATCGAAGCCGGTGGGGCCGTGCATCGTGAAGCTCCAGCCCCAGCCGGCGTCGGGTCCGTCGGTGCGGCGGCCCAGGTCGGCGGCGAGGCGGGCGACGTCGGAAGCGACGTTGACGAAGTGTGCGTGCACGTGACGCAGTCCGGCGCGACGCATGTGGTGCACGAGAACACCGGCCTCGCCGAAGTAGAAGACCTGCCACAGGCGGGACTTGGGCGACAGGGGCCCGGTGCGCAGCGATCGGGACAGGGTGCCGAACCAGGCCGACGGGCTGCGGCGGATGGCGTCGAGGTGCGCGGTCACCCAGGTCGGGGCTCCGGCTCCGATGAGGGTCTTGGTGCGGGCGTTCTCGGAGCGCATCGTCTCGGTCAGCAGCGTCTCGCTCGGAGCGGGGCGCACGGTGAACGTCTCGACGCGGACCCCTTCGGCCCGCAGCGCCTCGACCTCGCGCTCGATGAACGTGTGCGAGAGGGCGGGGTAGCGGCTCACGAGGTAGGCGACGCCGGGACCCTGCGGGGTGGTTGTCATCTCAGCCCTCCAAGGGCACGCATCCGTCTGGGTGGCCGCCCAGGCCCGGTCACGGGCGCGCGACCTCGGCACAGTGGCGATCATAGTGGGTTCGCCTCCGGTTCAAGGAAACCCGTGAAGGCGTCGCGGGCATTCGAACGATAGGCAAGACCCCGGTCCTCAATGCGGCCGGGTAGACACATCAGGGATGATTCGCCGGCCTTCGCCGGCAGAGGGAAAGGACTCCTTCGTATGAAGAACATGGACAGGTTCATTGCCAGGAGCGCTCGCGTCGGTTCGGTGTTGCTGAGCGCGCTCGGGCTGCTCGCGGTCGCGGGAGCTCCGGCGGCAACGGCAGCGCCCGTCGGCGCCACGGGGTTCACCGTGCGCACCAACGCCCGCTGGGTCGGTGTGAAAGACAGCCAGGGCCGCTTGTGGGATCACCGCGCAGGCTTCTCCGGCAAGATCAACCGCTGGGACAACCTCGCCAACACGCCGATCGCCGGCACCGACGACGACGTGCTCTACCAGTCGAGCTTGCTCGGGGTGAGCGGGTACTCCGCCGCAGTCCCCAACGGCGTCTACCGGGTCAGGCTCCTGCTGGTCGAGAACTACTACAAGGCCGCCGGGCAGCGGATCTTCGACGTCGGCGCCGAAGGACGCCCGGTTCTGACCGGCGTGGACATCTACAAGGCTGCGGGGCGCGCGACCGCCTACGACCGTACGTTCGACGTGACCGTGCTCGACAGCCGCCTCGACCTCGCCTTCACCTCCACACGCGGCGGCGCCGCCGTGTCCGCGATCGAGATCATCGGCATCGGAGAGGCCGCGGCTCCGAAGCCGACCCCGACGACTCCGCCCACGTACGGAACGCCCGGCACCGGCGGCACCGGTGGGCTCACGCTCCCGACGGCGCGGCGGCTCATCGGTATCGCCGACCGCGGCGGAGCGGGCGTGGCACCGGTGATCGTCAACGGCACGGGCACGTCGGTCTTCGCCGCCCGCGGGGGAGATGCGCGTTCGGAGATGTTCTGGGGAACAAGCACTGAGGGGGCGCTGCTCGCCTCGCGATACGCCACCGTCACGTCGACCTTCGACATCAAGCACCAGCTGAACGACCCGGCCACCGGTGCGGCTCCTCCGGCCGCGACATGGCACACGATCTTCCAGATGCACGGTCGCACGCGCATCGGCACGTGGCCCGGTCCGCCCCTGACCATCTCGGTGCAGGGAGGCGTCTACCGGGTCGGCGGCGGAGCCTCGGTGCCCGACACGACCGGCAAGCTCACCTACCAGGGCAGTTGGTACCAGCCCTACTTGCCGGCCCCCGAGAACGAGTGGCGGCGCTTCGAGGTCACCACGTACCTCGACGGCCCTGGCGAGGGCTGGGTCTCGGTCAAGGTCGACGGGCAGCCCTACATCGAGAAGTTCTACCCGAAGGCGGGCACCATCTACGTCGCCGGCGACAACTACTCGCACGCTGCGCTCAACCTGAAGACCGGCCTCTACACGGCGGGCAGTTCACCCTCCTGGGACCGCAAGGTCGAGATGCGCAACCTTTCGCTGAGGATCACGGAGGGTGCCAGCTCGCGACTGTTCACCCAGGTCGCCACGGCTCCGGCGAAGTCCACCGCGAGCACACCGACCAAGGGCCTCGTCCGGGGCAGCAGCTCGCAGCCGGGTGCGGACAATCGCATCGGTCTGCGTCGGCGCTGAAGCTC
>JAUNUP010000047.1 GCA_030538115.1 Dermatophilus congolensis | reverse complement strand
GATGACGACGACTCTGATGATGATTCAGACGATGACGACGAGGACCTCGACGGTCGCTGAATCGGCGCTAGCGTCTATACATAGAGCATTGTGAGGTGGCGGAGCCGCACCCGGCAGTAGCGGGGCGGCGACCGCCATTTCGCTTGTGCCCCACAGGATTACGTGGTGCGAAAGCCCAGGACACGCGCTACACCCTGAGCTGCAGTCACGCAAGTGGACCCGATTGCGTGCCGTATGCTGCCCGACGGGGGGTGCCCGTGCTCGACGATGCGTCCGGCGCGCCCGGCAATACGCCCGGCCATGATCGTGTGAAAGGACCCCAGTGCAGACAGTCTCACTGTCATATCTCGATTCGATCATCCTCGGCATCGTCGAGGGGCTCACCGAGTACCTTCCGATTTCGTCGACAGGGCACCTGACGATCACGGAAAAGCTACTCGGCCTGCCGATCGATCACCCGACCATCACGGGCTACACGGCGACCATCCAGATCGGCGCGATCATGGCGACGCTCGTGTACTTCTGGAAGGACATCATTCGTCTCTTCCAGGCCTGGGTGGCGGGGCTGCGTGACGCTGAGGCACGTGCGCACCACGACTACACGCTGGCGTGGGCGGTCATCGTCGGCTCCTTGCCTGTCGGCATCGTCGGCTTTCTGTTCAGAGGCCTGATTTCGGGTCCGCTGCGGTCGCTGTGGGTCGTCGCCGGGGCGCTCATCGTCTGGAGCTTCGTCATGTGGTACTCCGAGAAGCGTTACGACGCAACGGTGGCCGCGGGCAAGCAGCGTGCAGAAGACGACATCACGATCCGTGACGGCGTGATTCTGGGTCTCGTGCAGTGCTTCTCGCTGGTCCCGGGTGTCTCCCGCTCGGGTGCCACGATCTCGGCCGGTCTTTTCGCCGGCGTGAACCGTGTGGTGGCGACGCGCCTGTCGTTCTTCCTCGCTATCCCGGCGCTGACGGCGGCGGGTCTGTGGGGTCTGACGGAGGTCGACACGACGGTCATCGGGTGGGGCCCGATGATTCTCGGCATCGTCGTCTCGTTCTTCGTCGCCTACGCGGCGATCGCGTGGCTGCTGAAGTTCGTGGCCACCAACTCGCTGCGCCTGTTCATCTACTACCGCATCGTGCTCGGCATCGCGCTCATCGTTGCCCTTGCCGCGGGCTGGATGACGCACAACTGACCTCCCCTCGGGGGTACGACAAGAGGGAGTCGGTACCAACCGACTCCCTTTTGTCGTGTCTCAAAGCCACCCGGCCTTGCGGAGTCGCCGGTAGAGCAGGGTGCAGGCCAGCACGATCACCGCGATCACGACGAAATAGCCGTACTCCGTATGCAGTTCGGGCATGTTGTCGAAGTTCATGCCGTAGACGCCGGCGATCATCGTCGGCACCGCCGCCATGGCCGCCCACGACGAGATGCGTCGCATGTCTTCGTTCTGCTGAAGCGACATCTGCGTGAGGCGGGCGGTGAGGATGTCGGTGAGCAGTCGGTCGTAGGTCTCGGCGTGGTCGACGACGCCGAGAAGGTGGTCGAGAACGTCGGCGTAGAACGGCCGCAGAGACTCGGGCACGAGGTGGCTCTCGTCTCCGCTGGTCAACCTGCGCAAGGGCGCGACCAGCGGGATCGTGCCGCGTTTGAACTCGAGAACCTCGCGCTTGAGGCGATAGATGTCGGCCGTGTCGACCTCCTGCTTGCCGCCCAGCACCGCCTCTTCGATGTCGTCGAGATCGCGGGCGAGTTCGGTGTCGATGTGGCGGTAGTTGTCGACCACCTGGTCGATGATCGCGTGGAAGACGACCATGGGGCCCTCGGCGAGCCGCGCGGGGTCTGCCTCCAGGCGCCGACGCATGCCTTGCAGGGGCAACATCTCGCCGCGCCGCACCGACATGACGAAGTCGTCGCCGACGAAGACCATGAGCTCGCCGGTCTCGACGTCGGAGGTCGCGTCGATGTAGTGCAGCGTCTTGAGCACCACGAACATCGAGGTCTCGTAGAAGTCGATCTTGGCGCGCTGATTGCCCTTGAGTGCGTCTTCGACCGCGAGCGGGTGCAGATGCATCTGCTCGGCGATGCGCGTGAACTCGTCACCGCCGGGGGAGTGCGTGCCGACCCACACGAACCCCGACCCGTGCTCGCGCACCCAGTCGAGTGCGCTGCCGACATTGCCGCTGGGCTCGCGCCTGCCGTCGACGTAGATGGCCTTGTCCACGATCACAGAGGTCATCCGACCATACCGGCGGCGCCACCGCCATCAGCGGCACGCGATCGCGGCCGGGGCGCTCGTCGTGCCACCTCTCTGCTGCAGGAGAGCGGCGCCTACAGTGGAGGGGTGCCGACGTGCCTTCTCATCCGCCACGGGCGGACCACCGCGAACGCAGGTGGCGTACTCGCCGGATGGACCCCCGGGGTCGGGCTCGACGACGTCGGCCGCGATCAAGCGACGCGCCTCGGCGACCTTCTCGGAGCCGGCCACGGTGAGAGCGATCGCGCGCTCGCACCGGTGCTGGTCGCCAGCAGTCCGTTGCAGCGTTGCCAGGAGACTGCCGAGCTCGTGCGCGACGCTGCCTGGCCCGGATTGCCGGTGATCACCGACGACCGATTCGCCGAGTGCCGCTACGGAGCCTGGACGGGGCGCTCGCTCAAAGACCTCGCCTCCGAGCCGCTCTGGAAGACCGTGCAGAACCAACCGAGCGCGGCCCGCTTTCCCGACGGCGACGACTTTCCGGGCGAATCCCTGACCGCGATGTCGGCGCGGATGCTCGACGCGGTGCGCGAGCACGACCGTCGCGTGCACGACGAGCACGGGCCGCACGCGGTGTGGGTGCTCGTCAGCCACGGAGACCCGATCAAGGCCGTGCTCGCCGATGCGGGTGGCGCACATCTCGATGCGTTTCAGCGGTACGTGGTCTCGCCGGCCTCGGTGTCGGCGATCCGGTACACGGCGGAGCGGCCGTTTCTACTGGTGGCCAACGCCTCCGGCAACGGACTCGCCGACCTCGTCGCTTCGCTCACGGCCCCGGCGCACGACTCCGCAGACAGCTCCGGCACGGCCGACGGCGAGGCGGCCGTCGGCGGCGGGCGATAGCTCCCGATACGCTGGCGGGCATGGCGGTCATCGAATACGACCCCCCGGAGCGTTTCGTCGTGGGCACGGTGGGGCCACCCGGGCAGCGGCAGTTCTACCTTCAGGCGACGTCGGGGCGGCGACAGACCACGGTGTCGATCGAGAAGACGCAGGTCGGCATCCTCGCCGACCGCATCAACGACCTGCTCGACGCGTTCGGAGGAGCTGCGGGCTCCGACGCCGCGGCCGCGGCTCTCGTCGACAACGGGCCGCTCGACATGCCCGTGACCGAGGAGTTCAAGGTCGGCACGATGGCGCTGGCCTGGGATTCCGAGCGCAGTCGCGTCGTCGTCGAATGCCACGCGATGGGTGACTCCTACGACTCGCCGTCGGTGCTGGAGGAGCTCGAGGCGGGCGTGGAGATCGACCCTGCCGACGACCCGACCCAACTCGTGCTCCGGGTGATTCTGCACGGTGGCACGGCGCGGGCCTTCGCGCGGCGCGGTTCCGCCGTGGTGGCGGCCGGTCGGCCTCCGTGCCCGTTCTGCGCCGGGCCGCTCGACTCGGAGGGACACATCTGCCCGCGCGCCAACGGCTACCGGCGGTGACGTGACCAGCGCAGATTCGATTCTGGCGGATCTGGCCGCCGGTGATCTGGAGATTGTCGGACGTTTGGCGGAGGCGTCGAACGTCGCCTTTCTCGTGCGGGTGTCAGGACGCCACGCGATCTACAAGCCGGTGATGGGCGAGAGGCCGCTCTGGGACTTTCCCGACGGCAACCTGGCGAGCCGTGAGGTGGCCGCGCACGTCGTCTCCACGGCAGGAGGTTGGGGGCTCGTGCCGCCGACCGTGCTGCGCAGCGGTCCGTTCGGTTTGGGTTCGGTGCAGGACTGGATCGGGCCCGTGCCCGACGAGAACGGCCACCTCGACACCGAGGCCCGCGAGACGGGCCTCATCGGCATCGTGCCCGTCGGGGCCGTCCCGGAGGGGTGGCACACCGTGATGCAGGGCGAACTCGGCGACGGCTCATCGGTGTTCGTGGCCCACGCCGACGACGCCCGCCTGCGCTCGCTGGCCGTGCTCGACGCGGTGCTCAACAACAGCGACCGCAAGGGATCGCACGTGCTGCGCGGCGGCGTAGCCACGGGCCCTGCAACCGGCGAGGATGCCATTCAGCCGACTGACCCGGCCGACGCGGCACCCATCTGGGGGATCGACAACGGACTGTGCCTCGGCGCGGACGACAAGCTGCGCACCGTGCTGTGGGGGTGGGCCGACGAGCCGCTGCCGCCTGCGGAGATCGACCGTTGCGAAGCGCTGGCTGCGGCCTTGGAGGGGGAGGCGCGCGAGGTTCTCGAGGAGCTCGTCACTCTCCCCGAGATGGACGCCCTCGACCGACGCCTCGAGCGGCTACTCCGAACAGCGACGCACCCGCGGCCGTCGCACGACTGGCCCGCGCTGCCCTGGCCTCCGCTGTAGTCGAGCCGAAGCCGGTTCGTCACGCCTGCGCGACGACCAGCGTGCCGCGCTGAGCCTGGGCCTGGCCACGGCGGGAGTGGGGGAGCAATGCCTGTCTGGAGGTCGGTACCGCAGTCGGTAGGCTGGGCCGGTGAGATCCTGGGCAGCCACAGACGTACCCGACCTGCGCAGCGCGCACGGAGTCGGTATCGAACCGCGCATCACTGACAGCAGCACCGGCACGAAGCAGCCGGTTGGAGCTGGTGAGACTGCACGGCTCTACATCTGCGGCATCACTCCCTACGACGCCACCCACATGGGGCACGCGGCCACGTATGTGATGTTCGACCTTCTGCACCGGGTGCTGCTCGACGCCGGGCACGAGGTCGTGTACTGCGAGAACGTCACCGATGTCGACGACCCGCTGCTCGAGCGTGCCGACCGCGACAACATCAAGTGGCGGGCCCTCGCCGAGCGCGAGACCGACCTGTTCCGCTCCGACATGGCGGCCCTGCGCGTGTTGCCCCCGAACCACTTCATCGGAGTGGCCGAGTACGTGCACCCGATCGGGGCAGCGGTCGCCAAGCTGATGAGCACGGGCGACGCCTACAGCGTGCCCGTCACCGACGGCACAGGGGTGTACTCCTCGGCCCACGACATCTACCTCGACCTTTCGAAGCAGCCGAGCTTCGGGAAGACGAGCGGGTGGAGCCGCGAGCAGATGATGGAGGTCTTCGCCGACCGGGGCGGTGACCCTGACCGCGAGGGTAAGCAGACCCCGCTCGACCCGCTGCTCTGGCGCGCGGCCCGCGAGGGCGAGCCCGCGTGGTACGTCGACGGTGTCGGCGCCGGCCGGCCCGGGTGGCACATCGAGTGCACCAGCATCGCCCTCGACCACCTCGGCACCCGCTTCGACGTGCAGGCCGGCGGGGTCGATCTCGTCTTCCCGCACCACGAGATGAGCGCCGTGCAGGCCGACGCCCTGTATGGCGAGGGGAGCTTCGCGCGGCTCTATCTCCACCAGGAGATGGTGGGCCTCGACGGCGAGAAGATGAGCAAGTCGAAGGGCAACCTCGTCTTCGTCTCGAAGCTGCGGTACGACCTCGTCGACCCGATGGTCATCAGGCTTGCCTTGCTCGCACACCACTACGCGACGCCGTGGGACTGGACCGACCAAGTGCTCGCCGACGCCTCCGCCCGACTCGCCTTGTGGCGCACGGGCGTGCCGTCACTGCCCGCCGAAGCCCAGACCGCGCTGGTGGGACGCCTGCGTGAATGCCTGGCCGACGACCTCGACTCTCCGGGAGCTCTGGCGGCGGTCGACGCGGCGCTCGCGGCGGCCGAGGGCGCACCTGCGGGCGACAGCCCGAACGAGGCCGCGCGAGCGATCGACGCCCTTCTCGGAGTTGCGCTCTAGCGACGCTTAGGAGCCCTCAGTCGGTATCGAGCACGTGAGCGGGCGTCAGCCGTCGTCGTCTCGGCGGCGTAGGTAGCGCTCGAATTCTCGCGCGATGGCGTCGCCGCTGGCCTCCGGGCTGTCGACGGCGTCGTTCGCGTTCTCGAGGGCGCGCACGTATTCGGCGATCTCCTCGTCGCTCGAGGCGAGCTCGTTCACGCCACGCTCCCAGGCACGCGACATCTCCTCGAGGTCACCGCGGGGCACGTCCACGCTGAGAAGTCGCTCGAGTGTGCTCACGAGGGCGAGCACCGCCTTGGGAGAGGGCGACGACGCCGCGTAGTGAGGCACCGACACCCAGGCCGAGACTGTCGGGATGCCGCGGTTCTCGGCGGCGTCGGCGAGGATGCCGACGATGCCGGTGGGGCCCTCGTACGTCGGTTCGTCGAGTTCGAGACGACGGCGGATCTCACGATCGGCCGAGTAGACGCCGACAGGGAACGGGCGCGTGTGTGGCGAATCCGCGAGCAGCGCACCGACGCACACGAGAAGGCCGGCGTCGCACTCTTCGACGAAGCCGAGAAGCTCCTCCACGAACGACTGCCACCGGAACGACGGCTCGATGCCTTGCACAAGTACGACGTCACGCCCGGCGAGCGCACCCTGCGCGACCGACAGTCGCGTACTCGGCCACGTGATACGACGGCGCCCGTCGACGGTCGCGACGCTGGGGCGGTTCACCTGAAAGTCGTAATAGTCCTCGGGGTCGATCGCCGCGATGTCGATCGTCTCCCACGTGCCTGCGAGGTGCGCCAACGCGCCCGTGGCGGCCTCACCCGCGTCGTTCCAGCCCTCGAATGCGGCGATCACCACCGGGTCGTTCAACTCGGGGAGATCATCGATTTCGATGAGGCTCACGGCCTCTCCCGCCTCTGTGACGCCGCTGCCGCTTTGATGGTCTCGCGGGCCGCGCGTACCGACGGATGCGCCAGCAATGTGCTGGTGCACAGTGCCGTGGAGGCCACTCGGTTGCCGTAGAAGTCGACTCGACGGCCGCGGCGGGAGAACTGTTCGCACAACATCCGCATTGGTCCAGCCTAGGGGTCCGGGGCGGGCCCGCTCCAATGCGCCCCGGATTACCTGCGGGCCGGGCGGGTCGACACCGGCGATACGATGGCCTGAATCACACCCCTAGCCGAAGGTCGTCACATTGAGCAGCCGCTCCGTTTCCGACTCCCGCGAGCGTTCAGCGCTTCTGCGTCGCCTCCTCACCGAGAGGGTTCTCGTCGCAGACGGTGCGATGGGCACGATGTTGCAGGACGCAGACCCCTCACTCGACGACTTCGAGGGGCACGAGGGCTGTAACGAGATCCTCAACATCACGCGTCCTGACGTGGTGAAGTCGGTGCACGACGCCTACCTCGAGGTGGGCGTCGACATGATCGAGACCAACACGTTCGGCGCGAACCTCGGCAACCTCGGCGAGTACGGCATCCCCGAGCGCACGTACGAGTTGGCGGAGGCGGGCGCGCGCATCGCCGCCGAGGCGGCCGCCGCCTACGCGACGGACGAGAAGCCGCGCTTCGTGCTCGGCTCGATCGGCCCCGGCACCAAGCTGCCATCGCTCGGCCACGCTCCGTACGCCACGCTGCGCGACTACTACGAGCAGTGCGCCCGCGGCCTCATCGACGGTGGCGCCGACGCGCTCCTCGTCGAGACGACCCAGGATCTGCTCCAGGCCAAGGCCGCTGTCGTCGGCTGCAAGCGCGCCAACGCCGAGTTGGGCACCGATGTTCCGATCATCGCGCAGGTGACGATCGAGACCACCGGCACCATGCTCATGGGCTCCGAGATCGGTGCGGCCCTCACGTCGCTGTCGGCGCTCGGCATCGACGCCATCGGCCTCAACTGCGCCACCGGCCCCGCCGAGATGGGCGAACACCTGCGCTACCTGGCGCAGTACAGCCGCATCCCGATTTCCGTCATGCCGAACGCAGGCCTGCCGCAGCTCGGCAAGGACGGCGCCCACTACCCGCTCACCGCAGCCGAGCTCGCGGAGGCGCACACGCGCTTCGTCGGCGACTTCGGCATCTCGATCGCGGGCGGCTGCTGCGGCACCACACCTGCGCACATGGCGGCCGTCGTCGAGGCGGTGGGGGGCACACCGGTCACGCCGCGCACCCCGATCGACGAGCCGTCGGTCAGCTCGCTGTACTCCTCGGTGCCGCTCGTGCAGGACACCTCGTACCTGTCGATGGGCGAGCGCACCAACGCCAACGGCTCCAAGGCCTTCCGCGAGGCGATGCTCGCCGAAGACTGGGAGGCGTGCGTCGAAATCGCCAAGGCCCAGACCCGCGAGGGCGCGCACGTGCTCGACGTGTGCGTCGACTACGTGGGCCGTGACGGTGCCGCCGACATGCACGAGATCGCCTCGCGCTTCGCCACCTCCAGCACGCTGCCGCTCGTGCTCGACTCCACCGAGCCGGCCGTTATCCAGGCGGGCCTGGAGTGCCTCGGCGGACGCGCGGTCATCAACTCCGTCAACTTCGAAGACGGCGACGGCCCGAAGTCGCGGTACTCGCGCATGCTCACGCTCGCCAAGGAGCACGGCGCCGCCGTCGTGGCGCTGACCATCGACGAGCAGGGCCAGGCCCGCACCGCCGAGGGCAAGGTGCGCATCGCCTCCCGCCTCATCGACGCGATCACCGGTGAGTGGGGCATGCGGACGCAGGACATCATCGTCGACTGCCTCACCTTCCCCATCGCCACCGGCCAGGAGGAGACGCGCCGCGACGCCATCGAGACGCTCGAGGCGATCAAGGCCATCCACGAGAAGTACCCGGGCGTGCAGTCGACTCTGGGTGTCTCGAACGTGTCGTTCGGCCTCAAGGCCGCTGCTCGGCAGGTGCTCAACTCCGTCTTCCTCGCCGAGGCCGTGAAGGTCGGTCTGACCAGCGCGATCGTGAACTCGGCGAAGATCCTGCCGACCTCTCGCATCCCGGAGGAGCAGCTCAAGGTCGCCCTCGACCTCGTCTACGACCGGCGCGAGTACGACCCCGACGGCAACGTCACGTACGACCCGCTGTCTCGCATGCTCGAGCTGTTCGAGGGTGTCGACTCCGCCTCGCTCAAGGCCTCGCGCGCCGACGAACTCGCCGCGCTGCCGCTCAACGAGCGGCTGCAGCGCCGCATCATCGACGGCGAGCGCCAGGGCCTGGAGGCCGACCTCGACGAGGCCATCGGCGAAGGCCGCCGCGCGCTCGACGTCATCAACGACGACCTGCTCGCCGGCATGAAGGTCGTCGGCGAGCTGTTCGGCTCCGGGCGCATGCAGTTGCCGTTCGTGCTGCAGTCGGCCGAGACGATGAAGGCCGCCGTCGCCCACCTCGAGCCGACCATCGAGGCGCAGGAAGCCGAGGCCGCCGCCGCGCGTGGCGAGGAGGTCGTGGCCGGCGCCCGCGCGGGCAAGGCCAAGGTGCTGCTCGCCACCGTCAAGGGCGACGTGCACGACATCGGCAAGAACCTCGTCGACATCATCCTGAGCAACAACGGCTTCGACGTCGTCAACATCGGCATCAAGCAGCCGGTCAACGAGATCATCAGCGCCGCCATCGCCAACGACGTCGACGCGATCGGCATGAGCGGTCTGCTCGTGAAGTCGACCGTCGTGATGAAGGACAACCTCGAAGAGCTCAACGACCGCGACCTCGGTGAGCGCTTCCCGGTGCTGCTCGGCGGCGCGGCCCTGACCCGCGCCTACGTCGAGCAGGACCTCGCCGAGATCTACGACGGCGAAGTCCGTTACGCCAAGGACGCCTTCGAGGGCCTGCGGCTCATGGACGCCATCGCCACGGCCAAGGCCGAGGGCACCCCGGTGGCCGACGCGCTGCCGGCCCGCCGCGAACGCCGCGTGCGTTCGGGTGTCGCGACCCCGTACATCGAGGGTGCCGAGGTCACCGACACGACCCGCTCCGATGTGGCGACCGACAACGGGATCCCGACCCCGCCGTTCTGGGGGACTCGGGTGGTCAAGGGCATCGCGCTCGCCGACTACTCCGCCTTCCTCGACGAGCGGGCCACATTCCTGGGGCAGTGGGGGCTCAAGCCCACCCGCAACGCCGCTGAGGACCCGGCCGAGGAGCTCACGTCGATCCCGGCTCGCGACTACGAGGAGCTCGTCGAGACCGAGGGCCGCCCACGCCTGCAGGGCTGGTACTCGCGCATCCGCGCCGAGGGCATCATGAACCCGGCCGTCGTGTACGGCTACTTCCCCTGCTACAGCGAGGGCAACGACCTCGTCGTGTTGTGGCACGAAGACGGCGAGCACGTCGAGAGGGTCGTCACCGAAGACGGCCACTCGATCGTTCCGGACGACGGGCCCAAGGTCGCGCACCGTAAGGGTGAGGTGCGTAAGCGGTTCACGTTCCCGCGACAGCGTCGCGACCGGCGCCTCTGCCTCGCCGACTTCTTCCGCACGAAGGAGGCGTACGAGGCCGACGGCAAGCCCGACGTCATCGCGATGCAGCTCGTCACGATGGGGCAGCACGCCTCCGAGGTGACCGCCGAGCTGTACGCCGCCAACGAGTACCGCGACTACATGGAACTGCACGGCCTGTCGGTGCAGCTCACCGAAGCGCTCGCGGAGTTCTGGCACGCCCGCGTTCGCGAGGAGCTCGGCTTCGCCGACGCCCCCGACCTCGGTCTCGACCAGGTGCTCGACGTCCGCTTCCGCGGCTGCCGCTACTCCTTCGGCTACCCCGCCTGCCCGGAGATCGAAGACCGCGCCGGCGTCGTCGAACTACTGGAGCCGGAGCGGATCGGTGTGATCCTGTCCGAGGGCTTCCAGCTCCACCCCGAGCAGTCGACGGATGCCCTGGTGGTCCACCACCCGGAGGCGAACTACTTCAAGGTCTGACCCGGCCGACTCAGCCCGACCCCCCAGCTACCCGTGCCGTGGCACAGGTGCTGGGAGGTGACGTGGCTGGGGTCATGTGCCACGGCACCGCCACCGGGGGTGGTGCCGTGGCACATGTCTTCGCGCGTGTTGCCTTCCAGCAGGAGTGCCACGGCACGGGGCCTAGCCCCCAACCGGGCAGGCGTCGCGAGGGTCTAGCACGGGGGGCGGACGCAGCACGAGGTCTCGCGCAGGGGCGTCGTGCACGGCACCCAGGTCTCTACGAGCCGGTCCGTCGCCTTGGAATTCCGTGCTCACGGCCTCCGTCGCCATGGGATTCGGTGGTGACGCCTCTCGTCGCCTTGAATGGAGGCGTGAGCACCGAACAGCGTGATGCCCTCGACTCGTCCTCCGTTCGCCCCGCGGCGGTGCTGTGGGACATGGACGGGACCCTCATCGACTCCGAGCCCTACTGGATCGCCGAGGAATTCGCCCTCGTGGAGAGCTTCGGCGGCACGTGGTCGCTGGAGCATTCCGAACATCTCATCGGCGCGAACCTCTGGTACTCCGCCGAGTACATCCGCGAGCACACGCCCGTGACCCTCGAACCCGTCGATCTCATCAACCGGCTCCAGTCGGGGGTCATCAAGCGCCTCCGTCATGAGTTGCCGTGGCGGCCCGGCGCTCGAGAACTGCTGGGCGCCCTCGGCGCCGCCGGCGTGCCATGCGGGCTCGTGACGATGTCGTGGCGAGCCATGGTCGACGCCGTCCTCGAGACCCTGCCGGGCGCGTTCGCCATCGCGATCAGCGGCGACGAGGTGAGCAAGGGCAAGCCCGACCCCGAGCCGTACCTCGTCGGCGCGGAGGCGATCGGCGTACCGATCGAGAAGTGCATCGCCCTCGAAGACTCGCCTACCGGCGTGGCCTCGGCGTACGCCTCAGGAGCGCGGACGATTGCGATCCCGCACGTCGTCTCCGTCGAGCCTCGGCCGGGGCTCGCGTTCGCGAAATCCCTCACAGGCCTGTCACCGAGCGACCTCGTGCGCCTCACGGACGCTGCCCGGTGACGCCGGCGGGATCGGCGAGGCCCGCGGAGTCGGCGAACGGCGAGTCCGAGGCGACCACGGAGCCCGAAGCTATTGCTGCCCTGGAGGCGCTACTTGTGGCCGCGCCCGGCCGCGACACCCGCAGGGTGAGCCTGCGTCGCAGACTCGCGGCCGTGGAGGGCGGAGGAGCGAGCGACGTGGTCGGACACGTCATCGCCGAAGCGGACGACGAGATCGTGCTGCTGCCGGAGAGTTCGGGACCCGTCGCCGTGCCGCGGGCCGCGATCACGGCGCTGCGCGAGGTGCCCGAGCAGGCCGTGCGGCCGTCGTCGTCACCCGACAAGATCGAGCGGATGCTGGATCGCACCTGGCTCGGCATCGAACGGGCCCGGCTCGGAGGGTGGGTGCTACGCGCCTCCCGCGGCGTCACCGGGCGGGCGAACTCCGTTCTTGTTGCAGGTGATCCGGGAGTCGACATCGAGCGCGCCATCGAACTCGCCGCGCAGTTCTACGACCGGCACGGTCTCCCGATGCGGTTTCAGGTGGTGCTGGGCGAGGAAGGGGGGCCGCAGGGGCTGCCCACCAGGCCGGGAGGGTGGACGCTCAGGGGAGGGGCCGATGTGCTGGTCACCGACCTGCGGCGAGTCGACGTGGCCGGTGCGTCGACCGTTGACGCGGAGTGGCGGTTCTCCGAGGCTCCTGACGACGCCTGGTTCTCGCTGTGGCGGGGCGGCGGCACCACCGATGACGCGCGCAGCGAGGTGACAGCCGCGCCGGCGGTCTTCGTCACGTGTCTCGGTGACGACGGCGCGCCCGTGGCCGTGGGAAGAATCGGCCTCACCGCGGACTGGTGCGTGCTGTCGTGCCTCGATGTGGCCCCGCACCGTCGCCGCGCGGGAATCGGCCGCGCGACCACCTTCGCGATGCTGGAGTACGCCCGCGCCAGGGGAGCACGCTTCGCCGCGTTGCAGGTCGAAGACGGAAACGACGCGGCGACAGCACTCTACGAAGGCCTCGGCTTCACGAAACACCACAGGTACGCCTACGCGGTCTGAGACGGGAGAACGCTCCTGGCGTCGAGGGCAGGAGCTAGCCGTTCCGCAACACGCCAGGCGCAGTGGACGCCACCGCGGTGCGGGCGGGGGGGCCCTGCGGTTTTCGTCATGCGGATGCGGCGCGCCGACGTGACCGCTGAGTCGGGCGACCACTTTCTGTGCCGTGGCACTTCTGCCGCCAGGTGAGGTGGCGGGGGTCATGTGCCACGGCACCCGCATCCGTGGTGCCGGTGAGGGCCACGGCAGCCTGCGCGGCCGCTCACCAGTACCGCGGCAACGTTCCAGCCCAGCCTCCTCGGCGGACCTGAGCCGCGGTACATAGTCCGGGCGGGCGTTTCGCACACGGAAGGGGCGGCGCTGCGCCGGACAACGTACCCAGCTGTGATCGTGTGCTAGTCCAGGCACGTAGGAATGCTTGGCCGGCAACCATCCGCCCTTGGGTAAGACAAAGCCCCGCGGTGCCTAACTAGCCGAAGCCAGACAGAGGACAGTTTCCGCGGGGCGATGTTCTTAGGCTAGCAGCTATGACCGATGCTCCGCCCTCGCTGGACGCCGCGCAAGCGGTTCGGTGGCTGAGCGCACCGCGGTACCGGCGCTACCTCAACGTCGCCGCTGACGACCATACGGCGGCGATGGAGACGTATCTGTGGAACTCTCAGGTCGCTGCCGCCGGGATCGTGGATGTCGGGCATTTGGAAGTCGCGGTGCGCAACGCCTACGACCGCGAACTGACGCGGCGGTTCCCCGACTGGGCGATCGACCCGCAGTCGCCGCTGTTCGGTTTGGAACAGGGGGTCCAGCGTGCCCGCGCCCAGCAGCGCCGTCGTAACCAAGCGAGCCTGGCCCGGATCGCCGACGCGAAGCGCGGACTCAGTTCGGCGCCCACGCATGCGGAGGTCGTGGCCGCCTTGACGTTCGGCTTCTGGTCAAACCTGACCGTGGGTGAGAGGACGCCGACACTATGGAACCCGATGCTGCACCGGGCGTTTCCCAAGGGCACCGGACGAGCGCGAGTGCATGACCTGGTGGCCCGTGTGGTGAAATTCCGCAACAGGCTGGCGCACAACGAGCCAGTGTTCTCGACGCGCACCGGACTTGCGGAGCGCCTGACCGAGGTGCGCGAACTATTCGAGCTGATCGACCCCGATGCCTACGCCTACGTCGCCGAGCACTCGATGCTCGGGTCGGCGATCGACTGCTGCCCCATACCAGGCCTGACGAGCGCGACCGGCCTCCCCTGAGGAGCGAAGCAACACAAGTGGCGTAAGACATGCACCACTCGAGCGGAGAGCGACTTCAGTACACACACGGGTCTAGCGGCTCCGCACACAGGGGGTGGGGCCGGCGCTACTCCGCGTCGTCTTCCTCGCGGAGGCGTGACGCTTCTCTGGAGTCTGAGGCCGACGTGCCGGCGGTCGGGTTGAGTGCCAGTTCTCGGGCTCGCTCCGGGAGGGGCGGAGGCGTGCCGCCCCAGGCCGGGCACAGGTCTCGGTGCTTGCACCAGTCGCACAGTTTGGACGTGCGCGGCTGGAATTCTCCGACCTCGAGCGACTTCTCGATCGCTCCCCAGATCGCCGTCACCTTGCGGGCCAGGGCGTTCAACTCACGCTCGTCGGGGTCGTACGTGACGATCTCGCCGTTGCCCAGGTAGACGAGCTGCAGACGCGCCGGCACGTTGCCGGTCATCTTCCAGAGAACCAGCCCGTAGAACTTCATCTGGAACAGGGCCTTGCCCTCGAACAAGGCACTGGGGGAGCGGCCGGTCTTGTAGTCGACCACCCGCATCCGGCCGTCGGGGGCGACGTCGAGGCGGTCGACGTAGCCACGCAGGGTCAGCCCATCGAGATCGGCCTCGACGTACAGCTCACGTTCGGCCGGTTCGAGCCGGGTCGGGTCTTCGAGCGTGAACCAGCGGTCGATCAGCGCCAACGCCTCGTCATACCACCGCCGCACCGCCGCTTCGTCGGAATGGTCGACGAGGTCGGCCCACTCGGCCCGCTCCGCGATCATCTGCTCCCAGTACGGCGCGAGCAACAACTCCGCCTGCTCGCGCGTGCGCTCTGCGGCGGGCGAGACGAAGAGGTTCTCCAGCACCCCGTGTACGAGCGTGCCCCGCGCCATCGCCTGCGTCGGAGGCTCGGGCAGCTTGTCGATCACCCTGAACCGGTACAGCAGAGGGCACTGCATGAAGTCCGAGGCACGACTGGGGGAGAGCGCTGGCATGCGCCCAGCCTAGGCAGCGCCACCGACAAGGTCGGCGCCTCGGGCCTCGCCGGAGGTGTGCAGTAGCCTTGTGTCACATGTCGAGCCAGTCTCCGCCGCCGTCCGGACAGCCCGAGTCCGCGCGGCAACCACGGCGCCACGCCTCCGATGGGCGTCCGCGCGGTGCCCTGCAGGTGGGGTCGTTGCGGGGCATCCCCGTCTACATCGGCCTGAGCTGGTTCGTGATCGCG
The DNA here is from genome assembly GCA_030538115.1 of Dermatophilus congolensis. Classification (GTDB taxonomy): domain Bacteria; phylum Actinomycetota; class Actinomycetes; order Actinomycetales; family Dermatophilaceae; genus Dermatophilus; species Dermatophilus congolensis_B. The sequence continues at coordinate 2,208 of JAUNUP010000047.1, read as the reverse complement.
GCGCTGCTCGTGTTCTTTCTGGCTCCGCGGATCGGCGATGCCGTTCCGGGTCTCGGCTGGGCCACCTACGGCGCCGCACTCCTGTACGCGTTGCTACTGCTCGGTTCGGTTCTCGTGCACGAGTTCTCGCACGCGCTGGCGGCCCACAAGTTCGGTTACCGGGTAGATCGCATCGTCGCCGACCTGCTCGGCGGCCACACCGTGTATCAGGCCTCGACTCCGTCTCCGGGCAAACAGGCATGGATCGCGTTCGTCGGGCCACTCTCGAACGGGCTGCTCGCGGTGGCCGGCGGTGTCGCGCTGTGGTTCGTCGACGACCCCCTCGCCTGGGTGCTCATCGGTGCGCTGACATGGACCAACACCTTCGTCGCCGTGTTCAACCTGCTACCCGGCATGCCCCTCGATGGCGGTCACGTCGTCGAGGCGTTGGTGTGGAAGGTGACTGGTAAACGCCACCTCGGTCTTGTCGTCGCGGGGTGGCTCGGGCGCATCGTCGTCATCAGCCTGGCCGCGTACGTGCTCTGGGGCTCGCTGCAGCGTCAGGCGGGCCTGTCGCTGTGGAACGTTGCGATCTTCGCGCTACTGGGCGCCTACCTGTGGCAGGGATCGGGGGAGGCGATCAAGGCTGGCCGGCTGCTCGGCTCCTTGGGCCGTCTCGATCTGGCCCGGTTGTTGCACCCCGTTCGTCGCATGGGAGCTTCGCAACCGCTGCGCGAGTTGCCCCCCGCCGGGCCCGACGAGGAGGGGCGCCTGCCCGCCGTCATCGTCGTCGTGGACGATCGCCAGGCCCCGGACCATGCCCAAGCCGATGCCCAGCAGGGCGTCCCGCTCGGGTATCTCGACCCGCAGGCGGCATCCGAAGCCCTCGCCTCCGGCGCCGAGAACGCCCCCGCCTCTGCGTGCCTGCGGGCCTGCCCGCCGCAGTGGGTAGTTGATGTAGCGCCGCAGGACGTCACGCCCGAACTGCTCGCGCGCTGGATGAACGAACGCGCTCAGCCGATCCTGCTGCTGCGTGGCCCGGAGGGGCCGTTCGCGGTGGCGGAGGCGAACATGCTGGCCGCAGCCATGGAGGGGAACGCCGGTTCATCGAACCCGGCCGGCTGACCTCTGCCGCGTCTGGGCAGGCGTCGGTACCTGCCTAGACTGTTCGGGTGACTTCGCAGGCGATTGACCCGACCGGCGCGCACCTTCGGCGAGGGCCCTTCGTCGCCGGAGAGCGCGTACAACTGACCGACCCGAAGGGACGCCTGCACACGATCACGTTGCAGCCGGGCGGCCAGTTCTTCACGCATCGCGGCAGCCTCGCGCACGACGACATCATCGGCGCTCCTGACGGCTCGACCAGCACGAACACCGCAGGAGTCGAGTACCTCGCGCTCCGTCCCTTGCTCTCCGACTACGTCATGTCGATGCCGCGCGGCGCCCAGGTCGTCTACCCCAAGGACTCGGGCCAGATCGTCGCGATGGCCGACATCTTTCCCGGCGCGCGCGTCGTCGAGGCGGGAGTCGGGTCGGGTGCCTTGTCGATGTCGCTTCTGCGGGCGGTGGGCGACAGCGGCCGCCTGTACTCGTTCGAACGCCGCGACGAATTCGCCGACATCGCACGCGGCAACGTCGAGGCGTTCTTCGGCGGCTCGCATCCGGCGTGGTCGGTGACGATCGGCGACCTCGCGGAGGCGTTGCCCGCGACCGTGGAGGCCGGCACGATCGACCGCGTCGTTCTCGACATGCTCGCGCCCTGGGAGTGCCTGCCCGCCGTCGCCGAGGCGCTGGCGCCCGGAGGCGTGCTGATCTGTTACGTCGCCACCGCGACCCAGCTCTCCCGCGTGGCCGAGGCCATGCGCGACCTTGGCTGCTACACCGAACCGCAGGCCTGGGAGTCGCTCGTGCGCGGCTGGCACCTCGAAGGCCTCGCCGTGCGCCCCGAGCACCGGATGCACGGGCACACCGGCTTTCTCATCACCACCCGCCGCCTCGCGCCCGGCACCACGCCGCCGCTGCGCAAGCGCCGCCCGGCCAAGGGGTATGACGAGACCCAGGAGGCGTTCGGCGCCGGCGACTGGAGCACCGACGACATCGGTGAGCGGCCCGTCTCCGACAAGAAGCTGCGACGCACTGCCCGAGCGGCTGCCCTGAACGCGCAGAACGCGGGAGAACGAGGAGTCCCGAGCAATGACTGAGCAGAACACCCCGCACGAGACCTCGAAC
>JAUNUP010000015.1:890-90678 GCA_030538115.1 Dermatophilus congolensis | reverse complement strand
GAGCGTCGCCGTCGGGTTCGTGAACCTCGTTGCCACCATGGCGGCCCTTACCGTCATCGACAAGATCGGACGCCGCAAGCTCATGATCGTCGGCTCGATCGGGTACCTGGTCAGCCTCGGCTTCCTCTCGGGTCTGTTCTTCTACTACGAGACCGTCATGAAGGGGCAGTTCAGCGGCGCGTCCTCGATCCTGGTGCTCATCGGGTTGCTCGTGTTCATCGCCGCCCACGCCTTCGGTCAGGGCTCGGTCATCTGGGTGTTCATCTCCGAGATCTTCCCCAACCGCATCCGCGGCCAGGGCCAGTCGCTGGGTAGCCTCACTCACTGGGTGTTCGCTGCGGCCACGTCGTTCGCGTTCCCGCCCGTCATCGGCGCCCTCGGCGGCGGTGTCGCGTTCAGCATCTTCTTCATCGCCATGGTGGGCCAGCTCATCTGGGTGTTGCGGGTCATGCCCGAGACCAAGGGTGTACCTCTGGAGGAGATGGAAGCCAAGCTGGGCCTGACCGGCGCGAAGTGATCGGAGAACAGTGATGTCCACCCCCAAGCTGCTGTGTGTCGGTGAAGCGCTGATCGACGTCGTCCAGCAAGGCGACTCCAGCAAGGAGCACGTGGGCGGCAGCCTGCTCAACGTGACCTGCGGGCTCGCCCGGCTCGGGCACGATGCCACCATCCAGGCGTCGTTCGGCACCGACGAGCGCGGGGCTCGCCTCCGGGCGTGGGCCGAAGACTCCGGCGCCAAGCTCGCCCCCGGAACCGACGCCGCCCCCCGCACACCCGTCGCGTACGCGCAGCTCGACGAGCACGGCAGGGCCACGTACACCTTCGACCTCGACTGGGAGCTGTTCGGGCTGCCCGAGGCGGGTGCCTACGATCACCTGCACACCGGCAGCATCGCCGCCACCCTCGAACCGGGCGGCAGCCAGGTGGTGGAGGCCGTACGGCGACAGCGCGAGACCGGCACGGTTTCGTACGACCCCAACGTGCGGCCGGCGCTCATGGTCACCCCGGAGACGGTTCGCGAGCGGATCGAAGAGCTCATCGGGCTTTCAGACCTCGTCAAAGCCTCGGACGAAGACCTCGAGTGGCTGTACGGCGAGGAGCCGCTGGAGCGGACTATTCGGCGGCTCAAGGCCCTCGGGCCTGCCATGGTCGTCATCACCCGCGGACCCTGGGGTGCCGTTGCCGCCCTCGCCGGCGACGACGACACCTTGCACCTCGACCAGGTGAACGTCACGGTGGCCGACACCGTGGGCGCCGGTGACTCGTTCATGGCCGGGCTCATCTCCGGGCTCACGGATGCGGGGTTGCTCGGCTCGCGCGAGGCCGCGGAGCGGTTGGCTGCAGCGAAGTGGTCGGACGTGCAGCCCGCGTTGCACCGGGCGGTGGGCACATCGGCGATCACGGTGAGCCGCCACGGCGCGTACGCGCCGGACCTGGCGGAAGTCACGGAGCTGCTGGCGAACAAGCCGGCCTTCGACGACTGATCGGTCGCCTACTCGGTGGGGTCCCGCGGCACATGTTTTCGAAGTAGGCGTACCTACTAGTGACAGTGCCGCGGGACACTGCTGTGTGGGCTGGTCGACGAGGTCACGCCTGGTGGGTTGCCGGGGTCGTGTCGCGGGACACTGCGGTGAGGGCTGGCGACGGGAGTAGGGTGCCAGACCGGCCGGGCACCGCGGTCGCCTCACCGCTGAACGACCACCACCGCGTCTTGTCTGGGGACGAATTCGCCTATCACCGGGGCTCCCTCGATCTCGCCGGCCAGGAGTAGGCCGCCCGAGGTTTGGGCGTCCGCCAGAAGGATCTGCTCGTCCTCGTCGACCTCGGCCGACAGGTGTGGACGGACCCAGTCGAGGTTTCGGCGGCTGCCGCCCGGCACGAAGCCTTCCGCGAGCGACTCCCGGGCGCCGTCGAGGTACGGCACCGCCGACGCGTTGATCACCGCTGTCACTCCCGAGGCTCGCGCCATTTTGTAGAGGTGCCCCAGCAGGCCGAAGCCCGTGACATCGGTCGCGGCGCGGATGCCCGCGTCGAGGGCCGCCTGCGAGGCGACGTCGTTGAGCCGCACCATGTTCGCGACCGCGTGCTCGAAGAACTCGCCCGTCGCTTTGTGACGATTGTTGAGCACCCCGACCCCGATGGGCTTCGTGAGGCTGATCGGAGTGCCCGCCGTGGCGGCGTCGTTGCGGAGCAGCCGGTCGGCTTCCCCCACTCCCGTGACGGCGAGTCCGTAGATCGGCTCGGGGTTGTCGATCGAATGTCCGCCCGCGAGCGGCACACCGGCAGAGCGACATACGTCCATCCCGCCGCGCATCACCTCGGAGGCGAGCTCGGGCGGCAGCACGCCCCGCGGCCAGCCGAGCAGATTGATGGCGAGCACGGGCCGACCACCCATCGCGTAGATGTCGCTGAGCGCATTGGCCGCGGCGATCCGGCCCCAGTCGTAGGGGTCGTCCACGACGGGCGTGAAGAAGTCCGCCGTGGAGATCACCACGGTGCCGTGCAGACCTGTGGCGATTGCCGCTCCGCCCCGACCGGAAGGGGCAACGCCGTCACGGGGTGCCGCGTCGAGTGTTGGGGCGGCGTCCGCGTGGCGCAAGGTGTCGCCGATGAGGACCGCGGCCGCGTCGTCGCCGTCATCGAGGCCCACTACGAGCTGCGGAAACGGCTCGCCCGTCAGGCCACGCACCATCTCCTCGAGCTCGCCGGGCGGGATCTTGCAGGCGCATCCGCCGCCGTGCGCGTACTGGGTCAGACGAAGCGTGGTCATCCCCGGACCCTACGGGAGTCCGGCGTGGACGAGCCGAAGGCCGGTAACGGATCCTTCATCTATGTAGGTGCGTCGGTAGCTCCCTATGCGGCGCTACCGACGCACCTACATAGATGAAGCTCGCGCTACTGTGCCGAGCGGCTCGGTCGGCACCCGCTAAGCTCGGCGCGCATGGAGGCGTCTGGGCACCTGGTGGGCCCCCCGGTCTTCAAAACCGGTGAGGTCGAGTATCTCGGCCTGGCGGGTTCGATTCCCGTCCGCCTCCGCCAGACGTACGCAGTGATCGGATCGAGGCCCCGCTGAATCGGTCGGATCAGGTCGGAGATGCCCCGCGACGGGCAGTCGGGGGCACTGCGGCATGATCGGGTGAGCTCGTGGGAGTGCACGCGGCAGCAGCGGGACTCGGTCCTCTTGCACCGCCGGGCGGGCCCGGCGGGCACCAGAGCGGCAGAGCGCTGAGAGGAGTCGGAATGGGTGACGATCCGCGGCGGCGCATCCCCCGCACTGATGCGCTGCTTGCCGATGCCGAGATCGCCACGATCGCCGCGAGGGTCGGCGCGGAGAGGGCCAAGAACGTGATCCGGGAGGCTCAGCAGCGGGCCCGCGACGGTCACTTCGCGCCCGAGGACGTCCGGAAGGCCGTGATGACCGGGCTCGTCCGTGTCGACACCCAGGACGGCTCTTTCACGCCCGTCATCAACGCCACCGGAGTGGTGGTGCATACGAACATCGGCCGTGCGCCACTCTCCCCCGCCGCGGTGGAAGCACTTGTCACAGCATCGGGGTATGTCGATGTCGAACTCGACCTCGCTACCGGAGAGCGCGGGCGTCGCGGAGCAGCCGTGCTCGACGCGCTTCTCGCCGAGGTGCCCGAGGCCGAGTCCGCGCTTGTCGTCAACAACGGAGCAGCCGCGCTCGTGCTCGCGACCACCGCGCTCGCGGTCGGGCGCGAGGTCGTCGTCTCCCGCGGTGAAATGGTCGAGATCGGCGACGGGTTCCGGCTGCCCGAACTCATCGCGTCCACGGGGGTCCGGCTGCGGGAGGTCGGGACGACCAACCGCACGCACCTCGCCGACTACCGTGACGCGGTTGGCGATTCGACCGGCTGCATCCTCAAGGTGCACCCGAGCAATTTTCGGGTCGAAGGATTCACCTCCGAGGTCGGAGTGGAGGCCCTCACGCACCTCGGCGTGCCGGTCGTCTGCGACATCGGCTCGGGGCTGCTCAGGCACGACCCGGCCCTGCCCGACGAGCCCGACGCAGCGACGATGTTGGCGCGCGGCGCGAGCGTCGTGACGGCCAGCGGCGACAAGCTCCTGGGCGGGCCGCAGGCCGGCATCGTCCTCGGCCGCGCGGACATCGTGGAGCGCATGCGCCGTCACCCGCTCGCCCGCGCCCTGCGCGTCGACAAGCTTACGCTCGCCGCCCTCGAGGCCACGCTGACCGGGCCGAAACCCCCGGTCACAGTGTCTCGGCACCTCACTGCCGACGACCTGCTCCCGCGTACGCAAGCGCTCGCCGAACACCTGGGAGCCGAGGTCGTGCCGAGGTCTCGGCACCTCGCCGCCGACGAGCTGCCCCCGCGGACGGAAGCGTTCGCCGAACGCCTGGGAGTCGAGGTCGTGCCGAGCACCGGCCGCGTCGGCGGTGGCGGCGCCCCCGGCGTGGACCTGCCTGGCTGGGCGGTGTCGTTGCCGGAGGAGGTCGCGCCGCGACTCCGCACCGGAACCCCGGCGGTGCTGGCCCGCACGGAACGGGGCCGAACCCTCGTCGACCTGCGTTGCGTGCCATCGGAATCCGACGATTCGCTCGCCAAGGCCATCCTCAAGGCTCTGACGGCAGGAGAGGTACCCCCTCCCCGTCCTCCGGCACATGCAGGAAGTGGGGACGTGGCGGGAGAACATGTGCCGGAGGACCCCAGCCGGACAGGTGAGGTTTCGGCGTGAGGGTGATCGCGACGGCCGGGCACGTCGATCACGGCAAGTCCACGCTCGTGCGGGCGCTCACCGGCATCGAGCCCGATCGCTGGGCGCAAGAGAAGGCACGCGGCCTGACCATCGACCTCGGCTACGCCTGGACCACCCTCGCCGACGGCACCGACCTCGCGTTCGTCGACGTGCCCGGCCATGAGCGGTTCATCGCCAACATGCTCGCGGGCCTCGGCCCCTCCCCCGCTGTGATGCTCGTCATCGCCGCCGACGAGGGGTGGCGTGAGCAGAGCCAGGAGCACTTCGACGCGATCCGGGCCTTGGGCATCCGGCACGGGGTGCTGGCCGTGACACGCAGCGACCTCGCCGACCCGGCGGCGGCAATCGCGCAGGCCCGGACACGGATGGCGGGGTCTGGGCTCGCAGAATGCGAGGCCGTCGCGGTCTCAGGCGTGACCGGCGAAGGACTCGACGATCTCCGAGCAGCACTCGGGCGTCTCGGAGCGCACATGCCGACCCCCGACCCGGCCGCACGGGTGCGGCTGTGGCTCGACCGGGAGTTCACCGTCAAGGGCGCGGGCACGGTCGTCACCGGCACCTTGGAGGCCGGGACGATCACCGTCGGAGACAGACTCGACGCCGTCGCAGGTAGCGTCACAGGCGCGGGGGCGGGCACGGCGGGAGCATCCGACCGTGCGATGCGACATCCGTCGATACGGGGTGCGGTCCGGGGTATCGAATCACTCGGCCGTTCGCAGCGGTCCGTCTCGGGTGCAGCCCGGGTCGCGCTCAACCTCCGGGGTGTCGCTGCCGGTGAGTTGACCAGGGGCGACGTTCTCGTCACTCCGATGAGGTGGCACCTGACCTCCACGGTCGACGCCCGCCTCGACCCCGTGCCCGATGCGCTGCCAGATCACCTGACCGCCCACGTCGGCACGACATCGCGGCAGGTCGCAGTGCGTCCGTTGGCGCCTGGGCTTGCCAGGCTGCGCTGGGAGGGAGAACTGCCGCTGCAGGCCGGAGACCGGCTGGTCCTGCGCAATCCTGGGCGGCAACTCGTCGTCTGCGGAGCGGTGGTGCTGGACGCCGACCCACCGGTACTCGACCGGCGCGGAGCAGGGCGCCGCCGCGGAGAAGAACTGATGGGCGCTGCGGCCACCATCGACACCGCCCGAGAAGTCACGCGCCGTGGATGCCTGACGGTGAGCGAACTCCGGGCCCTCGGCGGCGACCCCGGTCCGGCTGCGCCGGGCGTGCAGCGACACGGCGACCTATTCGTGAGTGATGAGCGCTGGTCACAGTGGGTGGCCGCGCTGCGAGAGATCGTGCGTGAACAGCGACTCCGCGAGCCGCTGAGGCCCGGTGTCGCAGTCGGCGAAGTCGTGACCGTCTTGGCCCTTCGAGCCTCGTCGCTCACGAGAATCGATGTTGCGCCCCTCGTGCAGGCACTCGCATCGGAGGCGGGTTTGGAGCTCGAACGCGGAGTGATCCGCGAGCCGGGCTCGGCCCCCGACCTCGGCCCCGCGGAGGCGGGTCTCGTCGCCCTGGAGCAGCGACTCGCCGAACGGCCGTTCCGAGCTCCCGAGCGGGGCGAACTCGCCGACCTGGGTCTCGGGCCCCGGCAGCTCGCGGCTGCGGTGGCACTCGGCCGGTTGGTCGACCTCGGCGACAACATCGTTCTGACCCCCGTCGCGCCGGCGCAGGCGATGCGACTGATCGCGGCGCTGCCGCAGCCGTTCTCCACGGCCCAGGCCCGCGAGGCACTCGGAACGACGAGGCGGGTGGCGATCCCGCTGTTGGAGCACCTCGACGCCCGCGGCTGGACACGACGCATCGACGCAGGTCATCGTGAGGTCGTGCGCACGCGAACGGAGACCCGCTGATGGGCCGCGTCACGCGCCGGTATCCGGTGGTGCGTGTCGACTCCGCGAACCCGTCGGGCGTGCGTAGTGTCGAGACGGTCGCGGTCGAGGAGCCGCTCGAGATCCGTGTCAACGGCGCCCCCTACTCCGTGACCATGCGTACCCCGGGTCACGACGTCGAGATGGCCCACGGGCTACTCGCCTCCGAGGGCGTCATCGCGGACGCCGAAGACCTGCGCACGGCACGGTATTGCGGAGGCGCGTCGCGCACGCCGTCCCTCGAACCCCAGGTGGTCGCGGAGGGGGCAGCGTGGCTGCGCGATGCCTGGGACGCGCCCGAGACGTCGCGGAGCAACGCCGTCGATTCCGGCCAGGATTCCGGACACAGCCACGGTCACGCTCACGGCAGAGGCATCGACCTGACGGGGACACCACCCGCCAGTGGGGCGAGCAGCCAGAACACGTACAACGTCCTCGACATCCGCCTGGCATCGGAGGTCACGGTCCCAGAGCAGCGGAGGCGGTCTCTCGTCACGAGTTCGGCCTGCGGCGTGTGCGGCACCGCGACCATCGAGTTGCTGCGGCAGCATCAGACCTTCGACCTGCGCGACGACGACGTGCGGGTGTCCGCCGACGTGCTCTTGGCACTGCCCGAGACGCTCCGCAAGCACCAGGCCACGTTCGCGCGCACAGGCGGTCTGCACGCCGCCGGGCTCTTCACCGCCACTGGCGAGACCCTCGTCGTCCGCGAGGACGTGGGCCGGCACAACGCCGTCGACAAGGTCGTCGGTTGGGCCATGATGAACGACCTGCGTCCGGCTCGAGGGTGCGTGCTGATGGTCTCGGGTAGAACGAGTTTCGAGCTGGCCCAGAAGGCTGTGCTTGCGGGCGTTCCAGTGCTGGCAGGGGTTTCGGCCCCGAGTTCGCTGGCGATCGACATCGCGACCGACGCGGGGCTCACCCTGGCCGGCTTCGTGCGCGACGACCGCATGAATCTATACGCCGCTCAGGAGCGGATCACACCCGCAGACGCGTAACGCGGAGATATCCGTGAGAATCACGGCGTTGCAGAGGCTGCAGACCGGAGGCGGCGCTAACCTGGCCGGGTGGGTGAGGTGAGCAAACTCGGGTGGCCGGTCTTTCGGCAGATCGCCTCGGGTGATGTCTTCGCACGCGGGCCCGCCGTGACGTCTCGGCGCACCCGCGAGACCGTGTCGCGCAACGCCACCGCCGACACGGTGGTGCAGAGCGTTTGCCCTTACTGCGCCGTCGGTTGTGGTCAGAAGGTGTACGCCACCAACGGACGGGTGACGCAGATCGAGGGCGACCCCGACTCCCCCATCTCCCGCGGGCGGCTGTGCCCCAAGGGCTCCGCGAGCGAGCAGCTCATCAACGCTCCCGGTCGCCAGACCGAAGTGCTCTACCGCGCACCGAAGTCCACCGACTGGCAGCGCCTCGACCGTGCGACAGCCATCGACATGATCGCGGAGCGGTTCGTCGCGTCACGACGCAACACGTGGCAGGAGCGCGACGACGAAGGTCGCCTGCTCCGCCGCACCATGGGCATCGCCTCCCTCGGCGGCGCGACCCTCGACAACGAAGAGAACTACCTCATCAAGAAGCTCTTCACGGCCGCAGGTGCAGTGCAGATCGAGAACCAGGCGCGTATTTGACACTCCGCCACTGTTCCCAGTTTGGGAGCTTCGTTCGGGCGCGGCGGCGCCACACAACCGGTTCAAGACATGGCGAACGCCGACTGCATCATCCTGCAGGGCGGCAACATGGCCGAGGCGCACCCCGTCGGTTTCCAGTGGGTGTCGGAGGCGAAGGCCCGCGGCGCGACAGTGATTCACGTCGACCCGCGGTTCACGCGCACGTCCGCGGTCGCGGACAAGCACATCGCCATCCGCGCGGGCTCCGATGTCGTGCTGCTCGGCGCGCTCATCAACCATGTCTTGAGCAACGAGCTGTGGTTCCACGAGTACGTGATCGCGTACACGAACGCCGCCACGCTGGTGAACGAGGACTTCCGCGACACCGAGGACCTTGACGGCCTCTTCTCGGGTTTCGACCCGCAGACCCGCAAGTACGACCAGAGCACGTGGGCGTACGACGAGTCGGGAGGCGGCAGGATCGACGACCCCGACGGCACGGATGAATCCGCCGAGCCGCACACTGCCGAGGGTGAGCAGGCCGGCAGCGGTGGGCCGCCACTCGAGCACGGTGACGTGCTGCGCGACGAGACGCTGCAGCATCCCCGCACGGTCTTCCAGATCCTCAAGCGCCACTACTCCCGCTACACGCCGGAGATGGTCGAGGAGCTGTGCGGCATCGGCCGCGCCGACTTCGACTACCTCGCCGACGCGATCACCGAGAACTCCGGCCGCGAGCGCACCACGTGCTTCGGCTACGCCACCGGCTGGACACAGCACACGCTCGGCGCTCAGTTCATCCGTACGGCCGCGATACTGCAGCTGCTCCTCGGCAACGTCGGACGCCCCGGCAGCGGCATCATGGCGCTGCGCGGGCACGCGAGCATCCAGGGCTCGACAGACATCCCGACCCTGTTCAACCTGCTGCCTGGTTACCTGCCGATGCCGTCGGCGGGCCGGCACGACACGATCGACGACTACCTCGCCGCAGTCGGCTCGAAGCAGCAGAAGGGCTATTGGGTCAACGCCGACGCCTACTTCATCAGCCTGATGAAGGCGTACTTCGGAGACGCGGCGACGGCTGAGAACGACTGGGCCTACGACTATCTGCCGCGCCTCAACGGCCCGCACGGCACCTACCAGACCGTCATGGGCATGCTCGACGACGAGGTCGAGGGTTACTTCGTGCTCGGCCAGAACCCTGCCATCGGGTCGGCGAACGGCCGCATGCAGCGGCTCGGCATGGCGCACCTGAAGTGGATGGTCGTGCGCGACCTGTCGCTCATCGAGACGGCGACGTGGTGGAAGGACTCCCCCGAGATCGCCACCGGCGAACTGCGCACCGAAGACATCGAGACCGAGGTCTTCTTCATGCCTGCCGCCACGCACGTGGAGAAGTCGGGCACGTTCACCCAGACACAGCGTCTGGTCCAGTGGCGCCACCAGGCCGTTTCGCCTCCGGGCGAGGCGCAGAGTGAACTCGACTTCTTCCACCAGCTCGGGCAGCGCATCCGCGAACTCGTGCGCGATTCGGGCGACGAGCGCGACCGGCCGCTGCTCGACATGGTCTGGGACTACCCCGTCGACGAACACGGCGACGTCATCCCGGAGTCGGTGCTCGCCGAGATCAACGGCTACACGATCGCGGACGCCGCCGCAGGTCACAGTGTCGATGCCGTCGTCGAGACGGCCATCGGACCGCGCAGGATGCTCTCGGGCTTCGGTGAGCTCAAGGCCGACGGCAGTACGGCCGGCGGCTGCTGGATCTACACCGGCATCTACGGCGACGGCGTCAACCAAGCCGCTCGCCGCGTTCCTCAAGGCGGCCCCACGGTCGCTCAGCGGGAGTGGGGCTGGGCCTGGCCCGCCGACCGCCGCATCCTCTACAACCGCGCCTCCGCCGATCCCGAGGGCAACCCGTGGAGCGAGCGCAAGAAGTACGTCTGGTGGGATGCAGAGCAGGGTAGGTGGGTCGGCGACGACGTGCCCGACTTCCCGGTCGACCGCGCTCCCGATGCCCGCCCCGATCCGGCGTTGGGAGGCCCGGCCGCGATCTCCGGCATCGACCCGTTCATCATGCAGGCCGACGGCAAGGGCTGGCTCTTCGCCCCGTCAGGCCTGGTCGACGGCCCGCTGCCCACCCACTACGAAGCGGGCGAATCGCCGGTGGCGAACACGCTGTACGCACAGCAGCAGAGCCCGACGCGCATGCCGTACTCGCGTAGCGACAACCTCGCTGCTCCCAGTGAGGGCGACCCCGGCGCCGACGTGTTCCCGTACGTCTTCACCACGTACCGGCTCACCGAGCACCACACCGCCGGTGGCATGAGCCGATGGCTGCCGTACCTCTCCGAACTGCAGCCGGAGATGTTCGCCGAGGTCTCCCCCGCGCTCGCCGCTGAGAGGGGTCTCACCAACGGCGGCTGGGCAATGATCATCTCCCCGCGGGCTGCGATCGAGGCGCGCGTGCTGGTCACCGAGCGGATGACCCCGCTGACGATCAACGGCCGCGTCGTGCATCAGGTCGGCCTTCCGTACCACTGGGGTGTCGGCGACGACGCGATCGTCAGCGGCGACGCGGCCAACGACCTGCTCGGTGTGATGCTCGACGCGAATACGCTGATCCAGGAGTCGAAGGTCGCCTCGTGCGATGTCGTCGCGGGTCGTCGCCCGCGCGGCCAGGCCGCCAACGACCTCGTCGACGAGTACAACCGCCGGGCCGGCGCGACCGCGGCCGCCGACCGAGAGGGCGAGTGATGGTGAACCTCAAGGGCGTTATCGACAAGGTGGCCGCCTACGAGCGCGGCGAGGGTCGCTCGAAGCACCCGCTGGCCCGTATTCTCGGGCACCAGCTCTCCGGCCCCACCGACCCTGCTGCCGACGCGAACTGGATCGATCACCCCTCGCGCAAGGGCTTCTTCACCGACACGTCGATCTGCATCGGCTGCAAGGCCTGCGAGGTGGCGTGCAAAGAGTGGAACCGCAACCCCCGCGACGGCGACCTGGAGTTCACGGGAACCTCGTACGACAACACCGGTTCTCTGGGCGGGAGTACCTGGCGCCACGTGGCGTTCATCGAACAGAACGCCGACCGCATTGCCGAGGCCAGGGAGTCGGGTCGTCGGCTCATCGACCTCGGCTTGCCCCAGGTTCGTCGGGAAGAGCCGGCTTCGCCGGCGTCCCATGGCACACGTTCTCCCGTCAGCTCACCCACCAGCGCCGGTGCCATGGGACAGCCCTCGGCCAGGCTCCCGGTCCCGGACTTTCGGTGGCTCATGGCTTCTGACGTGTGTAAGCACTGCACGCATGCCGGGTGTCTCGACGTGTGTCCGACAGGCGCGATCATGCGTTCCGAGTTCGGCACGGTCGTCGTGCAGCACGACGTGTGCAACGGATGCGGCACGTGCGTGGCAGGGTGCCCGTTCGGCGTGATCGAGCGGCGCAGCGACGGAACGGTCGAGCCGACCACCGGGCGCGGCGAGCGCAAGGGCGAGCAGCCCGAGGTGCCCAAGCGAGGTGTCGCCCAGAAGTGCACGCTCTGCTACGACCGCCTGCTCGACAACGAGGTCCCGGCGTGCGCGAAGACGTGCCCCACGACCTCCATCACCTACGGCGACCGTGAAGACCTGCTGATCAAGGCACGGGAGCGCGTGGCAGAGCTGCACGCCCAGGGCATGACCGAGGCGCGGCTCTACGGCGCCAACGAGCACGACGGAGTCGGCGGCACAGGCGCGATCTTCCTCCTGCTCGACGAGCCCGAGGTGTACGGCCTCCCGCCCGATCCACGAGTACCGACCGCAGACCTGCACATCATGTTCGACCGCGCCGGGTTCGCCGCGGTGGGGATGATCGTCGCGGCGGCTGCCGCGTTTGCGAGCGTGCGCCGATGAGCGTCTCCCAGTACGACGAGTTCCGGCCGCCGGAGCCGCAGCGCAAGCGCCGATTCGGCCGCGTCACCGATGCCGTCGACGGCGCCCGCAAACGTGCACGTCACAGTGGCGGTAAGGGCGACAAGCGCGACGCGGGAGCAGCCGAGGGGCGCCGCGAGATGCTCATGGTGCCCGATGTCGAGTTCGACTCGTACTACGGCAACAACGTCGTCAAGCCCCCGCCGTGGGGGCACGAGATCCCGGCGTACCTGTTTCTCGGCGGCATGGCGGGTGGAGCGGGTCTCATCGCTCTCGGCGCCCAGCTCACGGGTCGCGAGGCCCTGCGCCGAAACGCGCGACTCGGCTCCCTTGTCGCGGTGGGCCTCGGAGGCGCGGCCCTCGTCGCCGACCTCGGCCGCCCCGACCGGTTCTACAACATGCTCCGCACGGTCAAGCTCAGCTCACCGATGAGCGTCGGCTCGTGGATCCTCGCGGGGTTCAGCGGTGGTCTGGGAGTCGCCGCGCTGGCGGAGGCCGACCGGATGACCAACGAGATCGTGCCGCTCGGCCCGCTCCGCACCGCACTCGGCGTGGTCGAGGGGCCCGGTGGCTGGATCACCGCCGCGTTCGCTCCCCCGCTCACCGCTTATACGGCCGTTCTGCTCAGCGACACCGCGAACCCCACGTGGAACGCGGCGTACCGGCATCTGCCGTTCGTGTTCGTCAGCTCCGCGACGATGGCGGGTTGTGGTCTCTCGCTCGTGACGACAACTCCCGACGAGACCGGGCCTGTGCGCGCGCTGGCCGCCTTCGCCGCGCTGAGTGACGTGGCATCGACGGTGATCATGGAGTCGCAGATGGACCCGATCGCCGCGGAACCACTCCACGAGGGGCACGCGGGCGCGATGCTGCGCTGGAGCGAGCGGCTGGCCGTCGCGGGCGGCCTCGGTGCCGCGGTGTTCGGGCACAAGCGCGTCGGTGCCGCGCTCTCCGGTCTCGCCCTCATGACCGCCTCCGCGCTCACGAGGTTCGGCGTGTTCGAGGCAGGCATGGAGTCGGCCCGCGACCCGCGCTACACGATCGAGCCGCAACGCCGGCGTCTCGAGGCCCGCCGCGCCGCCGGCGAGACAGGCGATTCGATCACCACGGCGGGCTGACGCTCGACGTGAATCGGGGTTGATCCCGATACCCGCGTTGTCGAGACAGCGTGATCCTGGTCGTATGGACGTGTTCGATCGCGTGATGTCGAAGTTCTACGGCTACTACCGGTGGCTCTATCGCGGTGGGCGTCCCAGCGCCCTCGCCAAGGTGATGAACAAGAGCGCCGCGTTCCAGTTCTCCAGGGGCTGGCTCGACCGCTGGGGCGGGGTGACGCTCGAGGTGCCGGGTCGCAAGAGCGGCGCAGCCACGTCGGTGCCGCTCGTTCTCGCGGAGGTGGGCGGTCGCCCCTACCTCGTGTCGATGCTCGGCGCCAAGGCGAACTGGGTGCTCAACGTCAAGGCAAACGGAGACAGGGCGACGCTGGTCAGCAAATCCGCCCGTGAGGTGCTACTGCACGACGTGCCGGTCGAGGCGCGCGCCGCGATCATCAAGCGCTACCTCGACCTGGCCCCCGGAGCCCGACCGCACATCCGCGTCGACCACCGTGCCCCGCTCCCCGAGTTCGAAGCGATCGCCTCCGACATCCCGGTCTTCGAGGTCGAATACGTCGACCCGACCTCCCGCTGAACTGAGCCGGGGCGGCGTAGTCGCAGGCAGAGTGGCGAGGAGCCTGGAGCCACGTGTCACCGGCCGGCGCGGATAGCCTGGGCTGATGGGTGTGCGACCTCGCCTGGTTCTCGTGCACGGCACGCGCTTCGACTCGGCCGAATGGGCCGGGTACGCCGAGCGGCTGCCGCAGTGCGAGGTGGTGACGGTCGATCTTCCCGGGCACGGCTCGCGCGTCGGTGAATCGTTCGATCTCACGGGAGCGTTGCGTGTCATCGACGAGGCGGTCACCGCGCCGGCTCCCGAAGGCGAACAACCGGTCGTCCTCGCCGGACACAGCCTCGGCGGGTATCTCTCGGCCGAGTATGCCCGTCGGCATCCCGAGCGGCTGGCGGGCCTCGGGATCATCGGCGCGGCCGCCGATCCGTCGCGGCACCGGCACCTCACTCACCTGTACTCGGGGTTCGCGGCGCTCCTGCCGGTGGTCGGCGCCGATCGCATGGCCCGTTTCGCCAATTCGGTCATGGGCCGCGCTGGTGTCGCGAGCGGTGTCATGCCAGGTCCGGAAGGATACGCAGTCACTGCAGATGCATGGAGCACCGTCATCGCCACGAGCGGCACCCACCAGCTGCGTGAGCTGACCTGCCCAGTTCTGGTGATCAGCGGACAGTGGGATCAACTGCGCATCGACGCCGCTCGTTACGCCGCCGCGAGCCCCGGTGGGTGGGTGGTCACCGTCCCGCGCGCGACGCACCTCTTTCCGCTGACACATCCGGAGGCACTGGCGACGGCGTTGGCCGAACTCGTCCGCCGGTCGACCTAGGGATTTCCCTCAATCCGCGACATCGCGCTCACTGGCGAAATTCCTTGGTGACCATGGAGTACAGCGGAGCATCGAGCACGTGAGACCTAGGCATTTACCCACATCGTCCAAGACACTCGTCCAAATCAGTGTCATAGTTGCGCCCTGAGCCGAACGTCGGCCCAACGACCGCAGCGTAGGACAGTGAAGGACAGAGCCAGTGTCAGTCACCACAATGCTTGCCTTGTCCGAGTGGCGGCTTCCCGTATCCGGTGGTCACCTTGCCGGTATCGAGAGCCCCTCGCCGGGCCCGGACGTGCTCTTCATCCACAGTCACGGATTCAGTTCGATGACGTGGGCGCGAGTCATCGAGAACCTGCCAGATCTGCACTGCGTGGCGCTCGACGTGCGCGGTCATGGCCAGAGCGAATCGCCGCTGCTCGACGCGCAGCAGGGTTGGCGCGACATCCCGAGGGTGATCCGGGGTCTGGGGCTGAAGCGGCCCGTTCTCGTGGGGCACGACACGGGTGCGTTTGCTGCAATGTGCGCAGCGGCCGCAGAGCCCGGGCTGGTGAGCGCGGTTCTGTCGATCGACGCCGACATGCCGTTCAAGCCGCGCGTGCAGACTCAGGCCGACCTCGACTGGGCGCAGACGCCCGAAGTCAACGACCTGGTCAAGACCAGGTTCTTCTTCGGCGACATCATCACGACGCCCGAAGAGCGCGAGCAGTTGGTGCAGAAGCTCACCGAGCAGTGCATCGGCGACTGGCTGCTGGAGGGCGTGGACGCGGCCATCGAGCGCGAGGTGCGCCGCTCGTTCGTCCCCCGCCCGGACGGCACCTGGCTACACGTCCCCTCCGTCGAGGCTGCCGTGATCGGCTATCGCATCGACATCGACGCCGAGTTCTACCCGGAGGCGGCCCTCTACGAGCGTGTCGTCGACCCGCTGTACATGGTGCGTTACCTACGCAGTTCGAACGCCCAGCCGCTCGGGCCGTACCTGGACCTGGCCGATCGGCTGCCCAACATGTCCGTGTACGAGATCGACGGCGGCCACCTTGCGCACTACTCGCACGCCTCCGAGGTGGCGGCGATCGTGCGGCAGGCCGCGTATCGAGACGATCCCGCGATGCACGAGTCGGCGATGCTTCGTCGGGATTAGACGGATAATCGCTGCATGGAGGCAACCTCGATCGAGCCGTCGTCCGTATCGCAGAGCGCTGCGCAGGCCGCGCGAGAGCTTCTGCAGGCCGCCACTTGGGAGCCGGGCGACCTGATCGTGCTCGGCTGCAGCTCCAGCGAGATCATCGGGGGCCGCATCGGCAAGAGTTCGAGTGCGGAGGTCGGTGAGGCCGTGACCGCCGGCATCCTGCCTGTCGTTCGCGAGGCCGGCCTCTTTCTCGCCGTGCAGGGGTGCGAGCACATCAACCGCTCCCTCGTCGTCGAGCGTGAGTACGCGAAGCGGCGCGAGCTGGAGGTCGTGACGGTCGTTCCCGCGTTGAACGCCGGGGGCGCGACGTCCGTCGCCGCCTACGCCGCCGCCGACGATCCGGTGATCGTCGAACACGTCGTCGCCCGCGCGGGTCTCGACATCGGCGACACCGAAATCGGCATGCACGTCAAGTACGTGCAGATCCCGCTGCGCCTGCCTACCACCATGATCGGCTCGGCCCGGGTGACCGCCCTGTCGAGCCGCCCCAAGCTCATCGGTGGCGAGCGGGCGGCGTATCGCTGACCCGGCCGACGGCGGTTACGAGTCCGCGGCGGGAGAGGTCGATGCCCCCGCCGAGGAGGCGGCGGTGCGCCTCGAGCTGGACATTCCCCTGGACTGACGCGTCACTTCAGCCGTGTGACGACCCGTTTGATGGCATTGCCGATGGGTTCGGGGTGCGACATCTGCGGGTTGTTGCCAGCTTCGACGAGCGTCACGAACAGGTTGGGGAGGTGCTCGGCGAATTCCATCGCCCGGCCGATCAGCTCGTGGTCGATGCCGTCGCTCGTGAGCACGAACTTGTACGGCACGTCGATGCGGTCGAGCAACGCGCTGTCGGGATAGACCTCGTCGTCGATCGACAGGTCGTGGACCTGCCGCATCGTCTCGACGGTGGGGAGGCGGGTGCGCATGCCGTCGGGTCCCACCTGCACCGTGCATGCGATCTTGTCGGCGAACCTCGACGCCTCGTAGGCGATGAGGAAGTCGTGAATCGCGTTGTGGGCGAGGCGGAGCAGGATGGCCTCCATGCCGGCCTCGTCGGGGGCGCTGGCGCCTAGCTGCATGCGATCTGCTAGGCCCTCCATGACATCTTCGGCCGTGAGGAAGTCGAGGAATTCCGCGGCCTCCTCGCGGGTGCGGAGGCACCACCCTCCAACGCTGACCACCGCTGAGGCCAGCCCGGGATTCTCGGCGACCGCGGCCGTGACGAAGAAGCCGGACAGGTCGAACCCGACGAGCACGGGACGTTCGACGCCGAGGCCCGCGACGATCTCCGGGATCACGGGCCAGAATTCCCGTGCACTCACGCCTCCGGTGGGTGACTGTCCGTGGCCCGGGAGCTCGACAGAGAAGACGTTGCACGTGTCGGTCATCGCCGCCGC
Organism: Dermatophilus congolensis; assembly: GCA_030538115.1. Classification (GTDB taxonomy): domain Bacteria; phylum Actinomycetota; class Actinomycetes; order Actinomycetales; family Dermatophilaceae; genus Dermatophilus; species Dermatophilus congolensis_B. The sequence goes on along the minus strand of JAUNUP010000015.1, from coordinate 73,493 downwards.
CACGAGAGAGAGACTGTCGGCGCAGAACCCGGGTGAGTGGAACATCACGGTGTCCGCCCCGGTTCCGCCGTAGCAGAGCACCGACATCTCGCCCGCCGACGTATCGACGGAGATGCGTTGCGGTTCGCTGCCGGACGCGCCCGAATCGACGCCTTCGGTGATGTCCATTGCCTCCATGATCTACCCATCGGGCGAGCCCGCTAGATGTGAAGAGGGACCGGTCGAGCGATTCGCACGAGCGGAAATCGGGCATCGAAGGCCGAAAGCGCCCGACACACTCGCGTTCTGACGAGTTTGTGCAGGTCGGTTGCTATATGTGTCTGACCGTGCAAGTGTTTTCTCGAACTGCCACGTATCGGGGAGACGATCATGCCGGGCATCGGACACATCACACGCAGTCGGTTCAGGCGCGGTGTCGCCTCGATCGGTGCGGTAGCTCTCACGGCCGGCCTGGCCTCCTGCGCGGCGCCAGCGGGGTCACCGCAGGATTCCGTGACTGGTGGAGCCGCTGGAGCCACTGGTGCCGGTCGCGGGCTCGTCATCGCCATGCCCTCCGATCTCGGGGGCTACTCCCCGCTCAACGGCGAGGGGCAATACGGTCAGAGCCTGCTCTACGACGGGCTGCTCGCGATGCGCTCCGACGGCAGTGAGGCCCCTCCGGAGCTCGTGCCCGCGTTGGCGGCGGAGGCCCCGGCCTCCGATGCCGGAGCGACGACGTGGACGGTGAAAGTCCGCAGCGGAGTGTCCTTCTCCGACGGCTCCCCCCTCACGTCGGCTGACGTGAAGGCGACCTTCGACGCCGTGCTCGACCCCGCGAAAGCCTCCGAGATCCGGTCGTACTTCGACATGATCGAGCGCGTCGAGGCGCCCGACCCCGAAACCGTCGTCTTCCGGCTTCGATACCCCTACGCGGAGTTCCCGTCGCGGCTGCTGCTGTCGATCGCGCCCGCGAGCAAGGTCTCGCAGGGCACCGCCGCCGACCAGAGCCTCAACACGGCTCCCGTGGGCACCGGTCCGTACCGGCTCACCGAGTTGCGCCCGGATCGCGCGGTGTTCGACGCGAACCCCGACTACTTCGGCGCCCCCTCCGGTGTCGACGGACCCGCCAGGGTGACGCACGTGCTCATGCCCGACGACAATTCGCGGGCCCAGCGCGTACAGGCAGGCGAGATCGACGGCACGGTGCTGCCTCCGCGACTGGCCGAGTCAGTGGCCGGCGCAGGGGGTTTCGAGCTGCGCGTAGCCCACACGGTCGACTTCCGAGGCATCGCTCTGCCGCGTACCCCCTTCACGGAGGACGTGAGGGTCCGCAAGGCCATCAACCAGGCCGTCGATCGTCAGGCCGTCGTCGACGGCATCCTCGGAGGCCGTGGAGCCGTCACCTCGACTCCCATCCCCCAGTCGGCCGGTGATGCTTTCGAACCCACGGCGACGTTCACCTACGACGTGGCGGGCGCCAACGCGGCGCTCGACGCCGCCGGGTGGCCGGTCGGCTCCGACGGTGTGCGGGCCAGGCAGGGGCAGCGAGCGACCCTGCCGATCATGTACAACGCCTCCGACACGGTGCGGGGCCAGGTCGGTACGGCCTTCGCGGCCGACATGCGCAAGATCGGTGTGGAGGTGACGCTGCAAGGCGGCACCTGGGACGTCATCGAGAAGGCCCTGCCGGGCAGCGGGTATGTGCAGGGTGGCGGCAGTTACCCGATGTCGTGGGACGCACTCGCATACGACGAACTGCACCACCGGCTGCCCGATGCGTCGTCTCCATACAACAACCCCGCGAACTTCGGTTCTCCCGAATCCGACGCGGCGCTCGACTCCGCGCGGCGTGAACTCGACCCCCAGAAGCGGGCACAGCTCTACCGGGCCGCGCAACGCGCCTACGTCGAGGCCCCGACCGCCGTCTTCATCGCGTTCGCGCACCACACGTACGTGCAGCGCGCGGGTGCCCAGTCGGGTGTGAAGACACCGAACTCGACTTCTGAGCTCGTGCTCGAGCCGCACGTGCACAGCTCGACCTGGGGGCCGTGGTGGAACCTAGGCCGCACCGAGGCCGCCCGGTGAGGTTCGGGCCGTCGCGACTGCGGAGGCGACGGGGTGACCTGATCTCGCTGGCGTCGCACCGCCTGCTGCTGATGGTGCCGCTCGTCGCGCTGCTGTCGGCGGGTGTGTTCGCCCTGGCGGCGTTCTCGCCGTTCGACCCGTTGGCCGGGTACCTGGGCGCCAACTACACCACCACCGGAGCAGCCCAGCGTGCCGAGATGGCCGCGGCTCTCGGGCTCGACGTGCCCTGGTGGCAGGCGTGGTGGCAGTGGGCGACCGGCCTGACCCACGGTGACCTGGGCTTCTCTCGCATCTACTCGCAGCCCGTGACGCAGGTGCTCGCCGACCGGCTGCCGTGGACCCTGCTTCTGTCAGGCATCGGAGTTTCGCTCGGTACGGTTCTCGCGTTGGCGCTCGGCGTGCACGCCGGCCTGCGGCCCGGGTCGATGAGTGACAGGCTGGCCACCTGGTTCGCGGTGCTCCTGCAGGCGGTGCCGCCGTACGTGCTGGCGCTCGGGGGCATCGCGGTCTTCGCCCTGGGGTTGCGTGTGCTGCCGGTGGGCGGTGCGGCGGCTCCGGGGTCCGACATCACCGCGGCCTCTCTCGCCCGCCACCTTGTGCTTCCGGCGGGCGTGCTGGCCCTCTCCGTCGTGCCATGGATGCTGCTGAGCGTCCGGGCCTCCGTCGCTGCGGCGGTGCGTTCCGAGCCGGTCACGTTGGCCCTGGCGCGAGGGCTGCCGACCCGCACCATCGTGACCGGCCACGTGCTGCCGGTCTCGTTGGCCCCGCTTGTGACGCTCATCGGTGTGCGGTTGCCCGAGCTCGTGGTGGGCGCGGTGCTCGTAGAAGAGGTCTTCGCGTGGCCGGGCGTGGCCGCCGCAACGGTGGCCGCCGCGAAGGACCTCGACTTCGCGCTGCTCGCGGCGCTCTCGGTGGGCACCACGGTCTTCGTGCTCATCGGATCGCTCATCGCCGACGCGGTCTACCTCGTGCTCGACCCGCGGGTGGAGCTGTGAGCGCGCCCGTGGAACACCGGCCCCCCGAGACGCGTGCCTGGGGCGCTCAGCCGCGGTCTGTGCGGCCGTCCGGCAGCGACCGTGCGGCCAGGCCGGGCAGCGGTCGTGGTGGCGGTAGCGGTGCCGGCATGGTTGTCGCGGGTCTGGTACTCGTCGCGGTGGTCGGCTATGCCGTGTTGGTACCGCTGCTGGCCGGGCCGGAAGCGGGGGTGCCCGACCTCCGGGACGCTCGCTTCGCGCCCGGCGTCGGGCACTGGTTCGGCACGGACGCCTCGGGGTACGACCTGTTCGTCCGCGCCGCCGCCGGGCTGCGCACGTCACTGCTCGTGGCCCTCGCCTGCGCGGTGACCTCCACACTGCTGGGCGTGCTCGTCGGCACCGTCGCGGCCACGGTGGGAGGCCGCGTCGACTCCGTGCTCATGCGCCTGGCCGACGCCGTCAACGCCCTCCCGCACCTGCTGCTGGGGATCGTCGTGGTCGCCCTCTTCCGCGGTTCTCTCACGGCGATCATCGCGTCGATCGTCGTGACGCACTGGCCGCCGGTCGCCCGCCTGGTGCGCTCCGAGGCGCTCAGCGTGCGTGCGATGGAATACGTCGATTCGGCGTACCTGTTCGGTGCGCGGAGGCGTGACGTGCTGCGGGTGCACGTGCTGCCGGCCACGCTCGCGCAGGCCGTCATCGCGATGACCCTCATACTGCCGCACGCGATTTGGCACGAGTCCGCGCTGTCTTTCCTAGGGCTCGGCCTCTCCCCCGACCAGGCCTCGCTCGGCACCCTGCTCGCCCTTTCGCGAGGCGAGGTACTCACGGGCAGCTGGTGGACGCTCGTCTTCCCGGCGCTGCTCCTCGTGCTCGTTACCCTCGCGGTCGCCCGACTCGGCACGGGCGCGCAGACACGGCTGGCCCCCTCCGTCGACGCTCGGGAGGTACTGGAGTGAGCACGACCACCGGACATGAGTGCGCCATGGAGGCCCTGACCGAGTCGGCGCTGGAACCGGAGCGTGCCGTCGCCGAGGTGCGGGATCTCGAGGTGCGCATCCCCACTCTCCGAGACCGCGCGCCCGCATGGGTGCACGCCCTCAACGGCGTCGACCTCACGCTTCGGCGGGGCCGGGTACACGGGCTCGTCGGCGAATCCGGTTGTGGCAAGTCGATGCTCGGCGCGGCCCTGGCCGGTCTGCTGCCTCCAGGAGCGCGCAGCCGCGGCATCCTGCGCATCGGCGGCGACGACGTGCTCGACGCGCCGGAGCAGGTCTGGCGACGCATCCGCGGGCACCGGGTCGGCTTGGTGGGCCAGTCGGCCGCCACCGGTCTCACGCCGACGCGCACCGTCGGGGCTCAACTCGCGGAGACGCTCGCAGCGGTCGGCCCCTTCCCACGACGGGCCCCTGCGGCTCAGATCCGCGACGCTGCGGAGACCGCGTTCCAGGAGGTGGGGCTCACCGCGGCCGACCTGGAGAAGTACCCGCACGAGCTTTCGGGAGGCATGGCGAACCGGGCCATGATCGCGTTCGCCCTGGCAGCGGACCCCGAGATCGTCGTGGCCGACGAGCCGACCGCCGGGCTCGACCCGGCCCTCACCGACCACGTCCTGGCGTTGCTGAGCGACCAGGCGCAGCGGGGTGTCGCGGTGCTGCTCATCACCCATGACCTCGCCGGGCTCGCGCGCACCGGTGTCGCCGACGACGTCTCGGTGATGTACGCGGGCTCGATCGTGGAGCACGGGCCCGCCGCGCGCGTCCTCACCGACCCCGATCATCCGTACTCGAGGGCGCTGCTGCGGGCGTTGCCGCGCAACGGCCTCCACCGGATACCCGGCTCGCCGCCCTCCCTGGTCGACCTCACCGGCGAGGTTCGGTTCGAAGACCGGCTGGCGGGGACAGGATGAGTACGAACGGGGGGCAGGCACTACGTGCGCTACGCGCGGAGGGCGTCACCGCCGGCTACGGCCGAAGAAACGGCCCGCGGCGCGGCTGGGCCGACGCTCCGGCCCGCCCCGGAGGCCGTCTCGTGCTCGACGGTGTCAGCCTCGACATCCCGGCAGGCACGACCGTGGGGCTCACCGGTCCATCGGGGACCGGCAAATCGACACTCGCCCGCGTGCTCACCGGCCTGCTCACGCCCGAGAGCGGCCAGGTCACGATGGACGGCGTGCCGCTGTCGATACGTAGAGGACGACTGGGCGGCGACGTGCTCATGATCTTCCAGTCACCCCGACGCTCGTGCAGCCCGAACCAGACGCTTCGGCAGATCGTTGCCACGCCGATGACGTATCCGAGCTCGCGGGTCCACACGCGCGACGCTTCCGTGCGGGCGGCAGCGGTCAGCGATGCGTGCGAGCGCGTGGGCCTCACCGACGATCTGCTCGACCGACTGCCCGGTGAGGTGTCACTGGGCCAACTCCAGCGGGCCGTGCTCGCTGGCGCACTGGTGGCACGGCCGCGCTACCTGGTGTGCGACGAGGCGACGGCCATGCTCGACGCAGTCACGACGGCGGGCGTGGTCGACGTGCTGCGCGCCGCAGCCGCGACAGGCGTGGGCGTGCTGGCGATCAGCCACGACACCGATCTTCTCGGCGCCTGGGCCGACACGGTGCACGATCTGCGCGAGCTCGGTGGCTGAACCTGCGCTGCGACGGCTGAGACCCAACCCCGAGACCTGTCGGGTCACGAGTGGCGCGGCAGCCTGTTCTCCCACTCGTAGCGATAGAAATCGGGCTGAGCCAGACGGCTGGCGGCGCCTTCGTCGACGATGATCGTCACGTTCGGGTGGAACTGCAGGATCGACCCCGGGCACCAGGTCGTCACAGGCCCCTCGACGACTCCCGCGATCGCAGCGGCCTTGCCTTCGCCCAGCGCTACGAGAACCGTCTCGCGAGCGTCCAGGATCGTGCCCAGGCCTTGCGTGAGGCAGTGCTTCGGAACTTCGTCGATGGAGTCGAAAAAGCGTGCGTTGTCGGCACGGGTCGTCTCGGAGAGAACCATCGGCCGCGTGCGCGATTTGAGCGACGAGGTCGGCTCGTTGAAGCCGATGTGGCCGTTCGCGCCTACACCGAGGATCTGCACGTCGATGCCGCCGGCCGCCTCGATCGCGGCCTCGTACTCCTCAGCGGCCGCGTACACGTCGTCGGCGAACCCGTCGGGCGTGCGGACGAGCTCGGGGTTCATGCGCAGCGGCTCGGTGACGGTGCGAGCGATCACGGCGGCGTACGACTCGGGGTGCCCCTTCGGCAGGCCGACGTACTCGTCGAGCGCGAAGGCCCGCGCCGACGACAGGTCGAGCTCGCCCGCCTGCACCATCTCGGCGAGTGCCTCGTAGAGAGCGAGTGGAGACGACCCGGTCGCGACACCGAGAACCACCTCGGGCCCGACCTGCTTCACGACCCGTGCGACAACGGCAGCGGCTTCGCGACCGACGGCTTCGGCGTCGGGACAGATGACGACATCCATGAGGACTCCTCCAGTCTCGATGTGCTGGTGCCCTCTCGGGCGTGCGGCGGTTTCGTGGCCGGTCGCGCAGAGCAGGCGGGCGCCGGGAGCACTCCCGCGATGCGCGGATGTGATGAGCTTGACTCGACTGACGGCGACCGGCTCAGAGACCGGGGACGACTGAGTCTGTCATGGGAGGACACGATGACGGAGCAAGCGGGGCTTGTGGTCGACACGACATCCGGCAGGGTGCGGGGAGTGCGCGAGGCGCGCGGGCGCCGCAAAGACACCGTCAGAGTGTGGCGCGGAATTCCGTTCGCGGCACCGCCGGTCGGTCCGCTCCGCTTTCGCGCACCTCAACCGGTGTTGGGCTGGGCCGGAGAACTGGACGCCCGCGAGTTCGGTTCTGTTCCGGTTCAACTCCGTACGCCGTCGGCCGCGGGGGGTGCCGGGCGCAGAGTGATGAGCGAGGACTGCCTCACGCTCAACGTGTACACCCCCGACCGGCCGGGCGTTCCATCCGACGCGGGACGACCCGTCATCGTGTGGATCTACGGAGGCGCGTTCACCGTGGGTGCCGGGGCGAACCACCCCGGAGAACGCCTGGCGCTCGCGGCAGACACCGTGGTCGTGACCTTCAACTACCGCCTGGGTGCCCTCGGGTTTCTCGACTTCTCCGTGTTCTCGACTCCGGACAGGTCGTTCGACGGCAACCTCGGGATGCTCGACCAGATCGCGGCCCTCGAATGGGTGCGCGACAACATCGCCGCGTTCGGAGGCGACCCCGGCAACGTGACGATCATGGGCGAATCGGCGGGCGGGATCTCCGTCGTGGCGCTCATGTGCTCCCCGCGTGCGAGCGGTCTGTTCCATCGCGCGATCGCGCAATCCCCCGCGGCCCGCGCCGTCACTCCCCGCGACCAAGCAGCCCAGTGGGCCAGGCAGTACGCGGGCTTCCTCGATGCGGGCGACCCGACCCTCACCGGCGACGCCCGCGCGGTGGCGGCCCTGGAGGCGGCTACGCCAGAACAGCTCGTCGCCGCTTCCCAGGCCTTGGCGTCTTACCACCAGCAAGCGACTCCGGGGTTGCTCGTGCACTCCCCCGTGGTCGACGGTGACGTGCTGCCCCGCCACCCGGTGCAGACGTTCGAAGAAGGCGCGGCGGCCCGCGTACCGCTGCTGCTGGGAGCCAACGACAACGAAGGCCAGTTGTTCCAACTCTTCAGACTGTTGACCGGCGAAGAGATGCTGCCGACCAGCGCCGCGTTGCAGAGCCGGATGTTCGCCTTGACCGATCCCGAGGCGAAGCAGCGCATCATCGCCGCCTATTCGGGCTACCCGAAGGCGTCCGCGCGGGCACAGCTCATCGGCGACATGATCTTCTGGGCTCCCACGGTGGCGATCGCGACCGCTCACGCGCGGCACAGCCCGACGTACATGTACCGCTTCGACCAGTCCACTCCGCGCACGCGGCGTATCGGTGTGGGTGCGACCCATGGTGCCGACATCGGCTACGTGTTCGGGCAGCTCGGCGACCTCGTCAGTCCGGTCGGTACGAGCCGGGCCGCGCGCCTGACCTCGGCTCGCATGATGCGGCTATGGGGTCGGTTCGCAGCCACGGGAGCCCCCGACGTGCGCTGGCCCGCCTACGACGAACGCCGGCCCACGATGATCATCGACGACCACTGGAGGGTCGAATTCGACCCCCGCGGCTATCGTCACCGAGCCTGGGCAGGCTTCAACGGCTGGGAGTGAGTGGAGACCGACGACCCGATCGCCGACTTGAGCACCCTGTCGACCACACCGACGGGCAGGAGGTCGAGCAGCGCGCGGCCCCGATCCACCCTGACCGGGTACCGCGTGCGCGGGCGCGCCGAGGTGGCCGCATCGAAGACGGCATCGGCGAGCACCTCGGGGTCGGAGGCCTTCTTCTCGGCCCCGGCGAGGTGGGCGATCGCGTGATCGGTGAGCGGCTTGAACGGCGACTCGGCCGGAACCGCTGCGAAGGCGCTCGGCACGCGCGAGAGCATGGCGGTGCGGAACGGGCCCGGCTGCATCAGCACGACCGGCACGCCGACGAACATGAGTTCGCGGCGCAGCGCGTCGGCGTACGCCTCGATCGCGTGCTTGCTCGCGGCATACGGGCCGTTGAGCGGAAAGGCGTGCTGAGCCCCCGTCTCCGAGCCGATGAGAACGATCCGGCCGGAAGCCTTGCGTACGTGCTCCCAAGCCGCCAGCACGGTGCGGTGTGTGCCGACGACGTTGACGTCCATCACCGTCGCCATGTCCTCGACCGATGTCTCCATGAGCGGGCCGATGCCGCCCACGGCCGCGAACGTCACGAGCGCGTCGATACCGTCCGGCGCCCAGCGTCGCAGCTCGTCCATGCCGGCCTCGACGGAGGCCGTATCGCGGATGTCCATCGCCACGGGCAGCACGTCGTCACTGCGAAAACCCGTGGGGGCCTTCAGATCTGCCGCTGCTACTCGCCAGCCTCCGTCGATGAATCGACGAACTGCTGCGGCGCCGAGGCCGCCGGCCGCTCCTGTGACCAGCGCACATGGGCGCTGAGCTGCATTTTCGTTCACGTATCGAGCGTATGACAGCAAAGGTCTAGATGAACAACCCCGTAGAGTGGAACCGACGCCGGGAGGAGCCGACGGATGACCACCTTCATGATGCTCGTTCTCATCGTGCTGGTCGTGGCAGTGCTGTCACGCATGGCCTCTGGAGACGAGAAACGGGGCGGCATCGGTGGCCCCGGCAAGAACGACGAGATCTTCGCGGGGGTGGCGCCGGGCGTGATCCCCACCCTCCCCTCCGAGGCACCCGTGCGGCGCCTCACGCGCGACGACGCGAACCTGCCGATCGCAGTGCGGTTCGAGCCTCCGGAGGGCGTGGTACCCGAGGAGTCGGGCGTGCTCGCCTACCGCGGTACCCAGGGGCGCGACATCGCCGCCGCCTTCGTCTCGATGGCCGTCGAGGGCTGGTACCGCATCGAACAGCTCGCCCCCGAGAACACCGACGCGGCTGCGCAAGCCTCACGTCCGCAGGGCGCGGGCGGCGCAAGCGGGGCCGGGCAGTGGCGCCTGTTGAAGGACCCGACGCGCGACGACAACGGCCTCGACCCCCTGCGCCGCGACCTCTACCGCGCGATCTTCGCTGCCGGGCCCGTCGTCACGCTCGACGAGGCGAAGGCCACGATGGCCGACGCGGCCCGCTCCATGCGCCGGGGACTTGACGCAGGCGCGCTGGAGAAGGGCTGGTACGCGGCTCGTGGCCGGCACGTGTCGCGCACGGCACTGGGCTCCGCGCTCAACTACCAGACCGTGGGCTTTCGCGAATACCTCGGGCGCGCCGAATCGCACCAGATCACATTCGAAGAGGCGGCCGGCATCTTCAGTCGTTTCCTGCCCTGGGCAGTGGCTCTCGGAGTCGCCGATCAGTGGGCCGGACACTTCGCGGGCATCGCCGACGAGGTCACCGACCCTGCGATCCTCGACCTGTGGGCGACCGACCTCATCTGGTGGGTGGGCATGGATGCCCTGCTCGGCGGTGCGATCTTCGGCGGACTCGGCGAGGCCATCGGCTCGCTCGGCGACGCGATGACCGATTTCGCCGGAGAGATCGCCGACTTCGGTGGCGACCTCTTCGACGGCGACCTCGGCGACGGTCTCGGGCTCGGTGATGGTGGCGGTGACGGTGGCGACATGGGTGACGGAGGCGGTGACGTCGGCGGAGGCGACGACGGTGGCTTCTTCGGCGGCCTGTTCGACGGCGACGGCTTCGACCTGTTCGACTAGGCCGCGACAGTAGGGGCGGCAGCGGGCACGAGCGCAGGCCGGTCGGCGCGGTGTGAACGGCTGATCACCTGGGGAGGTCGTCGCCTCCCACGTCCCGACTGCCGAATGCGTCGGCGTTGTCACGAGTCCGCTGAGCGGCGGCGATCGCCTCGCGGATGAGGCCCTGGTAGTACGGCACAAGCGCCGGGAAATAGTCGGGGGTGAACGTCAGCGCGTGCGGGTCGTCACCGGCCTGGGCGAGGACGAGCTTGTCGAGAAAGTAGTCCCAGGACGGGCCGATCCTCTCGAGAAATTCGGCGCTGCCGAACGACTGCACGCAGGTGAGGGTGGTCGGGGCGCCGGGGGTCGAGTGGTCGCGGTCAAGCGTGGCGCTCGCGTACCACGTGTACTTGCCTTCTCGAAACTGCAGGCGCAGAAAACGGCCGGGGTCGCACTCGACGAGCGTGCCGTTCATCGCCGGAGCCCCGACCCCGGCGTGCATCGGTAGCTTCACCTCGCCGCGGTCACCGACGTGGAGGCCGGGGCCATACCACTGGGCCGTCAGCTCGGGCTCGACGAGCCACGGCCACACGTCTTCGACGGGAGCATCGAAGACGCGGTCGAAGGCGACCACGAGAACGGCCTGATCGCTGAACGTATGGTCCGACAGGCTGGGCATGTGCTCGCCCAGGAGGCGTCCGCTGGCGCGTGCCGCCATGGCGATCCCTCCTGACCTGTGTCGACATCCACTGCCTCGACCGGGTCGGCGGAGGCACACCGACGTCCCCAATGGCCGGGTCGGGCGCCCTGGGCTGCGAGGAGACGAGTCACCACACGGGTGAGCATCAGCGTGGGCACCACGATAACGGCGTTACGCATGGTGCGACAGGTGGCATTTTCTGCCTGTGGACAACCCTGGTTCTCCCTCGAATCCCGACGGTTCGAGTTGTGTAGACGCCGCTGGTCACCGCCGTGCCGCGGCGTCGGTGCCTCACCCGTGCGAGCGTGGCGCGCGACCGGCGTAGCGGGTACTAGACGGGGGTGCGCTCCCCGGGCTCCGTGACGCTGTCAGGTTGCGGACTCAACTGCGACACAACGATTCCCGCGAGCATGAGCGTGCAGCCGGCGTAGCCGCGCAGGCCGAGGTTCTCGGCGAGAAAGAGCGCGCCGCCGATGACGCCGAACAGGGCCTCGGTGCTGAAGATGAGCGCCGCGTCGGCAGGTCGCACGTGCCGCTGGGCTACCACCTGGAGCGTGTACGCCACACCCACAGAGACGATCCCACCGTAAAGAAGTGGGACAGTGGCGCTGCCCACACCACCGAACGGATCAGGCTCGGTGAGCACAGCGAGTACGAGGCTGGCCGCAGCGCAGGCGACGAACTGCACGAGCGACAGCCGCAAAGCGTCGTGATGGGGCGCGTACCTGTCGATGACGAGGATGTGGATCGCCCAGAAGACCGCACCGGCGAGCAGCAAGGCGTCGCCGGGCGCGATCGTCAATCGGCCTGTCACCGACAACAGGTATAGACCGGCGGCCGCCAGCCCCACGCCGGCCCACGTGTGCCAGGTCGGGCGCATCCCGAGCCACAACCCGAGCAGCGGCACGATCACCATGTAGAGCCCGCTGATGAACGCCGCCTCGCCCGCCGTGGAGGTGATCAACCCGATCTGCTGCAGCGTGGCGGCCGTGAAGAGCACCAGCCCCGCGAGGATGCCCGGCCCGAGCGCCGCTCGTGTCGCCTCGATCTGTCGGCTCCGCGTCGTGCCGTTGCGCTTGTCGAGCCACATGATGACCGGCACGAGAGAGACCGCGCCGAGCGCGAACCGCACTCCGTTGAACGCGAACGGCCCCATGTGGTCGGCCCCGACCCGCTGTGAGACGAACGCGAAGCCCCAGATCGCCGAGGTGAGAAGGATCAACAGGTTCGCGCGTGCGCGGGCGGAGAGGGCGAGAACAGCGGTGGGCACCCAGCCAGGGTAGATCCACGACCGTTGCGGCGAGAACGAGGGCGAGCCGCTCGCGATCCGCGCCGGGCTTCGTAGACTCCTGGGCGTGGGCGAACGGATGCAGTGCGACTACTTCGACGCAGGGCAATGCCGTTCGTGCACCCTCATGGGCGTCCCGTACGGGCGGCAGGTGCGTGACAAGGGCGCGGACGCGGAATCGCTGCTCGCCCCCTTCGTTTCCCGGCGTGCGGATGCGGAGCGGGTGTGGCTCGCACCCGTGACGTCGATTCCGCAGGGCTTTCGCAACAAGGCCAAGATGGTGGTCGGCGGCACCGTGCGCGAGCCGACGCTCGGCATCCTCGATCGGGCCCGACGGGGTGTCGACCTACGAAGCTGCGGACTCATCGACCCGAGGATCACCGCTATCTTCGAGCCCGTGGCTCGGCTGATCACTCGCGCCGGACTCGAGCCGTACGACATCCCCGCGCGGCGCGGAGAACTCAAGAACTTGCTGGCCACCGTGAGCCCGAGTGGAGACGTGATGGTGCGGTTCGTGCTGCGCTCGACCTCCCGCCTGGCCGCGCTGCAGTCACGGCTGCCCGACTTTCTCGCAGAGGCGCCCGCGGTGCGGGTGGTGAGCGCCAACATCCTGCCCGACCACAAGGCCGTGCTCGAAGGCGAACGCGAGATACCGCTCACCCCCGACCAACGCCTCGACATGACGCTGCCGATCACGCAGATGCCGCCGCTCAGCCTGGGGGCCAAGAGCTTTTTCCAGACCAACACCGACATCGCGGCAGCGATGTACGCGCAGGCCGCCGCCTGGTGCCGGGAGATCGAGCCCCACTCCGTCTGGGATCTGTACTGCGGGGTCGGCGGCTTCGCCCTCGCCTGCGCGGCACAGACAGGCATAGGGCCTGTGCCCTCGGAGGTCACCGGGGTGGAGGTGTCGCAGGAGGCCGTCGAGGCGGCGCGGGCGTCGGCCGTTGCAGCCGGAATCACAGGGGTACGCTTCGTCGCCGCCGACGCGACCGAGTGGGCACGGCAGCAGGACGGAAGCCCTGGCCTCGTGATCGTCAACCCGCCGCGGCGCGGGCTGGGCCCGGAGCTGTCCGCCTGGCTCGAAACCTCCAACGTCGCGAACGTCGTCTACTCGAGCTGCAACGCGCGTTCCCTCGCCGACGACCTGCGAGCGATGCCGTCGCTGCGCATCCGGCAGGCCCGGCTGTTCGACATGTTCCCGCAGTCCGGGCACTACGAGACGATGGTGTCGCTGACCCGCGAACGGTGACGGCCGCGAGATCTCAGACGCCCGCGAGTCGCAGACAGCCCGAATCCGAGGCAGAACCGGCCTAACGACGGATCGGGCACCGCATGCTCGGCATGATGGTGAGCACCGCCACGACGACGCGCGGTCCGCCGACGAAGGAGTCTCCCGTGCCCACCGCCGACCTCCCCCACGGAATCACCCTCGCCTACGACACCTTCGGCGACCCGGCCGACCCGACCCTCGTGCTCATCAACGGCCTCGGGCAGCTCAGGCAGGGCTGGCAGCCCGAATTCGTCGACCAACTCGTCGCCTCCGGGCTGCACGTGCTCACCTACGACCAGCGCGACGCCGGCGGCTCGACCCACCTGAGCGACGCCCCGACGCCCGACCCCGTGGCCGTGTTCGGAGGCGACCGCAGCAGCATCACGTACGACCTCTCCGACATGGCCGGCGACCTCGCGGCCCTGCTCGACGCGCTCGACATCGACACGGCCCACGTGCTCGGCACGTCGCTGGGAGGCATGGTCGCGCAGGTCTTCGCCGCCCGGCACCCCCAGCGCACGCGCAGCCTCACCTCGTGGATGTCGACGCCGTCGCTCGAGGTCTCCCGCCCCGACCGCGAAGTGCTCGCCGTGCTCATGACCCCGCCGGGGCCGACGCGCGACGACGTCGTCGCCCACACGCTGCGCACCTACGACGCGCTCGCGGGCGAGGGGCACCCCATCGACCGTGACGCCGTCGCCGCGTACGGCGAGATGATCTTCGAGGCCGGCCCCGATCCGATGGGCACCGGGCGCCAGAACCTCGCGATCGTCGCCTCCGGAGACCGCAGCGACGAGGTCGCCACCATCACGGCTCCGACCCTCGTTCTGCACGGCGACAAGGACCCGCTCATGCGCCCCGTCTGCGGAGAGGCGACCGCCAACCTCATCGACGGCGCCCGGCTCGTCGTGCTCGAAGGCGCGGGCCACTACATGGCCCGTGAGACGTGGCCGACCGTCGTCGCCGAGGTCACCGACCTTGTGCGACGCGCCGACGCCTGAGGTAGCCGGTTATAGGCCGGCTGGCCGCCGCGGCCGCGCCGGTCAGCGCAGCTTCGGCACCCACGGGGCCGTGAGCAGGCCCGTCGATGTCAGGCCGAGCTTCGCCAGCGCCCTGTCGACAACGTCGACGCCCTCTCCGAACACTGCTCCTGCGGAGGGGGCGTCGGAGTTGTCGGTGGGTAGGAACCGGTCGAGGGGGCTCAGCTTCGGCATCTCCTGCACGACCGCAGCGTCACGGCGCACCCCGAGCAGGATGCACGCGCGGTCGATCGCGGTCGACAGCCCGCCAAGGTGGTCGACGAGTCCGCGCTCGTGCGCGTCACGGCCCGTCCAGACGCGGCCGTGGGCCAGCGGTTCGAGCTCGTCCAGGGGCATGCCCCTGTCTTCGGCCGCGCGGGTGACGAAGTCGTCGTAGACACGGTCGAGGATGTCGTTGAGCACCGCCCACTCCTCGTCGTCGAACTGCTTGGCCGACGAGAAGAACTGGGCGAATCGGCCGTGCGAGACAGTGTCGGACTGCACGCCGATGCGCGACCATGCGCCCGACGTGACGAGCTTGCCCGCGATGACGCCGATCGAGCCGGTCACCGTGTGCGGCCCGGCGACGACCTCGGTGGCGGGCATCGCGATGTAATACCCACCCGAAGCCGCCACGTCGCCCATCGAGGCCACGACGGGGATGCCCGCGTCGCGCACCTGCAACATCTCGCGGCGGATCGCGTCGGAGGCCACCGCGGAGCCGCCTCCGCTGTTCACGCGCAGAACGACGGCCGCCACCTCCTCTTTCACGGCGTGCCGCAACGCGGCGCCCAGCGAATCGGAACCGATCGACGTACCCGCGAGAGGGCTCTGACCGCTGCTGCGGCCCAGGTGGATCGGGCCCTGCGCGTGGATCACGCCGATCACCGGGGGCTTGCCGCGGCGAAGGGAGGGCACCTTGGGGGCTCCGGGTACCGACGACTTGTGGCCGTAGCGCTCGACGAACCGTAGCTGCGCCGGTCGATCGGTCGAATCGCCGATGCGTGCGCGGATGCTCGCGTGCGCCTCGTCGCGGTAGCCGACACGGTCGATGAACCCGCGCTCGAGCGCCGCCTCGGGGGTGAGCGGCGCCGAGTCGACGGCGGCCCGCACCGCCTCTTCGCTCAGTCCGCGCGCTGAAGCCACCTGTTCGGCCACAGCCGCGACGACGGAGTCGACGATCGCCTGCAACTGCTCGCGGTTCGGCTCGGTGAACCCCTTCTCGGTGAACATGTCACCGGCCGACTTGAACTCCTTGCGGCCCGCGAACTGGGGCACGACCCCGAGCTTGTCGAGCGCCTCACGCACGAACAGGCCGGTCATCCGTGCGCCGAAGAATGCCAGGTCACCCGTGGGCTGCAGCCAGATCTCGTCGAATGCGGAGGCGAGCACGTATTGAGCCATGCCGGGCCCGAATTCGCCGAACGATTCTGACCAGGCCACACACGGCTTGCCCGATTCACGGAACGCCTCGACGGCGGCCCGCAGCTCGTCTGCCTGGGCGAGCGTGAGAGCGGAACCGGCCGTGTGCGCGATGAGGCCCTTCACCTTGTCATCGGTCGCCCCGCGGCGGAGGCCGTCGACCACGTCACCCAACGTCGGCGTGTTGCGCATCTGGATGGCTTCGAGCGGCGAGGTCGGTGCAGCATCGCGCACCCCACGCGTCGCGTCGATCTCGAGGATGCAGTCACCCTGCAACCCCGGCACCGGTACCCGGCGCAGGATCTCGTCGTCGATCGGGAGTTTGTCGAGCAGCTGCCGCAGATTCGCCATACCTCGACGGTACGTGAGGGCACCGACAGTGAGTCGACCGGAGGCGTCAACGTGGGCCTCGTCAGGGCCGGACCTGAGCTTTCCCGGTGGCGTGAGATGCGGAATCGACCCGCCGGAGCGCGGACTAGGCTCGACGCATGGCATTGGGCATCGACTTCGGCACGACCAGAACCATCGTCGCGTACGTGGACCGCGGCAACTACCCCGTCGTCTCCTTCTTCGACTCCGGTGAAGACCCGCACGACCACTTTCCGTCGGTCGTGGCCGACCACGACGGCACTCTCGTCTACGGCTTCGAGGCCCTCGATGCAGCCCGCAACGGCGCCCCCGTCGCGCGCTCGTTCAAGCGTCTCCTCGCCTCCCCGGAGGTCAATGCCGACTCCCCCGTGCGCATCGGCGAGCGCGAGGTGCCGCTCATGGAGGTGCTCACCGGGTTCGCCTCGGCACTCAAGGTGGCCCTGTCGGCGTCGTCGAGCATCGCCGCCGACCTGGCGCCGGGTAACGGCAACGGCAGCAGTAACGGCGACGGCAATTATTCAGGCGGCCGGCCCCCCTCCGTCTGGAGCGCGACGATCGCCGTGCCGGCACACGCGCACGGTGCCCAGCGCTACCTCACCCTCGAAGCGTTTCGCGGCGCAGGGTTCGACGTCACCGGCATGGTCAACGAACCGTCGGCGGCGGGTTTCGAGTACACCCACGGCCAGCGCCGCACACTCAACTCCAAGCGCACTCGCGTGATCGTCTACGACCTCGGCGGTGGCACCTTCGATGCCTCGCTCGTCAACGCCGACGGCACCGACCACGAGGTGCTCGACTCCCTCGGTCTCAACCGCCTCGGCGGCGACGACTTCGACGTGGCGCTGGCGACATGCGCCCTCCGTCAGGTGCGCCGCACGCCCGATTCCCTCGGCGCGGCCGCCTACGCCCAACTGCTCGACGACTGCCGCGACGCGAAAGAGCACCTCTCGCCGCAGAGCAAGCGCATCCCTCTGGAGGTCGAGGGCACGCCGGTGATCGTGACCGTCGCCGAGTTCTACGACGCCGTCAGCCACCTCGTCAACGCCACGATCGAGGCGATGTCGCCGCTGGTCGGCGGTCTCGACCACGAGGCTCTGGCCGAATCGGAGATCGCCGGCATCTACCTCGTCGGAGGAGCCAGCGGTCTACCGCTGGTGCCACGCCTGGTGCGATCGAAGTTCGGGCGACGGGTCTTCCGGTCGCCGTACCCCGCCGCCTCCACGGCGATCGGCCTGGCCATCGCGGCCGACGAGACGGCGGGCTATTCGCTCACCGACAACCTGTCGCGCGGCTTCGGGGTGTTCCGCGAGGCAGAAGGCGGTCGGGTGCTCGCGTTCGACGCACTAGTCGACCGCACCCTCACCCTCGACCGGGAGCGCGATGTCGTGGTCACCCGGCGGTACCGCGCCGCGCACAACGTCGGCTGGTTCAGGTTCGTCGAGTACTCGGCCCTGGACGAGGCAGGCGGCCCGCGCGGAGACATCGTTCCGTTCGCGCACGTGGTCTTCCCGTTCGACCCGTCGCTGCAGGGTGAGGGCGCCGAGGCGGAGTCGACCGCTGCCTCGACGCCCGTCGTGCGGCGTGAGCACGGCCCCGAGATCGAAGAACGCTACGAGATCGACCCGAACGGCATCGTCTCCGTGCGCCTCACCGACCTCGACACGGGCTTCACACGCACCTACGCCCTCCGCGGCGGAACCGCGGGCGCAGGAGCCGCCACCCGCTGAACACCCTGCGGACGCCCGAGGCTACTTCGACGCGTCGGGCTCCGGGGCGCTCCCCGGTACGGGGATCGTCAGTTCGTGCTCGTAGTCGTCGTACGAGCGGGGGTCTTCGCGAGGCTCCAGATGGGTCGACACCGAGACGTGCTCGAACGCGTTGTGGATCGCGGCCTCGATCTCCTCGGCCTTGTCGTGGCCCCGCTTGACGCTCCAGGCGCCCGGTACGAGCACATGCATCTCGACGTACCGGCGCCTCCCCGCCTCGCGGGTGCGCAGACCGTGGACGCTGACGACATCTGACGTACGCGCGGCCACGAGGGCGGCAAGCTTCTCGTTGTCCTCCTTGGGCCAGGAGACGTCCATGAGCCCGTCGGTCGACTGCTGCAGCAGGTGCCAGCCGGTGAGGATGATGTTGATGCCGACCGCGAAGGCGACCACCGGGTCGAGTCTCTCCCAGCCGGTCAGCCACACGAGCAGAACACCGACGACGACACCTGCCGACGTCCATACGTCGGTGAGGAGGTGCTTGCCGTCGGCGACCAGGGTCAGTGAGCGATGCTCGCGGCCCTTTCGGAGCAGCACCCAGGCCACAGCGCCGTTGATCACCGAGGCCACGAGCGAGATGAGAAGACCGACGCCCACGTTCTCCAACGGCTGAGGATTGAGAAACCGCTCGACCGAGGTGTAGAGGATCGCTGCGGCTGCGACGAAGATCATGCCGCCTTCGATCGCGGCCGAGAAGTACTCCGCCTTCGTGTGGCCGAACTGGTGGTTCGCGTCGGCGGGCATGGAGGCGGCCCGCAGCGAGATGAGCGCCACGATCGCGGCCACGAGGTTGACCCCGGACTCGAGTGCGTCCGAGAGCAGACCGACCGAGCCGGTCATCCACCAAGCGCCCGACTTGAGCGCGATGGTCAAGATCGCGGCGGCGATCGACAGCCACGCGAACTTCGTCAGGTCGACGGGCTGGCTGGTCTTGCCACTCGCCATGGGTGTGCTCATGCCGACGAATCTCGACCATCCCGGTCGTCCGCGCAAGGAAGGATGCCCTGATCGCAACGGTGAGAACCGAACGCCCCGACCTCCCAGCAGGGAGATCGGGGCGTTCACCTGAGCCGCAGCTGAAGCTCGGTGGTGCTGAGTGCCAGGTCAGCCGCCGAACACGGTCAGGCCCTGGAACGTGGGAGCCGCCTTGGTCGTGCGGGTGCCTGAGTAGCCGCTGCGGCTCACGACGTAGCCGTTGCCGGAGGAGTCGATGCCGGCGAACGCCTTGCGACCCACGAGTCCGACGACGGTCTTGAAGTTCGCGAAGTTGCCCTGCAGCGGGATGTTGCCGCTGCGCAGCCCACCGCGGCCGTCGCCCCGGTAGACGAACGCCTTGCCGTCCTTGCGGATGCCGATGAGATCGCCGCGACCGTCGCCGTCCCAGTCACCGACCGACAGGACGTGCGGGAAGCTGCCCCAACCGGATCCGGTCACCTTGCCGGGGCGCACGCCACCGCGGCCGTTGCCCTGGTAGAGGATGAGCTGGCCGCGGTTGTTGATCGCGAGCAGGTCGGCGACCGCGTCTCCGGCCAGGTTGACGCCACCGGTGATCGAGCGGATGTTGCGCCAGCCGGTGCCGACGCGGACCGGGTCGCTGAGCGTGCCGTTCGACTTACCGGCGAAGAACATCAGCTCGCCACTGGCTGTGCGGCGAGCGAGCACGTCTCCGCGGCCGTCGCGGTTGAGGTCACCTGCGGCAACGACCGCGTTGTAGCCGCTCCACGAGTCGCTGCTGATACGGCGGGCGAACGAGAGCCCGGAACCGACGGGGGCCGAGGCGAACAGCGCGTTGGACGAGCCCCGCATGAGCAGGTTGTCTGCCGGCACGCCCCTGAAGTTCGAGCTGGCGGGCGCCGGAGCGGGCTTGGGGGCCTGCACGGGAGCGGGGTTGCTGACACCCGCAGGGGCACGCGAGGTGCCGTCGGTGAGGGCGGCCGCGTTGCGCCGGATGGTCGGCAGCTGGTTGATGATCGAACCGCCCGGGCAACTCGTCTGACCGACAGTGGTGTGGCCGACGACCGTGGGAACCCGCTTCTTGACCAGCGTCGTGTAGCCGGTCGGGTCGAACCCGTGCAGGTCCGCCTTCCAGGCGATGACGCGTGTCACGGCGTCGATGGCCGCGTTGCTGACGGTGGCCTTGGTGTAGTCACCCATCACCGAGATGCCCATGGCCTCGGAATTGGTGCCGGTCGCGTGCGCCCCGACGACCGCGGCCTCGACACCACCGGCGCGCCCCTCCCAGACCCGGCCCCACTTGTCGACGAGGAAGTTGTAGCCGACGTCGTTCCAGCCGCGGTCCTTCACGTGGAAGGCGTAGATGCCGCGCAGAATGGCCGGCACCTGCGACTGGGTGTAGTTGTTGGAACCCGCCGTGTGGTGCACAACAGCGGCCTTGACGCGGCCGTACGAGGCACTCTCTCGGCGCAGCGACTCGTCCGCACCCCAAGCCGCCCGCGAGTTGATCCACGGCTTGGCAGCAGCCGCTGCGGCACTACCCGGGGCCACGGTGCCGACCCGCTCGTCGGCCTTGGTGGTCTTGGGGTCGATAAGGGTGAGCTTCGCGTCGACCGGGTCCTGGCCCTCCGCGCCGAGCACGCGCACCTGCACGTGCGTCGCGTCGGTCACGACGACCGGGTCGGATCCGGCACGGGCGCCGGGCTCGCTGCTCATGTCCTCTCCTGAGTCGGAGTCGACAGCGGTCCAGGCCTGCCAGCCTGCGGCGGTGCGGACGCGGTACTGCACGACGGTGTCGGGCGCGCTGCCCGCCGCCCACGTCACACCCATGACGGTGAGGTCGGCCGGAACCTCGCGCTCGGGCGAGACCTCGAGCACGACGGGCTGCTGCACAGCCTTGGCCGACAGCTTCGACTCTGCGGCCTGCGCCTTCGCGAGCGCCAGGTCGCGCTGCGAGACGACGTCGCCGTCACCGCGGTTGTCAGAAGGATCCTCGAGGGCGACGGACACGTCGCTGGTCTCCACAGGAACCGGGTCGGCGGAGGCATGGAAGCCGCCGGGCGAGATCACGGCCATGAGAGGGGCAACCAGAGAAACCGCAGCTGCAATGGACAGTTGGCGGATGCGCACGATGAAGACTCCTGGATGGCGTTTCGCTGCTGACCGCACGGTGTACGGCTGATGACCCCCGATGCGCCCGCTCAGGTTCCGACCAACGGATCCCGCAGGGGCGACATCTGGCTCATCGACAGCGGCTCAACCGTCCTGAGTGGATTTCGTGACCATTTCGTGTCTGAGCCTGACTAATGCGATTGCGTCTCAAGAAGATCCGACCCGTCTTTCGAGGCTTGTCGGACGTTGCGAAAGGTCCAGGACATGCGTCTGTAACGCTGACCGGCACGCGCCGATCACACGCCGAGGGCCCGCATCCGCGCAGTGCGGAAGCGGGCCCTCGGCGTGGGTGACCTACCCGAAAGGTCAGATCAGCGCGTCTGGCCGATCGCGTCGAGCATGTCGATCCACCACTGGTTGCTCGTGTCGAAGGCCTTGTGGCCGGCGATGCGCTCGAATT
The DNA here is from genome assembly GCA_030538115.1 of Dermatophilus congolensis. Taxonomy (GTDB): domain Bacteria; phylum Actinomycetota; class Actinomycetes; order Actinomycetales; family Dermatophilaceae; genus Dermatophilus; species Dermatophilus congolensis_B. Next base: position 51,861 of record JAUNUP010000015.1, on the reverse strand, counting down.
CGATAGCGCGCAGCTCGTCGCCACGCTCCTCGTCGTGGCCGATGACGCCGGGCTCGCCCTTGAGGGCGTAGTCGACGGCGAGGTCGGTCATCGACTTGATGAGGCCGAGGTCGTAGTCGTTGGCCGGAGCCGAGCGCGAGTAGTAGCCCGACTTCTGCACAAGCACCTTCTCGGCGCCGAGCTTCGCCGCGAACTGCTTCGCGAACCACTCCCCCGGGTTGATCTCGTTGAGGCGCACGTGACCGAACGCGTCCCGCGGCACCTCTTCGCCGGCGGCCTCCATCTGGGCCACGATGTCGTCGACGCCGGCGCCCTCGGACAGGAAGATGTTGACGTTGCCCACCGAGTCCATGACGCCCTTGAGACGTGCGGCCTCGGCGTCGATGTCGATGTGGCTCTCAGGGACGTACACGCCGTGGATGTCCCAGGCCTCGCGCGCCAAGCCGATCTCGGGCAGCCACTGCAGGCCTTCGAGCATCTCCCGGTACTTGCGGGCCGTGGCGCCGGTGAGCCAGCCGCAGTTGCGGCCCATCACCTCGTGCACGATGAGCATGCGCGAGCTGGAGTTGTGCTCGCCGACCACATTGGCCGCGAACTTGGCGCCGAACTCGGCTGCCGTGTCGGCACCGAGGGACTGACGGATCGGCACGATGTCGTTGTCGATCGTCTTGGGCAGACCGACCACGGTCATCGGGTGACCGTTCGCCTGGATGTGAGCCGCGAGGTCGGCCGCGGTGGTGTTCGTGTCGTCGCCACCGATCGTGTGCAGCACGTCGACACCGTCGTCGGTGAGGCGCTGGGCGGCGAAGTCGAGCGGGTCGACGCCCTCGGCCACGAGGTTGCGCTTGACCAGGTCTTTGGTGTTGGTGAGCTTGACGCGCGAGTTGCCGATCGGCGAGCCACCGAAGCGGTGCAGCACGGCAGCGTTCTTACGCACCTCCGGCGTGACCGTGAAGTAGTCGCCGGTGAGCAGGCCCTGGTAGCCGTGCTTGTACGCGATGATCTCCAGCTCGGGCTCGACCTCGGTGTACTTCTCGATCAGACCACCGACCGCGGAGGACAGACACGGAGCGAAACCACCAGCGGTGAGCAGGGCGACGCGTTTGACGGACATGGCACCAACCTTCATGTCGGGATTAGTCGAGCTGTATCTCCGAGCCTATCGCCCGACCGACCGGCTCCGGCCATGGACGACCGGATAGTCCGACGCGGGTGCCAGTTCTGTCACGTGTGTCAGTCGGTGGTCTCACCAGGTGTCGGAATCGCCCACTCGTGCACCGGTGCACCCTCGCGTGCGTTCGCCGTGTAGGCCAGGGTCATCGCGGCGAGTGCCTCGGTCCGGTCCATGCCCTGCGCCTCGAAAGCCTGCGTCGCAGCGATCTGCCAGGCCGCGCCGCTCGCGCGTGCCAGAGCCCGCTCCTCGATGATCCCGAGGTACGTGGAGCGCGTCTTGTCGGATGCCCCCAGGTCGCGCAGACCGGAGTCTGCGACCTCGAGTAGGTGCTGCAGCACGAGTTCGTCGGGGCAGATGCGGCCCACGCCCGGCCAGAAGAAGCGTGCGTCGTAGCCCTCCTTCGCGCCGCGAACGAAATTGTTCTCGGCGGCGGCGAAGCTCATCTTCGTCCAGATCGGCCGTGACTCCCGAGCGAACGCGTGCACGGTGCCGAAGAAGAACGCCGCATTGGCGACCATGTCGGCCACCGTCGGCCCGGCCGGCAACACCCGGTTCTCGACGCGCAGGTGAGGGCGACCGCCCGCGTTGTCGTAGATGGGCCGGTTCCAGCGGTAGATCGTGCCGTTGTGCAGGGTGAGTTCGGGCAGTTCGGGAGCGTCGTAACTCTCGAAGATCTCGACCGGATCCTCGTCACTGACCTCGGGCAGCAGCGACGGAAAGTGGCGCACGTTGTCTTCGAACAGGTCGTAGATCGACGTGATCCACGTTTCGCCGAAGTGCACCCGGGGGCGAACGCCCTGGTTCACGAGTTCGGCCGGGCGCGTGTCGACCGCCTGGGTGAACACCGGGATGCGGCTCTCGTGCCACAGCTCCTTGCCGAAGAAGAACGGCGAGTTCGCGCCGATCGCCACCTGAACGCCCGCCAGTGCCTGCGCCGCGTTCCACACCGGCGCGAACTCCATGGGCGTCACCTGCAGATGGAGCTGGAACGAGGTACACGCGGCCTCGGGGGCGATCGACGGCCAGCCGAGTCGCAACCACTCCCCCGACGGTCCGGAGATGTCGAGCACCACGTCTTCGCCACGAGCTCGCATGATCGCGTCGTTGAGGCCCTTGAAGCGGGTGGCGGTCGTCATCCAGTCGCCCTCGAGATGCTTCGGCTCCAGCGTCGGCAGGATGCCGATCGGGATCACCGTCGCGTCGAAACGCTGCGACACCTCGTTCGCTCGCTGCAGTGCCGCCACGAGGTCTTCGTGGAGTTGCTCGAGTGCGTCTCCGCGCAGAAGTCGCGGCTTGACGTTCACCTCGAGGTTGAACTTTGCCAGCTCCGGCACGACCTCCGGATCATCGAGCGCCTCGATGATCTCGGCGTTGCGGTACTGCGGCCGACCGTCGGATCCGATGATGTCGAGCTCCATCTCGACACCCGTCATCGGGGTCTCCGCCGCGAAGCGCCCGCTGACGAGCATGCGGTCGAACACGTCGAGATTGAGCTGCACCTTCTCGCGGTACTCCTGCGGGCGCGAGTAATCCCACTCCGCCGAACTGACCTCACGACCCATACGACGACTCCTCGTCGGTGTCGGTTCGTTCGCGACCGGTGTCGCGACCTCGATGCATCATCACACCACGACGAACGGCCCGCGACACACCATTTCGGTATGACGCGGGCCGTCGCCCAGGGCTTACTGATCAGCCCCCACTAACGCTCGCTCAGTCGTTGTACGCCTCGGGCGGAGGGCACACGCAGATGAGGTTGCGGTCGCCGTAGGCACCGTCGATGCGACGGACCGGAGGCCAGTACTTGTCGAGCTTGTCGACACCAGGCGGGTAAACGGCCTGCTCACGCGAGTACTTCTTGTCCCAGTCGCCGACGAGGCACTCGACCGTGTGCGGCGCACCGCGCAGCACCGACTCTTCGACCGCGACCTTGCCGTCGAGAACTTCCTGGATCTCCTTGCGAATGTTGATCATCGCGTCGCAGAACCGGTCGATCTCGGCCAGGTCTTCGGATTCCGTCGGCTCGACCATGAGCGTGCCCGCAACCGGGAACGACATCGTCGGGGCGTGGAAGCCGTAGTCGATGAGGCGCTTGGCCACGTCGTCAACCGTCACGCCACTGTCGTGCGACAGCTGGCGCAGGTCGAGGATGCACTCGTGGGCCACGACGCCGTCGTCGGTGTACAGCACGTCGTAGTGGTCGCGGAGGCGAGCCACGATGTAGTTGGCGTTGAGCACAGCCATCTTCGTGGCCTCGGCCAGACCGGCGCCGCCCATGAGGCGCAGGTACGCCCACGTGATGGGCATGACGCCCGCCGAACCGAACGGAGCCGCGGTCGAGGCACCGGGGGTGGTGCTCGGGCCGGCGGTCTTGTCGAGCGGGTGACCCGGCAGGAACGGCGCGAGGTGCGACTTGACACCGATCGGGCCGACACCGGGGCCACCGCCACCGTGCGGGATGGCGAAGGTCTTGTGCAGGTTCAGGTGGCTGGCGTCGCCGCCGAACTTGCCCGGCTTGGCCACGCCACACAGCGCGTTCATGTTCGCGCCGTCGATGTAGACCTGGCCGCCCTCGTCGTGGACGAGTTCGCACAGCTTCATGATGGTGTCTTCGTACACGCCGTGGGTCGACGGGTACGTCACCATGATGGCGCCGACCTTGCCCTTGTGCTTCTCGATCTTGGCCTGGAGGTCGTCCAGGTCGACCGTGCCCTCGGAGGTCGAGGCGACGACGACGACCTTGAAGCCGGCCATGACCGCGGTGGCGGGGTTGGTGCCGTGGGCGCTCGCGGGGATGAGGCAGATGTTGCGCTCGACCTCACCGATCGACTTGAGGTACTCGCGCATCGCGATGAGCGCGGCGAGCTCGCCGGAGGCGCCGGAGTTCGGCTGCACCGACATCGCGTCGTAACCGGTGATCTCGAGCAGCCAGTCGCTCATCTCGGCGATGAGCTCACGCCAGCCCTGCGACTGGTCGGCGGGCGCGAACGGGTGGATGTTCGCGAACTCAGGCCAGGTGATGGCCTCCATCTCGGTCGCGGAGTTCAGCTTCATCGTGCAGGAGCCGAGCGGGATCATGCCGCGGTCGAGCGCGTAGTCCATGTCGGAGAGCTTGCGCTGGTAGCGCAGCATCTGCGACTCGGAGTGCACGGTGTTGAACACGTCGGCAGTCATGAACTCCGAGGTGCGCGCGAACTCATCGCCCCACTGGCCGGCGAGCATCTTCGTGGCCTCGTCGCCCTCGGCGTAGACCTTGGCGGCGGCCTCTGCGACAGCGTCTTCGGAGATCTTGACGCCAAACGCCGAGAGCAGCTTGACGACGGTGTTGTTCGTCGTGGTCTCGTCGCAGGAGAGCATGATCTTGTCGTCGCCGTCGCGCCACACGTTGATGCCGCGGGCAACAGCCTTGAGCTGCACCGAGGAGGCGCGGCCGGGGACGTTGACGGTGAGCGTGTCGAAGAAGCGGTCGCTGACGACGTCGAGGCCTGCGGCCTTGAGCTGGTCGGAGATGACCGTGGCCTTCGAGTGAATCGTCATCGCGATCTTCTTGATGCCACCCGGGCCGTGGTACACGGCGTACATCGACGCGAGAATCGCCAGCAGCGCCTGCGCGGTGCAGACGTTCGAGGTGGCCTTCTCACGGCGGATGTGCTGCTCACGGGTCTGCATGGCCATGCGAAGAGCCGGCGCGCCGACCTCGTCGACCGAGATACCGATGATGCGGCCGGGCATCGATCGCACGAGCGGCTCGAGCACCGACATGTAACCGGCGTGCGGGCCACCGAACTGCATCGGTACACCGAAGCGCTGGGTGGTACCGACGGCCACGTCGGCTCCCCACTCACCGGGCGGGGTGAGCAGCGCAAGCGCCATCAAGTCTGCAGCGGCGGTGACGAGGCCCTTGCCTGCGTGCACAGCGTCGGCCAGCTTGCGCCAGTCGTGCACCTGGCCGGTGGCGGCCGGGTACTGCACGATCGCACCGAAGACGGCCTTGCCGCCCGCGGCCTCCTGCAGCGACGCCTCGTCGGTGACACCCGACAGGTCGGTCGAGACGACCTCGATGCCGATCGGCTCGGCGCGGTACTTGAGCACGCTGAGAGTCTGCGGGAAGACGCCGGAGTCGACGACGAGCACGGCGTCCTTGGGGGCCTTGCTGGCGCGACGCATGAGGGTCATGGCCTCGGCGGCGGAGGTCGACTCGTCGAGCAGCGACGCGTTGGCGACCGGCAGGCCGGTGAGGTCGGAGACCATCGTCTGGTAGTTGAGCATCGCCTCGAGGCGACCCTGCGAGATCTCGGCCTGGTAGGGGGTGTACGCGGTGTACCACGCCGGCGACTCGAGAATGCGGCGGCGAATGACCGACGGCATGACCGTGCCGTAGTAGCCCAGACCGATCATGGACTCCTTGACGGAGTTGTGGCTGGCGATGTCGGCCAGCTCGGCGAGAACGGCGTTCTCGGAATCGGCGGCCTGGATGCCGAGCGTGTCGGTGATGCGAATCGCGCCGGGCAGCGACTTGTCGATGAGAGCGTCGAGGTCTGAAACGCCGACGACTTCGAGCATCTTGTCGATTTCCGCGCCGCGGGGGCCGATGTGACGGCCGACGAAGTCCGCAAGCTCGGGGGTGGTGTTCGGTTCGGAAGTCAAGGCCACTCTCCTGCCTCGTTCGACGCATCGGCTGCTACGGCGGCAAGGCGGAACCGGAGTGCTCACATGCCTCTGGCTCCCACAGGACCGCAGCGCTGATGCCTGGTGGATTTCTCGACACTAACACCGGGTCGTAGTCGAATTCGGGCCGTCTGCAAACGTCGGCGCCCGAGGTGACGATCCGCACATCAGCGCTGCTCCCGCCGCGCGACAAACGTGCGAGTGTAATCGCTGAACAGGGAGAATCGCTCGGCTTACGGCAGCCTGAACAGACCTGTAGAAATGAACTGCTACGGGAGATATGTCACACGAACGCGACGAGCGGAGGCGCGAGGCCTCAGCTGATCTTGCGGGCCTGGCGGCGGGCGCTCAATTCGTCGACGACCTCGACCTGCGGGGTCTCGCCGGCGTCGATGAGCTCGGACGGCAGCTGGCGCAGTTCGCCCTCGACCTCGCGCCAGACACGGCCCACGGCGATACCGAAGACACCCTGGCCACCCTGCAGAAGGTCAATGACCTCGTCACTGCTCGTGCATTCGTAGACCGTGGCGCCGTCGCTCATCAATGTGACCTGCTCGAGGTCGTCGATTCCGCGTTCGCGCAGCGAGTTCACAGCGACACGGATCTGCTGCAGCGAGACACCGGTGTCGAGCAGTCGCTTGACCACCTTGAGCACGAGGATGTCGCCGAAGCTGTACAGCCGTGCCGTTCCGGAGCCGCTTGCACTGCGTACCGAGGGCTCGACCAGACCGGTACGTGCCCAGTAGTCGAGTTGGCGATAGGTGATGCCGACGACTTTGCAGGCCACAGGCCCGCGGAAACCGGCGTCATCAGGAATCTCAGGCAGGTCGTCCTGGAAGAGGGTGCCTTGCGAAGGCCTGGGGTGCGTGTGCGCCCCGCCCTGCGTACTGCTCTCAGTACTCATGAAGCCCTCCCTAGACCGGACGGCCTCGGAATCCGAAACGAACTCGCACCTACTCGGTGAAGCCCGAGTGATACCAGGATGATCTCGTCGCGGAAGAAGCCCACTGCTGCAAAACTACGAGCCCGGCGCCGACGCGTCAATCAACGTCAGCCTCCGCCGGGGGGTGTGTCGCTGCCCGGATGCATGCATGACGGACCGTCGTCGCAGGTGGGCGCTCTATCCCGCTTCGGGACCGCGGCGGCCACCGGGCTCGTCGGGTCCGTCGCCCGAACCAGATGCACCCGGTTCGCCCGGGGCGTCGGGGTCACCGGCGTCGCCGGGAGCTCCCGCTTCACCTGGCGTGTCGAAGTCCTCGGGAGAGACGGTGTCGAGGAATTCGCGGAAGCGCTCGACCTCGTCGTTCTCGTCGTCGGAAACCAGCACGCCGGCCTCGTCGATCACCGCGTCCTCGACCCGGATGGGCGACTCGGTGCGCAAGGCGAGTGCGATGGCGTCGGACGTGCGGGCGCTCACCTTGACTCCGTTGCTGAACACGAGGTCGGCGAAGAAGATCTTGTCTTCGAGCTTGACGATGCGTACCTCGTTGAGCATGACGCCCAGCGCCGTGATCACGTCGCGCAGAAGATCGTGCGTCAATGGCCGCGGTGGTACGACGCCCTGCTGCGCGAACGCGATGGCCGCTGCTTCGGACGCCCCGATCCAGATGGGCAGGTAGCGTTCTCCCCCGCGCTCGCGCAGGAGCACGATGGGCTGGTTGGTCGGTGTCTCCACCCGGACTCCAAGAACGTCGAGGTCGCGCACCGCTCCACGCTATCGCGCCCCGCCCGCTGCGTCATGCCCTGGCGCGCGGGGCAGCCGGCTCAGCCGCGTCGCGCTAGGCCTGCACGGACGAGGGCGGCGTGCAGGGCGAGGCATTCGCGCAGCAGCTCCCCCGCCACGTCGCGTTCGCTGCCGTCTCGGCGCGTGTCGCCTCGCGAGCGCAGCGGCGAGACGACCTGCTCGACCAGGCCGATCTCACGGTCGGCTGCCGTGCGGAATGCGCGCAGATGGCGCGGCTCGATGCCGTACGAGGACAGCGCGGCTGCCGCCTTCGCGATCGGCACGGCCGAGCCGTCGAAATGCCCCTGCGCATCCGGGGTGAGCAGCCCGTAGCCGGCCAGAGCGTCGATGGTGGCTTCGGCCAGACCGGATGTCTGCGACAGCTCACGGCGGGTGAGCCGAAGGCGTGGCGCCGGAGTCGTCAACTCCTCGGCGCTGGGGATCTCGTCGGCCGACGGCACCTCAGGCACGACCGGACGAGGGGTGCCACAGGGCGCCTCTACCGGTGTCAGGCCGCGGTCGAGTGCGTCGAGCGCCTCCTGGATGACCTTGAGCGGCCAGAAGTGGTCACGTTGCGCCGTGAGGATGTAGCGGATCCGTTCGACGTCCTCGGTGCGGAACCGGCGATACCCCGAGGCGGCGCGCGGTGGCTTCACGAGCCCCTTCGACTCGAGAAAACGCACCTTGCTGATGCTCAGATCGGGAAACTCCGGCGAGAGGGCCTCGACCACCGCTCCGATGGTCAACGACCCCTGGCGGGTGTCACCGGGGGCGGTCACAGCGATCAGCCCGCGACGCGAGGGGCGTAGAAGACGAGACGGAACTTGCCGATCTGCACCTCGTCGCCAGAGGTGAGCCGTGCGGAGTCGATGCGCTCACGGTTGACGTAGGTGCCGTTCAGTGAACCGACGTCGCGCACTGTGAAGTCGGCGTCGCCCAACTCGAACACGGCGTGCTTGCGAGAGACCGTGACGTCGTCGAGAAAGATGTCGCTGTCGGGGTGGCGCCCCGTGGTCGTCAGCGGCGAATCGAGCAGGAACCGGGCGCCACGGTTGGGGCCGCGCAGCACCATGAGCAGCGCGGTACCGGGGCGAAGCGCCTCGATCGTCGCCTGGTCTTCGGGGCGCATCCCGTATTCCATGTCTGCGGGCATCTCGGGCGCGTTGACACCCGAGATGCGCATCGTCGCAGGGTCGGCAGGAGGGGGCGGCTGCGGCGAATTCTCAGGGACGCTGTGCTCCCGAGCCTCCTCGGCCGGCGTGCCTTGATCGCTCACCACTCACTCCATCTGCGTCGGCGGCTGCGTGGTGTCGCGCATCCGCAAGTAACGGGCCGCGAGGCAGAGCACCGCGCGACGAAACGTCTGTCTACAAACCCTAGATGATGAATCGAGGTGTACCCAGTCGGATTGCACCCCATCCTCGGCCGCGAGTCTTGCCCGCATCACGAGCGCTGCCCGCGCAACCCTTTGAAAAACCTCTGAAGACCCCTGAAGGCCCCCAGGGACCTTGGTAGAACCTTGGAAGAACGCTGCGCGAGCCCATCGAGCACGACAGCGGCGCCCCGATGATTCGGGGCGCCGCTGTGCGCGAACAGCCTGGAATCAGGCCGTGTCGATGATCAGTCGAGGCTCGCGGTGTACGCAGCTGCGTCCATGAGACCGGAAAGGTCGGCACCGTCGGCCAGCTTGACCTCGAACATCCAACCCTCGTTGTAGGGGTCGGAGTTGAGGAGCTCGGGGCTCTCGTCGAGGGCTTCGTTGATGGCGGTGACTTCACCGGCCACGGGGCTCTCCACGTCGCTGACGGACTTGGTGGACTCGATCTCGCCGGCGGAGCCGCCGACCTCGAGCTCGTCGCCGACCGCGGGGAGGGAGACGTAAACGATGTCGCCGAGGGCGTCCTGCGCGAAGGCGGTGATGCCGATGCGCGCAACGCCGTCCTTGACGAGGATCCACTCGTGGTCAGAGGTGTATTGCAGGTTGTCCGGGTATTCGAGGTCGCTCATGACACTCCCTAGAGTCGGTCACGGATTCGTATCGAGGCACTACCCGGACTTGCCCGGGTCTAGCCGTACCGATGGCTTCTGCCTCTCGCCCGGCTCGGAGTCGCATCGTCGAACGGGTCTCCGTGAGGAGGTCTGAGCAACGCTGCGTCCCCAGGCCCTGCGATGAGCAGCTGCCCTGAAGTACCTTGCCACCGTATCCAGCGCCTGAGGCCTCTGCAACGAACTTGCGAATTCTGCCGAAGGCGATTTTCGTCTCGTTTTTCGAACGAGGTGTCCGAGTGTGACGCACGCCTCGGGAAGTCACGTGAAGTGCGCGAATGGAGCCCACAATGCCGGATCTCGTGGTAGAGGAAGATGGTTTGGCTCGCCCTGCATGGGCTGCCCGCGACCCCCTCTTGCGTGCCTATTACGACACCGAATGGGGCATGCCGGTTCGCGACGAGCGCGGGCTGTTCGAACGCCTGAGCCTCGAAGCATTTCAGTCGGGACTGTCGTGGGCGACGATCCTTCGCAAACGCCCGGCGTTTCGCGACGCGTTCGCCTGTTTCGACCCGGATGCGGTGGCGGCGTTCGGTGACGACGACGTGGCCCGCCTCCTGAGCGACGCAGGGATCGTTCGCAACCGGGCCAAGATCCTCGCGACGATCACGAACGCTCAGGCGACCGTGCGCCTACGAGCCACGGGAGGCCTGCCCGCCCTCATCTGGTCGCACCGCCCCGAACGAACGCCGGAGCCGACGCGCATGTCGGAGGTGCCGACCCGCTCCCCCGAATCCGTGGCACTGGCCAAGGAACTCAAACGCCACGGCTTCACCTTCGTAGGCCCGACGACGATGTTCGCCCTTATGGAGGCGATCGGCGTGGTCGACACCCACCTGCTCGGCTCCCACCGCCGAGGCACGTCGGGAGTCTGGCCCGGCTGAGGCGCCCGGCGTTGCTGCCAGGCGCCTCAATGACGATCAGCCTCGGCTCAGCCCCTGCCGAGTACCTCGATGATCTTCGGGCGGAGGTCGCTGGCCTTGATGACCTCGTCGACCGAGCCCACCTCGACGGCGCGGTGGATGCTGTGGATCGCGTCGAACTCCGCTGCGACCTCGCTGATCTTCTCTGCGCGTACCGTGCCCCGCAGCTCCTCCAGCTCGCCGGAGATCGCCGCACGCTCGGCCTCCGGGGCCTGGCGCATCCGCTCCTCCAGCGTGGCGACGCGGGGGTCGGAGGCCGTGCGACGGCGTACGTCGCCGGCGAAGACCACCGCTGCCGCGGGCGCTCCACCGAGGACCGACGCGTACGAACCCTCCAGGGCCAGCACGGTCATGTTCGGGTTGAGCTGCTTGGAGAAGACGACGAATGCGCCTCCGTGATAGCGGGAGATGACGCAGAAGACGATCGGGCCTTCGAAGTTGACGATGGCTCGGCCGATCTCGGCGCCGTACTCGAGCTGCAGGTTGCGCATCGACTCCGGTGATCCGTCGAAGCCCGACAGGTTCGCCAGAACGACCACGGGCCGGTTGCCGCTGGCCGCGTTGATCGCCCGGGCGGTCTTCTTCGACGAACGCGGGAAGAGCGTTCCGCCCGTGTACGTCTCGGGTCCGTCGGTGGGCGGGAAGCCACGCCGTGAGATGGGCCGCGACTCGATGCCGATGAGGCTCACCGCGTGGCCGCCGATGCGGGCGTCGTAGACCACCGAGGTCTCGGCGTCTGCCATGTCGGCCCAGCGCTCGAGGGTCGGGTGGTCCTGGTCGGTGACCGCGCGCATCACCGTGCGGATGTCGAACGGCTTCTTCCGCTCCGGGTTCGCCGTCGCCGAGAAGATGTCGCCGATCGTCGTGAAGTCGGCGTCGGGGTGCGAGTGCGGCAGCACCGTGATGTCACGGTCGACCGGGTCCGACGTGGCCGCGGTACGTGGTGACAGCTCCCCGGCCGCCACGTACGTGAACTCGTAGTGCTTGATGAGCAGGTCGCGTGCCGTCTTGAGGTCGGGGGCCCAGTACTGCGCTTGACCGTTGGGGCCCATGACGCGGTCGTAGCCGCCGATGCCGAAGTTGTCTTCGGCCGAGACACCGCCGGAGAAGTCGAGCGACTGCTTGCCGGTGAGAACCATGGCCGAATCCGGTGTCATGACCAGCACGCCCTTGGTGTGCATGAGCATGGTCGCCTCAGCGTTCCAGTACGGCTGCGCACCGACGTTGATGCCGGCCACGACAATGTTGATCTCGCCTCCGGCCTGGGTGAACCCGACGACGCTGCGTAGGGCCTTGGCCACCCAGTCCATGTTCTCGGTGCCCGACTCCATCGACACGCGCGCGCCGGAGGACAGCGCGTACCACTCGATCGGCACGCCCATCTCGGCGGCCAGGTCGATCGCGCCGATGATGCGGGCACACTCCGCCTCGGAGAGGGCTCCGAGCGACTTGGTGGGGTCACCACAGAGCAACACACGGGTGATGCCCTCGGGGTGCAGCTCGGTGGGCGTGGTGACGACGCCCGCCACGATGCCCGACGTGTTCAACCCGGGGGCCCGGTCGACGGGGACGAGACGGCCGTTCTCGTCGAGATCGTGCTCCACGACCTGGCCGTTGCTTCCCGCCACCATCGACTGCAGCTCGTACGGATAGACCATGCCGCGTCGGCGGGCCCGTACGACCTTCTGCATGTAGTCGTCCATCGGCATGAGCGGATGCGTGGGAGGCGCACCCATGGCGACCTGCACACCTGCGCCGGGCTGGTAGTAGAACCGCAGCGTGACGGGGCGGATCTGACCGTCCGGCCCCTTGATGCGACCGTTGATGACGACCTCGTCGATGCCCGCGTCGGCGGTGATCGGTGCGATCCCCCGCTGGAGTGCGGTGAGCTGGTCGAGGTCGGCGTCGACGACCGGCCACACGGTGACCCAGACGTGGTTCATGTCGAGCCGGTTCTTCGGCGTGCGCAGTTGGGTGCGCGCGCTGCGGATCGCGTTGACGCAGTTGGCGATCGCCCGCTCGAGCTGCGGCAGGTGGACGACTCTGTCGTCTTCGCGGACGAGCGTGAGGTCACGCACCTGCGCCATCGCGACGAGACGCTGATCTGCGGCGTTCTCCCTGGCCACGCCGTGGTAGATCACGGTGTGTTGGGGAGCGTCGAGGCGCGTGATGTCTAATTCGCGCAGGCGCCAGAGGTTGAGGCGGCGACCCACCATCGGGTGCAGGCCGCGGACCAGCCGGTCTTCGTACAGCCCCTCGGCATCGGGGCGGAACGTGTAGTACGCGACCGGCTTGCCGCCTCCGGGGTAAACACCCACCGCGACCCGGCGGACGTCGCGCGAGAACGGCATGGCGGCGAACGTCATCGCGAGCGCCGCCGTCGCCCTGTCGGGGTCTGCGGGCAGGTCGGGGCAGTGCAGGTACAGGTCGACGACCGTGGCGGCGTCTTCGGCGCGCTGCGCCACCAGGTCGCTCAGGTCGCGGGAGAGCTCGCTGTCAGGCGTGAGTTCGGAGTACTGCCCGACGGTCGTGACCAGGTGCGTCGGCCGGTCGTCGAGTACGTAATCGGCGACGGCCACGGGGCGGCCGTGCACGCTCAGGCGTCGTGGCCCGTCGAGCTCATACTCGCGGTAGTGCCGCTTGACGAGGATCTCGAGCATCGGTTCGGTCGAGGGGTTGCCGTTCTCGAGCCGGGAGGCGAGGAACCCGACCAGGGGCTCGGGGATGGCGGCCAGCCGGTCCATGCGCTCGGCGCGATCGGCCTCGTCCTGGGAGTCGGCGTGCTCCACGAGATACGCGAGCTGCTCACCGGCGCCCTTGAGGGTCTCGGCGCGCTCGGCGTCGGCCACCGGCTCGTCGAACCAGCGTTGGCGCACACCACGGGCGAGGTCGCCGACTGCGGGGTAGCGGAGTTGGGTCGCCTGCACGACGCGATCGAGCATGTCGCGTGCCTCGGCCGCGAGTTCATCCTGCGGAGCGGTGTCTTCGTTCCAGCGCTGCAGCACGGCGGCCACGATCGCCAGTTCGGGGGCCGACCGCTGCTGGGCGAGGAAGACGCGGAAGACCGCCTCCTCGAGCTCGGGCGTCGGGTCGAGGCCATCTACGCCGTAGTGGGCGAGAACCGTCTCGAGCTTTTCGCGGAAGCTCGCGGGCACGCCCGAGCGGTCGGGATCGAGAGTGCGCAGGTAGCTGTGGAAGTACTCGCGCGGCGAGTGGATGCGCAGTTCGGTGCTCATCTCCTCCGCCGCGAGGCGGTTGCGGCTGAGTTCGGTGATGTCGCAGAACAGGCCGAGCAGGTCGATCTCGGCCGGGATGACCTGCTCGCGGGCCGCCTTCGCGGCGTCGCGTGCCTGCAGGTAGCGGGCCAGGCCGCGGCCGTTGTCGCCGGGGTCGACGTCGAAGCCGAGAAACACGGAGGCGAGGTCGTCGAGGCCACGCTCCAGCGCGTTGACGCCTCCCGCGACCTCGACGGGAAGGTCGAGGTCGATGGCGCCTGTGTCGGCCGCGTTCTCCTCGGCTTCGTCACCCACCGGTTCCAGACGCACCAGCGGGGTGCCCGTTTCGACCTGGCTGCCGGCGGTGACGTGCAGCTCACGCACGACGGCCGCGAACGGGGCGACGAGGCGGGTCTCCATCTTCATCGACTCGAGCACGAGCACGGCGGAGCCTGCGGCGACCTCGTCACCGACCGCGACCGGCGTGGCCACGACCAGTGCCGGAGCCGGGGCGCGTAGCACGCCACCCTCGTCGCGGCTGACCCGGTGGGCCACGCCGTCGACCTCCACGAAGTGCACGGGGCCGTGGGTCGCGCTGAGCACCTTGAAGCTGCGACCCGCGATGCTCAGGCGCATGCGGCCGCGGTTGAGCGGCTGGATCGAGACATCGGCGACGTCCTGGTCGCTGCCCGAGGTCACGGTGACACGGAAGCGCTGAGGACCGGTCTGGGAGACGGCGACTCGGTAGCCGCGGCCGCGTAGCTTGAGATCGATGGGCCGGGCCACGCGGTGCTGCACCTGCGGGCGACCGCCGCGCGCGGTCTGCAGGAGGCGGCTGACCTCGATGCGCTCGTCTTCCTCGTACGCCTCGATGCCGGCGGCGATCAGCGCGATGCCGGAGTGCTTGTCGGCGATGAGCCGCCCTTCGCCGCGCACACGGTCGATCCAGCCGGTATCGGCCGAGCCGTCGATGACCTCCGGGGCGTCGAGCAGATCGAGGATGAAGCTCTTGTTGGTGGAGCCCCCCTCGATGACGACGACCGTCTCGGCAACGGCCCTGCGGAGTCGAGCCAGCGCCTCGTCGCGGGTGGGCGCGTGGGCGATGATCTTGGCGATCATCGAGTCGAAGTCGGCCGGGATCAGGTCTCCCTCCGCGACTCCGGTATCGACGCGGATGCCGGGACCGGCAGGCAGTTCGAGAAGTTCGATGCGGCCGGGAGCGGGGGCGAAGTCGCGGTCGGGGTCTTCGGCGTTGAGCCGGGCCTCGACGGCGTGGCCGAATTCGCTGGGCTTCTCTCCGTCGAGCCTCCCGCCCGCTGCCACGTGCAGTTGGGCCAGCACGAGATCCGTGTCGGTGGTGATCTCCGTGATCGGGTGCTCGACCTGGAGCCGTGTGTTGACCTCGAGGAACGCGAACGTCTTCTCGGCCGGCTGGTAGAGAAACTCGACCGTGCCGGCGCCGCAGTAGCCGACGCGCTGAGCGAGGCGTTCGGCCGACGCCTTCACTTCGTTGCTCTGCTCCACTGTGAGCAGCGGCGATGCAGATTCTTCGATGACCTTCTGGTTGCGCCGCTGCACAGAACAGTCGCGCACGCCGAGCGCCCAGGCGGTGCCGTGGCTGTCGGCGATGACCTGCACCTCCACGTGGCGCGCACCGGTGACGAGGCGCTCCAGAAAGACGACGCCGTTGCCGAACGCCCGCTGAGCCTCGTCGCGGGTGAGCGTGTACGCCTCCTCGAGCTCGCCAGCCGAGGTGATGACACGGATGCCGCGCCCGCCGCCTCCGGCCGTCGCCTTGAGCATGAGTGGGTAACCGATGCGCTCGGCGGCCATCTTGGCCTCCTCGAGGGTGTCAACGGGGCCGCGGCTCCACGGAGCCACCGGCACGCCGACTTCTTCGGCGATCAGCTTGGAGCCGATCTTGTCGCCAAGCGTGCGCATCGCCTCCGGGCTCGGGCCGATGAACGTGACACCGATGCGGCCGCACATCTCGGCGAAATCGGCGTCTTCGGCCACGAATCCCCAACCGACCCACACAGCGTCCGCGGCACTGGCGTTGAGCGCGTCACGCAGAACAGCGTGGTCGATGTAGGGTCGCGCCGAGGCGGGACCGATGGGGTACGCCTCATCGGCCTCGCGCACGAACATGGCGTTGCGCTCGCCATCGGTGTAGAGAGCGATGGTGGTGAGGTGCTCGGTCTCGTCGGTGGCCGCGTTGTGGTCGCGGACCGCGTGAATGAGTCTCATCGCGGCCTCGCCGCGGTTCACGACGGCGATACGTCGCATGCGGGAGTACGTCGGCCTGGCAGCACCCAATGTCATGTCCGCACTCTGCCGTGAATCGTGGCCCCGCCGCCACCCATTCGCGTGGTCCGTTCGCAGTTCAGACGTTCTGCGGGCGAGCTCGGATCCGAGTGTCGGCTCGGTCCGGAGACGACGAAGCCCCGGTGAACCTGAGGTTCACCGGGGCTTTCCGTCGGGACGACAGGATTTGAACCTGCGACCCCTTGACCCCCAGTCAAGTGCGCTACCAAGCTGCGCCACGTCCCGTGAATGCGTGTTGAAGACTACCCCATCGGCGACCCGCGAACCGAATCGGCCCGCCTGTGCCGCGACTGGTCGACCTTCAGGCCCGCACCCGTGCCTACTTCGTGCGACGGCGCTTCTCCCGCACTCGTACCGAGATCTCGATCGGGGTGCCGACGAAGCCGAATTCCTCACGGAAACGGCGCTCCAGGAAGCGGCGGTAACCCGCCTCGATGAATCCCGAGGCGAACAGCACGAACCGCGCGGGCCGGGTCGCCGCCTGGGTTGCGAAGAGGATACGAGACTGCTTGCCGCCGCGCACCGGGTGCGGGTGGGCGGCCACGATCTCGCCCAGGAGCGCGTTGAGACGGCCCGTCGGGATCCGGGTCTCCCACGAATCGAGCGCCTGCTCCAGCGCGGGCACCAGCTTTGCCACGTGACGGCCGGTGAGCGCGGAGGCGTTGATGCGGGGCGCCCACTCGATCTGCACGAACTCGCGCTCGATCTCGCGCTCGAGGTAGTAGCGGCGCTCTGTGTCGATGAGGTCCCACTTGTTGTAGGCGATCACCAGCGCGCGGCCCGCGTCGACCACCTGCTGCACGATGCGGATGTCCTGCTCGGTGATCGTCTCGCTCGCGTCGATGAGAACCACTGCGACCTCGGCCTTCTCCAACGCGGTGCGCGTGCGCAGGGAGGCGTAGAAGTCGGCCCCACGGGTCTGGTGCACCCGCCGCCGGATACCTGCGGTGTCGACGAAGCGCCAGGTCGTGCCCCCGAGCTCGATGAACTCGTCGACGGGGTCGCGGGTGGTGCCGGCCACGTCGTCGACGACGACCCGCTCCTCCCCCGCCAGCTTGTTGAGCAGGCTCGACTTGCCGACGTTCGGGCGGCCCAGCAGGGCGACGCGACGGGGCCCGCCACGGCGGTAGGCGCCCGCGACCGAGGTCTTCTCGGGCAGTACGTCGAGCAGGGCGTCGAGGGCGTCACCGCTGCCCCGGCCGTGCAGCGCCGAGACGGGCCACGGCTGCCCGAGACCGAGCGACCAGAGCATCGCCGCGTCGGCCTCACCGCGGTTGTCGTCGACCTTGTTGGCCACGAGCACCACAGGTTTGCCCGAGCGGCGCAGGAGGCGCACGACGGCCTCGTCGGTGTCGGTGGCGCCCACGGTGGCGTCGACCACGAACATCACGGCGTCGCACAGTTCGATGGCAACCTCGGCCTGCTCGGCGACGCGCAGGTGGATTCCGGTCGCGTCGACCTCCCAGCCACCGGTGTCGACGACGGTGAACCGGCGGCCCGACCACTCGGCGTCGTAGGCGACGCGGTCACGGGTCACGCCGGGCACGTCCTCCACGACCGCCTCACGACGGCCGATGATGCGGTTGACGAGGGTCGACTTGCCGACGTTCGGGCGGCCGATGATCGCGACGACCGGGTAGTTCTCGCCCAGGTCGTCATCTTCGTCATCGAGGGTTTCGCCGTCGACGAGCGCGAGGTCGTGGTCGTCGAGCTCGAAATCGGCCAGGCCCGCACGGAGGGCGCGCGCCATGCCCGCGTCTTCCTCGGTGTCGACAGTGTCGGGGCGAGGCGCGCCGGCCCCTTCCGGCACGAACGACTCGAGCGGATCGCGAGCGCCCTGATCTGTGGCGTCACCTGCATCTTCGCCGTCGCTACGTCCGCCGTCGGCAGGGGGCTCGGTCTCGCGGTGCACCTCGTAGACACCGTCGCCGTCGAAGTCGCCGATGAAGTCGGCCTCGGAGGCGACGATCGCGACAACGGCTCGCACGGAGCCCTCGTAGTCGAGGTCGCTCGTGTCGAGCAGGGTCACACCCGCGGCGGGCTCGATAAAGGCCGTGACCTTGGAGTCGTCGCGGTCGCGGCGTAGCACCTCGTCGCGGGTGCGGTCGGTGACGACACCCTCCGCGTCGGGCCCCGCATCCTGGTTGGCGCGGCGCAGCAGCCGGGCCTCCTCGCTGGCCGTCAGGAGGATGCGCACGTCGGCGTCAGGGGCGACCACGGTCGTGATGTCGCGGCCCTCGGCCACGACTCCCCCGTCTTCACGGCACTCCTCGATGATCGCGCGCTGGCGACCGATAAGCTCCTCGCGCACGGCCGGAACGCTCGCGACCTTCGACACGACCGACGACACGCGGGACTCGCGAATCGCCTCCGATATGTCGACGCCGTCGACGTGCACGGCCGGATCGGTTGGGTCGGTGGTCATCTCGAGGGGCAACTCGTCGGCCGCCTGCGCGACGGCGTCGGCGTCGTCGAGATCGATGCCCTTCTCGAGGCACCACCAGGCGAGTGCCCGGTACATGGCGCCGGTGTCGAGATATTCGAGGCCGAACATCACCGCCACCTCGCGGGACACACTGGACTTGCCCGTGCCCGAGGGGCCGTCGATGGCGATGACGAGAGAAACTTCGGCGGACTGCTGCATTCACCCAGCCTATCCGCGAGCGCCCCTGCGCGATTCCCCGCCCGCCTCGTCGCGGCGTCGGCCCATCGTGCGGTGGGTCAGTCGTAGACGCGCCAGCCGCGGCGGCGCAGGGCCTCTCGGAGGGGGTCCGCCGCTGCCGGGACGACGATGACCTCCGCGATACCGACCTCGCGGCCGATCTCGTGTTCGAGATGCAGGTCTTCGAGGTTGATGTTCTCCTCGCCCATCTCCGTGAACAGGCGACCGAGCTGGCCCGGTTCGTCGGGGACCGCGACGGTCACGACCGCGTACTGCTCCTTGCCACCGCCATGCTTACCCGGGATGCGGGCCTGCCCGGCGTTGCCCGCGACGATCGCCTCCGCCAACGCCGCCCTCGCGCCCGGCGCTTCGCGGTCGGGGTCGTCGCCGATGAGTTCAAGGGCATCGACGAGCTTTCGGAGGTCGTCGGCCAGTTCGCCCAACACGTCGCGCACGGCGTCGGCATTGCCGGAGAGGATCTGCGTCCACAGTGTCGGGTCGCTGGCGGCGATGCGGGTCACGTCGCGGATGCCTTGCCCGGAGAGGGCCACCGACTCCGTCGGCAACCCCCGCAGACGTGCCGCGACCAGGCTCGACGCGAGCTGTGGCACGTGCGAGACCGCCGCTACGGCCTCGTCGTGATCGCGCGCCGACATCGTGCGCACCACTGCTCCCGTGGACTCGGCGAGCGTGACGACCTGCCGGACTCGCTCGGGGTCGGAGGTCGAATGCGGCACGACCACCCAGGGACGCCCCTCGAACAGATCGCGCCGCGCCGAGATGGCGCCCGAACGTTCGCGACCGGCCATAGGGTGCGTGCCGACGAACCGGGTGAGGTCTCCCCCGGCCCGCTCCACGTCGGTGAACACAGCCCGCTTCACCGAGGCCACGTCGATGACGGTCGCCTCAGGCCAGGCCGCGAGCTGCTCGGCGACGACGGTACCGGTGACGTCGGGCGGAGCTCCGACCACGATGAGGTCCGGTGCCGAATCGTGGTCGACGGCAAGTCGCCCCGCACCGAGGTCGCGGGCCAACGACATCGCGGTGGGCGACGGATCACTCAGCGTCACCTCGTAACCGGCCCGCGTGAGCGCCAGGCCCACGCTCGCGCCGATGAGTCCGGTGCCCAGCACGCGCACCCGCACGGTCACATCCCCGCTGCCTTGTACAACTCCGCGATCTCCTTCGAGTTCAGCTCGCGCAGACGCCCGGTCTTGAGCGTGCCGAGCCGAACCGGGCCGACCTGCACCCGGGTGAGCGTGAGCACCGGGTGCCCCACGGCCTCGAGCATGCGACGGACGACGTGCTTGCGGCCTTCGTGCAGCACGACCTCCACGAGTGCCTTGCCGGGAGTGGAGTCGATGAGCTTGAACGAGTCGACCCTGACCGGCCCGTCGTCGAGCATGACGCCCTCGCGCAGTTGCTTGCCGAGGTCGCGCGGCACCGGCCCCGGGATCGAGGCGACGTACGTCTTGGCGATCTCGTAGGAGGGGTGCTGCAGCCGGTGTGCGAGGTCACCGTCGTTGGTGAGCAGCAGCAGGCCGTCGGTGTCGGCGTCGAGGCGGCCGACGTGAAAGAGCCGCTCTTGCCGGTTGATGAGCATGTATGAGATGTCGGGGCGACCCAGTTCGTCGTCCATGGTGGAGACGACGCCGAGCGGCTTGTTCAGGGCGTAGTACGCCCGCGAGGAGTCGAGCTGCACGTGCATGCCGTCGACCATCACGCGGTGGGCTGTCGGGTCGATGCGGACGCCGAGTTCGGTGACGATCTGCTCGTCGACCTGCACCCGCCCCTGGGTGATCAACAGTTCGCACGCCCGACGGCTACCGACGCCGGCCTGGGCCAGCAGCTTCTGCAGCCGCACCCCGCCTTCGTCGTGCACGTCGCGGTACGGCGCCGGAGGCACCTCGGGAGCGAGGTCGCGCGGGTCGAGTTCCTGTCGCTGCCCCCGGCCACGGGAGGCTCCGTGCTTGCCCTGCACCTGACCGCGGCCGGCCTTCGGGTAGCCACCCTTGCCGCTCCGGTTCGCTGCTGCTCCGCCTCCACGAGACGGAGCGCCGCCACGGCCTCTGCCGCCGGATGCTCCGCCCTTACCGGCTCCGGCGCCGCGGCGCCCGCCCTTGCCGCCGCCGGTCGAGCCACGCCCGCTCATGCCTGTTCACTCCCTGCTTCTCGCGCATCCCGCGCGTGAATGGTGTTCGGTTCATCGTCCCGAACGTCGTCTGATTCTTCTGTGTCGTCGATGTCGACTGCGTTGCCTGTGTCGTTGCCGACTTCATCGTGCCCGCTCGTGGCCTGTCCGTGGAATTCGGACGGCTCGTCGGTGGCGATCGTCTCCGGTTGCCCGGTCGGGACCATCGCAGCCAGAGCCGCACCCGGCTCCCCCATCTCGGCGAGCTCTTCCACGTCGGGTAGATACGGCGCCAGCGCCGGCAATTCGTCGAGACTCGAGATGCCGAGCCGCTGCAGGAAGAACGTGGTGGTGCCGTACAGCACCGCCCCGTGTTCGGAGTCGAGCCCCACCTCCGTGATGAGCCCCCGCGTCAGCAGGGTGCGCACCACACCGTCGACATTGACGCCCCGCACCGCTCCCACGCGTGCGCGGGACACGGGTTGACGGTAGGCGATGACGGCCAGGGTCTCCAAAGCGGCTTTGGTCAAACGGGCCTGGGCACCGTCGGTGAGAAACTTCTCGACGGCCGGGGCGAGCTCGTGCCGCGCAACGATCCGCCAGCCCCCGTCGACCTCGACAAGCGTGAAGCCGCGTCCGTCCTGGTCGTAGTGGGAACGGAGATCGTTCAGCACCCCGAGCACCTCAGGCTCCGGTACTTCGAGGGCCGAAGCGAGCTGAGTGGCCGTGACCGGCTCTTCGACGACCATCACGATCGCTTCGATCGCGCCGGCCAGGCCGCCCGGCAGGGCCCGAACGTCGAATTCGTCCCGCGGCGCATCCGCCGTATCCGCCCCGTCTGCGCTGGTCACAGTGGATTCCTCGGTCATTCGCCGCCCTCCGTCGATGTCGAGTGCCCGTCTGCCTCAGCCGTGGCGACGCTGCGCAGTTCGGGTTTCGGGTCTGCAGCGTCGAATTCGTCGCCCTCCGCAGAAGCCCACGCCGGAGGCAGCCACGACTCATCGTCGGCATCCGCCCCTTCGTCGGCCGTCCAGCGCACAGTGAGTTCGCCGAGCGCCTCGGCCTGGTCGAACCCGACCGTGCCGACGCGGAACAGTTCGAGCAGCGAGAGAAATCGGGCTACGACGACGGGCGTGGATCCAGCGTCGGCGATGAGTGAGCGAAACGACGCGGCCCTGTCGCGCCGCAGGATCGCGGCGATGTGTCTGCCCTGTTCGGCCACCGACACCACGGGCGCGTGCAAGTGCGCGACTCCGACGGTGGGCGGCGGCTTGGGCGTGAGCGCCTCCGCGGCGATCGCAGCCAACTGCTCGGGCGTGATGCCGAGCACGAGTTCGGGCAGCAATTTCGCGAACCGCGGGTCGACGCCGCTGCGTCGAGGCTGGGCGCGGCCTTCCACCTCCATGCGGTCGCTCATCCACGCTGCGACCTGCTTGTACGCGCGGTACTGCAGCAAGCGGGCGAAGAGCAGGTCGCGGGCCTCGATGAGCGCGAGATCCTCCTCGTCGTCCTCCCCCGGCGACGGCAACAGCCGCGCCGCCTTGAGGTCGAGCAATGTCGCTGCGACGAGCAAGAATTCGGAGGCGACCGACAGGTCCCAGTTCGGGTCGGTTTCGCGCATCGTGCGGATGTGCGCGATGAACTCGTCGGTCACGGCTCCGAGCGAGATCTCGGTGATGTCGAGCTTGTGCTTGCTGATCAGCCCGAGCAACAGGTCGAAAGGGCCGGAGAAGACGTCGAGGTGTACCTCGAACGCAGGCCCACCCCGCCGGGTGAGAACGCCACCCGGAGTCGCAACGGTGCCGGTGTCGGCTCCGTTCACCGCGATCAGGGCGCCCCGCCCCGCCAGATCAACTCGCGCGCCAACTGCCGGTACGCCTCGCTCGCGCCGTGTGCGGGCGCGTACGCGGTGATGGGCTCGGCCGCGAGCGTCGCGTCGGGGAACTTGACGGTGCGCGACACCACGGTGTGAAAGACGCGGTCTTGGAAGTGATCGACGACGCTGCGTACGACCTCGCGGCTGTGCAGGGTGCGGCCGTCGTACATAGTGGCGAGGATGCCGTCGATCGCCAGGCGCGGGTTGAGCCGGTCGGCGACCTTGTCGATCGTCTCGACGAGCAGGGCCACGCCGCGCATGGCGAAGAATTCGCACTCCAGCGGGATGATCACGCCGTGCGCGGCCGTGAGCGCGTTGATCGTCAAGAGGCCCAGCGACGGCTGGCAGTCGATGACGACGACGTCGTAGTCGTCCATCACTGGGCGCAGGATGCGCGACAGCACCATCTCGCGCGCCACCTCGCCGACGAGCTGTACCTCGGCGGCGGACAGGTCGATGTTCGCAGGCACCAGGTCGAGGTTGCGGGTGCGGGTGGGCTGGATGACATCGCGGATGTCGTGCCCCTGCTCGACCAGCAGGTTGTAGATCGTCGTGTCGAGGTCGTGCGTCGGAACGCCCAGGCCCACCGAGAGCGCGCCCTGCGGATCGAAGTCGATGAGCAGCACCTTGCGGCCGAGTTCGGCGAGCGCGGCACCGAGGTTGATGGAGGTCGTGGTCTTGCCGACCCCGCCCTTCTGGTTGCACACCGCAATGACCCGCGCGGGCCCGTGCCGCGTGATCGGAGGCGGAGTGCCGAAGTCGGGCAACGGACGCCCGGTGAGGTCGAGCTGACCGATGCCGGCCCGCTCACTGCCGGGCAGGTGCTCAGCGGCGACCGAGGCGTCGCCATTGTCGACGACGCCGTCGCTGCCATCGTTCTCGAAGTCGATGACGCCCTGGGCGCCGGACGGGTCGGGAGCCGAGTTCATAACCCTTCGCTCCTCCTCGCTTCTCCAGGTGGTCGTAGCCGCCGCTCGGGATCCACGCCAGAAGACCATCTGGCGTCGATCCCACGACGGCGACGACACGCGGTGACCGGCGCGGATTGCCTGCCGTGGCACGCAATTCGCCGACCGGGCGCGCGTCGTGGCGGTCTACACGAACCGACCCTACCAGGGGCGACCAGCGTCAATACCCGGCACGCGGATGCGCTGAGGCATACACCTCTTTCAGTCGAGCCAGCGTGATCTTCGTGTAGATCTGCGTCGTCGTGACGCTTGCGTGGCCGAGCAGTTCTTGCACGACGCGGATGTCGGCTCCGCCGTCGAGCACGTGGGTGGCGAAGCTGTGGCGCAGCGTGTGTGGCCCGACGCGTCCCGGCAGACCGGCCCGCTCCGCGGCGTCGTGGATCACCGCCCAGGCCGACTGCCGCGACAGGCGCGCGCCGCGGGTGTTGAGGAAGACCGCGGCGACGGCGGCACGGCCCCTGTTCCCCGGTCGTCCCGCTCTACGGGAAGCGGACCATTCCCCTCCCGCAGCCCCGGCCGCCGCAGCCGCCAAGACGGGCCGACCGCGCGTCAGGTAGGCACCGAGGTGTTCGGCCGCGAATCTGCCGACGGGAGCGAGCCGCTCCTTGTCGCCCTTGCCGCGCAGAAGAACGCTGCGCTCCTCAAGGTCGACATCGTCCACGTCAAGGCCCGTCACTTCACTGACGCGAGCCCCCGTGCCGTAGAGCAGTTCGAGCAGCGCTCGGTCGCGCAGCGCGAGCGCGACGTCGCGTACGGCCGACGGCTCCGTGGCGGTTGAGTCGGATCCGGGTTCAGGCACTGTCACGGCCTCGAGCAGCGCGACCACTTCGTCGACCGACAACGCCTTGGGCAGGCGCATCGCCGGCGATGCGGGCGCCACGTCGGCTGCCGGGTCGTCGTCGCGGAGCCCCTCCAGCGCACAGAACCGGTGGAACCCACGCACGGTGACCAGGGCCCTTCCGACCGAGGACTCCGCCGCCGGGGCCACACCGGAGACCGGGTCGCCGGTGCGGAGCCGGGAGGCGAAGGCGACGACGTCGGCCTCGGTCACGGTGTCGATCGTGCCGATGCCGCGCTGCGCGAGATGCTCACGGTACCGGCGCAGGTCACGCTCGTAGGCGGCGAGGGTGTTGGCGGCCAGCCCCCTCTCGACGCGGAGATGGTCGAGCCACATCCGCGCCTCGCGTCCGAGCGGCCCAGACTGAGGGGGCTGCCCGGTCTGTCCGGACTGCACCGGTTGCCCGGGCGCAGTCGACGCCTCGACGGAGCCGGTCACACCAGCCCCGCGTCAGCTCTGAGTCGCAGAGACCACCGGACGCAGGTCGGCGACCGGGGGCTCCCACGACATCGCGCTCGCCTCCACCTGCTCGCCGGAGCGGATGTCCTTGACGGAATCGGACGTCGCTCCCCCGTGGCCGGACGTGTCGCCGCCGGTGCCGAGGAACCACACGAACGGGATGTCGCGACGGTCGGCGTACTTGATCTGCTTGCCGAACTTGGCTGCGCTGGGGGCGATCTCCGTCGCGATGCCGCGGGAACGGAGAAGCCGGGCCACCCCCGTCGCGCGCGTGCGGTCGGTATCGGCGTTGAGCGCGACCAGCACGCACGTCGGGGTCGGGCGGCTCACCGCGACCTGCTGCTCGGCGATGAGTTTGGCGAGGAGTCGCGAGACACCGATCGAGATGCCGACGCCCGGGTATGTGGTGCGACCGTCGGAGACGAGGGAGTCGTAGCGGCCGCCCGAACAGATCGAGCCGTACGACTCGTGCCCGATGAGCTGTGTCTCGTAGACGGTGCCGGTGTAGTAGTCGAGGCCGCGGGCCACTGACAGGTCGGCGGCGAGCAGTCCGGGGGCGTGCTCGGCGGCCGACTCGACCACGGCTGCCAACTCCGAGAGCCCCGCGTCGAGCGTCGGATGTTCGACGCCCAACTCGCGCACCCGCTCCACGAACGACGTATCGGTGCTGCTGATCTGGGCGAGCCCGAGGCAGGCCGCGGCCTGCTCCTGCGTCAGCCCCGCCTCCACGAGCAATTCGGTCACCGCGGCAGGGCCGACCTTGGCGAGCTTGTCGATGATCCGAAGCACAGTGACGATCTGGTCGGCGCCCAGCCCGAGGCCGAGGTAGAAGCCCTCGGGGATCTTGCGGTTGTTCACCTGGATCCGGAACGGCCCGATCGGCAGCTTCGCGAAGGCGTCGGCGATGACGAGGGGCAGCTCGGCCTCGTAGTGGAACGGCAGCTCCCCCGCTCCGACCACGTCGATGTCGGCCTGCACGAACTCGCGGTAGCGCCCGTCCTGGGGCCGCTCGCCGCGCCACACCTTCTGAATCTGGTAGCGGCGGAACGGAAACGTCAGCTTGCCCGCGTTCTCGAGCACGTACCGCGCGAACGGCACGGTGAGGTCGAAGTGCAGGCCGAGCTTCTTGGCCGGGTCGGACTCTTCGGCGTCGGTCGGGTCGGCCGCGAGCCGCGTGACGCCGTAGATCTCCTTGTCGGCGTCGCCGCCCTTGCCGAGCAGCCGTTCCACCGGCTCCACCGCGCGCGTCTCGATGTTGACGAACCCGTGCAGCTCGAAGGTGGAGGCGATCACGTCGAGAACGTGCTTCTCGATGATCCGATCGGCGGGCAGGTACTCGGGAAAGCCGCTGAGCGGCATCACCTTTGAGCTCACTTACTTCAGTCCTCGCAGATAGGGGTTGGTGAGGCGTTCGCGCTCGATCGTCGTGGCGGGCCCGTGGCCGGGCAGCACGAGCGAATCGTCCTGCTGGCCGAGCACCACGTCGCGCAGCGTCGCTGTCATGTCGTCGTCGGAGCCGCCGGCCAGGTCTGTGCGGCCGATACCGCCGCTGAACAGCACGTCGCCGGCGAACAGGGTGCGGTTCAGGCCGGAGTCGCGGCCCATCGCGTCGGGCACGTCCTCGACCCTGAACATCACAGATCCCTCCGTATGCCCCGGAGAGTGCAGCACGTCGAGACCGATGCCCGCGATGTCGACGCGACCGCCTCCGGGCAGCGAGATGACGTCGTCGGGCTCCGACCACGTCGGCAGCGGCCCGAACTGCGACTCGAGCATCGTCTTGAGCGCTGGGTCCATCATCCCGATCGGGTCGTGGAGGCGATACCGGTCGTCGTCGTGGATGTGCACGGCCACGTTGTGCGACTGACACACCGGGGTGATCGAGTACACGTGGTCGAGGTGACCGTGGGTGAGCAGCACGGCGGCGGGGCGGAGTCGATGCTCCTTCAACACCTCACGTAGCCGGTCGACGACACCGACACCGGGGTCGACGATCAAGCACTCCTCACCGGGCGCTGGCGCGACGATGAAGCAGTTGGTGGCGAAGGCGGCTGCCGGAAACCCGATGACGAACACCCCGCAAGCCTAGCCGTCGCCGCAGCGTGCAGACGTCGGCCGGCAGTTCGGTCACGGCCTGAGCCGGCTTTCGAGGCCGAGACTGCGTTGGGGAGCGTTCGACCTATTCCGTCGGGATCGGGGCCTCGCTCGGCCTCGCTGCGAGCGTCTGCGCTTCGCACGTCGCCCCGGCCTCGGGCAGGACTCCGTCGAGAAGGTACCGATGCACGGCGTCGCGGACGCAGCGGTTGTCCAGCTGGCCCAGATAGACGGCGTGAGTCAGCCCGGTGACGTCCAGCAGTCGGCTCCCAGGGATTCGGTCGCGCACACGCTGCGCGCCCGTGAGGTGCGTCGCCGGATCGAGTGTGCTGTTGACGAGCAGAGCAGGCGGCGCGTGCGTCATCGACACCTCGGCCGGCGGATTCGTGACGGGCAGCGGCCACCCACCGCAACGCCATGTCTCGAGCACCCTCGCCGACCCCGAACGCGGGGCCGCCTTCGCCGCGCGCTTCAACTCGGCGGCATCGGGTGCCGGAAAGTCGGCACAGTTCGTCAACTGCCCCGCATCGACTGCCGGAGCGTCACGCGCCGCACGGATCATCGTTGCGAGCGCACGCCCGTCGCCTTCGTGGGCGGAGCGGACGGCTGCGGCGAACGGCACGGGTGCCAGCTCAGCGAGAACAGGCGACGCCGACCGGATCTCGGCCTGGCTCAACGGCTCCTGGCTGGCCACAGGAACGGGCGCAGCGGCCACCATCGAATCCCAGAGGGCTAGCACGTCTTCGCCTTGCGGAGCGCAGTCGGGCAGCTCTTGGCACCGGTCGCGGAATCGGGTCAGGAGCGCGTCGGATGCCAGTGCCGGCGACACCGCGTCGACCCGGCTGTGGTCGACGACGCTGTCGAGGTAGAGAGCGCTCAGATGCTCACCGTGCCGCGCGGCGTAGGCCTGGGCGAACACCGTGGCGTACGAGTTGCCGAAGAAGGCGATCTCGCTCTCCCCCAGCGCCACCCGGATGTCGTCGATGTCGTCGGCGACCGCGACCGAGTCGGCGTGCCTGGTCAGTGGCTCGTTGTCGGCCGCGCAACTCTCGGCGTATCGGCGCTGCGCCTCGGCGTGTGCCGCTCGGTCTTCCGCTGCATCCAGCAGGTTGATCGGCGGTGCGCGGCGCGGGTCGCAGACAGCGCCACTCTTGCCGTACCCCCGCGAATCGAAGGTCACCACGTCGAACCACTGGGATAGCTCCGCTAGGCCGGCACGACGTCGAGGATCGGTGAGGAGGCTCAGCGACTCGGCCGGGCCGCCTGCGTGAACGATCAGCGTGCCGCGCCGATCTTGCGCGTCCGCGGCCCGGAGGCGGGCCACCGCGATGCCGATCTGCGGACCGTCGGCGTCGCCCCTGTCCACGGGCACGTCGACCGTGGAGCACTCGACACCCCCGTCCGCGCACGCCGACCAGGTGAGTGCGGTCGGAACCGCAGACTGGGTGCTCGATCGCGAATCGGTGACGCTGTCGGATGTCGGAGCCTGAGCGCAGGCGGCCATGACCGAGAGCGACATGAGGGCTGCTGCTGTGCGTCGTATCACCACATCGAGTCTTGTCGGTCCGCGTCCGCCGCGACATCGGTGAACGCCCCGGCACTCACCCGATGGATCATCGTGGCGAGTAGGGGGCACGCCGCAGAACGGTCCGCGTCACGACCGGGGTGGCGGGTGGACGTGGAGCGGCGTCGGGTGACGAGTGTGCAGCCCTCGCACGAGTCTCCGGGCCATCGTTGCGGCGCAGGCGTTGTTCTGTCTTGGGGGCGGGCACGTATCGTGGTGGGGACGCATTCATCGAACCGACGCGCCCCGCGCCGGTGTCCACGAAGAAGAGGCCACTGCCGTGACCGAGAACAACGCCGACCTGAACGCCACTGCTGCTCCCGAGCAGGCTGAGAACCCCGAGAACACGCAGGGTCCTGCGAGCACCGAAACCGCTGATAGCGGGGTTGTCGCAGAGGGCACAGGTAACCCGGTAGAGGCCGAGGCGGCGGTGGAACCCACCGACGAGGCTCAGGCCGCGGCCGCAGACGATGCTCCCGCCGACGCGGCGGCTCCGGCTGACGAGCCTGCCGAGGCGAGCGTGCAGAGCGACGACGCGCCCGCGCCGGTCGAAGCCCCCGCGGCAACTGCCGGCGAGCCTGCTGCAGACGCGGCCGTCGCGCCGACCCCGGCCCCGCCTGCCCCCGCCACCCCGGCTTCCGTGGCTCCTGCCGCCGCCGCTGTAGCTCCCGCCGTTCCCGCGGTGCCGAGCACGCCCAGCGCCTCTGCGGCGTTCGGTCGTGTCGACGAGAACGGCACGGTCTACGTGCGCACCCCCGAGGGCGAGCGTGAGGTGGGCTCGTACCCCGGCGCGAGCTCGGAGGAGGCGCTCGCCTACTTCGCGCGTAAGTACGACGAGGTCGCGGCTGTCGCCGACCTGCTCTACCAGCGGGTGACGCAGACCGACCTCTCGGCGAAGGACGCCTCCGACGGCCTCACCCACCTGCGCACGGCCGCGAAGGACCTGCGGGCCGTGGGTGACCTTGTCGCGCTCGACAACAAGATCGAGACGATCGCCACCGCCGTGGAGGCGCGTCGTGCGGTCGAGACCGAACAGCGCGCCGCGGCCCGTGCCGAGGCGATCGAAGCGCGCGAGAAGATCGTCGCCGAGGCCGAGACGATCGCAGGCCAGCCCGAGAACAAGATCCAGTGGAAGAGCAGCAGCAACCGCATGCGCGAACTGCTGGACGAGTGGAAGGCCGCGCAGCGACAGGGCACGAAGATCGACCGCGAGACCGAGCAGGCGCTGTGGCACCGGCTGAGCTCGTCGCGTAACTCGTTCGACAAGATGCGCCGCGTGCACTTCGCGCAGCTCGGCCAGACTCAGGCCGCGGCCAAGGCCGCCAAGGAAGAACTGGTCGCCGAGGCCGAGAAGCTCGCCACCAGCACCGACTGGGGCGCCACCGCGGGTGCGTACAAGCGCCTCATGGACCAGTGGCGTCAGAGCGGCCGCGCCTCCCGCTCTGACGACGATGCTCTGTGGAAGCGGTTCAAGGCTGCTCAGGACTCGTTCTTCTCGGCGAAGGACTCAGTCGTCGCGGCCGAGAACGCCGAGTTCAAGGAGAACCTCGTCGTCAAGGAGCAGCTGCTGGCCGAGGCCGAGAAGCTGCTGCCGATCAAGGACGTGGAGCGGGCCAAGGCGGCGCTGCGCGTCATCCAGGACAAGTGGGACGCGGCCGGCAAGGTGCCCCGCGGCGACATGGACCGTATCGAGCGCGGCATGCGCCGTGTCGAGGCCGCCGTGCGTGACGCGGGCGACCGTCGTTGGGCCGCAACGAACCCCGAGGTCGCCGCGCGTGCCGCGAGCTTGGCGGAGCAAGCCGAGAAGCAGCTGGAGAAGTACCGCAAGGCCCTCGCTAAGGCCGAGGCCTCGGGTGACGCGGCGAAGGTCGCCAAGGCCAAGGAGGCCCTGGAGGCCCGCGAGGCCTGGCTCAAGCAGGCCCAAGCAGGCCTGGCCGAATTCGGCAACTGACCACTCGCGAGTCCAGACCACGAAGCGCCCTGTCGCCTAACTGCTGCTAGCAGAAGTTAGGCGACAGGGCGCAGTTTAGAAACTATGTTCCCGTCGCTTAAGTTCTGCGAGCAGAAGTTAGGGGACCCGTCGCGTCCGGGATTTGTCAGCCGTTGGCTCTGCGGACGTCGAAGACTCCGTCGATGCGGCGGACGTTGCGGATGACGTAGTCGAGGTGGCTCGGATCGCCCATCTCGAACGTGAACTTCGAACTCGCGACGCGGTCGCGGTTCGTCTTCATGCTGCCTTCGATGATGTTGACGTGGTGGTCGGTGAGCACCCGCGTGATGTCGGAGAGGAGTCCGTGCCGGTCGAGGGCCTGCACCTCGATCTGCACCCGGAACATACTGCCCGCGGTGGGAGCCCATTCGACCTCGCGGATCAGTTCGGGCTTGGCGAGCAATGAGTCGGCGTTGGTGCAGTCGCGGCGGTGCACCGAGATGCCCTTGCCGCGCGTGACGAACCCCAGGATCTGATCACCGGGCACGGGGTTGCAGCACTTGGCCAGCTTCGTCCACACGTCGGTGGTGCCGACGACGTTGACGCCCGAGTCGGAGGTCGCCGTGCGCGCCCGCCCGCGGTTCACACCGGGGATGGTGGCCTCGGCCATGTCCTCGGTAGCGCCCTCTTCGCCTCCGTGGGCCTTGACGATGCGCTCGACCACGCTCTCGGCCGAGATGTTGTGCTCGCCCACGGCGGCGTAGAGCGCACTGATGTCGGTGTAGCGCAGCGCGGCAGCGATCGACGTGAGCATGTCGGCGGTCATGAGGCGTTGCATCGGCAGGTGCCGCTTGCGCATCGCCTTGGTGATCTCGTCTTTGCCCTTCTCGACCGCCTCTTCGCGGCGCTCCTTGCTGAACCAGGCGCGGATCTTGTTGCGGGCACGGGGGCTCTTGACGAACGTCAGCCAGTCACGCGACGGACCTGCGCCGTCGACCTTGCTGGTGAGCACCTCGACGAGGTCGCCGTTCTCGAGCCGGCTCTCGAGCGGCACGAGCCGTCCGTTGACGCGGGCACCGATGCAGTGGTGCCCGACCTCCGTGTGCACGGCGTAGGCGAAGTCGACGGGAGTGGACCCGAGCGGCAGGTCGACGACCTGCCCCTTGGGCGTGAACACGTAGACCTCGCGGGAGTTGATCTCGAACCGCAGGGAATCGAGAAACTCCCCCGGGTCGCTCGTCTCCTTCTGCCAGTCGAGCAATTGCCGCAGCCAGGCCATGTCGTTCTGGCCTTCGTCGCCGCCGGTGCGGTTGCCGCCTCCGCCGCCGTCTTTGTACTTCCAGTGCGCCGCGACGCCGTACTCGGCGCGCTGGTGCATCATGTGCGTGCGGATCTGGATCTCGACCGGCTTGCCCTCGGGCCCCACGACCGTCGTGTGCAGCGACTGGTACATGTTGAACTTGGGCATCGCGATGTAGTCCTTGAACCGGCCCGGCATGGGCCGCCACCGCGCGTGCACCGCACCGACAGCCGCGTAGCAGTCGCGGATCGTGTCGACCAGCACCCGCACCGCGACCAGGTCGTAGATCTCGTCGAAGTCGCGGCCCCGCACGATCATCTTCTGGTACACGGAGTAGTAGTGCTTGGGCCGCCCGGTCACCACCGCACTGATCTGCGCCTCCCGCAGATCTTCGGAGACCTGGGCCTTCACGCCCGCCAGATACTCCTCGCGCGCCGGCGCACGGTCGCTGACCATGCTGACGATCTCGTCGTAGACCTTGGGGTAGAGCGTCGCGAACGAGAGGTCTTCGAGCTCCCACTTGATCGTGTTCATGCCGAGGCGGTGGGCCAGCGGCGCGTAGATCTCGAGCGTCTCCTTGGCCTTGGGCTCGGCCTTCTCGCGCGTCACATACTTCCAGGTGCGGGCGTTGTGCAGTCGGTCGCCGAGCTTGATCACGAGCACCCGGATGTCGCGGGCCATCGCGATGACCATCTTGCGAACGGTCTCGGCCTTCGCGGCGTCGCCGTACGTCACCTTGTCGAGCTTCGTGACACCGTCGACCAGCATCGCGATCTCGTCACCGAAATCGGCCCGGCAGGCGTCGAGACTGTAGTCGGTGTCTTCGACCGTGTCGTGCAGCAGCGCCGCCGCGAGGGTGGTGCTGGTCATGCCCAATTCGGCGAGAATCGTCGCGACCGCGATCGGGTGGGTGATGTACGGGTCGCCGTTCTTGCGGTACTGCCCCTCGTGCACCCGCTCGGCCACCTCGTAGGCACGCTCGATGATCGTCGTGTCTTCTTTGGGGTGGGTGGCTTTGACCGTGCGGATCAGCGGCTCGATGGCCGGATTCGTGTGGTGCTTGGGAGCGCTCCAGCGTGCCAGGCGCGCCCGCATCCATCCTCCGGCGGACGATGTCGACGCGACAGGCACCGTCTCCTCGGAGACTTTGGCGTCCTGCGTCGTGTCGCTCATGCACCAAGTGTAGGAGGCGGGCGCAAGCTCACGGCTTACGGCACTCGGTGGGCCGTGGGTGAACTCAGACCTTGAGCAGTGTGTGCAGCTCGTAGCCCTCGAGCTTGATGCTTCCGCCGAGCGCGGGAATCTCGACCACGGTGTCGACAGCGACGACGCTCGCTCCGGCCGCCTCGACGAGTTTGCAGGCGGCGACGGCGGTGCCGCCGGTGGCGAGAACGTCGTCCATCACGAGAACGCGATCGCCCTCTCCGACGGCGTCGCAGTGCATCTCGATTGTGGCGGTGCCGTACTCCAGCGCGTACGACTGCGCGAATGTCGCCCTCGGCAGCTTGCCCGCCTTGCGGATCGGCACGAAACCGACGCCGAGAGCAAGAGCCGCCGCGGCACCGATCATGAAGCCGCGGGCCTCGATACCCGCGACCGCGTCGACCCTGCCTCCGAAACGCTCGACCACGTCATCGACCACGGCCTGCAGCGCCGCCGGGTCTGCCAGGAGGGGCGTGAAGTCCTTGAACAGCACTCCCGGCTTCGGAAAGTCCTGCACATCGGCGAGCCTGGAGGCGACGAGTTCGGCCAGATCGTTGCGGGTCACGGCCGAAGCCTAGGCCATCGATCGCCCACGCCGACCCCGAGCGCCCGGATCGTGACGAGCGCGCTACTCGTTCTTTCGGCGACGACCCCGGCGACCCGAAGGCTCGTCGGGCGGAAGCATCGACGGGTGGATCGGCCGGCCCGTTGCCGTACGGCGGGCTGCGCCCATGCCGACCATCTCGGCATCGTTCGCGACATCGACTGGATCGACGGCATCGACCGTGCCGGTTGCATCGACTGCGTCTCCCGAGGAGGCGGCCCCGTCTGGGGCGCCTCCCGGAGTGTGAGTAGCGGCGTCCCACGAGGGAACCCGACGCTTGATGCCGGTCGGCAGGCCGCGCGCGTCGACAGGGTGCCCCGCCTCCGCAAGCCGACGCTTGCGCTCTGCAACGTTCTCGGCCAACTCGACCATCTCTGGCTCGTTGCGGCGCATCCACACGTACAGGGGCGTCGCGATGAACAGCGAGCTGTAGTTGCCCAGCGCGATACCGATGAACAGCGACAGAGACAGGTCGAGAAGCGTGCCCGGGCCGATCAGCACGAGGCCGACGACGAGAACCGCTGCGACCGGCAGGATCGCCACCACCGTGGTGTTGATCGAGCGGATCAGGGTCTGGTTCACGGCGAGGTTGGCAGCCTCGGCGAAGGTCTGTCGATGCGTCGCGATGGCCTCGTCGGTGTTTTCGCGCACCTTGTCGAACACGACGACGGTGTCGTAGAGCGAGTAACCGAGGATCGTCAAGAACCCGATGGCCGAGGCGGGCGTGATCTCGAAGCCGGCGAGAGAGTAGACGCCGACCGTGAGGATGATGTCGTGCGCCAGTGCCACGAGCGCCGCGAACGACATCTTCCAGGTTCTGAAGTACAGGGCGAGCACGATCGAGACGAGCACGAGGAAGACGACGAGGGCCTGGATCGCCTGCTTGCTCACCGACTCACCCCACGAGGGGCCGATCACCGACGACGAGACGTTGCCCGCCGGCACCTCGAATGCCTGCGACAGCGAGGCGGTCACGCCGCGAACGGCGTCTTCGTCCATGCGCTCGGTCTGCACGCGAACCGTGTCACCGCCGACGACCTGCGATAGCGCGCCCTCGACTCCGGATGCCTCGGCCACCGCCGCGCGGGCCTTGGTGTCGTAGCTTTCAACGTTCGCGACTCCGGAGACCCGGAAGTCGGATCCGCCGGTGAACTCGATGCCCATGTTGAACCCGCGGATGCCCACACCGATCACGACGATCGTCATGAGAATCGCGGAGATGATCGACCACGTCCTGAGCTTGCCGACGAAGTCGATCGAGCGCTTGCCGCTGTAGAGATCGTTTCCGAGATTGGAGAAGGTGCTCATGCCGTGCCTCCCTGGGGTTCCGCGGCGGACACGGACGTGGCGCCGGCAGCGGCGGCCTTGCGGTCTGCGATGGTGAACTGACCGGCGCCGCGATACGCGGGGGTCTGACCGAGGGTCTTGGGGTCGAAGCCCGACCACTTGTGGCCGCGACCGAAGAAATCGGTGCGTGCCAGCAGAGTGAGCAGCGGGTGCGTGAACAAGAAGGTCACGAGCAGGTCGAGCAGCGTCGTGAGGATCAGCATGAACGCGAAGCCACGCACGTTCGCCGCGGCGAGCATGTAGAGCACCAGAGCCGCGATGAGGTTCACGCCGTCGGAGACGAGGATGGTGCGGCGGGCGCGGGCCCAGCCGGCCTGCACCGCGGCCTCCAGGCGTTTGCCCTCACGCATCTCGTCTCTCACACGTTCGAAGTAGACGATGAACGAGTCGGCCGTCGTACCGATCGCGACGATCGCACCCGTGACACCGGCCATGGTCAGGCGGAGGTTGTACCCCCACCCCATCAGGGCCAGGCAGAGGTACGTGAGAACGCCCACGAAGATCACCGACGCCACGGTGACGAAACCGAGGGCCTTGTACTGCCAGAGGAAGTAGAAGAACACGAGCAGCAGACCCGCGATACCCGCGTAGATGCCGTTGCGGAGCTGGTCGCCACCGACGTTCGGGCTGACGTTCTCGGTGCTCTGCACGCTGAACGACATGGGCAGTGCACCGAACTTCAGCTGGTCGGCGAGCAGCTTGGACTCCTCTGCGCTGAAGTCGCCGGAGATCGAGGCCTGGCCACCGGTGATGGCCGAGGAGAAGTACGGAGCCGAGATCACACGGTTGTCGAGCACCGCGGCGAGCTGGTTACGGGGCTGCTCGAGGTTGACCATGTAGCCGGAGATCGTGGCGTAGGCCTGCACGTAGTCGTTGTGCGTCGACAGGCGCACCTCGTAGCCGCCGGTGGCCTGGCCCGTCTGGGGGTTGGTGGCCATTCCCGAGCTGGCGTCGGCGATGTTGTTACCGTCCATCACCGTCGGGCCCAGGATGTACTTCGCCTGGTTCTGCTCGTCGCACGCGATGGTGGCCTTGCGCGGGTCGGGACGAGAGGTCGTGCCGGCCGTTTCACAGGTGAAGGTCAGCGCCTCCATCTGGAGTTCGGGGGTCATCCACGCTTCGCTCGTGGCGATCTCGACGAGCTTGGTCGGGTCGGCGAGAACCGCGTCGGTGACCTGGGGGGCGCCGTCGTTCGTGGGCAGCCCGGAGGGTGCCTGCGTCGAGGTGCCGGTCGGTGTCGGAGACGGAACCGGGGGCGTCAGAGGCGCGTTCATGCCGCCACCGGAGGCGGGCTGGCCCGACCTCGCAGGAGACGCGCTCGGCGACGCGGCAGGCGTCGCGGGTGCAGCACTGGGTGACGTGGCGGGCGTCGCGGGCGCCTCCGTGGGGTTGGTGCCCTCGGTCGGGTTGGTGCCCTCGGTCGGCTGGAGCTCGGTGGCCTGCTCGACCGGAAGCATCGCGAGCACCGGCCGGAACGACATCTGCGAGCTGGCCCGCAGCGCGTCTTCCTGCTGCTTGGTCATCGCGCCCGGAATCGAGACGACGACGTTGTTGCCCAGCGTCGAGACCTCGGCCTCGGCGACACCCTGCCCATCGACACGGGCACGCATGATGTCGACGGCCTGGTTGAGCTGCTCGGCGTTGACCTGCTGCCCCTCGTTGACCTGGGGCTGCAGGATCATCTGCGTGCCGCCCTCGAGGTCGAGGCCCAGCTTGGGTGCCCACGAGCCGCCCCACACGAAGACGGAGGCCGCCAACAGAGCCGTCAGGGCCGCCGTGATGATCGCGGCCCACGAGAGGTCACGCCGCGCCTGCACGTGCGCAGGCCTACTGGCCTGGAGCTTCGTGCGCTCGGTTCCCACATTGGATTCACTGCGCGCCACGGTCGCTCCTCGCCTCACGGACTGCACGGCTCATCTCGCCGCTCGCACCGGCACAGCGCGAAGGCGCGCCGTCGGATACGGAAGACGTCGGGAGGTGGAGTGACGACAGAGTCGTCGACTCAGGTGACGGCCAGGCGTGGCCCACCCCGATCACGTGCATATGCGCTGTCCTCGTCAGTGGTGTTCGTCGTTCGACGGCCGTCCCCCAACGAACCGGTTGACGCATCCGCGAACGGGCACCTCATCGGTGCCCCCACGACACGCCATCGAACAGTCTAGGTGACGGGCGAGTGTGCGGGCCAACGTGCCTCGCCGACCGAGGCCGTCGATGGGGGCACCTCGACTCGTGCCGCCGAGGTTCACGGACCGAACCGGCCCTGGTCTCCGAGCGGGAGCTGGTCTTGCCCGGCGCGGCTCCCTCCCGCCCCTCCGCCCGCGCCTCCGGACGTCGCTCCGAGACCGAGCGCGCCATCGGGAACGGGCAGGCCGAGGTGCTCGAACGCCGCCGCCGAAGCCATGCGGCCCCGCGGCGTGCGGATGACGAACCCCTCACGCACGAGAAACGGCTCCGCGACCGTCTCGACCGTGTCGGGTTCTTCGCCCACCGCCACGGCCAGGGTCGATACACCCACCGGCCCGCCTCCGAAACGACGGCACAAAGAGTCGAGAACGGCGCGGTCGAGACGGTCGAGCCCGCGCGGGTCGACGTCGAAGAGGTCGAGCGCGGCGTGCGCCGCCTCCTCATCGACGTGACCGTTGCCGTGCACCTGCGCCCAGTCGCGTACGCGACGCAGCAGACGGTTGGCGATACGCGGTGTTCCGCGCGAACGGCTCGCGATCTCCCACACCCCCGCCTCCGACGCCTGAACACCGAGCAGCCCGGACGACCGGTGCACGATGCGCACAAGGTCTTCGGTGGCGTAGAAATCGAGATGCCCGGTGAACCCGAACCGGTCGCGCAACGGTGCGGGCAGCAGTCCGGAGCGGGTCGTGGCGCCGACCACGGTGAACGGAGCCAGCTCCAGCGGGATCGCCGTGGCTCCGGGCCCCTTGCCGACGACGATGTCGACCCTGAAATCCTCCATCGCGAGGTAGAGCATCTCCTCCGCGGGGCGGGCCATGCGGTGGATCTCGTCGAGAAAGAGCACTTCGCCCTCGGTGAGCGAGGACAGGATCGAGGCGAGGTCGCCGGCGTGCTGGATCGCGGGCCCGCTGGTCACGCGGATCGGTGCCCCCAACTCGGCCGCCACGATCATGGCCAGGGTCGTCTTGCCCAGACCCGGCGGCCCGGAGAGCAGGATGTGGTCGGGAGGCGTGCCGCGGCGCTTGGCGGCCTCCAGCACCAGCGACATCTGATCGCGCACTCGCGTCTGCCCCGGAAAATCGGCCAGCCGCTTCGGACGTAAGGCCGCCTCGATCTGGCGCTCGTCTCCGTCGTCGCCCACCTGGGCACCCGGATCGACGATGCGGGCCGTCGCGTCGACCGAGCCGTCGTCGTACCGCTCGTACTCCACGTTCGAACCACGACCGAGTTCTTCGTCGGAATAGGCATGTTCGCGCCAGTCGCTCATCGACCGAGTTCTTTCAGCGCGGCCTTGAGGGCGACACCGACTTCGGCGTTTGCGCCGACCTCGGCGAGTACCGCATCGGCTCCGCCTTCGGCCTGCTTCACCGACCAGCCGAGGCTTACGAGCGCCTCGACCACAGGGGCACGCCACGGTGCGGCGTCACCATCGGTCGCCGTTTCGGCAGCGTCGATACCGGGGTCGTCGATGTCGTCGGAGGCGAGCGTCAGGGCCAGCATCTTGTCTTTGAGTTCGAGCACGATGCGTTCGGCGCTCTTCTTGCCGATGCCGGGCACCTTGACGAGGGTGGCGATCTCACCACCGGCGATGGCTGAGCGGAGCCGAGCAGGTGTGAAAACCGCGAGCATCGCCTGTGCCATGCGCGGCCCGACTCCCGTGACGCTCTGCGCCACCTCGAAGATCTCGCGTTCGGTGTCGTCGGCGAAACCGTAGAGCGTCCAAGCGTCTTCACGGATCACCAGGGAAGTCGCCAGGTGCGCCTGCTCCCCCGGCCTCAGCCCGGAGGCCGTACCGGGGGTGAGTCGTACGAGGAGGCCGACGCCGCCGACCTCGACCACGGCGTGATCGAGCCCGGCACGAGCGACTGTTCCGTTGACCGACGCGATCATCGTCTCCCCCGCAGTGTGTCGAATCCCTGTCGATTCCCAGTCGAATCCCTAGGACATATGTTCGCCGTCGACCCTATCGCCGATCACCGACAGAGTCGGCCAGCCTCGCCGTCGACCGACGTCAGGCCTGTTCGCGACCGAGCAGCCACCGCACCGTTCGCCACGCGAGAGCGACAGAAACGGGCAGGGGGATCATGCGCATCCTCGCGGGCGCTTCGCTGCGGCCATGGCTGCGTCGATGCGGGAGGCGGCTCCCCCACGCCACACGTGACACACGGCGAGCGCGAGGGCGTCGGCGGCGTCGGCGGGCTTGGGTGGCGCGTCGAGTTGGAGAATGCGGGTGATCATCGCTGTGACCTGTGCTTTGTCGGCGCGACCGTTCCCGGTCACGGCGGCTTTCACCTCACTGGGCGTGTGGAGGGCGAGGGGCAGTTCGAGGCGCGCCGCCGCCAGCATCGGGATCGCGCTGGCCTGCGCCGTACCCATGATCGTGCTGACGTCGGCCCGCGCGAAGACCCGCTCCACTGCGACGGCGTCGGGCCGATGGAGCGCGAACCATTCGTCGAGTTGCCCCGCCAGGCTGTTGAGCCGCTCGTGGATCGGATCGCCGGTCGGCGTGCGGATGACGCCCACCGCGATCATGGTCAGCGGCCGCCCGGGTACGCCCTCCACCACTCCCACGCCGCAGCGCGTGAGTCCGGGGTCGACGGCGAGAACTCTCACTGCCCCACCTTGTCACGCGCGGACGAGCGCGCCCCGACCTGTCGTGTGACAGGCCGGGGCGGTTGCGACTTCAGGTGCCCGCCTACTCGGCGGGGGCGTTCCGTCGTCGTAGACGACTCAGTCGTCGTTCTCGAGTTCGGCGGCGACCTCGTCGGAAACGTCGCCGTTGACGAAGACGTTCTGCACGTCGTCGCTGTCTTCGAGGGCGTCGACGACGCGCATCATCTTGCGGGCACCGTCGGCGTCGAGGTCGATCACGAGGTTCGGCACGAATTCGGCCTCGGCGGAGTCGTAGTCGACCCCTGCCTCCTGCAGTGCGGTGCGCACGGCGACGAAATCGGTGGCCTCGGAGAGGATGCGGAAGCTGTCGCCGTAGTCCTCGACATCCTCGGCACCGGCTTCGAGTACGACCTCGAGCAGGTCGTCTTCGGTGGTCTCGCCGTCTTTCTGGGCCTTGGGAACCATGACGACGCCCTTGCGGGCGAAGTTGTAGGCGACGGAGCCGGGGTCGGCGAGCGAACCGCCGTTGCGGGTCAGAGCGACCCGCACCTCGGTGGCGGCGCGGTTGCGGTTGTCGGTGAGGCACTCGATGAGCACGGCAACGCCGCCGGGCGCGTAGCCCTCGTACATGATCGTCTGCCAGTCGGCTCCGCCGGCCTCGGCACCCGAGCCGCGCTTGACGGCGCGGTCGATGTTGTCGTTGGGCACCGAGCTCTTCTTGGCCTTCTGTACGGCGTCGAAAAGCGTCGGGTTACCTGCGATGTCACCGCCGCCAGTGCGCGCCGCGACCTCGATGTTCTTGATGAGCTTCGCGAAGAGTTTGCCTCGCTTCGCGTCGAGTGCGGCCTTCTTGTGCTTCGTAGTCGCCCACTTGGAGTGGCCGGCCATACGTGTCTCCTCTAACCGGTTGCGTGCCAGGTTCGGCTCAGCGTCGAATCCGCCCCATCTTACTCGGCGTCTCGACCGCAGCCGTCGCACGCGCTTTTCATCGCACGGAGGCGGGGCTCAGGAGTTCACGCCTGCGGTGAGGTCGTCGTCGAATTCCACGGTGCGTGGCACGAGTGCGTGCCCGGCGAGTCTGAACGTCTTGACGACGCCTTTGCGCCGCAGCCGCTGCACGTCGGTGACCGCGTCGTTGTAGAACTGCCGCGACAGACGCACCCGCCTGTGGGAGTCGAGAACCCGCCGCACGGTGACTTCGGGCGAGAGATCGTCGCCGTCCTCCCCGAACGCACCCCCGACGACGCGCAGGTGGGGTCGGTCGGCATCCGTCTCGCCCGAGACTGTCGCGGCCTCCACCTGGCCTCCCGGCAGAGCGAGACGCAGCGCCTGAGTGAGGCCGCTCTCGACGAGTTCGCGCTGGGCGAGGCCGCCCTCCTCCCAGTCGAGGCTGGTGAGCGTGTCGTCCTGGTCGAGGGATTCGGCGGCGGCGGAGGCGAGGATGAGGGAGGTCGCGGGGTCGAGTAGTCCGGAGTTGGCGAGCTCGACGGCAGCGTCGGCGCGGCGCACGAGGTGAGCGTCGAGGGCGGCGAGAGCCCCCTCCACCCGGGTCTGCAGACGGTGCAGCCGCGCCGCCGTGTACGACAGATACCAACCGATGACGACGAGCACCGCGATGACGACGGTGACGATCTCGAGCGTGCTCACGACTGACCTCTCCTCTCGCGTCTTCTGCGTAGCCACTCGCGGGGTCCGCGTGCGTCGGGGGCGCCCGGCTCGGGCACTCCCTCGATGACGGTCTCGTAGACGGCGATGATGTCGTCGGAGACCGAATCCCAGTCGAACCGGCGACACCACAGCGACGCCGCCTCCGACAGGGCCTCGCGCCGAGCGGGGTCGCGCAGCAGCGCCACGGCCTCGCGCGCGAGGGCGGCCGCGTCGCCGTTGGGGAACAGCGCGCCCACACGGCCTCCGTCGAGCACCTGCGCGAACGCCGAGATGTCGCTGGCCAGCACGGGCGCCCCGGCGCTCATCGCCTCGACGAGCACGATGCCGAAGCTCTCGCCGCCGGTGTGCGGAGCGACGTATAGGTCGACGGAGGCGAGCAGCGAAGCCTTCTCCTCCTCGGTGATCGACCCGAGAAAGTGGACGTTGTCACGCACGTCGAGGTCGAGCCGTTCGACGGCGGTGTCGATGTCGCCGTACCCCGCAACGAGCACGCGAACGCCCGGGATCTGCGTGATGATCTCGCCGAGCGCCTGCGACAGCACGGGCAGACCCTTACGCGGTTCGTCGATGCGGCCGAGAAAGGCGATGGTCGGCGCCTCCGTGGTGCCCTGCCACTCCGGCCGCACGACCGCCTGTGCGAACCGCCCCGTGAACACGCCGTTCGGGATGACGACCGCGTCGCCTCCCATGTGCGTGATGACGGTGTGCCGCGCCGCCTCGGACACGGCGATGCGACCGTGGATCTTCTCCAGACTGGCCCGCACCAGCGGATACGCGGCCTGCATGGCCCGAGAGCGCACGAGGCTCGTGTGGAAGGTCGCGACGATCGGCCCTTCCACGGCCCACAGGGCCAGAACCGACACGCTCGGGGCGATCGGCTCGTGGATGTGTACCACGTCGAACGCCCCCTGCTCGACCCACCGGGCCACGCGGCCCGCGGAGGTCGGGCCGAACGTCAGCCGCGCGACCGAGCCGTTGTACCGCACGGGCAGGGCCTTGCCAGAGCTGACGACGAACGGCGGCAGTGGCGCGTCCTCGTCGGCGGGCGCGAGGATGCTCACGTGGTGCCCGCGCTGGTGCAGGCTCTCCGCGAGGTCGCGGATGTGAAACTGCACCCCGCCGGGTACGTCGAAGCTGTACGGGCAGACCAGGCCGATGCGCATGGCTCAGCCGGAGGTCGGAGGCGCGGCTGCGCGGTTGGCGGGATGGGCCGGGTCGTCGAGAAAGACCGGCTGCATCATGTGCCAGTTCTCGGTGTGTGCGCGGATGTGGGTGCCGAGCACGTCGGCACAGCCCTGCGTCATCGCGGCGATGCGGTCGCGGGTGCGGCCTGTGCCGGGGTCGACGACCGGGTCGTGGAAGGTGACGACGGAGCGGTATCCGCTGGGCCACACCGACCGCTCGACGGGCTCGTAGTGCACGGTGATCGGCACCACGCGACCGGTCGAGCGCAGGGCGAGCACGGCCGGCCCCATGGCGAACGACGCGCGGCCGCCGAGGAAGTCGACCTCGACTCCCCCACCTGTGAGGTCGCGGTCGCCGAGCAGCGACAGGATGTGCGGCTTGTCGAGGTGCGACATGAGCTTGCGCAGCACCTCACTCGAGTCTGTGAGCGGGTACGGGATGATGCCGCGCTGCTCCCGCAGACGCATGAACCCACGCAGAACGTTCTCGGGTTCGAGGTTCTCCATCACGGTGACGACGGGCGCCATGTTCGCCGACGCCCAGGCGCCTGCCGCATCCCAATTGCCCATGTGGGGCACGAACCCGATCACCGGTTCGCCGTTCGCCAGCGACTCGCGAATCGGTGCGTCGCCCACGGAGCGCACGTTCGCCCGCAACTGCTGGTCGTTGAGGCCGGGGAGCCGAAACGCCTCGCACCAGTAGCGCATGTAGGACTCGACGCCGCGGCGGACGAGCGCTTCGAGGGCGTTGGGGCTGAGCTCCGGCCGGGCGCGCGCGTAGTTGCGGCGCATCTGCGCCACGCTGCCTCCGCCCTTGATGTACGTGGCAGAGGCGATGTCGGCGAACATCCCGTACGCCATCCGAGCGGGCATCGCCGGAAGAACGCGCCAGGCCGCACCGAACCCGCCGGCCACGGCGCGATCGGAGAGCGAGAGGCTGCTGCGAGCACCCCCGAGTGTCGGTGACGTCACGGTTATCCGTTCTTCTGGCCGGCCCGGATCTCGCGGTGGACCCCCAGCATGCGCTGCCCCACCGTGAACGCGGAGGCGAGCGCCAGCAGCCACAGCGTTGCCGCCAGGATCTCACCCGGCAGATCGAACAGGCCGACGATGAACGTCACGAGCAGCACGACCACGAGACGGTCGGCGCGCTCAGCCAAGCCGGTGTTCGCGCCCGTCAGGCCCAGCCCCTCGGCACGGGCGCGGGCGTAGCTGGTGACGAACCCGAAGATGAGGCAGGCCA
This sequence comes from Dermatophilus congolensis, assembly GCA_030538115.1. Taxonomy (GTDB): domain Bacteria; phylum Actinomycetota; class Actinomycetes; order Actinomycetales; family Dermatophilaceae; genus Dermatophilus; species Dermatophilus congolensis_B. Next base: position 7,916 of record JAUNUP010000015.1, on the reverse strand, counting down.
GCGTGGCCCAGGTGGTGACGGCTTCGCCGGGCTGGCGGGCGTAGTAGAGCATGAGCCCACCGAAGACGGCGCCGTCGGCGATGCGGTCGAGAGTCGAATCGAGAAACGCACCCCACGTGCTCGACTGCCCCGACATGCGGGCCATCGTTCCGTCGAGCAGGTCGAAGATCACGAAAACGGCGATGAACAGCACGCCGGCCACGAACTCGCCGCGCGGGAAGAAGTACAGCGCACCGGCACAGGCACCGATGGTCCCGATCCATGTGACGGCATCGGGCTTCAGACCGATCTTGAGAAAGAAGGCCGCGATCGGAGTGAGCAGACGCGTCGCGAAGGCGCGTGCGAACTTGTTCAACATGTCTGGTGTCGGTCGTTCGTCATGGTGCTCTCACCCTACGTGACCGTGTCGAAACCTCACCGCGTCGCTTTGGCGCAAGCGCTTCTGCGCGAATCGGCTCTGCGCCGCAGCCCAGCGGATCGCGTGGCCGCATGCCGAGACTAAACAGAACTGTGGCGCATCTGGCACCCGTCAATGTTGCCTTCGACGATTAGGTGAACCCAGAGTGAAGTATGGCCAGACAAACAAGCGCCTCGGCTCCGGTTCCCACCTCCTCCGATCGCATCCGAAACGTGGTGCTGGTCGGTCCGAGTGGCTCCGGCAAGACGAGGCTTTTCGACCACCTCATCGGCATCACCACCCCCGGCTACCGGCCTCCGCAACGGGGTGACGAGCGCTCGACGTCGCTGTCGATCGCCGCACTCGACAGCAACGGAGTCGTCGTCAACCTTCTCGACGCGCCCGGGTACCCCGACTTCGTCGGCGAGCTGCGAGCAGGGCTCCGCGCCGCCGACGCCGCCTTGTTCGTCGTGTCCGCCGCCGATGGTGTCGACACCGCGACCGCGGCCCTCTGGCGCGAATGCGCGGCCGTGAACATGCCCCGCGCCGTGGTGATGACCAAGCTCGATGCTCAGAACGCCGACTTCGACGCCACGGTCGCCGATTGTCAGAACGCCTTCGGAGAGGGCGTGCAGCCCCTCGGCGTGCCGGTCATCGGCCCGAACGGCAGCCTCGACCAGATGATCGACCTCGTCATCGGTGAGGTGCACGACTACTCCGGCGCCGAGCGCACGGTGCAGCCCACGGCCGAAGAACACATCCCGATCTTCGATACCTACCAGGGTGACCTGCTCGAGGGCATCATCCAGGAGGCGGAGGACGACTCGCTGCTCGACCGCTACCTCGGCGGCGAGGAGATCGGCTTCGAGGTGATGGAGACCGCGCTGCTCGCCGCGATGGCGCGCGGCTCGTTCCACCCTGTGCTCCCCGTCTCCGTCGACACCGGCGCGGGCATCAACGTCGTGCTGCACCTGGTCGAGGCCGCGTTCCCTGCTCCCACGCAGGTGCGCCAGCCGAGCCTGTACACGCCGCAGGGTGCACCCGCCGATCCGGTCGAGATCTCCTCCGACGGGCCGCTGCTCGCCGAGGTCATCCGTACGACCACCGACGCCTATGTCGGGCACATCTGCCTCGTACGCGTGTTCTCGGGCACCCTGGTCGCCGACGAGACGGTGCACGTCTCGGGTCACCTCTCCCACTTCGTGGAGCACCCCGTCGCCGGTCACGAAGACCACGACGACGAGGTGCGCGTGGGCCCGCTGGCTTCGCCCCTCGGCGACGACCTGCGCCCCAAGGACAAGGCGATCGCCGGTGACCTGGCCGTCGTGCAGAAGCTGCCCGCCGCGCAGACCTCCGACACGATCAGCACCGTCGGTAACCCGCTGGTCATCGCTCCGTGGGACATGCCTGAGGCGCTGTTGCCGAACGCCATCGAGGCCGCGAGCCGCAACGACGAGGACAAGCTGCCGGGGGCCCTGCAGCGTCTCGCCGGCACCGACCCGAGCCTGCGCGTCGAGCACAACGCTGAGACGGCGCAGATCGTGCTGTGGACGATGGGCCAGACCCACCTCGACCTCGTGCTCGACAAGCTCCGCGCCCTCGGTGTCGAGGTGACGAGCGTGCCGCTGAAGATCGCCCTGCGCGAGACCTTCGTCGGTTCGAGCACGGCCAAGGGCCGCCACGTCAAGCAGAGCGGTGGCCACGGCCAGTACGCGGTCTGCGACATCACGGTCGAGCCGCTGCCGCGTGGCGAGGGCTTCGAGTTCGTCGACAAGGTCGTCGGCGGCGCCGTGCCGCGGCAGTTCATCCCCAGCGTCGAGAAGGGCGTGCGCGCCCAACTCGAGAAGGGTGTCGTCGCCGGGTACCCGATGGTCGACGTGCGTGTGACGCTGTTCGACGGCAAGGCCCACTCCGTCGACTCCTCCGACGCGGCCTTCCAGATGGCCGGTTCGCTTGCGCTCAAGGAGGCGGCGGCCGCCAAGGGGGCGACTGCCCTGCTCGAGCCGATCGACCTGCTCAGCGTGACGGTCGAAGACGAATTCGTCGGCGCGATCATGACCGACGTGAGCGGTCGTCGCGGACGCATCCTGGGTTCGGAGCAGGCCGAGGTCGAGGGCCTGACTGTCATCAAGGCCGAGGTGCCGCAGCTCGAGCTGAGCCGCTACGCCATCGACCTGCGCTCGATGTCGCGCGGCACCGGCACCTTCACCCGCGAACGTCTGGGCTACGAGCAGATGCCCGCAAGGCTGGCCGAGGAATTCTCAGCCAAGGCGTGACCCTGCCAGAGGCAAGACAATAGGCCATACGTACGCCCCGGTTTCCGATTGGAGACCGGGGCGTACGTATGTGGGCCGCTCCCCTCTCCTTAACTTCTGCTAGCAGAAGTTACGCGACAAAGCACAGTTTAGAAACTATGTTCGCGTCGCCTAAAGTCTGCTGAGTGGCGGGGGTGCAGTCCTGTGGGCTACGTCAGGCGAGTGCGGCCCAAGCCTCGGCTACGCGCGCGCGGGTGTCGCCCAGGAGGGTCGGCATCGCCTTCGTGCGGGCGACGATCGGGAAGAAGTTCGAGTCGCCTCCCCAGCGCGGCACGATGTGCTGGTGCAGGTGCGCGGCCACGCCGGCTCCGGCCACCTCGCCCTGGTTCATGCCGAGGTTGTACCCCATGGGCGCCAGCGCGTTGGTGAGTGCCTTGATGCCCTGCCGCGTCACTGCGGTGAACTCCTCCAGCTCGGAGTCGTCAAGGTCGACGTATGAGGCCACGTGCCGGTACGGGCAGATGAGCAGGTGTCCAGGGTTGTACGGGAAGAGGTTGAGAATCGCGTAGCAGAGCTCGCCGCGGTACACGATGAGCGAATCTTCGTCGTCGCGCAGCGGACCGTCGCAGAACGGGCAGCCGGTTCCGGCTGTCGGAGAGGGGCGCTCCCCCTCGATGTAGGCCATGCGGTGCGGGGTCCACAGCCGCTCCCACCCGTCGGGGTCGCCGGCGAACGCGGCTTGGTCGTCGATACGGGGGGCGTCGTTCATGCACTGATCCTATTCACCGGGATGCTCGCGCAGGCTCGCCACCATGCATGTTCGAGGGGAGCAATCCGAGCCCCGTATCAACGCGCCCCGGCTGGGGTCGACACGGTCGGTTCTGGCGGGTTCACTTGTCGCCATGACGCTGACCGGTGAATACCAAGAGCCCGTGACCGATTGGGTTCGTGAGCAACTCGAGGCGATCGACGCTGCGGGCGACACCCGCGCGGTCGACATGAACGGCATGGCGGTGGTCGTGTTCACCGTGCGTGGCGCCAAGTCGGGGCTGCTCCGGCGTATCCCGCTGATGAAGGTCGAGCACAACGGCTCGTACGCGGCCGTCGCCTCCTACGGCGGAGCCCCGAAGCACCCGGCCTGGTACCACTCCATGAAGGCGAACCCGCAGGTCGACGTGCAGGACGGCACAGAAACCCTCGAGCGCGTCGCCCGCGAGCTCGAGGGTGCCGAGCGCGAGGAGTGGTGGGAGCGTTGCGTGGCGGCCTTCCCGCCCTACGCGGAGTACGCGACGAAGACCGACCGGCTCATCCCGGTGTTCATCTGCGAACCGGCCTGAACCACGACCGAACAGACGACAGCGCCGTGCCCTGCCGGAGCGGGGCACGGCGCTGTCGCGCGTCTCACGACAGCCGCGTGATGAGTTCGTTGGCCGCGAGCACGAAGAAGAACGCCGCGCAGATGCCCAGCACCGTGTTGGAGACGGGCCCGTTGCGCCATTCCTTGGGGATGCGCTTGGAGTTGAGCAGCAGCACGAGCGTCAGGCCGAGGAACGGCATGAACAGCGATCCGAGCACGCCGTAGGCGAGGATCAGCCCGACCGGGCGACCGAAGAAGAGCAGCACCATCGGCGGGAACGTGAGCCACAGGACGTAGGCCTTGTACCAGGTGCCGCCGGCCTTGATCGACGGGTCGTCGTCTGACTTGCTGGTGATGTGCCGCACGAAGTCGGCGAACATCATCGACACACCGTTCCACACGCCGACCAGCGACGACATGGCCGCGGCCCAGAACCCGACGAGGAAGACCTTCGAGGCCCACAGGCCGTAGCGGTCGCCGAGGATGTCGGAAAGCTGCAACAGCGCCTTGTCGCTGTCTTTGCCGTCGACAGCGAGGCCGTAGGAGTAGAGCAGTTCGGCTCCGACGATGAGCGTGGAGACCACGAAGATGCCGGTCACCGTGTAGGCGATCGTGTTGTCGAAGCGCATGAGCTTCATGTGCTTGGGCTGGGTCCAGCCCTTCTCTCGGATCCAGTACCCGTAGGCCGCCAGCGTGATCGTGCCGCCGACACCTCCGGCGACCGAGAGCATGTTGACGAGCGACCCCTGCGGGATCGTGGGCACGAGGCCCTTGAGGATGCCGCCGAGGTTCGGCAGCGTCATGATCGCCGCGCCCGTCATCGAGATGAACATGAGCCCCACGAGCACGGTGCACAGCTTCTCGACGAACGAGTACCGGCCGAACCAGACCAGCGCGGCTCCGATGAGACCGGAGGCGATGCCCCACACGGTCACGCTCGCGACGGGGAACAGTGCGGCCAGCGGGATGCCGGTGCCCGCCATCGCAGCCGCGCCGTAGACGAAGCCCCAGATGACGATGTAGGGCCCGAAGTAGACGGTGGTCCACCAGCCGAGGCGCGACCAGCCCTGGTAGATCGTCTCTCCGGTCGCGAGGGAGTAGCGCCCGGCACCCTCTACGAGCACGATCTTCATGATGCAGCCGAGCACGACCGCCCACAGGAGTGCGTAACCGTACCGCTGACCCGCGATGAGGGTGGCGACGAGGTCGGCGGCTCCCACGCCGGTAGCCGCGACGACGAGACCGGGGCCCACACTCCTCCAGCCGGGACGGATCTGGGCGGTGGAGTCCTGTGGCGTGACAGACATGGGCGGCTCCTGGTCGGCCATTCGCACATGAGGCGAGGGGGGCGGATGTCGGCGCTGGTCTTGACCGGCTCACGGCGGATGCCGAGAGGTGTCACAGTATCGGTCGAACACGCCGGTGAGTGGTGGTAACGGCTCGACGGAGCGCAGATCGCATCGATTGTTAACGCACAGTCGACATTTGGCATCGAAAGTGTGGGTCTGTCCCGCCGTGGCCCACCGCGCCAGGGCGGATTGGGCGCCGGTCGCGCGGAGGAACGGTCAGCGCAGTTTGACGATCGCGATCTCGGCGTCGGCCGGGGAGAAGCCGAGGCGGCCCAGCAGCGAGGACGACAGCGGCGTCGGGGCCACGTGTACCGCAGTGACACCGGCCTGCGTACACCAGATGAGGGCGGCACGCACCAGCCGCTCCCCCGTGCCCTGGCGGCGGTGTGCCGGGTTGACGAAGAGCGTGTCGATCACGGCCACGGCCCGCGAACGCTGACCGGGGGACGGCATCGAGAGACGCACGTCGAGGATGAGAGCGCCGAGGGGGCGGCCGTCGAGTTGCTTCGCGATCCAGGCCGGGCGGTGCTGCCTGTCACCGAGCCAGAAGTCGGCGTACTTGTCGATGAACCCGTCTTGCCCAGGGCGCCCCTGCTCACGGGCACGCTGCAGTTCGAGAGCGGCGAGCGCGAACGCATCCTCCGCCTCGGCGCGCGACAACTCGACGAGCTGCCCCTGAGTAACGGACACACCTCCAGTAGACCACGCGGTTACCGAACTGTGAACAGTAAAGCTGCAGGTCAGTCGGCAGACCCAGGCGCGAGGTCAGACGACGCGAATGACGCGCTTTCACGAGCGATGCGCCGGAGTTCGCACCCTACAGATCGTTCGCCGTCCCCTCCAGGACCCTTCGTAGGCTCGTCGTGTACTCAGGCAGGTCCTCCACGGCCGTAGTCAAGAGGATTTCGAGGTCCACGGACCAGTACCCATGAACGATCCGATTCCGCAGTTGGCTCGGGCGTGCCCAATTGACGTGCGAGTGAGCCGCTTTGAAGTCGGAGTCGAGTTGCGCTGCGGCCTCCCCCAAGACTGTGAAGTTCCACAGGAGCGCCTCCCGGCGTTGCCTGTCCGCTTGAAGGCCTTCCACGTCGTACCCAGCGGCGAGACGTTGTGCCTGCTCCGCAGCATCGATCATTTCCTCGAGCAGGAGAACCTCACGCCGCGGCATACAGTTGCTCCGCCTCCGCAAGGACGCTGTCGCGCAACCGGGCGTGCAGCGCGCGGCGCGAGACCAAGTCGACGCGACGGCCGAATACATCAGACAACTCCGCTGCAAGATCCTCGATGGCCCACCCCAGGCGTCTGCCGGGAGCCAGTGTGTACAGCAGGTCGATGTCGCTGTCTTCTGCCGCCTCCCCGCGCACGACGGATCCGAAGACCTCGAGACGCAAGACACCGTAGCGCGTACACACATCACGTAACCGCGCGTAGTCGATGTCCGCGACCGCCGTCATGTCGCCAGTGTAGGCGTGGAGTCCGGGCGCGCTCCGAAGGCGAAGGCCTCACCCTCTCTCCGGGGGACGCTTTTGCAATGCCGACGTGCCGAAGACCGATCTCGGACGAATCCTTCAGCTATGTGGGTGCGTCGGCAGGGGCCTATAGGGGCCATACCACGCAACCACCAATATGTAGCGCCGGGGGGGGGCCTGGCCCCCCCCTCGCGTGGGG
>JAUNUP010000015.1:0-880 GCA_030538115.1 Dermatophilus congolensis | reverse complement strand
GGCCGACCCCCCACCCCGCCCTAACCCCACCGCTTGGGGGGGGCGGGGTAGGGTCTATATCCCGCCAAGCCGACGCACCCACATAGATGAAGCGACGGGCGGGCTCGTGGCCCACCCGTCGCTTCGGAGATGTTGCTCGGCTCAGGCGTTCGCGCGGCTCCGGATCGCCTCCAGGATCTTGGCGATGGCGTCGTCTACCGGGACTCCGTTCTCCTGGGAGCCGTCGCGGTAGCGGAACGACACCGCACCTGCCGAGCGGTCGTCCTCACCCGCGATGAGCGCGAACGGCACCTTGGAGGTGCTGGCGTTGCGGATCTTCTTCGGGAACCGGTCGTCGCTGCGGTCGACCTCGACACGCACGCCCTCGGCGCGGAGGCGGGTCGCCACGTCTTCGAGGTACGGCGCGAACTCCTCCGCCACCGGGATGCAGGTCACCTGCACCGGCGACAGCCATGCCGGGAACGCGCCCGCGTAGTGCTCGACCAACACACCGAAGAACCGCTCGATCGACCCGAAGAGGGCGCGGTGGATCATCACCGGGCGCTGACGGGTGCCGTCGGCTGCCTGATACTCCAGTTCGAACAGCTCGGGCAGGTTGAAGTCGAGCTGGATCGTGCTCATCTGCCACGTGCGGCCGATCGCGTCCTTGGCCTGCACCGAGATCTTCGGGCCGTAGAACGCGGCGCCGCCCTCGTCCGGCACGAGCTCGAGGCCGGAGGCCTCGGCGACCTCCGCGAGCGTGCGCGTCGCCGACTCCCACACCTCGTCGTCGCCGACGTACTTCTCCGGGTCCTTCGTCGACAGCTCGAGGTAGAAGTCGTCGAGGCCGTAGTCCCGCAGCAGGGAGATGATGAAGGACAGGACCGACGCGATCTCGCCC
>JAUNUP010000075.1 GCA_030538115.1 Dermatophilus congolensis | reverse complement strand
AGACGGTCACCTTCGACGTGGACGCCGAGGGCTCGGGCCTGGTCGTCGCCTGACAGCAGGCCGGGGCGTCCGGCTCTGACCGAGCCGGCGTCCAGCCCATCGACCCAGGGCGGCCGGGGTTGGGACTTTCGGATGATTTCTCCGATGGTCGCTTCCCCGGCCGTGCCTGTGTGCGACAGGGTGGGGGCACCCCGACACCCCCCGAGAGGACCTCCGCCCATGTCCCGGTTCCACTCCCTGCTCCGCGCCCTCGCGATCACCCTCGCCGTCCTGCTGGCCTGGACCACGGCCGCCACCACCGCCCAGGCCGCGCCCGCGGCGTCCGGGCACGCCTTGCTCGCTCGCATCCAACAACTCCTGCCCGACGACGCCGCCCAGCGGATCGCCAAGATCAACGCCGAACTCGACGTCATCGACCCCACGCAGTACGTCTGCGATGGCCCCTCCGAGCTCGACCTGTGGGTGGCCGACCAGGTCTCGGCCCTCAGCGAGGACGACATCACGTTCCTGATGGAGACCGGCGCCATGTCGATCCCGGCCGTCGACCTGAGCTACTTCGCCGACCCGGCCGACCCGTTCTACGCGCCGACTGTGAACGCCGCGCGCCTGATGCGGGACTTCCGCGACGGCATGCGGTTCTGGACGCCGACGGTCCCCGGCACGCGGTTCCTCGCCGCACACTCCTACGTCGTGACCGACGCCGAGCGGATCGCCCCGTCGCTCGGGCTGATGTTCGACCTGCCCGAGGCCGAGGCCGCGGAGATGGCACAGCTGGTCGCGGAGTACGCGTCGACGAGCCCCGGCCTGCAGCACGGCAAGCACCCGCTGCTGAGCTTCACCGCGTTCGCGACCTCGCCGGCCATCTACCCCGACCGCCCCACGACGGTCGTGCTCGGTGACGGCATGCTGCAGGCCTACGCCGAGATCGGCTACGCCGACGTGGCCGGCCGCTTCATCCTCGCCCACGAGGTCGGGCACACGGTGCAGATCGCCGCCGGGGAGTACGACGTGCTGCCCACCACGCCCGAGGAGAACCGCCGCCTCGAGCTGATGGCCGATGCCATGGCGGGCTACTTCTCGGCCCACCCGCGGGGCGTGAGCATGCAGAAGAAGCGCGTCGTCGCGGCCGCCGAGGTCGCGTACTGGATCGGCGACTGCAGCTTCGAGTTCCTCGGCCACCACGGGACGCCGGCCCAGCGCGCCCGCACCGCCGCGTGGGGTGCCGAGCTCGCCACGACCACCCGGCCGCGCGCGAAGGTGCTGACCTACGCCCAGTTCCTCGCCGCGTTCAACGCCGCCTACCCGACGCTCATCGCCCCGGACGCCGAGGCTGCGGCCTGACCCTTCCCGACAGCTGACACAACCGGCCGGCCCGGGGGCCTCCCGCGAGGCCTCCGGGCTGGCTAGGGTCGTGACCAGAACTCGACGACGAGGAGGCCCCGCGATGGCGTACGTGACGATCCCCGGTGACACCGACCTGCAGCTCTACTACGAGGATTCCGGCGGCGACGGCCGCCCGGTCGTGCTGATCCACGGCTGGCCGCTCTCGGCGGAGGCCTGGTCGGCCCAGGTGCCCGCCCTGGTCGACGCCGGCTACTGCGCGATCGCCTACGACCGCCGCGGCTTCGGGCGCTCCGACAAGGCGCCGGGCGGCTACGACTACGACACGATGGCGTCCGACCTCAACGAGCTGATGACCGCGCTCGACCTCGAGGGCGCCGTGCTCGTCGGTTTCTCGATGGGCGGCGGCGAGGTGGCCCGCTACATCGGCACCTACGGCGAGTCGCGCCTGTCCGGTGCCGTGCTGGCCGCCGCGATCACGCCGGCGCTGTGCATCACCGACGACAATCCCGACGGCGGCATGCCGTTCGAGGGGTTCGCCGGGCTGCGCGACGAGTGCCGCGGCGACCGGGACGCGTTCCTGGAGAAGTTCATGACCTGGTTCTTCTCGAACCCGTCGGAGCTGGCCATCAGCGAGGGGCAGTTCCGCGACGTGCTGCGCATCACTGCGCAGGGCTCCGACAAGGCGCTGCAGGACACGATCATCGCGTGGGCGACCGACTTCCGCGCCGACGTGGCGAAGTTCACCGTGCCGACGCTGGTGATCCACGGCGACTCCGACAACAACGTGCCGTTCCCGCCGTCGGGCAAGCG
>JAUNUP010000046.1:9006-18357 GCA_030538115.1 Dermatophilus congolensis | reverse complement strand
CCTGACGTATCCCCCGCTCCCGTCCCGTGGCACCGTTGCTGGAAGGAGCACCGATGCACCTACATGTGCCACGGGACCACCACGCGCGGCGGTGCCGTCTGACAGCACGGTGCGCTCCGCGCTGTCAGACGCCCTCTCCCGTGAGTCGGGCCGTGTCGTCTTGGACCTGGCCGGCCAGACGTTCACGGAGTTGCTGCCGCCAGCGCTCCGGGATACCGGGCGCGTCGACAAGCTGGGCAGCCGCCTCAAGGTCGTGCTTGTCGACGTTCATCACCCTCGCGACCTCGGCCAGCGTCGGTGCGCTGTCGGGCACGTGGAGCCGCTGCACCTCGTCACCGGCACCGACCTCGCCCTCGACGAGCACTCGCACATACCATCCCGACCAGCCTCGGTTCTGCACCCGCAGCACCATGTCGGGCACTCCCCATCGGCGGGCGAGTTTGAAGCAAGGACTGCGTGACTGGGTCACCTGCACGACCGCGTCGCCGACGCGCCAGACCTCACCGAAGACGATCGTCGTCTCATCCGGACCAGCACCACCCGGCGGATCTTCGAGCGTGATGTTCTCGAAGAGAGCACCCACCGGCAGGTCGAGTTGCTCCTCCGCCTGCCAGCGCGGGTAGTGGTGCCCGGCGTAAAGGAGCGCTGCCTTGTTCGGCCCGCCGTGGAAGCGTGTGTCGGCCTGTTCGTCGCCGTCGAAGCCGAGCGTCCGCAGTATCACCCGCCCGTCACGCGGGGTCTTGACCGCAGCGCTGACCGTCTCACGCCCGCTCCACGTGTGCGTCGCCACCGTTCCCGTGCGCACCACGCCGACCACGGCGATGACCGGCCCCGACGCGCTCTCCCACTGCTCCGCCGAGTTCGTCTCCATAGCCGCAGTCTCGCATCGAACATGCCCTCGGCTCGCCCGGTAAGCGAACGGCTCAGCCGGATCCACAGACCCGACTGAACCGGGCAGGCCGTGCGCCCTGTTCGACCCGTTGCAGGACCGCCGAAAGCGCTGGTCAGAGCACGTCGTCGTCGACCCAGTCGAGAGTGCGGGCGACGGCCTTGTCCCAGTTGCGCAGCAGCCTGTCGCGCTCGGCCGGATCGATCGACGGCTCCCAGCGGGCATCCATCGCCCAGTTGGCCGCGATGTCGTCCTCGCCCTCCCAGTATCCGACTGCCACCCCGGCCGCATACGCGGCTCCGAGCGCCGTCGTCTCTGTGACCTTGGGGCGCACCACGGGCACGTCGAGCACGTCGGACTGGAATTGCATGAGGAGGTCGTTCGCGGTCATCCCGCCGTCGACGCGCAGCTCCGCGAGGTCGATGCCGATGGCGGCTGCGTCGGCGATCATCGCCTGCATCACGTCGCGGGTCTGGTAGGCGGTCGCCTCCAAGGCGGCGCGGGCGAGGTGGCCCTTGTTGACGAACCGGGTGAGTCCCACGACAACGCCGCGCGCGTCGGAACGCCAGTGCGGCGCGAACAGGCCCGAGAACGCCGGAACGATGTAAGCGCCGCCGTTGTCGTCGACGGTCTCGGCGAGCTTTTCGACCTCCGCAGCGTTGGAGATGAGGCCGAGGTTGTCGCGCAGCCACTGCACGAGCGAGCCGGTCACCGCGATCGAGCCCTCCAGGGCGTAGACCGCGTCGGCGTCGCCGATCTTGTACGCCACCGTCGTGAGCAGGCCGTGCTCGCTGCGCACGATCTGCGATCCGGTGTTGAGCAGCATGAAATTGCCCGTGCCGTACGTGTTCTTGGCCATGCCGGGCGTGAAGCATGCCTGCCCGTACGTGGCGGCCTGCTGGTCGCCGAGGATCCCCGCGATCGGTACACCCGCCAGCAGCCCCTGCTCGCGGCCCTCGCCGTAGACCTCGGCCGACGACCGGATCTGCGGCAGTGCGGCCTCGGGCACGCCGATCTGCTCGCAGAGGTCGGGGTTCCAGTCGAGGGTGTCGATGTTCATCAGCAACGTGCGGGAGGCGTTGGTGACGTCGGTCGCGTGCACCCCGCCATCAGTTCCTCCCGTGAGATTCCACAACAGCCACGAGTCGATGGTGCCGACTGCCAGCTCACCCGCCTCGGCCCGCGCGCGGGCACCGTCCACGTGGTCGAGGATCCAGGCCGCCTTGGGGCCGGCGAAGTACGTCGCCAGCGGGAGCCCGGTGCGCTCGGTGATCGCGGCGGCGCCGGCCTCGTCTTTCGCCAGGGCATCGAGCTGGGCCTGAGTGCGGGTGTCCTGCCAGACGATCGCGTTGTGGATCGGCTCCCCCGTCGCCTTGTCCCAGACCACCGTCGTCTCACGCTGGTTCGTGATTCCGACCGCCGCGAGGTTACCGGCGTTCACCCCGGCCTTCGCGAGCGCGACCGCCACGACCTCCCGGGTATTGCGCCAGATCTGGGCGGCATCGTGCTCGACCCAGCCGGCGCGCGGAAAGATCTGCCGATGCTCCATCTGGCCGCTGCCGACCACGTCTCCGGAGCGATCGACGATGATCGCGCGCGTGCTCGTGGTGCCCTGGTCGATAGCCATCACGTACTGCGACGTCGCTGCCATGCACCGACCTTAGGCGGAGCGGGTCGGTCCGAGGGAGCCCGAAACCCGACCGGATGCGTGTCAGTCGGGAACCACGTGTAGCGACGGTCTGCCGCTGTCGACATCCGGCCCCGACCGGGCGTGCTCGGCGTCGTCGCCGTCGGCGTCGTCGAACTCGCCCTCGTCAGGATGGGGGTCGCCGAGCATGCGCGGCGCCTGGTCCTCCGCATCGGGCGACCAGGCGAGCTCACGCACGGCCTCGGCGGAGGCGATCATCTCGACCCGCTGCCGGTAGGCGTCGACCTGGGCGCGCACGTCCTCCGTGCTCCAGCCGCGCAGCGGAGCCATGATCTCGGCGACCTCCTGCGCCGCCGACAAGCCCCTGTCGCGATGCTCGTAATCGAGGCGGATGCGGTGCCGCAGCACGTCTTCGACGTGCAAGGCCCCTTCGTAACGCGTCGCGAACGCCACTTCGGCGCGCAGATATTCGGGCGCGCCGACCAAGGGTGCTTTGAGCGACGCGTCCTCGTCTGCGAGGGCCTCGATGGTGCGGATCTCGTCTCCGTACCGGCTGATGAGGTGGTCGACCTGCGCCCGCGACCAGCCGGTCCGCGTAGCTGTGTGCGCCGCCTGGGCGACAACCACGCCGTGTCCGACTGCCCCGACCAGCGGCAGCCGCTCGGTGATCGACGGACGCTCCTTGGCCGCGGCCTCGCCGAGGACCGCATCGACCGCGTCTTCGGCCATCACCCGATAGGTCGTCAGCTTGCCCCCGGCGATGACCGTGAGCCCCGGCGCCGCCTGCATCACCACGTGCTCGCGGCTCACCTTGGTGGTGGCCTTCGCGGCTCCGAGGTCTTCACCCTCCGTGGTCGTGGCCTGCACCAGAGGTCGCAGGCCCGCATAGGTGCCGATGACGTCGTCTCTCGTCAAGGGCTTGGCGAGCACACCGTTGGCGTGTTCGAGCACGTAGTCGACGTCGTCGGCCGAGGCCACGGGCTCGGTGAGGTCGCCGTGGTACGGCGTGTCGGTCGTGCCGATCACCCAGTACCTCTCCCACGGGATGATGAACAGCACCGACTTCTCGGTACGCAGAAAAATGCCGGTCTCCGACTCGATGCGGTCTTTCGGCACGACGATGTGAATGCCTTTGGAGGCGAGCACCCGCAGCCCGGAGGCGACACCCGCGAGCGCCTCGCTCTCCTGGGTCCAGACGCCGGTCGCGTTGACGACGTTGCGGGCCCGCACCGTGAACTCCCGCCCCGATTCGAGGTCGGTGACCCGCGCGCCGACGACGCGCCCGTCGGCCTTGACGTACTCCTCGACCCGGGTGCGTGAGGCCGCCTGTACGCCGTACGCGACTCCGGTGCGCACGAGGCCCAGCACGAGCCGGGCGTCGTCGACGCGGGCGTCGAAGAACCTGATGGCGCCCCGGTAGGCGTCTTCGGCCAGCCCAGGCGCGATCTGTCGCACCCCGGCCTTGCCGTAGTGCTTCTGCGGGGGCATCGTGCGCGCGCCGAGCGAGCCGACGAACGCGAGCATGTCGTACGCCCCCACTCCGACTGCGCTGTAGGACCGTTCGACCACGGGAGTGAGCAGCGGCCACAGAAACGGTTGCGCTGTGACCAGGTGCGGAGCCAGGTACGACATGAGCAGCCCTCGCTCGTGCAAGGCCTCGGCCACTAGCGGAACGTTGAACTGGTACAGGTAGCGGAGCCCGCCGTGGATCAGCTTGCTCGAGCGACTCGACGTGCCCGCAGCCCAGTCCTGCGCCTCGACGAGCCCTACCGACAGCCCTCGCGCCACCGCGTCCAGCGCCACGCCGGCTCCGGTGGCACCGCCACCGACTACCAGAACGTCGACCTCGTGGCTACCCAGGTGCGCCAATGCGCGATCACGCTGTCTTGCGTCGAGAACGGGTGAGAACATTCGTCTCTCCTTCGGCATCCGCCACTGCACACACTCCACATGAGCCTCCGCGCGGCGAGGTGAACGGCTCGTGTGATGAACCACTTCTCGCCACCCGGCAACGTCTGTACAGACGCGTTCGCTCCCAGCTTCGTTCCGCCTATTCTCCCACCAGCATCGGCTCCGCGGGCGCTGTCGGTGAGTGTCGACTCGCGGAGTTCGCAGGTGAGCAACCGTTCACGAATGGGTGTGCGGGCCGTGTCGGCCGTACGCTGACGATGTGTCAGCCGCCTCACGTTCTCCCCGCCTGGCTCCCGGAAACTGCTCGGTCACCTGGGACGGCTCCGCCGATCCCGCCTGGGGTACCGCCTCCCCCGCGGGTTTCTGGGTGGCGCTGGAACAGCGGGGACCGTGGGGTCGCAAGGCCTTCATCGAGTCCCGACTGGACCCCGCCATCGGTGAACAGCTCGAGAAGGGCGTCGCCGCTGCGGGAGGTCGAGCGCTGCTGATCCGCGACGCCGCCCGCGAACGTCACAGCGCGGCCGATGGCTACCCTCGGCGGGTCTATGTGGCCGGTGGCATGAGCCCGACCACGGCAAGGGTCGACGGGCTCGATGACGGCTCTGCGGCGACTCGCGGCACCGAGGCGCCGCGTCCGTGGCTCCTCACCGGCGAGCACACCGTCGCCGCCGACGTGGCCGCACTGCCGTTCGAGGCGATCGCGCGCGGCGACTCGGAGGCCGTGCGCGCTGCGGCACCATGGCTGCAACCCGCCACCGACCCCGAGGCGGTCGTGGTGCTGGTGTGCACCAACGCCAAGCGCGACGTGTGCTGTGCTCTGCGTGGCCGCCCGCTGGTGGAGGCCCTGGCCGCGGAGTTGCCGGGTCGGGTGTGGGAGTGCTCGCACACCGGCGGCCACCGCTTCGCGCCGACCGGGGTACTTCTACCGCACGGCCTGACGCTGGCGCGTATCCCCGACGCGGCCTCGGTGGTCTCGGCGGTCGAGGGGCTGGGCGGGCCTGTGCCGTCGATCCCGGCCGGACTGGGCACGCCACACCACCTACGGGGCTTGGCCCACCTGTCTCCGATACACCAGGCGGCCGACGGGTACGTACGGCACTCGTTCGGCGTGTGCGAGGTGAGCGCGCTGACGGTGACGGACGAACACCTCGACGAACACGCCTCACACATCGCCCGCGCAGACACGGACACCGAGCGCAACCACTTCGTCTGTGTCACGCACCGCGACGGCCGTTCTTGGCGCGTGCGGGTGACCGAGCGCCAAACGACGACCCGCCCAGTCTCCTGCGGCGCCCCACCAGTAGCGGCAACCGCCTACCACGTGACGCTCACTCCCCCTAACCTCTGCTAGCAGAAGTTGAGCGAGAGGGCACAGTTTAGAAACTATGTCCCAGTCCCCTAAGTTCTGCTAAGTGTGTTCAGGGGGACCGTCAGGCGTCGATTCGTTCCGCGTCTAGACGGTGGGCGGATTCGACGATGAAGTCCTTGCGCGGCGGGACCTCGCTGCCCATGAGCAGGTTGAAGACCTTCGCCGCCGCCTCCGCGTCTGCCACCCGCACGCGGCGCAGGGTGCGGTGCGCCGGGTCCATCGTGGTTTCGCGGAGCTGGTTCGCGTCCATCTCGCCGAGACCCTTGTAGCGCTGCATCGGCTCCTTCCACGTCTTGCCCCGCCGCCGCAGATCGGCTGTCAGCGCCCGCATTTCGGCCTCGGAGTACGTGTAGACGAGCTCGTTCTTCTTGCCTCCGCCCTGGTGCACCTCGAGCCGGTGCAGCGGCGGCACCGCCGCGAACACACGCCCCGCTTCTACGAGCGGACGCATGTACCGGAAGAACAGCGTGAGCAGCAGCGTGCGGATGTGGGCGCCGTCGACGTCGGCGTCGGTCATGATGATGACCCGCCCGTACCGCGCGGAGTCGAGGTCGAAGGTGCGACCCGATCCCGCACCGATCACCTGGATGATCGAGGCGCACTCGAAATTGCCGAGCATGTCGGCGATCGAGGCCTTCTGCACGTTGAGGATCTTGCCGCGGATCGGCAGCAACGCCTGGAACTCCGAATTGCGCGCCGCCTTGGCCGTGCCCATGGCCGAGTCGCCCTCGACGATGAACAGTTCGCTGCGCTCCACGTCGTTGCTGCGGCAGTCGTACAGCTTCGCCGGCAGCGACGAGCTCTCCAACGCCGACTTGCGTCGCTGCGTCTCTTTGTGCTGCCGCGCAGAGATGCGCGCCTTCATCTCCGAGACGACCTTCTCCAGCACCGTCTGCCCCTGCTGCTTCGTGGGCCGTTTGACGGAGGTGAGGTGTTCGGTGAGCGCCTTGTCGACCACCCGGGAGACGATCGCCCGCACCGCGTTGGTGCCGAGCACCTCCTTGGTCTGGCCCTCGAACTGCGGCTCGGCCAGCCGCACCGTGATGACTGCGGTGAGCCCCGCGGTGATGTCGTCCTTCTCGGGCTTGTCGGTGCCCGGCTTGAGCGTGCGCGAGCGCGCCTCGATCTGCCGACGCACCGACCTGACGAGCCCCTGCTCGAAACCGGTGAGGTGGGTGCCGCCCTTGGGGGTGGCGATGATGTTGACGAACGAGCGGATCACCGTGTCGTACCCGGTGCCCCAGCGCAGCGCGATGTCGACCTCGCACTCACGCTCGACATCGGTGGGGGTCATGTGCCCGTGTTCGTCGAGCACCGGCACGCGCTCGGTGAAGGTGGCCTCACCCTGCAGCCGCCACACGTCACAGACGGGCTCGTCGGGAGCGAGGAAGTCGACGAACTCCGTGATGCCACCGTCGTGCACGAACGTTTCGGAGACGGCCTCGTGCTCCGCAGGCGTACCGGCCAACCGCCGCTCGTCACGAATCGCGAGTTCGAGACCGGGGATGAGAAACGAGGTCTGGCGCGCCCGCCCGGCAAGCTCGTCGTACGAGAACTGCGCGTCGGCGAGAAAGATCTGCCGGTCGGCCCAGTAGCGCACGCGCGTGCCGGAGGCGCCGCGCTTGGCCTTGCCGACCACCCGCGGGGCCGTGGCGGTCTCGTACGGCGTGAACGGAGCGTCGGGCTTGGGGTGTGCAGGATCGGCGTCGTCGAAGACGCCGGGCTCGCCGCGACGGAACGACATCTGGTACGTCTTGCCCGCCCGATCGACCTGCACGTCGAGCCGCTCCGACAGCGCGTTCACGACGGAGGCGCCGACACCGTGCAATCCACCGGAGGCCGTGTACGACCCGCCTCCGAACTTGCCGCCGGCGTGCAGCTTGGTGAACACGACCTCCACGCCCGACAGGCCGGTGCGCGGCTCGATGTCGACCGGGATGCCTCGACCGTTGTCGTGCACCTCCACACACCCGCCGGGCCGCAGAATCACCTCGATCTTCTCGCCGAACCCGCCGAGCGCCTCGTCGACCGAGTTGTCGATGATCTCCCACAGGCAGTGCATGAGCCCACGCGAATCGGTCGACCCGATATACATGCCGGGTCGCTTGCGCACGGCCTCAAGGCCCTCGAGCACCTGCAGATGCCGGGCGGTGTACCCCGACGCCTCTGCCCTGGCGGGAGCACTCGCCACGGACACCCTCCTCGTTGCTTCGTTCCGGCACTGTTGCCACAGCACACCGGGCTCTCCTCGGGCAAGGGGGACTTCACCGGACCTGCCACGATCGCTCACGACCCTACCGTCGGCGTCGATGAGGTCAGTGCACGCCACGCTCGCACCCCTGGTCGAGCGTCGGCGCGCGGGCAACTCGCGACGGGGCGAGAGCGCTCGGGAACGAACCGGCATGCTTCACTGTTGAGGCCAGTGAAAGGCGATTCGCTGCACCGCAGGAGCGGGGCTACGGTCATCGCATCCGGGTGAGAACCCGGCGAAACGCCGAGCACATGCCATCGAGACGATGGGGCGCGTGCCGGGAGAACCCCGGCCACGCGTCACGGATCTAGACAGAGATAAGGCTGACGTGACTGCTGCTGTAACGACACCGATGACCTCGGCCGACCGTTGCGACCGCTGTGGCGCACAGGCCTATGTGCGCGCAGTACTCGCCTCCGGTGGTGAGCTGCTGTTCTGTGCCCACCACGGTCGCGAGCACGCCCAGAGGCTCACACAGGTCGACGCCGTGATTCACGACGAGACCGCCCGACTGACGGAGTCCACCGTGGACGCCTGATCCGCGCCCTGTCCGACACCCCTACATCAGTGGCGCCGGCCGGTTGCTGCTTCGCTGTGCGAAGTAGACCGGTCGGCGCTTCGCTGTCTCCCCCCTCCTTGAGAGAGTTAGCGCATGACAACGCTTGCGACCGCTCTGGCCGTTCTCGCCATCGTGGTGGGGCTGGCCGGCATCGTCGTGCCGGTACTGCCCGGTGTGCTGCTCATCTGGGCTGCCGTCATCGGCTGGACCTTGGCCGTCGGAATGACCCCGTGGTGGCCCGTCGCCCTCGCCGCGACCCTCGTCTACGCAGCCGGACTCGGCGCTCAGGCCCTCGTGCCCGGCAGACGGATGCAGCGGGCCGGCATCCCCAACAGCACCCTTCTGCTCGGCGTGGTCGCCGGAATCGTCGGGTTCTTCGTCATCCCCGTGCTCGGCTTCGTCATCGGGTTCGTCGTGGGGGTGTGGCTCGCGGAGGTCGCACGCGTGGGCCTCGACGCCTCGAAGGCCTCCACCGCGCACGCGCTCAAGGCCGCGGCGATCTCGTACGGCATCGAATTCGTCACCGGCCTGATCCTCGCGGTCGGGTGGGCGGTTCTCGCCTGGCGGTTCATCTCGGGCTGAACCGGCACGTCACGGGCACGTCACCGCACGACGAAGTCACAGCGTCACCGCGTCACAACGTCACAGCACAGCGAAGGGGCCGGGCGCAAGTCCCGCCCCCTCGCGGTCAAATCATTCGCTTCCAATAACTCGCTGTGGGGGG
>JAUNUP010000046.1:0-8996 GCA_030538115.1 Dermatophilus congolensis | reverse complement strand
TCAGTCGATGCAATTCAGTCGATGTGCGGGTGTACGCCCGATTTCACAGGCGCCTCACATGCCGCCGTTCTCGCGACGGCGCTTCTCCCAGCGCTCTTCCATGCGCTGCGAAAACGAGCCACTCGACCCGGCGCCGCGCGCCTTGGGCGTCTTGGGCCGCTTGCCGGAGGGGCGAATCGGTGTGACCTTCGGGTCTCCGCCTCCGGGCTGCTTCGTCTGCTTCTCGGTCTTCTTGCCGCCCGAGGTGAACGCCCAGGCGACGCCCGCAACCATGACGACGAATCCGAGTACGCCGAGGATGATCAGTTGGGTCGACACGCCTGCGATGACGAGCCCGAGACCGAGCACGGCCGCGAGCACCCCGATGACCACGCGTTTACGTGACGGACCAGACGCTCCGGCACCACGCATGTGCGTGGCGAACCGCGGGTCTTCCGCGTAGAGCGCACGCTCCATCTGCTCGAGCAGCTTCTGCTCGTTCTCCGACAACGGCATCGTGGACCTCCTCGACAGTTCACTCCCCGCCCCGCTCGCGGGCAGCAAGACCTGCAACCGTGATGCCGAGGGGACGCTGAGCCAAGCAGAGCCATTGCAAAACTCATGCTGATCCATTGCAGGACCAGTTGCACAACCAGTTGCAGGGCCGACGCGTCACACCACACCTACGGTCACTCCAGGATACGGGCAGCGACCACATTCCACTAGACGAAGACCACGTCTGCGACCCGGTGTGGACAGCGGATGAATCTCAGCGCCGTCCGGTGGCTCCGGGCCCGTCGTCTTCGGCGTTGGGATGTCGCGTGTCGCGGCGTTCGTCCCGGCTGCCGACCAGGCTCGCGGGCCGCACGATGCCCCTGCCGAAACGGGCGGAGGCGGCGTCGACGGCCAGTTCGGCGTCGCGCCATCCGTGTTCGGGTTCGCCGAGCAGTCCTTGCAGCGGGGCGTCCTGGCGCGGCACGAGGCCTTCGAGCCGCACGCCGATGAGCCGCACCCGCGCGCGTTGCAGGCCGAGGGCGTCGAACAGGCGGCGGGCCGTGAGGAAGAGCTCGCGGGCCACGTCGGTGGGGTCGCGCAGCGTGGTCGAGCGGGTGATCGTCGTGAAGTCGGCGAAGCGCACCTTGATCGAGACGGTACGGCCCATCATCCCGGCCTTGCGGGCGCGGGCCGCGGTCTTCTCGCACACGCCGAGCAGACGCACGTGGATCTGCGCGGGGTCGTCGATGTCGTAGGCGAAGGTCTCGTCGGCACCGATGCTCTTCTCGGTGCGCACCGGCTCGACCTCGCGCTCGTCGCGGCCCCACGCGAGCGCGTGCAGGTGTACCCCAGTGGCGCCGAGGGCGCGGCGCAGGGTGTCGACCGGGGTGTGGGCGATGTCGGCGACCGTGCGCAGGCCGAGACGGCCGAGGTGTTCTTCGGTGCGCTCCCCCACTCCCCACAGAGCCCCGACGGGGAGTTGTTGCACGAACGCGACCATCTGGTCGGCGGGCACGACGAGCATGCCGTCGGGTTTGGCCATGCCGGAGGCGATCTTCGCGACGAACTTCGTCGGCGCCACCCCCACCGAGCACGTGACGCCCTGCTCGTCGGCGATCGTGTCGCGGATGCGCTGGGCGATCGTCGCCGGACTGCCCAACAGCCGGATCGCGCCCGCCACGTCGAGGAACGCCTCGTCGAGGGAGAGCGGCTCGACCAGTGGAGTCACCGAGCCGAACGTCGCCATCACGGCCTTGGAGACCTGCGCGTACCGCTCGTGCTGCGGAGGCAGCACCGTTGCCTGTGGGCACAGGCGCACCGCGCGAGTCATCGGCATCGCCGAGGTCACCCCGAATTTCCGGGCCTCGTAGGTGGCCGAGAGCACCACGCCGCGGTGCCCGCCTCCGATGATCACCGGCGTACCCACGAGGTCGGGGTGGTCGAGCAGCGTGACGGAGGCGTAAAACGCGTCCATGTCGACGTGCAGCACCGTGCATCCGGTGTCGTCGGGCGGCCCGTCACCGGCCATGTCAGGCGCGGCGAACTGACGGCGGCTCATGATCCACGCCTCCGGCAGCGGGCCACGAGGGCGGGGTTACGCGGGGTCGGCGACTCGGCGGGCCAATACGTGCAGGGCAGCGCCGATGTGGGCCAGGTGCGCCGAGGCCGGGTGGCCGGCGATGGTCTTCTCGAGGTCGAGCAGCGCCGTGCGGTCGCTCTCGGAGTCGAGCATGCCGGCAGGCACGAGGTCACCGAAGAGGCGCACACCTTCGGCGTCGACGATCTCGAGGCCCGCGCCCGCGAGCAGGTCTGCGACGTCGACGGCGTCGAACCGGCGACGCATCGGGTCACCGTCTCCCCACCTGCCGTCTTCGCTGACCAGCGAGTGCTTGGCCTGATCGAACCGACCGGCGAGAGCACGCGCGACCACCGTGCCGAGCCGCTGCGCGACCACGAGGCTGAGCAGCCCCCCCTCGGCGAGCGTGCCCGCGAGGGCGACGATCGCGGCCTTCGGGTCGTCGACGTGCTCCAGCACACCGTGGCACGAGACGAAATCGGCCGAGCCGGGCTCGACGTGCTCAGCGAGCGAATCCGAATCGCCTTGCACGGCCGCGATGCGCTCCTGCATGCCCTTCTCGCTCGCCCACTGGGCCAGCGAGGCGAGGGCGTTCGGGCTCGGGTCGACCACCGTGACGTGATGCCTGAGTTCGGCGACGGGCACAGCCAGGCCGCCGGCACCGCCTCCGAGGTCGACCACGCGTAGCGAACGGCCCACCTGCTCCTGGCGTTCGGCCAGGGCCGCCGCCACGGAATCCCAGATCGCGGCCGTACGCACTGACTGCTCGAGCGCACCCTTGCGGCGCTTGGTGTCTTCGACCATCGGTGAGATCCCTTCGAGATTCGCATCCACGGTTTCTTCACCATACGGCCCGTCATCGTCCCGAGCTCCCGGGACTCGCGTGCCAGAGCTTGCGGCCCGTGCGCACGTTCTCTCCGGCCGCGCGCACGTCGGCGTACGGCGACTGCCGATAGCCGGAGGGATGCACGAGCACCCGTCGTCCGCGCGCTGTTCCGGGCGTTCCGGACTCAGCCTCGGGCGTCGTGACTTCGAGCGGAGGGGCGAGCAGGGCCTGCACCGCCGCGCTCCCCCGGGTCTGCCAGAGGCTGCACACCTCGCCCAACTCCCACGCTCCGGTGGCCCGCAGCGACACGCCCCTCGGGCCGGTGCGGCGCACCACTCCGCGGACGAGCAGCATCCACGAACCGAACACCGTCGCCGCATACGGGCCCTGCGCGTCTTCGAAGAAGGTGGCGTCGACGGGGCCGGTCGGGTCGTCGAGGGTGAGAAAGACGACGCGGCGGCCGGAGCGCACGGGCGGGGTCTGGGTGGCGACCTTCGAGCCTGCGACGAGGATCTCGCTGCGGGTGCGCACGCTCAGCAGGTCGGCCGAGCGCACCACGCCGAGCTCGTCGAGCAGGTCGGAGTACGGGTCGAGCACGTGCTCCGAGACGTCGAGGCCGAGGATCTCGAGTTCGGCCCGCACCCGCTCCGCACGCGACATCTCGGGTAGGCCCACTCCCACTGTGAGCTGCGGCGCGTCGCCGAGGTCGAGGGCGAGCTGCGTCGGCTGCAGTTCTGCCGGAACGACCGGAGCCGCCGCCCGCGACTGCCGCGCCGCCGCCTCGCGGACGCCGCCTGCGGCCCACGCGCCCGTCGCATCTCCCACGCCACCTACGCCTGCTTGCCGGTCTCGGTCCTGCGAAACGGCCCAGCGCGGGGTGCCGGGGTCGGCGTCGCCCGGCCGCGGCTCACGTCGCGGAGCGGCGTCGGCGTTCAGCGGCAGCGGAGCGGGGACGCGCGGGCTGCGGCCACCGCCCGCGGCGCCGGCCGAACTGCGTGGGCCGCCCGGGCCGGATCGCCCCCGACGCGATCCGGACCGGGCGGCGGCTGTGTGGCTGCGCGTCCACCGGTCGAGTTCGGCCACGTGCAGCAGCAGGTCACGGCGGGTCACCGAGCCGCGACGGCCCAGGCCCGCGTCGCCTCCGGCGTCGATGCCGTACATGGCGTCGAATCCGCCTGCGAGCACGAGCTTCTCGGCGATGGGGCGGCTGGGCTGGGCGCGGCTCCAGAAGTCCTCAAGAGTCGCGTAGGGGCGCCCGGCGACGATGCGTTCGGCCTCCGCCTCGCTCATGCCCGAGACGTCGACCAGCGACAGGCGCACCGTCTGTCCCGGCTCCACGCGGTACTCGATGCCGGAGGCGTTGACGTCGAGCCCCGCCACGCTCACCCCGAACCGGCGGGCGTCGCCGAGGATGAGCCGCTTGGGGTACATGCCCGGATCGTGGGTGAGCAGCCCGGCGTAGAAAGCCGCCGGATGGTGGGTCTTGAGCCACGCCGATTGCACTGTGGGCAGGGCGAACGCCGCCGCGTGGGCCTTGCAGAAACCGAACGACCCGAACGAGGCGAGCACCTCCCAGATGCGGTCGGCGTCGGCGGGCGCATACCCGCGTTCGGCGGCGCGCTCGCGCCACCAGACCTCCACCTCCTCGCGGCCCTCGATCGTGCCGAGGGCGCGACGCACCTCGTCGGCCTGGGCGAGGCTCGCGCCGGTGGTGATCGCGACGATGCGCAGCACCTGTTCGTGAAAGACGACGACCCCGCATGTCGGCTCCAGCGCGGACAGGAGCGTCGGGTGGATGACGTCCATCTCCGCCCACCCCTGCCGGGCGCGCAGGAACGGCATGATCATGTCGGACTTCACCGGGCCGGGCCGGAAGAGCGAGATGTCGATGATGATGTCCTCGAACGTCTCCGGGGCGAACTTGCCGATGAGTTCACGCTGGCCGGGGCTCTCGATCTGGAAGCAGCCGAGGGTCTCGGTGCTGCGGATGAGCTCGAACGTCGCCGGGTCTTCGAGGTCGACCTGGGCGCGGTCGTCGAGGTCGATCACCTCGCCGTCGACGCGGGCGATCTCGGCCACCGCGTGCGCCATCGCCGACTGCATGCGGATGCCGAGCACATCGAGCTTGAGCAACCCCAGGTCTTCGACGTCGTCCTTGTCGAACTGGCTCATCGGAAACCCCATACCGCTCGCCTCGACCGGGGTGCGGTCGAGCAGCGAGGTGTTGCACAGGATCACCCCGCACGGGTGCAGCGCCACGTGCCGGGGCAGGCCGTCGAGGGCTTCGGCGAGTTCGAAGAGCATGTCGAGCCCCAGAGCCGACGCAGCGCCGTTGCGGCTGGTCGCAGTGAGGGAGGCGAGCTCGGGCAGGTCGCGCATCGCCGCCCGGGCGTCGCGAGCGCGGATGTGCGGAAACGCCTTCGCGATCGTGTCGACCTCGCCCGGCGGCAGGCCCAGCGCCGAGCCCACGTCGCGGATCGCGTGCCGCACCCGGTACGTCTCCATCATCGACACGCACGTCACCCGCTCACCGCCGAATGTGTCGAGGATGCGCTCGTACACCTCCTCACGACGGGCCGACTCCACGTCGATGTCGATGTCGGGCAGTTGCGCCCGCAGCGGAGTGCAGAACCGCTCCATGAGCAGGTCGTGCCGTATCGGGTCGACGCCGCTGATGCCGAGCAGGTGGTTGACCAGGCTGCCCGCCCCGGAGCCGCGCGCCGCGACCCGCACCCCCATCTCACGGATGAGGTCGCACACCTTCGCCACGGTGAGGAAGTAGGTGGGGTAGCCGAGGGCGGCGATCACGCCGAGCTCGTCGTCGAGACGCATCCGCACGTGGTCGAGTTCGCGCGCCGAGGCGTCGGGGTAACGCCAGGCCACCGCGTCGCGGCAGCGTTCGGCGAGCACGCGCTGGGCGTTCTCACCGGGGGCTAGGCCGAGCACCGCCGGTTCGGGCAGGTGCACCTGGCCGATACCGAGGTCGGCGCGCGGCTGCAGGGCGCACTCGGCGGCGAGGCGGGTGCTCGTCTCCAGCAGGCGGCGGTGATCGTCGCCGGCCACACGCACTGCGACCTGCGTCATCTCCTGCGTGGAGGCGAGGTGCCCCGCCAGCGAGACCCGGTCGAGGTGCCGCTCGTCGAGGATGACGAGCCGCCGCGCCGCATCGAGCACGTCGGCCACGCGCGCGCCGGAGGGGTCGGCATGCCGCACGGAGGCCGTGAGCACCGCCGGCAGCCCGGCCGCGTCGGCGAGCGCCAGCATCCGCCGCGCCTGCACGGTGTTGCCCATGCTCCCGGGCGGTCCGCCGTGGTCGACGATCTCGACCGCCAACCCGGTTCGGGGCAACCGCCGAGCCCACGCCGCGAGCAGCGCCTCCGCCTCGTCGCGTCTCCCCGCCAGCACGGCCCGCCCCACATCGGAGTCGGGCCCGAGCAACACCAGCAGCGCGCTCATGTCGTTCGAATCCCCGGCACCCACCCCACTCCCGGCACCGCCGAACCCGCGACCACCGTGACCGTCGAGCCGTGCATGCTCGGCGATGAGTCCCGCCGTGGTCACGGGCCGCCCGCGCTCACCGCGCAGGTGCGTGGCCGTGACCAGCCGACACAGCCGCGCCCACCCCACTCCGCGTGGAATACCCGCCCCGGCTCCCCGCGCCAGCACCGTCACTCGCGGATGTCGAGGATCGACGAACATGCCCCCACGCACCGCCTGACGCACGCGCGGCCCTCTGCTGCGCGTCGGCGCCGACCCCGCCTCGTTCATGTCGAGCGCCAGATCGACCCCGACCACCGAAGCGATACCGGCCTTCTGCGCAGCACGCACGAACCGCACCGCCCCATACAGCCCGTCACGGTCGGTGAGCGCCACCGCCTCCTGCCCGTGCTCGACAGCGCGCTCCACGAGATCCGCGGGAGTCGACGTGCCGTACCGCAGCGAATACCCGGAAGCGGTGTGCAGATGCACGAACTCCGTACCCATCTCTGACGCTCTCCTTCTCCCCCGTGCTCACTGCGTCGTTCACATCCGCTCCCGGCTCAATCGGCCACCCGGCGCAGCCGCCAGCCACCCGACTCCGCACAGGCCAGGTCGTAGACGCCTCCCGCGCGGGAGGCCGAGCGCCCCGCCTCGACACGCCACACCTGCTCCTGCATCCGCGGTGCGGACTCACCGGCATCACCGGTGAGCACAGCCCGCCACCACGGAGTGCGCTCGACCCAACTGTCGAGAACCTCACGCACCGCATAGCGACGCCCCCGCCACACGAAAGCCGTTGGCGCCGCAACACCTTCACGAAGCACGACATCGACGTGATCGCCGTAGACCCTCACCCGTCTCACCCTCCACGGATCACGCCCCCACAGCACCGGAAATTCGATATCATCGGCTCGAATAGAACTGAATTATCGAACATATCTATCGAACATAATTTCGATACCGGAGACGATACACCCCCTCGCGGAGAGCCCGTCAAGGCCCGCCCTCACCGCGAGACTCGGCCGCCGCTGGCAACTGCAACTAGGCTCACTCCGGACAGATCCTGGAGGACCCCGTGAACTCAGCCCTGCCCCTCACTCGCTTCCGCAGCGACGTACAGCGCGAGATCGAGGCCGCCCTGGCCCGACAGCGTCGTCTGCTGACGCCGGTCGGCCCCGAGACCGATCGGCTGGTCGCGGCGCTGGAGAGGCTGCTCGAGGGCGGCAAGAGGTTCAGAGCGGCGTTCTGTTACTGGGGGTACAAGGCTGCGGGCGGCACGCATGACGAGGCCGCAATCAGGCTGGCGACCTCGCTCGAGTTCTTCCAGGCGGCAGCGCTCATCCACGACGACGTCATGGACGACAGCGCGGTCCGCCGGGGCGCCCCTGCCGCGCATGTGGCGTTCGCCAACGAACACGTCGAGGCCGGCTGGGAGGGCGACCCCGAGCGGTTCGGTCTTTCCGGCGCGGTGCTCGCCGGCGACCTGTGCCTCGTGGCCAGTGACCAGGTGTTCGCCGAGTGCGGCTTGCCGGTGCACGAGATCGGCCGGGCCCGGCCGTGTTTCGACGCGATGCGCAGCCAGCTCATGGGCGGCCAGTTGCTCGAGTTCGTCGTCTCGAACCGCGGCTGGACCGGCCTGCCCACCGACGAGCGCATCGACTTGGCCCGCAAGGTGGTGCGGTTCAAGAGCGCGAAGTACTCGGTCGAGCAGCCGACCCTCATCGGAGCCGACGCGGGCGGGGTCAGCCCCACCGACCGCGCCCTCCTGTCGACCTACGGCCTGGCGCTGGGCGAGGCGTTCCAGCTCCGCGACGACGTGCTCGGTGTCTTCGGCGACCCGGCCACCACCGGCAAGCCCGCGGGCGACGACCTCCGCGAGGGCAAGCGCACCGTGCTGCTCGCTCTCACGCTCGACACCTGCTCCTCCGAGGAGCGCGAACACCTGCTCTCGCTGGTGGGCGCGCACGACGCTGACGACGCGGCCATCGAACGAGCCCGAGCGATCATGACGACCAGCGGAGCGGTCGACCGCCACGAGGCCCTCATCACCGAGGGGGCAGACGCGGCCCGAGCAGCCCTGGACGCCACGACCGGCCTCACCCCGGAGGGCAAGGACGCCCTGTCCACCCTCATCGACCTGACGACGGCCCGAGACACGTGATCTAGAAGGCGGTCTCCATCGCCCTTCTGCGTACTTCGGTGATGCGGCCCGCGTTGATCGCGTCCATCGGACTGGCGCCGCCCGCCAGGGTGGGGTCGGAGGTGAAGAGCCACTCCACCATCTCGGCGTCTTTCATGCCGCCGTCGCGCAGCACCGTGAACGTGCCCTTGAGGCGCGGATGCGGTTCGCCGTCGACGAGGAACGCCGCCGGCACGTACGGAGCGTTGTTGGGGCCACGGCGTACGGCGATCAGCTCGCCGTCCTTGATCTGCCGGCGCACCTCCGACAGCTTGACACCCTGGATCTCGGCCAGGTCGGGCACGGTGAGCCATTCGGTCACCAACGCCTCGATCCGCTCCAGCCTCTCGAGCGTCTCCTGCTCGCGCTGATCCTTTGTGTTCTGCGGGTTCTCGACTTCAGCCACGCCCCCACGAGTGCCATCCGGGGGCATCCGGCATGGACCCGGCATGCAACCGGCA
>JAUNUP010000045.1 GCA_030538115.1 Dermatophilus congolensis | reverse complement strand
GACGCCTTCCCCGGCACCACCCGCACCTTCCAGATCGCCGCCGACCCGGGCCGCGGGGGCCGCCCCCCCCGCCGACCCCCCCCCCGCGCCCCCGTCCGCGGCGGCGGGGCCCCCCCCGCCGCGCCCCCCCCCCACGACCGGGTGAGCGAGATCAGTTACCGCAGTTGGCGGCAGGCGTGGGCGGGTTCTTCGAGTCGGGAGTGAAGCCCGACGGGCCGAGGTTGGCGTCCACGGCCTTCTTCCACTCGCCGGAGCTGATCATCTTCTCCAGCGCGGCAGTGACCTTGGTGCACATGTCGGTGTTTCCCTTTTCGATACCGACGCCGTAGTTCTCGGTGGTGAAGGTCTTGCCGACGACCTTGAGCTTGCCCTTGAACTGCGCCTGCGAGGCGTACCCGGCGAGGATCGTGTTGTCGGTGGTCAGTGCGTCGACCGTGCCGTTGACGAGCTCCTCGGCGCACTTGGAGTAGGTGTTGTACTCCTGCAACTGCACGCCCGGGTACTGGTCTTTGATCTTCTGCGCGGAGGTCGAACCCTGCACCGAGCACAGCTTCTTGCCCGTGAGTGCCTCCGGCCCCGTGATCGAGTTGTCGTCGGCGCGCACGAGCAGGTCCTGGCCGGCGATGAAATACGGGCCGGCGAAGTCGACGTCCTTCTTGCGAGCGTCGGTGATCGAGTACGTACCGACGATGTAGTCGAGCTGCTTGGTCTTGAGCAGCGTCTCGCGCTGCGGAGTGGGAGCCTCGCTGAACTCGGGGGTCTTACCGAGCTCCGTGGCGATGTACTTGGCGACGTCGACGTCGAAGCCGGTGTACTGATCGCCTTCTTTCAGGCCCATGCCTGGCTGGTCGAACTTGATGCCTACGCGCACCGTGTCGCCGCCACCACCACCACTGCCGGAGTCGCCTCCGCCACACGCGGCGGCCGTGAACACGAGAGCGCCGGCGGCCATCGTGGCCCCCAGAACCCGAAGGGGCTTGCGAGATGTCGTCATTGATCTACCTCCGTTGTTGCGCGGTGTCGTGCAGTGTCGTGAGTTGTCGTGCACCCGTGTCAGTGGGTGAGGATCTTGGAGAGGAAGTCTTTGGCCCGGTTGGAGCGAGGGTTGGTGAAGAACTCCTCGGGGGTCGCCTGCTCGACGACCTGACCGTCAGCCATGAAAACGACCCGGTCGGCGGCTCGCCGGGCGAAGCCCATCTCGTGCGTGACGACGATCATCGTCATGCCCGACTTCGCGAGGTGGATCATCACGTCGAGCACCTCGTTGATCATCTCGGGGTCGAGGGCCGAGGTCGGCTCGTCGAACAGGATGACCTTCGGGTCCATGGCGAGCGCCCGTGCGATGGCGACACGCTGCTGCTGACCTCCGGATAGCTGCGCCGGATACTTCGCCTTCTGTGCCTGCACCCCGACCCGCTCGAGCAGTTCGAGAGCACGCTTCTCAGCCTCCGCTTTGCCCTTCTTACGCACCTTCATCGGGCCGAGCGTGACGTTCTCGAGAATCGTCTTGTGTGCGAACAGGTTGAACGACTGGAAGACCATGCCCACGTCGGCGCGCAGGCGGGCCAGTGCCTTGCCCTCCTCAGGCAGCGGCTTTCCGTCGATGAGGATCTCGCCGGTCTCGTACGTCTCGAGCCGGTTGATCGTGCGGCAGAGCGTCGACTTACCGGAGCCTGACGGGCCGATCACCACGACGACCTCGCCCTTGTTCACGGTCAGGTCGATATCGCGCAGCACGTGAAGGTCGCCGAAGTGCTTGTTGACACCCTTGAGCTGCACGAGGGGCTGCCCCGAGCTCGCGGCCGGTGTCTGCGGTGACGTTTCTGCCATGTTCGGCAGCGTACGGGCAGGTAGGGAGTTTGTGAGCCCGAACACACAGTGCTGTTTCGAATCGATACCGGCAGGTGATGATGTTGCGGATCAGATGAGCGGGTCGCTCGAGACGAGTACGCCTGTCGCATCGGCGTACACGTGGTCGCCGGGGGCGAAGGTCACGCCGGCGAACTCGACGGCGATGTCGCGCTCGCCGACTCCGCGGCGGTCCGACCTTCGCGGGATCGATGCCAGCGCACAGACTCCGAGGTCGATGTCCCGGAGTACCTCTACGTCTCGAACGGCTCCGTTGATGACCATTCCGGCCCAGCCGTTCTTGGCCGCTTCGGCCGCGATGAGGTCTCCGAGAACGGCATTCGTGAATACTCCGGCGACGTCGACGACGAGTACGCGGCCCTCGCCCGGGGTATTGGCGAGCTCTTTGACGAGGGTGTTATCGGGGCCGTCCCCGTCGACACACCGCACGGTGACCGCAGGGCCACCGAAGGCTTCACGACCTCCGTACGAGCGGAATACGGGCTCGGCCACGCGCACCTCGGGGTGGGCATCACACAGGTCGGGGGTACTGAAGGTCATGTTCATCTCCTGTGTTGAGCGGGTACCCACCTTCCCGTGCCGCGGCACTTCCCGGAGAAGGTGAGGTGCTTGTCAGACATGTGTCGCGGCACCCTCGCGGGTGGTGGTGCCGTGGCACATGTCTGTAGTACACGCCACCTCCCAGCACCTGTGCCACGGCACGGGGCGAAGGGCCCCATGGAAGAGGCGCGGGGGGGACGTGACGCGCGGGACCTGACACGCAGGCCCCGAGGTCGCACCTCGGGGCCTGCGTCGGTCAGTTACTCGCGAGAGCTCAGTTCTCCTTGCGGATGAGCTTGCCCAGGGCGTCGCCGTCGGTGGCGGAGAGGGCCGCGACCTTGTCGGCGTCGACCTTGGCGACGATGATGTCGCCGAGTTCGGTGTTCACTGCGGAGTACAGGCCCTGCTCCTGCATCTTGCCGGCCTGGTACTTGTTGTCCTCAGTCGGTGCGACGTAGTGCACCGAGACCGCCTTGAAGCGGTTGATGAGGAACAGGTGCACGAGCGACATGAGGCGCTTCTGGCGGAACTCGGTCGCGTACACGTTCTGGTCACGCACCGACAGGATCGTGGTGCCGTGGCGGTCGTGGATCGGAGCGAAGGCGATGTTGGCCTTCTTCTCGTCTCCGACGAGCACCTGCAGTTCGAGCAGGTCGGGGTTCTCCAGGCTCGGGCGCAGCTTGACCGCGAGCTTGTCGGAGACGCCGTGCTCCTGGCTCCACTGGCCGAGCCAGCCTTCGAGCACCGACTTCGGCAGTTCGGTCTGCACGAGGTGCTGCACCTGCGTGGAGCCCTTGCCCATGGCCTTGGTCGTCGCGGTGCGCGCCGAGGAGGCGGCGAGCGCGGCGTCGAGGCGGGGGCCGCCGACGTGGGTCTGCGGGGTCTTGTACGGCGACTCGAGCAGGCGGATGGTGCGCTGCACCTTGGCCAGGGCGAGCATGCCGTCGTTGATGAGCGCGGAGGCGAACTCCTCGGCCGCGACACCGTCGATCTGGTGGCCGCCGTAGGTGATGAAGTTGAACACGAAGCCCGACTCGCCCAGCAGCTTGGGGAATTCGCGCATCTGGTCGTCGGTCATGCCGGTGGAGTCCCAGTTGAACGACG
Organism: Dermatophilus congolensis; assembly: GCA_030538115.1. Lineage (GTDB taxonomy): Bacteria > Actinomycetota > Actinomycetes > Actinomycetales > Dermatophilaceae > Dermatophilus > Dermatophilus congolensis_B. The sequence goes on along the minus strand of JAUNUP010000045.1, from coordinate 16,114 downwards.
GCGAGAGGTTGTACGCGAGCATCTGGTTCGGGAACTGCGCGTGGATGGCCTCGGCGAATTCCTGCGCCTCGTGGATGTCGGCGGAGGCCGTCTCCATCCAGATGATGTCGGCGTACGGGGCGACGGAGAGCGACTTGCGGATCGCGTACTCGAGGCCACCGCGCACCTGGTAGAAGCCCTCGGGGGTGCGGGCGGGCTCGGCGTCCCAGTAGAAGTCGACGCCCAGCTCGCGGGCCTTGGCGCGCACGGAGAACCACGAAGCGGTGTCGGCGAAGGTCTTCCACTCGTCGGCGGAGATCGGGCGCTCGTTGCCGTCGCCCTCCATGAGGTCGAGAACGTCGGCGACGGCCTCGCCGATCGTCATGAGGCCGGCCTCGGACTCCCACAGTTCGACCATCTCGTTGACGAGCTTGTCGTAGGCGGCGTCGATGAGAGGCTCGTCGGCGCCGGAGAGCTCCTTGGCGGCTTCGCTGACCTTGGCGGCCAGGCCGGAGCGCTCGAGCCACGCGTCGGCGGCGGCGTACTCGGCGTCGGTGATCTTGTACAGCTGGAAACCGTTGAGCACCTCGACACCGGCCTTGTGGAAGGCGCGCATGAGGCCGAGCGTGACCAGCTTGTACGAGGGGATCTCGGAGTTCGTGGCACCGAGGATGAACGCGTGATCGCGCTCGTCACCGCTGTTGTCGAGCAGGTTGGCGGCCTCGGCGTCGGTGCGGGCCACGATGATGCCGGGCACGCCCATGATGTCGAGCTGGAAGCGGGCCGCGTTGAGGCGCTTGATCTGCTCGTCGACGCCGACGAGCACCTTGCCGCCCTGGTGGCCGCACTTCTTGGTGCCGGGGCGCTGGTCTTCGATGTGGTAGCCGGTGACGCCGACCTCGACGAAGCGACGGATGAGGTTACGCACGTGCGCGTCGCCACCGTGGCCGGTGTCGGCGTCGGCGATGATGAACGGCCGGTAGTCGTAGACCGGAGCGGCCTCGGCGTCTTCGGGCTTCATGCGCGAGCGCAGGTAGGTCTGGTTGCGGTCGGCGGTGAGCAGCGCACGCACGATCGAGGCGGCCTCGTCGGGAACCTGCGAGAGCGGGTAGCTCGCGAGGTCGGCGCCCGGATCCTCCTGCATCGAGCCCTTGGCGGAGGTCGCCCAGCCACCGAGGTAGATGCCCTCGATGCCGAGGCGCTTCATCGTCACGGCCTGGCTCGGCGAGTAGGGGCCGAACGTGGTGATCGACTTCTTGGCCGAGAACAGCTCGCGCAGGCGGGCGTAGAAGGCCTCGGCGTTGGCGCGGGCGACGATGTAGTCGCTCGCGATGGTGCCCTGCTGCTCGGCGACCTGGCGGGCCGAGTAGAGGCGGGTCACATCGGCGAACCGGTCGCCGTTCATGTACTGCTGAGCGCGGCTCACGTTGTCGTCAAACGTCATTGTTCGTCCTGTTCTGGTGGTCTCTGGGGTGAAAAAAGGTCGTGCGGGTACCGGCAAACGACTCGTCGTGACCCGTGACCCGATGGGCCGGTCAGGCGGAGAAGTCGAGGTTGCGCGTGATGCGGGTGCCATCACTGCCGAAGGCATCGAGGTATTCGCGGATGCGCTTCTTGGCGACGTCGAGGTCGTGGTTGTTGAGGTTGATGTTGAGCAGGTCGATGTACCAGGGGGCCTTGACCGGCTCGAGCACGTAGGCGTCGACGATCTCTCGCGCGATCGGCAGCGTCGTGTTCTTGGAGTCGTCGTGCACGTCGCGGTTGCTCGCGTTCTGGAGCTTGACGTACTCCTCTTCGAGCAGACGCTCGAAGAGCTCCTTGGTCATCACGTCTCCGGCCTTGACGCCGGTCTCTTCGTCGTCGGCCGTGAATGTGCCGCCCTTGTGCAGCCACTCCCACAGCACCGACAGGCGGATCTCGCCGGTCGCTGCGTCCTCCATGAGGTAGAGCACGGAGTCGTCGCCGAAGAAGTCGGCCGGCTTGAGCGCTGCGGCCTGGAAGCCTCGGCCGAACGCGTTGCCGTACTGCAGGCCCACCGAGAGCAGGTCGCGGGCACCGCGAACAGTGCGGGGCGCGTCCTCCAGCATCATGAGGCCGTCAGCGTCTTCGGAGGTGTACGTCAGCGGCGGGAAGTCGCGGCCGAGCTGGTTGGCCTCGCCGACCTTCTCCCACACCGGGCGCATGATGTGCACCATCTTCCAGTGCGCCACCCACTTGCCGGAGGCGCCTTCGCGCTGTTCGCGCTCGCCACCGGCGACGGCCCGGGCCATCGCCGTCTTGACGCCCTCTTCGCTGCCGACGGGGATGTTCGGCTCCATGCCGCCCTGCCACAGCGCGTAGTTGCCGTTGATGTCGGGGGTGTTGACGGCACGGCGCACGCGGTCTTCATAGACGCGCATGTAGGCGTAAGTCATCGTGATCGCGTCGATGTTGGGGTTGATGAAGCCCTTGTCCCAGGTGAGGGCGTCGGAGACGGAGTTGATGTAGTCCCAGCGGCCCGTGTTGTAGCCGACGAAGTGCTTGCCGAGCGCAGCGCGGATCTCCATGAGCTGGAAGCACGCTTCGATCTGCTCGACGAGCACGTAGCCGAGGATCGTGCCGCGGGCGAACCCGAGGTGGTCTTCGAGGGCGTCGGCGAGCGAGGCCCAGTGAGCGGCCTCGGCAGCGGTCTGGATCTTCGGCATGTACAGCACGACCGAGCGGCCCTGCGAGCGCAGCGTCTCGGCGTTGTTGACGACGTACAGCACCATGTCGGCGATCGTCGCGGAGAAGCCGCGTCCGTCGGCGTGGGCGATGTGGCGGTCGTCGAGGTGCAGGCCACGGGCCCGGAAGATGCGGGTCGTGAACGTGAGCTGCTCGCGCCAGTCGGCGATGATCTCGCGGCCGTGGAAGTCTTTCGCCCACGTGTTCATCTCGGCGGCGACCTTCTCGGCCACGTCGAGGAACTGCTGGTCGTCGGCGAACGCGAGCTTGATGTTGCGCTGGTTGTCGAGCGACATCGTGTCGATCTGGCCGACCGCGTCTTCACCGTCGAACATCCAACCGTCGGCCCCGGAGAGCAGCGCGTAGGCGACGTTGCGCAGGCCGGAGGCGACGGTCGACTCGGGCTTGGTGGCCGGGCCGGTGCCCTGGATCCACTGGCGCTTGAGGTCTTCGGGGATGACCGCGCCTTCGAAACGGCCGGCGCGGGCGTCGGCGACCTTGATGTCGGTGCCGTCGATGACGGAGTCCTCGGGGAGGAAGTCGATGCGCTGGCCCTTCGCCGCGCGCTCGGAGCGTCGGGCGATGCGGGCCTTCATCAGTTCATCACGCCGGGCATCGAGCGGGGCCAGGGCCTCCAGCGCCGCTACCGCCTCCGCCGTGTAGATGTCTGGGTAGTCATTCAGTGCGGCGGGTCGGATGGTGATGGGCGAGGACATGTGTCAGTAACCTCCCGGCGTCGTTGGCAGTGCACAGCCAGACTAGGGGAACGCAAATCCGTGCAGGGTTTTGCGCATCACCGAGTTTATCGTGATTAATTGAGTCGTGCGCGTCACCTGTGCGAGGTATGGGATCTGATCAGGGGCGGGGCGTCAACACGAGGGCCTCGCCGTCGGTGATGGCGATCGTGTGCTCGGAGTGGGCGCCGCGCGATCCGTCTTTGCTTCGCAGGGTCCAGCCGTCGGGGTCGGTGTAGATCTCGTCGGTCGTCTCCAGGAGCCACGGCTCGATGGCGATGACCAGCCCGGGCCGAAGAGGCAGTCCGCGCCTGGCCTTGCCGTCGTTGGGCACGTGCGGCTCGCCGTGCATCACCCGACCGACGCCGTGGCCGCCGAACTGCGTGTTCACGCGGTAGCCGTGTGCACGCGAGACCGCCCCGATCGCCGCCGAGATATCACCGATCTTCTTGCCCGGCCGCGCGACCTCGATGGCCGCGGCCAGGGCCTTCTCCGTCGTCTCGATGAGGCGCAGGTCCTGCTCACGCGGGGTGCCGACGATGACGCTGCGCGCGGAGTCGGCCACCCAGCCGTCGACCGACACAGCGAAGTCGAGACTGAGCAGGTCGCCGTCGGCGAGCGTGTAATTGTGCGGGAGGCCGTGCAGTACCGCATCGTTCACCGACGTGCAGATGACGTGACCGAACGGCGACGCCCCGAACGAGGGGTGGTAGTCGATGTAACAGCTCGTCGCGCCCCGCTCCCTGATGAGCTGATGCGCCCGCGCGTCGATGTCGAGCAGGTTCATGCCCACCTCGACCTCCGCAACCAACGTCGCGAGCGTTTGCGCGACGAATTCTCCGGCCGGCTTCATCGCCTCGATCTCGGCGCGGGTGCGGTACTCGAGCATGTGGGCCCCTTCTGTCGGTCCGTCGGTCGGGCGCTGGATGAGCCGCAACGGGCACCGTGATGATGCCTTGTGGGTGCGGCGCGAGTCGAACCTCACGGTACGTGCAATTACACTTTCGAATGCCGCCGCGCGACGTACGTACACCCGGCCACTGTCTGTCCGGATGATCGAGCACGTGGTGCGGCACCAAGCGGGCGCCTGGTCCGTTCGTCGCGTGGGGGGAAGCTTCGCGGCGGGGCAGTTCAGGCCTCATGCCCGAATCCGACAGGGGGGACGAATTGGCTTCGGTGCGCACGCTTGCCACCCGGGCGAGCTGGAATCTCATCGACCAGGCGCTGTACGCACTCGCGAACATGCTCCTGGTGATGGTTGTTGCGCGCGAGATGTCGGCCGACGACTTCGGTGCGTTCTCGATCGGGTTCCTTCTCTACGGCATCGGTGTTGCGGTTGCCAAGGCCGCGTCGGGGCAGCCGCTGCAGATCGCGCACAGCGCCGAGGAGCCGGAGGCGTTTCGCGCCGCCGTGTCGCGCGCGCAGGGTGCCACGCTCGCTCTGGGGCTGGCCGGTGCGATCATCCTCGTCGTCGTCGGGCTGATCTTCGGAGGCTCGATCGGCAACGTGCTCATCGCGCTCGCAGCCTGCCTGCCCGGGCTGATGATCCAAGACAATTACCGCATGGCGTTCTTCGCCAACGGCCAGGCCCATTTCGCGGCGCTCATCGACTTCGTCAAGGCGCTTTTGCAGTTCGGCTTTCTGTTCGCGCTCATCACGGTCGAGATGACCGAGGTCGGCATCCTCACGCTTTCGTGGGGTCTCGCGGGCACCCTCTCGGCGGTCATGGCCGCGCTGATCATGCGCAGTTGGCCCAACCTGCGGGCCTCCGGGGCCTGGTTCAGGGAGAAGGGGTCGCTGGTCAAGTACCTCATGGGCATGTACGTGCTCGGGCTCGGTGCCGCGCAGCTCGGCCAGTTACTCATCCCGACCTTCGGCACGACCCGCGACGCCGGTTCGATCCGCGGCGCCGACACCCTACGCGGGCCGCTCAACGTGCTCGGCCAGGCGGCGCTCGCGTTCGCGGTGCCGGAGATCTCGCGTCGCGGTCGTCTCGGCACGGGGGCGCGTCTCAAGGCGATGTTCGCCCTCTCCGGCGCCATCGGTCTGATCGCGACCGTGTACATCACCGTTCTCCTACTCATCCCCGACTCGCTCGGCGTGGAGCTGTTCGGCGACTCGTGGGACGGCGCGCAGTCGGTGCTGCTGCCGATGGGTCTGCTGTCGATCGTCGCGGGCTTCACCTCCGGGCCTGGAGCGCTGCTACTCGGCATGGGGCTGGCGAAGAAGACCTTCCGCATCAACGTGCTCAAGGCCCCGGTGCTGCTGGGCCTGCTCATCCCGGGCACGATCTACTGGGGCGCCCAGGGCGCGGCGTGGGCGATGCTCATCGCCGAGGTGATCGTGATGTTCCCCTGGTACTACACCGCGATCAAGGCCGCGAAGGGGCACTACGCCGGCGAGGCGGAACACACCTCCGAGGCCGTCTCCGTTTGAGGTTCCGTCTGAGCCAGCGACTGAGCATCGGGTGAGGAGCGGAGGGAGCGGTTCGGCTCAGACGGCAATGAGCTCCGTCTGAGCCAGCGAGTCGCTGCCGGGGGGATTCGGGGGCGGTAACTACGCTGGTGGTGACGCTGGGGGGCCGCGTCGGTCATCGTCTCTTCTTGTAGAAAGGGCGGCTCATGCTGCCTCGACACGCCCCTGCCCGAAACCTCTTTCTGAATGAGGCGGTCACGTCTCGTCGCGCTTTCGTCGGTGGTGCGCTCGGCCTGGCCGGGCTCGGGGCCTTGGCTGCGTGCAGTTCTGTTGCCCCCGACCAGTCTTCGGTGACAGGCGTACCCGTGGCGGCCACCGGGGACGGCCCGCAATCGCCCTCCGCCACCGTAGCTACGCCCGAAGAGATGGCCGCGAGGGCCGTGGTTCCGGTGCTCTGCTACCACCAGGTGCGTGACTGGGCCGGCGACGACAGCCAGTACACCCGCGAGAACCTCGTGATCCCGCCCGCGAAGCTGGGGGAGCAGCTCGACGCGATGAAGGCGGCCGGGTACGAGGCGATCTCGCCCGAGCAGTACTACGACCATCTGACGACCGGAGCCGAACTGCCCGCCAAGCCGGTGCTGCTGAGCTTCGACGACGGCAAGGACAACCAGGCCGGCGCAGCCGTGGCCGAACTGAGGAAGCGCGGCATGCACGGCACGTTCTTCATCATGAGCGTCGTGATCGGCAACTCCGGCTGGGTCACGAAGGCCGACCTCAAAGCGATGGCCGACGCCGGCATGACGATCGGCTCGCACACCTGGGACCACCACCGGGTCGACAAGTACACGTCGAAAGACGTGGAGGAGCAGCTCATCAAGCCGCGCGAGACGCTCCGGGCCGCCTCGGGCCAGGAGGTGCTCGACTTCGCTTACCCATACGGGGCGTGGAACCCGCAGGGCGCCGACTTCGTCAAGCGGGCCGGCTACCGCACGGGCTACCAGCTCATGGACAAGCCCGTCTCGCCGACGCAGCCGCTGTACTCGATCCGTCGCCAGCTCGCGGTGTCGACGTGGAGCGGGCCGCAGGTCGTGGCGAAACTCGACGGCTTCGCCACCTCGGGCCGAGACACGACGTACTCCGCCGGCTGACCCTCGCCTTCGGCGGCCAGTCTCAGGCGGGCGGGTTCGCCGACTGCACCTCGGGGCCGGTCGACTTGCCGAGGTCTTCGGCGATCTCGTCCCACTCGTCCCAGGTGGCCTGGCGCTCACGTTCGCTCTCGGCCAGGGCTTCCTCGCGGGATTGCGGCGTCAGGTGGTCGATGTAGAGGGTGCCGTTGAGGTGGTCGGTCTCGTGCTGCAGGCAGCGGGCGAACAGGCCGACGCCCTCCAGGTGCATGGGGTTGCCGCGCTGGTCGACACCGTCGACGGTGACCCGGGTGGGGCGGGTGAGCAGGCTGAACGCGCCCGGTACGGAGAGGCACCCCTCCTTGTCGGTGTTCGACTCGGCCGGGTCGTCCTGGTCGCCGAGCACGGTGACAACGGGGTTGCAGATGTGGCCGACGTGGCGCACTTCGTACGCATCGATGCAGTCGTAGACGAAAACCCGCAGGTCGACGCCGATCTGGGTGGCGGCCAGGCCCACGCCGTTGGCGCACTCCATCGTCGCGAACATGTCGTTGACCAAGTCGCGCAGCTCTTTCGAGCCGAAATCGGTGACATTGCGCGCGGGGGTGTGCAGCACGCTCTCGCCGTTGACGGTGATGCGGCGGCGGTTACCGCGACGCACCTCGACCAGAGGGTCGGGGAGCTTGTTGACGGGTTCGCCCATGAATCGTGGCCGAGAATCTCGCCCTGCTGAGCCCGCTGCGTGCGAGGAGGAGGCGGTGTCGCGGCGACCGAACGCGCCGAAGGCGGAGAAACTGGGACACATGGGCTCCATCTTCCCCGACTCCGCGAGTCGGAGGCGAAGTGGTGCACATCTCGAACTCGCCGCCGCTGATACCGGAGAACCCCGGTAGTACCCGCCAAGCTGGACGTTGCGTGCTGCCAGTGGCAACTCTCTTTCCGATGCCGGTGCGTGATCGGTATGGAACGAGTGAGTTTTATAACAGTTGTGTTTCTTGGGCCTGAAATCTCGGATTGGTCCTTGTTGCAACGGATTTCGTGAACAAGAGTGAGTCCTACATCCCCGGATCTAGGAGTTTTCATGTCAACACGTAAGTTCGCCGCACTGGCCACGCTCGGCCTCGCAGGTGCGCTCACGGCAGTCCCGCTCTCCGCGTCTGCAGCGGCCCCTGCGGCCGAGGCATGGCGGGTTTTCCAGACGCCCGCCGCGGCCCCTGCGGCCGAGGCGTGGAGGGTCTTCCAGGCTCCCTCCGCCGAGGCATGGCGCGTCTTCCAGGCGCCGTCGGCCGAGGCCTGGCGCCTGCGTCAAGCGCCCGCCGCGGCTCCGGCGGCCGAAGCATGGCGTGTGTTCCAGGCTCCCTCCGCCGAGGCGTGGAGGGTGTTCGAGGCCCCCGCGGCGGAGGCGTGGCGTCTGCGTCAGGCGCCCGCCGCGGCTCCTGCGGCTGAGGCGTGGCGCGTCTTCCAGGCTCCTGCGGCCGAGGCGTGGCGCTCGTTCCTCACCAAGGACGCCGCGCAGCTCGCCGACACCAGCGCCGTCGGTGGCATCTTCGACGTCGTCCGCGCGATGCTCGCCCGCTGAGGCGGTTGACGACCAGAACCTCAAGGCCCGGCGCGACGTCGATAGGGGGATAGGTCGCGCCACCAGGCCCCGTAGCTGTGCAGGCGGCCCATCCGCTCCGGATGGGCCGCTTCTCACGTCTCAGCGCACCCGGTTGCGCAGCTCGGCTCCGGTTTCGAGGGCAGCGACGTTGTGCTCGATGAGCTCGGCCGCACCGACGGGCCGGCCCCCTGCGCCGTGGGGAGTGATGATGACGCCCGGCAGGTCCCACAGGGGTGAGTCGGGGGAGAGGGGCTCGACCTCCGTGACGTCGAGGCCCGCTCCGGCGAGGCGGCCCTCGCGCAGAGCATCGGCGAGCGCGGCCTCGTCGACGGTCGGGCCTCGGCCTACGTTGACCAGGTAGGCGGTGGGCGGCAGCAGCGCGAGACGCTCGGCGTTCAAGGCGTGACGGGTCGACTCGGCGTTGGGCAGGATCATCACGAGGATGTCGGTCGTGGCGAATACCTCGGGCAGGTCGGCGTCGGTCACGACCGGAAAGCCCGCGCGCTCACCCGCAGACTGTGCGATGCCCGTGACCTCGGCCCCGAGTGCTCGCAGGATCGGGGCGAGGTTCTTCGCGATACTCCCGAAACCCCAGATCGTCACGCGGGCGCCGATGAGCGAGCGGGCGTGACCGCTCTCCGCACGCAGCCGCTGCGGACCGCCGTGTTCGCGGCTCCACACGTGCTCACGCTGCATCTGCGCGCATTCGGGCAGACGGCGCACGAGGGCCAGCATGAGCGCGATCGCGTGCTCGGTGACCGGCTCGTCGTGCAGGCCGATGCCGTTGCAGATCGCCACGTCGTCGGCGAACCCGGCGTTGAGCGCGTCTTCGGCTCCCGCCATGAGCGCCTGCACCAGGCGCAGGTTGCCCATGCGGCGGGCCGCGTCGGGCAGGGTCTGCGGGCCGTAGCCCCACACGACGAGCACATCGGCGTCGAGGTGCTCGTCGGGCACGAGACCGGAGGCGTCGTACCGAACTACCTCGGCTCCCTCAGGGTGCGGTTCGGGGCCGGTGTAGGCGGTGGGAACTAGCACCAACACGTCGATGATCCTCTCGTCACGGCTCGTCGCAGCCCCTCACAACCTGCCGGAGCGGCTGGGCATCAGCCAATCAGACACCGAACGCAGGTGCCCGTCGGCCGTCCGGACGCGGCGACCTGTGAAAGGGCTGAGGCTTATTGTCGGTACCCTGCAAGGGTGCTGACGATGCAAGACGCTCTGGCCCGCCTCTCCGACTACTGGACTTCCAAGGGATGCCTCACGTGGCAGCCCTTCAATACCGAGGTCGGCGCCGGAACCATGAACCACGCCACGGTGATTCGAGTGCTCGGCCCCGAGCCGTGGGACGTGGCCTACGTCGAGCCCAGTGTTCGGCCCGACGACTCGCGCTACGGCGAGAACCCGAACCGTCTGCAGACGCACACCCAGTACCAGGTGATTCTCAAGCCCGAGCCGGGCGACCCGCAGGAGCTGTACCTGGGCTCGCTCGAGGCCCTCGGCATCGACCTGGCCAAGCACGACGTGCGATTCGTCGAAGACAACTGGCAGCAGCCCGCCATCGGAGCGTGGGGGCTGGGCTGGGAGGTCTGGCTCGACGGCATGGAGATCACCCAGTTCACGTACTTCCAGCAGGTCGGTGGCCTGAACCTCGACCCGATCCCGGTCGAGTTGACGTACGGCATGGAGCGCATCCTCATGGCCGTGCAGGGCGTGACGCACTTCAAGGACATCGTCTACGCGATCGCCTCCGACGGCCGCCCCGTCACCTACGACGAGGCGCTCGGCCAGCAGGAATACGAGATGAGCCGGTACTACCTCGACGACGCCGACGTCGACGCGAACCGCACTCTCTACGAGACCTTCGTCGGCGAGGCCGAGCGGATGATCGAGGCGCGGCTGCCCGTGCCGGCGCACTACTTCATCCTCAAGTCCAGCCACACGTTCAACGTCATGGACGCCCGCGGCGCGATCAGCACCACCGAGCGGGCCAAGGCCTTCGGCACGATGCGTCGGCTCATGCGGGACACGGCGGCCCTGTGGGTCGAGAAGCGCAAGGAGCTGGGCTTTCCGCTGCTGCGCGACGCCCAGCCTGCAGTCAAGGGGCCGGACCCGATCGGCGATGCCGCACGCGCCGCGCTGGGCACCGGGCCGCAGACGCTTGCCTTCGAGATCGGAGTGGAGGAGCTGCCTCCGCACGTCGTGCCGCAGACCATCGAGGCCGTGCGCGAGGGCCTGACGGCCAAGCTCGCCGAGACGCGCCTCACCTACGGCGACATCACCGTGGACGGCACCCCGCGACGCATCGTCGCGACGATCGCCGACGTGGCCGCGCTCGAGCCCGATGCCGACCAGATGCGTAAGGGCCCGAAGTGGTCGGCCGCGGTCGATGCCGACGGCAACCCCACCAAGGCGCTCGAGGGCTTCATGCGCGGCCAGGGCGTCACGTTCGACCAGGTCGTCAAGGCCGAGATCGGTGGCAACGAGCACGCCTGTGTGGCCGTCTCCGTGAAGGGCCGCCACGTGCTCGATGTGGCGGGTGAGATCATCCGCGACATCGTCACCGGCCTGCGTGCCGAGAAGAACATGCGCTGGTGCGACCCAGACCTGTCGTTCTCGCGCGCGATCCGCTGGCTCGTGGCCCTGTGGGGCTCGGCCGTCGTTCCGGTGCAGGTCTCGCAGGTCGTCGCCGGCCGTGAGACGTACCTGCAGCGCACGACGCTCGGGGCACGCACCGCCACACGCAGCGACGGTGCCCCGATGGGCTGGGCCCAGGTGCCGACCGCCGACGATCTGCTGCCGGTCATCTCCTCAGGCTCGATCGAGCTGTTCACCGCGCAGCGCCGTCAGTCGGTGATCGAGCAGGCCACGGCTCTCGCTGCCGGTGTCGGGGGCACGATCGACTTCGAGGGCGAGTCTGCCCTCGTCGACGAGATCACCAACCTCGTCGAAGACCCGCACGGCATCCTCGGCACCTTCGAGGCGCGGTACCTCGAACTGCCGAGCCGCATCCTCACCACCGTCATGCGCAAGCACCAGCGCTACCTGCCCGTCTACGACGCCGACGGCAACCTCATGCCGTACTTCGTGACGATGGCCAACGGCCTGTGCGACGACGACGCCGTGCGCACCGGCAACGAATCGGTCGTGCGGGCCCGGTACGAGGACGCGCTGTTCTTCTGGAACGCCGACCTCAAGACCGACAAGGTCGACTCGTTCGTGCCCGGCCTCGACAAGCTCACGTTCGAAGACCGGCTCGGCTCGGTCGGGCTGCGTGCCCGCCGCATCGCCGACGTGGCAGGTGTGCTCGCCGACAAGGTCGGCCTCGCCGGAGCGGAGCGCGAGACCCTCACCCGGGCAGGCGCCCTGGCGAAATTCGACCTCGCCACCGACCTCGTCGTCGAGATGAGCTCGCTCGCCGGGTTCGTGGCCCGCGAATACGCCTCCCGCAAGGGCGAGACCCAGGCCGTGGCCGACTCGCTCGCCGAGATGGAGTTGCCGCACACCTCCGCCGACGCGCTGCCCGCCTCCACGCCGGGCGCACTGCTGGCCCTCGGTGACCGGTTCGATCTGCTCGCCGCGATGTACGCGCTCGGGGCCAAGCCGACCGGCTCCTCCGACCCGTTCGGTCTGCGCCGCGCCGCGCTGGGCGTCATCCGCATTCTGCGCGAGTCGGCCGGTACCCCGCTGGAGGTGCTGACGATCCGCGACGGGCTCGAGGCCGCCACGGCACGCCTCGCCGAGCAGGGGGTCGACGTGGCCCCTGACGCGGTCGAGGCGGCGCTGGAGTTCACGATCGGTCGCTACGCACAGTTGCTTCGCGACGAGGGCGTCTCGGCCGACCTGGTCACCGCGATCCTGCCCGCAGCCGACGCCCCCGGGCGTGCGGCAGCGCTGCTCGCGCAGATCAGGGAGCTCGGGTCCGACGAGAAATTCCGCGCCCTCGTCGCCACGCTCGTGCGCATCGGCCGCATCCTGCCCGAAGGCACGGAGCCCGGGTATGACGCTGGCAAGCTCACCGAGCCCGCCGAGGTCGCTCTGCACGAGCAGGTGACCGCCCTCGGCTCCGGCGGCGGTGGGTCGGAATCGCTCTCCGCGTTCGTCGGCGCGACCGACGGAGTGGTCGAGGCCTCGGCCCGGTTCTTCGACGACATCCTCGTGATGGCCCCCGAGCCCGACGTGCGCGCGGCTCGGCTCGGCCTGCTCGCGACGATTCTGGCGTCAGCGCCGAAGGGCATCGACTGGCGGACGCTCGACACGGCCCTGACGTAAGCGCCTGACAGACGGATGCCTGTGACCCCGCCGCGGTGAGGGTTCACCCTGCGGTGGGGTTGCATGCAACGCGGCGAAACAAACCCGTCGTTCGGCCGTTGAAGTCTTGTGGTGGCGTCTTGTGACGACGCGTTGACGAACAACGAACAAGGGGCGGGACGTCTTCCATGAGCAGGGCCGATCGTGACGACCTCGAGCCGATCGACCCCTCTCTCGACCTCGAACCGCTGGCCGGACCCGACATCGGTGCCGACTCTGATGCCCTGCGGGTGCTTCGGCTCGGGCGCAGCCGCCTGAGCGGAGTGGTCGCCGGGCTCCTCGCGGTGGGCGCGATCGCGTCAGGTGTCTTCACGGTGGGAGCCTCGGAGGGGGCGCCCGTGTCGACGGCTCCGGTGGTGTCGACGTCTGCACCTACGACCACTGAGGCAACTACAGGGACAACCACGGCCGACGGGTCCGCGGGGCTGCCTGGTCTGCCCGGCCTAGACGTGTTCACGGCCGCGCGGATGGTCTCGGAAGCGCTTGCGGTCTCTCCGGTGCCGACGACTGCGCAGTCGGCCACCCGAGTCACCGCCGTGCCGGTGAGCAACGTCGTACCCACGCGGATGCTGGCCGCCTACCAGCGCGGCGAGAAGGTCGCCGATGCCCGCTACCCGCGGTGCAATCTGCCCTGGTGGCTGCTCGCCGGTATCGGTCGGGTCGAATCAGGGCACGCTGCCGGGGGAGCCGTGGACTCCAAGGGCGTCACGACGTACCGGATCCTCGGCCCGCGCCTCGACGGCACCACTCCCGGAACGGCGACGATCGCCGACACCGACGGCGGACGCCTCGACGGCGACGCCCAGTTCGACCGTGCGGTCGGGCCGATGCAGTTCATCCCCGGCACCTGGGCCGGAGCCGGACTCGACGGCAACGGCGACGGAATCGCCGATCCCAACCAGGTCGACGACGCAGCCACCAGCGCGGCCGGGTACCTGTGCTCCGCCGGTGGCGACATGAGCAAACCCGCAGACATGGCCGCAGCGATCCTGCGCTACAACAACTCCCAGCAGTACGTCGAAGACGTGCTGGCCGGCGCGGTCGCCTACCGCGACGGAGTCGTGCCGGTGAACCCGCCGCGACGCATCGACGGCGCACCCGAGCGTCCGTCTCCGTCGGGCGCGACGACAGCGGCGCCGACCAGCGGGTCGAGCAGCGCCACCGCACGGACGGGCGTGCCGAGCACGGGCACCGGCACGCCGGGCACGCGCACAGACTCGACCGGAGCCACGACCAGCGGCAACGCCACCGAAGGTACGGCCACAGCGGGCACATCCACCGGCACGACAGGGGCTACGAAGGGAACGAGCGGCGCTCCGACGCCGACGAAGACCTCCGCGCCTCCGACCAAGCCCGGGCCCACCACAGGGACTACGGGCACAAAGGGCACGACGGGCACGACTACGTCCGAGCCCGATCTGCCGCTGCCTTCGTGCCGACCGGCTCCGAAGCCGACAGCGGACGACGGCACCGCCACTCAGTCGCCGTCAGTGCCGTCGGCGCCGTCGGCGTCCACGAATCCCTCGACCCCCACTCCGTCCGGCGATGCGACCCCGACGCCGACCGCGACATGGGATCCGGACGATCCGCGCATCGCGCACCTGCCGGTCTGCGAAGACCCAGCCACGGCCGCAGCGACGGCCGCGGGCACGGCGGCGAGCCCCGCCGATGCGGCCACGACGGGCGCGACCACCACCGGAAACGCAGAAACCGCTACCGCGACCTCGTAGGACGGTCACGACGCTGCGAAACGCCGGAGCATGGTCGAAGTCACGTGCAAACGTGCGCAATTCGTCTCTCCAGGAGTCTTTGCGGCCGACTCCGACTGTCGAAGCCGGGGGGTCTGGCGGTACATTGGGCGAAGCGTCGATGGACGATCGTCTTGATCCGTCGACTCGGCTGGGGTACAGACGTGTTCCGGCTTCAGCGCTTCGGGGAATGTAGAGCGCGACCTTGAGCGGCCGACTTTGGGGAGTCGTCGCGTAATGCGCCGATTCGGTCGGGCTGTTCAGGGGTGGTACTGCGTCAAGGGGTCAAGGGGTCAGTGATGAACGAGCGGAACGAGCACGAGGTCGAGCGCCTTGGCGAGATCGAGTCGGAGTCCGGCCCGAATCGGCGGCGCAATCTCGTCATCGCCGGCGCCGCCGTCACGGTGACCGCCGCCGTGCTCGCGACCGTGTTCACGAGCATGCGCGAGCCTGCGGGGGAGTCGGGCGTGCAGGGCGAGACCCGCCGGGTCGCGCTCTCGTCGGTCGGGCACCCGCTGGAGATCGCCGAGGCGCAGATCGCGCAGTCCCAGCCCGTGGCCCAGCAGGCGCTGAACGGAACGCTGCCCGCTCCCGAGAACGCCCCGACCGACATCAACGCCGGTATCCCGGCGCAGGCACTCGCCGCTTACCGCAAGGCCGAGGCCGGAGCCGGTGCCGAATTCCCCGACTGCAAGGTGCCCTGGTGGGTCGTTGCGGGTATGGGCAAGGTCGCCTCCGACCACGCGGCCGGCACCACGTTCGACGCCACCGGCACGACGCTCGCGCAGATCCGCGGCACGCGCCTCGACGGGCGCACCATCGGCACGTCCCTCGTGGCCGACACCGACGGCGGCCAGCTCGACGGCGACGCCCAGTACGACCGCGCGATGGGCCCGATGCAGTTCTTGCCCGGCATGTGGTACCTCGACGCGCGCGACGGCAATGCCGACGGCCTCGCGAACCCCGACAACATCGACGACGCCGCGCTCGGTGCCACCGCTGTGCTCTGCGAGGGCGGCGACGACCTCAGCACGCCCGACGGCCTGACCAAGGGCCTCTACCGCTACACGGCCAGCGCCGATGCGGTGAACGGGATCCTCACGTGGGGCGCGTTCTACAAGGCCAACGTGACCCCTGCGCCCGCGACGGCCACGCCGGTGCCGGTGCCCTCGGGCCCGAAGCCGATTCCGACCACCGAGCCCGCCGACCTGTCGGCTACGCGCGGCGGATCCGTGCCGACCTCGGGCGCCCCTGCGGTGCCGGGCACGCCTCCCGCCAGCGGGGCGCCGGCTTCACCTGGCCAGACCTCTTCGGCGCCTGCGCCGACGACTCCGGCCCAGCCTGCTCCGGTGATCCCGCCACGCTCCACCGTCATGCCGACGCCCGCGCCGGCCCCGACGACCGACGCGCCGCGACCGACTCAGCCGCAGGCTCCGGAGCCGACCCGAGAGCCCGAGCCCACGCGGGCACCGGAGCCGACTCGTACGCAGGAGCCTCCGC
>JAUNUP010000014.1 GCA_030538115.1 Dermatophilus congolensis | reverse complement strand
GCTTGGGCTCGGGCTCGGGCTTGGTCGGCTTGGGCTCGGGCTTCGGCTCCGGTGTGGGTGCGGGCGTTACGGGAGAACCGCCTCCGCCACCGGTCGGCGGAGGGTTGATCGAGCAGTTCTCGAGAGCCCCGGCCAAGACTTGGTCGATGACGAGGACCTTGCGGCTTCCGTCGGGCTTCGCCGTGGCGTTGAAGCTGAACGACGAGTTGGCGGGCATCCGCTTGATCTTCAGCGTGATGGTCTTGCCGTCGGCGCTGATCACCGGAGCCTCACCCTCGGCGAGTTCGATCGCGCTGTTCGGCTTGCCGGCCTTGTTCAGGTACCTGCTCGGGCTGACCCAGCCGCCGGAGCCAGGGGCGTCGACGCTGGTGAAGGTGAAGCCCTGCGCTGCCGTGGCCGTGTAGGTGACGTTGGTGGCGGCCTTGTCGGCGCGGCCGTACAGGCGGAACGTGGGCGCGGAGTAGCCGCCCCAGCCGTCGGCGTTGGTCTCGCCGGCGTCTCCCCACTTGTCACGAACGGTGACGTCGGCCGCGTCGAGAGGCCGCACGGTGCGGCCGGTCAGGCGGAACTCGCACTTCTCGATGGGCTTGTACGTCGGCAGGTCGGGCTTCGACGCGGGGCACGACGCCGAACCGTCGAAGTAGGTGCCGGTGAGCTTCGCGTAACCCGTGGCGGGGTTCGTGCCGCCGGTGCCGGTGATCATCAACGAGTAGCCTTTGCCCTTGAGCAACGTGCCGAGCTCGAACGTGTACAGGTAGACGTCGACCCCGTTGATGGTCGTCTTGGTCCTGTGCTTGAACGAGGGGCTCTTGTCGCTCAACCCCGTGTACCCGCCTGCGTTGTGCCAATTCTTGCCCTGGGCGTCGGTGTGGGTGTTGAAGAAGCCTGCGGCACCGTCGGCCGCGAAGGTGTACTCCGCCTCCGCCGGCAGGGCGATGGTCCAGGTTGCGTTGAGCACGGTGTCGTCGCTGGTGACGGGTAGACGCCACGAGGTCGTGCCGCCGCTGCCCCAGTGCTGCAGTTCGCTCCAACCCGGGTCGTTGAAACCCGCGTAACGCGCAGGCTTGATCTTGCGACCGAAGCCGTTGTTGGCGTAGTCGTCGAGGGTCGGGTCATTGGTGGCCGAGACGACCCACTTGACCTGGCACTTGTCGGTGAGGTTGCCAGACTTGGACTGGACGTAGTTCCAGACCCTCTGCTCGTCCTTGCCGTTGACCTTGACCGTGACGTCTTTCGTCGCCATGTCGAACGTCTCGCCGCCGATGTCGTAGGAAGTCGGCAGGGCCGGAGCCGCGGCCACGTCGGGCTCAACGTCGGCGGAGGGAGCGGCGGCGCCCGTGTCAGCATCGGGAGCGGCGGGCTTGGTGTCGGCAGCGGATTCAGCGGGCTTCACCTCGGTGCCGACATTGCCTGTATCCGTGCCCGTGCCCGCGGTGCTGCTGGTGCCCGTGTCGGTGCCGGTCGGCGCGGAAACACCGTCGACGGCGTAGGCCGAGCCGATTCCCATACCGCTGAGAACGAGAGTGAGTGCGGCGGCGGAGGCGACAGAGCGTCGGCGCGCGCCGAAAGTAGACATGGTCGTATTCATTTCTCCCCCAAAGCTCACGAAATCCGTGATTCCCCGTGTGGATCCGCCTGCCTTCGCGTTGCCCCCCGACAACTGGCCGACATCTCCATCTGCATCCGGCCCCCCGGCCGGTCCGAAGAGGAACGCTGCCCTCTCCGGATTTCTTTTCTATGCCCACGCACCTTGGCGTAGTCCGACCACATAGACGCATCCGCGCGACGGCACTCTCGTCGACACG
Organism: Dermatophilus congolensis; assembly: GCA_030538115.1. Taxonomy (GTDB): domain Bacteria; phylum Actinomycetota; class Actinomycetes; order Actinomycetales; family Dermatophilaceae; genus Dermatophilus; species Dermatophilus congolensis_B. Next base: position 93,955 of record JAUNUP010000014.1, on the reverse strand, counting down.
CCGAAAGGGCCGCTCCTCCACGTGGAAGAGCGGCCCTTTCGTCACCGGGGCTGCCGGTGAATCGTCACGTCATGCTCGGGCGAAGAATTTCTGGTCGACAGTGTTCTTGGCGCCCCACGCCTTGGCAGGGGTGGCGCCTGCGCCAAGTTCCCAGGCCACCGTGTACGAGGTGCCGACACGGGCCCGCGTGATGCGGCGGTTCGTGTTCACGTCTCCGACGGCGCCGGTCTTGGCGTTGATCGCAGCCATGACCTGTGCGTGACTCGCGTCAGGGGGCACCTGCACGGTCACGAACTGCCACGAGCTGGCGCCCCACAAGCCACGGTCCTCGCGGTACTTGAGCAGCCCATCGTCATCGAACGAGGCGAGAAGTCGAGCCTGCGCAACGGTCTTGGGCGTGTACCGGTCGACCTGGAAGGTGCGGGTCACAGTGTGCATGCGAGGGGGCGTGGCCTTGGCGACGCGCGCCGGCGCCGGAGATGCGGAGACGACGGGCTCAGGCGCCCCGACAGGCGTGGATGCGGCGGTCGGCTCAGGCGTGGCGGTCAGCTCAGGCGTGGCAGTCGACTCGGGCGCCACGGTCGGCTCAGGCTGCGTAACGGGCACGACGGAAACGCGGGCTAGGGCGGGCTGCGGCGCGGCACACGACTGCGTACCGTAGTCGTACCGCCCGGTGAGTGTGCCGAATGCATGCCACGGCTGGCCCGCGTTGGTCGGGGCCGACTTGGCCTTGAACCGTACGCTGTAGGCCGCGTCGGCCGTGATCGTCCCGAGATCCCACGTGTAGACCTCGTAATGGTTGCCGTTGATGGTCCGCTTCTGTGGCACACCAGCGGGGAGGCCGCGGTACTTGCCGATCCACATGGGATCGCCGGCATCGTCCTTGCGATTAAAGAAGTCGATGCTCGTGTCGGCCTCGTATGCAGGCGACGACGCTCCCTCGTCGGGAGCCAACCCCAGAGGCGCCGTGGGCACAGCCAGAACGACGACGGCATCGTGAATGGTGTGCTTGGTGGCGACGGGAACACGGAAGGTCGGGGAGGCACCCAAGAAGAAGTGCTGCCCTTCGAAGAAACCGACACCCGAGTCCCTTGAAACCCCCTCCGCGAATCCACTGACGGAGTACGCATGGGCGCCTCCGAGCTTCGACGACAAGATCGTGCTGAAGCGCCAGTCGACGGCACATCCCAGAGTCAGGTTGCCGTCTTGCCGCACGACCTCGCCGTCGGAATCGACACGCACGTCGAGGGCCGCGAGGGCGTCGGCCATGGCCTTGTCGTCTGCGGCTTTCTTCGCGGCCAGTTCGGCGGCTGCTGCTTCCTCGGCCGCGAGCTCAGCAGCGGCCTGCGCGGCAGCGATCTCCTCGGGTGTCGGCTCTGTGGCCGTCTCCTCGAGCGTCGGGTCGACGGATCCGCCGGGCTCGGCGTCCCCGGGAGCCTGCTCAGCGGTGGCTTCGTCCACTGTGAGCTGCAACGTTTCCTCGGAAGGTGTCGGCACAGCGGGCTCGACGATGCCGTTGGCCGTCGTCTCGTCTACCGGCACCTCGTCGACCGCGTACGACATGCCGCTGCACGTGACCGCGAGTGCTGCCGCGGCTGCTACCGAATGTCCCCACGTTCCCCAGTTCATCCCCATGACTACCTTCTAGGCCATCCCTGACCGGACTCGAGGGTGCCCGCTCCCTGAGCGGTGCCCCCGGTTCCGTATCCCCTGTCGGGACTCTCATCGGCAGTGCATCGACCGTCTTGAACGGAATTTGTACACCTGCCCAATACGGGCGTCCGCATAAGTCGGAATGGGCTGAGGGCAGACGGCTTCGCGTCGCATCGTTCACGCAGGTCGGCGCACCGGCGCGCGAACCGCCGATCGCACCCGTCGACTTGAGCTCAAACGCGCATGAGTTCGAGCCGACTTCGTCGCGATCAATGTGACATAGGCCATGTAGTGTGGATGGGAACGCACCAGCGTGGAGGCGCTTCGGGGGCGCCTCGTCCCAGCCCGGCAGTTTCACCCGGTCGCCAACATGAAAGAGGCGTTTCTCAGTGCCACAGCAGCCGTCCAGCAACGATCCGATGGCCGACTTCGGCGCCAACGAGTGGCTCGTAGACGAGTTGTACGCGCAATACAAGGCGGACAAGAACTCGGTCGACCGGTCGTGGTGGCCCCTCTTCGCCGAGCGAGACGCAGGTGGCAACGGCAGTGAGACGCAAAGTCCTCCGGCGGCTGCCCCGAGCAAACCGGCTCCCGCCCCTTCGCCGACGTTCAGGGAGCAGACCCCTGCCGAGCACGTTCCCGCTGCCCCGGCGCGCGCCGCGATCGGCAAGGCCTCGGCCCCGTTGAGCGGCGCTCGCCGCACGACGGAGGAGTTCGTCGCCGCACCCCGCCGTGCCGGCACGAGTTCGCCGGCCGCCGACGCCACCGTGCGCAGCTCGGCCGAGCCCGCTCCTGATCGTGGCCTGACCCACCAGCCCCTGCCGGCCCAGGTACCCACGCCGCGCGACACGCCCGCGGTACGCACCTCCGCCCCGAAGGTCGAAGACCAGGTCAAACCCCTCAAGGGCCCGGCCGCGCGCATCGTCAAGAACATGGACGTCAGCCTCGGCGTGCCGACGGCGACCTCCGTGCGCGCGGTTCCTGCCAAGGTGCTCATCGAGAACCGCATCGCGATCAACAACCACCTCAAGCGCAACCGAGGCGGCAAGGTCTCGTTCACGCACCTCATCGGCTACGCGGTCGTCAAGGCCCTGGCCGTAATGCCCGACATGAACAACAGCTTCGCCGAGATCGACGGCAAGCCGAACATCGTCACGCCAGCTCATGTGAACTTCGGTCTGGCGATCGACCTGCCGAAGCCCGACGGCACGCGCTCGCTCGTGGTGCCCTCGGTCAAGGGCGCCGACACGCTGGACTTCTTCGGGTTCTGGCGCGCGTATGAAGACCTCGTCTCCAAGGCCCGCGACGGCAAGCTGACGGTCGACGACTTCGCCGGCACCACAATCTCGCTGACGAACCCCGGAGGCATCGGCACGACTCAGTCCGTGCCGCGCCTCATGGCGGGCCAGGGCACCATCGTCGGCGTTGGCGCGATGGAGTACCCGGCCGAATGGCAGGGCGCCAGCGAGGAGGCGCTCACGCGCCAGGCCGTGAGCAAGATCCTCACGCTGACCAGCACGTACGACCACCGCATCATCCAGGGTGCGGCCTCGGGTGAATTCCTCAAGGTCATCCACCAGTTGCTGCTGGGCGCCAACGACTTCTACGACGAGATCTACGAATCGCTGCGCATCCCGTACGAGCCGCTGCGCTGGAGCCAAGACCGGTGGGCCGGCCACGAAGACGACCTGAGCAAGACCGTGCGCGTGCAGCAGCTCATCCACGCCTACCGCGTGCGCGGCCACCTGCTCGCCGACACCGACCCGCTCGAGTACCGCCAGCGTCGCCACCCCGACCTGCAGCTCGCGACGCACAAACTGACGATCTGGGACCTCGACCGCGAGTTCGCGACCGGCGGGTTCGGCGGCAAGCCGACTGCCACCCTCCGCGAGATTCTCGAGGTCTGCCAGAACTCGTACTGCCGCACCATCGGTGTGGAGTACATGCACATCCAGGACCCGGCCGAGCGGCAGTGGCTGCAGAGCAAGGTCGAGGTACCGGCCGAAAAGGTGCCGCGCGACGAGCAGATGCGCATCCTGCGCCGCCTCAACGCGGCCGAGGCCTTCGAGACCTTCTTGCAGACCAAGTTCGTCGGCCAGAAGCGCTTCAGCCTCGAGGGCGGCGAGTCGGTCATCGCGCTGCTCGACCAGGTGCTTCTAGAGGCGGCTCGCGAGGGCCTCGACGAGGTCTGCATCGGTATGCCGCACCGTGGCCGCCTCAACGTGCTGGCAAACATCGCGGGCAAGTCGTACGGGCAGATCTTCCGCGAGTTCGAGGGCACGCAGAGCACCTCCACCGTGCAGGGCTCGGGCGACGTGAAGTACCACCTCGGCACCGAGGGCACGTTCACCGCGGAGTCGGGCGAGCAGACCAAGGTCTACCTCGCTGCGAACCCCAGCCACCTCGAGGCCGTGAACCCGGTGCTCGAAGGCATCGTGCGCGCGAAGCAGGACAGGCTGAACCGCCACGGCGAGGCCTTCACCGTGGTGCCGCTGCTCATGCACGGTGACGCGGCGTTCGCGGGCCAGGGTGTCGTCACCGAGACGCTGCAGCTCTCGCAGCTGCGCGGCTACCGCACGGGCGGCACGATCCACGTGATCGTCAACAACCAGGTCGGCTTCACTACCGCGCCGAGCTCGTCACGTTCGTCGGTGTACTCCTCCGACGTGGCTCGCACGATCCAGGCGCCGATCTTCCACGTCAACGGCGACGACCCGGAGGCCGTGGTGCGCGTCGCGACCCTCGCCTACGAGTTCCGCCAGGCGTTCGCCGCCGATGTGGTGGTCGACCTCATCTGCTACCGCCGCCGCGGCCACAACGAGGGCGACGACCCGTCGATGACGCAGCCGCTCATGTACAACCTCATCGAGGCCAAGCGCTCGGTGCGAAAGCTGTACACCGAGGCGCTCATCGGTCGTGGCGACATCACCGAAGAAGACGCCGACGCCGCGATGCGCGACTACCAGAGCCGCCTCGAGCAGGTCTTCATCGAGACCCGTGAGGCCGCGAAGCACCCCGAGGCGAGCGGCTCGCTGGAACCGCCGCGCGCCCAATCGGACGACGACCGCGCCGCAGTGCGGGTCGACGACACGTCGGTCTCCGAGGAGACGCTGCACCGTCTCGGCGACGCCTGGGTCAACGTGCCTGAGGGCTTCAACGTGCACAAGAAGCTCATGAAGGTGCTCGAGAACCGCCAGAAGATGACCCGCGAGGGCAACGTCGACTGGGCCATGGGCGAGCTTCTCGCCGTGGGTTCGCTGCTCACCGAGGGCACTCCGGTGCGCATGACCGGCCAAGACACGCGTCGTGGCACGTTCACGCAGCGCCACGCGGTGCTCATCGACCGCCTCAACGCCGAAGAGTGGACCCCACTGCTGTACCTGGGCAACCAGGCTCGCCTGTGGATCTACGACTCGCTGCTCTCCGAGTACGCAGGCATGGGCTTCGAGTACGGCTACTCCGTCGAGCGACCCGACGCGCTGGTCTGCTGGGAGGCCCAGTTCGGCGACTTCGCCAACGGCGCCCAGACGATCATCGACGAGTTCATCTCGAGCGCCGAGCAGAAGTGGAACCAGCACAGCTCCGTCGTGCTGCTCCTCCCGCACGGCTACGAGGGTCAGGGCCCCGACCACAGCTCCGCCCGCATCGAGCGCTACCTGCAGCTCTGTGCGCAGGAGAACATGATGGTCGCGCACCCCTCGACTCCGGCGTCGTATTTCCACCTGCTGCGTAAGCAGGCGTACACGCACCCGCGCCGTCCGCTCGTGGTGTTCACGCCGAAGCAGCTGCTGCGCCGCAAGGAGGCCGTGAGCCAGGTCGCCGAATTCACCTCCGGTGGCTTCCAGCCGGTTCTGGCCGACGCGAAGAACCCGGCGGCCGCTGGCGTGACCCGCGTGATCATCGCCTCGGGTCGTGTGGTCTATGACCTCGAGGCCGAGCGCGAGAGCCGCAACGACGAGGCGACGGCGATCATCCGGCTCGAGCAGCTGTACCCGCTCGCGCACGCCGAAATGGCTTCGGAGCTCGCGAAGTACCCCAACGCAGAGATCGTGTGGGTGCAGGACGAGCCGCGTAACCAGGGCGCCTGGAGCTTCCTCGCTCTGGGCATGCCTGAGGCGCTGGCTCCGCACGGCGAGACCCGCCCGTGGCGGTGCGTGTCGCGTCCGGCGTCGGCGGCTCCGTCGACCGGCTCGACGAAGGTGCACCAGATCGAGCAGGAGAAGCTCATGGACGAGGCCTTCGCCCGCTGATCCCGTACGAAAGCGCAAGTCCCGAGCCCCGACCTCCGCTGAGGAAGTCGGGGCTCGGCGCATGCCCAGGGGCCTGAATTTGGGTCTCGTTGCGGTTGCGCGCTGGTCAGAAACACGTCAGTGGCGCGTATGAAGTGCGGCAGGGGTCTGGGCTGCGGTTCAGCCGTGGGCGTACGGTCAGCGTGTGCCGTACCGGTGCATGGGTTGCCGTGAGGCAGAATGGATGTGTGTACTTCACCGATCGCGGCATCGAAGAGCTGGAACGTCGGCGCGGCGACGAGGAGGTCACTCTTGAGTGGCTGGCCGAGCAACTGCGTACGTTCGTCGACCTGAACCCGGAGTTCGAGGCGGCGGTCGACAGGTTGGCGACCTGGCTGGCACGGGTGGACGACGACGAGGATTGATACGCGTGAGCAACGAAGAATTCGGCGACGAGAGCCTGTACCAGGACGGTACGGACGTCGACATCCCCACCCAGTTCACCCCCAGCGCCGAACACATCGCACACGACGGGCCCCGTGACGTGGGCGTCGTGTTCATCGGCGACTCCTTCGTGGCCGGCTACGGCGACCCGAAGGGCCACGGTTGGGTCTCGCGGGTCGTGGGCCGCACGCAGCACCCCGACCTCGACCTCACCACCTACAACCTCGGCGTGCGCGGTGACTCCTCCGCCGACGTGCTGGCGCGGTGGCGCACGGAGGGCATGCTCCGCTGGCGTGACCGCCGCGAGCGTCGCCTCGTGCTCGGAGTGGGCATCAACGACGTCAATCAGGGCCTCACCACGGCACGTTCGCGCCTCAACCTGGCGAACATCCTCGACGACGCCACCGCGCGGGGCATCAGCCCGTTCGTCGTCGGCCCGACCCCGACCCTCGACCCGGTGGTCAACGAGAAACTCGAGGTCATCGTCGAGGCACAGTCCGACGTGTGCTCGCGTCGCTCGATCCCGTTCGTCGACTGCTTCTACCCGCTCGCCGAGCACGACCAGTGGCTCTCGGAGCTCGCGTCGTCGCGCGACCAGGTGCACCCGGGCCAGGCGGGCTACGGTCTCCTCGCGTGGCTGGTTCTCCACGGCGAGTGGGAGACCTGGCTCCAGATCTCCCAGGCCTGACCCTGGCGCACGAGTCGGCGGAAACCGCGAGTCCCTGGGCAGTCCAGGTGCGACGCTCGCCCCGTGCCGTGGCACCGTCGCTGTGAGGTGACGTGCCGGATCACATGTGCCACGGCACCTGCCCCTCGGACGGGTGCCGTGGCACATGTGTGCACGTCAGCGCACCTTCCAGCTCCTGTGCCACGGCACGGGAGATGGGGGGCTTCAGGCCAGCAGGGCCGGGACGTTTATCGCCAGGACGTACGCCGACACGAGGAACAGCAGGATCGTGAACGCCAGCGAGAGGTGCCGTTGGTCGATCTTCCCGGCGAGACGGCCTCCGAGCAGACTCCCCGCGGCGGCCACGGCACCGAAGACGAGGATCAGCGGCCAGTCGATGTCGAGGCCGGAGGCGGCACGCGCGGCCAGAGCCGTGAGGCTGTTGACGACGATCACCACGAGTGACGTGCCCACGGCCACGGGCATCGAATAGCCCAGCGCGAGCACCAGTGCGGGAACGACGGCGAACCCGCCTCCGACACCGAAGAAGCCGGTGAGAAACCCCACTCCGGTGGCAGTGACAAGCAACACCGGCAGGCCCTTGCGGTCGGCATTCCGCTCGCAGTCGGGGCACTGGCGGTCGGCTGCCCGCTTACGGAGCATCAGTCCCGCGACCAGCAGCATGAGCAGCCCGAACGCGGTCATGAGCACGGCAGGCTCCACGACGGCGGAGAGCTTGGAGCCCACGAACGAGCCGGCGATGCCCGTCAGACCGAAGACGATCCCGTCTTCGAACCGCACATTGCCTGCAGCCCGGTGGGCGAAGAGCCCGATGGCGGAGGCGAGCCCGACGATGATGAGCGACCCGGCGGTGGCGTGCGATGGCTCCTGGTGCAGCAGGTACACGAGGATCGGCACGGTGAGGATGGCCCCGCCGCCGCCCAGTCCGCCGAGGACCATGCCGACCAGCAGGGCCAGCGGCACGATCCAGACGAGGTTGCTCGTCATCGTCAGTTCACGTCATCGCGCGAGCTGGTGATCGGCAGGCCGGCCTCCTTCGTGTTGTCGAACGAGTCGTCGATCGCCACGACCGAGCGACCGGAGGCGGCGAGGATCGAGGCCGCGACGGAGGCGCGGTAGCCGCCCGCGCAGTGGACCCACACCTCGCCTTCCGGGGCCTCGTCGACGTGCTTGATGAGGTCGTGCAGAGGGATGTTGACAGCCTCTTCGACGTGGGTGTTCGCGTACTCGGCGGGGCGGCGCACGTCGAGCACGGCGACGCGGCGGTGGTGGCGCACCTGCGCGAGGTCGGGGAAGGTGGCGCGGGGGAAGCTCGCGAGTTCGCGGTCGGTCCAGTTCTCGGGGCCACCCGTGGCTGCGGCGGCGGGCCGGTCGATGCCGATGCGGGCCATCTCGCGCTGCGCCTCCGCGACCTGCTCCGCGGTCTCGCCGAGCAGGGTGACCGGGGTGCCCCACGGGATGAGCCAGCCCAGGTACGTGGAGAACTGGCCGTCGAGGCCGAAATTGAACGTGCCCGGCGTGTGCCCCGCAGCGAAGGCGGTGCGGGTGCGCAGGTCGACGAGCCACTCCCCTGCTTCGAGGCGGCGGCGCAGTTCGGTGACGTCGGCGATCTCGGGGCTGGAGAGGTCGGCGGCGTTCGGGCCCGCTGCGTTGGCGGGGCCCATGTGCGCGTAGTACGCGGGGAACTCCTCGAGACCGGCGAGGGTCTCGTCGACGTACGCCTGCTCGTCTTTCGTGAGCGCGGGGTTGACGCGTTTCTCCTGGCCGATGGTCGAGGCGTCGCCGGAGCTCTGGGTCGCCGAGCAGAACGAGCCGAAGCCGTGCGTGGGCATGACCTGGGCTTCGTCGGCGACCTCGTCCGCGAGCCGGTGCGCGGAGGCGTGCTGGTGGCGTGCGAGGGCCTCGGCGTGCTCCTTGCCGAGAAGGTCGGGCCTGCCCGTGGAGCCGAACAGCAGCGACCCACCCGTGAAGACCGCGGGCTCGTCGCCCTCCAGCGCGTACGAGAGGTGGGTGAACGTGTGCCCGGGGGTCGCGATGGCGCGGACCCGCATCGACCCGACCTGCACGACCTCCCCGTCTGCGATGGGGGTGCGCTCGAACGAGACGTCGTCGGCGCCGTTGACGTAGTAGCGGGCACCGAGCAGTTCCGCGAGTGCATGGCCGCCGGTGATGTAGTCGTTGTGGATGTGGGTCTCGAAGACGGCTTCGATCTTCACGCCCGCGGACTCGGCGGCGTCGATGACGCGGTCGATGTCGCGCTGCGGGTCGACGACGAACGCGACACTGCCGTCGTGTGCCAGATAGCTGCGGTCGCCCAACGACGCTGTCTCGATGGTCACGATGGCGGCCATGTGCATCCCTCCCGATTCGTAATACCCCTGGGGGTATCTTTCGTCACGAGAGGTTATCGAATACCTATGGGGGTATGCAATGGTCCAGGCAACACGAATGCGCTCAACCCCGCCGGGGAGCGAGGGGTTCAGGAGGAGTCGACAAGGCATCGGCGCCTGAGGCCCTGGCGACACAACTCCGCCTTGGCCAGAATTCTGTACATGACCACGATCCCACTCGCGACTGCGCGGACACAGCCGCTGCAGAGGCAGTTCAGCGGTCTGCGCAGTGCGCGGCGCGGCGACTACCGCGCCGTCTACCGGATCGACGACGAGCGAATCGTGGTCGTGGTGATCACGATCGGGCACTACCGGGGCGTCTACCGGTAGCGCTCAGACGGCCAGGACCAGCCCTGGTTCGATGCCACTGAAACGACGAACCGTACCCGCGCCCCTGTGGGAGGCGCGGATACGGGTTCGAGCTCGGTGGCGACTTACCGGCTTCGGGCGGGCTTGCCCTTGACGCGCAGGTACTCGACGCCGTCGGCGTGACCGTTGAGCAGCTTGATCATGGCGGGCAGGGTCGCCAGGGCGACCAGGCCTGCCAGAGAGACGTAGATGCCGGTCGAGAGCTTCGAATACTGGATGGCCCACGTCATGATCGCGGGGGTGAAGCCCGCGAAGAAGATGGCCGCGATGTTGTACGAGAACGACATGCCCGTCGACCTGATCTCCGCCGGGAACATGCGCGACAGGGCCGACGCGATGATGCCGGAGTAGAACGAGACCGCCAGGCACAGCACGATGTGCACGCCGATCAGCATCGACACACCCGGGGCCTGGTGCAGGAGGTACAAGGCCGAGATGGGCACGACGATGAGAATGATGATCGACAAGCGCAGCATCCGCTCCACGCCGAACTGATCGCCGAGACGCCCCGCGAGCGGGCTGGCGAAGATCATGAAGAGGTTGCCCGTGAGGGAGGCGAGGAACGCCTCGCGCGGCGTGAACCCCAGCCCCACCGCGGGGAGGGCGTAGTAGGTGGTGGCGTAGATGACGAGCGCGTAGACACACACCTGCCACAGGATCGCCATGAGGGCCCCGATCAGCAGGTGATGCGGGTAGCGCTTGACGAGGTCGACCAGAGGCGTGAGCAGGTTGCGCTTCGGCGGTGCCTCACCGCTGCGGGCCGCCTCGGCCTCGGCCTTGGCCTTCATCTCGAGGAATTCGGGGCTCTCGTCGAGCTGGCGGCGGATGTAGACCGCGACGGGGATGATGAGCAGGCCGATGAAGAACGGGATGCGCCACGCCCACCGCGTGATCTCCTCCTGGGGGAACAGCGAGGTGACCGCGAAGCCGATGAGGGCCGACAGCGCGTTGGCCACACCCATGGAGCCCTGTAGCCAGCCCGTGAGCATGGCCTGCTTCTCCTTGGGTGCCTGCTCGACGAGATAGGCCGTAGCACCGCCGATCTCACCGCCGGCCGAGAAGCCCTGGAAGAGCCGACCGATCAGCAACAGGATCGGCGCACCGATACCGATGGCCCAGACCGGCGGGGCGAACCCGATGATGAACGTACCGACCGCCATCAGCGAGACGGTGAGCATCAGCGTGGCCTTGCGGCCGTGCGAGTCGCCGTACGCACCGAGGACGATGGCGCCCAGAGGTCGGGCGATGAAACCGACCGCGAACACGAGGAACGTGCTGGTCAACCCAGAGACGGAGTCGCCCTGGAGGAAGAAGTTGGCGCTGATGTACGAGGCGAAGAAGGCGTAGCTGGAGAAGTCGAACCACTCCAGGGCGTTGCCCGCCGCAGCGGCGAAGACCGTCTTGTTGACCTTCTTCGGGTCGACGGTGGGTGCGGGCTGGGAGCTGGACATGACGGTACCTCCTTGGGCTCAGGACGTGATGGTGTCGGTCGCGTCGACGCGCTGGAGGGTGGCGATGAGGGTGCGGACGCCGATGACGATGTCGGAGACCTCGGTCCACTCTTCGGGGCAGTGACTGCGACCGCCGGCGGAGCGGACGAAGATCATCCCCATCGGCCCCAGGTGGGCCATGTGTGCGGCGTCGTGGCCTGCTCCGGAGGGCACCGCCGTCCAGGAGTGGCCCAGGCCGTCGGCTGCCGCGGCGATGTGGTCGCGCAGCGCGGGGGTGGTCGGTACGGGATCCTGTGTCGTCAGCCACTCGACGACCGACTCCACGCCACGGCGATCGGCCTGCTGGGCGATCTGGTCGACGAGGTCGCGTTTGGCCGTGCTCAGCCACTCACCGTCGACGGAGCGCAGCTCACCCCACAGGCGTGCTTCCTCGGGCACGACGTTCATGGATCCGGGGAACGACTCGACCCGGCCGCTGGTGGAAACCCCGTGTACGGGGGCTCCGCATCCGACGCGCTCGACGGTGAGGACAGCCTCGGCTGCCGCCAGGAGTGCGTCGGCCCGGTCGTCCATCGGTGTGGCGCCGGCATGATCGGCGCGCCCGGCGAACCGCGCCAGGAATCGGTCGATGCCCGCGATCGCGGTGACGACGCCGATCTCGTGGCCGGAACGCTCCATCAACGGGCCCTGCTCGACGTGCAGTTCGATGTAGGCGTGGAAGTCGCCGGGTCGCCAGGTGGTGGTCAGTGCCCGCTCCGGGTCGACGCCGTACGAGCGCAGGGCGTCGCCGAGCCGTTCACCGTCGGGCGAGCGTCGGTCGAGGTGCTCACCCGTCAGCACACCGGCGAACGCCCGCGAGCCGACGCAGGCGATGCCGTAGTCGTTGGGCTCTTCGCCGAGGAAGTCGACCACCACGAGGTCGCGGGTGAGGCGGATGCCGGCCTCGCGCATCGCGCGCACGGCCTCGATGGCACCGAGGACGCCGACGATCCCGTCGAACCTGCCCCCGCCGCGCACGGTGTCGGTGTGTGATCCGGTCACGAGGGGCTTGAGGTCGATTCCGCGCTCGGAGGCCGTGCCGGGGAGGCGTCCGACGGTGTTGCCCGCGCCGTCCACGTGGACGTCGACGAGCCCGGCGTCGACCATGGCGTCACGAACGAACTCGCGGGAGGCCCGGTAGGGATCGGACAGGACCACCCGCGACCACCCGGGCAGGGTCGAGTCACTGAACTCGGACAGGGAGGTGAGGTGCTCCGACAGCCAGGTCGCGTCCGGCTCGATGGACGTGGTCATGTGATGTCTCCTTCGGGTGTGGACGGCTGCCACAGGGAGTGGCCGAGGGTGGTGGGCACGCTGGCGACCAGTCGTTCCACGCCGACGTGCAGGGCGCGTAGGGCAGCCTGCTCATCGAGAAAGTGGTGGGGAGCAGCGAGTGAGAGGCAGCAGACGGGGGTGTCGTCGATGAGCACCGGGACCCCGACGGCCGACCACTCCGGCTGGACCTGTCCGTGGCTGACCGCGTGCCCGTCGGTTCGGATCTTCGCCAGCACGGCCGGGAGGTCGGCGGCCGTCGGCGTGGCGGCGGTGTACCTGCGGAGGTTGCCGGTGAGAACGGAGTCGATGACCGCTGCGGGCGCGAGGGCGAGCAGCGGGGTCGCGCTGGCACCGGCGTGAAGCCCGTGCGATTCGCCGACGACGAACGCGGCTCCGCGCGCGAGGCGTCCGGGAACGCCGTGCAGGGTGAGCGCCAAGAGGTGCACGCGCACGGTGAGGATCGCGGCCAGCCCTGTCTCCGCGGCCAGGGCGGCCTGGATGGGGTGGGCGAAGTCGACCAGGTGCCGGGCCTCATCCCGCAGGCCGCTGAGTTGCTTGCCGGGGTGGAACAGGCCGTCGTGCTCGACGAGGAAGCCCGCTGCCTCCAACTGGTTGACGAGGCGGTAGGTCGTGGTGCGGGGGAGGTCTGCGGCCGCGGAGATCTCACGCGCCGAGAGACCGCCACCCCTGCGCACGATCTGGAGGATCGCCAGGGCGCGCGCGAGGATGGACGATCCGCCGTCGGCGGTCGACAAGATGCGGTCGAGGTCCCCCGGGGCCATCTCAGACCTCCGGACGGACCAGACGCCCACGTCCGAGGCCTGCGACGGCTCCGGTGGCGGCGTCCCAGACCACCTCCCCGCGGGAGACGGCGAGGGTGACGCGCCCGCCGGGCTGCATGCCCTCGTACGGTGTCCAGCCGGCATTCGAGTGCTGCTGGTCGGCGGTGACCGTGTGGGTGGGGTCAGGGGTGAAAACCATCAGGTCGGCGTCGTGCCCGGGCGCGAGACGCCCCTTGCGGTGGCCGATGCCGTACCGGTCGGCGGGAGCCGAGGTGAGGGCCGTGACCACGCGGTCGAACAACCCCGTGGCAGACGGGTCGCGCTGCAACGCCTGGCCGAGGCACATCGTGGGCAGCATCTCGACGCCGGGGGCACCCGAGGAGTTCTTGAGGATTTCGGGGTTGGTCTTGCGCTCGAGCGGCCACGGGGCGTGGTCGGAGGTGAGCAGTTGGATCTCTCCGGCACCTACGCGCTGCCACATGCCCTCGACCTCGTCGCGCGAACGCAGCGGCGGGTTGATCTTGAGCCGGGCGCCGTGGGTGTTCATGTCGTCGGCGGTGAACGTGAGGTAGTGCGTGCAGGTCTCGGCCGTCACGTCGGTTCCGTTGGCGGCGAACCATGTGGCCAGGTCGATCGCGCGCGGCGTCGACATGTGGCACAGGTGGAGCCGCACCCCGGTGGCGTGGGCGATCTCCATGGCGGTGAGCACACCGAGCGTCTCCGACACCGGAGGCCGGGTGCGCACGTGCGTGAGCGGATCGAGTGGGTCCTCCTCGGCGGCGGCCGCCGAGAGCTTCTGCACGATCTCGTTGTTCTCCGCATGTACGCAGACGGTCAGGCCCGTCTCGGCGATGGCGGCGAACGCCTCAAGCAACTCGGCGTCGTCGATGCGGGGGAAGCGGAAGGAATCGGTGTGGAAGAGCGACAGTTTGAAGCCCACCACGCCGTTCGCGGCGAGGGTGGCCGCCTCACGCCAGCCGCCGTCGGGGGCCAGGGTTCCGAGGAGGGCGACATCGCCGACGGCCTCGGCATCGACGAGAGCGAGTTTGTGGGTGAGGCGGTCGAGGTTGTTGATGGGGCCGTCGGCGTCGAACGGCATCTCGACGATGGTGGTCACCCCGCCCGCCACAGCGGATGCGGAAGCCACGGCCATGCCCTCTTCCAGCGCCGAGTAGCAGTGCACGTGGGCGTCCACGGCACCGGGGAGGACGAATGCGTCACCGACGTCGATCACCGTGCTGTTCGTGAGGTCGGCCTCGGCGGGCCTCCCTGCCGTGACGGCGGCGATGGTTTCGCCCGTGATCCACACCGCTCCGGGGCCGTACTCGCCTGACGGCAGCTTGACGCGCCCGATGACCACTGATTGCGCCTGTGCATTCATGACAGGAGTGAACGCTGCAGTCATCCCGTTGGTACTCGGTTTCCCGTGGAATGGGACACCCGACCAACTCAGTCACCCGGGTTCTCCCGGGTGAGCGTAGCCCTCAGATGGCCAGGGCCGGGTCGTGTTCGATGGCGCTCGTGACCTCGCCGACGCGGGCGTAGACCGTTTCGCCGCGCTGCACGTCGAGCTGCTGGGCCGCTCGGCGGGTGAGTTGTGCCGAGAAGCGCTCGCCCGTCGTCGCCACGAGGTCGATGCGCACCTCGAACCCGAGTGCCACCACGCGGTCGACCACGCACTGGATCACGCCGACTCCGTCGCGGTTACCCGCGTCGAGGCGCTCGGCGGTGGCGCGGTCGCGCTCGAGGGTGATGTCGTGGGGACGCACGGCACGGCCTCCGAGAATTGCGACGGAGCCGAGAAAGCCCATGACGAAGTCGTTGGCCGGCCGCTCGTACAGGGTGACCGGGTCGCCCTCCTGCTCGATGCGGCCCTCGTTGAGCACGACGATGCGGTCGGCGACGTCGAGCGCCTCCTCCTGGTCGTGCGTGACGAGCACCGTGGTCACCGGCACTTCGTCGTGCAGCCGCCGCAGCCAGGCGCGCAGGTCGCCGCGCACCTTGGCGTCGAGGGCGCCGAAGGGCTCGTCGAGAAGGAGCACCTGCGGGTCGACCGCGAGCGCACGGGCGAGGGCCATGCGCTGCCGCTGCCCGCCGGAGAGCTGGTTGGGGTAGCGGTTCGCGAGCCCGGCCAGCCCCACGATCTCCAGTAGCTCGCCGACGCGGGCGTCGACGGCCTTCTTCGGCTTCTTGCGGATCGTCATGCCGAACGCGACGTTGTCGCGCACGGTCATGTGCGTGAACGCCGCGTAGTGCTGAAACACGAACCCGATGCCGCGCTGCTGGGGGCGCTTGTGGGTGACGTCGTTGCCCTCGATGACGACCCGGCCGGAGTCGAGTTCCTCCAGCCCTGCGATGACGCGCAGCAGGGTCGACTTGCCCGAGCCACTCGGCCCGAGGAGTGCAGTGAGCGACCCGGCGGGGATCTCGAGGTCGACGTCGTCGAGCGCGAGGTAGCTGCCGTAGTGCTTGCGGGCGTTGGCGACCTGGATCATCGACGGCTCCTGAGGCGTTCGAGCAGGGTCATGAGCAGCAGCACGACGACGGCGATGCCCATGAGGAGGGTGGCGGCGGCGTAGGCGCCGTAGGTGTTGTGGTCGTCGAGGTAGCGGGAGTGGACGAGCAGTGTGAGCGTCTGCGAGACGCCAGGGAAGCCGGAGCTGACCATGATGACCGCGCCGAATTCGCCGAGCGCGCGGGCGATCGTCAGCACGATGCCGTAGGTGAGGCCCCACCGGATCGACGGGAGGGTGATGCGCCAGAACGTCTGCCACCCGCTCGCGCCGAGCGTGGCGGCGGCCTGCTCCTGAGCGGTGCCGATCTCGCGGAGCACAGGCTCGACCTCCCGCACGACGAACGGCATCGTCACGAAAACGGTGGCGATGACCATGCCGGGCAGCGCGTAGATGATCGGGAAGCCCGCGCCTTCGACGAATCCGAACCACCCGCCAGCGCCCCAGAGGGTGATGAGCGCGACGCCGACGACGATCGGCGAGACCGCGAACGGCAGGTCGACGATCGTCTGCAGTACGCCGCGTCCACGGAACCGCCCGCGCACGAGCGCCAAGGCCGTGACCACGCCGAAGACGACGTTGAGCGGCACGGTGATGGCGACGATCGCGATCGACAGGTTGAAAGCGCTGATCGCGGCGGGGGTGGTGATCCACGACCAGAAGGTGGCCCAGCCGGGCGAGAAGGTCTGCCACAGGATCGCGCCGACCGGCAGCCCCACGAGAACGAGCAGGTAGCCGAGGGCGACGCTGCGCAGCGAGATGCGCGCGGTGGCGCTGAGTCTCATCGGGACGCCTCCATCCGGCGGTGCCCGATCATCGACACGGCCCGCAGCACCGCCAGCACGAGAAAGGCGATGAACAGCAGCACCACGGAGATCGCTGCGGCGTTCTCGGGGCGGCCCACCTCGATCTGCTGCTGGATGTACTGCGATACCACCTGGGTCTCGCGCGGGATGTTGCCGCCGATGAGCACGACCGAGCCGTACTCCCCCACCGCGCGCGCGAAGGCCAGCCCGGTGCCGGAGAAGATCGCCGGCGCGAGGGCCGGCAGCACGATTCGGCGCAGGATGACGCGGTTACTGGCCCCCAGGGAGGCTGCGGCCTCCTCGGCGTCGCGGTCGGCTTCGATGAGCACCGGCTGCACCGCCCGCACCACGAACGGCAAGGTGACGAACGCGAGCGCCAGTGCGACACCCCAACGTGTGGCGTTCAGGTGGATGCCGACGGGACTGCTCGGCCCGTACAGCGACAGCAGCACGATGCTCGCGACGATCGTCGGGAGGGCGAACGGCAGGTCGATGACGGCATTGGCCAGGCCCTTGCCCGGAAAATCGTCGCGCACGAGCACCCAGGCGATGAGCGTGCCCATGACGGCGTTGAGCAGGGCCACCCCCGCCGAGATCCCCACGGTGACGCGTAGGGCGGCGACTGCGGTCGGGGCCGTGACCGCCTCCCAGAACTGCGCCCAGCCGCCCTCGAACGACGTGACGGCCAGGGCGGCCAGCGGCAGGAGCACGAGCACCGACAACCACAGGGTCACGACGCCGAGCGTCAGCGACCGCCCGGGAGAGCGCGTGCGGTGGGCGGCGCGCCCGTCGGGGCCGCGGTCTTCAGGCCTGGCCGTGGGCTCAGGGGCGACCGTGGAGCCGGTGCTCTCGGAGGTCTGCGTCGCGGTCATCGGTTCACTCGCTCGTAGATCGTCGTGATGCTGCCCGAGTCGGGGTCGAAGAGTTCTTTGCGTACCTTCGTCCAACCACCGAGATCGCCGACGGTCCAGATCCGGTCAGGAATCGGAAAGGAGTCGGAGTGCTCGGCGAGCACCTGCGGATCGGAGGGCCGGAAACCCGCCTCCGCTACGACGCGCTGCGCCGTGGGCGTGGAGAGGAAGGCGTCGAACTGGCGCGCCTTCTGCGTGGCCTGACCTCCGGTGACGACTGCGACGGGGGTTTCGATGCGAAACGTCTGCGGCGGCACCAAGTACTCGATGGGGTCGCCCTTGCGCTCGAGGAACTTCGCCTCATTCTCGTACGAGAGCAGCACGTCGCCGGCGCCCTGGAGGAAGGCCTCTGTCGCCTCACGACCCGACTTCGGCTGCAGGTGAATGTGGTCAGTGACGAGTTTGTCGGCGTACGCGATGCCGGCCTGCGGGTCGACGCCGCCCTTGCTCAGCACGGAGTAGGGGGCGAGCAGGTTCCACATTGCCGCACCCGACGAAAGCGGGTTGGGGGTCACGACCTCGACGCCCGGTTTGAGCAAGTCCGGCCAGTCGTTGATGCCCTTCGGGTTACCGGGCCGCACGACCATGACGACGATCGACCCGAACGGCACACCCTTGTACTCGCCCTGGTTCCAGTCGGGCGAGACGAGGCCGGCGTCGACGAGGCGGATGATCTCCGGCTCGACGGAGAACGCGACGAAGTCGGCGGGCGAGCCCGAGGCGACCTTGCGGCTCTGATCTCCGGAAGGTCCGTAGCTCTCCTGGAACTGGGTGCCGGCCCCCTCGGGGGTTTGCTGGAACGCGGGGATGACCTTCTCGTACGCGACCTTGGCGACGCCGTACCCGTAGAACTGCACGGTCTCAGCCGGGGTGCCCGAGCCGGCCGCTGCGCCTCCGGGCACGTCGCTGGGTCCGCCTCCGGCGCAGGCCGCGAGCATCGAGAGTGCGGCGACTGTCCCCACTACGGCAGTGAGCCGGGATCGGGGCATCGCTCATCCTCCTGGGTACTGCGCTTTCACGCTGTCGGGCAACGAGATTCGCCGAAAGCCCCGATCCTGCAGGCCGTCGCGTCCGCCCGATCCGCAGCATCCGAAGGCCTGCCCGGACCGAACGACCTCACCGAGTATCCATAGCAATCAGTTAGCCCACAACTAACACGCGCTTATGTCTCATGGAGTGGGAGCGGAGGCAGCCGGGCACGGTGAGCGCGCATGCACGGCGTTGAGCGCGGTTCGCCTCCCCTCCCGTGCCGTGGCACGTCTGCGTGTAGGCGACATGACAGGAGACATGTGCCACGGCACCTTGGCCCATGCGGTGCCGTGGCACATGTCTTCGCGCACGTCACCTCCCAGCACCAGTGCCACGACACGGGAAGGAGACGCCTCGGCCACGGCACCGGGAGGAAGACTCTTCGAGAGGCGCTCCGCCAGCCCAGCCGCCTGCTCGTCTCCCGACTCTCCCAAGGCCACGCGCACCGCCCTACGGAATGCGCAGCAGGCTCGACAGGCCGCTGCTCGGGACGTGGATCCATCCTTCTGTCAATGCCGACACCTCGTTTGTGGGGAAGTAGGTCTCGCCGAGGGCGACCGCTCGAGCCACCAGCGCCGAGATGACCGCGTCGAGCGCGTCATCGGATTCGCGGCACAGCGCCTCGAATTCACCGAACGCCAGCCACGGAGCCGTCGCGATCAGGGTGCCCACGAGCGCATCGCGGGCCTGCCTGTTCGCGGTGCGCTTGTACCCGCGGTGCGGCATCCCCCACACCTTGAGCGCCGCGGCGGGGTACACCTCCGCGATGCTTCCGGAGCCGTCGCGGGCGCAATCGATCCCGTCGCCTTGGAGCGCGGCGGCTACGGCGGCCCAGCGCATCGCGGCGTGGGCGATGCGATCGGCGGAGACGCTGAGCGGCGTGAGGCCCGTGCGCGCATGCACGTCGATGTCGGTCTCGCGCAGAGCGAGCCCTCGTCGCCACTCGCGGCCCGAGCTCGGCGGGCTCACGAGATCGCCTCGCCGGTGGGCGAGTACAAGCTCGACGAACGCGTCCGGCCACCCGAACGGGCAGTCCACCCCCGCCTTCTCTGCCCACGCCACCCGTTCACGAATCAGCGCATCATCGACGCCGACCTTCACTGAAACTACGCGAGCCTCGATGTCGGTCCACGCAACCTCGGCCAATGCTGTCCGGTCGACTTCAGCGGCAAGGTCGACCCCGACCGTGATCATCTGCACCCCAAGCAGTGTGGTGCCGCCGAACGAGCGCTTCAACCCCGACTCGATCGCGAGCGAGAAGTGCGAATCCCGCTGGTGCTCCTGCCGATCAGTACGGGAGACCGGGGTGTGATTTGGAGGGTGCGATGGCTGCATGGGTGGTTCGGGCGGGGTCCCGGGGCGAGAGCGAGGATTGGAACCTGTCACGCGCCGAGGCGACGATCGGATGGGGCGACACCCCCGACTTGAAGCCCTGTCGTGAACGTGCCGAGGTAGCGGCGCTGGTGGAGCGCGAGTGGCCCGGCTCCACGCCCGCATTTCGCGGAGCGGTGACGGGGCAGTTGTGGGCGTTCGCCCACGTGATAGCACCGGGCGACATCGTCGTGATGCCCATGAAGACGGAGATGGGCATGGTCGCAGTGGGGCGTTGCACGGGCGCGTACCGATTCGACGCAAGCGCCCCTTATGAGGCCCGCCACAGCATCCCGGTCACATGGCGCGACGAGCGAGTCCCCCGTGTGAGCTTCGGCGACGATCTCCTGCCCAGCCTCAACGGCATGATGACCGTGTACGGGCTGAGGAAGAACGAGGCCGAGACCCGCCTCCTCCATCTCTACGAGACGGGAATTGACCCAGGGCCAAGCCTCGGTGACCCCTCAGCGGCGTCCCCGGCGTCACCTGGGGCCTCGCCCCCCGACCCGGCGGACACCTCCGTCATTGACCCGGAGGCGGCTCCGACGATCCGCGCCATCCGCGATCGGGTCATCGCGCACGTGGCCGAGCGTTTCGCCGAACACAAGCTGACCCACCTGGTCGCCGAGATCCTCGAAGCGCTCGGGTACACCTGCGAGGTATCCCCGCCCGGGCCCGACGGCGGCGTCGACATCTTCGCGGGCAGCGGAGCCCTCGGCCTGGAGGCACCGACGGTCGTGGTCGAGGTGAAGTCGGAGCGCACCCCGGTCGGGAGTCAGGTCGTGCGCGGTCTGCACAGCGCGGTGATGCGGTACCAGGCGGATCACGGGCTCCTCGTCGCCCTCGGTGGCATCACCAGGCCCGCCCGCCAGGAGTTCGCGAGCCAACGCACCCGAATTCGCGTGTGGGACGCCGACGATCTTCTCGACCACATCTTCGAGACTTATGACCTGTTGCCGGCCATGACGCGCCAGCGACTGCCGCTGACACGGGTTCTCGTGCTCGACGACGAGTGAACTCGAAGCGGTCTCGCCCCTACTCCCGGCCGAGGAGGATCGCCATCACCCTTGGGGAGTGGTAGCGCCTCGCGTAGGTGCGGCCGTCGAGAGGGGCGAGGACGTCGAGAGCCGTAAGGGAGTCGATGAGCTTCTGCGCTCCCTGGTAGCGCATACCGAGGGCCTCGGCCGCCTCCGGGATTGTGAACGTCGGGTGCGACATCGCCACATCGATCAGCGCATGCGCGTTGCGGGAGCGGAGGCGAGACGCCTCGACAGTGGCCTTGAGCTCGGCCTGCACCCGCACGAGCGCGAGCATCTGCGCCTGCGTGCGACGCGCGGAGACCGCGAGCCCCTCCGCGAAGAACGACACCCAGGTCGACCAGTCGCCCACGGTCGAGACGCCGAACAGCGCGTCGTAGTACTGCGCCCGGCGTGCTTCGAACCACGGCGAGACGGTGAGTGTCGGCTCCGCGAGAACCCCCCATCGCTGCAGCTGCAGCACGACGAGGAGACGCCCGAGTCGGCCGTTGCCGTCATGGAACGGATGCAGCGCCTCGAAGGTGTAGTGCACCATCGCGGCGGCCACCACCGGGTCTATCTCCGGGCGCGGCCCCGCCTCCTCCCAGGCGAGCAGGTCGGCGAGGCGCGCCTCGAGATCAGAGCCGGGCGGCGGCGGGATGTAGCGCGCGGTCTTGATCGGCACGCGCTCGTCGCCCAGGTTGTCGCGCACCCCGACGACCACCTGGTTCGGGCGCAACCCCCGATACTCGCGCTCACCCGGTGTGCCGGCCATGAGCCGGTGATGCAGCTCAGAGATGCCGGAGACCGACCACGGCCGCCCCTCCTGCGTCCACGCGTACGCGGTCTCGGCGATATCGACGTAGTTGAGCACCTCACGCATTCCGGGGTCGGAGACCGTCTCGGTATCCGCCGCGAGCACGCGCGCAAGCGGCTCGTAGGTACCCTCCAAGGCCGCCGTCGACTGTGCCTCCAACCGGAGCGCCGAATGTCGGAAGAGCCCCGGATTGGGCAGGCGTTGTGCGGTGGCATCGAGAGCCGCGAGCGCGGCCCGCGCCTCCGCGACGTGACGGTAGGCGACACCGCTCAGCTCCGGGCCGACCTCGTCGAGGCGGTCGGGGAGGAACGCGACGTGTTCCCAGTCGCCCACGCCGGGCGATGTTCCCGTGATGGTGGCGAGTTCACCTGTCGGGGTGTTACGGAACAGTTCGATATCCACATTTAAACTGTACTGAATCTATGGACAACTTGCCCACATCGAGTTATCCAAGAAGCAACCTGATCGAGACCTACGAACGCCCGACGCGTTCTGGTGTGATGGGTATACGTCACTCGTTCTACGGGAGGTCTGTCATGGATCCGTTCGTCACGAAGTCCGAAGCCGCCGAGGTCGTCAAGGTGGCGCGGGTGCGCGCCGGCACGACGTGGGCCGAGATCGCCTCCGCCATCGACCGTCCCGCGCCGTGGACCGTCTCCGCGCTGCTCGGCCAGCACCCCGTGCCGAAGGCCGAAGCAGAGAAGGTGGGCGAGATGCTCGGTCTCGACGCGGAGGTTGTGGAGGCGCTGCAGGCCCAGCCGACCCGTTCCGGGCTCGACGCCGACCTCGACGACCCGACGATCTACCGCTTCTACGAGGCCCTCGCCGTATACGGGCCCGCGATCAAAGAACTCATCCACGAGGAGTTCGGCGACGGCATCATGAGCGCGATCAACTTCAAGCTCGACGTGCAGCGCCGTGAAGACCCCGACGGCGACCGTGTGGTCGTGACTTTCGACGGGAAGTTCCTCGACTACCGCTGGTGAACGGCTGTCCACCCCTCCCACGGGCAGTTCTCACCAGGAGGGGGTCAGGAACACGTGGGTAGACTCCGAAAGACCCTTGCGGCCGGGTACGGGCCGATCGCCACCGGGCCCCGCGCCTTCCGGAAGGACTTTCATGAGCCAGAACGCCTCCTACCGTCTTGCCGATGCCTCGATCCTGTCGGTGAGCACGGTGGAAGCGCCTGAGGTCGTCACCTCTGACTATCTCGACGAACTGCTGCAGCCCGCGTACGCGAAGACCGGTGTCGCTGCCGGACAGCTCACGCGCCTGGCCGGTGTGCACACGCGCCGCTGGTTCGGCAAAGACGAAGACTTCACCGACGGCGCGGTCGAGGCCGGCAGGCGCGCGCTCGCCGACGCGGGGGTCGCCGCCGACCGTATCGGGTTGGTGATCAACGCCTCCGTGACGCGCCCCCACCTCGAGCCGGGTATCTCGGCCAAGGTGCACCATGAACTCGGGATGCCCCGCAACTGCATGGTTTTCGACGTCACCAACGCCTGCCTGGGCGTGGTGAACGCGATGCAGATCGCAGGCACGATGATCGACAGCGGCCAGATCGACTACGCCCTCGTCGTCGCATCCGAGGGGTCGCGACAGATGCAGGAGTCGTCGATCGACCGGCTCACCAGCAACGGCGCCACGAAGCAAGACGTCAAGGAGGCGTTCGCCACCATGACGCTGGGCAGCGGCGCCGTCGGGCTCGTGCTCGGGCGGGCCTCGGCGCACCCCGAGGGGCACCGCATCGTCGGAGGCGTCACGCGCGCCGGCACGGAACACCACGAACTGTGCATCGGCGGCATGGACGGGATGCGCACGGAGGCGACCAAGCTGTTCGTCGAAGGGCTCTCGCTCGCCACCGACGCGTGGGAAGACGCCCGGGACGAGTGGGACTGGACCGAGATGGACTGGTACATCGCCCACCAGACCTCCACCGCCCACATCGCCTCGCTGTGCAAGGTGCTCGACCTGCCGCCCTCGAAATTTCCGATGACGGTGGCCGAGTACGGCAACATCGGCCCCGTCGCGCTGCCGTTCACGCTCGGCCTGCACCAGCATCTGTTCAACAAGGGCGACCGCATGCTGCTCATGGGCATCGGCTCCGGCCTGAACACCTCGTACACCGAGGTGACGTGGTGAGCGGGCGCTCGCCCTCCGAGCTTCGCGACGCGCTGGCCGGCCTGCCCGGCATCGATCCTGCGTGGTCCCGCACGGTCACGGCCGTCGACGCCGATGGCGAGCGCCGGGTGTGGCACGTGCTCGACACTGCGGCTGCGGCTGTCTCCGATTCAGCACCCACGCACGGGACTCTGCTGGCGGTGCACGGCAATCCGACATGGTCGTACCTGTGGAGGGGGCTGCTCGCCTCCCCGCCCGAAGGCTGGCGCGTGGTGGCCGTCGACCAACTCGGGATGGGGTTCTCCGAGCATCCCTCCGGCGACATGGCCTCGCCGCGGTCGCTGGCGCAGCGGATCGACGACCTCGCCGGGCTCACCGCCGTTCTCAACCTTGGGCCGCGGGTGGTTGTCGCCGGGCACGACTGGGGTGGCATGGTCGCGACCGGGTGGGCCCTCGCGCACCGGGACGTGCTGGCCGGAATCGTGTTGGCCAACACCACCGTCGCCCACGACTTCGACTCTGGGCTGCCGGCCGCGCTCTCGTTCAGCCGCCGCGGCCCGCTGCTGCGCGGCGCGACCGTCGATACGCCGACGTTCGTACGAGCCGCGACCGGCGTCAGCAGCCCCCGGCCCGCCAAGGACGTGCGCGACGCCTACGCACTGCCGTACGGCTCGGCCGCAGACCGGGCGTTCGTGGGGCAGTTCGTCGCCGACATCCCCACCGAAGCGGGGCACCGCACGCGCGCGACCATGGAGGCGCTCGCCGCGGGGTTGGCCGCCCTCGGAGCCGAGCCCACCGACTCGCGGGTGCCTGCACTTCTCCTGCGCGGCCCGAAGGACCCGGTGTTCTCCGAAGACCACCTCCGTGACCTGCGGCGTCGCCTCCCGCATGCTGATGTGCACCGTTACGAGGGCGCGTCGCACCTCGTGCTGGAGGACGCGCCCCGCACCGCCGGCGACATCTCCGACTGGATTCACGCCCGCGTCGACGGCACCGTCACCGACCCCGACCCGTTGGCGGCCGACACGCGCCCCGAGCCCGGACCGTGGGCGGTGGGCACCTCAGCCCAGCCGTGGGCCGGACTCACCGAGCTGGCCGCCTCCGACCCGGACGCGTTGTGCGTGGCCGAAGTTCGCACCGGCCGTCGCGTGAGCTTCGGTGAGATCGAGACCGACATCGAACACGTCGCCCTTGGGCTGCGCGAGGCCGGGGTGCTCCCCGGCGACCGCATCGGGCTGCTCGTCGAGCCGGGCGTCGACCTCACGGTGGCCGCCTACGCCTGCTGGCGCGCCGGAGCCGTGATCGTCGTCGCCGACGCCGGGCTCGGGCTGCCGGCCATGGGTCGGGCCCTGCGCGGAGCCGGGGTCGACCACGTCATCGGCATCCCCAAGGCGATCGCAGCCCTGGGAGCGCTACGGATCCCGGGCAACCGATTCCTCGTCGGGTCGATGCCCGAGCCCGCTCGACAGGCGGCACGCGTCAAAGCCACCTTCGATGAGCTGCGGGCCCTGGGCCGCCTCGCGGCGTCGAAAGGCGAGTTCACCGGCGAAGTGTTGACCGGCGACGCCGACGCGGCGGTGCTGTTCACCTCCGGCGCGACGGGCCCGAGCAAGGGCGTCGTCTACACGGTCGACCAGTTGCGTGCACAGATCGGTGGATTCGGCTCGATCTACCGGCTGAAGCCGGGCGACCGGCTCGTGGCGGCGTTCGCGCCGTTCGCGCTGTACGGCCCCGCGCTCGGTGTGGGTGGCGTGGTGCCTGACATGAAGGTGACCGCCCCCGGCACCCTGACCGCGAGCGCCCTGGCCGATGCCGTGACCGCGGCGCAGGGGACGACCGTGTTCGCCTCCCCTGCGGCGCTGCGTAACGTGCTCGCCACCTCCGGCGACCTCACGCCCGAACGGCGGGAGGCGCTGAGCCGGGTCGAGATCGTCATGTCGGCAGGCGCCCCGGTGCCGCCGGCGCTGCTGCGACAGCTCACCGCCGTGTTCCCGCGTGCGGAGATGCACACCCCGTACGGGATGACCGAGTGCCTGCCCGTCTCCGACATCACGCTCGCTGAATTGGAGACGACGACCGGTAACGGCGTATGTGTCGGTACGCCCTTGGAGGGCGTGTCGCTCGCGGTAGCGCCGCTCCCCCACGTGCCGGGCGAGCCCGACGGGCCGCTGACGACCACGCCTGAGGTCACGGGCGAGATCTGCGTGCGCGCCGCACACATGAAAGATCGGTACGACCAGCTCTGGGCGGTCGACCACGCGGCTGCCGACCGGCCGCGTGGCTGGCATCGCACGGGCGACGTCGGGCATCTCGACTCAGTGGGGCGGCTGTGGGTCGAGGGGCGACGCGTGCACGTCATCCACACTGCGACCGGGCCTTTCACCCCCGTGGGGCTGGAGCAGCGGGTCGAGGCCCTGCCTGGTGTCAGCTCCGCCGCGGTGGTGGGTGTCGGACCCGCTGGCGTGCAGCAGATCGTGGTCGTCGTGGTGCCCGAGACACAGCCGGTTCGCACGGGCCCCTTCGCGCGTTTGGGCAGGTCACAGTGGAAATCGCCCAAGGTGCCGCTCGCGGATCCTGAGCTGACCGCCTCCGTGCGCGCCTGCACCGACCGGCCCGTGGCCGCGGTCCTGCTGCGCGAGTCGATGCCGGTCGACATCCGGCACCAGAGCAAGATCGACCGCACCGAACTCGCCGAATGGGCCGACGGCCTACTTTCTGGGGGCACGCGATGAAGGTGCTGGTCACGGGCGCGTCGGGACTGTTGGGTGGCGGAATCGCGCGGGCCCTGGCAGCGCGTGGCGACGACGTGACGGTGTTGCAGCGGCGCCCGAGTGGGCTCGCGGAACGCACCGACGGCTCCGGCCCGGCGATCCGGGAGGTGCTGGGCGACCTGTGTGACGCCTCCGTTGTCGGGCGTGCCGTCGAGGGCCAGGAGGCCGTCGTGCATCTGGCCGCCAAGGTCAACGTGACCGGCCGATGGGAGGACTACCTGCGCGTCAACGTCGAAGGCACCCGCACGCTTCTCAACGCCGCGACCGAGCGGGGTGTGGCGCGGTTCGTGCACACGTCGAGTCCGTCTGTGGCCCACGCGGGTTCGTCCATCGTGGGCGAGGGAGCGGGGCCTGCCGATCCCCAGCGCGCCCGGGGCAACTACGCCCGCAGCAAGGCCATGTCGGAGCGGCTGGCGCTCGGCGCCGATGCCGGAGCCCAGGCGCATGGGTCCGGTCCCGCTGTCGTGGTGATCCGGCCGCACCTGGTGTGGGGCCCGGGCGACACGCAGCTCGTCGCCCGGGTGATCCGGCGGGCGAAAGCCGGAAGGCTGCCGGTCATCGGGTCGGGCACGGCCCTCGTCGACACGACATACGTCGACAACGCGGTCGATGCGTTCGTCGCCGCGCTCCACCGGTGCGAGGCCGTGCGGGGTGAGTCGTTCGTCGTCACCAACGGTGAGCCGCGGCCGGTCTCAGAGATATTCGCTGCCTGGGCGCGAGCCGGCGGAGCAGACACGGCGCCGCGACGCATCCCGACGCGCCTCGCCCTCCTCGCGGGCACGGCCGTCGACGGAGTGACGGCGGTGCGCGAGCGCCTCGGCATCGCGAACGAGGCCGACCCGCCACTGACACGATTTCTCGTGGAGCAGCTCACGACGGCTCACTGGTTCGACCAGCGCCGCACCCGCGAGGCTCTCGACTGGACCCCCCGCATCAGCCTCGACGAGGGCTTCGCCCGGCTGGCGGCAGCGGGCGGCTAGACCCACCTACCAGCGCAGGTTCGCGAACGGCAGTCGCCGGTGCTCCCACCTGAATTCGGCGAGCAACCGCGCTGCTTCGACGCGGGGCTCCACGCGGCGGGGCGATGTGCGCCAGGCGACGAGGAGGTCTGCCGCGTCGGCCAACTGCCACACGTACCGGCCCTCCCAGTGGGCGACGGGCTTACCGTCTCCGAACTTGCGGTACTGGTCTAGGCGCCGCGCCAGCCCACCGCTGGCACCGCGCCCGCTGGCCTGGCCGACGTAGAGCAACCGAACCTCGTCGTTCCACTTCTTCTGCAGCTGGTCGAGCGACACGGTCGGGTCTTTGCTCTCGAACCGTCCTCCAGGGCTGGCCTGCAGAAACTCGGGCTGCGCGTCGGTGTCACGCAGGACGACGTAGACACCGGGCACCTGCGGCACGTCGCGCTCAGGGAGCTCGGCGAACCGCACGAACCCGTCGAAGCCCGCGGCCTCGAACCCTTCACGTGTCCACTCCATATGCCCCTCATCGGCTTTCGCCGCCGGGATGCAAGCCTTCACACCGTGAACCAGTGACCGGCGCTCCCGGGCGGGTGCTGATTGCGATGCGCCACACAGCGCCCATCCGCGCCGATTGGTCGGTTACACGCTGCTCACGCCGTTCATGCCTGCGCCCCTGCTCGGTGTGACGTTCGCGGGATCACTCCGGCGTCACCTCTCCGGCGAGGTTCGTCGTCATCCACCCCGGGATGTCGGCAGCGGCGACTCCCTGGCTGAGTAGGAACATCAGCTTCGTGTACGCCGACTCGAGAATCATGTCGCCCACTCCGTGCGCGCCGCCGCGCAGCAGCCGCCCGCCCGCCTCGTACCGCGTGAGGTCGACCGGGCCGTGCGGGCTCTGCGTGACGACCGAGACCGGCACCCCTGCCTCGACCAGCTCGCGTACCAGCTCGGTGGTGGCGCCTCCGTGGCCGGGCACTTGGCCCGAGCCGTAAGCCCTGATCAGCACGGCCTCCGGGTGCGGGGTGACGGCTGCGCGCATGCGTTCGGGGGTCAGGCCCGGCGCCGAGGTGAGAACGGCGATGTCGTGGGAGCGGTACGGCGCCGGGGCGGGCCACCCCTGCCCTCGGGGCTCCGGTGGCGACCAGACCCACCGGCCGTCGACCACCCGAGCGAGCGGGGCAACGTCGGGACTCGCGAACCCGTCCAAGCGCACCGACGACATCTTCGTCGCCCGCGCCCCGGCCAGGAGAACGTTGTCGAAGAACACCGCGACCCCCGGACGCCCCGAGCACGCGGCTGTCAGCGCGCCCGTGACGTTGCCGGGGGTGTCGCTGCCAGGCTCGACGATGGATAGCTGGGCGCCCGTGATCACGATGGGCGCCTCGATGTCGGTGAGGGCGAACGCGAGGGCCGCGGCCGTGAACGCCATGGTGTCGGTGCCGTGGAGCACGACGAATCCGTCGTAGCCGGCATCCGCACGGATGGAGTCGGCGATGGCCTGCCAGTCCTGCGGCGTGGTCTCGGCGGAGTCGATGAGCCGCTCGAAGACATGCAGGTCGACGCGAACGTCGGGGTCGTGGCGGCTGAGCAGCTCCGCGAGCGGACCGGTGCTCGCGGCTCCCGGTGTCAGGCCGTCGTCGGAGTGGACCATGCCCAGCGTGCCGCCGACATAGATCACCTTGATGCGTCGCGTCATGTGCCCTCTCCGCCCCTTACGTCGCCGTCATTGTCCGCGTTTTCGCGCGTCGGCGCGGCTGCCGGCCTCCCCACCCTGTCGGAGGCGGCGAGGAGGCCGATGCGCGACATGCGCTCGTCACTCGGGGCGTTCTTGCTCCGCCTCCCACTCCAGGGCCTCCACGTCGCGCCCGAGGGTCGCGACAGCGAGGGTGCGGCCGTCCTTGCGGAAGCGGATGCGAGCGTCGAGGGCATCGACGTCGCCGTCGATGTCGAGCTCGTCCCAGTCTTCGGCGTGGCCGACGTAGCGGAAGGCCACGTCGTGGTGGGCGCTCCAGAAGAAGGGCACGTCGCGGAACGGTGTGTCGCCGTTCAGGATGTTGCGGGCGATGTGCTGGCCGTGGCGCTCGGCGAGTACCCAGTGCTCGACCCGGATGTCCTCGCCCGAGGCGGCATCCGGCCAGCGCGCGATGTCGCCTCCCGCGTAGACGCCCGGCCCGGCGCGAAGGCATTCGTCGACGACGACGCCGTTGTCCACCTTGAGGCCGGCGCTCTCGGCCAGGTCGACGCGGGGTTTGACGCCGACTCCCAGCAGCACCAGCTCGGCCTCGATGCGTGTGCCGTCGTCGAGCTCGACGCCGTCCTTCTCGATGCGGGTCAACGACTTCTCGAGGTGGAAGACGGTGCCGTGCTTCTCGTGCTCGGCCTGGATGCGCTCGCTGACCGGCCGGCCGACGACCCGCTCCAGCGGGTGGCTGTCGAGGCTGACGACGTGCACGCTCAGGCCGCGCTGGGTGAGCGCCGCTGCTGTTTCGAGGCCGATGAACCCCGATCCCAACACCACCGCGGTCTTCGCACCTTCGGCGGCGGCGATGATCCGCTTGCAGTCGGCGGTGCTGCGCAGCGTGAACACGTGATCGAGGTCGGCACCGGGCAGCCGCAGGTGGACGGGCTCGGCCCCGGTCGTGAGCACGAGGGTGTCGAACTCGTGCGTCGTTCCGCTCTCCACCGTGGCGGTGCGGGCCTGGAGGTCGAGCGACTCGACCCGAGTCTCCAGGTGCAGGTCGATGTCGTTGTCGCGGTAGAAGTCCGTGCCCCGCAGCGGCATCCACTTCTCGCTGATGCCCCCGGCCAAGAAGTCCTTGGAGAGGTTCGGGCGGTCGTAGGGGGCGTCGACGTCGGCGCTCAGGATCGTGATGCGACCGGTGAAGTCGTGTCGTCGCAGCATCTCTGCGCACGCGAACCCGGCGGCACCACCGCCGATGATCAGCACGTCCTTCGGGCGATCGGCTGTGGCCTCGTGCGCCTGTTCGGGCTGTTCGGGTTGTTCGACGCCAACCTCGGCTGTGGTCTGCTCGCGCACGACGATGCGGTCGCCGTCGCGTTCGACTCCCCAGGTGGTGACGGGGTCGATCGCGGGTGCGCCTACGGCCTCGCCGGTGCGCAGGGAGAAGCAGGCATGGTGCCAGGGGCAACGCACGGTGTCACCGACCACGAGCCCCTGGTCGAGGGGCCCGCCGTAGTGGGTGCAGTCGGCGCCAATCGCCAGAACCTCATCGCCGTGCCGCGCGAGGACGACGGCCTTGTCACCGACATGTCCCCGCAACAGGCCCTTCTCACCGAGATCGCCGAGGGTCACACCCTGGGTGAGATCGGGACCGCGCTCATCCTTGGAATCTGACATGGGTCTTCTCCTTGTCGGTGGCGGGATCGGTGCAGGTGTCGATGCACGGGACGAGAATCCACCAACCGGCGTGCGACGCGCTCACCGGCCGGTGCGTCCGCAGGCTCGAGCGGATTGCCACAGCGAGCCTGCCCCCACAGTGCTGCCGGTCACACCACTCGGCAACTCGAGCCGGGGGTGACGTCGGTTCGCGCCGCTTCGACGCTTCAGCCCAGCAAGCGTGAACGCTCCCCGACCAGGTCACGGCCGACACGTCGCGAGCTTCGCCTCAGGCCCCGAGCGCGCCGAGTGATGGGCGTTGTCGAATTAGGTACCGAACCCGATCGTGATGAACAGCCCGACGAGCAGCATGATGAACGCGCCGAGCGCTTTGTTGTCGCCGATCATCGATGCGGAGGCCTGGATAAGAGCCACTCCCCCTAATCTGGCGGCTCCCCCATCGAACCGCGAATATTGTCAGATTAGGCACTCCTCTAATCTGACAACAAACCGCTAGCCTGTCCCAGGAGGACAGATTAGGAGAGTCGGATGCAGACCGGACGCGAACGTCGCGCGGAGCTGGAGGCGCTCGTCGAACGGGCGCTCGCCAGCCACAGTGACGGGTTCCTCACCGCTCTCGAAGAATCCGCCTCGTTGGACTTCAAGGAAGAAGCCGGTCGCCGTACGCGATCGGGTGAGCTGGATCCAGGCCAACCCGAGAACCCTGAGGCCGCAACGAAGCTGGCTGACGAGGTCGCCTGTTTCGCGAACACTCCCGGCGGTGGCGTTCTCGTGGTCGGGATCGACGGCAAGACGGCTGAGGTGCTGGGAACGGAACTCGACGTCGAGTGGCTGCAGCAGCGGATCTACCGTGCAGTCGACGTGACAGCGGACATCGTCGAGCAGTTCGTCGCGGGGCAACGCGTCCTCGCCCTCTATGTCGCTGAGTCGATCGAACCGGTCGAGAACACCCAAGGCTCCGTGCGCTGGCGGGTCGGCGATTCATGCGTGCCGGTGGATCGGGCTAAATGGTGGGAGTTTCGCCGCTCACGGCAGGGCACCGATCCGATGGCGGAACCATCGACGCTCGGTGTCGGTGACGTGCCGCGGTCGACCCTGGAACGGGTGCGGCGTCTCGTCGGAGCCGACGACACCGAGACTGACGAGGCCTTGCTGCATCGCATCGGCGCGATGGACACAGAAGGCCGCCTCTCGCAGGCTGCCGTAGTGCTGCTGACGCCACCCGGCCGAGTGCTCGTGGACCTGACGATTCTCGACGTCGTGGGCGGCGAGGTGCTCAACCGCATCGAGCCGGATGAGCGGTCACCGCTGCTGGAACAGATCGCTGTGGTGGAACGTGCGTGCGATGTGGCTAACACGATGGTCACACTTGGGGGCGGGTTCGCCCAGGAATCGGTGCGTCGTGTTCCGACCAGCGCTGTGCGCGAGGCCATCCTCAATGGCGTGATTCACCGCGACTGGAACAGTTCTCACCCCACGGAGGTTCGTTGGGTAGAGGTCGACAGTGCCCTCTCCGTGCGCAGCCCGGGCGGGTTCACGGGGGGTGTGACCGCGACAAACGTGCTCACGCACCGACATCCCCGGCACCCCGCGTTGGCCGACCTGTTTCGTGTACTGGGCCTCGTGGAGAAACAAGGCCTGGGTGTCGACCGCATGTACACCGCGATGATCACGCTCGGCCATCGACCGCCTCGCGTCGTCGAGACTCCGGGGCCGTATGTGCTCTGCGAACTGGCGGGCGGGGCTCCCCACCTCCCGGTGCTGTCCCTGATGCGCCAGGTCAGGCCCGAGGCGCGCCAACGAGATGTGCGCATCGTGCTGCTGATCGATGCCCTGCTGCATCGGCCGTTTCTCACAGATGAACAGGCGGCGGCGGTCCTCCAGACTGATGCACTCTCCGCGCGCGGGGCCTTCGAGGCGGTTCGCCAGACCACGGTTGCAGGCACACCGCTGCTGCGCCGTTACAAGGGCGTGTGGATCCTCGGGGAGGCGGCCTTCGACCAGGCCCGGCGCGCGCGTGACCTGGCGAGGGTCGTGCCAGTCATGCCGTATGCGGGCCCCGACGGTATCCATGACACGGTGACCGAATGGTTGACCGTAAACGAGGCGATCACGAGCGGCGATATCGCCGAACTGACGGGCGCAGCACGGGGTACGGCACAGCGCGCCTTGGCCGACCTGGAGGGTGACACCGTGCGACGGCTCGGAGCGGGCCGTTCGACGCGCTACGTGCGCACGGGCGGTCCCCTCTCCTGACGCTGCGGGTTCCCCCGGGGCTCAGAGGACGGCGCCCGTACAGGCTTGCACAACTGACCGGAGTGGCACGGGCCGATCTCGATCACGGACAGCGCCATCGGGCTCGGCTCCAGAATGTTCGTGATCACGAACTGTCGGCGGCGTTCGGCCCCAGAAACGACGTCGCCGACGGCGAGCGGCGCGAAGAAGGAACTGTTCAGCAGCCGAAAGCGACCAGGCCCCATCGGTTCGGCCCACATCGTCTCGCATCGCACGGGTGTCGCCCCGTGACGAAAGAGCAAGGTGAGGCATGCACGCGGAGGTTGCATACCCGCCAGTCTTCGCAATTCCCCGCCCCATGAAAGCAGCCCTTTGGCCGCCTGTGGACAACGCAGGCCTCGGTGCGGGGTTGTGGACTACGGCTTGACCGGCGCTGCCGTCCGCTCGCCGTCCGTCGCGGGGTAGCGGGCCGCGGCAGCCTCGAGTTTCGCCGTGGCCGCCAGCAGGAGATCGACGTCGAGCACGTCGGCCAGTTGCAGAAGATAGATGAGAACGTCGCTCAGCTCCTCTGCAACGCGCTGCTTACGGGCAGGGGCGGCGAACTCCTTGACTGCCTCGTCGGCGGGGATCCACTGGAACAGCTCGGCGAGTTCTCCCACTTCGCCCGTCAGAGCGAGAATGAGGGACTTCGGGTCGTGAAATCGGTGCCACCCCCGCTCATCGGTGAAGCTGCGGATCTCGGCCGTAAGGCGCGCCAGTTCGTCGGTCACTCCGCGATGCTCTCAATCTCGTCGATACGCGCGCATGAGCGAACGCAGGAAGTCTCTTGTCTGGGGGTCGGTCGAGTAGATGTGCACGCTCTTCATCGCGCGCGTGAGCAGCACCTTGTAGACGTTGCGGATGAGCCGCTCGACCGTCTGGTCGTCCACGGCCTTACGGCTGCGGAAGTCGGGATCGCGGTTAGCTTCACGCACCACGACCCAGCGACCATCGCGGCGCACGAAGTCGGGGCCGATGATGACCCCTGCGTGGTCGTACTCGAATCCCTGCGCTGTGTAGATGCAGCCGACCTGGCCGAATCCGGCAGGGTCCGTCGCCCACAGCGCGGAGGGCGGCGCGCCCCCGACGGAGCGGTCTCCGCGCAGGTTCCATGGGCGGGCCCAGCCATCGATCTGTACGTCGGGAACCAGACGGCCCTCGGGCGTCGGGTCGCTCCAGGGCCAGCAGTAGCCCGCTGCGATCCGTGCCGTGTTGCCTGTGGCGTTTAGCTCCCCGAGGCGCGCCTCCAACTCGATGGGCGAGTCGACGACCCTCACCTCGAAGGCGCCGTCGCCGGCCCACGGCACGGCTTCGCCCGGAGCCAGGTCGAGGAGTCGTAGCACCCAGTCGACGTAGAGCTGCGAACCTCCGCAACGAAATTGGGTGTCGAGGCTGATCGTCTCCACCCGCATGCCGGAGCTGCGGGCCGCGGCCTCGATCACCTCGGCCGTCCCTGTCTCGCCCGGCCTGACGACCTGATGCTCATCGAGCAGGAACACAGGCACCCGCGCCGCCGCGAGGAGTTCATCGATCTGTGGCCGCCCCTGAGCCCGCAGCTCGCGCCGCGTATACCGGTTCACCGAGGTCTCCCGGATGCGATGGGCTTCGTCGAGGATCAGGCATTCCAGACTGTTCGGTTCAGTGCTCATGAAGGAGTTGAAGTACGCGAACAGGCTCCGTACCCGAGGCGCTCGTGAAGCAGCCACCTTTCGGAGCGTCTGAGTGAACGAACGGGAGCCGGTCGCGTGCATCACCGTGCGTCCCTGACGCGACAGTTCACCCATCACCGAGAGCGCAATCACGGACTTGCCGCTGCCTGGACCACCGCGCACGATCACGGCTGTCTTGGTCGTCCCTCGCCGCGCACGCTCCACGGCGTGCAGCACGTGCTCGTAGGCTGCCCGCTGCTCGTCGAGCAACACGAACTGTTCGCGGCGCTGCACCTCATCCGCGGCCACGTCGAGCAGCTTTCGGGATGGCTCGATCGCGCTGCCCACGAGAAGGTCGGCTGCCTCCGCACCCGCGCACCCAGGAGCTAGTCGCGAACGCAGGTAGTCGATGAACTCGGCGCGGCGTTGGCCTGTGAAGACCCGCGAGAGGTCGTCTTGCGGACGCTCGAAAAGATCTGCGACACCGTAGTCGGTGGCGTTGTGCAGGTACGCCACCCCCGCGAGCGAATGTGGCTCGGAGGCCAGCGCGGCGGTGAAGTCGGTGAGGTGAGTGCAGTAACCCTCTACCTGCAGTCCCGGGTGCAGAAGACCGCGCTGCCCATAACCGCCGATCCGGACGAGGCTGTCGTTGTCTTCGAAGGACTCGGCCTCGCTCCATTGCTTGAGTTCGACCACGACGTACGACGGCGCACCAGATACCGGATCGACGCCCGCGAGAACGACATCGGCACGTTTGCTCGTGAGTGGCAACTGATACTCGACCAGCATCTCAACGTCACCCAGACCGGCGTCAACGAGGTCCGCCCGCAGCATGGGAACGCTCCGCGACCAAGACCGCATCTCGCTCGGCGACGGTCGAGTTCCCGTGCGGATGGCCAGCTCCTCGGCCAGGCGCTCCGCCAGGTGCAGCTCGAGCGTCGACATATTGCGCGCGGACGAGCGAAGTAGATGCACGAACAGTTCCCCAGGCAGCACGAAAACTCGTGCGGGTGGGGGCATGTCCGAAAGGAAGCCCGTCGGGCCGCGATGACCATGCCAGAGTAGTCGGTCATCGTCCCGAGAGACGTAGCGCGCCGGTCTTTGACCTCGCCGGCGTCGCTGCGGGACAGTGGGGTTCGTGACCGGCGACGATGCACTCGCGGAGGGGTTGCACGAGTCTGTCGTCACCACCACGTTGCTGCGGAGACTCGAGGCTCGCCTCGGGCGAGACGATTCCGCCGGCCTCACGGCGCTCATCGAGCCCGTCGATCCCGCTGATCAGGCCGACGTGCTCGCCGCTCACCTCGGGCGGACCATCCTGCGCCGACTACGTGCACCGAGCGATGCCGACGACCAGGCGCGGTTGGCGCTCGTTCGAGACGTGCTCGACCTCCTCGACGCTGCCGACGAGAAGCCCGCGGAAGGCGTGCGGCAGCTTCTCGCGCTCACCCGACCTGCGGCGCCCGGACTGCCGCCCACCTACCCCGCAGGCGTGCGCCCCAGCACTCCTCTCGCCGATGTCGCCTTGCTCACCAACGCCCACGGCGATCCCAGCCTCGGCAGCGAACTGAAGGCGGAGCTCGACACCGCCGACGAAGTCGACCTCATCTGCGCCTTCGTCAAGTGGCACGGGATGCGCACCCTCGAGGCGCAGCTCGCGCGGCTACGCGAGCGCGACGTTCCGTTCCGCATCATCACCACCACATACCTCGGCAGCACCGACATCAAGGCCCTGGACCGCCTGGCCCGCGACTTCGGTGCCGACATCCGCGTGCAGTACGACCCACGCCGCACCCGCCTGCACGCCAAGGGCTGGCTGTTCCGACGCAACAGCGGCTTCGACACGGCCTACGTCGGATCGTCCAACCTCACGGTGAGCGCGCTCGTCGACGGAGCGGAGTGGAACGTGCGCCTCTCCGCGAAAGCCACCCCGACGCTGCTGGACAAGTTCACCGCCGCCTTCGAGGCCTACTGGCACTCAGACGAATACGCCCCCTACGACCCCGACGACGAGGACGACCGCGAGCGGCTGGAACAGGCACTGCATGCCGCCTCCGGCCGCACGACCCCGAAGTCGCTGCTCGTCTCCGGACTCGACGTGCGGCCCTACCCGCACCAGCAGCAGATCCTCGAATCCCTCGACGCCGAGCGCACGCTGCACGACCGGCACCGCAACCTCGTCGTCGCCGCGACGGGCACCGGCAAGACGGTCATCGCGGCCCTCGACTACAGCAACCTCGCGCGCAGGGCCCGCAAGTCCCGGGGCATGCCCGACGCCGCGGCAGCCGACCGCCCGAGCCTCCTGTTCGTGGCGCATCGCAAGGAGATCCTGCAGCAGTCGCTGCGCACGTACCGCGAGGTGCTCGCGGACGGCGCGTTCGGGGAGCTGTATGTCGCCGGCCAGGTGCCGCGCGACTGGAAACACGTGTTCGCGAGCGTTCAATCACTCACCGGACGTATCGACGAGATCCCCGCCGGCGGGTTCGACATCGTCGTCGTCGACGAGTTCCACCACGCCGAGGCGCCCACCTACCGGCGCCTCCTCGATCACCTGACGCCGCGAGAACTGCTGGGCCTCACCGCCACCCCTGAACGCACCGACGGCACCGACGTGCGCTCGTTCTTCGGTGGCCGCACTGCCGCCGAACTGCGTGTTTGGCAGGCGATCTCCGCCGACCTGCTCTCGCCGTTCCACTATTTCGGCATCGCCGACGGCACCGATCTGCGAGCCGTCGACTGGCGCGCCGGGCGTTACGCCGACGCCGACCTCGACCGCATCTACACAGGCAACGACGCTCGCGCGAACCTCGTGCTCAAGCAGGTCAACGACAAGGTCACCGACCCGCACGCCATGCGCGCGCTCGGTTTCTGTGTCGGGGTGGCCCACGCCGAATACATGGCCCGTGTCTTCCGGAAGGCGGGCATCGCCGCGGTCTCCGTCACCGGCCAGACGCCCACGGCGCAGCGCGATGCGGCCATCGCCGACCTCCGCGCCGGCTCGATCTCGGCGATCTTCACCGCCGACCTTTTCAATGAGGGCGTCGACATCCCGGAGGTCGACACCGTCCTGTTCTTGCGCCCCACCGAGAGCCCGACGCTGTTCCTCCAGCAGCTCGGCCGCGGGCTCCGGCTCGCCGACGGCAAGGCGGTCCTGACGGCGCTCGACTTCGTCGGCCACCATCGGTCCGAGTTCCGCGCCGACCTGCGTTTCCGCGCCCTCACCGGGGCGACCCGTAAAGACCTCGCTCGCGACATCGAGCACGGCTTCCCGTTTCTGCCGTCCGGCTGCCAGATCATCCTCGACCGTGTCGTTCAGGACGAGGTGCTGGCAAACGTCAGACAGCACCTCTCGCTGCGCTGGAACCACCTCGTCGGCGAGCTCCGTGCCCGCCCCACCAACGCACTCGCCGATTTCCTCGACGCCACGGGCGTCGACCTCGCGAACGTGTTGCGCGCCGACAAGTCGTGGACGACGTTGCGCCGCGACGCAGGTCAGCTCACGAGTGCCCCATCGCCTCTGGAGGCGAAACTGGCCCGCCGTGTCCGCGCGGTCACCCACGTGGACGATCCCGCCCGCGCCGCGTTCTATACCCTCCTGTTCGCCGGCGCGACAGACGCCGAAGGGCCGCCGATGCGATATGGCGATTTGAGCGAGGTCGAGAAGCGCCTGGCCCGGATGGCGTTCTTCACCCTCTGGCCCGACGGAGGCGGATTCGACTCGTACGACCAGGGTTTCGACGCACTCCGAGCGGAGGTCGAGCCGCGCGCTGAGCTGGCACAGGTCGTCGACTTCGCCTTCGACTCCGCCCGCCGCGTGACCCTCGCGCTGCCGGAGCGGCTCGCCTCCGTGCCACTGCAGGTCCACGCCCGCTACTCCCGTGAAGAGATCCTCACTGGACTCGACCGAGGCACGTTGCAGCAAAAGCCCGCCCACTTCCGCGAAGGCGTCTTGCACACGACCATCGACGGGCAGCCGATCGACGCCTTCTTCATCACGCTGCGCAAGTCGGAAGCGCACTACTCACCAACAACCCGTTACCGCGACTACGCCCTCAGCCCGACGCTCTTCCACTGGGAGTCGCAGTCAACGACCTCCGTCGACTCCCCCACGGGCCGCCGCTACCGAGATGGCAGCAGCACGGTGCTCCTCTTCGTCCGCCGCGAGCGCACCGGCGAATTCGGCACGGAGCCGTACACCTTCCTCGGCCCGGCCACCTACGTGAGCCACACGGGAAACCGCCCCATAGCCATCACCTGGCGCCTCGCCCACCCGATACCGGCGGACCTCTATACAGAAACCACGGTCGCGCTCTAGCCGTCGAGGTTGCCGCGTGTGGCCAGAACGCACCGCGCGCAGAGCGAACAGTCAGACGATTTCGCCAGTCGGCCGGATGGTCGCAACCGAGTCGAACCGCGCGAAGTCCCTGTCGAGGGTCGCGAGCTGCGCCCCGTTTTCGAGGGTGATAGCGGCGAGCACGGCATCTGGCACGAGATCACCCACCGCGTCCGCCTCCTCACAGAGACGCCGCAGGAGGGCAAGGTGCCGATCCCCCGGCTCAGCACGCACGTGACCCGGTTGAGCACGAATCGCCTGCATGAACGCGAAGGCGTCCGACGCCGGGGTCGGAACAACGAAGACACGGCGATTCGTGACGATGCGCAGAAAAGACGCCCAGGCAGTCACCGGTACCCCGAAGTCGTCACCACGCTCCATCAGTGCATCGAACCAGGCCCGCACATCGGCATGCACCAGGTGGTCGTCGCGATGGACGGCGATGAGCACGTTGACGTCGAGAAGAATCATCAGCGC
This sequence comes from Dermatophilus congolensis, assembly GCA_030538115.1. Taxonomy (GTDB): domain Bacteria; phylum Actinomycetota; class Actinomycetes; order Actinomycetales; family Dermatophilaceae; genus Dermatophilus; species Dermatophilus congolensis_B. The sequence continues at coordinate 54,227 of JAUNUP010000014.1, read as the reverse complement.
AGACCATCCAGTGGTCGCCCCTCGTCCAGCATCTCGGTCATCAAGCGGTTCGAGGTGAGATCGATGCCAGGCCGTGGCCCTCCCCCGCCTCGGAAAACGGGAACCACCGGCGCCCCCACCTCCTCCGGCCGAGCAAGGTGCCGGCGCAGCGCAGCCTCGACGACCTGCCCCAAGGTCATGCCCTTCTCGCGGGCTCGCGAGCGGGCCTTGGCAAGCAGCTCATCATCGATCGACACTGTGGTGCGCATGATGCTCATTTTAGTGCATCACCTGCATCACCCTCTATGGTCGGTGTCGCCGAGTCCTCGACCAGGGTCAGTTTCCGTCGAGCATTTAGGCGCGGATCGAACCCGGCCCGCTGGTCCCAGATCCCCGTCCAACCATGCGGCGTGACCACGTAGACATCGGCAGAGATGGCCCCCGTGCCGTGGTGGCAGTACAGCCATTCCACGAAGAATTGCCACTCCGTATCGGTCACGACCACCCTCCCGTCGCGACAGACGACCGTGTACAGCTCGCCCCTCGAATCGGGCGGCTTCTGCCACTGGCTCCCCAGATCGCAGGCAATGTCGCTCAGGGCCTTCCTGAGAGAACTGCGCCTTTCCTGGTCGGCCCGGTCGCTGAGCTCACCGATGGGCGGCACGGGAGGGGTGTCCATGGTGCCCACACCCCGCACCTCCTGGGTGCCGGGATCGACAAGGGCGACGATCGTTCTCCCGATCTGCGCAGCACCGGCTTCGAGGATGAGCGGCAGGGTAGCGTCGGGGTCGGCCAGAGTCCATTGTTCGCGTAGTGGGCTTCGCATACCGCCAGGATCCACGGTTTCGCCCAACCGCGTCTCCGGGCATCCACAGGCCAGTGGATGACCCGAGACGCCCCTGTTCGACGTGTGTTGTGCTTGCGCCAGACCAACTCATCTGAAGGAGGAGTCCAGTGGGATTCCAGACGCGATACCTCGGCACGCTCACGATCGATCCGCCGCTCCGCCAAGACGAGATCGCGTGGCTGCGCGCCTTCGAGCTCACCTCACCAAGCCTTCGGCCCGAAGATCCCTACTACGTGCCCATGAACCCGAGGGCCGAATGGGACCGGTGGATGAACGCACCGGAGAACCGAACCGGGACTTCCGAGCGAGGCCGTTCGAGGCCACAGTGCGACTGGGCACCCAGTACTAGCGGAACCCACTTGGAGTGGCAACGAAGAGACACGTCGAATCGGGCGGTGCAGGAGATCACGTACCTCATCGAGCACTTCCTCAAGCCCGGAGCGTTGGCGTCGAAGGACGGGCGCCGTGACTTCGACACCTTCACCTTCGATCACGAGGTCAACGGGGTCATCGCCGCCGAGCGATCCGACGGGTGGCTCTACCTGATCCGAGTCAAAGCGAACGAGGTCACTCAGGACACACTCGTGACTGCTCCGGAAATCCCCTATTACTGAGCCAGATTCAAGGCCCCACAGCGGCGACCGAAGTCTAGACGGACCATCACGACCCGGACTGATCAGCCTCGGGCGGCTCGCCAGCCGGCCTGTTCCGCGTCCGCAGTATTGCAGAACCAGCGTTCGCCCTTGCTGAGGTCGATCTTGGTCTTGTTGTACGAGCGGCCTCCGGGCACGTGGTAGATCTTTTCGCCTGTCTTGGTGTTGATGTTGCCCTTGATTGTGCACCCGCCCGATGAGGCGGGGGCCTGTGCCGCGATGCGGGCGGGCTTGTCGTTGGTGGCCGACTCGGTGGTGCGTTTCGGCTCCGCCACGGGGACCGGCTTCTCTGCGCAGCCACTGCTCCAGATTCCCTTACCCGCCGAGCGTGCCGACCTTTCGGCGACCCGGTACCGGTCTTGGTAGCGGTAGTCGGCCGCGTAGGTGTACTCGCGGCCGAACCCGCCGGCGATGAGCGCCTCCGCTACCGACCGCCCGTCGGCGTCGTGGACGTGACGGAGAAGGCGCCCATACCGGTCACGGTCGGCCTGGGTCGGGTCCGCCTCCAGGCGAACGGACCGACTCTGCACCAGCGACTGCATCCTGCTCGAGGACTGCTGCGAATAGCACTCTGCCCCAGCCAATTCCGGGGCATCGATACCGATCACGCGTACCGTCTCGGTTCGGCCGTCGATCCGGACCTTGATCGTGTCACCGTCGACGACACCCGCGACGGGCACGAGGGCCGCTGCCGGCACCTCTGCGCCCGCCGCTTTCGTCGTGGCCGCAGTCGTCGTCGGCGCGGATGCCCGTGTCGCGCTCGCGACGGGGGTGGTCGCGACAGCGACGGAGGGGCTCGCCGCCGGGCTGACCGCGCGGCTCGGCGACGCGCTCGACGCCTCCGGAGTCGCTGTGGCTGTCGCTGCGGTTGTCGTGGCCGCGATCTCTTCGACCTCCGAGCCGCTGAACAGACCCGGCCAGACGACACCGGCCAACGCAAGGCTCCCGACGATCGAACCGATAGCGAGACCGCGACGCTTCGAGTCGCCTGCGTCCTTTACCGATCGCAGCGCCCATGCGCCCCAGATGAGGCCCACGATCGGCCACAGCGGAATCGCCGCCAACAACACGATCGCGGCGATGATCCAAGCAACAACGCGCATACTGCCAAGCCCTCTCCACGCGCACCCTGCCGAGGTCGGTACGCATCGTCTACGCACGGCCTCTCACAGCTCGCGAATACGCCGGTCGGCGCGGCGCGGCCTTCGCATGATCAGGGAGCCCCCACGCCGTGCCCCCGCCCACGACTGTATGCACATACCCTGCATCGCCTGCCCCACCTAAAGCGTTACTGCCCGTTATGAACACGTGTCCTACGCGCCCCCAACCATGAGCGCCCCAATCCTCCGCACACAGCCGACCCGAAGCGCACAACGGAACTTCCCGTCCCCTTGCCTCGTCTCCATATCGAGAACTAACGTGAGTCTTGACGCGACATATCGCGTTTCTGGCTTCCGTTTCGGATTCGGCAGTCGCAGGAGGACGCCATGCAGTCATGGACCACTACCAGCAACACGACCCGCACCATCGACGACGGCAAGCAGCGCGCGAGCCTCACCGTTAGCCTCGTCGGCGGACGCGTGAACGTCGTCGCCGGGCCCCCCGGTTCGACGGCCCTGAACATCGACATCTCCGACGTACGCGGCCAGGCAGTGTCGGTCTCCGACGACGCGGGCACCGTGCGCATCGAGCAGTACCGGGCTCCGGGAGGCGACCTCGTCCAGTCCGTCAAGGCGTGGTTCACCACCCGCACGCCCATCACCAGCAACATCACCCTCACGGTTCCGCCCGGCCTCCAGGTTCTCGTGCGCACGCTCAGCGCTCCCGTGGTCGTCAGCGGCCTCACCGCGAGCGTCGGCGTGAACACCGCCACCGGGCCGATCACACTGTCGTCGCTCTCCGGCGCCATCGACATCAAGTCGGGTAGCGGCGACGTCACGGCCAGCGGCATCACCGGCGACCTCAAGGCCAAGGCCGTCGCAGGGCGGCTCACGGTGATCGACTCGAGCCCCAGGTCGGTGCGCGGCAACAGCGTCACCGGCGCGACCGTGCTCGACCTGCGAGGAGGCTCCCTCGTCACCGCCAATTCAGTCTCCGGCGACATCACCCTGCGCGCACCGAGCGGGCAGGGCTACGACCTCACCGCACAATCCGCCTCCGGGCACGTCGTCGCCGACGGGCAGACGCTCTCCGGCGGAGACGAAGGCTCGCGCGGCGGTCACCGCCACGAGGGCGACCGGTCGCTCGCGATCAAGGCCCGCAGTGTGTCGGGCAACATCGTGCTCGTCCGCGGCGAAGGTGCCGGCCCTCTCCTCACCGGCCTGAACGACACAGACGACACTCCCACTGTCACCAGCGGCGACGTGCAAGACAGCCTCACAGGCGAAGTGCCCGGAGACGTACAGGACACCCCGCCCGGCGCCGGAGTCGTCGACGGAGTTCAGGACGCCCCCAGCAGTTCGGGCGCCGATGACCAGAGCGCGAGCCCCGACACCGCCCCGCACCGGCCCGGCCAGGTTCCCGGCGGGTTCGGCTCGCCGACCAGCCACAACGACCCTGGCAGCCCGACCGACACCCCCAAGAACGGTGAGTGACATGAACGCACCCGTCTTCGGCCACGGCCAACTCCGCCTCTACCTGCTCTCGCTGCTGGAGGAGGGGCCGCTCTCCGGGTACGACGTCATCCGCACGCTCGAGCAGCGGTTCGACGGCCTGTACTCCCCCAGCGCGGGCACGATCTACCCCCGCCTCGCCAAGCTGGAGGAGGAGGGGCTCGTCTCCCGCACCGACGAGGGGCGTCGGTCGATCTACTCCATCACCGACGCCGGCCGTGAAGAACTGGCGCGGCGGTCGGAAGAGGTCGCGGGCCTGGGTGAGCACGTGGAGGATTCGTCCGCGCGCCTCGCCGAGGAGCTGCGTCGCAAGGTGACTGACGGCGCCACCGCCCTGTGGGCCGAACTCGACAACGCCGCGAAGACCGCTCGCGCCCGCGCGGAGGAGCAAGACCGGGCACGCGCGGAGTCCTCCCAGTCACGTCGCGAGGCCCGCGACGAACGAGAGGACTCCGACCTCCCACCGTGGATGCGCGCCAACCGCGGCACCTTCGGCGGGATTCCTGTGGACGCTTTCGAGTCCCTCGCCCGGGATTTCACTGCCGCCAACAAGTTCCGCTCCGACCACGGCGCCGACTTCGCACGGTTCGCGCAGTGGGCCGCGGCCGGGTTCGGTAAGGGCACCGGCAGCAGCACACCCTGGTGGACGGCGCGGCCCGAAGACGCCGCTCGGATGTCTGAGCCTGTTCAGCCCGTCGAGGACGAGGTGATCGCCGAGGTCATCGAGACGGAGGGGGACTCGACGGACGACTCGACCTCACCCGTCGGCGACGCGAAGCCTCTCGGCGAGGCACAGGTACGCCGGATCATCGACGTCCTGCGCACAGCCGCCGACGACCTGGAGAACATCCTGAGCGGGTGAGCGTCACCGGCCCGGCCGGTCACCGGTACCGCGGAGCGAATCGACCTGCACGATCCGCAGGTTCGTAGTTCCGCGGTACACAGATCTCAGGCAGTTCCTCGCGACACCGCCCGAGACAAGGGAAGGGGCTCGATGCGCCAAGCAGCGCGTCGAGCCCCTTCTCCTGTCTGTTACGGCTTGACGACGATCTTTCCGAACTGGTCTCCCGAGGCCAGGCGGGCGAACGCCTCCGCCGAGTCGGCCAGGGAGTACGTGGAGTCGATCTCGGGCTCGATGCCCTTTTTCGCCATGAACGCGACCAGCTTCGTGAACTCGTCACGGTTGCCCATCGTCGAGCCGATGACGCGGAGCTGACGGAAGAAGATCTTCGTCAGTTCTGCCTTGGGCGGGGCGTCACCGCTGGTCGCGCCACAAGTGACGATCGTGCCGCCGGGGCGCAGCACGTTGACGGAGTGCGACCACGTGGCCGCACCGACCGAGTCGATGATCGCGTCGCACTTCTCCGGCAGCCGCGCACCCGACTCGAACACGGCCTCCGCGCCCAACTTGAGTGCGTGCTCGCGGCGCCCCTCGTCACGGCTCGTGACGAAGACGCGAATACCGGCGGCAGAGGCGAGTTGGATCGCCGCCGTGGCGACCCCGCCTCCGGCGCCCTGCACGAGGATCAGCGACCCCGGCTTCGCACCCGAGTTGCTGAACACCATGCGGTACGCCGTGAGCCACGCGGTCGGCAGGCAGGCGGCCGTCTCCCACGACATCGACTCGGGCTTGGGCACGAGGTTGGCCGTCGGTACCAGCACCTTCTCCGCGAGAGTCCCCTGGTGCGATTCGGACAGGAGCGAGCGCTTGGGGTCGAAGGTCTCGTCTCCCGACCAGCCAGGCGACGCGATCACGGAGTGCACCACGTATTCGCGGCCCTCCTCGTCGACCCCGGCGGCGTCGCAGCCCAGGATCATCGGCAGGTGCGCGTCGGGCAGCCCCACCCCGGCGAGCGACCACAGGTCGTGCCGGTTGAGCGTCGTTGCCTTGACGTCGATCAGGGTCCAGCCGGGCCGCGCCTCCGGCTCGGGGCGGTCTCCGACGGTGAGCGCGGAGAGCGGGTCGTTGGCGTTCGTTGCGGTCGTGTAGGCAGCCAGCATGAATCGACCCTACGGCGGTGAGCCCCGGCATGGGCTGCCGATGCCGGGCCAGTCGCATGGAGTCGCTCACGTGACCCGCTCTCGCCACGAGCGCCAGTGACCACCTCTGAGTGTCTGGTCAGTTCACGCGCCGACGTCCTGACAACGAGCCGGAGAACAGGCGCCCAACGCGCGGCGAGTGGATGGCGGTGTCACAGCCGTTGCGTCCACACCTTGCTGATCGCAGCGCTGGTTCGGCGTAGTCTTGAAGTGCGCCCGCACCCCATGGACGGGGGGTCCGACGGAGGGTGAGGCGCATGCCGGGGGGCAGGTCGCGATGAGGCCTGCGTTCATCGAGGTCAGAGGAGTTCTGCGTGCCCCTTTCCACGCCCGAGCGCGCGGCCCTGCGAACTCGTCTGCGCCGCAGGCTCACTTGGCCTGCCGTCGACGCAGCCATCTGGGCGGTCGCTGTCTATGCATCGGTGTGGATTCGGTACGACTTCAAGATCACGCTGCTCTTCAGCTGGGGCACTCTCGGTTTCGCGCTGCTGGCGGCGAGCCTGCACGTCATCGCGGGCTTTCTCGTTGGCCCGTATCTGGTGGCCCACCGGCGGGGTTCGTTCGAGGAGATCGCCGATCTGGCGCGCACCTTCGCCGTCGTGCTTCTGCCGCTGCTGATCATGCCGTGGCTCGCGTACCCGCACCCTGTGCCCCGCACCACCGCGATCAGCGCCGGCGCCCTCGCCCTGCTGACGATGCTGGCCGCACGCCTCCTCTCCCGCGCGCGCCACAACCGCCGGGCCCGTCTGCGTCCCGGCGGCCGTGCGGCGATCATCTACGGCGCCGGCAGCGGCGGCGCCCGACTCGTCACCTCGCTGCTGGCCGACGCGTCCTCGCACATCACCCCCGTGGCCCTGCTCGACGACGACCCGTCGAAGCAACGCCTGCGCATCGGCGGAGTCCGAGTGGTCGGCGGCCGCGCCGAACTCGCCGAGGCCGCAGCGCAACTCGATGTAGACCTGATCGTCCTCGCGATGCCGAGCGCTCCCCCCGAGGTCGTGCGGGAGATCTCCGAGACGGCCCGCAGCCTCAACCTCGACCTGCTCGTGTTGCCCCGCATGAGCGAGATGATGGGCGCCACCCCGACCTCCGGTGACCTGCGCGACCTCGACCTCGCCGACGTGCTGGGCCGCCCGCAGGTACACCTCGACGCCGACGCGATCCGCGGCACGATCGAGGGCCGCACGGTGCTCGTCACGGGCGCGGGCGGCTCGATCGGCTCCGAACTGTGCCGCCAGATCGTCAAATTCGACCCGAAGCGCCTCGTGCTGCTCGACCGCGACGAATCGGGCCTCCAGGCCACCGACATGTCGATCCGCGGCGACGGGCTGCTCAACGGCGGCAACATCGTGCTCGCAGACATCCGCGACGAAGACCGCATGCGCGAGGTCATGGCCACACAGCGCCCCGACATCGTCTTCCACGCGGCAGCGCTGAAGCACCTGCCGTTGTTGCAGGACAGCCCCTTCGAGGCGTGGAAGTCGAACGTGCTCGGCACCCTCAACGTCTTGCGCGCTGCTGAGGAGGCGGGCGTCACCTCGGTCGTCAACATTTCTACCGACAAGGCCGCCGACCCGACGAGCGTGCTCGGCACGAGCAAGCGCCTCGGCGAGCTGCTGACCAGCCACTTCGCTGAAACGACCGGCCGCGACTGGGTGAGCGTGCGGTTCGGCAACGTGCTCGGCTCCCGCGGCTCGGTGGTGCACGCGTTCACCACGCAGATCCAGCGCGGCGGCCCGGTCACCGTGACGCACCCCGACGTGCAGCGGTACTTCATGCTCATCCCCGAGGCGTGCCAGCTCGTGCTGCAGGCCAGCGCGATGGGCCGCGCCGGCGAGGTGATGGTGCTCGAGATGCAGGATCAGGTGCGCATCGTCGACCTGGCCCGCACCCTTATCTCCTTGTCGGGCAAACGCGACATCCCGATCGTGTTCACGGGCCTCCGTCCCGGCGAGAAGCTCCAGGAAGAGCTGTTCAGCGCCCACGAGAACCGCCACGCCACCGCGCATCCGCTGGTCGACAGCGTCGAGGTGCCCGCGATGAACCCGATGGCGCTCGGTCGCATGCAGGCGAGCAGCGACGAGGAGCTGCGCGACTGGATGGAGTCGGCCGTACGCGCCTACTCCAGCGAGTTCACGCCTCCGGCAGGGCTGCTCGGCCCTCGCTCAGCCGCGAAGCACCGCGACCACGGTGTCGGCGATGACACGAAGGTCGGTGCGCCAGGAGGCGTCGCGCACGTAGTCGACGTACCTGGCCGTCTTGCGTGGCAGTAGCTCCTCCACGTAGTACCGCTCGGGGTCGCTCTGTGCGGCGAGCAGGTCCGACTCGTTGCGGAATTCGACGCTGGCCGGATCGGTGATGCCGGGCCGCATCGTCAGGATCACCCCGCGGTGGAGCGGCGCCCACTGCTGCACGTACTCGGGCACCTCCGGACGTGGTCCGACCAGGCTCATGTCGCCGCGCAGCACGTTGACCAGTTGCGGGAGCTCGTCGAGTTTGGAGGCGCGCAGCACCTTGCCCACGCGAGTCACGCGAGCGTCGCCGGTGGCGCTCACGGCGACGCGCCGCTCCCCCGGCGCGGCGGTGGTCATCGTGCGGAACTTCAGGATCATGAACGGAATCCCGCCGAGCCCCACCCGCTCTTGCCGAAACAGCACCGGCCCAGGCGAGTCCACCGCGATCGCCAGGGCGATCACAGCCATCAGCGGAGATGCGGCCACAAGCCCGAGCCCGGAGACGGCCACGTCCGCAACTCGCTTGCCGCGCAGGTACCCCCGCCCAGGGTCGATGTCCCTGTACGGGTCGAGCACCATCCAGAGGTCTTCGTCGTCTCCGCTCATGCCCCGCCTCCGACCAATGCGCGCACCGCTGCGATGACGCGCTCGACCTGCTCGTCGGTCATCGCAGAGAAGATCGGGAGGGACACGCAGCGGGAGAACGCATCCTCCGCCACGGGGAAACGCGCAGCCCACCCGTGGTCACCGAATTCGGGCGCGACAGTGTCGCGCCAGGCGGGGTGCCGGTGCAGTGGGATGAAGTGCACGCTGCTGCCTACGCGCTGCTCGCGACCGAGCCGGTCGATGAACTCGTCTCGCCGCAGCGGCGCTTCGTCGAGCAGCCGCACGACGTAGAGGTGCCAGGCGTGCACGTCGTCGGGCCCGGCGTGGGCCGGCAGGCGCAGCGGGAGGTCAGCGAACGCCTCGTCGTACCGCCGCGCCACGGCCGCGCGCCGGTCACGCATCGCGACCGCCCGACGCAACTGCACGCGACCCATCGCCGCCGCCGGGTCGGTGAGGTTGTACTTGAACCCCGGTGCGACGACCTCGTACATCCACGAGGGGCCGCGACGCATCGCGCCCTCGGAGTAGCGGTCGAAGACGTCGCGGCTGATGCCGTGCAGTCGCATCGTGCGGGCGCGGGCGGCGACCTGCGGGTTTGCCGTGACGAGCATTCCGCCCTCACCGGTGGTCATGGTCTTGGTGGCGTAGAAGCTGAACACGACGGCGTCGCTCGCGCCGCACCCCACGCTCACGCCGGAGGAGACGGCCGGAAAACAGTGGGCCGCGTCTTCGACTACGGCGAGTCCGTGGCGAGAGGCGAACTCCGCGAGCGCCGCCCGGTCGACCGGCAGGCCCCCGAAGTGCACCGGCATCACGGCGCGCGTGCGCGATGTGACGGCGGTTTCGGCGGCCCCGAAGTCGATGTTGAAGGTGGCAGCGTCGACGTCGACGAGCACCGGCGTGGCCCCGACGTACCGCACCACCTCGGCGGTGGCGGTGAAGGTCCAGGTGGGCACGAGCACCTCGTCGCCCGGTCCGATGCCGAGCGCCTCCAGTGCCAGGTGCAGACCCGCAGTAGCGGAGTTGAGGGCAACGGCATGAAGTACAGCCAGGTTGTCGCCGGCAGCGGCGTGGTCGTGGGGAGCACGAGACGCATCCCCCTCCGCGGGCCCGCCCGTCGTACGACGCAGATCGCCCGCGAGCGCCTCCGCGAACTCGGTTTCGAAGGCCGCGGCGTTGGGTCCGGTGGTGAGCCAGCCCGAGCGCATCGCGGCTGCGGCGGCGTCGATCTCCTCGTCCCCGATGTCAGGGGGGCCGAATGGGATGAACGGCAAGTCGTCTCGGGTGTCCACCACATCGTTAGGCTAGCTGTCCAGACCTGATCCGGATCGGAAGGGGCGAAGCCGTGCGGTTCGGCATGCTGACCCAGTGGTACGACCCCGAGCCGGGCCCGGCCGCACTGCCGGGTGTGCTCGCGCGGGGCCTCGTGGCGCGCGGACATCAGGTCAACGTGGTCACAGGCTTTCCCAATTACCCCACCGGCACGGTCGCAGACGGCTACACGGTGTCAAGACGTTTCGACGAGGTTCTCGACGGCGTGAACGTGCGGCGTGTCGCGCTCTACCCGAGCCACGACACGTCGTTCGCGCGACGCCTGGCCAATTACGGCTCGTTCGGGGTGAGCGCCGCGGCGAGCGGCATGTCGTTCGTGCGCGGCGCCGACGCGCTCTGGGTCAACTACTCACCCATCACTGTGGCGCTGCCGATGTGGCTCGCCCGATTCGCCCGCGGCATCCCGCTCGTCGTACACGTGGGCGACCTGTGGCCCGACACGATCTCCGCCGGGGGGTTCGCCTTGGAGGGCGGCGGCGTGGGCGCGCCCATGAAGAAGGCCGCCGACGCCGTGCTGCACCGCTGGTGCGACGCCATGTACGCGGCCGCGGAGGTCGTCACGTACATCTCCCCCGGCGTGCGGCAGATCCTGCTCGACCGCGGCGTGCCCGAGCACAAGCTCGAGTACGCGCCGATGTGGGCGGAGGAGAGCACGTTCAGGCCCGCCGACACCGCCACGCGCACGGCCGGTGAGGCGTGGCGACGCCGTATCGGGGTGGCCGACGACGAAATCCTGCTGCTCTACGCCGGTGCCCTCGGTGAGGCGCAGGGCCTGGAGACGCTGATCCACGCCTGCGCCGACGCCCCAGCGAAACTGCGCTGCATCATCGCCGGGTCGGGCACCGCCGAGCCCCGCCTGCGCAGCCTCGCCGCCGACCTGCGTGCCTCCCGCAGCACCGGCCACGACGTCGCCACGTTCATCGGCCGCGTCGACCAGTCCGAGATGCCGACCCTCATGGCGGGCGCCGACGCCTGCTACGTGGGGCTCTCGCGCGACCCCCTCTCCGCCGTGACGATGCCGAGCAAGACCCAGGCGACGATGGCCGCCGGGCGAGCTCTCGTAGTCGCGGCCGACGGAGACGTGCAATACATCGTGAGGCAGGCGGGAGCAGGGTTCGCCACCGACTCCGGAGACGTACAAGGGCTCACACGAATTCTGGCCGACCTGTGCGAAAGTGGCCGTGCAGCCCTTGAATCCACGGGCATGGCGGGGCGTCGGTACTACGAGGCGAATTTCAGTGTCGAACGAGCTGTGGACAGGGCGGAGGCAGCGCTCGCGACCGCCGAGCGCCGTGGAAGGAGACCATGAGCTATCCGGCCCGCCCGGTCCAGCCGAACGACAACGACGACCGCGACGACGTGAGCGCCGGTGTTCCCGACGGTCTCTCGGAGGGTGACCTTCCGCTCGGCAGCCCCCTCATCGACGACCGCAGCAGCCCCATCGTGGCCGGCGCGACCGTGGCGATCACGGGCGGCACGGGTTCATTCGGTTCGACGATGGCCCGCCACCTGCTCGACTCCGGCGTCGGCGAGGTGCATATCCTCTCGCGCGACGAGGCGAAACAGCACGACATGCGCGTGGCTTTCGGTGACCCGCGGCTGAGGTTCTTCGTCGGCGACGTCCGTGACCCCGCCTCCGTGGCATCGGCGTTCGAAGGCGTCGACTTCGTCTTTCATGCGGCAGCGCTCAAACAGGTGCCGAGCTGTGAGTTCTTTCCGCAGCAGGCTGTAATGACGAACGTGCACGGCAGCCAGAACGTCATCACCGCTGCTCACCAGGCCGGGGTGCGGGCGGTCGTGTGCCTCTCTACCGACAAGGCCGTGTACCCCGTCAACGCGATGGGCATGACCAAGGCGCTCATGGAGAAGAGCGCGCAGGCGTTCACGCGGCAGTACCCGCGCAGCAACACGACCGTCACCGTGACCCGGTACGGCAATGTCATGTACTCGCGCGGGTCGGTGATCCCGCTGTTCGTCGACCAGATCCGGGCCGGGCGTCCGCTCACGCTGACGGAGCCGAGCATGACGCGGTTTCTCATGTCGCTGCAGGAGTCGGTCGACCTCGTCGAGCATGCCTTCGCCTACGGCCGCCCCGGCGACCTGTACGTACGCAAGGCCCCGGCCGCGACCGTCGAGACCCTCGCTCGAGCGGTCGCAACGATCATGGGGGTGCCCGAGCACCCCATCTCCGTCATCGGCATCCGGCACGGCGAGAAGCTGCACGAGACGCTGCTCTCGCGCGAGGAGATGGCCTCGGCCACCGACGAGGGCGATTACTACCGCGTGCCGGTCGACGCGCGGTCGATGGAGTACGAGCTGTACTTCTCCTCCGGCGACGACCGTCGGCTCCCCGCGGGTGATTACACGTCGGAGAACACCAGGCGCCTCGATGTGGGTCAGACTGTCGACATGTTGCTGACGTTGCCCGAGATGCGAGCGCTGCAGCCGTGAAGTTCGTGGTGACGGGTGCCGCCGGTTTTCTCGGCTGGCACCTGCGCGCTCGGCTTCTGCGCCTGCCTGACGCGGAGGTCGTGGCGATCACGCGCGACGATTTCGACTCCGCTGCGCTCGAGTGGGCCGTGTCGAACGCCGACGTGGTGATGCACTGCGCCGGCATCAACCGCGGCAGCGACGAGCAGTTGGAGGCGGGCAACATCGCCCTCGCCCAGCGGCTCGCGTTGGCGCTCGAAAGCACCACGGTCGCCAGGCACATGGCGGGTCGCCCTGAGCCTGCAGTGGTGTTCGCGGGCAGCAATTACGCCGACGACGACCACCCCGGCCGCGACACTCCCTACGGACGCGGCAAGCGCAAGGCCGGCGAGGCGCTGCTCAAGTGGGCGGAGCACGCCGGTGCCAAGGCGAGTGTCGCCGACCTGCGCTTCTGCGGCCTGTTCGGCGAGCACGGGCGCCCCGACTACAACAGCTTCGTCGCCAACTTCGCCCACGCCATCGCTCAAGGAGGCGGATCGCGCATCGAGAACGACCGCGAGCTGCCGCTGCTGCACGTGGGCGAGGCCTGCGAGCGGATGATCGCGGCGGCCCACGACCGCACCCACGGCGTGGTCGCGCAGTCGGGCACGCCGATGCTCATCTCGCAGGTGGCCCGCACGTTCGATCTCATGCATCAGATCTACGCGCCCGTCGGCGAGATCCCCGACCTCTCCGGGCCGCTCGGGGTGCCGCTGTTCAACACCCTGCGCGCCGCGATGTTCCCGCACGCCTACCCCCTGCGGCCCGTGCCCCGCTCCGACGAACGCGGCACCCTTGTCGAGACCGTGCGGGTGCACGGCGGTACCGGGCAGGCCTTCGTGTCGACCACGAATCCCGGCTACACGCGCGGAAACCACTACCACTTGAACAAGATCGAGCGGTTCCAGGTGATCTCGGGCACGGGGTTGATCAAGCTCCGCAAGGTGTTCACCGACGAGACCGTCGAATTCGTCGTGACCGGAGACGAACCGGCCGTCGTCGACATGCCCTCGCTGTGGACGCACAGCATCACCAACATCGGCGACGGGCCGCTGACCACGTTCTTCTGGGCCAACGAACTGTTCGACCCACGCCACCCCGACACCTGGCCGTGCGACGTGGTCGACGGCCACGACCTGCGAGTGCCTACGGAGTGGTGACATGAGCGACGTGGTTCTCACCGAGATGCGGTCGACCGACGTGGCCGAGCTGGCCCGCATCCACGAACGCGCCTTCCAGGGCTTCTTCCTTGCGAGCCTGGGCCCCCCGTTTCTGCGCGAGTTCTACCGCGGCTACCTGACTGACCCGTCGTCGGTGGCGATCGTCGCCCGCGACGCCGCGAGCGGGCGGCCCATCGGGTGCGCGGTCGGCACGGTCGAGCCCGCAGGTTTCTACGGGCGTCTGCTGCGCAGGCGTGGCCTCGCGTTCGCGCTGGCCGGCGCCAGAGCCGCGATCACGCACCCCCGGGTCGTCGCTCCCCGGCTGCTCGCCGCGGTGCGCTACCGCGGCGACGCCCCCGAAGGCAGCAGCGGCGCGCTGTTCGCCTCCATGTGCGTCGACCCGAACACGAGTAGCCGCGGCGTCGGAGGCCGGCTCTCGCAGGCGTGGAGCGACGGGGCCGCCGCCCGCGGCGCAACTCGCGCCTATCTGACGACCGACGCCGACGACAACGACTCCGTCAACCGCCACCACCAGCGCAACGGCTGGACCATCGACGCCGAATACCACACGGCCACAGGGCGGCACATGTACCGGTACGTCAAGCAATTGGCGTCTGGCCCAGGAGTGACGACTGAACCGGAACGTGAATCGCAGGAGTAGTAGATGACCACCGTCATGACGATCGTCGGCACACGGCCCGAGATCATCCGCCTCTCGCGGGTGATGGCCCGCCTCGACGACACCGTCAACCACGTGCTCGTACACACCGGCCAGAACTACGACTACGAGCTCAACGGCATCTTCTTCGACCAGCTCGGCATCCGTAAGCCCGACCATTTTCTCGCCGCCGACACCTCCAGCCTGGGCAGGCTGCTCGGCGAGACCCTCATCAAGGTCGAGCAGGTGCTGCTAGCCGAGCGGCCCGATGCGGTGCTGATTCTCGGCGACACGAACAGCTCGATCGCCGCGATCATCGCCAAGCGCATGCGAATCCCCGTGTATCACATGGAGGCCGGCAACCGCTGTTTCGACGAGAACGTGCCCGAGGAGACGAACCGGCGCCTCGTCGACCACGTCGCCGACTACAACCTCGTCTACACCGAACATGCCCGCCGCAACCTGCTCGCCGAGGGGCTGGCGCCGCGCCGGATCCTGCTCACCGGGTCACCGATGAAGGAGGTGCTCGACCACCACCGCGACGCCTTCGAGGCGAGCACAGCGACCTCGGACCTCGGACTCACTCCGCGCGGATATCTGCTGGTCAGTGCGCACCGGGAGGAGAACGTCGACGATCCGATGCGGCTGGGCGCTCTGCTCGACTGCCTCATCATGGCCCGCGACGCCTTCGACATGCCGGTGCTCGTCTCCACGCACCCCCGCACGCGCAAGCGCCTCGACCGGCTCGTCGACCGGCCAGGGGCCGCGCACCGCGACCTCACCGGGCTCACGTTTCACCCTCCGCTCGGGTTCATCGACTACGTGCGGCTGCAGCTCGACGCGGCGTGCGTGCTCTCCGACTCCGGAACGATCAGCGAGGAGTCGTCGCTGCTGGGCTTTCCAGCCGTCACCTTGCGCGATTCGATCGAACGGCCCGAGGCCCTCGATACGGGCTCGATCGTCATGACCGGCCTTGACCCGGGCAACGTCGTCGAAGCGGCGCGCGACGTCATGCGCGTGCACGCCTCCGGACGCCGCGCCCAGGTGCCCGCCGACTACGACATCGACAACTGCTCGGAGCGGGCCGTGCGGTACATCCTCTCGACCCACCGGCGGCACGAACAGTGGAGCGGCCTGCGGGAGCGCCCGCTGTGACGCAGCGGATCCTCGTCGTCACCCCCTTCTACCTGCCCGCCTGGCGCGGGGGCGGGCCGATCCGCTCACTCGCCGCCATGGTCGAGCAACACGGCGACCGGCACGACTTCTGTGTGTTGACCAGCGCGTTCGACTGGGGCGAGGCCACCCCGCTGCCCTTGTCGGAGGACGCCCGGCGCGGTGACTGGGTGCCGGTCGGCCGCGCCCTCGTGCAGTACGTCCCTATCCGGGGGGCGTCAGAGCTGCGCGACCGACGCGCCCGCAATGCCTTTTCGGCGGCGTGGCGTTCGGCCGCCGGATCGCGCGGACCTGACATCACCTACCTCAACGGTGTCTTCCCTCCCTTGTGGACGATCGCGCCCCTCACGCTCCGACGCCTCGGTCGGCTGCGGCTCGGGCAGGTGGTCATCGCTCCTCGGGGTGAGTTCAGCCCCGGCGCACTGGAGATCAAGTGGCGCAAGAAGCAGGCCTTTCTCGCCCAGGCTCGGATGCTGGGGCTGTTTCGGGGAGTGGTCTGGCACGCCTCTACCGACCTCGAGGCCGCGGAGATCCACGCCATACTTCCGGATGCTCGAGTCGTGGTGCGCGAGAACGAGACCGAACTCCCGCCCCGGGCCTGGCGCTCCGCAGAAGCCGGAACCCACACCGACAGGACTCCCAACGCTGAACCGGCGACGCAGGAGCTGTCGGCGCCACGGGCGCTGCGGGTGTTGTACCTCGGGCGACTCTCCCCGAAGAAGGGCGTAGACGTGCTGTTGAGCGCGCTGCGAGACGTGAACGCACCCGTCGAGGTGACCATCGCGGGCTCCGCCGCAGAGGCGGACCACCTCGCCCACCTGCGTGAACTGGGCGAAGCAGCCAAGCGCGCCGGTCATGCCGTGAGCTTCGTCGGTCCGGTCGAGCACGACCGCGTCGACGAGATGTTCCGCACCCACGACGTCTTCGTGTTTCCCACTGCCGGCGAGAATTTCGGGCACTCGATCGCAGAATCACTGGCCAACGGCTGCCCCGTGATGGTGACGGCCCGCGCGACTCCCTGGACCGAGGCAGCGCACATCGGAGGCGGACGCACGGTCGGCTCCCGGGCCCCGGCCGACTGGGCCCGCGCCATCGACGACTTCGCCGCGGACGGCCCCCAAGCCTGGGCTCGCAGCCGCGAGGCCGCTGCTGACACGTACGACGCGTGGAGGTCGAGCCGACCGACCGAGTCCGTCTTCGACCTGATCGACCTGCCTCAGCGCTGACGCAGGCGCGCCGCCCAGGCACGCCGCTCACCGGGCAGCGCGAGCGCCCAGACTCCGGCCATCGCGCAGGCGAGAACGCCGCGCGCCCACCCGGGCGAACCCGCGGTGACCGTCACCGCCACGAGGATGGCCGCGACACCGACGGCGAGCGCGAGAAGCAGGACCCACCACGACATCCGCCAGGCCCGCCACGACCTCGCGAAGGCGTACCCGCCGGTCACGGTGACTCCCGCGAGGTACCCGAAGGCCACGCCCAGCACCTCGCCCCCGCCGTCGTCGGTCATGACGTCGCTGAACAAGCCCGTGCCCGCTCCGGTGAGCAAGAACCACCACATGACGGCCGCAACCGCGAGCCCGACGAGGCTGGCGACGCTCATCTCGACGATGCCGCGGGCGTGCCCGCTCGTCGTCGCGTTGACGCAGGGCACAGCGACCATCGAGACCAGCACCGCCAGCAGCAGCACGACGAGCAGACGTGCGCTGGAGGCGAAGCCGGGGCCATACAGCAGCCGGACGATCTCGGGTGCAAGCAGCGCTGCCACGGCGACGATCGGTACGACGAGAAAGACGAGTCCGCGTACGCCGCGGTCGAGTTGGCGACGTACGGCCTGTTCGTCGCCGCGGCCGAACGCCTCCGACATGCTCGGGTAGAGCACGAGAGACAGGGCGCCCGAGAGCAGCGTCAGCGGTATGGCGAGGTTCGACGCGGCCGAGTACGCGCCGGCCTGGGCGTCGCCGAGGCGGGAGGCGACGATCACCGAGAGCTGCACGAGCCCGGCCGACGCGATCGTGCCGAGCGAGCCGAAGAACACGAACGTGTCGATCTCGCGCGCCAGCGTCCGGCGGGCCGCTCGGTCCGCGGGGGCAGCGGATCCGCCACTGCCTCCGTGTGACACGCGTGATCCGCGTGATCCGTGGGATGCCCGTGATCCGCGCCCCGCGCCCCACGGCCAACAGGCCAGCGTGAGCAGCCCGAACGCCGCGGCCAGCGGCAGCAGGAGCCGCAGATCGCGCACGCCCGCCAGCAGCGCCGCCACTACTCCCGCGAGCCCGAGCAGCGAGAACCCGATGTCGAGCACGACCACACGAGTGACCGCTCCGACTCCGTAATGCACGCCCCGCGTGTATTGCTGCCCGGCCAGTCCGACGAGCAGCGCGGCGATACAGGCCGCCCCTACCGGAGGCACGCCGCGCGCCATCGAGATGGGCACGCTGAGGCCGGCGAGCAGCAGCGTCGCCAACAGCACCGCCCGGCCGAGGTGCCGTGCCACGGCGTCGATCTCGGACGCATCGCCTCGCCCGCGCGCGCGAGCGAGAAAGCGGGAGGCGGCCTGCCCGCCCGTCGTCGGCCACAGCAGGATGAGGAATTGCGCCGTCGCCTGGCCGGCAGCGACGATGCCGAGCACCGCGGCTCCCGCAAGCCGCCCGACCACCACGTTGACGGCGAGCCGCAACAGCCCTTGAAAGGCGAGCCCGACGAAACTCGTGGCACCCCGCCTGCCGAGCGACCCCTCAGATCTGCGGTGCAGGTCGAGTGGCCGCACCAGCTCGCCGCGCGAGCTCATGCCCGCCGGGCGACGGCTTCGCGCAGCACGGCCAGTTCGCGCTCGACCACCGCCTCCCACGAAGCCCCGGCCACGTGCGCGGCCATCTCGTCGGCGCGCGGAGGGTTGTCGAGCACCTCGATAACCCGCTGCGCGAAACGGCCCGGGAGGTCGCCCTCGGGCTCCTGCGCCACGAGCGCCTCCGGACCGAGCACCGATTCGGGCAACCCGCCCACGGCAGACGCGATCACCGGAGTTCCGACGCTGTAGCTCTCGGTGACGACGCACCCCCAGCCCTCGCGGCGGCTCGGGACGATCAGCGCGTCGGCCTCGGCCATGAGGCGGGCGACCTCATCGGGGCTGACACGTCCGCGCAGGTCGACTCGGAAACCAAGACGTTCCGCGAGTCGCGCGCGTTCGGGGCCGTCGCCCGCGACCACGAGGCGCACCCCAGGTCGCTGCCTCGCAACCTCGTCGACGATGTCGGCCAGCCGGTCGGCTCCCTTGACCGGCAGGAGGTTTCCGACGAACAGCAGCACGGGTTCGTTGCTGTGGCCGGTCCGATCCGGGAGGTCGTGTGGTCGCCGGCCAGCGGCGAAGCAGGCCGCGTCGACGCCGTTGGGGATGACATGGCTGGCCGCCTGCGGGGCGCCGAGCGACAGCGCGCGCTGCCGCAACGCCTCCGAGACATACGTCGTCGCTGCCGCGTCCCGCAGCGTCGCGGCGGCGAGGGCGGGCTGCGCCGCCATCGCCTCCTCCACGTCGCTGCCATGCATCGAGACGACGAACGGCACACCCCGCTGCGCGGCCACCCGCCGCGCCACTTCACCTGCCGGCAACGCATACATGCCGTGTGCGTGCACGATGTCGAATTCGCCTGCGGCCTGGCCGACTACCTGCCGCGTGGCCCGGGCGATCGCCCTCTCCGGTCGCCGCCCGCGACGCACCGCGACAAGGTCGCTCGCATCCCAGCGCACGGCCGCCTCCCGCCACCCGTCGGCAGCGGCGTCGGGGGCGAGGCGGAGCGCGGCGTCGGATGCGGCACGCGCGACCGCCCGCACAACCCGCGCGGCGGGCGAATATGTGGGCCGCAAGGCGAGCGCACGCACGTCGACCCCGGATTGCGCACGGAGAGTGCGCAACCGCGCGCTCATGTACGGCGCCCCGCTCGGCACCGCTGCCGTCGGATAGGAGTTCGCGAGGAGGAGAATGCGCACGTAGAGCCGTTCATCTCGGGTGATTGCCGATACCTACATCCCAGCGTAGGCGGCATACGTGTAGACACGGCGTGACGGTGCGCAAGGGCGACCCCTGGTGTCGGCGTCACTGTGTCGCAAGACAATCCGCCTCATGCGTTCAACGGCGTGAACCACGGATAATTGGACGGGCGTCACAGTCCGGTATCGTGGCCGGTGTCGATTCGGTGCGCAATCCGCCCGGGAACCGTGAGGTCGGGCCAGTGCGTTGCCACCATCGGCGACACTTTCGCGTTGGGGGAAACTCGCGAAGGGGGTCGCCCTCGACATGACAGCTGGAACCGATAGGGGGATGCACGTGGCCAGTCCGGCCCTGACAAACGTCGACCCGTGGGGACGCTCGCTCGGCGAGACCCTTCGGCGCTGGTGGTGGGTACCCGCCGCATTCGCGCTCGTAGGCGCAGTGATCGGAGGACTCATCGGAGCCGGTTCGCCGAGTTCGGTGACCTCGCTGCTGCGAGTGCAGTCCACCGCCTCCAACGGTGACGGCCTCAACCAGGCCGCCCAGAGCGCGCTCACCGAGATGAACACCTCCGAGGTGTTCGCTCGTGCCGCCACCGAGGTCGGTGCCTCGGAGGTCGACCTGCGGTCGCGCACCAAGCTCACCACGGTGCCGGAGTCGCTGATCCTGCAGGTCGAGGTCTCGGCCCCGAGCCCTGACGAGGCCGTGCGCGACGCCAACGCCGTTGCTGCAGCCGGTGTCGCAGCGAGCCAGGACCGAGTGACGAACCAGCTCCGCACGCTGACCGCCTCCACCGCCGAGATCATCCGCGGCCAGAAGCTCGCCGACGGCAACGCCGAGGCACAGCGCCTGGGCCGGCTCGGTGCCGCGCTGGCCGACAACCAGTCGAACACGCTCGCCGAATCGCGGCAGCTCTCGGTGTTGCAGCCCGCCGTCGCGCAGGCCGCCACGTCGACCTCCCGCGTCATGCTGATCCTGCTCGGAGCCGTGGGCTCAGGTCTCGTCGGTGTCGCGCTCGCGCTCTTCTTCGGTGGCCGCCGTGGCCGCATGAGCAAGCTCGGCGAGATGCGTCGTCTCTACCCGAACCTCGAGTTCATCCCGGCGCGCGACGTGCCTGCCGTCCTGAGCATGGAGGTGCCCACTCCGCAGCGTGTGGTCATCACCGGTGTGCGCGCCCCTGTCGCGGCGATCCGCAGCCTCATCGACCCGGTCGCCGAAGGCCTCAAGGCCGCGGGACGCGACATCGTGGTCACGCAGAACGTCGCCAAGTACGGCGCCTCCCAGTCGGCCGCGCCGGTCAAGGGCGGCCCCGCAACCGTGCTCGAGACGGGGCTCTCCACCGCCATCGTCAAGCGCGTGGCACGCGACCCCGAGGCTCTGATGCTGGTGCTGGTGCGCCCGCACAAGACCCGTTTCGAGTGGCTCGACGAGTACTCCGGACAGTTCGGTGACCGCACTTACATCGTCGTCGACAACTGAGCGCGCGGGCCGCGCCCCGGGCAACGGCACTGCCGCTGCCCGGGCGCTGCCCGTCTCCGCTGACGAGGTGCCGGTCTACCCGCTCCGCCGCCTCGACCCGGTGTTCTGGATCTCGGCGCTCTTCATCGCCAACTTCTTCCTCATGCGCATCTCGATACCGAACCTCAACATCTCGGTATCGGTCGCGTTGACCGGCGTGTGGCTGCTGCTCGCCTGGAAGACCTCGATCATCGTCATCGAGCCCCGCCGCTTCATCCTCTGGCTCGTCGCCGGAGGCGTGGCGGCCCTGGTGACGCTTCCGCAGATCCTCTTCGTCCACGCCCCGTTCGTCAGCTTGAACAGCTGGGCATTGTGGATGGTGACGTGGCTGCCGGCGGCGTTCATGATGGCCGATCGCAGCCGCGCCACCTTCGAGCGGGCGCTGAAGGCGATCGTGCAGATCGGCCTGTGGTTCGCGGGCATTTCGATCGCGTTCATCGCCGTTCAGCTCGTGGGGATGCCCTACCGCGACTTCCTCGCCGAGATCTTTCCGCCGAACATGCTGGTCACCGACTTCAACACGGCGTACCCGCTGTACTACGGCGCGTGGCTGTACAAGTCCAACGGCTGGTTCACGCTCGAACCGTCGTTCATGTCGTTCATCCTCGGCCTCATCGTTCTCGCAGCGCTCATCGTCCGGGCCCCGATCTGGAAGGTGATGTGGCTGCTCGGCGGCATGATCGTCACCGCCGCCGGGTCGGGCTTCTTCGTCGCGCTCATCGGCATCGTGGCCATGGTCGTGCTCGGCCAGTGGCGTCTGCTCAAGCCGTACATCGTGCCCGGCCTCGTGCTCGCCGCAGTCGTCATCCCCACGGCGATCGGGCAGGTCATCCTGTCGCGGCTCTCCGAGGGCGGCAACTCCCGCTCCTCGACGGCGCTGCGCACGGTCGAGCCGTACATGTACCTCTGGCCCAAGTGGACCGAGCAATGGGCCGTCGTCGTCTTCGGCGGCGGAGCGGGCTCCTCACGTCACGTCGTCGACGGATCCGGTGTGCGTGGGCTCATGGTGCCGACCATCGGCAAGGTGCTCTTCGACTACGGAGTCATCGCAGGCGTGCTGCTCACGGCTCTCGTGGTGGTGTCGTACGTGAAGACCGTCGAGCCCTCGATCGCGTTCGCGGTCGCCACCTCGATGCTCATCCTGCAGCCGCCGGCCCAGCCACTCATGATCCCGGCGTTCCTCATGACCACGCTCTGGGCACCGGCCCTGTTCGGCAACCGTCCGGCGGGCACCGACCCCGAACGCGAACCCGACGCCCCACGGGGCTGGTACGACGACGAGGGCTGGGACGAAGACGACGACCTCGCCGCCTCCGATCTGGGAGGCACCGATGTCGACGACACCGATCCGAAACAGGGCGACGTCAGCACTGGTGCTACGGCCGCCGAACGGAGCGCCTCCTCACGCCAGAACGGCACTGCCGCCGATGGCGATTCGCCCGACACCAACGACGTAGCCGCCACGAGCGGCCGACCGACTGCGAAACGGAGCACCTGACGTGTCTCTCATCAGCGTGATCATGCCCGTGCTCAACGAGGAGAAGAGTGTCGAAGGGGCCGTGCGTTCGGCCCTTGCTCAGGAGGCCGTTGACGTCGAGGTTCTCGTCGTCGATGGGCACTCGTCCGACGGCACCCGTGAGATCGTCAGCCGTCTCGCCGCGGAGGACCCGCGGGTGCGGCTGCTCGACAACCCCGATGTCGTGATCCCCAAGGGACTCAACGTCGGTATGCAGAACGCACGCGGCGAGTTCATCGCGCGCGTCGACGGGCACGCGAGCATCAGCGGCGACTACATGCGTCGCGCGCTCGACCGGTTCGCCGCAGATCCGCAGCTCGCAGCCGTGGGCGGCCTGCGCACCGGAGTCTCGAACAACCCGACCGGCCGGGCCATCGGCATGGTGCTGAGCAGCCCGTACGCCATCGGCGACTCGATCAACCACTTCGGCACCGAGTACCAGCTCACCGACCACGCCTCGTTCGGTGTCTACCGCGCCGACGTGGCTCGCGAGGTCGGCGGCTGGGACCCGAACCTGCTGGTCAACGAAGACGTGGACTTCGACCACCGCATCCTGGCCGCCGGGTACACGATCGGGTTCGACCCCGACATGCGCATCTGGTGGCACGTGCGCGACAACGTGCCCGACCTGTTCCGCCAGTTCCGGCGATACGGGCGCGGTAAGGCCCTCATGGTGCGTAAGAACGGCCCCTCGGCACTGCGTCCGCGGCACCTCGTGGCTCCGATCGCAGTGCTGGGCACGGCGGGCCTCGCGGCCATCGCCACCCGCAAGCCCGTCCTCGCCGCGCTCGCGTACACCCCGTATCTGGCGGTGGTCGGCATGGCCAGCGCCAAGGCGTGGGGCGCTCGCGAGACGTCCGACGAGGTCAACCCGGCAGCGCTCCCGGCCGCCTTCGCAGGCGTGCACTACGGCTGGGGCCTGGGTTTCCTCGAGGGTTACCTCCTGGGCAAACAACCCCGCCGAGCCTCCGGCAAGGTCTGATCCGTCAGCCTTCTACGACTTCGAGGGTGTCGCCGGTTTCGCGGTAGCGCTCGCCCGTCTTGGGGCAGCTCCACTCGCCGCCTCCCTGCGACTCCAGGGGCTCGCCCGCGCGCCCGACCCACGCGATCCGCTTCGCTGGCACGCCCGCGACCAGCGCGTACGCGGGCACGTTCTTCGTGACCACCGAACCCGCCGCGACGAGCGCCCACTCGCCGATCTCCACGGGAGCCACGCACACCGCGCGCGCCCCGATCGAGCTGCCCTTGCGGCACGTCACGCCCACGGCCTCCCAGTCGTCACCGCGCTTGAGGGTGCCCTCGGGGCTGATGGAGCGGGGGAAGTGGTCGTTGGTGAACACGACCGCGGGGCCGACGAACACGCCGTCTTCGAGCATCGCCGGCTCGTACACGAGGGCGTAGTTCTGCAGCTTGCAGTTGTCGCCCATCCGCACGCCTGTGCCGACATACGCGCCACGACCGACGATGCAGTTCTTGCCCAGCACCGCGTCCTCACGCACCTGCGCCAGGTGCCACACGGAACTGCCCTCGCCGAAGACCGCGTTCTCGGCAACGTCTGCGCTCGGTTGGATGCGGACGGACGGATCACTCACGCAAGGCTCCTCGGGTTCGGGCCGCGCACGGCCGGTCGACGGGCGCGAAAAGGCCCGACTCCCAGCGTACGGATCGTGCGCGTGCGAGCGGTTCAACAGCGCGGCTCGTCGTCGTCGGCGCTCCGGGCCGTTCAGCGTGTGACTCCCACAACACCCAGCACCGTACTTCTCCGCGCGCGCCGAGGCACCCGGCCGCGCCTGCGCGAACTCTTCTGCGCTGCGACCTGCTGCGCGCGATACGCTGATTCGGGTCGGGGCCGTCACCTGCGGTCATCCGAATCCGCACCGCACCCGACTCCCGCCGATGGGCACGACAAGGAGATCCAGCGCATGACGTCGACACCGTCGGAGCGCCCGCGCACCGAAGGCACTGCTCGTCCGCACATGTTGTACGTGGCCTGGGGGTTTCCGCCCTCCCGCGGCGGAGGGGTATACCGGGCGCTCGCCACCGTCAACGGATTCGTTCGTGAGGGGTACGACGTCACCGTACTGACCGCGACGCGTGAGACCTTCATCGACTACACCGGCGCCGACGTCTCGCTCGAAGAGCAGGTCGACCCCTCTGTCGAGGTCGTGCGCATCCCGTTCGCGTGGCCCTCGATGGAGATGGACGTGCGCAAGTGGTCTGCGCTGCGCGCGTTCGCGCCCAAGGTGTGGCGCCGCACCCGCAAGTACACCGACATGAAGGACTTTCCGGAGTCGAACTACGGCCCGTGGCGCAAGCCGTTGGAGCAGGCCGCGCTCGAGATCCACGCGCGCAAGCCGGTCGACCTCGTCGTCGCCACCGCGAACCCCAACGTCGATTTCTGCGCCGCCTGGGCTCTCAACCGCGCCCACGGCGTGCCGTACGTCATGGACTACCGCGATGCCTGGATGCTCGACGTCTTCGACGGCACGTTCTTGCACCCGGAGGGTGGCCGCGTCGACAAGCTCGAACGCCGCATGCTCAATTCGGCGCGCGAGGTGTGGTTCGTCAACGAGCCGATCCGGGCATGGCACGCGAAACGGCACCCCGCGGTCGCCGACCGCATGCACGTGGTCGCCAACGGCTACGACCCCGAGTTCGTACCCGACGCCCGCGCGCACGGGCCGGCCTCCGAGAAGCCGCTGGTCTTCGGGTACATCGGCACTGCCAGCAACCGGGTGCCGGTCGAGGAGTTCGCGGCCGGATGGTCGCTGGCCCGGGAGCGTTCGGAGCAGCTCTCCGACGCGCAGGCGCAGCTGTGGGGCTACCTCGGCTTCTACTCCAACCCGAGCCCGGCGCTGCTCAAGCTCGTCGACGACCACGCCGAGCATGGCCTGACCTACGAGGGGCCGGTGCCGAAGGCGCTGGTCAAGGCCACGTACGAGACGTTCGACGCGTGCCTGCTCATCCTCGGCAAGGGCATCTACGTCACCAGCGGCAAGGTCTTCGAGTACGCGGCAAGCGCCCTGCCGATCGTCGCCGTGCACGACCCGGGCAACGCCGCCACCGACGTGCTGCGCGGCTACCCGCTGTGGTTCCCGGTTACCGACCTCGAGCCGGAGTCGATCGCCGACGCCCTCATCAAGGCCGCCGAGGCCGCGCGCAACGCCTCCGACGAAACCCGCGCCGCCTGCGCCGAATTCGCGCGTCAGTATTCGCGTGAGCTGCAGTTGCGCCCCCGCGTGTTGAGCCTCAAGGAGAGCGTGGCCCGTCCCGGCGGTCACCCCGCCGACCGCGACGGTTCGGCTGCCCCCAGCGCCTCGACCTCCGACGACGGCGAGAACTCGAACCCCAGCGTGAACGAGGAGACCCGCTCGTGAAGATCGTCCTGCTCGACACCGGCCGCGGGGTCAATCCCGACACGATCCGCATGTGGCGCGAGAACCTGCAGCTCACCGACGACGACACGGTGGCGCTCATGGCTTGGCAGCCGCCGCGTGAGCCGCTGCCCGTCACCGAGCACTACGTGTTCGGACCGCGCCTCGAACTGCGCAACACTGAGCCTCGCCATGTGCAGCCTGCGGGCGACATCATTGGCGGCCACGACATCGACGCGAACTCGCTGGCCTCTGGCGACGAGTCCGACACCGCCAACGCAGTCAACATGGACAACTCCGACAGCGACCCTGACAACGCCGAGATCGGCGGCGAGGACTCGCCGATGAGCGAGTCCGACCTCGCGGGCCAACTGCCGGAGGCCGTTGCCGACACCGGCGATCACTCGGCCCACTGGGAGTCGCGCGAGTACGGCGACGATGCCGACGACGACGCGCACGACGCCTCCCACGGCTCAGACGCAGAGGTCACGGCTGAAGACGCGGTTGATCGTCTCGTCGCCACGAGCGGCGACGCGTCCGCCGAAGCCACCCCCGTCGCTGGACCGAAGCGCACCAACGCGGCCCACCTCAAGGTCGCCCACTTGCCGCGCACCGACCCGGCCCGCCTCAAGCACGCCCTTACGTGGCGCGTCAACAAGGCGACGAAGGTCGGTAAGCGCGCGGTCGGCTCCGCCAAGAGGCGCCTGAAGTCCGGGACCAACCCGGTCGCCAAGGCCGCCCAGCAAGCCATCGCCACCCGAAACGGCAGCATCGCAACGCAGTTCGCGATCGCGCTGGCCCGCTCGTCGGAGGCCGCGGCGCTATTCCGTGAGGCCGACCTCGTGTTCCCCGTCGATGCCCGCTCCCAACGCGGAGCCTGGCTGCTCGCCCGCGCCAACGAGGGCCCGGACGTGATGGTCGGCTACCCCGCCGCCATCCGAGCCCTCGAACGCCGCCGGGCCGCCACGCCGTAGCCTCAGCGCTCGACCGCCAGGATCCGCAGGTCGTCGGTCGCCACGTAGACCTCGACGTCGTCGTTATCCGACTCGTCGATCGTCACCTTCCACGCATCGACGTCGTCCTTGTCGTCGAGGTCGACGTCGTCGAGGGCACCGGGGACCTCTGTGAGCGCTGCCTCGATGCCCTGCGCGAGGGTGGTCTTCGCGCGCCCGAGCCGGGCCTTGTCGTCATCGTCGGCGTCGTCGTCATCGGTCTGCCCCTGGGCGGTGGCACCGTCGCCCGAGACCTGCACCTCGACCGAGCGGTCACCGACCATCACGTCGACCTCCCACGTCTGGTCGTCGTTCTCGTCGTCGATCTCGTACGCCGTGCCGCCGGCAGCCTTCTCGGCCGTCGCAATCGCCGCGAGAGCGGCGGCGTTGCGAGCTTGGGCGTCCGCCGGGGCAGCAGTCAAAGCCCCTGCCGTCGTCGCGGTGGTCTCAGCCGCCGACGTTGGCGAAGTCGCCGGCGACGTCACCGAAACCGCGCCTCCGTCGGCAGGCCGCGGGGCCGAGCCGTCGTTGCCTGCGCAGGCTCCGAGTGCGAGCACGAGCGCGCTCGCCGCGCCGATGCCAGCGAAACCCCGCATCGCAGTGGTGTTACGAGTCGTTCCGGTACGCATGTCGTTCCCCTTGTCCCTCGCGACTGTTCTGTTTCGACATCCCAGAACTTACGGAGCCCAAGTGAGTTCACCGTGAGTTCATGATGAGGACCTTCTCACGCGACGTTACCGACGCCGGCCGTCCCCTGCTAGAGGACCGACGAGGTCACTCACGGGTCGCGACTCGGTCGCGCATGTCAGCGCGGGTGATTACGCGTTCGCGGACATCCGCACGCGCATCCCACCGAGAGGATCACGCACCTCAGCCGTGGATGTCGAGGTGTTCGGTCAGGACCGCGGCGGAGCGGCGGCCGTCGTGCACGTCTCGGACGTAGGCCGGGCCCTTCGCCGCGATCTGGCGGTACTCGTCGCGCTTCGTCAGCACCTCGCGCAACGTCGCTTCCAGGCGATCCGCCGGGGCCTCGACGATCGGGGGGTCACTCGGGCACAAGCCACGCACCTCGTCGGTGACATGGCTGAGCACCAGACGACCCGCCATCATCGCCTCGCAGGCCGCCACGCCGTAGAGACCCAGCGCGAACTGGTCGAGCACGATATCGGCGTCTTTCACCAGGCCCGGCATCTCCTGCGGGGCCACGCCCTCGACCCGTCGATACTCGACCAGCCCCTCGGCCACCAGCGGCGCCAGCGCCGTCTCGACGTGCGTGCTGCCCTTGAGCGACGAGCGGCTCGGAGCGTGCAGCACCACCGGCACCTCCCGCTCCAGCAGCGGCCCGTCGTGCGCCCACAACTCCGTGTCGACCACGACCGGCAGCCAGATCGCCCCGGGCAGGTGACGCAGCAGGTCGGGCGTCGAGACGAAGACCGGGCCGCCGGCCACGTCGTCGTCCATGAACGCCCGCAGCTTGGGCACGAGCGCGTCGACCTGCTTCTGCAGCCGCATCGTCTGCTCATCGATGCGGCCCGTGAACGGTGACCACGGCGTCTGCATCACGTTGATCGTCGGGTTGCGCACCTCGGAGCCGTGCAGCAGCATCCCCACCCGGACGCCGGCCGCGTGCAGCACCTCGGCGTCGCCGACGAAGGTGTCGCCGTGCCGCAGCCCGAACAGCGGCCGACCCGCTTCGAGGAGGGCGTGGGTCCAGTCGGCGAGGGCACGGTTCTCGAAGCCCTGGGCCCAGGCCGCATTGCGGCGGTACTTCGGTGCGTCGACGGCCTCGTCGTTGGGGTACATGAACGCCTGGCCGCGGTCGACCACCATGACGTGGGTCGTCACGCCGGGCACGTTGCGTTCAAGGGCCTTGGCCCACTCCCAGCCCTGACCCGCCATGTTCGCCGGGCCGATGCCGACGACGCTGGGGCGGTCATCGCGGGAGAGCGGACGCTCCACGAGCCCGTCGAGGGCCGAACTCACCTGGGGCTCCAGGACGCCCGCATCACCCGTCGAGCCCGGCTCGCGTGCGCCCTTGCCATCCCTGAGCAGCCCCTCGCGATACAGCGCGCGGTAGGCCTCGCGCAGGGTCTGCTCCTGCCGCTCCCACGCGTAGGGCACGAGCAGGTCGGGGTTGTTCGCGATGCGCTCACGCAGCGGCCCGGCCTCGGCGAGCACCTGGCGCACCCCGGCTGCGAAGGAGGCCGCATCGCCGGCGATGTGCACAGCCCCGACCTTCTCGCGCTCGACGAACTCCTTCTGCGCCTTGCAGTCGCTCACCAGCACGGGCACGTTCGCGTAGAGGTATTCGAAGAGCTTGTTCGCCAGCGCCACCTCGTGGCTGCCGAAGTGCAGGATCGGGATGATGCCGATGTCAGCGGAGGCGACGAAGCTGCTCACCTCGTCAGGTCGCACCGGGTCGACCAGGTGCAGCCGATCGGCCACACCGAGTTCTTCGGCCTTCTGCGCGAGGGCGAGCGCCGGGGCGACCCGGGTGTGCGGCACACACACGACGGCCAGGTGCACTCCGTCCAGCTGCGATAGGGCCTCGACCGCCGTGTCGATACCGCGCGCCACCGTGACGCCGCCGCTGTACACGAGCAGCGGAACACCGGCTCCCAGCTCGCACACCTCGCGCAGGCCGACCTCGGCCCGGCGCGTGCCCTCTCCGAGGACGGGCGCGTTCATCACCACGGCCGGAAGCTGCTTGAGCGAGTAACGCTTCTTGAGTTCGACGGCGAGCGGTTCGGTCACCGTGACCACGGCGTCGGCGTCGCGGATGTACTCACTCTCGAGGTCGACGTACGCGGCGACCTTGCGGGCCGTGCGCGGCGGGTATACAGACAGCCCCGCCACGAACTCGTGCGCGTCGTACACCCACGCGGCGGGCTTGCCTGCTGCGCGTCGACGCGCGACCGCCCGACTCGCGATGCCGACCATGTGCACGTCGTGGGCGTGGATCACGTCCCACTCCAGCGAATCGATCACCGGGTCGAAAGCGAGTGCGTAGTCGTCGATCTCGGGCAGGTCGCGGCGCCACGACACGCCGAACCCGCTGCCGTCGATGGCCTTGTACGCCTTCTCGCGCAGCTTCTCCTCACGCCGCGCCCACTGCCCGCGCCGCTTGTCGATGTCGGTGACCCAGTCTGCGATTCGCGTGGCCCGCGAGGCCGAGCGCTTGGCGGCTCGGCTGCCCGACTGCTGCGCCTCCCGCTGCCGCAGCCCCAACTGCAAAGAGCGGAGGCGCTGGTCGCGCGCAGAGGCGGGCGGCTCGACGAAGCGCTGGTCACGGCGGGCCTTGCGGGCCGCATTAGCCCGGTCACGGAACCGCCACGCCACCGGAACCCGCACGATGCGCACCGGGCCGAGCGTCGTCTCCTGCTTGGCGCCCGAGCTGCTGTACCCCAGGATCGTCACCTCGACCCCGCCGTCGGCCAGCGCCAGCGCCGTCTTCAGCACGCGGGTGTCATGGCGGATGTCGTTGCCCACCATCATCAGCACACGTCGGGTCGTCACGGTCGTACTGTATCCAGCCGCACCGACAGTTCACGGTTGCGTCGCCCGCCCGTCTCCTGGGTCGTGGACGTCCGGCCCGGGCCGCGCCTCGGCGCTGCTCACGATAACGCCCGGTAACCTGGATTCTCGTGGCAGACAATCAGATCCGCGATCTTCCGGGAACGCGGGCCGCTGCCGCCGCCAGCGCAGCCGCTCTCGGAGGCGCGGCCGTGCTCTTCACCATCGCCGGCGGCCTCGTGACGGTGCCGCTCAGCGCCGCCGGTCTGCTCGGCGGCGTCAACGGCGCGGCCATCGCGCTGGCCGTGCTGCTCCTGTTCGCGAGCACGCGACGCCGGGCCGTGTCGGCGTGGCTGCTACCGGCCTTCTGGCTCGGCTTCGTGCTCTGGGCCCCCATCGCCCTCACCCGCACCCCCGACCTCGACGCCGGCCGCCTCGAACTGACGCGCCTGTGGGGCTGCCTCGCCTTCTCCCTGCTCGCGCTCGCCGCCTCGCGCGGGACGTTCGCCGGCGTTACCGGGCTGCGGCTCGGCTGGTTCGCGGGGCTGGTGCTCTCGGTCGGCATCGCCACCTGGGAACTCGTCACCGGCAACCATCTCTTCGTCGACGCCGCTCACCCGTGGGTTTTCGGCGACGGGCCGATGGCCGTGGGCACGTTCATCAACCCCAACAACTTCGCCACCGCCCTCGTCGCGATGATCGCCGGTTCCCTCGCCCTCGCCGCCACGCTTCGGCCCCGGTGGGCCGTGCGGACGGTCGAGGCAGTGGTCGTGCTCGGCTGCCTCGTCGTGCTCGTGACGCAGAGCCGCTCGGGGCTCCTCGCACTCCTGGTCGTGCTCGGCTTAGAGGCGCGCCGCCGCCTCCTCGAGCGCCGTGCCACCGGAGGTGCGCGAAGGGCTGAACGGCACCCGTTCGGTGCGGTGGGAGTCGTCGCCGCGGGTGTACTGCTCGTCGTCACGCTCTCCTTCGTGGCGCCGCCTCTGGCTCAACGCAATCCGCTCGCCCGGATGATCGTCGCGCAGTTCGGCGAGGAGACGGCCCGCTCCGACTCCCTGCGCCTGCAACTCATCGCCGCGTCGTGGCGGTACCTGCGCGAGTCGGGCTGGCTCGGCTCCGGAGCGGGTTCGTTCGAGCCGCTGCTGTGGAACGACGTCGACGCAGGCACGCTCAAACTCACGAACCTGCACAACAGCTTTCTCGAACTGCTCACCCAGTACGGCGTGCACATCGGAGCGCTGTACGCAGCCGTGATCGCGGGCATCGTCGTCGCGCTCGTGCGCTCGCGGAGGGTGCTCGGCCGCACGACCCGCATCTCCCGATACGAGGCCTGCGGCCACCTGGCGGCCGTGCTCGCGCTGGGCATCGCCGCGAGCTCCGCACTGCACGTACCCCTGTGGTGGGTGGCGCTGGCGTCCGCCGCGGCATGTGCGTGGCAGGTGGAGGTGTCCACGCGAGCGGCCCAAGCGCCGCCGGCGGAGGAGGGTGCGGCGGAGGGGGTTTCGCCGGAACTCGCGATCGAGGCCCAGAGCACGGCAGCTGCGGCGGCAGCCAGGGCTGCCCAGCCAGAGCCGAAGTCTGCTCCGTCAAGCGAGATTTCCGGCCGGGATCCCGCGGGACGCTCTTGACCTGCAGGCTCCAGCCAACCCATCAGTCCCGCGGGATACTCCGCAATGTCACCTAGCCCGCCTCGCCTGCTGCGTCCTAGCCCTTGAGCCAACAGGCGAGTGTCTGGGCTGCGCGGCGGCCGTCGTGTACCGCTGTCACGAATTCCACGCTCCGCCGGGCGATCTCGCGCATGTTGTCCGGGTCTGTCACAAGGCCCCGCAGGCAGTCGGCGATCGCGTCGGGTTCGCACTCCACGATGGGCAGTTCGAGCCCGGTCTCGTCACGTACCCGCGTGCGCACGGCGTCGGTGACGTGCCCGACGACAACCCGGCCCGCGGCCATCGCTTCGCAGGCCGCGACGCCGTAGCTGCCGAGGGCGAACTGGTCGAGGACCACGTCGGCCTCGCCGTACACAGCGGGCATTTCGGCGGGGTCGACGCCCGAACGCCTCCGGTAGTCGATCACCCCCGAAGCCGCCAACTCCGACACAGCGTCGTCGATGAGGTGCGTGCCCTTGAGCCGCGAGTGGCTCGGCACGTGCACGACCACCGGGAGACGTCCCTCGCCGACCCCCTCCCCCGCGGCCACACCGCCAGAAGCAGCCCACCGCGCAGGGTCGATCACCACGGGGCACCAGCGTGCGTCGGGCACGTAGTCGAGCAGGTCGGGAGTCGACACGAACGTCGGCCCGTCGAAGGCTGCCATCGAGTCGACGTTGCGCTGCGCCCGCTGCTCGAGCACGTCCACGGTCGGCACCGCGTCCCAGTCGGAGTCGAACGGCGACCACTTCGTCGAGGCGCGGTGCACGCTGGGCACGCGCACGTCGGTGCCGTGGGCGATGAGCGCGACGTTCAGTCCCGCCTCCTCGAGCGCCGGAATCTCGTCGGATGCCCGCACGCCACGCCGGTACCCGGTGACGGGCCGCATCGCCTCGATGAGCACGTGCGTGTAGAACTCGGCGAGGTACCGCTCCTGCCGCTCGCCCCATTCGGGCAGCGTGAAGACGTGCGGGTCGATCTCGTAGTCGGTTTCGAACCGGAGGGTGGGCTGCCGGGCAGCCATCGCGCGCGCCGAGACCCCGTCGAGGTTCGCCTGAGCCGCGCGAGCCCAGGCCGTGCCCTGGCCGGCGAAGTTGGCGGGTCCGACGAACAACCGCACGGGAGCGTCGAGATCGGGCACCGGCTTGGGGGCAGCGACACCGGCCCGCGCGGCTTCGATTGTGGCGAGTGTCTCCTCGGCGTCGGTCTCCCCCTCCACGACGGTGCCGCCGGTGAGTTCGGTGAGTACCTGCGCCGACATGCGTCCGTCGTGCACCTGCGTCGCGTAATCCGGCCCGGCCGCCGCGAATTCGCGAGCCGCCTCACGGTCTCCGACGATGTCGAGGATCACCTCGCGCAGGGTCTCGACGGTCGCCTCCTTGATCGGCACCTCCACGCCGGCAGCGTCGCGGATGCGTTCACGCACCGCGTCTCCGAGAAATGCCACGACGACCCGGCCGGCCGCGAGTGCCTCGATGGCGGTCACGCCGTACAGGCCCATGACGAGCTGGTCGATGACGATGTCGGCCTCGCCGAATTCACGCCGGATGTCGTCGCGCGTCACCCCGGAGAGCCGTTCGTAGTCGACGAGGCCCTCGGCCGCGAGGGCGCCCATGATCTCGTCGATGTATTCGCTGCCCTTGAGCTTGCCGTTGCTCGGGATGTGCACGACCCGCGGCACGCGGCGCGCGAGCAGGGGCCAGGCGCTGGCCCACTCCGAGGTGTCGACGACGGTCGGACACCAGCGCGCCTCGGGCGCGTAGTCGAGCAGATCGGGCGTGGAGACGAAGACGGGCCCGTCGAATTCGTCGATGATGCGGGCGTTCTGGCGAGCACGCGCCTCGAGCACCTTGGTGGTGTTGTCGTCGGGGTCGTCGAACGGACTGTGCGGAAACAGCTCGGCGTGCCTGCTCGGGATGCGCAGGTCGGAGCCGTGCGAGATGAGCCCGACGGTGAGGCCCGCGTCGCGCAGTCGCGAGATCTCGACCTCGCACGTACTGCCGTAGCGCGTACCGAAAACGGGGCGCTCGGCCTCGATGAGCACGTGCGTGTAGTTCTCGAAGACGTACTGTTCCTGGTCTTGCTGCCAGCCGACGTCTCGGTACACGTCGGGGTGTACCTCCTGGTCGACGGTGAACCGGATGGCCCCCTCGACCGCCATCGAGCGCGCGCCCACACCGTCGACGTGCTGGTTCAGCGACTCCGCCCAGGCCTTGCCCTGGCCCGCGAAGTTCGCGGGAGCCACCCATACGCGCACGGCCTCGGTCGGAGGCTCGGGCCGCACCGATCCGGCCGCGAGCAGCGCCGGGTCGACGGGCTTGGCGGGCTTCTTGCCAATGGAGGCGTCGACCATGCGGGCCAGCTTGCGTGGCATGTGCCGGCGGAGGGTGTAAAGGCGGGTCTTCACCGGCCCAGGCAGAGCCTTCCGCACGGGTGACTGCGGCCCGAGCACGGTACGCAGCGACTTCCGCACGGCTCGGCCTGCGAGACTACGAGCCTGACGGGTCACTGGTGAGGTCATGTGCGGTGTTCCCATCAACTAGTTCTCGCGTCGGATCCCCCAAAGCCCCCGACATCCATGATGCCTCGACCCCGCGACAACCTCCCACCCGCCCCAGGTCACGTCTCGGCAACAGGCCAGCCGGCGCTCGGTCGTGACGCGTCAGGCTCAATCGAGGGGCGTGAGGAGGGCCTCTACCTCGTCTGCGAAGTCGTCGTAGGTACTCCGGCGTTCGCGAGCCGCCGCGCCTGCCGCGAGCGCTGCTGCACGGAGGTCGTCCAGGGTCGCGGGGGCTGCGGTCCAGCCGCGCAGCACCTCCGCTACCGCTGCGCCCACCTCTTCGTCGGTGCCCGTCGGGACGAGCACGCCCGCGCCGCTCGCCTCCAGGACCTCGCGCTGGCGCGGGAGGTCGGTGGAGATGACGGGCAGGCCGCACGCCTCGTACTCGGCGAGCTTGCTCGGCAGCGCCTCACGAAACGCAGGGGTGTCCGACAGGAGGGCGAGCCCGCACCAGGCGCCGCGCGCGAACTCCCACGACGCGGCCGGAGGGCGGCGCCCGTGCAACCGCACGCGCCCGGCGACCGCGGGGTCGGCGAGCGCAGCGTCGAGCCGCTCGGCGTCGGCGGGCGCGACCGGGCCGACGATGTCGAGGCTCCACGCGGGGGCCAGGCGAATCGCCTCCACCATCGCGAACACCCCGCGGGTCGCGCGCACGTCTCCGATGTACAGGGCCCGCGGTTCGTCGCCACGCGCACTGGGCTCGGGCAGCAGGGCGGGCACGGCCTCGTTTCGCACGACGATGCGACGGCGGGCCTTCATC
This sequence comes from Dermatophilus congolensis, assembly GCA_030538115.1. Lineage (GTDB taxonomy): Bacteria > Actinomycetota > Actinomycetes > Actinomycetales > Dermatophilaceae > Dermatophilus > Dermatophilus congolensis_B. The sequence continues at coordinate 18,600 of JAUNUP010000014.1, read as the reverse complement.
GGGGGTACGTGGTCGTCGGCGACGACGGTCAGCTCCGCGCGCTTGGCCACCTGCATGAACGCGGCGACGAGCCCGGAGCCGATCACACCCGGCACCCCGCCCATCCGCTTGGCCCACGGACGGTCGCGAAGCAGAGCCGCGTAGTCCTCGTGCACGTCGACCACGAGAACCCGACCCGACGTCATCACGACGGTCCCGGCGGCCACCGCCGAGTCGGGATCGAGGGTCACGATCACCCGGCCGTGTGCGATCGACGCCATCCGCGCCGCCAAGGTGGCCCGCCCGGCCATGCCGAGCCGCTGCCACGTGCGCACCCGCTCGCAGGCCGGAGCATCCGCGATGTCGCCCAGCCCGAGCACCTCCACGGACATGCCGCGGGCCACGAGCGCGCCGACCTCCCGGTGCAGGCGCGCATCGGCCACGTCATGGCCGCTGGTCACGAACGAGACATCACAGGAGGGGACGGGCATGACCCTCATCCTTACTCGTGGGTCAGAGTTCGTCCATCGTCGAGGGCGTCTTGCCCACCTTGACGAACTGCGTGTACGCGTCGATGCACTCGTCGGGCGAGGCGTGCATCATGATCTTGCCCTTGTGCAGCCAGATCGCGTCGTTGCACATCTCCTTGATGCTGGAGAGGCCGTGCGAGACGAGAAACATCGCCCGCGCAGACGCCCGCAGCTCGGCCATCTTCGCGTTCGCTTTGGCGCGGAAGGTGGCGTCGCCGGTGGAGAGGGCCTCGTCGATCATGAGGATGTCGGGCTTCATGTGCACCGCCACCGAGAACGCGAGCCGCCCGTACATGCCGGAGGAGTACGTGCGCATGGGCGCGTCGATGAAGTCGCCGAGTTCGGCCCATTCGGCCACCTGCTCGGCCCGCTCTTCGACCTCCGCGCGCGAGAGGCCGGAGGCGAGGCCGCCGAGGATGATGTTCTCGCGACCCGAGAGCATGCCGTTGAACCCGACGCCGAGGGCGAGCAGCGTGCTGGCGCGGCCCCACACCTCGATGCGGCCGTGCGTGGGCGGCAGGATGCCGGCGATCGCACGCATGATCGTCGACTTGCCGGCACCGTTGGCGCCGATGATGCCAAGCGCCGTGCCGTTGGGCACGTCGAGCGACACGTCGTTGATGGCGTTGACCTCGATGAGCGCCCGCTCGCCGCGACCGGCGCGCACGATGGCGTTCTTGAACGTCGGCACCCGCTCGAAGGTCGTGCGGTAGGTGATGTGCAGGTGCTGGATCGAGACCGCCAGGTCGGTGCGGCCGGAGTTGTCGCGAAACTCCTCGCCCGCACCCTTGTACCGGATCGACCCGGCCTTGGCTCCCTTGCCCGAGCGCATCGAGAAGATGCCGCCGACGAGGTCGCCGTCGCCTTTGCCCTTCTTCGACTCGGAGGCGGCGCGCTCGGCAGAGGCGGCACGTGCCTTCGCCTGGGCCTCGGCGAACTTCGAGGCTTCCGTGCCGCTGGTCACGGGGCCCTGCCCGGCGTCGGCCGGTGTCTTGTCAGAGGCGGACAGCGAAATCACGCTCCCTCGTGAGGAAGTAGAAGCAGCCGGCGACCAGCACGATCGTGGACCAGCCGAACGCCATGGCCCACACGGTCCAATCCGGCAGCACCCCCTGCTGCAGGGCCTCCCCGTAGCCACCGATGATCCAGTAGAGCGGGTTGAACGGCGCCAGGGCCTTCATCGCTTGGTGCCCCTGAATGTCTTGCAGAGTCCACAGCACCGGCGAGACGTACAGCCAGATCCGCATGATGTACGGCAAGAAGCTCGAGGTATCGCGAAAGTACACCTGAGCTGCGGAGAAGAAGGCCGCGAGCCCAGTCGCGAAGATGACGAGAAAGGCCAGGAAGAACGGGGTCACGAGAAAGGTGACCCAGGTGAACGGGTTGCCCGCGAGGATGTGGAAGATGAAGTAGACGGGGATCGTCGGAAAGAACCGGAAAAGCCCCGTTCGCACCGCTCCGATGGGTAGCAGCAGTCGCGGGAACGAGGTGTTGACCACCATCTTTCCGGCGCCGGTGACCGACGAGGTGCCTGACAGAACCGCGCCTTGGAAGAAGTAGTAGACGAAAATGCCGCCGGTGATGTGGGCGAGAAGCTGCGGGTTGAACTCGCCGCCCTTGAGCACCGAGACGAGCAGGTAGTACACGAACGCCAGCAGCAGCGGGTTGATGACCAACCAGGCCTGCCCGAAGAACGTCATGGTGTTGGCGGCTCGCATGCCGGCGCGGCTGTTCGCGGCCGCGAACTCGCGCCGCTGCCACAGGTCACGGAAGTAGACCTTGAGGTTGGGCAATCCGGCCCGGTGGGGCTCGTACCGGTGATACGTCGGGGTGTCGACGTCACCCGGCTGTCCGGGAACGCTCACCTGCCGCCTCCTAGAGATTCGTACACCTGCACCAGCACCGCTCCGTCGCGATCCCAGCTCAGATCAGTTTGAGCGGATTGCACCGCCGCCTGCAACGACCCGTACTGCGACACGGCGTCTTGCACCGCGCGCACGAGGTCGTCGGGGTCACCTGGACGATACAGCGTGCCCAGGCCGTGCTCGCGCACGACCGCGGCCAGCTCGCCGATGTCGGAGGCGACGATCGGCACTCCGGCGCGGACGGCGTGGAAGAGCTTGTTGGGCAGGGCGAGTCGGTGGTTCTCCCAGCCGGGCGCGAGCGCGACGAGCACGAGGCCTGCGCGGCGCAGGTGGGCGTCGACCTCGTCGGGCGCGCACGGCGGGCGCATCTCGCACGCGCCGCGTTCGAATTCGGCTGCCCACGTGGAGTCGACCGGGCCCATCAGCACGGAGTCGAGGCCGAGCGCCCCGATGCGCGCGGAGGCGGCCGCGACGGTCTCGAGTTCGCGGTGCGCCCCGATGCGGCCGGCGTAGATCACGGCCGCGGGCGTCTCGGGCAGGGGCGGCAGCGCGGCCTGCTCCGCCTCGGTCTTTCGCGGAAAAGAGTTGCGCACGATCGCGATATCGCCCCACCCGTACCGCTTACGCAGCGCGGAGGCGACCCCGTCGCCCACCGTGATGACCGCCGCGGCGCGAGCCCCGAGCCGCGCCTCGACCTTGCGCTCGCGCGCCTCTTGGAGAGGGGTCGGCCGGTATTCGCGCGAACGCCCCGACCACAACTCGTGGCTGTCGTAGATCAGCGGCACACCCTTGGCCTCGGCGATGCGGGATCCGGCTTCGAGGGCGGTGAAGTCGTGAGCGTGCACGACGTCGGCGGGGATGTCGGCGGCGAGCTTCTCGGCCGCCTCACCGAATCGCGCGAAGGTCGAGTTGCGGTGCGTCGGCAGCATGAGCCACCGGACCAGCTTCACGGGCGCGGAGAGTTTGCGGGTCGACAGCGACGCGGCCCCCTGCTTGCGCAGCACCGACGAGGCACCCACCGACGACACCGTGATGCCGGGCGGCGGCATGTAGTCGCCGGGCACGTTCTTGCCGATGATGTGCACGGTGTGGCCCGCGGCGACCAGCGTGGTCGCCTCCTTGAGCACGCGTGCGTCTGTGGCCACCGAGGTGGCGACGATCATGAGAGATTTCACTGATCGTCAAGCCTAGCGGCCGGGGTGGGCGTGACAGCGTGACGCTCGCGCAACGCCTTCGGGCTGGTGAGAAACCCGATGCCCCACGACCAGTGCATGGTGGAGAGCACGGCGGGCATGAGGGCCTTGACCGCGGGTTCCTCACCGCGGCTGGAGGCGAGCCCGCCCACCACGACGCCGGCGAGGTACCCGGCGGGCACCAGCCAGGCCGGGCGCCACACGAATCCGAGCAGGGTGGCCGCAGTCGTGCCGGCCACCATCGCCGGCGGGGCGAGGTAGCGCATGTTGATCGTGCCCTCGTGCCGGGCCGCGACCACGCGCCGCCACCGCCCGTAGTTGAGGTACTGGTCGGAGAGGGCCTTGAACGACCCCCGCGGCCGGTACGTCACCGACAGCTCAGGCGTGAACCAGACCTTGCCCCCGGCCTCGCGGATGCGGTGGTTGAGTTCCCAGTCCTGAGCCCGCGCGAAGTGGGCGTCGTAGCCGCCGGCCTTCTCGAGGGTCTCGCGGCGGAAGACGCCCAGGTAGACGGTGTCGGCCTCCCCCGCTCCGCCTCCGACGTGGAAGCGGGCGTTGCCGACGCCGATCTTGCTGCGCATCGCTGCGGCGACGGCCTTCTCGAACACCGTTGTGCCCTGGGCGTTCATGATGCCGCCCACGTTGTCGGCGCCGACCCGCTGCAGTTCTTCGACGGCTAGCCGGATGTACCCCTCCGACAGCTCGGCGTGGCCGTCGACCCGCACGACCACCGGGTTCACAGACGCCGCGATGCCGGCGTTGAGTCCATCGGGAGTGCGGCCGCTGGGATTGTCGACGACCTTGACCCGCTCGTCGGCCGCGGCGAGTGCGTCGGCGACGGCGCGGGTGCGGTCGCGGCTCGGGCCGATGGCCAGTACGACCTCCATCGTGCCCGGATACTCCTGGGCGAGCACTCGGTCGACGGCGGCGCGCAGATGCCGCTCTTCGTTGAGCACGGGCATGATCACGCTCACCGCGGGCCACTGCGCAGGGCGGGCGTCGGGCGAACGGGGGGTGGAGTCGGGGCCGGTCACGGGATCCATCATGCCCACGGTCGTCACATCACGGAGCAGACGGCCGCAAGGTCGTCAGAACCGGCGCCGGTGTCGCCTGCCGCGGGGGCTGTCGAGCGGGATGACGCGGTGGTGTCGGCGCGCGGCGACGAAGCCGTTCGGGGCGTGCTCGCGGCGGTCTGGGCCTGCACAGGACCCGCCTCAGAGGCCTGGATGGTCGACTCGACCTTGTCTCGGATCTCCGCCGGGTCGTACTGCCACGGCTTGATCAGGGGCGGGACGAAGTTGACGCTGCTGATCTTGTTCGCGCGGGCCTTGAGCGCCAGGTCGCCGAGCGTGCCGATGTCGGCGGCCGGGATGTCGGTGACGAGCGTGCTGCCCGCCGCCCCCGCGATGTCCTGGAACTTCGTCATCACCGTCTGCGGGTCGAGTTGGTGCAGCATCGCGGTCATCACGCACCGCTGCCGTTCCATGCGGTCGTAGTTCGTGGCGCCCTCGCGCGACCGCGCGTACCAGAGCGCGTGGTACCCGTCGAGGTGCTGCGGCCCGGGCTGGATGTAGCCCTTGATCGGCGAGGTGCCGCCGCCGATGGGGGTGGCCTTGCCGACATTGATGTCGATGCCGCCCACCGCGTCGATGAACCGGCGGAACCCGACGAGGTCGACGAGGCCGTAGTACTGGATGTCGAGCCTGGAGAGGGCCTCGACCGCCTCCTTGGTGGCGACGATGCCGGGGTCTTTGGTGCCGGAGGGGAACCGCTCGGCGTTCTGGTGACCCCACTGGTAAAGGCCGTTGAGCAGGCACTGGTCGCCGCAGTTCCAGCCCTCGGGCATGAGGCGGTTCATCGTGGAGCCCGGGCGGAAGTCGATGTTCTCGGTGTCGCGGGCGAAGCCGAAAAGCACCGACTTGCCGGTGTCGGCGTCGACGCTGGCCAGCATGATCGTGTCGGGCCGGGTGCCTTCGCGGCCCGCGCCGGAGTCGCCTCCGAGAAGCAGGATGTTGTAGCGACCGTTGCTGGGCCGCATCACGCGGTTGTCGCCGAAGACGCTGCTCACGGTGTCGGCGCTGATCTTCATCGCCCGGGCGCCCCACGCGAGGGTGCCGCTGGTGAGCAGCATGAACACCGCCGCCATCGCCGCGACGCCGCGCCGGGTCTGGGTCGGCACGAGCCTGAGCCGCGCCAGCCGCAGCGTGTCGACGAACAGGCCCGCCCAGCCCAGCGCCAGGCCCGCGAGCACGGCCGCAGCGAGGTTGAGCATGAACGGCCGCGCGAAGAGGTTGATGACAAAGGCGCGGTCGACGAAGAAGACCGCGCCGATGACGACAGCGACGACGAGCAATGTGATTGCGATGCGGAGCGCAACCCGTCCAACGGCACGGTTGCCCGCTACGAGCTGAGCACTGCCGGGTGCCACGAGGGTGAGCAGCACGAGCGAGTACGCGCGGCGACGCCGAAGACGGGGCGAGATGAGCTCGGGGTCGGCAAGGCTCGACGAGCCGCCGCGACCGACGATCGTGTCGGTAGCGCCACGATCGAGGTCAGGCCCTGAGTTCATGCCGATTGTCACATGCAGCAGTATCCGCTACGGAGCCGTAGGTATTCGTGACCGAACCTGAGTGTCAGCCGAGAACCCGGCCCAAATCTCCGCACGTGCGGAGGTCAGAGGCCCGCAGCCTCACGGCGCTATTGCGCGAGTCCAGTACGTGTCGAGCAGAGTGCGACCGCCAAGCGGCTTGGCGAGGGTCACCGTGACCCGACCGGTGCTCGAGGCGCACGGTGACGTCTCGGAGCCGGCGCCCGTGGCTGCATAGACAGCCACCGAGGTGTCGCTCTCGTGCGCATACAGCTGCCAGCAGCCGCCACGTTTCCGGACCTCGGCGGTGTCGACGAAACCGGTGAAAACCCGTCCGTCTTCGCTCAGCGTCGTACGCCACAGGGGCAGCTGCCCCGCGTCCACGTCGGGAGGGACCTTGCCGCGGAATGGCGGAGACGGGTCGAGCATCGCCGTCGGCGCGAGCGCGGGCACGATGATCCGCGCCTTGGTGCCCTGCACCTCGTACGACCAGGCCGGTACCTCGACCGTGCCGAGCGTCGTGGCGACCTTGGTCTTTGTCGGCGCGACGCCGGTCACGATGATGTCTTGACACTCTGCGCAGTCGGGCCTGCCCTTGGCCGTGAGGGTCGCGAAGGTGTCGCGCGCCGAGATCACCGGCAGTGACCGCACGTCGGTGCGGGTGACCGCCACCTTCGCGGTGGTCGTCGCCGTCGGAAGTGCCTTGCGAGCGACGAGCTTTCCGGCACGCAGCGCCTGCTCGTGGTTCGCCGCCACCGTGAGGCCGTTGCGGAGTTTGCCCGTGCCCCACTCCCCGATCACGGTGACCGGGGTGTTGTCGACGTTGTCACCGAACTTGCCCGCGAGCACGAGCGCGCCCTTCGAGCCCGCCGCGACTTCGGCGTCGAAGGCCTTGACGAGGTCGGTCGCAGCCTTCTGCGGAGTCCAGCCGGTGCTCGACGGAGGCGAGCTCGGCGGCACGGTCGGTGTCACCGGAGCGGATGTCTGGCCTGACGACGCCGAACCCGTCGGCGCCTCTGTGCCCGTCGAGCCCGTCGAGCCCGTCGCGTCGGTTGTCGCACCGTCGGACGTGGCAGGCGCGGCACTCGGGTTCGCCTGATCACCTCTGACGAGGTTGGTAACGAAGCTCAGCCCGACCCACAGCGCCACGATCACCCCGCAGACCGCAAGGACCACGCGGGCCATCGCCAGCCACGGCGGCGGAGCTCCGGGCGTGCGGTGACGGCCTCGCCCACCGGAGGCGGGCCGGGCGGTGGCATCGCTCTCGTTGGCCACGCGCTCCTCCTCGGGTCGGCAGCTATGACACAGCTGTTCGCCACCTCATCGGCAGCCCCGAGGAAAACCTGAGAATCTTTGTGTCGCAGTCGTGTTCAGGCGGTTTCAGTGACAGTCAGCGACCGTCAGCGAGAGTAAGCCCAAGTCAGTTTCGGGTCGAGATGACCGCGGAGGTCGTGCGCTCGCCCACTGCGGTGTCGCCCCACTCCGTGACACGCCACGAGCCAGGCTCGCCTTCGAGGGCGATGAGGCCGGTGTTGGGCAGCCAGTGCGTCTTGGCGTACTCGAAGTCGATGCCCTCGGCGCGTGACGCCGCCCAGGCGCGGATGACGGCACCGTGCGAGAAGATGACGGCCGTTCCGTCTCCGACGATCTCGGCGGCCTCTGCAACCACCTCGTCGTACCGGGCGAGCACCTCACTGCCCGATTCGGAGCCCGGCATACGTCCCTCGAGGTCGGTGCCCCAGCCGAAGATCGTGGTGAGGTATCCCTGAATCGACTTGGCGTCGTTGAGCATCTCGTAGTCACCGGCGATCACCTCGCGCACACCGGGCCTGATCAGCGGCGTGAGCCCCCTGGCCTCGGCGAGCGGCGCGGCGGTCTGCTGCGTGCGCACGAGGTTGCTGACGACGATGAGATCGATCTGCTCGCCCTCCAACGCCGCGGGGATCGCAGCGGCCTGCTTACGCCCCAACGGCGTGAGGTCTGCGCCGGGCTCGGCAGTGTCGAGGTGCTGCCCCACATTGGAGCTGGTCTGTCCGTGCCGGATGAGAAGAAGGCGCATGCGGCCCATTGTCCCCTGAAGCCGGCTGGGCTAGGGCAGGTCTTCGGGAACGTCGTGCGGCAGCGAGCTGAACTTCTCGACCGCTTTGACGCTCCCGGAGATGATCAATTCGTCCCCGCGGTGCGCGATCGTGTCGGATTCGGCGTACGTGTACTTCTCTCCTTCGCGCTTGATGCCGACCACGGTGATCTTGTAGCGGGTGCGCACGTCGGATTTCGAGAGCGGCACCCCCCACAGAATCGCGGGCGCGGTGGTGCGGGCCAGCGCGTATCCCTCGAATTCCATGTAGTCCGAGAGCGCCCCGACGATCTGGTGGGCGACTCTCTTACCCATGTCGCGCTCGGGGTAGATCACGTGTTTGGCGCCGACCCGCTCCAGGATTTTGCCGTGCTTCATCGTGACGGCCTTGGCCCAGATCTCCTCGACCCCCAGCTCGGAGAGGGACAGCACCGTGAGCACGCTGGCCTCGATGTCGGTACCGATCGCGACGACTGCCCGGTCGAAGCTCTGCACACCGAGCTGGTTGAGGGCCTCGGTGTCGGTGGTGTCGGCCTGCACGACGTGCGTGAAGTCGCCCGAGTACCGCTGCACGAGCTCGGCATTGGAGTCGATCGCCATCACCTCTTTGCCCATCTCGAGCAGGCTGAGGGCCACCGACGAGCCGAACCGGCCCAGCCCGACGACGAGCACCGACTCGGGCTCGTGTGCGATGCGCTTACCCCACAATTGGACGCTCCTCGGGCAGGTGGTAGTGGCGATGCTTGGTGCGTAGGGCCAGTGCGGAGGCGACCGTGACGGTGCCGACACGGCCGATGAACATCAGTGCCATGAGCAGTATCTGCCCCCCGGCGGGCAGCGACGGCGTGATGCCCATCGACAGGCCGCACGTGCCGAACGCCGAGGTGACGTCGAAGAGCACTTGCACCAGCGGCAGGTTCGTGATCGACACCATGATCACCGAGCCGCCGATCACGGCGCCGACCGAGAGCAACGCCACCGTGAGCGCTTGCCTGATCGTGTGTACGCCGATGCTGCGGTGCGCCACCGTCACCTCGGGCTCACCGCGGATCTCGGAGAGGATGACGAACGCGAGCAGGAAGAACGTCGACACCTTCAGGCCGCCGGAGGTGCCGGCGCTGCCGCCTCCGATGAACATGAGAACGATCGTCATCACAGTGGATTCGTCGCTGATGCGGCCGTAGTCGACGGCGTTGAACCCGGCGGAGCGGGGCATCACGCCACCGGCCAGGGCACCGTTGATCTTGCCCATCGTGTCGAGTTGCCCCAGAGTGCCGTTGTTGCGCCACTCGAACAGGCCGAAGAAGAAAACCCCCACGGCCAGCAGCAGCATGAAGCCGTAGAACGTCAGGCGCGTGTGGACGCTCCAGGAGCCGGGGCGGCGCCAGTTCTGCGAGAGCTCGAAGACCACCGGGTAGCCGAGGCTGCCGATAACGACGGCCATCATGATCGGCCACATGATGAACGGGTCGGAGACGTAGCCCATGAGGCTCGCGGTGTCGGGCGCGAAACCCGCATTCGTGAAGGCCATGCACGCGTAGAAGAAGCCGTACAGCACGGAGTCGAACAGCTCGACTCCCCGCAGCAAGAACCGGCCGGTCAGCCAGATGCCGACCACGAGTTCGACTCCGAACATCATCACCGCGATGCGTTTGATGACACGCGCGACTTCGCCGAGGGTGCGGGTCTGCTTCTCCGTCTGGGCGACGAGTGAACTCGACAGGTCGATGCGGCCCCGCACGGCTAGCGCCAGCAACGTGGCCGCTGACATGATGCCGAATCCGCCCATCTGGGTGAGCAAGACGATGACGAACTTGCCGAACGGGGTCCAGTAGGTCGCCGTGTCGACGACGGTCAGTCCGGTGATGCAGGTTGCGGAGACGGCCGTGAACGCCGCCACGAGCGGCTGCACCTCTCCGGGATGCGCGATCGGCAGCATGAGCAGCCCGGTACCGAACATGATCACGGCCGCGAAAGCCAGTGGCACGAGACGCACGGGCGACAGCAACGCCCGCCCCGTGAGCGACTTAGCCATACGCGACCTCGATCCACGCGAGAAGAACGCCACGATTGTGCCAGCCCCCGGGCCCGAAACCGCGACCGGCCGGTTCCCCACGCGGGGGAACCGGCCGGTCGGCGTCTCAGGTCAGCTCTTCACTTTGGGCATGGTGACGGTCTTGACGCCCGACACCGTCTCCCAGGGGACGATTCCGGGAAGGTACGACTCGAACTCCTCGATCAACGACTTCTGATACGCACCGGTGAAAGTCCCGTCGAGGAACTTGCCGAGCGCCTCGTCGCGGAACCGCGCCCACGACTCCTTCTCGTGCCCGGGGTTGATCGGGTAGTAGCAGACGCCCTCTTGAGCAGCGGCGTCGCGGTCGCCGGGGGCGTCGCCGATGATCATGATGTGGTCGTCCGGGTACTTGCCCTTGGCGGCGTATCGCACGTGCTGGGCCTTGCCGCCCATCTCCTGGCCGGCGATGACCTGCATGTACTGCGCGAGGCCGTGCTCGTTCCACTCCCGGGTCAGCGCCTCGATCGGGGTGGCGGAGACGGTCATCTCGTCGACCTTGTCGTACATGAGCTCAATCGACTCCCGAACCCCCGGGAAGGGGCCGCAGCCGTGCACCATGTCGGCGATGCGAGCGTTGACCTCGTTGCCCCACGCGATCATCCGATCGGCGGTGGGCGACGGGTTCTCGGCAGCGAACGCCGCGATGCCCTTGTCGGAGAGCGGGTGCTTGCTCTCGATGAACTCCGTCAGCTCCGGGTACTCCGGGATGACGACGCCGCGCTCGGCCACCTCGACGCGGTCGCGCAGCAGGTCGAGCAACTGCTTGAGCGCGAGCCAGCGGTTGAGGCCGCGGGTGATCGAGTGCAGGTTGACGAAAACAGCCGTCTCACGGGCGAGCGTGGAGACGGGCTGCAGGTCCCAGGCCTTGATGTAGCTGGGGGTGAAGCACTCGAGGTGCTTGATGTCCATGGCGTCCATGGCGCAGCCGTCGGAGTCGATGCCGACGAAGAAGTCTTTCTTCGGCACGAAGTCGACGAGTACCTGCGCGATGGCGGGGTGGTCGCCCATTCGCTTCTCCTTTTTTCGAAAGCTGTCAGAAGGCTCGTTGAGCGGGCCGGGTCAGATGTGCGAATCGGCGAGGCCGCCGAACGCGTCGAGCGGTGAGACGCCGTGGAATTCGCTCTTGCCTTCGAGCTTGTCGAGTACGGCGACCTGGGTGTGGTCCTTGTCGTCGTAGGCGTTGATGAACGTCTTGATCTGGGGCACGTCGGGCATGTGGTTCGGGCAGGCGAACGACACGAAGATCGTGGGGATCTCGTGCACGTACCACGGGATGTCCATGGTGCCCTTGGTGCTCGGCCAGTAGACGCGCTCAATCGGCTGCATGAGGCCGTCGACCTTGGCGACCGAGATGACGAGGTCGTAGTTGTCGGTGATGTTGGCGATGGGGGCCTTGCCCTCGTATGCGCTCATCACGAGCTTGGCGAGTTCTTCGGGGCCCTTGCCCTCGGCCTTGCGCTTGATGGACTGGTACACCTCGACCTCGTACCCGCGCTCCTTCATCTTCTCGGCGAAGGAGTCGGCGGGGTGGCCGACGCCGCCGCTGAGCACGGACATCGGGTTGGGCGCGCCCTCGATCGGCACGACGAGCACGCGCTTGTGCTTCTCGGGCGAGATGGGCAGGGGCGCGAACCGCTTGTCGGTGTCTTTGACCAGCGTGATCGCCCGGTCGGAGACCTCGACGGCCATGGCCTTGCTCTCAGGCAGCCCGATGGTGGCCATCGCGGCTTCCTTCTCGGGGAGCAGGTCGGCGCGGTCGCGTGTGTGCAGGCCGAGGCGGGCCTTGAGGCCGAGGGTGCGGGTGAGGGCCTCGTGGAGGCGCTTCTCGCTCAGCAGGCCGTTCTCGAGGCCTTCCTTCATCCAGGCGAAGTCTTCGTCGGGGTCGTTGAAGAAGAGGAACAGGTCGCAGCCGGCCTCGATGGCGGTGGGCAGCACCTCGCGGCGCGGCATGGCGCCGGTCATCGCGACCATGTGGGAGGCGTCGGTGACGACGACACCATTGAAGCCGAGCTGGTCGCGCAGCAGCGTGGTCGTGAGTTCCTTGCTCAGGGTGGCCGGGAGGATGTCCTCGTCGGTCATACCGGGGTTGAACTTCTTCTGGTAGCTCGGCAGGGCGATGTGGCCGGCCATGATCGAGGGCAGGCCCGCGTCGATGAGGCCCTTGTAGACCTTGCCGAAGGTGGCGTCCCAGTCTTCGATGGAGAGCCAGTTGGGGGCGCTGGAGAGGTGCTGGTCGCGCTCGTCGATGCCGTCTCCGGGCCAGTGTTTGGCGGCCGGCATGATGCCGGACTCCATGATCCCCTCCATGTACGCCTTCGACATGCGCAGCGTCAGGTCAGGGTCTTGGCCCCAGGTGCGTACGGAGATGATGGGGTTACGCCAGTTGTTGTTGAGGTCGACGATGGGCGCGAAGCTCCAGTTGCAGCCGATGGCGGCGGCCTCGACTCCGGAGATGCGGCCCATCTCGTAGGCGTACTTCTCGTCGTTGGTGGCCGCGATCTTCACCTCGTGGCCGACGTACGTGCCGTCGTTGGCGGCGCCGTTACCGCCGGCCTCCGTGTTGGCGGCGATGAGCAGCGGGATCTTGCTGTTGTCTTGCAGGCAGCGGTTCTGCTCCCAGATCTCGTCGGCGTTGGCCTTCTGATAGCGCACGCCGGCGATGTGGTAGCTGTCGAGCACGCCCTTGAGGTATTCGGGGGTGCGGCTGGAGCCCATGTTGATGAACAGCTGGCCGATCTTCTCGTCCAGGCTCATCGAAGCGATCGTGTCTTCGACCCACTTCACCCCCTCGTCGTCGAGGTTGAACGGAACGGCACGGAGGTCGACCATCGATGCTTCTCCCAACATGTGGCTGCGCCCGCGGGTCGCGCGACCGATGGTGCGGTGCGACGGACGCCGGGCGGCGCAGAAAGGGGCCGGACACATTCCGGCCTGAGGTACACGTCCAGTCAATGCCGCAGGCCGAGCGGCGTCCAAAGTGTTGCCGAGACTTGTTCGATACACCACCCCAAGTGCCATCAGTTGCCAACGCCAACTTCAGGGCAAGAGCTCCCAGAACTGTTTCCGCGCCGGCATCGCATGGATGACGAGCTCGTTGCCGCTTTCGAAGACGAGGACCACCGTCTCGAGCAACCGAGCCTGCGTGTCGAAGCCGAGCCGCAGCTCACGGTGCGGCCAGTCGTCTTCCTGTAGCGGCTCGATCCATGCAGACCAATAGGCCGCCTGAAGGATGTCGTCATCGGGGATTCCGTGCTTGCGAGCGCTTGGGTGGACCTTCATGCCGCGAAGGCGGCCAACGCGCGACGGATGGCCTCCGAGCGGCTTACTTGATCACGAGCCGCTACAGCGTCGAGGGCGGCGATTTCGTCGGCGGTAAGCCTCACGGCCACCACCTGCATCGGCTCAGCCCCGCGTCCGGGGCGGCCACGCCCGCGGCGCTTGAGCTGCTCGACGTCGTACCCCGCCTCAGCCTCCGCGACCCAATCCGCAATGGCGCTCTCGCTGACCTGGTCCTCACGCATATGAAAATCGTAAACGAAATACCTCACCCCGGGAAGACCGGTGCACCTGCGACCGGCCCAGCTCGCCAACCTTCTGGGTAGCGCGGTCAAGGTGCACACCAAGCCGCGAGTGACCGCCCATTTTGCAGCTTGGGTGGGGTGTCGCCTATGCTTCATCAAGTCCTCAACGGACCCGAACTGATCGTGAGCCCACTGTTTCGGCGGTGGCTGTTCGGCGGTGAGGGGCCAGAGAGTACGGGTCCCCATCGTCTAGCGGCCTAGGACCCCGCCCTTTCACGGCGGTAGCACGGGTTCGAATCCCGTTGGGGATACGGGTAGGATGCTGAAGGCTCCTCGGAGCCGACAGGTCACCTGTCTGCAGTACACGCAACGCCTCATGGCCCCGTAGCGCAGTTGGTTAGCGCGCCGCCCTGTCACGGCGGAGGTCGCCGGTTCGAGCCCGGTCGGGGTCGCCAGTTCTCCTGGTGACATCGCTCTCCATCTCTTCGGAGTTGGGGAGCGACTGTCGTCAAGCCCCAGAATCTGGGGCGGAGGACGTCGGCGAAAGCCGAAACCCAGGCCAGGTAGCTCAGTTGGTACGAGCGTCCGACTGAAAATCGGAAGGTCGGCGGTTCGACCCCGCCCCTGGCCACCAGCACTGAGCAGCACGAATACGGCTCCTGACCTGCATCGACAGGACGGGGGCCTTTTTCGTTGACTGGACACGCGTCAGCCTCGGAGACGTTCGGGGCGCGGGGTGTTGCCGAGCGGCGTGCCGTCGGCTCGGGTCCAAGTGACACCGTGACGCGTGGCTGTTCCCACGTGGCCTTTCATGTGGGTTTCTCGGTGATGGTGTCGGCAGAGCATGGCGAGGTTGAGTAGATCAGTGGGGCCCCGCTTGTTCCATTCGACCAGGTGATGCCCGTCGCACCACGTCGGCGGGGCGTCACAGCCTGGGTAGGAACACCCGCCGTCTCGAACCACGAGCGCCGCTCGCTGCGCGGGCGTCACGAAACGTTCCTCCCGCCCCACGTCGAGCACCTCACTTCGCCCTCCCAGCACGATCGGCACGATGCCCGCATCGCAGGCGAGCATCCGCACCTCGGCAGGCGTGAGCACCTGCCCGTGCTCGGTGACGCCGACGACCCGATCAGTCGCGTGGAGTTCGTTGCTGAGTGCGTCGTGGCTGATCGTGACGTAGATCTTGGCTTTGGCGCCGGTGCCGGCGGTGTCGTCGTCGAACCGGGTCGCGATGCCCGCCAGCGACACCAGCGCGTCCGCGCGGCGCTGACCGGGCGTGCGCTCATCCCGACTGCCATCGGCGCCAGGCGCAGGCACGGACAATGCCGTGAGCGCCGCCGCGACGACCGCTTCGGAGACGGGATCGAGGCGCAGCGTGGCTGTGAGCATCCCGTGCCGATCACGACGGAACGAGGTCATGTCGCGCTGGG
Organism: Dermatophilus congolensis; assembly: GCA_030538115.1. Lineage (GTDB taxonomy): Bacteria > Actinomycetota > Actinomycetes > Actinomycetales > Dermatophilaceae > Dermatophilus > Dermatophilus congolensis_B. Next base: position 3,341 of record JAUNUP010000014.1, on the reverse strand, counting down.
CGTACTTCGCGTCGTGGTCTTCGTCGAGGGTTCCAGGCTCGGCGTACTGGCCGATGATCAACTCGGCCATCGCCTCCAACTCTCGCCCGGTCGCCCCTCCAGCGACGGCATCGATGATCGTCACCAAAACGGGCTCCCAGTTGCCGGGACCGATAGCGGCTTTTATCTTGCGGTAGAACCTCGCTGCCACCGCCGCGGTGTCGACGCTGACTCGCCCCGACGACACCGCCTCGCGCAGTGGCGCCACGTCGTGACCCTCACAGGCGACCGCGATGTCTTTGAGTGTCAACGCAGCCCTCGTCGAGACCGGTGCTCCGGCGTCGCGGCAGGCCTGCTCCACGAACCTGTCAACCCTGGGGTTGTCCGAGGAGGCGATCACGCCCCTGGCATCGGCGTCGAGCACGAGTGCGGCGCGGGCAGCCTCTGCGGCTGCGACCACCGCGCACGCTTCAGCCACCAGGGCCGCCAGATCCGTCGAAGAGGCACCCACCAACTGCTCCGGGACAGCTGCGAGAACGCCTCGCACCGACGCGAGCTGGGCCAGCAGCCCCTCGCCTGCCGCACTCATCGCCGGCGTCGCGACCACGACAGGGGCATCTGGCAGCGAATCCCAGGATGTCGAGCCGCTACCCGCCTCGGAGCCGTCAACCTGGCCTGCACCAGAACGCCCCGCATCCACCGGAACAGCCCAGTAGTCAGGATCGGAATCACTGACGCTGCGGCCCCATTCGCACTCCGCGACGGGCGCGCCCCACGTCGACGCACCGACATCCGGAGCGGCGAAAAGGGGGGCCTCGATCATGTTCCGATTCTATCGTTCGTGCGTTCGTAAAACAATCGCTTACCTGCTAAGACAGTGGCGAATAACGTTGCGCTGCAGCAAGATTCACGAGCGCTGAAATTGCACCGCAGGGCTCCCGAATCTCCCTGTGGCGCAATTGGATTCACGACCGAACACCAGGCGACTACCGAGGTCCATCAGTTACGGGCTCCGCAGTTCGAAGGTGACCACATCTGTCATTTCTCGGTCTGCCAGTCCTGGGTAGTGCCAGGCGAGGGCTTCGTGGAGTTCTTGGAGGGAGGCGAAGCCGTCTTTCTTGGCCTGCTCCTCGGTCAGGTCACTCCGGCGCGTTGCGATAACCGAGGTCACCTGCGCCGGGATCGTCACCACTTCTCCGTTGTCCTTCTCGAAGACCAGCGTCGCCGGCCCCACTCGGAAGGGATCGGCGACGCGGATGGTCTGACGCTTCGCTCCGCTGCGGATCGCGGGTTCGTAGCCTTCCCACATGTAGATGCGCTGCTCCCCTACCGTTCGCCAGTTGTAGGCGTGCGGGAGCAGGTCCGCGACGGTGGGGGCTTCGAGTCCGGCGCTAGTGCGTACGACGCAGCGGATCGACGGGTCGAGGTCGAACAAGACTTGTCGGCATTTTCCGCACGGCGCGATCACTTGCCCGGTGGGCCCGTGCACCGCGACCGCAGCCACCACAGGATCGCCGGGGCAAGTGGCCGCGCGGTTGGCGAGGGCGGAGATCTCGCCGCAGGGGCCGCCGAGGAAGTGGTTGGCGTTCAGCCCGAACACCGTCTCCCCGGACCTCGTCAGCAGAGCAGCTGCGACCGTGTGGACCTCGCCGTCGTTGAACCGTTCTGCATGAGCAGAGGCGCTTGCTACCAGGTCGCGAAGAGACGGAGTGATCACACCTCGACCCTAGCGATGCACGGCCCGCGACACTCCAGGGTCATCGGCTCTTCGCTTCTGCCCCACACGTGCATCGCCATGCCCCCACATACGTCAGTTCGCGCAGCTCCAAGTACGGTGCAGGGCTGACGACGCGCCGGATCCTCAAGAGCTACAACTGAACACATGACACGCATCGCACGACTCAGGCCCGCGGCCTCCTCGTCTCCCGGCATCGCCCAGGAGGCGAGCAGCTCGTGCCCGGACTCCACGCCATCAGGGGCCATGGCTCGTCGTGCCCGTCGTCTCGGAGCGGCGTTCATCGCCGCCGCGACACTCGCAGCTACCGCCGCCGGGTGCGCGAGCGTGCAGAGCCTGGCGCGTGACGACTCCACCGCCGCCACAGTCGTCGTCTTCGAAGGAGACGGCAAGGTGGGCAAGAGCATGTTCAGGGAGGGCAAGCCCAGAAGGCACGTGCTGCTCAACGACTCCCAGGGGCGCCTGGCTCGCGACATCGTGCAGAAGATGTGGGGCGCCTCCCTTCTCGCTCACACAGCTGACGGGTTCATCGTCAACGGGGACAGCTCAGTCACGTGGTGGCGGCGCGACGGGTCGAAGGAGTCCATGCAGTCGGAGGGGCTGGCCGACTCCTACACCTACGCGTTCGCGTCGGGCGACGTGGCCGTGGGGGTCTCCGCGTACAGCACCTCCCCCACCCGCATCGACACGGCCACGGTCGGCGGCGAGATGCGCACCACGCATCTGTACTACATCGTCACCGGCGTCGCGCAGTGCGGCGACGAGCTCGTGCTCTTGGCGCATCGGGAGGCCGCCAAGGTCGGGCCCACGCTGGCGACGTCCGCGATCTCGTTCGACCCGGCGACGCACGAGATGAAGGTCATCGCCTCGTGGACCTCCACAGACTCCTCGTACGGCTCGACGTACGTGCCCTGCGTCGACGGAACCCTCACGTGGCTGAAGCGCAGCCTCCCGGTCGGACCCGACGGACGAGTTCCACGCGGAGAGGGCATGGCCCCCATCTCCGTGGACACCCTGAACCTCGACGGCCGGCGAACCTCGCATCTGCTCGTCACGGACGACGGGGCACCTTTGACGCAACCCGACGACTACCCGGTACTCGACTACCGACAAGACCGCTCGATGACGATGATCGACGGCTCCCTGCATTGGGTCGGCGACTACGACATCTACAAACCACCGTTCCTGTTCGTCACCGACCCGGCCACGGGCGTGACGGAACGCCGCTACGAGATCACGGCCACCGGGCAATCGCCCGAACACTCCAACCTGTTCGTCGACGGACGGGCGATGCTCATCGTCCGCCAGATCACAGGCACCGAAGAGCACCTCAACGCCGGAGGCGACCACGACGTCACCGTGCTGCGCACCACCGACGGTCAGGCAGTCATGGGGCCGGTGGAGTTGCAAGGCGCTGGCCGCAGTCAGGTCGGCAACCGCCAAGTCAAAGACGCGCTCGTCATCGACCCGCAGATGCGGCAGGGGCGGCCTCCGAGCGAACGTTGAGCCGCGACATCCGGGCCACCGCGGGGTGGCCCGGATGTCGCGGCGCCGGTGTCCGACATTCGAATTGTGTCGGGTACGGTTCGGCAACGACTCTGGCACCCCCGTTCTTGTCTACGACGGC
>JAUNUP010000044.1 GCA_030538115.1 Dermatophilus congolensis | reverse complement strand
CGGTGGAGTGTTCCCGTTTTTGTCGATTGGGCTTTAGGCTGCGATTTCCTGGAGTGTTCGCGCGCCTGAGTCGTACTCGGCTGGGGTGAGGTAGCCGAGACTCGAGTGCCTGCGTTGTCGATTATAGTAGTGCTCTATCCAAAGGAAAGCCTCTTTCCGTAATGTGGACAGGTTCACCCAGGGTCGAGTGTGGATGAGTTCCTTCTTGAATGTCGCGAAGAATGACTCGGCGACCGCGTTGTCGTAGCAGATTCCGGTCCGGCCCACGGACCGTAGAATGTTGTGATTCGTGCAAAATTCGGCGAAGGCTGCGGAGGTGTATTGACTGCCGCGATCGCTGTGGAAGATGACAGGTCTGGTCGGCCTGCGTCGGGCCAGAGCCAATTCGAGTGCTTCAATGACGAGATCGGTGCGCATGTGATCGGCTAATGCCCAGCCGACCACGGCGCGAGAATGCAGATCGATGACCGTGGCCAGGAAAGCCCAGCCCTTCCAGGTCTTGATGTATGTGATGTCGCCGCACCATTTCTGGTCGGGTTCGTCGGCGAAGAAGGCCTGACCGATGCGGTCCGGTGCCGGCGCGGGGTCAGGGCCATGGGTCGTGGTCTTCCTCCAGGGGCGGGGATGGCGTCCTTGCAGGCCCGCCTGCTGCATGAGGCGATGCACGCGTTTATGTCCCACGCATCGTCCCAGGGCCTTCAGCTCGGCGTGCACGCGCCGGACGCCAGGGTTGCCGCGCAACTTCTCGTACACGTGCTTGATGATCTCCAACAGGTCGCAGTCATCTTTCTGATGCTGACTGGGTTTCCTGCCGCGCCACTTATAGAATCCCGACGGAGAGACCCCGAGTTGTTCACACATAAAGGCGATCGTGTAATCGCCCTCAATTGCCCAGTCCGCGATCGCGGCATACTTCACCGCTGTTCCTTCGCGAACCAGGAGGCTACTTTTTTCGCGAACTCGACCTCCATCCGCAGACGCGCGTTCTCGGCGCGGAGCTTCTCGAGTTCGACCCGCTCGTCCTCAGTCAAGGGCTTCTTCTGAAAGGAGCCCTCACCCTTGGCCTTCTTCACCCATTTCCCTAAGGTCATCTCATGCACGCCGATATTGCGTGCTGTCTCAGCGATGGATTTCCCATCCTCGAGCACTAAGGCTACAGCAGCAGCCTTGTACTCCACCGTGAAAGACCTTCTCGTCGATCCCACAATGAATCCCTCTCAATCCTCAGAAAGGGAAACCCGCCAAACCCAACTCCACCAAACCGGGAACGTTCCACGGTACGTGCTCGCCGCACATGCGCCGCACAAGCTCTCCCGACAGGGCTTGCCACTCCGACATGGGCACGATCACGGCTACCGCGCCGACCCGACGAGATGCCCCCACGGCCGAACCATGCAGGGCAGCGCCCTGCCAAGACTGCTAACAATCTGCTAACCGTCACGCTGGGTTCTGTGTACTCGCGTGGATTCGGGCCGTTGACGCGCCGCAGGTCAGCCATGCCTTTCGGACGGAATGGGGTCGCCGCCAACATCTTTGAATCAGGACAAGCGACGTAGGTTCGATTCCTACCCGGGGAGCTCTGTTCGAACGCTTCCCCGTCGGGCTCTTCGTCTCTCACCGGTACCGCGGTGGTGGATCAACCGTCGCTCTACGCCTTCCACTGCTCGACACGCACCTCAACCGCGGCGCATAGGGGTGGGGGTCGGGGGCGGCGCGCCTGGGGGCGGGGCGACCGGCGTGGGTGTACTGCCACGGTGGTATGTGCGGGATACCGCCCCGTGGCGATGTGCGCGCAGGAATCGATTTCGGAACCTTTCGGTGTCGTTCTCACCGGAAGGAAAAACCTGATGTCCGCTCTACCCGCTGTGTCTACTCGACTCTCCGTCTCCGACCCGTTCCGCACCGAGGTGCCCGCCCGGCTTGCCGCCGTCGTCTCCGTGTTGTTGTTCGGCGCGAGTTTCGGGTTCTTCTACGCCTGGGTCTGCTCCACGATGTGGGGTCTCGACGCCACCGATCCGCGCACCGCGATCGCCGCGATGCAGGCGATGAACGCCAATGTGCGTAACCCGGTCTTCTTCGTCATCTTCTTTCTGCCCCCTGTCGCCGGTGCCGTCACGGCACTGCTCGCGTGGAGCGCCGGATACCGCCGTGCAGCCCTGGTCAGCGCCGTTTCGTCGCTGGTCTACGCCGCCGGGGTCATCTATTTCACCAGCGCCGTCAACCTGCCCATGAACGATGCCCTCGCCGCCGTGGTCATCCCCTCCGGCGTGGACGAAGCCGCCCGCATCTGGCGTGACTACTCGCAGCCGTGGCAGGTCGCCAACATCACACGCACCGTCTTCTCCGGCATCGCCCTCACGGGGATCGCCCTCACCGTGCTCGACCTGGGCCGCAACCGCATCGGAGGTCCGCGATGAACCGGCGGACCCGCATGCCTGGCAGCCCTGACTCCCGCGCCGATCGCGGCCCCTCGACCGTCGCCTCCGCCGCGCAGAACCGGCAGGAGACGCGTGGCCCCCGCATCGATCGTCGTACCGCCCTCCTCGCAGGCCTGGGCGCACTCGCTGCCGTCGGCGGGGGAGCGGCGTGGGCCACCAACGGCCCGACCATCACCTACCCCGAAGGCACCTACGGCTCGACCGGCCCGCGCGTGCTCGTGGCCTACGACTCCCAATACGGCTCGACCGGAGACATCGCCACGGCGATCGGCCAGGTACTCGCCGCGGATGCTCGGGTCGACGTGCGACACATCTCGAACGTCACCTCGTTCCAGCCGTACTCGGCCACCGTGCTCGGTGCGCCCGTGCAGACCGACCGGTGGCGCCGCAGCGCCCTGGAGTTTCTCGGTGACCATTCGAGCGAGGTCGCGGGCATGCCGTTCGCGCTCTTCCTCGCGTCGATGTCGTACGGCCTCGACCCCGATCCACAACGGCAGGACGCGCAGAAGGCACCCTTGCTCGCGGAGGCGGCGGCGCGCGTGCCCGGGGCAGACCCCGTGTCCACCAAGGCATTCGGCGGGTTCGTCGATTTCGCCCGGATGACCCCGGCGAACGCCGCCGTCTACCGGCTCGTGGCGGGGGATCCGAGGCCGGGCGACTACCGAGACTTTCCCGGCATCCGGCGCTGGGCAGCCTCGATCGCGCCCGCGTTGCTCCGCTGATGACCGACTGTCGACTCCGGGGCCCACGACTGTGGGGCCCCGGAGTCGTCGCCCGCCCCCATCTCGTGCACCGCCTCGGCCGTGGGCCGGGGTGGTCGCGTCGATTCGCCGAGCTGGCCTCCCGTGTCGGATACGGCGGGGGCGCGACCCTGTCGGTGGGGCCTGTCAGCATGGTGGTCATGGGCGACACGACCAGCGCGAGGGGATCGCAGGCGATCCCCTCGACATCGGGTGCCGCCGACGCCCGGTCGTCTTCTGTGGACTCGCCGACGCTCGAGCCGCGCATCGACCCGGTGCTCGCTGCCATGGCCGCCGTCGTCCTCGCAGTGTTCGCCGTGCGGTTCGCCGTGGCGGGGCCGGTGCCTGAAGCCCTCGTCGACGTGCAACACCACGCCGGCAGGATGGCTTTGGCCGCTTCGGCGGTGCTCGCCGCCGCGGTGCTCCTGTGGGCCCGCTCCTCTCCGGTCGTGGCCGTGCTGCTCACGTGTTGCGCGGGGGTCTTCTGGACTCTGGCGGGCTACCCCGGCCCCGGAGCCGTGCTGCCCACGGCCTTCACCGCAATCGGACTCAGCCGCCCCAGGCCGAGGAGTATCGCCACGAGCGTCGCGACCTACATCGCGGCAGCGGTCGTGCTCACCGCCGCCCACGTGGTGCTCAACCTGCGTGGCCTGGCCCACGACACGTCGACGATCTCCGCCTTGCTCTTGGCCCTCGGCGCGGCGATGGGTCTGTGGCTGCGAAGCCGCCGCCAACTCCTCGCAGGGTACGAGGAGCGGGCGGCCCGTGCCGAGGCCGCGATGGAGGCGGAGGCGCAGCGCCGCGTCGCCGAAGACCGCCTCGCCGTCGCCCGCGACCTGCACGACGTGGTCGCCCATCACCTCAGCGTGGTCAACGTGCAATCGGGAGTCGCGAAGCTGCTTCTGACGCGCGACCACGAGGGAGCGGAGGCCGCACTCGACCTCGTGCAGGACTCGTCGCGTACCGCCTTGCACGAGTTGGGGTCTGTGCTCTCGGTGCTCAGGTCGGGGGCCGCGCTCACTCCGCCAGCGGTCTCCCACTCGTTGGCGGGGCTCACGGCTCTCGTCGCAGACGCCCGCGCCGTGGGGCTCGACGTCACCCTCGACCTGCAGCCGTTCGACCTGCGCGACGACGAGGTCGAACTCGTCGCCTACCGCGTCGTGCAGGAGTCGCTGACGAACGCCGGCAAGCACGCGCCCGGCTCCGTCTGCCGCGTCGGTGTCCGCCTGCTCGACAACGCGAACCTGCAGGTCGTAGTGGAGAACGGGCCGCCCGCGGGCGGTGATCGGCCCGGTGCTCATCGCCCTGATCCCGTCCCTGGCGGCTACGGCATCACCGGTATGGCCGAACGCGTCGAACGAATCCGCGGCACCTTCGCGTGCGGCCCGACGCCCGAGGGCGGATTCGTCGTCACTGCGGTACTACCGATCTCGACTGCGCCTGAACGCCACGATGCACAGGATGCTCAGGAGGATTCGCGATGACCCCAGCGCGGCCGGTCCGACCTGCGCCCAACAGTCGTGACACACAGGAGGATGCGCGATGACCCCCATCCGTGTGGTGCTCGCCGACGACCAGGCCGTGCTTCGAGCCGGAGTGCGTGTGCTGCTCGACTCCCACGACGACATCGAGGTGGTCGGCGAAGCCGGCACGGGTCGAGAGGCCGTCGACCTCGCGCATGAGCTGAAACCTGACGTGGTGCTCATGGACATCCGCATGCCCGACGGCGACGGCCTTTGGGCCACAGAACAACTAGCCGCCGACCCGGACGTCGCCGAGACGCGGGTCGTCGTCTTCACGACCTTCGAGATGGACGAATACGTGTTCCGGGCCTTGCGCGCCGGTGCGAGCGGGTTCGTCGGCAAGGCGATACGCCCGGAGGAGCTCGCCGACGGCATCCGCACGGTCATGGCAGGCGAGGCGCTCCTGTCACCGACGGCCACCACCGCCCTCGTCGGTCACTTCCTCGGGCAGCCCCGCCTCGCGGAACCGACCCGGCCGGCCCTCGTCGACGTCCTCACCGAGCGTGAACGCGAGGTCGTCGCCCTGGTCGGCCAGGGCATGACGAACGAGGAGATCGCAGCCCGCCTCGTGCTCTCCCCACTCACAGCCAAGACCCACGTCAACCGCTCGATGACGAAGCTGGGGGTCCGAGACCGAGCCCAACTCGTGGTCCTGGCCTACCGCTCCGGCCTCGTGCGCGCGTAGGCGCGAACCGGGAACGTAGGCCCCGCGATGGACCGGGCGGCCCTGCGATGGACCGGGCGCTCGGGCCTCGTGCGAGCGTAGGAGCGTCATCCAGTTGCGGTGAGCCTCGGCGGCCTTGCCACAACCGCTGGGTCGGGAGCCCTGTGCCGTGGCACCTCGGTGTCAGGGTGACGTGCGGGAGGACATGTGCCACGGCACCTTTCGCGGTGGGGTGCCGTGGCACATGTGTTCACGTACGTGAACTTCCAGCTCCTGTGCCACGGCACGGGACGGAGGGGCGTGCCTGCTGCGGCGAGGGCGAGGCCTCGGCCGCGCGTGAATGGGCGGAACTCGCCGTTTCGGCGTGATGCGGCGCTGAGTGCCACCCGACGATCAGGCCGGAGCGTGCACCGAGATGCCCAGATCTCGCGCTGCGTCTGCCGTTCGGTGGTCGTAGGTGACCAGTGCGTCCGCGCCGATGCGAATACAGGCGGCCAAGTGGATCGCGTCGAGTGAGCGAAGCGTCGCGCCGGGCAGAAGTCCTGCCTCCCGGTAGAGCGCCGGAGTCACTTCGTACACGTCGACTCTCGCCAGCAGCGATGACACGCTCTGCTGCGTGATGCCCGGAGCTCTGTGGGCAGCGCGGCGACACTCCGTCTCCAGGAGTAGACAGGACGCCAGCGTCGGTGCCTCGGCGTCGATGGCGGCCGCCAGCGCTGCCGATTCGGCCTCCTCCAGCAGCAGCTTGAGCGCAGCGGAGGTGTCTAGGTACCAGGTCGTCATCGGTCGCCGCGCAGATCGTCGAGGATCTGCGCGCTGGGCACGGTCGCAGGTGCACGAGGGATGTCGGAGAAGCGTGGGCCTGGCGTCGCCTCGCGGAGAAGAGGCAGATCGACGCTGCGCGTTATCGGAGTGACCGAAGCCACGGGAACCCCCCGGCGCGTGACGGTGAACGACTCGCCCTGTTCCACGCGACGCATGATCTCTGCGTTGTCGTTGCGCAGTTCCCGTTGACTGATCGTGGTCATGCATCCAGCGTAGCGCCCTGTAGCACATCGGAGATGAGTTCGTGCCCGTCTTGTGGTCGCCCTCCGAACCTCTCGCCACTGGCCTCGATAGCGGGGCAGGTGCGCGGTTGGGGAACGGATGCTCGCTTCGGAGAGGGGTACCTGTTCTCGAGGCGAGGACAGTGGCGCTCGGCGTGCTGCCGGGACCGCCGCGGTGCCGTCACAATCGGGGTATGAGCGTTGGTGAGCACCCGAAGGACCCCGAGCAGCACGCAAGTCCCGAGCACCGGTTCACCGCTCGGCTCGCCTGGGGTGGGTCTACCGGGGGCGGGTACGAGGGGTATGACCGGGGGCACGACGTGGAGGTCGGGGCTCACCGGTGGCGCGGGTCGGCCGCCGCGGAGTTCCGGGGCGACGCGGCTCTCACCAATCCCGAGGAGTTGCTCGTCGTCGCGGCAGCGCAGTGTCAGCTGCTGTCGTTTCTCGCCGTCGCCGCCCGGGCGCGCATCGACGTGGTCGCCTACCGCGACGAGCCCGTCGGGTTCATGCCCGAGGGGAACCGGCCCATGTGGGTGACCCGGATCGAGTTGAACCCCCACATCACGATCGCCGCCGACCCGGCCAAGGTGTCGGTAGAGAAACTCCACCGCCTCTCCGAGGTGGCGCACGCGGAGTGCTTCATCGCCGCGAGTCTGCGTGGGGAAGTAGCGGTTTCGCCGACGTTCGAGTTCGTTGCGCAGTAGCCCACCCGCTCTGCATCCGGCACACGTTCGGGCTGCGTCAGACACCGGACGAGGGCGCATACCGTCCGGTGAACGGGCCCGCGACGGCTGAGCACGTCATCCGCCGAGTAGAGTGACGCTGGATCGCGGATCGAAGCAGGTCGCCGCATCGTGCCTCAGGCGCACACATCGTGGACATCACGTGGTAGTCACGTGGTCGCTGCATGTCGCCCGAGCGGGAGCGCGGATCCTGCGCCGGGCTCGCCCGGTCGTTCGGCGGTGCCGCCCGCTGTGCCCGCCGTCGCCTGGGAGAATTGCAGACCGTGACTGACCAGCATCTCGCCGCCGTGATCGTCCTCGCCGCCGGTGAGGGCACCCGCATGAAGTCGGCAGTGCCCAAGGTGCTGCATCCCATCGCGGGCCGCAGCCTCCTCGAACACGCCATCCGCGCCGCCGAGCAACTCGACCCCGAGCACCTCGCAGTCGTCGTGCGGCACAAGAGGGAGCTGGTCGCGGCGCACATCGCGCAGGTCGCCCCCACCGCCGTGGTCGCCGATCAGGACGAGGTCAAGGGCACCGGCCGCGCCGCCGAGTGCGGCCTCGAGATGCTGCCCGCCGACCTCACCGGCACCGTGGTGGTGACGTACGGTGACGTGCCGATGCTCACCACCGAGACGCTCGACGCCCTGTGCAAGGCCCACGCGGAGGGCGGTAACGCCGTCACCGTGATGACCGCGCACGTGCCCGACCCGCACGGCTACGGCCGCATCGTCCGCGACGCCGACGGCCAGGTGGCCGCCATCGTCGAGCAGAAGGACGCCACCGAAGAGCAGCGGGCGATCACCGAGATCAACTCCGGCATCTACGCCTTCGACGGCGCGCTGCTGCGCGAGGCCCTCGCTCAGGTCGGTACCGACAACGCGCAGGGCGAGAAGTACCTCACCGATGTGCTCGCGATCGCCCGCGGCCTCGGCCGCACCGTCGCCGCGTTCGCCACCGACGACCTGTGGCAGACCGAGGGTGTCAACGACCGGATTCAGTTGTCCCGCATGGGCGCCGAGCTCAACCGTCGCCTCTGCGAGCAGTGGATGCGCGCGGGTGTCACGATCATCGACCCCGCCTCCACGTGGATCGACTCCGATGTGAGCATCGGCGCCGACACGACCATCCATCCCGACACGCAGCTGCGCGGCGCCACGACCATCGGTGCCGACACCGTGATCGGCCCCGACGTGACGCTCATCGACTCGGAGGTCGGCGACGGCGCCCGGGTCTGGCGCACCGACGGCGAGGCGGTGGAGGTCGGCCCCGGCGCCAAGGTGGGCCCGTACGTGCACTTGCGCCCCAACACCACCGTGGGCGAGGGAGCCGTGGTCGAGGGCTTCGTCGTCACGATTGACACCGATATCGAGCCCGGCACCCGCGTCGGCTCGTTCACCGCGCTGAGCCACAGTCACGCCGCGCAGGAGGACCCGAACGCATGACCGCTCTGACCCGGGCGACCGAGAAGAACCTGCTGGTGATGACAGGCCGGGCGCACCCTGCGCTCGCCGAGGAGATCGCCGACTGTCTCGATATCGACCTCGTGCCGACGACGGCCTACGAGTTCGCGAACAGCGAGATCTATGTGCGTTTCGACGAGTCGGTGCGCGGCTCCGACGCGTTCGTGGTGCAGAGCCACACGGCTCCGATCAACGAGTGGATCATGGAGCACCTCATCATGGTCGACGCGCTCAAGCGAGCCTCGGCCAAGCGCATCACGATGGTGATTCCGTTCTACGGCTACGCGCGTCAAGACAAGAAGCACCGCGGCCGCGAGCCCATCTCCGCGCGGCTCATGGCCGACCTGTTCAAGGCCGCCGGCGCCGATCGCCTCATCTGCGTCGACCTGCACACGGCCCAGACGCAGGGTTTCTTCGACGGTCCGGTCGATCACCTGCAGGCCATGCCGATGCTCTCCGACTACGTGTTCGAGCGGTACGGCGAGCAGAACCTCGCGATCGTGTCGCCCGATGCGGGCCGCATCAAGGTGGCGGAGCAGTGGAGCAAGAAGCTCGGCGGCGCCCCGCTGGCCTTCATCCACAAGACCCGCGACATCACGCGCCCCAACTCCAGCCACGCCAACCGCGTGGTGGGTGAGGTCGAGGGTCGCATGTGCATCCTCGTCGACGACATGATCGACTCCGGTGGCACGATTTGCCAGGCGGCCGACGCGATCATGAACGCGGGCGCCTCCGGGGTCATCATCGCGGCGACCCACGCGATCTTCTCCGATCCGGCGACCGAGCGTCTCAAGGCCAGCGTCGCCACGGAGGTCGTCGTCACGAACACGCTGCCGCTGCCGCCCGAGCGCCGGTTCGACAAGCTCACGGTCCTGTCGATCGCGCCCCTGATCAGCCAGGCCATCCGCGAGGTCTTCGAAGACGGTTCGGTGACCAGCCTGTTCGACTCCGACGCCTGACGCGGCGTAAGATTGCCAGGTTGCCTCGGCGAGGGTTGTGCCGAGGGTGACGTGATCTTCTGAGCCCACTCGCGAAATCACTGCGCGAGTGCTCGGTGGACTGCGCCACCCTCCCGACCGTTATCGACGAAGGTGCTGCGGGCGTGATCGCTCGGGCCCTTGTCGTGTGATGCCCGAGCCGGGGCACAGATTCGTCCCCTTTCGAAGGAGCATCACGTGTCCGACGCCAACCTCACTGCGCAGGCCCGTACCGAGTTCGGTAAGGGTGCTGCTCGTCGCGTCCGCCGCGACGGCAAGATCCCCGCTGTTCTCTACGGTCGTGGCCTCGACCCCGTCCACCTCACGCTGCCGGGTCACGCGACCGGCCAGGCCGTGCGCATCCAGAACGCCCTGCTCACCCTCGACATCGACGGTAAAGAGCAGCTCGCGCTCGTCAAGGAGGTGCAGCGTGACGTGCTGCGCCCCATCATCCACCACATCGACCTCGTCGCCGTGAAGAAGGGTGAGAAGGTCATCGTCGAGGTGGGCGTCACCGTTGTGGGCGAGGCCAGCCACGACACCTTCGTCGACCTCGATGCCATGACCCTGCGCGTGCAGGCCGAAGCGACCGCCATCCCCGAGTCCATCGAGGTCAGCGTCGAGGGCCTCGAGGCCGGCACGCAGATCCTCGCCGGCGACGTCAAGCTTCCCGCGGGCGTCACGCTGGACGACGAGCCTGACCTGCTGGTCGTCAACGTCACCCAGGCTGTCTCCGCCGAGGCGCTCGAGGCCGAGCTCGAGGGTGCCGAGGCCGAGGCCGGCATCGAGAAGGACGAGCCCGAGGCTGCGGCCGAAGAGGCGTCCGAGTGACGAGACTCGTTGCATAGAACCTGATTTCAGGTCCTATCGCCTCGAACGGGGCCCACATCTGCCTGCCGGATGTGGGCCCCGTTCGCGTGTCGCGGCTCGCTACGCGGCCGTGATACGCCAGGGCTGAGACGGCCGCGTAATCTGGCTGATCGTGGACGCGTTGCTGGTGGTAGGTCTGGGCAATCCGGGGCCGGAGTACGCCGATCATCGGCACAATCTCGGGGCCATGGTCGTCGACGAGTTGGCCCGCAGGTCGGGAGCGCGGCTCAAGCGCCACAAGGCCCGTGCCTCCGTGGGTGACGGGCGGATGGGCGTCAAGCCCGGTGGTGCGCCCGGCGCGAAGGCGATTCTGGCCGTGCCGAACGTGTATATGAACACTTCGGGTGGGCCGGTCAAAGCGCTGCTGAATTTCTATTCGCTGCCTGTGGAGGCGCTCGTGGTGGTGCACGACGAGCTCGACATCCCGTTCGGTCAGGTGCGCATCAAGACCGGCGGAGGCGAAGGCGGCCACAACGGATTGCGTTCGATCAGTTCGGCACTCGGCACGAAAGACTACGTGCGCGTGCGTGTCGGTATCGGCCGTCCGCCCGGCCGCATGGATCCCGCCGACTACGTGTTACGGCGTTTCGCCACGCCCGAACGACCGGAATTGCCGATGCTTATATCCGATGCGGCAGATGCTGTCGAATTGGTTGCGAATCAAGGAGTGATCGCAGCTCAGCAGGTAGTCCACTCTCCGAGTTGAAAAGTAACGATTCAATATAGGACGTTCGTCTAGTTGCTTTGTGGGACAAGGGTTTTCGCACACATCATTCCGTGTGCCCACCCGCTGTGTGAGAAAGTGGACGGGTCGTGCCAGGGGTTGCCCCCGTGGGCGCGGCTGTGGGTACCGCCTGGGCCAGGCGTGGGGGAGAATCCGACCAAGGGTGTTCCGTGCGGCGCGTCAGGGGGGCGATGGCGGTCCCTTATTTCCTGTGTGCCGTATTGGGGTTCCCCTGAGCCAAGTGGAGAACGTAAGTGACTGTCCAAAATCGACAGATCCGAGGGCGTCACCGGGCCGACCGTCGTTCGACTGGTCGCCCGGATAACGACGCCCGTCTCGTCCTTCCGGGCAGAGAAGATCTGCCTTTCGCCCCCTCACTCGAGCCCGTCACCTCCACGCGCAGCTCCGCGCCCGGAGGCGAATGGGCCCGCGCTTACCTGACCCGAATCGTGTTTCTCGATTTCGTTGTCGGTGCTGTGTGTGCCGTGGTGGCGTCTCTGGTCCGATTCGGGCCGGAGGTCTCCGACTACTACAAGTTCGCCGCGCTCGCGATTCCGTTCGTGTGGACTGTGGCGCTGGCGATGGCCAACGCCTACGAGCGCCGCTTCCTCGGCGTCTCGACGGAGGAGTACCGCGCGGTGGGCCGCGCGATCGTCGGTCTCCTGTCGGTGCTGGCCATCTCGGCCTTCGCCGCGAACTTCCTGCTCGCCCGCATGTGGGTGCTGTTGCTTCTGCCGCTGCTGATGATCGGCGGGCTGGGCGCGCGCTGGTGGATGCGCCGTTGGCTCATGCGCCACCGCAGCCTTGGTGAGCTCATGCAGCGCACCGTCGTCATCGGCCGCGCCGACGCGGCAGCGACTCTGATCCGCAGCATCAAGTCGGAGCCGTCGCAGGGGCTGCGCCCGGTGGCCGTGTGCGCCTCCGGTCTTGACGGGGAGTGGGACACCACGACCTCCCTCGAAGGTGTGCCGGTCATGGGCACGCCGCGCGATGCGCTCGCCGCGGCCGACCTGTACGACGCCGAGGTCGTCGCGGTCGCGTCGCACCCCGATCTCGCCGGTAAGTCACTACGACGTCTTGCATGGGCCTTGGAGGAGAGGGGGATCGAACTCATCGTGTCCCCTGGACTGCTCGACGTCGCCGGTCCCCGCCTGTCGATCCGGCCTTCCACAAACCTGTCGCTGCTGCACATCGAGCGCCCCGCGGCAGCCCGGCGCTCCGCCCTGCTCAAGGGCGCGATGGACCGGTCGATCGCGTTCGTGCTGTTGCTGTTGGCTTCCCCTGTGCTCGCAGCGATCGCCCTCGCGATCAAGGTCAGCGACCCGGGCCCGGTGTTCTTCCGGCAGCAGCGCGTCGGCGTGCGCGGCAAGTTCTTCTGGATTTTCAAGTTCCGCACCATGGTCGTCGATGCCGAGAAGCGCCTCGAAGCCTTGCAGGCGCAGAGTGACGGCAACGGCGTGCTGTTCAAGATGCAGAACGACCCGCGCGTCACGAAGATCGGCACGTTCCTTCGTCGGTACTCGCTCGACGAGTTGCCGCAGCTCATCAACGTGCTCCTCGGCGATATGAGCCTCGTCGGCCCACGCCCGCCGCTGGCCCGTGAGGTCGAGCAGTACGAGCCCGACGCCCTGCGCCGCCTGCACGTCAAGCCCGGCATGACCGGTCTGTGGCAGGTCAGCGGCCGCAGCGACCTGTCCTGGGAGGAGTCCCTGCGGCTCGACCTGCGGTACGTCGACAACTGGTCGCCGATCGGTGACCTGCACATCCTCTTCCGCACCTTCAAGGCGGTGTTCACCAGCAGCGGCGCGTACTGACGCGCGAAACCACGACGGCGGCAGCCGGAGACAGGTTCTGTCTCCGGCCGCCGCCGTGCTCTGGATCACGGGTTCGGTCAAGGGGTTTACGAGGTACGGAGTCGTTTCTCCGCGTTGGTGCGGAGTTCGCTTCTCGTCCGGGCATGTTCAACGTGACAGGGCAAGGCTGGCGCCGGGTCCCCTAGTGAGGGGATTTCCCCACAGCCGAGGAGGAGAAATGTCGCCCCAGCCCGAGAACACCCCGGAGCACAACGAGGCCGTCGAAACCGACGGCGGCCTCTCGCGTCGGTCGATCCTGCGCGGAGGAGGTGCCGGAGTCGCCAGCGCAGTGATCCTCGGACTCGGGTGGAGCCGTGAGGCCGCCACCGCCGCGACCGGCAACGTCGCGCCCGCGTCGACAACCAAGGCAGCGTCAGCCAACCTGAAGTGGCTCGACCCGCACGCCTTCACCGGCCGTAGCATCGTGGGCCGCCATCCCGAGTACCTGCAGGCCGCAGCCGCAGGCGAGGTCGCGATCCGCATCATCCCGATCGACCGCGCGAAGTTCCTGGTCAACTCGCAGTTCGACCTGCGCGTCGAGGCGACGGGTGTCGACCCGGCCACCGCGAAGATCGAGATCAAGGTCTCCGGCCCCAAGGGCGCGGCGGCGATCCTGCGCGGCACCCCCGAGCGCACCAGCTCGGTCGAGCGCAGCCTCGAGGTCACCTACAAGGGCGTCTACTACCCCGAGGCCGGCGACTACACGATCACCGCGAAGGTCACCTCCGGCACCACGGTCAAGGAGACCAAGGTGACCAACGAGGTCGTCGTCGCCAAGGCTCGGGGCCGTCGCGCCAAGAACGTCATCTTCTTCCTCGGCGACGGCATGGGGCAGCCCGCAATCACCGCGGCGCGCATCCTGAGCAAGGGCATGAAGGAGGGCAAGTACCACGGCCTCCTCGAGATGGACCGCATGGACTACCGGGGCATGGTGACCACCTCGGGCTACGACTCGATCGCCACCGACTCCGCCAACTCGATGCACGCGTACATGACCGGCCACAAGTCGTCGGTCAACGCCATGGGTGTGTACGAGGGCAACAACCCCGACCCGGCCAAGCACCCCCACGTCGAGACGATGGCGGAGATGGTCAAGCGGGCCAAGAAGATGGCCGTCGGCATCGTCACGACCGCGGAGATCCAGGACGCGACCCCGGCCGCCGTGTTCGCCCACACCCGTCGCCGCTCCGAGTACGTGGCGATCATGGAGCAGGCGCTGCAGCCCGGCCAGATGCCCGACGTGTACATGGGTGGCGGCATGGCCGCACTCGTGCCGCAGTCGGTCAAGGGCTCGAAGCGCAAGGACGCCCGCGACCTGCGTGACGAATTCAAGAAGGCCGGCTTCGCATACGCCTCGTCGCGCGCGGAGCTGAAGAAGGCCATGTCGGGCAAGCCCGAGAAGCTGCTCGGCACCTTCCACATGGGCAACCTCAACGTCTACATCGACCGTCAGCACGCCAAGGACCCGAAGGTGCTGGGCGACTTCCAGGACCAGCCGACCCTCATGGAGATGACCGAGGCCGCGCTGAAGGTCCTGGAGAAGAAGAAGGACGGCTTCTTCCTCGTGGTCGAGGGTGCCTCGATCGACAAGATGGAGCACCCGCAGGACGGCCCCCGCGCCGTCTACGACGCGATCGAGCTCGACAAGTGCGTCGGCATCGCGAAGGAGTGGGCCAAGGACCGCGGCGACACGCTCATCGTCGTCACCGCCGACCACAACCACTCGATGAGCATCGTCGGCACCCACGACCGCCGCGACAAGCCCAGCCCCGACCGCGAGGGCAACGGCGTGTACGGTGACGCGGGCTTCCCCACGTACGTCGACTCCGACGGCGACGGGTTCCCCGACAACCCCGACGCCGACGTGCAGCTGTTCTTCGGCTGGTCGAACCACCCCGACCACCACGACGACTTCCAGCACAACAAGACGTTCATGCAGCCCGCGCTCGCGGACGCCACGACCGGCAAGGCCGTGCCGAACCCGGAGCGCGACGGTGACGCCGTGCTGCAGATCGGTAACCTCCCCGGCGAGGAGACCAACTGCGTGCACACCGTCGAAGACGTCTCGGTCATGGCGAAGGGCCCCGGCTCGCACCGCTTCAACGCCGTGCTCGACAACACGGAGATCTTCTTCGCGATCGCAGACGCGATGGACCTGCGCCTGCCCACCCCGAAGAAGTGACCTGACTGGCATAGTCACAAGAACGGAGGAGGGGGCCTTCCCGGCATCGGGAAGGCCCCCTTCGTCACGTACGTGGCGAGTGTGAGTAGTGACAGCGCGCCGAATTCGCGGCTAGGGCCTGGCCAGGACTCCCAGGCTTGCCGCGAGTAGGAAGATCATGCTTTCCGATTCGCTGCAGGTGCCCGCCGCCACGGCCTTGTCGAAGCGCTCCAGGGTGGCCTTCGCGTCCAGGAGGTCGTCGGGGCACGACTCCACGAGGTGGCGTAGGTCTGCCGTCGCGTCGGCGTCGCGGAGGATGAAGCTCGTGTCGACCCTGAAGGCGGCCTTCGCGAAGCCCAGGCCCGCCAGCTCCGGGCGGTTCACAGCCAGGCGCTGCAGCAGCGCCCGCACGGGGAGCTTGCCGTTGCTGATCGAGACGAACGTCGCCGGGTCTCGGCGCAGCGCCCACCTCGCCACAGGCGTAGCCAGGTACGGAGGTCGCAGCTCGACGCCCTCCTCCGACCAGGCATGGTCGCCCTGCACAGTGAGCAGGTAACAGCCGAGCAGCTCGTGCACGTCGGACTGGCGGCGCTCCTCCAGGCCCCACACCGCGGGCAACTCGGCCGCGTCGTCGAAGGCCTTCTGCAACTCCGGGCGGAACAGGTCGACCACCGGCTTCATGATGTCGCCGCGGCGATTGCCCGCGTCGGACGACAACCCGATGACGGCCCGCCAGTACGACCGCGCCCAGCGGGGGCCGCGGTCGGCGCCGAACTCGGGGTCGCCGAACTCCTCCCAGGGCAGCTTCTTCGGGTCGCCGAACGCGCCGGCCCGGCCCGCGAGGATGCGGTAAGAGTCGTAGCCGCTGAACAGCTCGTCGGCCCCCTCGCCAGACAAGACACCGCGGATGCCCTCGGAGCGGGCCCGGTGCGCGAGGCTCATCATGCCCACCGGTCCGAGCCGCACGAGCGGCACGCGGCGGGTGCGAACGTACTCCTCCAGCAGCGTCACTGCGGCGCGCGGCCGCAAGCGGTGGTGGATGAGGTCGAAACCGACCGCCTCCGCCACCTCGATCTGCCGGGAGCGCACCGTCTCGTCGCCGTCGAGGTACAGGGCCAGCCCGGTGCGGGCGCCCTCGTCACTCGCGAGCGCACTGATGATCGTCGAGTCGATGCCCCCGGAGACGAGGCACACGATCTCGGAGGTTGATCGCATCCGCGCCCGCACCGATTCGCGCATGAGCGACTCGAACTCGGCGAGGTCGTCGTCGGTGAGTGCACTCGCGTCGAGCGGCTCGGCCGGGGGAGTGACGGCGTCGAAGACGGCCCCGATCCCCGTGTCGGGCACAGCGGCAGCCCGCAGATCGGCCCACCGCCACACGAGCGGTTCGCCTACGTGGTCGAGCTGCACCACGTGCCCGGCGGCGACCTGCCGAACACCTTCGTACGTCGTCAGGCCGCCGACAGGCGCCCAGTCGCGGATGATCGAGGCGATCCCCTCGACGTCCACGGTGAACTCGACGTCCGCCAGCGCCTCGAGGGCCTCCAGCGCGGAGGCGAGCACGGTGGTGCCGCCCCGGTGCGTGAGGTACAGCGGCGAGATGCCGAACCGGTCGCGCAGCGCGTACAGCGGCGCGTCGGCCGCCGTGCGCACGACGGCGGCGAACTGGCCGTCGATGCGCCGCGCGAACTCCGGCCCTTCAGCGCGGATGCCGGCCAGCAGCACCTCGATCTCCGAGGCACCGGGGATGCCCAACACGGCCTGCAACTCGGCGAGGTTGAACAACTCGCCGTTGAACACGGCCAAGCCGCCGTCGTCGGTGAGCAGCGGCTGAGCCGATGCCCCCTCCTCCCAGTGCGTGAGGCGGGTGGTGACGACGGTGAGGCCGGGTTCGAGATGTCGTGACGTAGTGTCAGGGCCTCGCCTGGCCAGGGCGGCGTCGACCTGGCTGCGAGGCGTCACGGTGACGCCGTTGACACGCTCGCTGATCGCCAGGGCGAAGCCGCACATCGCCGTGCCTCAGAGACGCTCGTACAGAGCCTGCATCACCTGCAGGTTGCGGAAGTCGGTGGCCTGCGCCTCCTCGAGCGCCTCCTCGGGCACGCCGGCATCGGCGAACGTCTCGAGGATGACGACGATCGAGAGGGAGTCGAGCAGCGAGTCCTCCGCGAGGTTGCTCGATGCCTTCACCTTGGCCTCGTCGTGGGCGTAGAACACGTTGTCCATGAGGTCGGCCTCGACCTCGCTCCAGGGCTGCTTCATCTTGTCTGCTTTCGTGAGTGTGTATCGAAGAACTGGGATGCGGCAGGTCAGGGCGTCAGGCGCCCATGACCTTGCTGCGGGTGCGCAGGTAGCGCAGCGAGGTGCGCAGACCGGCGGCGGCCTGGCGCAGGGATGCGACCGACCAGCCGGGCAGGTCGCCGAGCAGCGCCTCGAGCTTCGCGTCGTCGGCGAGGTCGGCGTCGCTCATCGACACCACCGCGGTGAGCACCTCGGCGGGGAGGGCGTAGTAGTAGTCCTCCTGGCTCTGGTTCAGCGCGTACGTGTCGGTGGTGGGCGTGCGGGCGATGATCGATGCCGGAACGCCGAGCTCGCGGGCCAGGTCGTAGACCTCGGGCTTGGTGCAGTCGCCGATCGCGCAGATGTCGGCCGCGTCGTCGCCGTACTTCACCACGAAGCCGCTGCGCAGCTCGTCACCGTTGCTCGCGCCGACGACCGCGTAGTTGAGGCGCTCGGCCTCGGCGTAGGCGAAGAGCATGCGGGTGCGCTGCTTGCGGTTCTGGTAGGCGATGATGGCGCGCAGGTCGTCGGCCGACATGCGCAGCGTCTTTTCGGCGTCGCCGTGACGCGGCCCGATGACCACCTGGTACACGAGCGCGCCGAGGCGGCGGGCCATCGTGGGCGAGGTGTTGACGGCGTAGGCGTGCTTCGCCGGGTCGTACTCCGGCTCGTACTTGCGGATGATCGCGGCCACGTCGTCCTGCGTGAACTGGGCGTCGATCGTGTCGGCGATGCTGCGCTCGATGAGCTCGACACCGGCCGACTCGGCGGCGGCGACCACGTACTCCTTGGTCTCGGGGCCGGTGGCGCGGTCGGGCAGGTAGAGGGCCTTGACCCGGTCGGCGCCCAGCGCCTTCGCGCACAGGTGCAGCACGGTGCTGGAGTCGATGCCGCCGGAGAGCTGCACGAGGGCGCCCTTCTTGCTCATCGCGCCGAGCTCGTCGACGATCCACGCGCAGCGGGTGTCCAGGGCTGTTGTCACTTGCCACTCTCCTTGAGGCTCAGTTGTCGTACGAAGGTGATGTCGAAGAGGCTGGCGAGCCTGCCGAATTCGTCGTGCAGGGCTCGTCGGATGGGAGCCGTCTTCTCGGGTGTGTCGGGGCCGGGCACGATCTCCACCACAGGGATGTCGTCGCCGGCCACCTTGGAGGGCTTGCTGCCGATGCGCACGATGATCGGGTGCGCGACAGCCGTGACGACCTCCTGCAGTCGCCGCAGGTCGACCTTGGTGCCGGCCACGTTGAGCACATGGTCGGCGCGGCCCGCGTGGCGCAGGGTGCCGTCGTCGGTGACGGAGGCGAGGTCGCTGGTGACGATCTCGCCGGTGCCCGGGCCGTCGGTCAGGTGCGTATAGGGCGCCTTGAGCAGGTGCCACATCGCGTATTCGCTGGCCGCGACGATACGGCCGGGTGCACCAGGCGTTCCCGGTGCAACAGGTGCGTCTGCGGCGTCGCGTGCCGCCGGAGTATCGGGGGCGGGCTCGACCCGCAGCCGCACGCCCGCCAGAGGCGAGCCGATGCTGCCCTCGACGAAGTCGGCCGGGTCGCCGTCCCACATCGACAGGCGCGGCCCCATTTCGGCCTGCCCGTACATGTTGGTCAGGCGCAGATGCGGAAAGTGCTCGGCCAGGCGGCGCACCGAGGCCTGCGAGATGCGGCCTCCGGCAATGAACAGTCTGGTCACGCGCATCGGGTCGATGTCGCTGGAGACGAGCAACGGCGTGTGCTGAGGCAGTGCATAGAGGGCGATGTCACCCTCGCTGGAGGCGGCGACCTCGGTGAGGCCGGGCAGGGTCCAGTCGGCGTCGACGAACGTCACGGGCACGTCGGCTTCGAGGTGGCTGTTCACGATCGAGAGGCCGTACGCGAACCGCGGCGGAGGCAGCGCGACGTATGTGACATCGGCCGTGAGCTGCAGCGCTTCGGCGATGGCGCGGGCGTGCGCACGCGTCGTCGACTTGCGGTAGATCACACACGACGGCGACCCCGTGGAGCCGGAGGTGTGGAACGCGAACACCGGTTCGTGGCTGTCGGTCGCGTCGGCGGGGTCAGCGGCGTCGGTCGGCGCCGCGACCGAGGCGTTCGCGGAGCCTGCGATGCCGGTGACGAGCAGGTTGCCACCAGCGAGTCGGGCCACCGTGTCGACGGCACGCTCTATGCCCTCGTAGGCCTCGATGGGTCGCACGAGGATCGAGTCGTCGTCGAAATATGCACCGGCATAGTGAGCGAGAGCCTCGGCCGCCCGTGGGTCGTGGTGTCTTGCTGCCACCGGCGCGCCTGCAAAGCGGCGCAAAGGTGCCATGAAATTTCCCCCCATTGCGTGGGCAGTGTCCCCTCTGACCCACGCTTCGACTGTACCCGCCACCAGTACCCGTGGGGGTGTTGTGGGGCGGTTACGTAACAAGTGCGTTATCGACTGGTGACCTAGTGCGAGTCGACGCGTCGCATCCGTTGCGGCAGATGTCGGGGGCGCTCGAAGAACAGTGCCGCGAGCCATCCGATCAGTACGACCGCTGCGGGCAGAAGCATGGATTCGCCCAGGGCAGAAGCGAATGCGTCGGCGACGGCCGGAGGGAGCGCGGCCCCGGAGGGCCCGCCCAAGCCGCCCATCGTGGGCGCCGAGGCGTTGGCTGCTCCGTGAAGATTCGCGGCGATGCGCGCCTGCATGAACGCTGCGATACCCGCGCTGCCGAGCACCGAGCCCATCTGCCGGGTGGTGTTGTAGACGCCAGATCCGGCTCCGGCCATGTGGTGGGGCAGGTTGCGGCTGGCGCTCGTCGACAACGGACCGAAGGTGAGCGTCGTCGACATTCCGAGCGCGAAGGCCACGAGAAGGATCTGCCACGCGGGGCTGTCGGGGCGCATGAGCATCGCGAAGGCGGCCAGCGTGAGCGAGAAGCCCAGGAGCCCGATGCCGGCGAGGACCCGCGGATGGGTGCGGTCGACCAGCCGCCCCACCGGGCGTGCGAACAGGATCGCGGCCACCGCCTGCGGCGCGAGGAGCAGCGCCGCGCCCGTGGGACTGAGCCCTCGCACCACCTGCGCGTAGATCGTGAACGGAAAGACCATGGCGGTGATCGAGAACCCGACCGTCATGATCGCGGTGTTGGCCAGCGAGAAGTTGCGGTCGCGGAACAACGCGAGGGGCACCAGCGGCTCGGTGCGGATGCGCGATTGCCACCACACGAACGCGCACAGCAGCACAGCGCCCGCTATGAGCAGCGAAGGAACTGAGAACGGCCCCCAGATGTGGCCCCAGTCGAAGCTCTCGCCCTCTTGGATCGCGAAGACTCCGCAGAACAAGCCGATGGCGCTCAGCGCCACACCGACCCAGTCGAACGAGTGGCTATGCGTCCGGAGCTTCGGCACCAGGCGCCACGCGAGCACGAAGCCGAGCACACCGACGGGCACGTTGACGAAGAAGATCCACTCCCAGCCGAGGGAGTCGATGAGCACCCCACCGAGGATCGGCCCGACCAGCGTGGCGACACCGGCCGTGGCGCCCCACAAGGCCATGGCCTGGCCTCGCCGTTCGGCCGGGAAGGTGCGGGTGATGACCGACATCGTCTGCGGGGTCATCATCGAGGCGCCCAACCCTTGCACGACACGCGCAGTGATGAGCCCGCTGATCGAGCCCGTCAGGCCGCACCAGAGTGAGGCGAGCGTGAAGACGACGAGTCCCGAGAGATAGACCCGCTTCGGGCCGATGCGGTCTCCGAGACGGCCGGTGATGAGCAAGGGCACGGCGTAGGCGAGCAGGTAGGCGCTGGTCACCCACAACACCGTGTTGATGTCGGCGTCGAAATGCCGCATGAGCGCAGGGGTGGCGATCGAGACGATCGTCGAGTCGACGAGGATCATGAAGAACCCCATGACCAGGGCCCACAGGGCAGGCCACGGGTTCTCGGGTAGGCCAGGTTCGGGGGCGCCGATCGCAGGCCGCTTCGCGGTGTCGTCGCTCATGCCGCTCCTGCCGTCTATGCCGTTCGTGCCGCTGTCGCC
>JAUNUP010000013.1 GCA_030538115.1 Dermatophilus congolensis | reverse complement strand
CTGATCGGCAGGATGAAGTTCTCGCTGTACTGGTAGACCATCGCGAACGTCATCTGGTGGTGGTGGTACTGGCGGTAGATCGGCGACAGCTCGGCGTAGCCGAGGGTGTCGTGCATCCAGCCCATGTTCCACTTGAGGCCGAAGCCGAGGCCGCCCATGTAGGTCGGCTTGGTGACGCCGCCCCAGCTCGTCGACTCCTCGGCCGCCGTGATGACGCCGGGGTAGCGGCGGTACAGGGTGGCGTTCGTCTCTTGGAGGAGCTGCACGGCCTGCAGGTTCTCGCGGCCGCCGTACTCGTTCGGGTACCACTCGCCGTCTTCGCGGGAGTAGTCGAGGTAGAGCATCGAGGCGACGGCGTCGACGCGCAGGCCGTCGATGTGGAATTCCTCGATCCAGAAGCACGCGTTGGCGACGAGGAAGTTGCGCACCTGCGGGCGACCGAAGTCGAAGATGTAGGTGCCCCAGTCTTTGTGCTCGCCACGGCGGGGGTCGGGGTGCTCGTAGAGCGGCTGGCCGTCGAAGCGACCGAGGGCGAACCCGTCCTTGGGGAAGTGGGCGGGTACCCAGTCCATGATCACGCCGATGCCGTTCTGGTGCAGCACGTCGATGAGGTACCGCAGCTCGTCGGGCGAACCGAAGCGCGAGGTCGGGGCGAAGTAACCGGTGACCTGGTACCCCCACGACGGGCCGTACGGGTGCTCGGCCAGGGGCAGGAACTCGACGTGCGTGTAGCCCAGGTCCTTGACGTAGTTGACGAGGTGCTCGGCGGCCTCGACGTACGACAGGCCCTCGCGCCACGAGCCGAAGTGGCACTCGTACACGCTCATCGGGCGGTTGTGCGGCTCGGCGAAGGAGGCGCGCTCGGCCATCCACTCCGCGTCGTTCCACTCGTAGTGCGACTGCGTCACGACGGAGGCGGTGGCCGGCGGGCACTCGGTCGCGCGGGCCATCGGGTCGGCCTTCGTGCGCCAGTAGCCGTCGGCGCCGAGGATGTCGTACTTGTACGTGGAGTTCTCGCCCACGCCGGGGATGAACAGCTCCCACACGCCGGTGCTGCCGAGGCAGCGCATCGGGTAGGCCTGGCCGTCCCAGTTGTTGAAGTCGCCTGCCACGCGGATGGCGCGGGCGTTCGGCGCCCACACGGCGAAGCTCGTGCCCTCGACCGGGCCCATCGTGCCGTCGTAGGTGCGGATGTGCGAGCCGAGCACCTTCCACAGCTCCTCGTGGCGTCCCTCGCCGATGAGGTGCAGGTCGACCTCGCCGAGGGTCGGCCAGAAGCGGTACGGGTCGTCCTGCTCGTGCTCGAACCCGTCGCCGTAGTCGACGATGAGGCGGTAGTCCGACAGCTCCGGCTGGTCGATGTGCTTGACCCAGACGCCCTCGTAGTCGTGGTCCATCTCGTGCGTCGTGCCGTCGGCCAGCTTCACGGTCACCGACGAGGCCATCGGGCGGAGTGCGCGGATGGTGAATCCGCCTTCGTAGGGGTGAGCGCCCAGCACGCTGTGCGGGTCACCGTGCCCACCTCGCACGAGCAGATCGAGGGTATGCGGCGAGACCGGCAAGGGGCCGGCGGGGGTGGAGGTCACGGTGATCGTGCTCCTTTCGTTGGATTGCGTGGTCGAAGCTGTGGACGAGCCAAGGAGCGAGCGCACCGCCGAGATCGGCAGGTGAGCCCAATCGGGGCGGTTGCGGGTCTCGTACGAGACCTCGTAGAGCGCCTTGTCGAGCACGAACGCTGACAGCAGCGGGTCGTCGACCCCGGTGCCGTGACCGCCCTGGGCGTTCTCGTCGCGGTAACCGGCGAGAAAGGCATCGGTGGCTGCGTCGGCCCAGGCGCGGGCGGCTTCGGCGCCCGGCCCCTGAGGCAGTGCGGCGACCGTGCCCGCCACGTAGTCGAACGAGCGGATCATGCCTGCCACGTCGCGCTGCGGCAGGTCGGGCAGTACCCGCTCGGAGAGGGGGCGCAGCGGCTCGCCCTCGAAGTCGAGCAGAACCCACCCGCGGCCAGGAACGTCGAGAACCTGGCCCAAGTGCAGGTCACCGTGCACGCGCTGCAGGGGGGGCCAGTCGGCCTGTTCAGCCTTGGTGAAAACGGCGTCGATATCGTCTGCGAGGTCGTTGGAGTCCCCGAGTTCGGGAGCGGAGGCGAGCGCTTCGGCCGCGCGGCCGCGCCACTGGCGGGCCAGTTCGGCACGTTCGGTCTCGCCTGCCGCGGGAGTCTCGAACGAATAGGCCAGGATGCGGTGCACGCGTGCCGTGGCCCGCCCAAGGTCACGGGCGCGTTCGGTGAAATCGACCCCCGCGGTCGCGGCCTCGAGCGCGGTGCGCCAGGCGTCGCGGGTGCCGGCGAGAAATTCCTGCACGATCAGCAGGTGCCCGCGCACCTCGATGCCCGTGGTCGGGTCGTCCCAAGCTCCCGCCACGTCGGCGACGAGGCGGGGTACCGGCGGCTCCTGCCCGGATTCCGAGGCCCCGGTGCGCCAGATGGCTCCCGTGAGCACGACATCGGGGTTCTCTCCAGGGGAGAGGGTGCGGAAGACCTTGGCGATCACCTGACCGGCGTCGGCGCCGTCCGGGTCGACGAGGTCGAGGATGATCGACGTGTTCGACTGCTCGCCCGAGAGCACGCGCGAGACGCCCACCCGGGTAGCGACTCCGTCGGTGGCATCTGCACTGTGAACTGCGACGACGCGCGGTTCGAGCGTGAAGCTCACGGTCGCGTGCTGCGGCCGTGTCGCGCCCGTCGCCATGTCGTACAGCGCCGCGGCGAAGACGGGGTCGTGCGGTGCGTCGTAGACCCAGCGTTTGCCGAGTATGCCGTGCTCGAGGTTGCCGACGAGCGCGTTCTGCGCACCTGCGAGCTCGGCTCCGCGATACGTGAGCGGCACCTGGTAGACGACAGGTTCGACCGGGCCGTCGTCTGCGCCGCCCGCACCGCGTGCGAGGGGGGAGTCGTCGGCGACCACGATGATCTCGATGCCCACCTCGTCGGCGGGATCGTCAAGGCGATAGCCGCCGACCCGACGCAGTTGCGGCGTGCCGGTGCCGACGTACCAACGTTGGCGTGCGATCCATCCGGTGAGCAGTTCGAGTTTCGTGGGATTCAGAGTTGTATTGAAGATCTCAGCCATTCGTGCTCCTCGCCCTGCCTGTGAGAGGGCGCGCAGAACCGATGGTGCGGCCCGCCGTCATGTCAGAACCGCCGAACGTGGATGATGTGCACCGGCTCCCAGTCGACGCCGAGACGGACGAAGTTGTTCTCGCTCCACACCCACTCGGTGCCGGTGATGAGGTCTTTGGCCACGAAGCTGGCGTTCTCGTCGAGCCCGAGCTCTTCGAGGTCGAGGTGGATCCACGTGCCGCGCATCGAGTGCGGGTCGGTGTTCGCCACGACGATGATCGTGTCTTCACGCCCGTCGTCGACGCGGCGCTTGCTGAAGCAGTACACGGCGTCGTCGTCGGTCTTGTGCTCGTGGTAGTTGCGCAGCCAGTCGAGGGCCGGGTGTTCCTTGCGGATCTGGTTGATCTTGCCGAGGTAGTCGGCCATCCACAGGCGCCCCTCGAATTCGCCGCCCTCGGCGTACGCCTCCCAGTTGCGGTTCTTGAACTCGTACTTCTCGTTGTCGATCTGCTCTTCGACACCCGGGCGGGGCACCGATTCGAGCAGCTCGTAGCCGGTGTAGATGCCGTAGGTGGGCGACAGGGTCGCAGCGAGCGCGGCCCGCAGCTTCCAGGCGGTCGGCCCGCCGTACTGCATGTACGGGGTGAGGATGTCGTGCGTCGTCGGCCAGAAGCTCGGGCGCAGGAACGGTGCCGAGACGGTCGTCAGCTCCTCCATGTACTCCGACAGGCCCTCCTTGGTGTTGCGCCAGGCGAAGTACGTGTAGCTCTGCTGAAAGCCGACCTTGGCCAGCGCGTGCATCATCGGGGGCTTGGTGAACGCCTCCGACAGCCAGATGACCTCGGGGTGATCGGCCGCCACGTCGGCGATGATCCACTGCCAGAACTCGACCGGCTTGGTGTGCGGGTTGTCGACGCGGAAGATCTTGACCCCGTGGTCGATCCACACCTGGATGACGCGCCGGACCTCGGCGTAGATGCCCGCCGGGTCGTTGTCGAAGTTGAGCGGGTAGATGTCTTGGTACTTCTTCGGCGGGTTCTCGGCGTACGCGATCGTGCCGTCGGCGCGCGTGGTGAACCACTCGGGGTGAGCCTCGACCCAGGGGTGATCGGGCGAGCACTGCAGCGCGATGTCGAGCGCGACCTCGAGGCCCAGGCGCTCGGCCTCGGCGACGAAGAAATCGAAGTCCTCGAACGTGCCGAGCGTGGGTTCGATGGCGTCGTGGCCGCCGTCGGCGCTGCCGATCGCGTACGGGCTGCCTGGGTCGTCGGGGCCGGCGTCGAGGGTGTTGTTCGGGCCCTTGCGGTTCGTCGTACCGATCGGGTGGATGGGGGTCAGGTAGATGACGTCGAAGCCCATGTCAGAGACGGCCTTGAGGCGCTTCGCCGCGGTGCGCAGCGTGCCCGTGACCCACTTGCCGGTCTTCTCGTCGAGGTAGCAGCCCTCGGAGCGGGGGAAGAACTCGTACCAGGCGCCGGTGAGGGCCCGCTTGCGCTCGACCAGCCAGCCGTACGTCTCGGAGGTCGTGACCATGTCGCGCAGCGGCACTGCGTTCAGCTCGTCGTGCACCTTGGAGTCGATACCGCCCGCGAGGCGGGTCTCGGCGCCGAGGTTCTCGTTGCGGAGCGTGGAGATGCCGGCCTCGATGGCCGCGACACCGGCACGCGAACGGCCCGGCACGCTCAGAGCGCGCTCGAGAACCCGGGCGCCCTCCTCCAGCATCAGGTCGACATCGACACCGGCGCGCACCTTGATCGTGCCGTCGTGCTCCCAGGTGCCGTACGGGTCGCTCCACCCCTCCACACGGAAGGACCAGGCGCCCTCACGGTCGGCGGCGACCTGCGCCTCCCAGAGCATGAGGCCGGGGTTGGTACACGTCATCGGCACCACGTGCTCACCACCGGTCGGGTCGGTGAGTACGACGTTCGCGTTGACCGCGTCGTGGCCCTCACGGAACACGTTGGCGCTGATCGTCACCTGCTCGTCGACGACCGACTTCATCGGGTATGCGCCGTTCTCGACCACGGGCGAGACACCGGTGATCGGAATGCGGCCCAGTGGTCGCTGCGGAGGCACATTGCGGCTCGGCGCGACCGCGGCTGCGGTGGCGTTGCTCCGGCTTGCTTCGCCGGCGTCGGGGGCTGCGGAAGATTTCGGCGTCGAAGGCGTGCTCACCCTGTCGACGCTACCGTTCCCCGGTCGCGGTGTCTGCCCTTGGGCCACGTGTTGTCGGCCGCTTCAGCAGTCGCGTGAGCGGCACAGGAGCCGGTGTCGACGGTTGACAGCGAAAGGCTCGCGATGCGTCGTCGATACGTCTGCGGAACGTCAGTGGATCTGGTAAACCCGCATCGACGCCGCCTCCATCTCGACCACGGCGCCCGGCACGCTGTCGACGCGGTCGTTGCACTCCGGGCACTCCCAGGCGCTGTCCCAGATGAGCTCGTAGGAGCGGTCGGGCACGTGCGCCGGCGGCAGCGTCACGTCGTCCTTCATGCCCTTGCCCTGCAGCACGATGAGGAACGAGGTGGCGTCGAGCCCCTCGCCGACCAGCATCATCTGCAGCACGCGGCATGCGGGGTCGTTCCACGATGCCTCGGTCATCGGGTGACCATGGCGGCCGAACCAGCGCACGTCGACCCGACGGTCGGACGGCATGGGACGGGAGGCGAAGAACGTCGACTGCCTGAACACCCGGTGGTCCGCGCGCAGTTTGCTCAGGAACGCGACGGTGTCGATGAGGTTTTCCTGCCACGACTCGTGGTCCCAGTCGAGCCAGCTCGTCTCGTTGTCTTGGCAGTAGGCGTTGTTGTTGCCGCCCTGCGTGCGGCCGAACTCGTCACCCGCGCAGATCATCGGGGTGCCGGTCGACAGCAGCATCGTGGCGAGCAGGTTGCGCACCGAGCGTCGGCGGCGGCGCATGATCTCTTCGTCGGTCGTCAGACCCTCGACGCCGTGGTTCCACGAGCGGTTGTCGCCATGCCCGTCGCGGTTGCCCTCACCGTTGGCCTCGTTGTGCTTGCGCTGGTAGGCGACGGTGTCGGCGAGCGTGTAGCCGTCGTGCGAGGCCACGTAGTTGATGGAGGCGAGCGGCCCGCGGTCGTGGTGACCGAACAGGTCTTCGCTACCCGCCAGGCGGGTCGAGATCTCGCGCACACCGTGGGCGTTCGCGTCTCCGGCTGCCACGTCGGGCAGCCAGAACGTGCGCACGACGTCGCGGTAGCGGTCGTTCCACTCCGCGAACGGAGGCGGGAACTGGCCGGTGCGCCAGCCGTTGATGCCCACGTCCCAGGGCTCGGCGATGAGCTTGACCTGCGAGAGCACCGGGTCGGCGCGCAGCGCCATGAGGAATGGGTGGCCCTCGAAGAAGCCGTCGTCACGACCGCGGGCGAGCGCCACGGCCAGGTCGAACCGGAAACCGTCGATGTGGTACTCCTGCACCCAGTGGCGCAGCGAGTCGAGAGTCAGGCGTAGCGCCGAGATGTCGCGCTGGTCGACGGTGTTGCCGCAGCCCGTGACGTCGATGTCTTGGCCCCAGCCGTCGAGACGGTAGTAGGAGCGGTTGTCGATGCCGCGGAAACTCAGGGTGCCGCCGGTGCGGCTCTGTTCGGCGGTGTGGTTGTAGACCACGTCGAGCAGCACCTCGATGCCGCGGGAGTGGAACGCGTCGACCATCGCCTTGAACTCGTCGACGACGCCCTGCGGGTCTTTCGCGAACGCGTACGGCGCGTGCGGGGCGAAGAAGTTGACGGTGTTGTAACCCCAGTAGTTCACGAGACCCGTGCTGGCCAGGTGTACTTCATCGGTGAACGTGTGCACCGGCATCAGCTCGACCGCGCTGACGCCGATGCGCTCGAGGTGGTCGAGGAACGCCGGGTGTGCCAGGCCCGCATAGGTGCCGCGCAACTCCTCCGGAATGCCCGGGTGCAGCCGGGTCGCGCCCTTGACGTGCAGTTCGTAGATGAACGTCTCGTGCCACGGCACGGTCTTCATCTTCGCGTCGTTCCACTCGTACCCGTCGTCGGAGACGACCACGGAGCGCGGCACGAACGGCGAGCTGTCACGGTCGTCCTTGTGCCACGGGTCGCCCGAGAAGTCGGGGCCGACGTGGTGACCGAAGACCTCCGGACGCCACGAAACCCTGCCGGTGACCGCCTTCGCGTAGGGGTCGACGACGAGCTTGGCGGGGTTGTGACGGTGGCCCGCCGACGGCTCCCACGGGCCGTGCACCCGGTAGCCGTACAACTGCCCGGGCTCGATGCCGGGCACATGCCGCGACCACACGCCGTGCGGCCCGTCCTCCAGCGGAATACGGGTCTCGGACGCGTCGGACCCCAGCCGGTCGAAAAGGCACAGCTCGACGGCAGTGGCGTGGCCTGCGTACAGGGCGAACGTCGTCCCCCCAGCCTCCGGGGTGGCCCCGAGGCGTGGCGACAGTCCGTGTGAAGGTGGCACGAACCCAGGGTAGCCCGACCGCTCGCTCGCGTACGCAGGGAGTCCGCCGTGCGCACAAACGATGTATTCGTCTCGAACGGATACCCGTACACGTTCGATCCGTGCGCCGAGGGCGCTGGTCACCGCGCGACCCGTACCGCGCTTGCGTGGCAAGCAGTCGCGATCTGGCCCCTCGGGTCGATACCGTTGGGGCATGACAGATCCGACGAGCCTGCCCAACTTCCCTCCGCCCGCCGACGAACACCCCCTCCGTGGCCGTGTGCTCGACGCGCTGCAGGACGAGGGCTTCCGGCCCGACATCGACGGCGACGGCGACGTCAGCTTCAAGGTCGAGGGGCAGCAGCTCTTCGTCCACTGCACCGAGGGTGACCTGCCGGTCATGCGCGTGTTCGGCCAGTGGCAGATCGGCGCCGACCTGCCCCAGGACGAGCTGACCTGGTACAAGGCCGCCAACGACCTCTCGCTGCGCCTCAACGTGGCCAAGGTGGGCATCAACAACGGCACCCTGGTCGTGACGTGCGAGCACATCATCCGCCCCGAGGTTCCGGTCACGCCGTTCGTGCAGCTGAGCTACCAGCTCGTGCTCTCGGGCGTGCAGATGTGGCACCAGCTCATGCTGGGTGAAGACATCTTCGGAGACGGTAGCGGCCTCAACGGCTGATCCAGCTCAGATCCCGACGCCCGCGTCACCTCATTACAGGGGAGGCGCGGGCGTCGTCGCGTCCCGAGCGGCTACAGGGAGCGGGCCGGGGCGACTCAGGGTGACTCCGGGCGCCTTCGGGAGGCCATAACGGTGCAGATCGGTGACAGTATTTTGCAGGAAGGCTGTTGCCGTAGCCCCAACGCGAGTGTGTAATTAAGTAAACTCTTTGCTTGGGTTGCCATCCACGTGTTCACAGGAGAAAGGGCCGACATGAAGATTGTCGTCTGCGTCAAGTACGTGCCTGACGCGCAAGCCGACCGCACGTTCGAAGCCGACAACACCACCGACCGCGAGAACGTCGACGGTCTCCTCTCCGAACTCGATGAGTACGCGGTCGAAGAGGCCCTCAAGCTCAAGGAGGCCGGAGACGGCCAGGTCACGGTCGTGACAATGGGTCCGGCCAAGGCCGCGGAGGCACTCAAGAAGGCTCTGCAGATGGGCGCCGACGACGCGGTGCACGTCAGCGACGAGGGGCTCGCGGGCTCCGACGCGATCGCGACCTCGCTCGTGCTCGCCAAGGTCGTCGAGAAGATCGGCGGCGTCGACATGGTGATGACGGGCATGTCCTCGACCGACGGCACGATGGGTGTCGTCCCGGCGATGCTGGCCGAGCGTCTCGGCATGCCGCAGGTGACCTTCGCCAGCGAGCTGACGATCGACGGCGGCAAGGCCAAGATCCGCCGCGACGGCGACGTGGCGACCGAGGTCATCGAGGCTCAACTGCCCGCGGTCATCTCGGTGACCGACCAGATCAACGAGCCGCGCTACCCCTCCTTCAAGGGCATCATGGCGGCCAAGAAGAAGCCGGTCGAGACGTGGTCGCTGGCCGACATCGGCGTGGAGGGCTCGCAGGTCGGCCTCGACGCTGCCTGGACCAAGGTGCTCGACACCACGAAGCGTTCGCCCCGTCAGGCCGGCCTCATCGTCACGGATGACGGCAACGGTGGCGCTGTGCTCGCCCAGTACCTGACCCTCCAGAAGTTCGTCTGAGTCGACCCGAGAATCGAAAGGTAAACGAACATGTCCGAAGTTCTCGTTCTCGTCGACCACACCGACGGCGCGGTCCGCAAGGTCACCAACGAGCTGCTGACGCTGGCTGCCCGCTTGGGTGAGCCGTCTGCAGTGTTCATCGGCAGCGGCGGCGACGCGGCTGCTCCCGCCCTGGCCAAGTACGGCGCGGCCAAGGTCTACACCGTCGACCTCGGCGATGCCGCCGACTACCTCGTCGGCCCCACGGTCGACGTGCTCGCCGACCTCGTGGGCAAGGCGTCTCCGGCCGCCGTGCTGATCCCCAGCTCGGTGACGGGCAAGGAGGTGGCCGGCCGCCTCGCGGTGCGCCTCGGCTCCGGCCTCATCACCGACGCCGTCGACGTCAACGCCGGCGGCGAGGGTGTCACTGCGACGCAGTCGGTGTTCGCGGGTTCGTTCACCGTCGAGTCCACGGTGACGCAGGGTGTGCCGGTGCTCACGGTCAAGCCGAACTCGTGCGCCCCGGTCGAGTCGGCGGGTGCCGGCGCGGTCGAGGCCGTTTCTCCGTCGATCTCGGATGCCGCCAAGGGCGCCAAGGTGACCGAGCGCAAGGAGAAGCAGAAGTCGGGTCGTCCCGAGCTGACCGAGGCGGCGATCGTCGTCTCCGGTGGCCGTGGCACGGCTGGCGACTTCGGCCCCGTCGAGGCGTTCGCCGACGCTCTCGGTGCCGCCGTGGGTGCCTCGCGCGCTGCCGTCGACGCCGGCTGGTACCCGCACACGAGCCAGGTGGGGCAGACCGGTAAGCAGGTTTCGCCGCAGTTGTACGTCGCGGCAGGCATCTCCGGCGCCATCCAGCACCGCGCCGGTATGCAGACCTCCAAGACGATCATCGCCGTGAACAAGGACGAGGAGGCGCCCATCTTCGAGCTGGCCGACCTCGGCGTCGTCGGCGACCTCTTCGCGGTTCTGCCCAGCGCGACGGCCACGATCGAGGCCAACAAGGGCTGACCTCGACCATCGACGCTGTGCCGTACCACAGGTGCGGCGACAGCGCGACAGCGGCGGGCCCCCCTCCCTCATAACGGCGGGAGGCGGGGCCCGCCGCGGTTGGGCTTCCAGGTGCCCGCGCGGGCCCCGGTCGACTGGAGGGGGCAGCACTGAGCCCCGACGGCTTCGGGGGCGGCGTCGGGGCTCAGTGGCTCAAAGTCGAACGCTTCGACGGCGTTCGAAGTATGTGGTTGTGCAGCGGTCGCTGGGGGCGATCTGCTTTACCTGATAGTAGCCAGAGGATTCGCGCGGAATCGTTACCATGCCGATCTCTTCTCGCGCAATGACATGAATGCAAGCGACGTTCCAATAATTCCCAGATGCCGTCCGGCAGTGTATGGCGTGTCGTGCACGTCCGTCGAGCTCCGCGCGGCCACGCAAGCGGTGTGCTCCCGGACACTCGTACAATCGATCGGTGCCAACCTCTCGCGCCTACCTCGACCACGCGGCGACCACGCCTGTGCGCCCCGAGGTGATAGAGGCGATCAAGCGGGTCTCCGGACGGCCGGGCAACGCCTCGTCATTGCACGGTTCGGGCCGTCGCGCGCGCCGTGAACTGGAAGAATGCCGCGAACGCATCGCGGAATCGCTCGACGTGCGACCGTCGGAGGTCATCTTCACCTCCGGCGGCACGGAGTCTGACAACCTCGGCCTGATCGGAGCCTTCCGCAAGCGGATGCGAGACGACGTGCGTCGTCGGCGCATCCTCGTCTCCGCTGTCGAACATGCCGCGATCCGCGATGCGGCGATCGCGATCGAGCGCGACGAGGGGGCGCTGCTGCAGTGGATTCCGTGTGACGAGCAGGGGCGCGTGTCCGCCGACGCGGTGCGCGGGGCGATTCGCGACGAGGCGGCCGGAGGGCCCGACACCGTGGCGGTGGCCGCGGTGATGTCGGTGAACAACGAGGTGGGCACGGTGCAGCCGATCGAGGAGATTGCTGCTGTCACAGCGGAATTCGGGGTGCCGCTGCACGTCGACGCTGTGCAGTCGGTCGGGGTGTTGCCTGTGCCTGCCGCGGTCGAGGGCGTCACGACGCTCGCCGTCTCCGGGCACAAGTTCGGTGCGCCCGTCGGTATCGGTCTGCTGGTCGCACGGCGTGATGCTCCGCTGGAGTCGTTGAGTTTCGGAGGCGGGCAGGAGCGCGGTCTGCGCTCCGGCACCCTGCCGGTGGTGCTGGTGGCGGGCCTCGACCAGGCGTTGCAGATCGCGCAGTCCGAACGCGAGACCGAAGCGGTGCGACTCGGCGGGCTGCGTGACCGGCTGGCCTCCGGGGTGCTCGACGCGGTGCCAGGCGCCAAGGTGACCGGCGTGTGGACCCCCGGCAATGTCGCCGGCCGCAGCGCTGCCAACGTGCACCTGCTGCTGCCCGAGTGCGAAGGCGACGCGTTGCTCTACCTGCTCGACGCGGCGGGAGTCGAGTGCTCCACCGGTTCCGCGTGCCATGCAGGTATCCCGCAGCCGAGCCACGTGGTGATGGCGATGGGCTACGACGAGCTGACCGCGCGGGGAGCCCTGCGCCTGTCGCTGGGTCACACCTCCACCGACGCCGACATCGATGCGGTGCTCGCTGCGCTGCCGGAGGCGGTCGAGCGGGCCCAGCGCGCCTTCCGGGTGTCGTATCGGGCAAGGAACACGGCGTGAGTGCTCGCGGCCTGACGCAACGGGACATGTCTGCTGCGTCCTGGGAGGATTGGCTCCTATGAGCAGAGTGGTCGCCGCCATGAGTGGGGGAGTTGATTCCGCCGTCGCCGCTGCCCGCATGCTCGATGCGGGTCACGACGTGGTCGGTGTGCATCTGGCGCTCTCCACGACCGCGGCGACGCTGCGCGAAAGTGCGCGGGGCTGTTGCACGCTCGAAGATTCGGCTGATGCGCGCCGCGTGGCTGATCGGCTCGGTATCCCGTTCTACGTCTGGGACATGGCCGAGCGGTTTCGGCACGACGTGGTCGACGACTTCGTGGCCGAGTACGCCGCGGGCCGCACTCCCAACCCATGCCTGCGCTGCAACGAGCGCATCAAGTTCGCGGCCCTGCTCGAGCGCGCGCTGGCGCTCGGCTTCGACGGTGTGGCCACGGGCCACTACGCCCGCATCGTGGAGCCGGGCGACCCCGACTGCACGACGGGTGAGCGAGAGCTGCACCGCGCCGTCGACATGGCCAAGGACCAGTCGTATGTGCTCGGCGTGCTCGACGCGGAGCAGTTGGCGGGCTCGTGGTTTCCGCTGGGCGACTCCACGAAGCCGCAGATCCGCGACGAGGCGCGGGCGCGCGGTTTCGCGGTCGCGGCCAAGCCCGACAGCCACGACATCTGCTTCATCTCCGACGGCGACACCCGCGGCTGGCTGGCCGGGCGTCTCGGCTCGGAGGCGGGCCCGATCGTCGACACTGACGGCGCCGTGGTCGGCGAGCACCAGGGCGCTTACGGCTACACGATCGGCCAGCGCCGCGGCCTACGCCTCTCCCGTCCGGCCGCGGACGGTCAGCCCCGCTACGTCGTGGCGACGGAGCCGTCGACCAACACGGTCGTGGTCGGCCCGGAGGAGCTGTTGGGCATCGACGAGATCGACGTCGAGCACTTGCGCTGGTGCGGACCTGCTCCCACTGGGACCAGGGATTATGGCGTGCAGCTGCGAGCCCACGGCGAAGAACACCCGGTGACGGTGGACGCGGCCTCTGGCGCCGACGGTCATCTCACGCTCCAGCTCGAGCGCCGGGTCAGGGGAGTGGCCCCGGGGCAATCCGCCGTGCTTTACGACGGCACGCGAGTCGTCGGCTCGGGCACGATCGCGAGCACCCGCCGCCGGTAACTGGACGGACCGTTATCCGCTAATCGGCTCAATCAGATAACTAAAATGCCCAGTAAAGCGTTCGGTCCATCCGTTGCCCCCAACTCCCAAGGAGTGCGCATGTCCACGTCCCGCGTCGCCATCGTCACCGGAGCCGCCCGCGGTATCGGAGCCGCAGTCGCCCGGCGACTGTCCGCAGACGGCCACGCCGTCGCCGTTCTCGACCTCGACGAGGCAGCCTGCGCGGGCACCGTCGACGCGATTACCTCGGTGGGTGGCAAGGCCATCGCCGTCGGCGCCGACGTCTCGGACGAAGCCTCGGTCAAGGCCGCGTACCAGCGCATCGTGGCCGAACTGGGCGAGCCCACGATCCTCGTGAACAACGCCGGCATCACGCGCGACAACATGCTCCACAAGATGAGCGTCGACGAGTGGGACCTCGTCATGGCCGTGCACCTGCGCGGCGCCTTCCTGATGAGCCGCGAGCTGCGTCAGTACATCCAGAGCAACAACTTCGGCCGCGTCGTCAACCTCTCGTCGACGTCGGCGCAGGGCAACGTTGGCCAGGTCAACTACTCCGCGGCCAAGGCGGGCATGCAGGGCTTCACGAAGACCCTCGCGCTCGAGATCGGCCGGTTCGGCGGCACCGCCAACGCCATCGCGCCCGGGTTCATCCAGACCGACATGACCGCAGCCACGGCCGAGCGCCTCGGAGTCTCGTTCGACGACTTCATCGAGGCGGCAGGCAAGAAGGTCGCCGTGCAGCGGATCGGCCAGCCCGACGACATCGCCTCGGCCGTGTCGTTCTTCGCCGACGAGGCCAACGGCTACGTCTCTGGTCAGGTGCTCTACGTCGCGGGCGGCCCGGCGGACTGACCCGGACCTTCTGGCCTTCCGCTCGATTCGAGTGGCTACTGGCCGTGTTCTCCCTGCGCGCCGTGCAGGGAGAACACGGCCAGTTCTTCGTGGCGCGGCTTTCCGCCCCGGCCCTGGCCGAGGTAGGAGGCGAACAGCGTCACCTCGTCGGCACGCCAGGGGACGCTGCGGTAGGTCTCGAGAACGCGCAGCCACTTCGTTGCGTCGATCGGGCGGCCGAGGCGAGCGACCGTGAGGTGCGCGCGAAAGGCGCCACCTTCCGCCGCAATGCCGGCCCCGCGGGTGGCGGTGCGAACCGCCTCCGCGAGGGAGCTCAGGGCCGCCGGTGTCTCCGGGGGCGAGAACGGCTGGGCGTCGTGGTCTCCGACGCCGACCCAGAGGGCCCGCGCGTGGCCGGGGCCCGGAAACGCGCCTGCTCCCGCGAGCCGGAGGTCGAGGGGCGGGCGGCGACGGCAGGCTGCGGCGATCGCCTCCTGAGCCTCCTCGACGTCGGAGGCGCGCGCGTCGCCCGCGAACGCGAGCGTGATGTGAAACTGTTCGGGCACCGCCCACCGCAGGCCCGGCGAGCCGGTGCTCTCGCGGCGAGGGGCGAGGAATTCGTCGAGGTCTTCTACCACCTCCTCGGGTGGTACCAGTGCAGCGAAGATACGCATCGCACCAGCGTGCCCCAACGGGTTACCTGCTGTCACGGATCGGGCCGGACGAGACGAACCCCCTCATCCAGCAGGAGAGGGGGTTCGTGTCGAATTCGGTGGATCGACTTGTCGGTCAGTCCTCGTATTCGGGTTGGGCGTTCACGTCCAGCGCTGCTTCGGTGAGGCCCACGCGAGTGACACGCACGAGGGCGAAGAGAAGTCCGCCCCAGATGATGGCCATGAAGAGCAGCATCATCACGATCGAGATCGGTGACATCGTCATGCTCCTTACGAGTTGCGGTAGGGATCGGGCTCGGACGGCTGTGGATGCTCGTACGTGTGCTTGGCGGTGATGTGCGCCTTCTTGCTCCACGGCAGCAGCGAGAGGACGATCGCCAGAATCGGCAATGAAATAGCCATCGCCCAGCCGAAGGTGTTGATCAGCCATTGCGGATAGCCCTCATACGGCTCTGCGAGTTGCTTCGACAGATCGGTGCCGAGCAGGAAAAGGAGCGCTAGGGGAAGGACGACGGCGATGAGCCCCATCCAGACCATGCCCACCTTGAAGGTGCCGTGGCGGTTGAGGTAATCGCGAAGAATCGGCAGCTTGCGGAATGCGTACGTCACCGCCAGCATCATGATGGTCGCGACGGCGAGAATGCCGAAGCTGTTGACGAACGAGTCGAGAACGTCGAGCACGGGCAGAGCGGTCGTCGTGCCGAGAAGCAGACAGCTCGCGATCGCGACGGGAAGGCACATCGCGAGGGTTCCGCCGACGCGGCCCAGGCCGAGCTTCTCGCGAAGCGAGGAGATGCCGACCTCGAGAATGCTGACCATCGAGGTGATGCCCGCAATGAACAGCGAGCTGAAGAACAGCACGCCGATCACGGAGCCCAGCGGCGCCTGGGAGATGATCGTGGGAAATGCGATGAATGCCAGGCCGATTCCGCTGCTGACCACCTCATCCACGGGAACCGCGGCCGCGGTCGCCATGAATCCGAGGGCGGCGAACACACCGATGCCCGCGAGCAGCTCGAAGCTGGAGTTCGCGAATCCGACGACGAGACCGGAGCCGGTCATGTCGGTCTTGCGGTCGACGTACGAGCTGTACGTGATCATGATTCCGAAACCGACCGACAGCGAGAAGAAGATCTGCCCGATGGCAGACATCCAGACGGAACCCTCCGTCAAAGCCGACCAGTCGGGGGTGAAGAACGCTTCGAGACCGGTGAAAGCCCCCGGCAGCGTCAGAGCGATGATCACGAGTGAGACGAACGCGATGACGAGCACGGGGATGAAAACCGCCGAAAGAAGTCCGATGCCCTTGTCGACGCCCGCGCTCATGATGACGATGCAGGCGACCCAGACGATGATCAGCGGAATCAACACACCTGGCACGAATTGGAGACTGAGTGTGGACGGATCGCCCACTTGCAGGAAGTCGGAGATGAAGAACGTCTCGGGGTTGTCGCCCCAGCGGTGATCGACGGAGAACCCGATGTACCGGGCGGCCCAGGCGAGGATCACGGCGTAATACGTGGCGATGACGACGCAGACGAGCGCCTGCCACCATCCGATCCATTCGGCCTTCTTGTTCAGGCGACGGAAAGCCAAGGGCGGGCCACCCCGGAATTTGTGGCCGACCGCGTAATCGAGGAAGAGGAACGGGATACCTGCGGCGAGCAGAGCGACGGCGTACGGAATCATGAATGCGCCGCCACCGCCCTCGTAGGCGACGTACGGGAATCGCCAGATATTGCCGAGGCCGACGGCCGAACCGATGGCCGCGAGAATGAAGACCTTGCGCGACGAGAATGTGTCGCGCTTGCCGGGAGAGGCGCCCGGCACGACTGAAGAGGTCACGTGGCACCTCCGGTAGAGAAAGGGTGGTCTGCGGCAGCATAGAGCCAATTGAGGCGTACGTCTCATCGCCCCGAGGCGGCGCGGGAGATCGCAACACACCTGATACACGCCCTGTCGTCGTCATGCGTGCTCTGTCGTCGTTGACGGCGACGCTCAGCACCCGGCCGCGAACTAGGATGCCGTGTCGCGCGTGTGCCATAGCCTTGCCCGCGTGATGACTGCCAGCGGAATCGGGTCGTGGCCAGGAACCGACGTTCGCACCGCGATCGGAGCGGTGGCCGAGATCCTCGGTGGC
Source organism: Dermatophilus congolensis (assembly GCA_030538115.1). Lineage (GTDB taxonomy): Bacteria > Actinomycetota > Actinomycetes > Actinomycetales > Dermatophilaceae > Dermatophilus > Dermatophilus congolensis_B. The sequence continues at coordinate 83,567 of JAUNUP010000013.1, read as the reverse complement.
TTGCGCCCGGCTGGTCCGGGCAGCGGCGATGGAGTGGCCGGTTTGCCGTACGTGCCTGAGCTACCCGACCGGGGGCCGGGCGCCGACATGATCGGTCGGTCCGCCTCCCTGCTGGCCGGGCTTCACGTCGACCTGCAGCCTTCGGGGTGGCGCCTCGTCGACCACCCGGGTCGCGATTCCGGGCGGGCCGACGCCTTCTGGCGGCAGGACGGCGACGAGCTCGCCGAGGCCTACGACGGCTATGTCGGTCCGCTCAAGGTCTCGTTCACCGGCCCCTGGACGCTGGCCGCGAACGTGCGTCTGGCCCGGGGAGAGCGGGTGGTCGGCGATCCGGGGGCGGCCCGCGACGTGGCCCAGTCAGCCGCCGAGGGGTACGGCGCCGAGCTCGACCGGCTGCGCGCCCTCGTGCCCGGAGCGACCTGGGTGGTTCAGATCGACGAACCGTCGCTGCCGAGCGTGCTCGCCGGACGACTGCCGACGTCGTCGGGATACGGCGTCCACCGTGCCGTCGATGAGGAGGTCGCGACACGGACGCTCAAAGATTTCGTCGAGTTCGTCGCCTCCGCGGCGGGCGGTGAAGCCGCACGCGAACGCATCGTCATGCACTGCTGCGCCCCGGACGTGCCTCTGGGCATGCTGCGTGAAGCCGGAGCAGATGCGGTGTCGCTCGATGTCGGGCTGCTCACGCAATCCGGTTGGGAGAAGGTGGCGGCACATCTCGAAACGGGACTCGGTTTCTGGGCAGGGCTCCCCGTGCCGTCGGCGATTCCCGTGACGGGCAAGGTCTCGGGCGCCGACCTCGTGCGGCCGGTGGAGCGGGCCTGGCAGGCGCTCGGTCTGGGCGCCGAACCGGTCAGCCGCCTCACGCTGACGCCCGCATGCGGGCTGGCCGGCGCGGGCTCGTCGCCGCAGGCCGCGGCCGTGCAGCGCGCAGTGGTCGAGGGAGCTCAGCGGCTGCGCGACGTGATCCTCGAAGTCTGAGAACCGCCACCACCAACAGCCCTGTCCCGGTGCCGGGACTCTGTCGGTGGCGTGCGGCAGGATGTGGGACGTGACTTCGAAGCCCGTGACCTCGCCCTCTCTCGACGGCACCGAGAACGACGACGCCGCTGTCTCGGGGCAGGCGGGCCAGGCGGTCCAGCTCGACGGGGCGCCCGAGCAGCAGAGCGAGCCGACCTCCGCAGTGCGCCACGAATGGGAGCAACTGGCCGAGCACGTGCGCGAACACCGCGAGCGGTACTACATGCAGCAGCCCGTGATCTCCGACGGCGAATTCGACGAGTTGTTCCGGTCGCTCGAGGCGCTCGAGGCGACGTACCCGGCGCTGCGAGTGCCCGACAGCCCGACGCAGCAGGTCGGCGCAGTGGCGAGCAGCGATTTCGCGGCCGTCGACCACCTCGAGCGCATGTACAGCCTCGACAACGTCTTCGACGAGACCGAGCTGCGCGCCTGGTACGACCGGGTTCTGTCCGAAGCCGAACTGCCCGCTGGCGAGCTGCACTTTCTCACCGAGCTGAAGATCGACGGGCTCGCTGTGAACCTGCTCTACGAGAACGGCGTGCTCACCCGAGCCCTCACCCGCGGCGACGGTCGCACGGGCGAAGACGTCACGGCGAATGTGCGCACGATCCAGGGCATTCCGCACCGGCTGGAACACCCTGATGACGCGCACGATGCGGAATCCGGCACGGTGCCGGTACCGAAACTCGTCGAGATCCGGGGCGAGATCTTCTTTCCCGTCGAACTGTTCGCCGAGTTCAACGCCGCGCGCGTCGAGGCGGGGCAGCCGCCGTACGCGAACCCGCGCAACTCCGCCTCCGGCTCGTTGCGGCAGAAGGACCCCGCCGAAACGGGTCGGCGGCCGCTGCGCATGCTTGTGCACGGCATCGGGGCTCGCGAGGGGTTCGACGTGCCGCGGCAGAGCGACGCGTACGAGATCCTGCGTGGCTGGGGACTGCCGACGGCAACGCACAACAAGGTGGTCAGCAGCTTCGACGAGATCGTCGAGCGCATCCGGTACTTCGGTGAACACCGCCACGACGTCGAGCACGAGATCGACGGCATCGTCGTCAAGGTCGACGAGATCGCGGTGCAGCGCCGCCTCGGCTACACCTCGCGGGCTCCCCGCTGGGCGACGGCGTACAAGTACCCGCCCGAAGAGGTCACGACGAAGCTGCTGAACATCGAGGTCAACGTCGGCCGTACCGGGCGCGTGACCCCCTACGGCGTGATGGAGCCGGTGCTGGTGGCGGGCTCGACCGTGGCGATGGCGACCCTGCACAACGCCTACGAGGTCAAGCGCAAGGGCGTGCTCATCGGTGACACGGTGGTGCTGCGCAAGGCCGGTGACGTGATCCCCGAGATCCTCGGCCCCGTGGTCGACCTGCGCGACGGCGACGAGCGCGAGTTCGTCATGCCGACCCATTGCCCCTCGTGCGGCACCGAATTGGCATACGAGAAGGAGGGCGACAAAGACATCCGCTGCCCCAATGCCCTCTCGTGCCCGAGCCAGCTGCGTGAACGGGTGTTCGGGCTCGGCTCACGGGGCGCTTTCGACATCGAGGCGCTCGGCTGGGAGGCGGCGATCGCGCTGACCGACCCGGAGTTCGGGCGGCCCGCCGAGGCCGACGAGCAGGGCGTGCCGCGAGAGCAGCCGGTGCTGGCCAACGAGGCCGGCCTGTTCGACCTGAGCCCCGAGCAGCTCACCGAGGTGCACGTCTGGCGCCGGCCGAAGCGTCGGCGCGACGGCGAGACGGTCGCGCTGCCACCCGAGAAGCAGCTCTTCTTCTACACCAAGCCGACGGCCAAGACTGCGAGCAAGCCCCGCGAAACGACGAACGTGCTGTTCGATCAACTCGAGAAGGCCAAGTCCGCGCCGCTGTGGCGGGTGCTGGTTGCGTTGTCGATCCGCCACGTCGGTCCCACGGCCGCGCGGGGGCTCGCGACGCGGTTCGGCTCGATGCAGGCGATCCGCGAGGCGAGCCTCGAAGAGCTGTCGGCGACCGAGGGCGTCGGCCCGGTGATCGCCGAATCCGTGCGTAGCTGGTTCGAGGTCAGATGGCATGCCGCCGTGGTCGATTCGTGGGCGGCCGCCGGGGTGTCGATGGAGGACGAGCGCGACACCTCGATCGAGCCCACTGTGAGCGGTCTCACCATCGTTGTCACGGGTTCGCTGTCGCGATTCACCCGCGACGAGGCGAAGGAGGCCATTCTGGTTCGTGGCGGCAAAGCCGCAGGGTCGGTGAGTAAGAAGACCGACTACGTCGTCGTGGGGGAGAACGCCGGCTCGAAGGCCACCAAGGCCGAAGAGCTGGGGCTGCGGATACTCGACGAAGACGAGTTCGCCGCACTGCTGGCCCAAGGGCCGGCCGGGGTCGGTGACGTCGCCCCCGACACTGAGAGCTAGCGTTCACTATGGGGCGATAGAGAGAGGGCTTTGGCAGTGGTCGACAACACGGGAGTGAGGCAGGCCGCTTCCGACATCCGCGAACTGGGTGGAGCGGACGGGCTGGCCGGGCACATCCAGACGATCGCCTACGGCACGCCTGGGTCCACGACAGAGAATGTCGTGTACGACCTGGCCCTTGCTGTCGGGCTGTGGTGCTCCGACGTGGCTGACCTGCTCGACGCCGTGGCCGACGAGGCCGACGCAGCAGACGCGACCGACGCGGCAGGCGGGTCTGATGGGTCCGCTGCCGACGGGCAGGGCGGAGGCCGATCGTGAACCCGGCACTGTCTGGCCTGGTCGGGCCCTCGTGGATGTCGCGCGACCCCGAAGAGATCGCCTGGCTCGCGTGGGCGATCCGTGACAAGCGTGACCGTCTCGACGCGGCCATGACGCGGGCCGCGGTCGCCCTGGCGGGCGCGAGCGCGTCAGACACTCCGGCGGCCGACGGCCTCACTCGAGTCGTGGGGGAGGCGACGTCGCCCGAGCCGGCCGCGCTGCGCTCCGCGTTGACGAGCACGGCCGACGCCCTCGACGACTTGGCGGCTGCCCTCAGCGAACATGGCGTTGCCATCGGGCGTGACCGTGCCGAGCTGGCAGCCACTCCACCGCATCAGCTCGCCCGTATCGCGTCACTGAGGCACCGCATCCGTGTGGCCACAGACGCGCTGGCGGAGGCCGACGTGCGCTGCCGCCGCAAGCTCGAGGAGGCGGTTCTCGAGGTGCCCTCGGCATCCGGCGTCGCGTCCGCCGGCCGGGGCGGCTGGGCCGCGGTTTTCGGGGTGACCGGTCTGGCGCGCGAAGCCGCCCCCGGATCCGATGGTGAGACTGCGGAGGCGAAGGGGGCAGCCGCGCACGGGAACCCCACCGAGTCGCAGGGTGAGGTGCGAGGCCTCGGTTCTCTCAAGCGCGCACTGCGCCCCGACCGTTCGCCCCGCGAAGCTCTGCGCACCTTGCCCACCGCGACGCTGGCTCGCAACATCGTTGCGTCGCCCGAACTGCGGGTCCGTCTCGCCGAAGATCTGCCGAAGCTCGGCGAAGAACCGGCTGTCGACCTGACGAACCTGGCCGAGGCCGCGGGTGTCGACCCGCAGATCTGCCACGCGGCAGCACAGGTTGTGCGTCGTCGGGCTCCGTCACTGAGCGACCAGGCGGCCCTCGGAGACGACGGCGACCGAGTGCGCGCCGCCGAGATCGCTTCGATCGTGGAGGCGTTCGCGCAGTTGGGCGACGACGCGGCCCACCGCATGGCTCTCCTGTGGCCCCGGCTCGTGGGCAGCCTCGACGGTGCCCCGGTGTTCGCGCGAGCCGTGGCCAACCGCACGCTGCTGCGGGCCGAGCTGGAGTCGGCCAGGCGCTCGGAGGCTGAACTGGAGGCGAGGTCGCTGGCCCGACGGGTGGCCGACGAGCCGTTCGTCGTGCGGCGGATCCGTGCGGCCGCGAGCGCGGCCTACGCCAGGCGTGACTGGTTGACCTCGCTGGTCGCCGTGCGCGTCGACGAGCCGTTGCTGGTGCGCGACGACCTGCGCACGCGCATACGCCTCTACCTGCGCCTGCTGACCGAACGCGTCGAGTGGCCCGGCGGAGGCGAGAACGCTCGCCCCGAGCCTCGGGCCTTGCTCAGCTTCGACCCGAGCGGCCGGGGGCGAGTGGTCGAGGTGATGGGCAGGTACGACGACGACACCGAGAACCTCGCGGTCATCGTGCCGGGCACCGGCACGGGCATGCCGGGCTACCACATGCCGGCGGGTACGGCCCGTGACGTGGTGGGTGCGGACACGTCGGGGCGCACCGTCGCCGTGTGTTGGATGGGCGTCGACTTTCCGTCAGCGATCGTCAACGAGGCGATCCTCGGGCATTACGCCAAGGTCGCTGGGCCGGCGCTCACCGCCTCCGTTCTGGCGCTCGACGTACCTCCGCACGTCACGACCACGGTGGTGGGCCACAGCTACGGCAGCGCGGTGGTCGGTAGCGCCGAGGTAGCGGGTCTGCCCGCTGACCGCGTGGTGCACCTCGCGTCGCCGGGGGCGGGCCCCGGCGTGCGCGGTGTCGCCGATTACGCCACGCGCGACCCGCTCGGCCGCATCCGCAGCGTCAGGCGGTACGCGTGCACGGCTGCGGGCGACCCGATCAGGCTCGTGCAGGCCACGCCGGTCGGTTGGCCGCTCGTCTTGCGGCACTTCGCGGCCCCGGCCACGTGGGTGAGAAATCGGCTCGAAGACTTCGGACTCGACCTGGCCGCTTTCGACGCCATCGGCCTCGGGGTCGATCCGGCCAGGCTGGAGGGCGTCACGGTGTACGACGCCGGGGTCTGGGAGGTCGACACCGACAGGCATCGTGCAGGTGAGCCGGTGGCCGGCCGGTCGGGTCACGCAGGCGTCATCACCTCCGGGACCACCGCCTTCAGGCGCATGGTCGGCATCGTCACGGGCGGGGAGCCGCAAGTCCGGTAAGGGGCGGGTGAGCGTATCGGGGGCGCGGCACGTGTCCGCAGCGTTCCGGAGGCGGGGCAGGCACTGCTTAGACTGGCGGTATGCCGTCGATTTCGCGTGAAGAGGTCTCTCACCTGGCGATGCTCGCCCGCATCGAACTCGACGAGGAGGAGTTGACGAAGTTCGCCGGTGAGCTCGATGCGATCATTCACGCCGTCGACGAATTGCGTGGCGTGGCCTCCGACGACGTGCCGCCGATGTCGCACCCGATTGCGATGAGCAATGTCTTCCGCCCCGATGAGCCGATGCCCGGCCTCAGCCCCGAGCAGGCCCTCGCCGGCGCCCCCGAATCCGAGGACACGAGGTTCGTCGTCCCGCGGATCCTCGGCGACGACTGACCAGCGCTCGGCAAGCACGTCCAGATAGCCGCACGCACGAACCCCCGTACCGAAGTGAAGGTGCCGATCACGTGAGCACAACACACCAGCTCGTCAAGCTCTCGGCCGCGCAATTGGTCGACGAGATGCGTTCGGGCAACGTCAGTTCCGTCGAGGTCACACAGGCGCACCTCGACCGCATCGACGCAGTCGACGGAGTCGTGCACGCGTACCTGCACCGCAACGACGAGCAGGCGCTCGCGGCGGCGCGCGAGGTCGACGAGGCCAGGGCGAGGGGCGAGGAGCTTCCTCCGCTGGCGGGCGTGCCGATCGCGATCAAAGACATCGCGTGCACGATCGGGCAGCCGACCACGGCGGGGTCGAAGATGCTCGAGGGCTGGATGTCGCCGTACGACGCGACGATCGTGTCGAAGATCCGTGAGGCGCGGCTGCCGATTCTCGGCAAGACGAACATGGACGAGTTCGCGATGGGCAGCTCCACCGAGTTCAGCGCGTACGGGGAGACCCGCAATCCGTGGGATCTCGACCGAGTGCCGGGAGGTTCGGGCGGAGGCAGCGCGGCCGTGATCGCTTCGCACTGCGCGCCGCTGGCGGTCGGCTCCGACACGGGAGGCTCGATCAGGCAGCCCGCGAGCTTCACCGGCACGGTCGGCATGAAGCCCACGTACGGAGGGGTCTCTCGGTTCGGCGTGATCGCGCTGGCCAGCAGCCTCGACCAGATCGGTCCGTGCGCCCGCGACGTGCTCGACGCGGCGATGCTGCACGAGGTTCTCGGCGGGCATGACCCGAGAGATTCGACGAGCCTGCCCGAGCCGGTGCCCTCGGTCGTGCAGGCCGCTCGCTCCGGCGATGTCGCGGGCCTCAAGATCGGTGTGCTGCCCGCGATCGTCGACGGCGAGGCTGCGTCGGCCTTCACCGCGGGCGTGCTGCAGCGTTACCGCGAGTCGCTCGAAGAGCTGGCCCAGGCGGGCGCAGAGATCGTCGAGGTCGACTGCCCGCACTTCCGGTACGGCGTGGCCGCCTACTACCTCATCCTGCCGTCGGAGGCGAGCAGCAACCTCGCCCGGTACGACGCCATGCGCTACGGCCTGCGCGTCACCCCTGACGGCGAGCCCGACGCCGAACAGGTGATGGCCGCCTCCCGCGAGGCCGGGTTCGGGCCCGAGGTCAAGCGCCGCATCATCCTGGGCACCTACGCGCTGTCGAGCGGCTACTACGACGCCTACTACGGCCAGGCACAGCGGGTGCGCACGCTCATCGCCCGCGATTTCGCGGAGGCGTTCGGCACGGTCGACGTCATCGCCTCGCCCACGACCTCGCTCACCCCGTTCCGGATCGGCGAGCGCATCGACGATCCGATGGCGATGTACCTGCTCGACGCGCTGACGATTCCCTCGAACCTCGCGGGCATCCCGGGCATCTCGGTGCCGTCGGGCCTCAGCCCCGACGGTCTGCCGGTGGGGATGCAATTCCTGGCCCCCGCCCGGGCCGACGAACGCCTCTACCGTGTCGGCGCGGCCCTCGAGGCGCGCCTGCGGGCGAAGTGGGGCGGTTCGCTGCTCGACACCAATTCCGTGCACGAGCGGCTCGAGAGCGCCGCGGCCGCATTCACCTCCGGGAGGGCGTGAGATGAGCAACACCGACACGAACCCCGTCGCGCTCAACGACATGGATGGGCTCGACCCGGTCGACTACGACGAGCTGCTCACCCGTTACGACCCGGTGATCGGGCTCGAGGTGCACGTCGAGCTGAACACGGCGACCAAGATGTTCTGCGGCTGCGCCACGACGTTCGGTGAGACACCGAACTCGCAGGTCTGCCCCGTCTGTCTCGGCCTGCCCGGCGCGCTGCCGGTCGTCAACGGCGCGGCCATCGAGTCGGCCATCCGCATCGGTCTGGCCCTGAACTGCTCGATCAGGGAGCGCTCGCGGTTCGCGCGGAAGAACTACTTCTACCCCGACATGACGAAGAACTTTCAGACGAGCCAGTCCGACGAGCCGATCGCCTACGACGGCTGGCTCGACGTCGACCTGCCCGATGGCAGCGTGTACCGCGTGCAGATCGAGCGCGCGCACATGGAGGAGGACGCGGGCAAGCTGACGCACGTCGGCGGTGCCACGGGCCGTATTCACGGCGCCGACTACTCGCTCACCGACTACAACCGCGCAGGCATCGCCCTCATCGAGATCGTCACCAAGCCTCTGGTCGGCATTGGCGCCAACGCTCCGGAGGTGGCGCGCGCCTACGTGGGTGCACTGCGTGAGCTGATGCAAGCGCTGAACGTCTCGGATGCACGCATGGAGCAGGGGTCGCTGCGCTGCGACGCCAACGTCTCGCTGCGCCCCAAGGCGGGTGACGACCCCAACGCGGCCGAGCAGCTCGCGGTGCCGCTCGGCACGCGCACGGAGACGAAGAACGTCAACTCCCTGCGCTCCGTGCACGGCGCAGTGACGTACGAGATGGGACGCCAGGCCGCGGTGCTCGACGCCGGGGGCGCCGTGGTGCAGGAGACCCGCCACTGGCACGAGGACACGGGCTCTACGACCTCCGGTCGCCCGAAGTCCGACGCCGACGACTACCGCTACTTTCCCGAGCCCGACCTCATGCCGGTCGAATGCCCCGCGGATCTGGTCGAGCGGCTGCGGGCCACGATGCCCGAGCCGCCCGCGCAGCGTCGCGAGCGCCTGCAGGGGGAGTGGGGCTTCACCGACCTTGAGATGCGTGACGTGGTGGGCGCGGGTGCGCTCGACCTGATCGACGCCTCCGTGCTGGCCGGGGCCTCATCTGCCGGGGCACGCAAGTGGTGGCTGGGTGAGGTGCTCCGTCGCGCCAACGCCGACGGTCGCGAGCTGGGCGACTATGCCCTGCGGCCCGAGCACGTGGCCGAGCTGGAGACGCTGGTCACCTCTGGCCGGCTCACCGACGCGATGGCGCGGCAGGTGCTCGACGGCGTGCTGGCCGGAGAGGGGGCGCCCACCGAAGTGGCCGACGCTCGCGGTCTGGCTGTGGTCAGCGACGACGGCGCGCTGCAGGAGGCGGTCGACGCGGCCATCGCCGCGAACCCCGGGGTCGCCGACAAGATCCGCGGCGGCAAGGTGCAGGCTGCGGGGGCGCTCATCGGTCAGGTGATGAAGGCGACCAAGGGCAGCGCCGACGCGGCCAAGGTGCGCGAGCTGATTCTGGCGACCTTGGGTGTGGAAGGCTGACCCGGACCTATGAACGCGTCGCACATGCAGTCGAACGGCAGGCACACAAGCTGGGTGTCGGCCCACAAAGACGACGAGGACCTGCGTCTTCTCGTGCTGATGCGGCACGCCAAGGCGAAATCCACCTCAGAGACCGGTGACTTCGGACGGCCGCTGCACCGCGACGGGCGGGCGGCGGCTCGGGTGATGGGGCAGTGGCTCGTGTCGCAGGGGGTTCGGCCCGATATCGCGGTCGTGTCGCCCTCCACGCGCACCGTGCAGACGTGGGAGGAACTGGCGCGGGCCGGCGTGCGCGCCGACGATCTGTGGGCCGACGCGGCGATCTACGACGGTGAGGCCTCCGACCTCATCGAATCGGTGCGGGCCCTGCCTGACGACGCGCGCGTGGTCGCGCTCATCGGTCATCTACCGGGCATTCCTCATCTCGCGTCGACGCTGGTCGACCATGTACCCCCAGGGCAGCCTCATCCCGACGAGGGGTGGCCGCCGGCTTCCGTGGCCGTCGTGGCGCATCGAGGCACGTGGGAGAGCTTTCCCAATGCCGATTCGGCGGTTGTGGCTTTTCGCCGAGCCTGAGCCGAAACAGGTGTGATCTCACTATGTGGTCATCCGTGAGATCGTTATCATCCGTACGAAAGCCCCTGTGAGGGGACGGTTTTGCCTCGGCCCCGGATTGTCTCGGCCTGCCCTCCGCGGTGCCCCGGGCGCTCGTAGTCGCCTGAATCGACCTGCCCTGCAGCAGAACCCGAGATTACTCCACGGTAGTCCTGGAAGCTCGTCCAATTTTCGTCCCAATCCCGTTGGATCGAGCGCTAACTGAGGGCACCCTCAGAAATCTCCCCGATTCCCGTTCAACACGGACGTCCAATTACCGATGGGTTGTGCGTTGGCAGGGGTCTAGTGCCGGGCCCCCGTACAAGACCGACAGGAGGTCGGTCTGAAGCACGTTCAAGGGAGTCGCAGGGATGCGCATTGCTTCGATGAGGCGGGGAGGCCTCGCAGCGGTCGTACTGCTGCTTGCGGGTGGATTCTCGGCCTCAGCGGCGAGCCCGTCCGACGCATCGGTGCAGGTCGAGGGTATCTTCGAGCAGATTCAGTCCGAAGCTCGCCCTGCCAGTGAGCCACACGATCACGACGACGACAGTATCCACGACGCCGGTCACCCCGGCGACGCGATGCTGCACGCCATCCGTCTCGATGACGGCACGCGCGTGCCGATCGACGGCGCCGCCATCGGCGACATCGCAACGGGCTCGCGCGTCTCGGTCGTGACCCCTGTTCAGCCGGCCGTGGCCGAGAACATCGCCTCCGGACGCCCCGTGACCGACGAATCCGGTGCCCGCGTCGACGTCGCGACCAAGGACATCGTGGTCGCCAAGCGCATCCCCGCCCAGGACGGATCGGGCCTTTCGCGCGCGGTGCTCGGCAGCGCCGTGCAGACGGGCCGGGCCCTGCAGGCCACCTCCGTGCGTGTGCTCGCCGCCGGGGAGCAGGGGTACACCCGCGGCGCGCACCAGGTACACATCGTCTCGGTTCTGCCCAGCGGAGTCCGGGCCTCGCACGCCACCGCCGCGCAGCTGCGGGGCCAGGTCGCGGCGGCCTCGCAGTACTGGCGTGACCAGTCCGGCGGCGGCATCAGCTTCAACGTCGCCCAGGTCGGCACGGCCTATACCTCCGCCCTGCGATGCGGAGACGACCCGTTCGCGTTCTGGAACGAGGCGGCGCGTCGCATGAACTACACCGAGGGCGCGAACAAGCACCTCGTCATCGTCTTCCCCCGCGCCGCCCTCAACTCCGGCTGCGCCTACGGCTTGGCCTCCATCGGTTCCGGTCCGAATACCGGCGGCGTCGTGCTGGTCTCCGACAACGCCTGGCCCGTGCTGGCCCACGAGATCGGCCACAACCTCGGCCTCGGCCACGCCAAGGTCAACCGTGCCCGCGCCGCCGACGTCGACCTCGGCGGAGCCACCCGCGGCAACGTGGAGGACTACGGCGACCCGTACGACGTGATGGCCGCCTCGGCCGCCGACCGAGCCGGCATGCTCTCGACCCTGCAGGCCGCCAACATCGGCATCCTTCAGGCTCCGGCGCTGGCCCAGCACAGCGCGGGCACGAAGGCGTTCTCACTCGCGCCGCTGTCGTCGCTGCGCGGCCAGCGTGGCGTCAAGATCACCGACCCGGTGACCAAGGACGAGTACTTCGTCGAGTACCGCACCCGCACGGGCCGTGACGCCCTGCTCTACCGCAACATGGCCGCCGGTGTGCGCGTGCTCAAGAGCGACCCGACCGACTACCAGAGCCGCGCCTCCGTCGTGATGGACGCGACCCCGACTGGAGCCTCGAACGACAACTCCTGGCACCTCGCCCCGGGTAAGACCTTCGCCACCCGCTCGGGGAGTGTGAAGATCACCGTGAACTCGGTGGCCGCCGGATCGGCGCGGGTCACCGTGACCGTCGGTGCCGCTGCTCGCAGGGCCGTCGCGGGTTCCGCGGCGGCTCTGACCACGCCCAAGGTGACTGTGCCGGCCGTCAGCTCGGCCTCGCGCACTGACTCCCGGGTCTCGGTTGCGTGGTCGGGGGCGCCCGCCGGCGCTGTGTACGACGTGCGGTACCGCAGCGTCGACCTGAAGTCGGGCAAGCCGGTCGCGGGTGTCGCGCGCACGTGGCTGACCGGCACCACCAAGCGCTCCGCGGTTCTGTCGGGCGCGCAGGGAGGCGTGTACGAGTTCTCGGTGCGCGCCCGCAACGCCAAGGGCGCCAGCGCCTGGACTCCTTGGGCCAAGACCGTCGTTCCCGTCGACAGCACCGCCCGCGGCACCCGCGCCGTGGGCCGCTGGACGGCCGGCCGCAGCTCCGCCTACGCCTACGGCACGTTCCACTCGACGAGTGCCCGCAACGCCTCGATCACCGGCGTGCGCACGTACACGAACCGCATCAACGTCGTCGGCGCCAAGCACGTGCGCGGCTCCGTGGCCCACGTCTACGTCGACGGCAAGCTCGCCGCCAAGGTGAACACGTATGCCGCCAAGACCCAGACCCGTGCGACCCTCGCGTCGATCCCGGTGAAGTGGGGCGCGCACACGGTCAAGGTCGTCAACGTCCCGTCGGGAGCCCGGAGCACCCTGATAGTCGACGGCTTCGCCTACACCCGCTGACAAGAAACGCAAGCGCCCGGTTCCAAAAAGGAACCGGGCGCTGCTGCGTGTCTGGTCACCCCGAGGTGACGTGCGCGAAAAGGTCACCCGGAGGTGACATGCGCGAGAAGGTCACTACTGATTGTCCCGCGGGACTGACGGATCAACGCTGACCTGCGGGAATCACATGTCCCGCGGGACTGCCCGCGTAGCGGGCACCTCATCCGACCACGGGAAACGTCCGTGGTCGGGTGTCTCCGTTCGTCGCGGTTCGGCCGCTCAGGCTCACGCCTCCGGCTCGCCCTGTTCCTTCTCCCGGCCTGCCCGTCGCAGCAGCACACCCGCCGCGACCAGCGCAGCGGCCAGTGCCGCCGCGGTTCCGACCTCCATGCCGGTGTACGGCAGTTCGGGCAGGGGTGGCATCCACGTCGGCCGGTTCGACCCGCCAGGGGGAGTCGAGCCGCCGGGAGTCGTCCCGCCACCGGTAGGAGTGGACGACGGCTCGCTGGGCGAAGGACTCGGCCCGTCGGGCGTGACACCACCGGGAGTGTCGCCGCGTTCGTTGACGATCGGCTTGCCGAGGGTGTGGTCGGCGCCGACGGTGGTGCCGTCCATGAGCAGCTTGACCTCGATCGGATGTCCGGCCGACCGGTACCCGACAGGCGTGCGCGTCTCGACGATCCAGTAGGAGTCGTCGGTGAACGTGTCGTTCTGGTAATCGGTGACGTGCAGGCCGGCGAACTGGGTCATGCCCGCCTTGTCAGTGGGCGCGGACACGGCGAGCGCATTCGCGCGGGCCTCGGCATCGCCGCGGGTGCGGTAGAGCGTGAACTCGGCACCGGCGAGCGAGTCTCCGTCGTGCTTGCTGATCTTGTGCAGTGTGAGTGTGGAGTACTTGGTCACCACGGTGTTCGACTCGACGGGTGTGCCGGTGCGCTTCGAGGTGCCGTTCGGAAACAGCACGGCGGTGTTCGGCAGTGTCAGCACGAAGGCGGGCACGGCGCCTGCCAGCTCGTCGGAGCTGTGGCGCGTGGCGGTCTCTACGGGAGCAGGGGAGCCGTCACGGCCGGGACGCACGCGAGCCTGGGCGTCGACACGCACCTTGGCCGTGTCGTCGGAGGCGCGTGCGGAGGCGAGTGTCGCCAGGCCCCGGTCGGTCATGGCCACGGCGATGCGGTGAGGTTCGAGCGAGAGCGTGTAATCACAGTCGCTTGAGGCACCGGAAACGCACTGTGCGAGCGTCCGCGGCGAGCGCCCGGTCAGGGCGACAGAGACGCTGCCGTCCCAGTCGCCGGCGCGGAACTCGAGAAAGTCGTTCGTGGAGCGACCTGCGGCGGAGCCGCGCACAGAGCCTTCGGTGAGGTCGTCGATGATCTCGTACGCAGCCCCGGAGGCGATGCCCGAATAGGTGGCGCCGGGGGCGCACATCCCGTCGGAGGTGAATCCGTGGCGGTCGAGCCCCTGCGAGGTGTCGGTCGAATTCCCGCGCAGGCACGTGCCGCCGAAGCTGGCGAGTCCGCGCCGCGGGATGCCCGCCGTGAGCGTATAGGTGAGGGCCCGCCCCGCCACGGGTGCGTCCTGGCCCACGTACCCGGCGTTGCCGTCGGCCACCGACTTGGTGATGGTGGCGCCTGAGGTCTTCGGGTAGGCGTCGACGGTGTAGCGCCAGGTCGCAGTGGCCGGGTCGCTCGTGGGCACGGTGACCAGGATGTCGTCGGAGGGCACGTACCCCGAGATCGACGATCCGCCGGAGACCTCCTGCACGAGGTACAGCCCGACCGGCAGGTCGGCGACGACCGTTCGGCCATTGGAGTCGGTGGGCGCGGTGGTCCGGCTCTCGCCGAGGGCCCCTGCGATGCGGCCGGGGTTGCGCTGGTAATCGGCGGCCTGTTCCCATCCGGCGGAGGTGCGCAGGTCGACGCCGGTCACTCGGGTCACCTTGAGTACGACACCGGCGACGGGCACGTCACCCGAGCCACTCGCAGGCCGGAGGCGGTGGAGGCGCAGCGTGCCGGTGGCACCCGACGGGATCGTGCTCGGATTACCCGCCGTCAGCGCGGCCGGCAGACCCGACGCGACAGGGGCACCGATGACCGCGGGAGCCACGCCTGCGGGGCTCACCCCGGCGCTCAGCCCGAAGGCGGTGCCGGCCGCTGCCACGGAGCCCAGTGCGCTCAGCCCCACCGAGGCTGCTGTCGCCAGCGCGAGGGTGTGGCCTCTACGCGGTGCGGGTGTCATCGTCGCCTCCGGGGGTCTGTGAAGGTCGGTCTGTTTCTGGCGCGGAGGGGGAGGCGTCGTCCATCCGATTCCTATCGGATGAATCGTCGCTGGTCGTAGTGGATTCTGCTGAAGTGGGAGCGTGCTCCGCTCCGCCGCAGGAGCAGGCGCAGACGTGGGTGCCGGCCTCGGCTTCGGCCTTGGCGAGAGCAGCAGCGGCGGCTTCCTTGGCGATGCGGCGCTCGCGGCGGAGGCGCTCGATGCGGCGGTCTTCACGACGCCACTTGGCGACCATGGCGGCGGCGAGCAGCAGCATGAGGGCGGCGCCGCCGAGGCGGGCGTACATCCACGAGGCCGGGGTCCAGTCCATGGCGAGCAGCGTGGGCGTGTCGGCCTTGGCGGGAGCGTCGTAGGCGATGCGCTCGGCGCGCACGAGCAGGCGGTGCGTGTTGACGGAGTAGGGGGTGCAGGTGACGAGGGTGATGTAGTCCTGGCCGGTGACGGGGGTGATGCCGTCGAGCTCGTCGGGCAGCACGACCGAGATCTTGTCGACCTTGTACGCGAGGGTCTGGCCATAGACGTGAACGAAGAAGATGTCGCCGTTCTTCATCTCGGGCAGGCGGTCGAACAGTGACGCGTTGGCGAGGGCGCTGTGGGCGGTGAGCACGGAATGCATGCCCTGGCCACCGACGGGCAGCGCGGAGCCGTAGAAGTGGCCGACGCCGTGCATGAGGGTCTCGTCGCTCGTGCCGTGGTAGATGGGCAGGTCGACTCCGATGCTCGGGATGTCGAGGCGGGCCATCGCGTCGAACTCGTCGAGTTGGCCGAGGTAGTGCTGGTACTCGGACGACTTCTCCGTGACGCCGGAGGTGTACGGATCGGTGATGGCCGAAGGCTTGAGCGCGGCGTTGTACGCGTGGGCCGCGTCGAGTTCGCGCTGCAGTGTCGCGGATTCGGCCTTGCCGACCTCCGCCTCGTAGGCGTTGGCGAACTCGGTCTGCTTGTAGTTGTTGTAGTAAGTGGCGATGACCGGGTAGAGCATGACGAGTGCGGCGGCGAGCAGGGCGGCCAGCGGGATCATGCGGCCACGCCAGCGGTTGACCTTGCGGCGGCGCTTCGGCGCTGTGGCCGGCGCGGGTGCGTTCTCGGGTCCGATGGGACGTTCGAGTGTGACGGTCATTGCCCTCTACCCCCAAGTGAAGACACAACTCCCGACCCCCTCGGGAGGTACTGCTGCTCCCGATTCCCTTCGGGAGGTACTGCCGGCTTCCCCAAGCCGTGGTGCTCCCGCTCGCCTCCGCCGCGGTCAGGCGGCGGAGGCGAGCGGGTTACTGCGGTATCAGTCGCCGATCAGTCGTCGAGCTCGTCGAGCTCGATGTCGTCGATGCGACGGTTGCTCTTCAGGTAGTAGCCCACGCCACCCGCACCGAGCAGGAGCGCGAGCCCGGAGAGGGCACCCACGCCCGCACCACCGGTGAGCGGAAGGGCGTTACCGAGGTTGGTCTCCTCGTTGGCGACCTTGATCGTGTTGCGCGCCTGATCCTCAGCGGTGAGCGCATTGAAGGCGCCTGCGTTGACGAGCGTGAACTCGATCGGCTCCGCGTTGAGGTTGTAACCGGTCGGGGCCTTGGTCTCGACGAAGCAGTACGTGATGAGCTGCGTCTGCTCGCGGTTGTTGTACCAGTCCGACAGCTGAAGACCCTTGAAAGTGACCGCACCAGCGGCGTCGGTCTTGAGCGGACCGGCGATGCGGTTGGTGCTGTTGAGTTCGGCGGGCTCGCACTTCCCGCTGAAGTCCGCGTCCTTGTACAGCGTGAACTCGGCGCCCTCCAACATCTTGGTGGTCAGTGCGGCGTCGTACTTGAGGATGCGCACGTCGCCGTACTTCGAAACCGGCTGGTCGGTGGGCAGTCCCGGGGTGCCGGGGTCGCCCGGGTCGGTCGGATCCTTCGGGTCGACCGGGTCGGACGGCGTGTACGGGTCGGTCGGGTCGGTCGGGTCGGCAGGCGCAGAGTTCTGCTCGGCCCAGCCGCCGTCCGGAATGAAGCTCGCCTGGTTGTCGATGATGCCGTAGTTGGCGTCGGTGTCGGCGCCGGCGGTGCCGAGCACCGTGTTGAGCACGGTGTTGACCTTCGTGCCGATGGGCGCGGTTGCCAGCTTCTGCAGACCGGCGTCGGTGAAGATGACGCGGACGAGGTCGCCGCCGGTTCCTGCCGGGATGTCGCCCGTGACGAGCGCGCCGTTGACGTAGAGGAAGTAGTCGGCCGTAGCGGTCGACTTGTTCTTCGTCGCGTCGGTCTCACGCGCCAGGTCGGTGCCGGACGAGAGCGAGAGCGAGACGCCGCCGGCGGCGAGGGTGAGGCGGTCGTCGAGGTGGTCGTACACCTCGTAGCGACCCAGGGTCTCACCATCGGCAGCGGGGTTGATCGTGGTGGAGATCGTGTAGTCGAGCGTCCGGCTGGTGGCCCCCGCGTTGTCGGTGGTCCACGAGCCCATGTCCGTGACCGTCTTGGTGGCGGAGCTGTACGCGTTCTTCGGGTAGACGTGGACGTTGTACATCCAGTTGTCGAGGTTCTCCGGGTCGGTCATGGGCAGCGTGACAAGGAAGTCGGCGGCGCGGGTGTAACCGGCCGGTGCCTTGATCTCCTGCACGTAGTAGAGGCCGACCTTGAGACCGCCGAGGGTGGCCAGACCGTTGACGTCGGTCGTGCCCTCCTTGGTGAGGGTGCCGAGGTTGTTGGCGGCGTCGCCGAGGTTCTTGTGGTAGGCTTTTGCGGCCTCCCAGCCGGCATTCGTCTTGAGGTCGACGGGATCCATCGTGCCGGGCATGTTCACCTGGGTGATCTTGAAGACAACGTCCTTGACCGCCACGGCGTCGGTCGGAAGGGTCTCTTCCTTGCCGTTGTTCTTCAGTTCCTTGATCGGCGCACCCTGGTACTTGTGAATGGTCAGCTGCGTCGTGGCGTCGGCGTTGATGAGCGCGATATTCGCGGATTCCGGGCCCGGTGTGGTCGCGGTGTCGGTCGGCGGGGTCTCTCCCTCGAAGGGAGCTGCGAGCGCCATGGTGGCGGGCGCGATGGCCATCGCGGTGAAGGCGACGAACGCGGCAATGGTGCGGCGGCGAGTGGTGTTGCTGTTCATGGTTCCCCCCATGTGTGCACGAGCCTTGGGTTTCAGCTCGTAGATCGGTCTAGGCGTTTCTTATCGGCAAGGGCCCCCAAGGCCCTGGGTGGTGCCGGCACTGCGGTGTTGCTGCGGCGTGGGGTGTCTCGGGAGGGGCGAGACGCCACGTCGCGGGTGTCGTCGGGTGAGTCGTGCTCACCCTTCGCTGGTGGTGCGGGTGCGGTTGACGGCGCGGTACGTCGTCAGCGCGGTGACGAGCAGCAGCAGTGCTGCCCACGGGGCGCTGGCCCCGAAGCCTCCAGCGGCCGGCAGCACGCTGCGCGGCGCGTCGGAGACGGTGATGCCGAAGGCGTTGCCCGAGGTCACAGTGACGGTCGCGCCATTGCGAGCCTGCTCTGCGATCTGCACGCCGTCAGCGGTGAGGCTGAACTTCACCGGGTGGGCGAGCAGTTCATGGCCCTCGGGGGCCTTCGTCTCCACCAGCCAGTAGTCCATGCCGAACTGCAGGCCGGTCGAGGTGAAGACGCTCGTGTCCGTGGAGTTCACGGTGATCCCCGAGGCCATGGGCCGAGCATCGGCCGCAGTGGGGTCGGTGTCGTAGAGCGCGAAAGACGCTCCACCGATCTTCTGCGAGTCGGCGCCCAGCTTCTGGACGGTGATCTGACGCGGTGTCATCACGACTGTCCAGTCGTCCGTCTTGGACACCTGCTTAGTAGAAATTGCACCCTTACCTGTGACGGTCGCCACATTCTTCGTGGTGGCCGAAATCGGCGCAGCGGACGCGTACGTGTACACCCAGACCTCGCCGACTTCGAGCAGGCCATCACCGTCGTCACCCGAGGTCAGAGTGGGGGCAACGGAGGTCGAGGGCACGCTGGCCGCAGCGGCGAGCGCCCCGGCGTCGGTCAGCCGGCCCGCAGCCTTCGCGTCCATGAGGCCGAGCGTGTAGACGTCGTCCTTGAGAGTGACATCGCGGAGCGGCTCCTGAGCGCCCTCCGGCAGCGACACCTTGTACGTGTAGTACACGGTGGTCGGGCCGTCGAGCGTGGTAGCCGGCTTGGTGTGAGCCTGGTCCGTCCATCCTTGCTTCTCGAGGTCGATGACAGGAGCCGGGTTCGGAGCGATGCAGGCCCAGTTGTCGGTCACCGGTGCGTGTTCCTGCCCGGCGGGCAGAGTCACGGAGTTGAACAGACCCTGGCCCGGCGTCCTCGTCTCCGAGCACTGGGTGACCGCAGTGGTGACGTTCGGGTTGATCGAATACGTCACCGTCACGGAGTAGGTGTGTGTCGCGTTGACCGCAATCGATGTCGAGTCGGCCCCGATGAGGAACGAGTGGGCCGCGGAGTTCGCCGCGAAGGTGCTGGTCGCAGTGGCGCCGTCTGCAATGTCGGTGCGCTTCCAGACGGCAGAAACCGGCGTGAACTTGGGATCGAACTCGAGCGTGTCGGTGATCTGCCCGTAGGTGCCGCTCGTCAGTCCGGTATTGGTCACGGAGACCTGGTACGCGACGGTGTACGTTCCGTCGTTTGCGGGGCCGACGATGCCGTTCTCGACGGCGGTCTTCTGGAGGTTGACGTACGGGGACGGGTCGTAGCAGGTGGCATTGTTCTGGTCCACCTTGGACTTGTCCTCCTGCGGGAGGCTTACCCGGTTGTAGATGCCTCCGCCCGTCGCACATGTACCGAGCGTGGTGGTCGGCTCGCGCGTGAACGTGACGTCGACCGTGTACTTGTGCTCGTTGCCCGGTGCGGTCGTTGTCAGGGTCTTCTCGGTGGTGCCGCCGATGAGGTAATCACCGTCAGCGGTGGGCGTGGCTTCGACGAAGGCGTTGGAACCGAATGGTGCCCAGGAGAGCGTCTTGATCGTCATGCCAGCGTCGAGACGCGGCCTGTCGGTGATCTCCGTGTATTTTCCGCTCGCCGTTCCCTGATTGCGCACGGTGACCGTGTACGGCGCCGTATAGGTGCCGTCGTTGTTGCGCGTGACGTTGCCGGCCTTCTCCTTGATGGCGTCGATGATCGCGTTGGTCGTGCAGGTCACCAACGATGAAGTGTTGTTCGTGTCTACGGGGTCGTGCTCGTTGCCCGTCACAGTGGCAGTGTTCGTGAGGCAGACGATCGTCGACGGTGCGTTGGCCGAGATCGGGATGGCGTACGAATCGCCGGGATTGAGCACTCCGGTCTGGCAGGAGACGTTCTGTCCATCCACCCTGCACACGTCCTTGTAGGCAGGGTCCACATTCACGTTTGTGTAGCCGGCCGGAACGGTGTCCTTGAGGACGCCGCCGGAGCTGACGCCCGTGCCCAGGTTGGTGATCACGAGGTTCCACGTGACGATCGAGGCCGTGCCGGTCGACGGCCGGACCGTCGCCGGGCCTGTTTTTTCGATCTTCAGGTCGACGTTGTTGTCCGTGACGCAGCTGGTTCCGTCGTTGTTGGTGCTGCCAGGACCGGCCATCTGGTACACGAGCGAGAATCCGGGTGTCGATGTCGTCGGGTTGGTCACCTTGAGTTGGTAGATGCCGCTACCACTGTTGTCGGAGAATCCGAGGTTGCCGTTGCCGTAGGTCCAGACGGCGCCGTAAGTCTGTCCGGTCTTGAAACCCAGGCTGGACAGTGAGTAGGAGTTCACCGTCCCGGCGCCAGGGGCGGTCAGCTTGTAGCGGAGGAGGGTTGGGCCTGCGGAGTGGTTCTCGATGCCCCACAGGTATCCGGCGAGGTGGGCGTAGTCGTTGGTCTCGAACGTGTTGCTGTACGAGATCGTCGTGACGTCACGCGAGATGACGGTGTCGAGGTTTGTCAGAGGCATCGAGTACATGTACCTAGTGCCGGAGGAGGAAGCGTTCGAGAAGTAGTACGTTCCGTCATGGATTGCTCCGGATGTGATGCCGCCTTCCGTGTCCTCATCGCACCGCCCGTCATCACAGTTCCTCGTGTTGGTGCCGTAGATGTCCGCGGTGTCGAGGGCACCCAGATCCTTCGCGTTGCCGGCCGCATCGATCCGGAGCAGATGGCCGTAGGGGTACCAGGCGTCGTTGTTCTGGGCGCCGATCGGGCGCGACGAGATCGCGTAGATGTAGCCGTCCGCCGGGTTCCATGCCATGGCGTTGTACTGCACCTTCTTGGTGCCGATCATGGTGTTCCCGATGTCGATAAAGTCCGAGCGGTCGGGGTACTGGAACTGGTTGTACAGCTTCGTCTGCTCGTTAGCCTCGGCACTGGCGTCATTCGCGGCCACGAAGACGGTGGGTGTCGTGCAGGTGAGCGCCGGCGAACTGCTGGAGTCGATCGTGACCTTGATCGTCTCCGTCGACTTGGCACTCAGGTAGTTCGGCCAGAACCTGAAGTAGTCCCACGAGTCGTAGTAGGAGTACGACACATTCGCAGTGGTCGTTGTGGTGACGGCCAGTGCCTTGTCGCAGGTGAAGACAGCCTTGCCGCCAGGCCTGATCTGCCCGAAGGTCGCCTTGCTCGACAACTCCTCCCTAAAGGTGAGGCTCTTGCAGCCGGAGTCGCTGACGGAGTTTCGGTAGTAGGTGGTCGTGGAGTCGTTGGTTATCTCCAACCGATACGTGACCGTCGTGCCCTCGGTGATGGGGCCACGCTGCAGCGACTTGTCCGGGTTCACTAGCTTCGAGCTGAGAGGGATCTCAGTCCCGTTGATCGTGGGTGTGTACGTGAACGTCAATTTGCCCGAAACGGCCGTGCCCGCCTTTGCGACTGTGGTCGGAATTGCTGTGGCAAGCGTCGCCAGCAGCATCACCAATACCGTGAACAACGCTCTGTGCCGGCGTATCCGGTTCCATGCCGTTGGAGTCTTCTTCTCCACGACGTCTCTCCCTCCCCAATGTCGCCGGCTGCCCGTGTACGGGCGTGCCGGCCTCGGCCCCCACGGCCGTTCCCCGTTATGGCCGGAGCCTTCGACCTCCCGATGGTTCGGACGGTCGACCCCTGGCTGCGGCGTCACTGAGTCATTCGACCGTCCAGGACGGGTGTTGAGGACTTGAGATGTGAACTGCGTCACATTGCAGGCAGTGCTTCAGGTATGCCGGCGGGGTGTCAGTGGGGGTGCGACCGCTGCGCCCGCCGGCGCCATCGAGGGGCAGTCGGACGGAACCCGTCGGGACGCAGCGGAGCCCCCGCCGTGGAATGTGGCGGGGGCTCCGTGAAGAAAGAGGTCAGGAGGCGACTACGGTGTCTCGCCCGGCGCGATCTGTGCCGCGGTGTAGTTCTCGATACCTGCGCGGGTGACGGCGTCGAGCTGGCCCTCGAACCAGTCGGCGTGGGTCTCCTCGTCGCGGGCCATCTCCTCGAAGATGCTCGCGGTGGCGTGGTCGCCGAGGTCATGGCATTCCTGCGCGGAGGCGTTGAACTGCTCGACCGCGGCGATCTCGCTCGCGAGCGCGAGTCGCAGCATCTCCTCGACCGACTCGCCGATGCCGATCGGGTTGAGGCGCTGCACGTTGGGGTGGCCGTCGAACATCAGGATGCGCTCGATGAGTTCGTCGGCATCCTTCATCTCGCCGATCGACAGGTCGTAGAAGACCTTGCCGAGCCGGGGGAGGCCCCAGTTGTCGAGCATCCGTGCATGCAGGAAGTACGTGTTGACGACCGTGAGTTCGAACGTGAGGGCGTCGTTAAGCAGTTCGACGACGCGCGGGCTCTTCGGCTTCATGCAAGACCTCCGCCAGTTGATGCAACGTCTCAGGAGTGTAGGACGTACAGGCGTCTACAAGGTCGCCGACGATGGCCCTGACCTGGAACACGCAATGGCCGCAATCGGAGGCGGCACCGGTCGCCCGGCAGGCGGAGCCGAGTGAGCGGGCCCCCGCCTCCACCGCGAGGCGCAGGTCTGCGTCACTGACGACTTTGCACTGGCAGACGATCACGTAGCTAAGGCTAACCTAAGCTGCGCGGTGGGTGGAAGGGATGGGAGAGGCGAGCATGTGGACGACAGGAGCATCGCCCCTTCGGCCCGGGCCTGCATCGACGGCTCGTCTTCATCCGATTCCTGAGACCGGGCGCGCCGCCCTTTGACATTGCCGCCTTCGGCGGGGAAAGTTGGCGCATGGCCCACATCCTCGTAGTTCGCTGAGCGCGTCCGCCTGAAGGTTCTCGCTTGCGCCACATAGTCTTTTCGAAGAACGGCGCATGTGCAGTTACCGGCGGTGCCAGCGGCCGACGCGCAGCCCTTCGACCCCATCCGGGGCGAGGGCTTTTTTTGTGGATCGGAATCAACCCCCCGCTCGGCCGCAGGTCGAGCTGACGAAAGTGGTGATCGAACGTGACGACCAGCTCACGGACGCCTCGCCCTGCCCCGCCCGCCGGATCGCAGGCGCCCAAGTCCCTCCAGCAGGGTTCGGGCGCCGTAGAGTCCGTCACCGGGGCGGAGAGCCTCGTCAAGTCGCTTGAGAACGTGGGCGTCGAGGTCATCTTCGGTATGCCGGGCGGCTGCATCCTGCCCGCCTACGACCCACTGATGGACTCCAAGCAGCTTCGGCACATTCTCGTGCGCCACGAACAGGGCGCCGGCCACGCGGCCGAGGGGTACGCGGCGGCGACCGGCAAGGTCGGTGTCTGCATGGTGACCTCCGGTCCCGCTGCCACCAACCTCGTGACGCCGCTGACCGACGCGATGATGGACTCGGTGCCGATCGTCGCGATCACCGGCCAGGTCGGCAGCTCCGCCATCGGAACCGACGCGTTCCAGGAGGCGGACATCCGCGGCATCACGATGCCCGTGACCAAGCACAACTTCCTCGTCACCGACCCTGACGACATCTCGTCGGCGATCGCGGCGGCGTTCCACATCGCCTCCACCGGCCGCCCCGGCCCGGTGCTGGTCGACATCACCAAAGACGCGCTCACGGCCATGACCGAGTTCTCGTGGCCGCCGGCGTACGACCTGCCCGGATACCGCCCCGTGACCAAGCCGCACGGCCGCCAGATGCGCGAGGCCGCGAAGCTGATCCGCGAGGCGCGTCGCCCGGTGTTGTACCTCGGTGGCGGCGCCATCCGGGCCAAGGCGGGCGCGGAGCTGACCAAGCTCGTCGACCTGACCGGGATTCCGCTGGTCACCACACTGATGGGCCGCGGCATCGTGCCCGACGAGCACCCGCTGCACCTGGGCATGCCCGGCATGCACGGCTCCGTCGCGGCCGTGACGGCACTGCAGAAGGCCGACCTGATCATCGCCCTCGGCGTGCGCTTCGACGACCGGGTCACCGGCAAGCTGAGCACGTTCGCGCCGCTCGCGAAGATCATCCACGCCGACATCGACCCGGCCGAGATCGGCAAGAACCGTGCCGCCGACGTGCCGATCGTCGGTGACTGCAAGGAGGTCACCAACGAGCTGCTCCGCCTGCTCGCGGAGGACGAGGCGCTCGGTGACTACTCCGCGTGGCGTGACGAGGTCATCGACTGGCGCACCCGCTACCCGGTCGGCTACACCGAGCCCGACGACGACCTGCTCTCTCCGCAGTACGTGCTCGAGCGTCTCGGCGAGATCAACGGCCCCGAGGCCACCTACGTGGCCGGCGTCGGTCAGCACCAGATGTGGGCGGCCCAGTTCATCAAGTACTCGCGCCCCAACAGCTGGCTGAACTCCGGTGGCCTGGGCACGATGGGCTACTCGATCCCCGCCGCGATGGGCGCCAAGATGGCCGAGCCCGAGCGCACAGTGTGGGCCATCGACGGTGACGGCTGCTTCCAGATGACCAACCAGGAGCTCGCCACCTGCGTCATCAACGACATCCCGATCAAGGTCGCGATCATCAACAACTCGAGCCTGGGCATGGTTCGCCAGTGGCAGACCCTGTTCTACAACGAGCGCTACAGCAACACCGACCTGCACGCCCACGGCGGCAGCCGCGTGCCCGACTTCGTCAAGCTCGCCGAGGCGTACGGCTGTGCCGGTCTGCGCTGCGAACGTGCCGAAGACGTCGACGCCGTGATCGAGCAGGCGAACGCGATCAACGACCGGCCGGTCATCATCGACTTCGTCGTCTCGCGTGACGCGATGGTGTGGCCGATGGTGCCCGCCGGCGTCAGCAACGACGAGATCATGTACGCCCGGGGTGTCTCCCCGGTCTGGGACCGCGACGAGTGAGCTTGCGAGAGAACGAGAGACTGACATGAACAAGCACATCCTCTCCGTGCTCGTGGAGAACAAGCCCGGCGTGCTCACCCGCATCGCCGCCCTGTTCTCGCGCCGCGGCTTCAACATCGACTCGCTCGCCGTCGGCCCCACCGAAGACAACGCGGTCTCGCGCATGACCGTGGTCGTCGACGTGGACGAACTGCCTCTCGAGCAGGTGACCAAGCAGCTCAACAAGCTCGTCGAGGTGCTCAAGGTCGTTGAGCTCGACTCCGACGACGCGGTCTCGCGCCGCATCCTGCTCGTCAAGGTGCGGGTCGACGCCAACACACGCGCCGACGTCATCCAGACCGCCGAACTGTTCCGTGCCAGGATCGTCGACGTGGCCAGCGACAGCCTGACCATCGAGGCCACCGGCCGCCTGAGCAAGCTCGAGGCCCTGCTGCGGCTGCTCGAGCCCTACGGCGTCAAAGAGCTGGTGCAATCGGGCATGGTCGCGATCGGGCGCGGCTCGCGCTCCATCACCGACCGCACCTCGAAGCACTGACGCAGCCCCCGCACAGTACAGACCACAGATCCACCGACCAGCACAAAGGAGTCCGCAACCATGGCGGAGATGTTCTACGACGACGATGCCGACCTCTCGATCATCCAGGGACGCAAGGTCGCTGTCATCGGCTACGGCAGCCAGGGCCACGCCCACGCCCTCAACCTGCGTGACTCGGGTGTCGACGTGCGCGTCGGCCTGCGTCCGGGCAGCGCTTCGGAGGCGAAGGCCAAGGACCAGGGCCTGCGTGTCCTCCCGGTCGGCGAGGCTGTGAAGGAGGCCGACCTCATCGTCATCCTGGCCCCCGACCAGCACCAGCGCTCGATCTACACCAACGACGTCGAGCCGAACCTGCAGCCGGGTGCCGCGCTGCTGTTCGCGCACGGCTTCAACATCCGCTTCGGCTACATCACACCCAAGTCCGACGCCGACGTCATCATGGTCGCCCCCAAGGGCCCCGGCCACCTCGTGCGTCGCGAGTACGTCGACGGCCGCGGCGTGCCGGTGCTCGTCTGTGTCGAGCAGGACGCCTCCGGCCAGGCTCTCGAGCTGGCGAAGTCGTACGCGAAGGCCATCGGTGGCCTGCGCGCCGGCGGTATCCGCACGACCTTCACCGAAGAGACCGAGACCGACCTGTTCGGTGAGCAGGCCGTTCTCTGCGGTGGCGCTTCGCAGCTCGTCATGTACGGCTTCGAGACCCTCACCGAGGCCGGCTACCAGCCCGAGATCGCCTACTTCGAGGTGCTCCACGAGCTCAAGCTCATCGTCGACCTCATGATCGAGGGTGGCATCGCCAAGCAGCGCTGGTCGGTCTCCGACACGGCCGAGTACGGCGACTACGTCTCCGGCCCGCGCGTCATCGACCCGAGCGTCAAGGAGAACATGAAGGCCGTTCTCTCCGACATCCAGTCGGGTGCGTTCGCGAAGCGCTTCATCGACGACCAGGACGCTGGTGCGCCGGAGTTCAAGTCGCTGCGCGAGAAGGGTGCCGCGCACCCGATCGAGGCCACGGGCAAGGAGCTGCGCAAGCTCATGGCGTGGGTGCAGGGCTCGGACGACGACTACGTCGAGGGCTCGGCTGCGCGCTGACCTGCGAGACTCAGACGAAAGGCCCCGCTGCACGGCGGGGCCTTTCGCATGCTCAGGCTCAGCAGAGGCCGCTGGTCTCCCAGTTCTCGATGTAGGAGTCGGTGGGGGCGGGGCAGAGGAACTGGCGGTATTCGTCGTTGACGCCGAGGTGGACCTTGAACCACGAGACGGTCAGTGACGAGACTGCGCCGTCGTCGCCGGTGGGGTCGAGGTGCTGGGCGCGGTCGAGTTGGCCGTAGGCCTTGGGGCCGCGGGCGACGTTGTAGGCGATGCGGGCGTGCAGCGCGGGCGGGGCGACGACGTCGTTCTCGCCTCCGAGCACGAGGGTGGGGTCGGTGACGAGCGGGTAGATCGACAGGGTCGAGAGCGGGAAGACGGCGACGGCCGCGCGCACGTTGGGGGAGCGGACGGTGAACGAGTTGTTCAGGGCCGCGGTAGCGCCGTAGGAGAAGCCCCACACACCGATACGGTCGGCGTCGATGCGGGCGCGAGCGGAGCTCGAATTGACCATCCAACCGAGGGCGCGGCGCATCGCGTTGGTGCGTACGAGGTCGGCGTCGGCGGTGGAGAAGCTGTCCATGAGCATCACTCCGAAGCCGTGGCTGGCGAGGTCTTCGGCGACGTAGCGCACGGTGTTGCGTGACCCGGTGAGGCCGGGCATGACCACGACGGTGGGCAGGCGGCCCTCGATGTCGGTGGGGTTGAAGAAGTCGACGGCGCCGAACTCGATGGGGGTGCGCCAGTCGGCGACTGTCGTGACGGAGTAGGGGTGCGGCCCGGTGACGTAGGGCATCTCGGCGTCGGGGATGGCTGCGGGAGCCGCTGCGGGGGCTGCGGGCACCGCGGGAGCAGCGTCTGCCTGCGGAGCTGTGAGCGCCCCTGTAACCGCGAGCCCCGCGGCGAGGCCGATCGCGGTGACCATGCGCGAGAGACGGTGTGACCGGGATCCGTGCAGAGGTGACTTAGGCATGACAGCTCCTGAGAGGGGAAGCGAGAGGATTCGGGGAGATGCGGGGGATTCGGGGGAAACAGGCACTTGTGACCCCCGACGGCGTCGGACACAATCCGCAGGCCGACACGGGGAGGGGATAGCCGCACGCTAGCCGCGTGACCTCGGCACGAGCCGCGGTGTGGGTTGGCAGATGTGGTGTGCCCCACCATCGAGTCCAGCGGAACGCCTGAAAGCTCCGGAGGTGCCGCGTTAGGCTTCAAACCTCCGGTCGTCGGCGACCGCCCGCCCGGATGAACCCAAACCCTTCGTCCAGGAGGAACTGTGAGCGAATTGAGCAAAGAGTCCCAGGCATTCCGCGCAGCGATCGAGGTGGTCGAGGGCGTAGAGCCGACGATCGCCGGTGCGATCCGGTCGGAGCTCAAGGACCAGCGCGCCTCCCTCAAGCTCATCGCGAGTGAGAACTACGCGTCCCCGGCAGCCCTGCTCGCCATGGGCAACTGGCTGTCCGACAAGTACGCAGAAGGCACCTCCGGCCACCGTTTCTACGCCGGTTGCCAGAACATCGACACCGTCGAAGACACGGCTGCCATGCACGCCCGTGAGCTGTTCGGTGCGCAGCACGCCTACGTGCAGCCCCACTCCGGCATCGACGCGAACCTGGTGGCCTACTGGGCCATCCTGGCCAACAAGGTGCAGACCCCGGCGCTGGAGAAGGCCGGCGTCAAGAGCGTCTACGACCTCTCCGAAGCCGACTGGACGCAGCTGCGCGCAGACCTCGGCAACCAGAAGGCCATGGGTATGGCCCTCGACGCCGGTGGTCACCTGACGCACGGCTTCCGTCCGAACATCTCGGGCAAGATGTTCAACCACATGGTCTACACGGCCGACCCCGAGACCCAGATGCTCGACTACGACGTCGTGCGCCAGCAGGCCAAGGAATTCAAGCCGCTGATCTTCGTGGCCGGTTACTCCGCGTACCCGCGCCTCATCAACATGGCCAAGATGAAGGAGATCGCCGACGAGGTCGGCGCAGTGTTCTTCGTCGACATGGCGCACTTCGCGGGCCTGGTGGCCGGCAAGGTCGTCACGGGCGAGTACGACCCGGTCGCCTACGGTGACGTCGTCACCACCACCACGCACAAGTCGCTGCGCGGCCCGCGCGGTGGCCTCGTGATGTGCACGGAGGAGTTCAAGGAAGACGTCGACAAGGGCTGCCCGATGGTCCTTGGTGGCCCGCTGTCGCACGCGATGGCAGGCAAGGCCGTTGCTCTGGCCGAGGCCCGCAAGCCCGAGTTCCAGCAGTACGCGCAGAACATCGTCGCCAACGCCAAGGCTCTGGCCGATGGCCTGCTCTCGCGTGGCGCCAAGCTCGTCACCGGTGGCACCGACAACCACCTCGTCGTTCTCGACGTCACGAGCTACGGCCTCACCGGCCGCCAGGCCGAGACCGCTCTGCTCGAGTCGGGTGTCGTCACCAACCGCAACTCGGTTCTCAACGACCCGAACGGTGCTTGGTTCACCTCCGGCATCCGCCTCGGCACCCCTGCCCTCACCTCGCGTGGCCTCGGCACCGACGAGATGGAGCAGATCGCCGACATGATCGACGTCGTGCTCAAGGCCACGAAGCCGTCCACCACTGCGAAGGGCGAGCCCTCGAAGGCCAAGTTCACGATGGAAGACGGCGTCGCGGCCAAGGTCAACGACCGCGCCAACGAGCTGCTCAAGCCGTTCCCGCTGTACCCCGAGGTCGACCTCGGCTGAAGCCGAGACGCAGCGGAGGGTGGGAGCTGAGCTTGCGAGGCTCCCGCCCGCAGCGGAGTCGAGCGCTTCAGCCGACATAAGCACCGCTGATCACTCTCGTGATCGCATGACCGCCTGAAGGGGCGGCTGGTTTCGACCGGTCGCCCCTTCAGCGTGTTCACGTCCGGTATGTGAGTTCGGCGTCCCGCGATGCAAGACGCGGCGTAGATTTGCCTCATGGCTGACGCATCTTCTCCCTCCACCTTGAACCTTGCCGTCATCGCTGGTGACGGCATCGGGCCGGAGGTCGTGGACGAGGGTCTCAAGGCCCTCGACAAGGTCGCTTCGAGCACGGGGCTGACCGTCACGACCACGCCGTACGACCTGGGCGCCGACCGCTGGCACCGCACGGGTGAGGCGCTGCCCGAGGGCACGGTCGAGCAGTTGCGCGGCCACGACGCGATCCTTCTCGGTGCCGTCGGTGACCCGACTGTGCCAAGTGGTGTGCTCGAGCGTCAGTTGCTGCTCGCGCTGCGGTTCTCGCTCGATCACTACGTGAACCTGCGCCCGGCCAAGCTGTACCCGGGTGTGAAGAGCCCGCTCGACATCGCCTCTGTGGCTCCCGACGGCATCGACTTCGTCGTCGTGCGTGAGGGCACCGAGGGCCCGTACGCCGGCAACGGCGGTCTCATCCGTGAGGGCACACCGCACGAGATCGCCACCGAGGTCAGCGTCAACACGCGCTTCGGCATCGAGCGGGTCGTGCGTGACGCGTTCGCGCGTGCCGCGGCCCGCCCCCGCAAGCACCTCACGCTCGTGCACAAGCACAACGTGCTCTCGTACTCGGGACACCTGTGGCGTCGCACGGTCGAGGCGGTCAACGCCGAATTCCCCGACGTCACCACGGCCTACTGCCACGTCGACGCTGCGATGATCTACCTGGCCACCGATCCGGGCCGCTTCGACGTGATCGTCACCGACAACCTCTTCGGTGACATCGTCACCGACCTTGCGGGTGCCGTCGTCGGCGGTATCGGCCTGGCGGCCAGCGGCAACGTCAACCCCGACCGCACGTCGCCGAGCATGTTCGAGCCCGTGCACGGCTCCGCGCCCGACATCGCGGGCCAGGGCAAGGCCGACCCGACGGCGACGATCCTGTCGGTGGGCATGCTGCTCGACCACATCGGTGCCTCTGAGGCTGCTGACCGCATTGAGGCCGCCGTAGCCGCCGACCTCGCCGAGCGCGGCACGACCGCCCGCTCGACCAGTGAGGTAGGCGACGCCATCGTCGCCCGACTCGGCTGACACCACCGCAGAGCTTCTGCCGACGAAGCCCCGCCCCGGTGTCGCCGGGGCGGGGCTTCGTCGTACCCGACGCATCCGGCCCGACCGGTGCGGGGCGTGCCCCGCGAGTACTCTGTGAAACACCGCAACGAATCCAGGAGAACGCGCATGTCCAGTAGCCCGCTGACCTTCACCGTCGACCCCAGCCAGCGCCGGGTCAGTGATGCGGAGCGAGCGGCCGTACTCGCCAACCCCGGATTCGGTACGAACTTCACCGACCACATGGTCACGATCGAGTGGGACGAGGGCACCGGCTGGCACGACGCGCAGGTGCGCCCGTACGGCCCGTTCCAGATGGATCCGGCCGCGGCCGTTCTGCACTACGGCCAGGAGATCTTCGAAGGCCTCAAGGCCTTCAGGCACGAAGACGGCTCGGTGTGGAGCTTCCGGCCGCAGGGCAACGCGACGCGCATGCAGCGCAGCTCCGAGCGCCTGGCGCTGCCGGTGTTGCCGGAGGAGGACTTCATCGAGTCGATCCGGCAGATCGTCACGATCGACGAGCCGTGGGTGCCCGCGTACGGCACCGGCGAGACCAGCCTGTACCTGCGGCCCTTCATGTTCGCCTCCGAGGCGTTTCTCGGTGTTCGCCCGGCGCGGCACGTGACGTACAGCGTCATCGCCTCACCCGCCGGGGCCTACTTCTCGCGCGGCGTCGCCCCGGTGCGGCTGTGGCTGTCGACCAACTTCGCGCGCGCCGGCGCGGGCGGCACGGGCGCGGCCAAGTGTGGTGGCAACTACGCCTCCAGCCTCGCGGGCCAGCTCGAGGGTATCGACCACGGCTGTGACCAGGCCGTCTTCCTCGACTCCTCGACTCACACGTACATCGAGGAGCTGGGTGGCATGAACCTGTTCCTCGTCTACCGCGACGGACGCCTTGTCACGCCCGCGCTGACCGGCTCGATTCTCGAAGGCGTCACGCGCGGATCGATTCTGCAGCTCGCCTCCGAGATGGGGTTGACGCCGGAGGAGCGGCGCGTCCCGATCCAGGAGTGGAAGGACGGCGTGGCCTCGGGCGAGATCGTCGAGGCGTTCGCGTGCGGTACCGCCGCCGTGATCACGCCGGTCGGCGAACTCGTCTGGGAGGGCGGCGAGATGACCCAAGGCACTGACGTCGGCGAGGTGACCCTCGGCCTCCGCAATGCACTGCTCGACATCCAGTACGGTCGTGCCGAAGACCGGCACGGCTGGATGACCCGACTGGTCTGAGAGCGGCGGCCGAATCGTTCGTGAAGGAGGCGTCATGGCAGATCACCACGGACGCGACCGCACGAACGGACTGATACCGATGAAGCCGCGTGCGGCGAACGGGATCATGGCACTGGTGCCGGTTCTCGCGATCCTCGCGTTCTTCGCCTCCGGGTCGTGGCTGTGGTTTCTCGCCATCCCGGTGGTCGGCGTCGTCGTGTACGGCACCGGCGGCCGCGAGCGGGGTTAGAGGCGCGGGCCTTCGAGTCTGCCCGTGACGCCGAGGTGGCGGGCGCACTGCCAGGTCGCCCCCGGCTCGGGATCGATGCTCTCGAAGCCGGCACGATCGAGCAACCGCTGCAGCAGCGTGCGACGTTCGGGAGTGAGCGCTTCGAGTGGCCACATGACCAGGCCGTCTCGCGAGCACAGCTTGCGCAGCCCCTCGATCAACATCCGCAGGGGCGTCTCCTCGCGGGCGATGAGGCGTGAGCCGAGCACGATGACGTCGGCCGGCACCCTGCCTTCGTACGAGTGGGTCGCGAACAGGTCGGCGCAGAGCGTGTCGACGTGTGCCACCGCACGCGCTGTGAGCAGGGCGTTCACGGCTGCGGCGTGTTCGGGGGAGTCGTCGAGAACCAGACCGTGGGCCACGGTCGGGGCCGCGAGGGCCTCGATGAGTTCGGGCGCGGGGTCGGGGCGGATGCACAGCACCATCAAGCGCGTGGCCTGCAGTCGTTCGGCACACGCGAACAACGTGGAGGCTCCGCTCGAGTCACGCTCGGTCTCGGCCATGGAATCCACCATCGCATTTTCACGCGCGGTACACGAGCCAGGCGTTGGCGGCGCGCGTCAGGTCGCGGGAGAACCCGATACCTCGTCGAGCATCGCCGTGCAGGCGGCGAGCAAGCGGGCGCGTAGCTCTGCGGCGGAATCGGCGAGGGTCTTCTGCGCTGCCACGTACTCCGCCCGCCCCTGCGGCGTCTCGATACGGATGGGGGCGAGGTCGAGGTAGGCGAGGTCGTAGGGGGAGGCCTGCATGTCGAGGTAGCGGGAGCGCATCGCGTGCTCGAAGCAGTCCATGACGAGGCTGCTGGGGGTGGCAGGCAGAAGTTCTGCGGAGAACCGGTACAGATCCATGCCGGCGTGCAGGCAGCCCGGTTGTTCGAGGTCGTTCTGTGTGTCGCGTGTGGGGGTGAGTGCGTTGCGCGGGCGGGCCTGCGGGGTGAAGAACCGGAAGGCGTCGTAGTGGGTGCAACGCACCTGCATCGACTCCACGACTTCGTCGGTGCCGCTTGCACCTAGTCGCAGAGGAGCGGGGTGCCGGCGGTCGTCGGCGGCCCGGTAGACCATCGCCCACTCGTGCAGGCCGAAGCACCCGAAGGTCGGCGTGCGCTGCGCGGTGGCCGCGAGGAGGTCGCGGATGTGGGCGACGAGTCCGCCTCGAGCTGCCAGAAAAGTCCGCAGGTCGACGCTGACGGTCGAGAAGCCGTTGTAGAACTTCCAGCTCGGGTGCAGCGACGCGTCGGGGTCGAGCAGTCCGATCCCTGCTCCGGGGTGCCAGCGGCGCAGCTGACCAGGGCGAACGCGGTAGTACTCGAAGAGGAAGTCCTCGACGGCGTGCTTCTCTCCGCGCTCGCGGCGACGGAGGTGGGGTTGAACGTACCGGTCGACGCGAGCCTCGTGCTCCGCCTGGGCCGACTGCCACTGCTCGCGCGTGAGGAAGCGGCCGGTGACGGCGGGAGCGGACGGGGCGGGCACGGATCCAGGGTAGGGCAGCCCGTAGGCTCGATCCGATGGTGCTTGCGCGCGGTGGAGACGGTGCCGCGTGCAGGCCGGCGGAGGACAGGAGAACGACATGCGCATCGTGCGGTTCGTGCACGGAGACGACGCCCCCTCGTACGGGGTCGTGCAGGGAGAGCCGGGCAGCGAGTGGATCGCGGCGGTGGCCGGTGACCCGCTGTACACGCAGGTGTCGGGCACGGGGGAGCGTTTCGACCTCGACGACGTGCGGCTGCTGGCTCCGGTGTTGCCGCGCAGCAAGGTGATCGGGGTCGGGCGCAATTACGCCGACCACGCAGCCGAATTCGACAATCCGGTGCCGACAGAGCCCGCGCTGTTCCTCATCCCGAACACGGCAGTGGCCGGGCCGGACGACCCGGTGGTGATCCCGCCCGTGGTGCGCGAGGTCGGGTACGAGGGCGAGCTCGCGGTGGTCATCGGCCGCATGTGCAAGGACGTGCCGCGCGAGCAGGCCCTCGACGTGGTCTTCGGCTATACCTGCGCCAACGACGTCAGCGCCCGTGACCTGCAGAAGAGCGACCTCCAGTGGGCCAGGGCGAAGGGCTTCGACACGTTCTGCCCGCTCGGCCCGTGGATCGAGACCGACCTCGACCCGAGCGACCTGCGCCTCATCACGAGGGTCGACGGCGAGGTCGTGCAAGACGGCCGAACGAGCGACATGGTCTTCGACGTGCCCGCCCTCATCGAGTACATCTCGGCGGCCTTCACCCTGCTCCCGGGCGACGTGATCCTCACGGGCACCCCAGCAGGCGTAGGCCTGGTAACCGAGGGCCAACGAGTAGAGGTAGAGATCGAAGGCATAGGCACCTTCGGCAACCCTTTCCTCCGTCGCGACTGAGTCCGGCGCAGGGCTGGGGTGGTCGGGCAGTCGGTAGGGTGGGCAGCATCATGACTACTGCTGCTTCGCCCTCCGCTCCCCGTCTCCGCGTCGCTCCGTCTCCGACCGGCGACCCGCACGTCGGTACCGCCTACATGGCGCTGTTCAACCTCGCGTTCGCTCGCCAGCAGGGTGGGCAGTTCGTGCTGCGGGTCGAAGACACCGACAGGGCTCGGTTTCGTGAAGACAGTGAGCAGCAGATCTACGACACCCTGCACTGGCTGGGGCTGAACTGGGACGAGGGCCCCGACAAGGGCGGTCCGTACGCTCCGTACCGGCAGAGCGAGCGGCTCGACACCTACCGCCCGTACGTCGAGAGGCTCATCGCCGACGGTCACGCCTACTACTGCTGGTGCACGAGCGACCGGCTCAAGGAGCTGCGCGCCGAGCAGGAGCGCAGTAAGTCCCCGGTCACCGGTTACGACCGGCTCTGCTACGGCAAGTCCCGCGAAGAGCGCGCGGCCCTGCCCGGCTTCAGCGAGACGCCGGTAGTGCGGATGCTTGTGCCCGACGATGCCCCGATGACTTTCACCGACCTCATCCGCGGCGAGGTCAAGGCCCCGCGCCCCGACGACCAGGTGATTCTCAAGGCCGACGGTTTCCCGACGTACCACATGGCCGTCGTCGTCGACGACCACGAGATGGGGATCACGCACGTCATCCGGGGCGAGGAGTGGATCAGCTCCACCCCCAAACACCTGCTGCTCTACCGCTGGCTGGCCCTGCCGGAGCCGGCGTTCGCGCACATGCCGCTGCTCCGCAACACCGACAAGTCCAAGATCAGCAAGCGCAAGAACCCGGCCGCGCGGCTCACGTGGTTCAGCGAGCAGGGCTACCTGCCGGAGGCGCTCGTCAACTTCCTCGCGCTGCTCGCCTACCCGCCGGCGCAGGACGACGAGGGCAACGATGTCGAGGTCTTCACGTTCGAGCAGTTCAGCGAGCGGTTCGACTTCTCCCGTATCAACCCGGTTGGCCCGATCTTCGACCTCACTAAGCTCGACTGGCTCAACGGCGTCTACATCCGGTCGCTGAGCGTGCCGGAGTTGGCGGAGCGGCTGCGTCCGTTCGTCACGGAGGCGGGGGTGCTGCCCGCCGAGCCGAGCGAGCGGGACCTGGCCGTGCTGGAGGCGGCCGCAGCCCTCATCCAGCCGCGCCTCGTGAAGCTCACCGACGCGGCCGACCAGCTCGCCTCGTACTACGTCGCCGACGAAGACCTCGTTGTCGCCGATGACGCCCGCGCTCAGCTCAAGGACGACGCGCCTCAGGTACTCGACGCGGCCATCGAGGCGATCGCGGCGCTGCCGGAGGAGTCGTTCGACGCCGCCGGTATCGAGGGCGTGCTGCGCGCCTCCCTGGTCGAGGGCCTGGGCATGAAGCCGAAGTTCGCCTTTGGTCCGGTGCGCACGGCCGTGGCCGGCAAGCGAGTGTCGCCTCCGCTGTTCGAGTCGATCGAGATCTTGGGCCGCGAGTCGACCCTGAACCGTCTCCGTTCCCTCCGCGCGAGCCTGTAGGCGCGCTGCGTGAAACACGACGTCTGGGCAGAGCCGATTCGAGGGCTGTTGCTCGATATCGACGACACGCTCGTCGACACGCAAGCGGCGATGCGGGGGTCGTGCGCCGCTGGTGCCGCGGCGGCCTGGCCCGACGAGGCGCCCGAGTTGCACACGCGGATCTCCGACATCTTCTACGACGATCCCGCCGGGCATTTCGACGCGTACACCCGCGGTGAGCAGGACTTTCCGACGATGCGGAACGCCCGGTACTCCGTCGCGTGCCGCGAACTCGGGCTGGCAGATGTGCGGTTCGACGTGTTCGAGTCGAACTACCGGGTCGCGTTCAAGGGCTCGCAGCGCCTGTTCGCCGATGCGCTGCCGATGTTCGACGCCGCCGACGCGGCCGGCATCGGCGTGTGCTTGCTCACCAACTCCGGAGGCGGTCAGACCGAGGTGAAGCTCGAGGCTGTGGGCCTCACCGGCCGCGCGCCGATGGTCACCACCGACACGCTCGGCGTCGGTAAGCCCGACCCGAGGGTGTTCGCGATGGCGGCCGAGATTGTCGGTGTCGACCCGCACGAGGTGCTCGTCGTCGGCGACACCCTGCCCACCGACATCCTGGGAGCTCAGCGCGCCGGGATGCGCGCGGCCTGGCTGCAACGGCGCGAGCTTCCGCCCCCGAGGGGCGCCGGGTGGGGCACCGAACTGAACGACCCGCTGGTGCGAGTCGTCGAGTCACTGCACGAGGTGACGGCTCTCCTGACCCGGTGACGGTGCCCGAGTCACCGGACCTCGTGAACGGCCCGTTGCGCATCCCCTGACCCGGCGCGTTTCGAACATCCGGGAGAGGATGGGCTCGTGGGCGATACAGAACTGCAAGCACCTGACCCGGCGTTACGCGATGCGAGCGACGTCGCGGCCGATCTCGGGGTCGATCCTTCGACAGGCTTGAGCGGCGAGGAGGCGGCGCGCCGACTGGACGCCGACGGTCCCAACGAGCTGCGCGGCACCCCGCCGACGCCCGCCTGGAAGCGGTTCGTCGCCCAGTTCAACGACCCGCTCGTGTATCTGCTGTTGGTCGCGATCGTCATCTCGATCGTTGCCTGGCTGCTCGAGGGCGCCCAGGGGATACCGGTCGACGGCATCGTGATCACCGCGATCGTGCTGCTCAACGCCATCATCGGGTTCGTCGAGGAGAACAAGGCCAGCGACGCGGTGGCGGCGCTCGCCGACATGACGGCGGCCACCTCGACGGTGCTACGCGACGGCGTGCGCATTTCGGTTCCGTCGAGCGAGCTGGTGCGGGGTGACATCCTCGTGCTCGCCGAGGGCGACGCGGTCGGAGCCGACGCGCGCCTGCTCACCGCCACTGCGCTTCGCGTGCAGGAGGCGGCGCTCACCGGCGAATCCGTCGCCGCCGAGAAGGACATGGCCACGCTCGAAGAGGCAGGGGCGCTCGGCGACCGGCACGACATGGTCTTCAAGGGCACCGCTGTGGCACGCGGCGTGGGCACGGCGGTCGTCACCGCCACCGGCATGGGTACCGAGATGGGGAACGTGGCCGAACTGCTCGACGCCACCGAGTCCGATCCGTCGCCGCTGTCGGTCGAGATCGCGCGCGTGAGCAAGATGCTCGGGATCATCGTCATCGCGATCGCGGTGATCGTGATGGGCACGCTGTTCCTCGTCAACGACGTCTCGACGGCCTCGCAGGCGGTCGCGATCCTCCTGCTCGGTGTCTCGCTCGCGGTCGCTGCCGTGCCGGAGGGGCTGCCGGCGATCCTCACGGTCGTACTCGCGATCGGTGTGCAGCGGCTCGCGGCCCGTAATGCCGTGGTCAAAGACCTGCACTCGGTGGAGACGCTCGGGTCCGCCTCGGTGATCTGCTCCGACAAGACCGGCACGCTCACGAAAAACGAGATGACGGTGGAGCGGGTCGTCACGCCGTCGGGGCGCGTCGATGTCTCCGGCATCGGGTATCGGCCCGAGGGCGAAGCGAGTGTGGCGGCCGATTGCGATGAGGCCGCCGCCCTGCAGCAGGCGCGACGGGTGCTCACGGCGGGGTCGCTCGCCAACGACTCCGACCTGCGTGAGATCGACGGGGAGTGGGGCATCCAGGGCGATCCGACCGAGGCGGCGTTCCTCGTCGCAGCGCACAAGCTCGACGGGGTGCGCGACTCGGTTGCCTGCTACGAGCGGGCGGGCGAGGTGCCGTTCTCCAGCGAACGCAAGATGATGTCGACCCTGCAGCGGCCGGTCTCGGGCGCGGACGCCGACCCGAACGCACCTGCGGGCGTCACCGAGGCGGGGGCGCTCGTCGCCAAGGGCGCCCCTGACGTGCTGCTCGACCGCTGTTCCCACCTCCTCGTCGGCGACGACGTCGTGCCGCTCGACGACCAATGGAGGGAGCGGGTGCTCGCCGACGTCGAGGCCCTCTCCGACGAGGCCTTCCGCACCCTGGGTACGGCGTACCGGCCGGTGGCGGAGGGCGAGTTCTCGAACCCCGACGATGTCGACGAAGACGCCGAGCGCGACATGATCTACCTCGGCATGGTCGGGATCATCGACCCGCCGCGCGACGAGGCCCGTGTGGCCGTGGCCGACGCACACCGGGCGGGCATCCGTGTCGTGATGATCACCGGCGACCACCCCGGCACCGCCGCGCGCATCGCCTCCGACCTCGGCATCGTCGACGCCGGCTCCGATGCGCTCACCGGCGTCGAACTCGACCGCCTCGACGAGGCCGGGTTCGCGCAGGCCGCCCGCGACGTCTCGGTGTTCGCGCGCGTGGCGCCCGAGCACAAGATCCGCATCGTCGACGTGCTGCAGGACGACGGGCATGTCGTCTCGATGACCGGAGACGGCGTGAACGACGCTCCCGCCCTGAAGTCGGCGGACATCGGCGTGGCCATGGGGATCACCGGCACGGAGGTGACGAAGCAGGCCTCCACGATGATCCTCGGCGACGACAACTTCGCCACGATCGTCGCCGCCGTGCGCCAGGGGCGGGTGATCTTCGAGAACATCAAAAAGTTCCTGCGCTACCTGCTCAGCTCGAACATGGGCGAGGTCGTCACGGTCTTCTTCGGCGTCGTGCTCGCAGGCGTGCTCGGGTTCACCGACGCGACCGCCGAAGGCACGATGTTCGTGCCGCTGCTCGCCACCCAGATCCTGTGGATCAACCTCGTCACCGACACCGCCCCCGCGCTCGCCATGGGAATCGACCCCGAGATCGACGACGTCATGGCCCGGAGCCCGCGCGACCCGAAGGAGCGAATCATCGACCGCCGCATGTGGTCAGGCATCCTTTCGATCGGCATCGTCATGGGGGCGATCACCCTGCTCACGATGGACATCTTCCTGCCCGGCGGTTTCTTCGAGGGCACCGATTCGTTGGAGGTCGCCCGCACGGCCGGGTTCACAACGCTGGTGCTGGCGCAGCTCTTCAACGCCCTCAACGCCCGCTCCGAGACGACGAGCGCGTTCCACTCTCTATTCACCAACAAGTGGCTGTGGGCTGCGCTGGCGTTCGGTGTCGTGGCCCAACTCGCAGTGGTCGAGCTGCCGCTGCTCCAAACCGCCTTCGGTACGGCCTCCCTGGGCCTCGATCACTGGCTCGTCTGCGCGGCCATGGCCTCGGTAGTGCTCTGGTACGACGAGATCCGAAAGGCCGTCTACCGGGCGCTGCACCAGGGGTGACGCCGGTCCGCTCCCGTGCCACGGCACCGTGCGGAGAACGGGACGTCACAGAGAACATGTGCCGTGGCACGCCCTCGACCGGGCGATCTTCTACACATCGCCTCTCGCTCCGGGGTCCCATGGCACATGTTTTCGACTCATCTCGCGTACCAGCAGCAGTGCCATGGGACGAGAATCGGGCCGTCCCGCGTCAGGAGCTCACCCGGTCGCCCAGCGGGCGAAGCCGCCCTCGGTGTTGATGACTTGGCCCACCATCCAGCGGCCTTCGTCGCTGAGGAGCCAGGCGATGAGCCTTGCCGGGTCGTCGGGTTCTCCGAAGCGGCCGAGCGGGAACATCGCACGGATGGCGTCGAGGTCGTACGGCCGGTCGGTGGTGTCGGCGTCGAGGTAGCCGGTGTTGACCGGCCCGGGATTGACGGTGTTCAGCAGGATGCCCCGACGCACGAGGTCGGCCGCGACCGACGCGGTGACCCCGGCGAGCGCGGCTTTCGAGGCGGCGTACGCGATCTCGTCGACCATCGGCCCGAGTTGCTGCCCAGAGGTCATCCACACGACCCGTCCACCCTCGCGCCCGTCGTGCTGCGCAGCGAACGCCTTGGTCGCGAGCAGCGTGGAGCGGGTGTTGACGTTCCAATGCCCGTCGAGTGTTTCGGCGGTCTGGTCGGCGAGCGGCCCATCGCCGCCGGAGCGGGCGTGGTTACACACGAGGATGTCGAGGTGCCCGAGCGCCTCCCGTGCGGAGGCGATCAGCCGCTCCCCGGCGTCGGGCGCGGCGAGGTCGACGCTGAGGTCGGCGAGTCGCGCGCCGGGGGAGAGCCGTGAGCGGAGTTTCCCGAGCAGGTCGCCGAGGTCATCGGCGCCCCAAGGCTGCTCCATATCGTGAGGCGACCAGTGCGCCACGACCACAGACGCACCCATCTCCGCGAGCCGAGACGCGATCGCGAACCCGATGCC
This sequence comes from Dermatophilus congolensis, assembly GCA_030538115.1. GTDB lineage: Bacteria > Actinomycetota > Actinomycetes > Actinomycetales > Dermatophilaceae > Dermatophilus > Dermatophilus congolensis_B. Next base: position 42,836 of record JAUNUP010000013.1, on the reverse strand, counting down.
CTTCCGCCGAGAAACCCCGGTGACCAGGGCAGTTCGTCCTGCAAGTGCTCCCATGTCCCTATCGTGCCTCGTCGCCCTGCGAGCAGTCGGGATCGAAGGCCGGTTCGCCGCAGGGGAGCCGGCTAATGCAGCGAGTACACACGTGCCCCGGCGAAGAGAGCCGGCCACACCCGCCACGACTGCCCGGTGCCGCCGACGTTGCGGCATAGGGGATGCAGTTCCGGGCGCCCCGCGCACGTTTACCTACGTGAATGTGGCCGGGAACCGCTGAACTGCATCCCTCATGCCACAACATCGAGGCGCCTCGGGTCGGCCGGGCGCGCCGTGTCCGCGTTGCCCGTAGGACGCCGCTAGGGTGGCGATGCTGGTTCTCCTACTGCGTCCTGGTCGACGGGGCGTTGGGGAGTCGTAAGAGGGAACCCGGTGCGAATCCGGGACTGCCCCGCAGCGGTGAGTGGGAACGACCGCCGTCACGAGCACTGGGAAGACCACCTGGGAAGCGACGGCCACTAGGAACTGGGGAAACACCCCCGAAAGCCCGCGAGTCCGAAGACCTGCCAGTGCGTCGCGCAACCGCGCGGCGCGCCCTATGTGAGCCGCCTCGCGGGAAGGCGCCGGCACGCCTCGCTGCTCAGCGAGGCCGCGTCGACCTCCCCGAGGCCTGTGTGGGAGGTCTACATGTCCGCTCCGTCTTTCGCGCCCGCCGTCAACGGTTTCCAGTTCGACGCGCACGCTCCGGAAACGCCCCTGTCAGATGCCGTGGGCGACCTGCGCGACCGTATCGCGCCACTCGTCCACGATTCCGCCGGTGACTTCGACAGGCTCGCGGTCAGCAGCCGGGAGCCGGGGTTCTCGCTGGTCACAGTGAGCGTCGACAGTCGTGCAGTGGGCTACGGCGCCGCCACTGAGACAGCGGTCGAGCTGCCCGTCGGGGACCTGCCGCCTGTGACGGTGGGTGGCTTCACCGCCGAGGCGGCCAGCGAGTGGGCCGCTGCGAGGGGCCGGGGCGAGGCGCTCGTCGAGCCGATCCGACCCGAGCTCACGACGGCTCTGCGCCTCGACCCGTTCGTCATCGACCCCGACTTCGACACGATCGCCACGAACGAGATCGCGCGAGGCCTGGTCGCATCGCTCCTTGACCGGCAAGCGACCCCGGTGAACCGGGTGCTGGTCCGTCATGGCTCCCCGGCGGTGGCGGTCCTCCTCCGCGACGGCTGGCGCGCCGCAAAGATGCCGGTCACGTCCGCGTGGACCCAGTTCGAGTCTCCGGAGGCGTCATCACGTGAGTGAGCCGAGAGCCTCGAGCTCCAGCACCCAGCCCAGGCGCTCCAAATCGGGGCGCCCGGGCTGGGCCGGCTCGGGGGCGCCCAGGCGTTCCAAGGAGATTCGGTAGACCTCCGTCAGGACGCAATCGGTGACTTTCGCCAGGCTGGGCGCGGGGAGCGCCCACGCCTCCCAGATCCGGCGTATCCGAACGGAGCTCGGAGAGTTGCCACTGGAGCCGTGCCGCCCGAGGTACCACTCGATGGGAGCTGGGGCGAGTTCGTCCCACCCGGAGGGCTCGCCCGGCTCGAGCTCCACCTCCACCACGTCGCGCACACGCCACGGATCACCGCAGCACTCGAACTCCCAGAAGCTCGTGAACGCGTAAACGACCTGTGAGAACGTGTGCGGCCCGCGTGGCGTGGTCACGTGGCGTCCTCGTTTCGAAGGCTCAGCCGAGCGTTACGCCGCATTGTTGTTGGGCGTAGTCGCGTAGGCGTTGTACCTCGCCGCTGTTTCGGAGGGAGTTGAGGGCGTCTCGGGCCTGGGCGGCGAGCTTGGTCGTGTCGGCGCCCGCGTCGGCCGAGATGCCGTCGAACGTCGTGCGGATCGTCTCTACGTCGGCCTTGACCTGCGGGGGCGCGACAGCGGAGAGCTCCTCGTAGATGTTCGCGAGATCGATGAACGACTTCGCCGCCGATGCCATGTCCGAGACGCTCTTGGTCGCGCCCGAGGAGTCGGCCAGAGCGCGCAGTTTCGTCGTCGCGTCGCTGAGCTTGGCGGCGTCGTTGTTGAGCGTCGCGCAGAAGTTCTCGGCCGACGGCTCCTGGTTCCCGCTACCGCACGCGGAGGCGCCAAGCAGCAGCGCGCCCGTGAGGGCGGCGATCGTCACCGAACGCACAGCGGACAAACGGTTCACGGCTTACCTCCGGCGGCGGCCTTCTTCTGGATGTTGGCCCACTCGTCGCGCAGCCCCACCGTGCGATGGAAGAGCATCGGTTCGCGGGGGTCGTGGGCGAAGTAGCCGAGGCGCTCGAACTGCACGACCTCGCCCGCGGCCGTGTCGACGAGCGCCGGTTCGACCATCGCGTCGACCACCTCGCGGGAGTTCGGGTTGAGGTCGTCCATCGGGTCGTCCGTGGCGGCACCAGGCACGGGAGCGGTGAAGAGCCGGTCGTACAGCGCCACTGTCGCGGGGACCGCGTGCGCCGCCGAGACCCAGTGCATCGTCGACTTCACCTTGCGCCCGTCGGGGGAGTTGCCGCCCTTGGAGGCGGGGTCGTACGTGACGTGCACCTCCACGACCTCGCCCGAGGAGTCGAGCACCGCATCTGTCGCCGTCACGAAGAACGCCCCACGCAGCCGCACCTCTCGGCCTGGGGAGAGGCGGAAGAACTTCGGCGGCGGGGTCTGCGCGTAGTCGTCGCGCTCGATGTACAGCTCGCCCGAGAACGGCACCGAACGCACCCCGTCGTCGGGATTCTCGGGGTTGTTGACCACATCGAAGTACTCGACCACAGGCGCACCCGAGTCGTCGGTGGGCCAGTTGTCGATGACCACCTTGAGTGGCCGCAGCACCGCCATCCGTCGCTGGCTCGTGACGTTGAGGCTCTTACGCACGAACGATTCGAGCAGCTCGATGTCGTGGCGGCTCTGCGTGCGGGTGAGGCCGATGTAGTTGCAGAACTCGACGATCGCCTCCGCCGGGTACCCGCGCCGCCGCAGCCCCTGCAGGGTGGGCAGCCGGGGGTCGTCCCAGCCGTCGACCACGCCGTCGCGCACCAGCGTCATGAGCCGCCTCTTGCTGGTCACCGTGTGCGTCAGCTCGAGCCGCGCGAACTCGGTCTGCTGCGGCGCCTCGTAGGGCAGCGGCAGTTGCGCGAGGTACCAGTCGTACAGGGGCCGGTGCGTGTCGAACTCCAGCGTGCACAGCGAGTGCGTCACGCCTTCGATCGCGTCGGACTGCCCGTGCGCCCAGTCGTACATCGGGTACACGTTCCACGTGTCGCCGGTGCGGTAGTGCGGCACCTTGCGGATGCGGTACATGATCGGGTCGCGCAGCGACATGTCCGGGCTCTGCATGTCGATCTTCGCCCGCAGCACCTTAGACCCGTCTTCGAATTCGCCTGCCTCCATGCGGCGGAACAGATCGAGGTTCTCCTCGGGCGAGCGGTCGCGGTAGGGGCTCTCGACGCCGGGCTTGCCGAAGCCGCCGCGCTGCGCCGAGATCGTCTCAATGTCCTGGTCGTCGACGTACGCCAGCCCCTTCGAGATGAGCAACTGAGCCCACTCGTAGAGCTGCCCGAAGTAGTCGGAGGCGTGCTTGATCGGCATCGGCGGCGCGAACCCGAGCCACTGCACGTCTTCGATGATCGACTCGACGTATTCCGCCTCTTCGGTGTCGGGGTTGGTGTCGTCGAGGCGCAGGTTGCAGATGCCGCCGAAGTCGTCGGCGATGCCGAAGTCGACGCAGATGGCCTTGGCGTGCCCGATGTGCAGATAACCGTTCGGCTCCGGGGGGAACCGCGTCTGCACCCGGCCCCCGAACGTGCCGGCCTCGTTGTCGCGACGGATCTTCTCGCGCACGAAGTCACCTGCGGGGGAGGGGTCGAGCTGGCTCATAGCCAAACCGTACCCGTCGAGGCGCCTCCACCTGGGCGGCGATCGATCCAACCCGCCCTCGGAGCCGCTGCGGCGCAAGACGATTTGAGTTGGAGGCCGGGACCCCGCTAATCTTTCTCTTCGGATCGCCGCGATTCGTAGCGCCTCCGCAAGATCAGTCCGAACCAGAGGTTCTGGGTTGTTGACCTGCGAGGATACGCTTCCGGTGATGCCCCTTGGGGTATGGTGTAATTGGCAGCACGACTGATTCTGGTTCAGTTAGTCTAGGTTCGAGTCCTGGTACCCCAGCGCTGAGTTCTCAACTCACACCGCGTCAGACCCGCTCTGACCTGCGGATTATGACCACCGTCCGGTAACGGGTAGTGTTCATCCCGCCCTGTTGGCAGGGGCAGTCGGTACCAGCAAAACAAGGCCCCGTTGTGTAGTGGCCTAGCACGCCGCCCTCTCAAGGCGGTAGCGCGGGTTCGAATCCCGTCGGGGCTACAACGAAGACCCCCTCCCATGCGGAGGGGGTCTTTTTCATGTCCGCGGCGCTGTGATGCAGTCCCTGGAATTCCCAACGTAATCGAGTGTCTACTTCATGTAGTCTCACGCTCCAGGGACACCCCCCGGGGTGTCGTGATCCGTGAACGCGACCCGATTGTCAGGAGACGAAGATGACTTCTCGCATCATGCGACGTACCGCTGTCTCGCGCACGCTCGCTGCGGCCTCCGCCGTGGCCATGCTGGGCGCTCTTGCCGCGTGTGGAGGCGGCTCCACACCGGCCGACACCGCCACCGCCACGACGACTGTCGCCTCTTCGCCCGCAGACGCCTCTCCCGCGGCCGAGGGGGCTGTCACGCTCGATGACGGCTGGGTCCGCTCCAAGGAACAGATGAACCCGACGATGGCGGCCACGGCCACAGCCACAGGCATGGCGAGCGACATGACCATGACGGGCGTCTTCGGCACGCTGAAGAACAACACCGACCAGGAGATCACGATTACGGGCGGCACCTCGCCGGCGGCCGGCATAGTCGAGGTGCACGAGACCGTGAACGTCGACGGCGTCATGAAGATGCAGGCCAAGGAGGGCGGCTTCGTCCTCCCGGCCAAGGGCACTCTCAAGCTCGAGCCCGGCTCGAACCACATCATGCTCATGCAGATGTCGGCGATGCCGAAGATGGGCACCACTGTCGATCTGACGCTGGCGACCTCGCAGGGCGACGTGAAGCTGGCGCCGATCCCCGTCCGCAACTTCGACGGTGGCGACGAAGAGTACGTTCCGGCGAAGTGAGCGAATCGATGAGCAACAACGGTGGCGGTCCGGCTGGCCCGGGCCGCCGCGCCGTGCTCGGCTCCGGTCTGGCGGGTCTGGCCGGAGCCGTGACGGCGGCCGGGCTGGCGGGCTGGTCGGCTTCCTCTGCGGGCGCTCAAGAGGCCACGCCCGCAACGGAGGCGCTCCCGGGGGCAGACACCATCGCGCGCGAGTTCCGCGGCGAACACCAGGCGGGCATCGTCGAGCGGGCGCAGGCGTACGGGGTCTTTCTCGGCCTCGACCTCAAACCCGGTGCCGACGCCGACGCGATCCGGCGTCTGTTCACCGTCTGGACCGACGACATCGAGCGCCTCATGGCTGGTCGTGGCACCCTCGCCGACCTCGAACCCGAGCTGGCGGCCGTGCCGGCCTCGTTGACGGTCACGCTCGGAGTGGGGCCACGCCTGGTCGCGGTGGCCGGAGCCGAAGCGCCGACGTGGTTGAAACCCCTACCGACATTCTCGATCGACAAGCTCGACCCCAAGTGGGCAGGCGGCGACCTGTTTCTGCAGATCTGCGCCGACAGCCCCACCACGGTCGCGCACGCTCAGCGCCGCATGCTCACCAACGCAGCCCCGCTCATCGACCTGAAATGGGTTCAGCGCGGGTTCAGGGAGCCATTCGAGTCGAGCGAGCTGCCGATGCGCAATCTGTTCGGGCAGGTCGACGGCATCGTGCAGCCCGATGTGCAGGGAGCTGAGGCGTCGCTGTTGTGGGCGGGCGCCGAAGCCCCGACGTGGCTGCGAGGCGGATCGTCGGTGGTCGTGCGCCGCATGCCCATGGATCTCGACTCGTGGGACCGCTCCGACCCCGTCGCACGCGACAACTCCATTGGGCGCCGCACCTCCGACGGGTCGGTGCTGACCTCACCCGCAGGGTCGCCGATCGACGCTCCGGCCGATCTGTCAGCGGTCGACTCGCTCGGGTTCCACGTCATCGACGACGCCGCGCACCTGCGCAGGGTTACCGCGACGGAGCCGCACGAGAAGATCCTGCGGCGCCCGTACACCTACGACGAGGCGCCCGCGAACGGCGCACTCAGCGACGTCGGCCTCATCTTCGTCGCCTACCAGGCCGACCCGGTGCGGCAGTTCGTTCCGCTGCAGCAGCGCATGGCCGACTCCGACCTGCTGAACATCTGGGTGACCCCGGTCGGTTCGGCCGTCTATGCGATCCTGCCGGGAGCGAAGCCGGGCGAGATCCTCGGTGAGGCGATGCTCGCCAAGGCATAGTTCGAACGAGGTGGAAAGGGAGGCACGATGCGACGCACCCCTGGCAGCCTCGAGACGCGCGTCATGCAGGTGTTGTGGGCCGCAGGCGAGCCGGTGCTCGGTCGCCGCGTCTGGGAGCAGGTGCGGGAGACCGACGGCTCGGCCCGCACCACCGTGCTCACCGTTCTGGCTCGCCTGGAGGCGAAGGGTCGCGTGGTGCGTCACCCCGACGGCGGCTTCGAGGCCGTGAGCACGGAGGCCGGCGAGGCGGCAGCGAATATGCACCGGCTCCTCGCCCGTTCGGCCGACCGCTCCGCCGCGCTGGCCCATTTCGCCCACATGCTCTCCGCGGCCGACGTCGTGGCCCTGCGCGATGCCCTACGCGACCGCGCCAAGCACCTCGTCGAAGTCGCCGCCGATGACGCCACTGCGTGTGGGTGCTGCGCCGAGCACGCGACCTGAGCCGCCGTACACGCTGATCACGTACGGCGGCTCAGGTGCACCGGCGTCACTCGATGACGATGAGCAGATCGCCGCCCTCGACGGCGGTCGTCGCGCCGATGGCGAGGCGCTTGACCGTGCCACCGACCGGCGTCGTGATCGCCGCTTCCATCTTCATCGCCTCGATCGTCGCGACGGTGGCTCCGGCCTCGACCGTGTCGCCCTCGGCCACCTTCAGCGACACCACACCCGCGAACGGAGCAGGCACGTGGCTCTTGTTGCTTGTGTCGGCCTTCTCGGCGATCTTGATGTCGACCTTGATCGACTCGTCACGTACGAGCACCGGACGCAGTTGGCCGTTGATCGTCGCCATGACCGTGCGCATGCCCCGCTCGTCGGGAGCGGAGACGGCCTTGACCCCGAGCAGCAGCGTCTTGCCCTGTTCGAGCTCGACCTCGTGCTCGCGACCGAGCGCCAGGCCGTGCAAGAACTCGCGCGTCGATAGCACCGACAGGTCGGAGTACCGCTCGCGCTTGGCCTCGTACTCCTTCGTCGGCCCGGGGAAGAGCAGACGGTTGAGGGTGGGCTGCGGGTCGGAGTCGAGCGCCGCCTCGTCCTCTGCCGACAGTTCGGTCACCCGCACCGGGGTGGGGCGGCCTTCGAGCGCCTTGGTGCGGAACGGCTCGGGCCAGCCGCCGGGCGGGTCGCCCAGCTCGCCGTTGAGGAAGCCGATCACCGAATCGGGGATGTCGTACGAGCGCGGGTTGGCCTCGAAATCGGCCGGATCTGCGCCCGCACCCACGAGGGCCAGCGCCAGGTCGCCGACGACCTTGCTGCTCGGCGTCACCTTGACGATGTCGCCGAGGATGTCGTTGGCGGCCGCGTACATGTTCTCGATGTCTTCGAACCGGTGGCCCAGACCCAGCGCGATGGCCTGCTGGCGCAGGTTCGAGAGCTGCCCGCCGGGGATCTCGTGGTGGTACACGCGACCCGTGGGGCCGGGCAGGCCCGATTCGAAGGGCTTGTAGAGGTTGCGCACCTCGGTCCAGTACGGCTCGAGCTCGCACACGGCGGCCAGGTTGAGGCCGGTTGTGCGCTCGCCTCCGTCGGTGGCGGCCACCAGCGCCGAGAGCGACGGCTGCGACGTCGTACCGGCCATCGAGGCCATCGCCGCGTCGACGGCGTCGACCCCGGCTCCGATGGCGGCCAGGAGCGTGCCGATCTGCCCGCCTGCCGTGTCGTGCGTGTGCAGGTGCACGGGAAGGTCGAAGCGCTCACGCAGCGCCGCCACGAGCTTGGCCGCGGCGGGCGCCCGCAAGAGGCCCGCCATGTCTTTCAGGCCGATGACGTGTGCGCCCGCTTCGACGATCCGCTCGGCGAGACGTAGGTAGTAGTCGAGCGTGTAGAGCTTCTCGTTCGGGTTGAGCAGGTTGCCCGTGTAGCACAGGGCGACCTCGGCGACGGCCGTGCCGGTCTCTCGCACCGCCTCGATGGCCGGCCGCATCTGGTCGACGTCGTTGAGCGCATCGAAGATGCGGAAGATGTCGATACCGGTCTTCGCCGCTTCGTGTACGAACACATCGGTGACCTTGGTCGGGTACGGCGTGTAGCCGACCGTGTTGCGGCCGCGCAGCAGCATCTGCAGGTTCATGTTCGGCATCGCCTCGCGCAGGGCCGCGAGCCGCTCCCACGGGTCTTCGGCGAGGAACCGCAGCGCCACGTCGTAGGTCGCACCGCCCCAGCACTCGACCGAGAGCAGTTCGGGGGTCATGCGCGAGACGTGCTCGGCCACGTGCAACAGGTCGCGCGTGCGCACGCGCGTCGCGAGCAACGACTGGTGGGCGTCGCGCATCGTTGTCTCGGTGACGCCCACTCCGGGGCGCTCACGCAGTGCGCGGGCGAACCCCTCAGGCCCGAGTTCGAGCAGTTCGTCGCGACTACCGCGGGGACGCGGCGCCTTGAGGTCGAGCTGCGGCAGCTTCGAGCGCGGCGAGAACGTCGAGTCGTTCGGGCCGTGCGGCTGGTTCACCGTCATCTCGGCGAGGTACGTGAGTAGACGCGTGCCGCGGTCGGCGGAGCGGCGGGCCGTGAGCAGCTCGGGCCGCTGGTCGATGAACGACGTGGTCGCCTTGCCGGCCACGAAGTCGGGCTCGTCGAGCAGCGCCTGCAAGAACGGGATGTTGGTGGAGACACCGCGGATACGGAACTCCGCCAGCGCGCGCCGAGTCCGGCGCACAGCGGCCGGGAAGTCGCGTCCGCGGCACGAGAGCTTGACGAGCAGGGAGTCGAAGTGCGGGCTGATCTCAGCGCCGACGAAGACCGTGCCGCCGTCGAGCCGCACGCCAGAGCCACCGGCCGAGCGGTAGGCGGTGATCTTGCCGGTGTCGGGGCGGAACCCGTTGGTCGGGTCTTCGGTGGTGATGCGGCACTGCACGGCGGCGCCGTGCGGCACGATCGCCTCCTGTGTGAGCCCCATGTCGGGCAGCGACTCGCCTGCGGCGACGCGCAACTGGGAGCTGACGAGGTCGACGTCGGTGATCTCTTCGGTGATCGTGTGCTCGACCTGGATGCGCGGGTTCATCTCGATGAACACGTACCGCCCATCAGGGCCGAGGAGAAATTCGACCGTACCCGCGTTGACGTAGCCGATCTGCTTGGCGAAGGCGACCGCATCGCGGCACATCGACTCCCGGATCTCAGGGGGGAGGTTCGGGGCAGGAGCGATCTCGACGACCTTCTGGTGCCGCCGCTGCACCGAGCAGTCGCGCTCGAAGAGGTGAATGACGTTGCCGTGCTTATCGGCGAGGATCTGCACCTCGATGTGCCGTGGATCGATCACGGCCTCTTCGAGGTAGATGCGCGGGTCACCGAATGCGGACTCGGCCTCGCGCTGGGCGGCGACGATCGAGTCCCGCAGCTTGTCGGGGGTGTCGACGCGACGCATACCTCGACCGCCGCCGCCGGAGACGGCCTTGACGAATAGCGGATACGTGAAATCGGCACTGGCCGCCACGAGTTCGTCGATGTCGGTGCTCGGAGGGGCGCTGTGCAAGGTGGGCAGCCCAGCAGCCTTCGCCGCGTCGATGGCGCGGGACTTGTTGCCGGTCAGGTGCAGCACTTCTCCGGGCGGGCCTACGAACGTGACGCCCGACTTCTCGCACAGCTCGGCGAGTTCAGGGTTCTCGGAGAGGAAACCGTAACCGGGGTACACGGCATCGGCGCCGGCCTCGACCGCGACGCGCACGATCTCTTCGGGCGTCAGGTAGGCGCGCACGGGATGCCCGACCTCGCCGATCTGGTAGGACTCGTCTGCCTTCATGCGGTGTTCGGAACCACGGTCTTCGTACGGGAACACGGCCACCGTGGATACGCCGAGTTCGTTGGCGGCGCGGAAAGCGCGAACCGCGATCTCACCCCGATTGGCGACCAGCACCTTACGGAACATGCGAACTCCCTTCTGGGGCGGCAGGGCACAGCCGCCCTGTCGGTTTCCCTCACAGTAGAGGCAGGTGCCGACAAGGTGGGAGGGGATGTCCGATCAGTGAGGGGGAGCACGTCGAGACGCCTCTGAGCAGCGAAAAGGCCCACCTCCAGCCGTTGGAAAGCTGGAAACGGGCCTCTTGCGGGTGGGGCTCAGGCAGACGGCGCAGCACCGGCGGCCGCCTGAGCGGCGCGATTCGCGGCCTCCTGAGACGACTGCTGGGCGATGTGCGCCCGGTGCAGCACCTCGGTGAGTTTGTTGGCGCCGGCCACCACGGTGGCGGCGTGCAGGCGGCCGGGCTGGCGCGAGAGGCGCTCGAGCGGCCCCGAGATCGACACGGCTGCGATGACCCGTCCGGAGGGGTTACGCACCGGCGCCGAGACCGACGCGACCCCCGGCTCGCGCTCGCCGACGCTCTGCGCCCAGCCGCGACGGCGCACGCCGGAGAGGGTGGTGGCGGTGAACTGGGCGCCCTGCAGGCCGCGGTGCAGCCGGTCGGGCTCTTCCCAGGCCAGAAGCACCTGTGCGGCGGAGCCGGCGAGCATCGACAGGGTCGCGCCGACCGGAATCGAATCGCGCAGTCCCATCGGGCGGTCGGCGGCGGCGACACAGATGCGCATGTCGCCCTGACGACGGAAGAGCTGGGCACTCTCGTGCGTGTGGTCGCGCAGCGCGGCGAGCACAGCACCGGCAGCGGCGAGCAGGCGGTCTTCACCGGCGGCGGCGGCAAGCTCGCCGAGGCGCGGGCCGAGGATGAACCGGCCCTGCATGTCGCGTGATACGAGCCGGTGGTGCTCCAGCGCGACGGCGATGCGATGTGCGGTCGGGCGAGCCAGCTTCGTGCTCGCGACCAGCTGCGCCAGGGTGGCCGGGCCACCCTCCAGAGCGCTCAGCACGATCGCCGCCTTGTCCAACACACCAACGCCGCTCGAAGACTCCATGGACCCATTCTGGCCGTCTCATCGCATGAGACGCAAGGTCGCCAGATTGTGACATTGCGCGAAGATCACGCTGGACCCTCACGACTCGACCGTCTTTCGGCCATGGCGTAGCCGCAGGTCAGGGCTTTCTCTAGACCCCGTCTCCTCCGGTCCGCCTCACCTCCGGTCGCGTTTCGGGGCTGCGCGTCGCCTATGGCGACTTCGTCACGTTTTGCACAGATGGTGCATCGCTCATGGAGGAACAGATGGGGCAAACCCTCGCTGAGAAGGTGTGGAATTCCCACGTCGTACGTTCGGTGGAGGGCGAGCCTGACCTGCTCTACATCGACCTGCACCTCGTTCACGAGGTGACGAGCCCGCAGGCCTTCGACGGTCTGCGCATGGCCGGTCGTCAGGTGCGTCGCACCGACCTGACGGTCGCGACCGAAGACCACAACGTGCCGACCACGCCGGGCCCGATCACCGACGAGACGAGCCTGACCCAGGTCGAGACCCTGCGCCGCAACTGCGCGGAGTTCGGTGTGCCGATCTACCCGATGGGCGACGCCGACCAGGGGGTCGTGCACATCATCGGCCCGCAGCTCGGCCTCACGCAGCCCGGCATGACCGTGGTGTGCGGCGACAGCCACACCTCCACGCACGGCGCCTTCGGCGCGCTGGCCTTCGGCATCGGCACGAGCGAGGTCGAGCACGTGCTCGCCACGCAGACGCTGCCGCTCAAGCCCTTCAAGACCATGTCGGTGCGTATCGACGGCGAGCTGCCCGAGGGCGTCACGAGCAAAGACGTGATCCTCGCGGTCATCGCCAAGATCGGCACCGGTGGCGGCCAGGGTTACGTGCTCGAATACCGCGGCGCCGCCATCGAGAAACTGTCGATGGAAGCGCGTATGACGATCTGCAACATGTCGATCGAGGCCGGCGCCCGCGCGGGCATGATCGCCCCCGACGAGACCACGTTCGAGTACCTCAAGGGCCGCCGCCACGCGCCGCAGGGCGAGCAGTGGGACGCTGCGGTCGAGGCGTGGAAGCAGCTGCGCACCGATGACGACGCCGTCTTCGACGCGGAGGTCGTGCTCGACGCCTCCGAGCTCACCCCGTTCGTCACGTGGGGTACCAACCCCGGCCAGGGAGCCCCGCTGGGAGCCTCCGTGCCCGACCCGTCGCTGCTGCCCGACGACGAGCGCGCCGGTGTCGAGCGGGCCCTGGAGTACATGGGCCTGACTGCGAACATGCCGCTGCGCGACATCAAGGTCGACACGGTCTTCGTCGGCTCCTGCACCAACGGCCGCATCGAAGACCTGCGGGCCGTGGCCGAGGTGCTCAAGGGCCGCAAGGTCGCCGAGGGGCTGCGCATGCTCGTCGTGCCCGGCTCCGCGGGTGTGCGCGAGCAGGCGGAGGCCGAGGGCCTGGGCGAGGTCTTCGAGGCCGCGGGTGCCGAGTGGCGCCTGCCCGGCTGCTCGATGTGCCTGGCGATGAACCCCGACAAGCTCGCTCCCGGCGAGCGGGCGGCCTCCACGAGCAACCGCAACTTCGAGGGACGCCAGGGCAAGGGTGGGCGCACCCACCTCGTCAGCCCGGCCGTCGCCGCCGCGACCGCGGTGCGTGGCACCCTCTCCGCCCCCGCCGACCTGCCCGCGCTCTGAGCCGGCGCCCGATAGCTTCCAAGGAGTAGTGATGGAGAAGTTCACCACCCACACGGGCGTCGGCGTGCCGCTGCGCCGCAGCAATGTCGACACCGACCAGATCATCCCGGCGGTCTACCTCAAGCGCGTCACCCGCACGGGCTTTGAAGACGGCCTGTTCGCCGCCTGGCGTAACGACGAGAGCTTCGTGCTCAACCAGGATGCGTTCCGCTCCGGCTCCGTGCTCGTCGCGGGCCCCGACTTCGGCACCGGCAGCTCGCGTGAACACGCCGTGTGGGCGCTCATGGACTACGGCTTCCGTGTCGTGATCAGCTCGCGCTTCGCCGACATCTTCCGCGGCAACAGCAGCAAGGCGGGCCTGGTGGCCGCGCAGGTCGCGCAGAGCGACGTCGACCTGCTGTGGAAGCTGCTGGAGGAGCAGCCCGGCCTGGAACTGACCGTCGACCTGCCCGCCCGCACGATCACCGCGGGCGAAACGGTCGTCGGTTTCGAGATCGACGAGTACGCGGCCTGGCGCCTCATCGAGGGTCTCGACGACATCAGCCTCACCCTGCGCCACGAGGGCGACATCGACGCGTTCGAGAAGACGCGCCCCGAGTTCAAGCCGACCACCACTCCTGTCGGCGCATAGCACGCATCAGTTCGCAAGAGGCCCACCCCGAATCGGAGTGGGCCTCTTGTCGTATGCGCGTTGTATGCGCGCGAAAGAGTGCAAGACGCAAGCGCCGAAGGTATCAGTCGGTCGCGTGAGAAGCGTTGCCCGCCAATGAAATAGCGGCCCGGAAAAGCCAAAGTCGGTCGGGCGCCCAGGCTTTCTTGCAGATGTATACAGCAATTTCCCTCGATTCCACTGTGCATCATCGCTTCTCATGCCGATAGGGGATCTGAGTCCGGCAGCCCGTCGTGACTCGTACGTAGCAGCACCATGAAGCGTCTCGTCTGACCTGGTCAGGCGTGGGTGGGTGGTGTTGGGCATTGCCGGTGGACTTCTACGGCTGCGTTGAGCCGGAGATTACGCCGCGGTCACATGGATGTGGGGGGCGCGATGCTCGTGCCACGCACTGGGACCCGGGGTTCCGGGTCGATTTCTCTGGAGGGAGAGAACAAGAGTGAACAAGGCTGATCTGGTTGATGCGCTCGAGAATCGTCTCGGCGGTAAGAAGGCAGCCGCTGACGCGATCGAGGCGATCTTCGACGTCATCATCCGTGAGGTCGCCGCTGGCGGCAAGGTCGGTATCACCGGCTTCGGTACCTTCGAGCGTGTTGACCGCGCAGCGCGCACCGGTCGCAACCCGCGCACCGGTGAGTCCGTGCGCATCGAGTCGACTGCTGTGCCGAAGTTCCGCCCCGGCACCGCTTTCAAGATGTACGTGGCCGAGCCCGCGACCCTTCCCAAGGGCACTCCGGCCGCGGCCCGCGCCGCCGCCGGTACGGCCGCCGAGGTGCGTTCGCGCGCCCAGGCGACGATCGCGGCCAACAAGGGCAAGCGGGGCAAGGGCAAGCGCAGCGCGTGACGCCCGCGCCGTGAGCGCACTTCGCGGGGGCAGGGCCGCCGAGGCGGTCCTGCTTTCCGCATACCCGAACGCCTAGCGCCGGTCGAGCCACCCTCCTGGCCGACCGGCCGCCAGCACCTGCGTGGTGCGCGGTCCTGCCCCGAGGCGGATCGCGTCGTCGAGGTCGGAGGCGGTGTCGACGTCGCGTCGTAGACGTTGAAGACGCGTGCCGATCTCCACTGCAACCAGCGCATGTGCCGCCGCGGAGCCGACGCCGAACCGAGGCCGGAGGCGATCGCGCCGCGTGGAGGCGAGCATCGTCGTGCCGGTTCCGGCGGCGTCGCGCACGAACGCGGCAGGCGCGCCGGGAGCAGGGGGCTCGACGGCTGCGGCGACCGTCGCCTTGAGGGCCGCGATCACGTCGTCGGTGCGTAGGCACGGCACGTCACCGAGAAGCACGGCCGCGGGCGCGTGCGGTTCGACCTCCGCGAGACCCGTCTCGATGGCGGCGGACAGGCCGCGGGCCGGATCGCGGATCACACGAATCCGAGCCGTTCCCTCGACGCCTTCACATCCGTCGGTCCCCACTGTGACCAGCACCGGATCGTCGGTAACGAGAACGAGGGTCGCCCCCGTAGCGGCGACGCTGCCGAGCACGTCCAGCGCCATCGCCCGCACCAGCTCCGCGTGATCGACCCCGACCGGAGCGACCAGCCGCGTCTTGGCCGTGGAGGCGTCGCGTACGGGGACGACGAACGTCCAGTGCTCGGGCGGTACGGCATCGTGGGTATGCAGGGGCGGGGTGTCCATCGGACACTATGGTGGATCGAATCGCCGCCCCGGCGCAGATCGGCCCACGGGCGGCTGCACCGCCCGCCCTGAGTCAGGAGGATGGCATGCGCGACGTCGCGGTTCTCGGCGCCGGAAGCTGGGGCACGGCCTTCTCGATGATCCTGGCCGACGCGGGCTCGTCGGTGCGGCTGTGGGGCCGGCGGCCCGAGCAGATGGCCCGCATCAACTCCGAGCGCGTGAACGACGACTACCTGCCGGGCGTGCCCCTTTCCGACGCGATCGTGGCGACGAGCGACGTGGCCGAGGCACTCGACGGGGCCGAGATCGTCGTTCTGGCGATCCCGTCGCAGACCCTGCGCAAGGGGCTCGACGGTTGGCGGCCGATGATTCCCCGCGACGCTGCCGTGGTGTCGCTCATGAAGGGCATCGAGCAGGGCACCGGGCTGCGGATGAGCGAGGTCGTGGCCGAGGTGGGGCAGATCGAGCACGAGCGCATCGCCGTGATCTCGGGGCCGAACCTGGCCAAGGAGATCGCGGCGCGGCAGCCGTCGGCCAGCGTGGTCGCCTCCGTGAATGAGGGCACCGCTGACATCGTCGCCGAGGCCTGCGCGACCCCCTATTTCAGGCCGTATACCGACATCGACATCATCGGCGCCGAACTCGGCGGGGCGACGAAGAACGTGGTCGCAGTGGCTGTCGGGGTGGCCGAGGGTATGGGCTTCGGCGACAACACCAAGGCGACGATCGTCACGCGCGGCCTTGCCGAGACCGTGCGGCTCGGGGTCTCGCTCGGCGCAGATCCTGCGACGTTCTCCGGCCTCGCCGGCGTCGGCGACCTCATCGCGACGTGCATGTCGCCTCTGTCGCGCAACCACCGCGTGGGTGTCGGGCTCGGCCAAGGCATGTCGCTCGAGGAGGTGGTCACCAAGACCGGGCAGACCGCCGAGGGCGTCACGTCGTGCATGTCGATGCTCGACCTGGCCAGGGCACAAGGCGTCGAGGTGCCGATCTGCGAGGCCGTCGTCGCGGTCGTGCACGACGGTCAACGCCCCGAACTCATGGCCGACGTGCTGATGTCGAGGCAACGCAAATCGGAGAAGTCAGCGGGGTCACCGCACCGGTAGAGTCCGGAATCGATGAGCACTTCACCTGCCCCCTCCGCCACCCGTAAGCCGCGCGTCGCCGTCATCTTCGGTGGGCGCTCGTCGGAGCACTCCATCTCGTGCGTCACCGCAGCCGGGGTTCTCGGCGCGATCGACCGCGACGCCTACGACGTGGTGCCGATCGGCATCGCCAAGAACGGCCGCTGGGTGCTGATGCCCGACGAGATCTCGAGACTGCAGATCCACGACGGCAAGTTGCCCGAGGTGCCCGACGCAGACCACCAGGTCACGCTGCCGCTCGTGGCTGGTGACCGCGAGATGCACCTCATCGCCAAGGGCCGCGAGACCGAATCGCTGGGCGATATCGACGTCGCGTTTCCGCTGCTGCACGGGCCGTTCGGTGAAGACGGGACGATCCAGGGGCTGTTCGAGTTGGCCGACGTGCGCTACGTCGGCTGCGGTGTGCTCGCCTCCGCGATGATGATGGACAAGCACTACATGAAGGTGGCGTTCGAGGCCGCCGGGCTGCCGGTGGGGCCGTACGAGGTCGTCACCGACCGGCAGTGGCTCGCCGATCCCGACGCGGCTCTGGAACGGATCTCGCGCCTGGAATTCCCGGTGTTCGTCAAGCCGACGCGGGCCGGCTCGAGCGTCGGCATCACGCGCGTGACCGCGGCTGACGGGCGTGAGGGCCTCACTCAGGCCATCGAGGCGGCTCGCGTGCACGACCCCAAGGTGATCGTCGAGCAGGGCATCTTCGGTCGCGAGATCGAGTGCGCAGTGCTCGGCGGGCGCGGGCTCGAGGAGCCGCGTGCCAGCCTGCCCGGCGAGATCGTCGTGGCCAGCCACGACTTCTACGACTTCGAGGCGAAATACCTCTCCGAGAAAGACGTGACGCTCTCGTGCCCGGCTGACTTGCCCGACGAGGTGACCGCGAAGGTGCGTGAGCTCGCCGTGGAGGCGTTCGAGGCCGCCTCCTGCGAGGGCTTGGCCCGGTGCGACTTCTTCGTCACCGAGGCCGGCGAGGTGATCATCAACGAGATCAACACGCTGCCCGGCTTCACGCCGTTCTCGATGTTCCCGACCATGTGGGCGGCTACGGGCCTGCCGTACACGGCCCTCATCACCGACCTCATCGAGCAGGCCATGGAGCGCCGCGTAGGCCTCCGCTGACTCGGATGCCCTAGCCGGGCTACAGGCAGCGGCTTTCGCCCTGGGGGATCTTGGCCGTCGCCTCCGCGAACGCGGGTAGCAGGATGCCCTCGGGGGCGTACTTCTTCGGTACGAGAATCTCGACCGCGGGGGAGCGGCCGTAGCTGACGAATCGGGTGCCGTCGTCGAGGGGGATGGCGACCCAGTCGATTCCGTTGGCGTCGATGCAGTCGTTCGTGGTGGGCCCCGGCGACGTGACACCGCAGCGGGCGATGATCGCCGGGTCACCCCACGCAGCCGCGCCTTGCTCGTCGGAGGTCGTCTCGACCCGGGCCTGCTTGGCCACCGTCTCCGGCCAGGCCGCCGCGACCTGCGCACACAGCGGATCGGATGCGCGGTCGGCAGGTACGACCTCGACCGTCGACGAGCATGCCGACAGCGCAGCCACAGCCAGCATGCCCACGGCCGCTGCGGCGTGCCTGCTGCGCACTGTGACCTGCGGAGACGGTCGAGCCTTGCAGTTGCGGCGGAGCGCGGGCACTGGGTCCTCCTCGTGGTGGGGCGGTCGACGTGCGACCTGACGTCATTCTCGCTCGAATCCCCGACCGCGAGCTGGAGAGGGGTAGTTTCGCAACAGGTCGCCGTCACTCGTTCGACACCAGGAGTTGCCCGTGCCACGTCTGCCCATGCCACCCGGTCCGTTGTCGTCCGTGAGCGAGGAGGAGCTGCTCTCGCTCATTTTTCCGGTCTACGCGACCGGTGAATCGGACGTGCAGAACGACTGGACGCTGATCGGGCCCGGCGACGACACTGCGCTGCTGCGCACCAGCGACGGCTGCACGCTCGCGACCACCGACACGATGGTGCGGGGCAGCGACTGGCTCGACGAATGGAGCACCGCCGAACAGGTGGGCGCCAAGTGTGTGGCGCAGAACGTAGCCGATATCGCGGCGATGGGAGGCGTGACGCGCGGGATCCTCGTGACCCTCGCCGCCGACCCGGCGACCTCGGTCGCGTGGGCGGTGGAATCGGCGGGCGGTATCGCTGCGGCGGCTCGCGCTGCCGGGGCACACGTGCTCGGAGGTGACCTGTCGTCAGCGCCGGCGGGCACCGTGATGCTCTCGATCACCGCTCTTGGAGACCTGGAAGGTCGGGCTGCCGTACGCCGCAACGGGGCACGCCCCGGCGACGTGATCGCGGTGGCGGGCACCCTGGGGCGTTCCGGTGCCGGTTTCGAATTGCTGAGCACCGGCCGCCGCGACGACGACCCCGAGCTGGTCGAGGTGCACCTGCGGCCGCGGCCCCCGGTCGAGCAGGGACCGGTGGCGGCCAAGGCCGGCGCGACCTCCATGATCGACCTATCCGACGGCCTGGTCGTCGACGCAGCCCGGGTGGCGCGTGCCAGCGATGTCGTGATGGCGATCTCGGCGGCAGGCGTGGCCCCCGACGTGGCCAGGCTGGCGCCGGTTCTCGGCGCAGACGTGGGCCTACGCTGCGTGCTCGGCGGAGGAGAGGAGCATTCGCTTCTCGCGACCTTTCCGACCTCCGCGCAGGTGCCGCAGGGGTGGCGCGTCATCGGCCGCGTGCATGAAGTCGGCGACGACGACTATCCGAGGATGACGTTCAACGGTTCCGACCCGCACGTCGCGACGTGGGACCATTTCGACCGCTGACGGGGCGACCGTGGGTGCCGCGGCGGGTCATCCGCACGTCGACGGTGCCGAAATCCTCGTCGACGTGGTGGAGTCCGTCGAGTACGAACCCGTGGCGTTCGTAGAACGCGATCGCACGGGCGTTGTCCTCCATCACCCAGAGGTAGGCGGGTAGGTCTGCGACGAGGCGCTCCATGAGCATGTCGGCCAGCCCGGTGCCCTGCGCGCTGGGCATGACGTTGATCGCCCACAGCTCCCAGCCGACTGGGTGATCGGGGTCGCGCGGCGGACCTGAGCAGCCGAGGGCGACGATCTCACCCTCGGGGTCGACGCCCACCCACACGGGCGGGGCGTCGGCGCCGCTGCGTTCGAGGCGGCTGGTCCAGCGGGTCGTGGCATCGTCGGAGTTCAGGTGCCGCTTCAAGACCTCGGGGGCGACCAGTTCGCTGTAGGTGGCTCGCCACACCTGCCTGTGCACCTGGGCGATGCACTCGGCGTCGCTCGCCTCGCCCATCCGCACGCTGTATCCGGTCGCACGGGTGGCTTCGGGGGCCGACGTCGAAGTCATGCATCTGAGTGTCCCAGGCGCCCGAGCAAGGGTCAGGGGAGCTTGTATACGCAGGCAGAGCGCACAAAGCGACCGCCGCGACGTGAGGTCGCGGCGGTCGCTTCGAGCGAATTCAGGCCCTGCCGTCAGGCAGTCAGCGCCAGGTTGGTCAGCGCTTGACCTTGCCGGCCTTGAGGCACGAGGTGCACACGTTGAGGCGCTTCGGGGTGACCCCCGACGGGCCGACGAGAGCGCGGACGCGCTGGATGTTCGGAACCCAGCGGCGCTTCGTACGGCGGTGCGAGTGGGAGACGCTGTACCCGAAGTTGGGGCCCTTGCCGCAGACGTCGCAGTTGGCAGCCACGTGATACTCCTGGTGATCGAAAGATTCGGACAAAGAATGACCGGTCCGCATTGCGGCACCGACGTCGTCATCACGACGCGGGCGCGGCGAAGCGTCCGGTCGAACGAACCAACTGTAGCGAACACCCCGCGACTGACCCAAATGCCGACGCCTGCTGCGATCAAAGCCCGAACTGATGTGAGGATGTGATGCGTGCCAGTGGTCGAGTCCGTGACGCCGTCGACGCCGCTGTCGAGCCTGAATCAGGGTTCGTTTCTGCGGTGGGCATTCACTGCCGCCGCGTACCTCGCCGAGCGGCAGGAAGAACTCGATGCCCTCAACGTGTTTCCGGTACCCGACGGCGACACGGGCACGAACATGCTGCGCACCCTCTCGTCGGCGCTCGAGATGCTTCTCGCCGACGCGAACGGGCAGGAACGATCGCTGCAGTCGCGCCTCGACGAGTTGAGCCGCGACGCTCTGCTCTCGGCGCGCGGCAACTCGGGTGTGATCCTCAGCCAGTTGATCGTGGGCCTCGCCGAGGGCATCGGGCTCACCCGCATCGAGAGCGCCTCTCAGACGCCCGACGACGGTGACGACGCGACGGTCGGTCCGGTCGAGCTGGCGACGGCGCTGAGCGTGGCGGCGAGGCGCGCCCGTGAGGGCGTGAGCAATCCCGTCGACGGCACGATCCTCACGGTCGCCGAGGCCGCGGCCGCTGCCGCGCAGGCCACGGCCGACGGGGGCGGTTCGCTCGCGGAGGTCGTGCGCGCGACCACCGAGGCGGCGCTGCGGGGGCTGGCCGGTACGACCTCCCAGTTGCCGCAGCTCGCGGAGGCGGGCGTGGTCGACGCGGGCGGGGCTGGCCTCGTCGTGATCTACCAGGCCCTCGACGACGTGGTTCACCGGGTCGACCGCCGCTCCGCGCCCATCGGGCTCCCGGAGGGCGGGCACGGGCGAGCCGCTCAGCCCTCCGCCCGGGTGGCTGCGTCGGCCCTTGGTCCGGCCCTGGGCTCGGCGCTCGGCTCGGTGCCGGAGTACGAAGTCGTGTACCACCTCTCCGACGCCGAATCGGAGAAGGTGGAGGAGCTGAGCAAGCGCCTCGCCGAGCTGGGCGACAGCATCGTCATCGGCGGCAGCCGCGATCGTGCCGGGGTGCGTTCGCTGGTCACAGTGCACGTACATACGCGTGAGCCGGGTCCGGCCATCGAGGCCGCGCACTTGGTGGGCGCGCCGGCCGGCATCCGGGTCGAGCTTCTCACCGACGCCGATGACGTGGCCTGTGCCGACGCGGCACCGCAGCACGTCCCGACACACGCCGTGCACCATCACGAGCAAGCGCCCTCGTTCGAACTGCCGTTAGCCAGGCCGCACTCCGACGATCCGGGCCTCGACAAGGGGCGGCTGGGCGTCCTCGCGGGAGCCACGGGATCGGGCATCGCCGAGCTCATGCGCGAGACGGGGGCACAGGTCATCACACCGGCAGATGGTGGCGCGGCCGAGCCGAGGCGGCTGCTCGCGTCGGTGGAGCAGGCGATCCGCCGCACCGGGTGTACGACCGTGCTCGCCCTGCCCGGGCGGCCCGAGGGCGCGGTGGCGGCCCAGGCCGCGGCGGTTCGGGCCAACGCCGACGGCATCACCGTGGTGGTGGCCGATACGCGTTCTCCCGTACAGGCCCTCGCCGCCCTGGCGGTCTACGACCCCGACGCCGATCCCGAGACCGAGGCCCGCCGCCTCGCAACCCTCGCGGAGGCCGTGCGGTGCGGCTCCGTGGAGGTCGCCACGCGCGCAGCGACCTTCGCGGCCGGCCGCTGTCGCCGAGGCGATCTGCTCGCGTACGCCGAAGGCGACGTGCGCGCGGTGGGGCCAGACGTGGTCGGAGTGGCCAAGACGCTCGTCGACCACCTGCTCGCGCCTCGAGCGAGCTCGCACGGACGAGACGTTCACGATGGCCACGATGCCGCAGCACCCGAGCTTGTCACCCTCGTCGCAGGTCAGGGGCACATCGGTCTGGCCGAGAGCCTGGCCGGCCTCATCGAGCGCGGGCACCCCGGCATCGAGGTGGTCGCGATCGAGGGGGGCCAGCACGACGCCGTCCTGCTCGTCGGGGTGGAGTGATGGCCGACTGGTGGACCCCGCTGCGCAGTGTGCTCCCTGACCCGTGGCCCAAGAAGCTCCGCGAGGGCCGTGACATTACGACGGTCGGTGAGCTGCTGCGCTTTCGGCCGAGCCGGTTTCTCGACCCCAACGGCAACCTCGACCGGCTGAACAAGGGCGACTACGTGGTGTTCTTCGGCACGGTGATCCGTGCGGAGACCCGCACGCCCAGACCGAAGGCGGGCAAGCGGCTGAGGCCCATGCTCAACGCTTTGGTCCGTTCGGGTGACCACACGTTGGCGTTGACCTTCTTCAACGCCTGGGGGCACGAGAGGGAGTTCGAGGTCGGACGCCGGGGCTTGTTCGCGGGCACGGTGAGCACGTACCGCGATCAGTGGCAGCTCGCGCATCCGGCGTATCAGTTCGAGCCCGACGAGGCCGATGACGCCGGCGCCCCCGATGACTTCGGGGACGTGTCCGCGCAGCTCCAGCGCGCGCGGGTGCCGGTATATCGCGAGGTCAAGGGCATGCCGTCGTGGAAGATCTCGATCGCGGTGGAAGAAGTGCTCAAGAAAGTCGACCTCGGCGACCCGGTGCCGCGCGAATTAACGCGCGCTCGGGGGCTCGTCGACTTCACGACCGCGTGGCGGCACATGCACCTCCCCGAGAACGCGGCTCAGTTCTTCGCGGCGTTCGAGCGGCTGAAGTACGACGAAGCGCTCGTGATCCAGCTCGCGCTGGCGCGGCGACGGCTGGAGCAACAGGATGCGCCGGCGGTGCCCCGCTCCGCCCGTCCCGGCGGGCTGTTGGAGGCTTTCGACGCGGCTCTGCCGTTCACCCTCACCGGGGGGCAGCGAGCGGTGGGTGAGGAGATCGCCCGCGACCTCGCGCGCGCCCATCCGATGAACCGGTTGCTGCAAGGAGACGTCGGCTCGGGCAAGACGGTAGTGGCGCTGCGGGCGATGCTCGCGGTGATCGACGCGGGGGGGCAGGCAGCCCTGCTCGCCCCGACCGAAGTTCTCGCACAACAGCATCACCGCTCGCTGCTGGCCATGCTCGGCCCGCTCGCCGAGGGCGGGTTGCTCGGCGGCGCCGACCAGGGCACGCGGGTCGCGCTTCTGGTCGGAGGCGACTCGACCTCCCGCCGCAAGGCCGCGTTGCTGCAGGCGGCGTCGGGGGAGGCGGGAATCGTCGTCGGTACGCACGCCCTGCTGCAGGAGCACGTGCAGTTCGCCGACCTCGGCCTCGTGGTGGTCGACGAGCAGCACCGCTTCGGAGTGGAGCAGCGGGATGCCCTGCGGGACAAAGCGAAGCACTCGCCGCACATGCTCGTGATGACGGCGACGCCGATTCCGCGCACGGTGGCGATGACGGTCTTCGGCGACATGGACACCTCCGTACTCGCCGAACTCCCGGCCGGGCGGGCGCCGGTGCAGACCGCGATCGTCGATAATCCCCGCTGGTACGAGCGCGCCTGGCAGAGGGTGGCCGAGGAGGTCGCAGGCGGACGTCAGGTCTATATCGTGTGCCCGCGCATTGGCGACGAATCCGACCCAGTCAGTGCGGGCGGCGCTGCGAGCGCTGCGGGGGAGTCGGGCGCTGACGGGTTCGAGGCCGCCTCCGACGTGTGGAGCGGCGACGACGATGTGTTCGACGCCCCCGGAGGCGCCGATTCGACTCGGGTACGGCAGCGGCGCGGCCGGATGTCCCCCTCCGGAGAGTGGATCGACGAGGACGAGTTGCCCCTCGAGGACCGCGGGCCGGATCCCAGCGCGCGACCGCAGATGCGCGGCGTGATCGAGGCCCACGCCGAGCTGGCCGCGAACCCCGTTCTCGCCGGAGTTCGCCTCGGGCTGCTGCACGGTCGCATGTCCGGCGATGAGAAGGACGCGACGATGACCGCGTTCGCGCAGGGACGCATCGACGTGCTGGTGTCGACCACGGTGATCGAGGTCGGGGTCGACGTGCCGAACGCGACGGTGATGGTCGTGCTCGACGCCGACCGGTTCGGGATCTCGCAGCTTCACCAGCTCCGCGGGCGCGTGGGCCGGGGTGGGCTGCCTGGATTGTGCCTGCTCGTGACACGAGAGCCGACCAGCGCCGGCCGTGATCGGCTCGAGGCGGTCGCGGCGACGACCGACGGTTTCGAGCTCTCGCGGCTCGACCTGGCGTCGCGTCGGGAGGGTGACATCCTCGGCTCCCGCCAGAGCGGAGCAGGCTCGCGGCTGCAGATGCTGCGCCTTACGGGCCGCGACGACGAGCGGATCATCGCCGAGGCCCGCGAAGACGCCTCCCGCATCGTGGCCGCCGACCCCGACCTGCGCGACTACGTCGATCTGGCCCGCATGCTCGAAGACCGGCTCGACGAAACCCAGGTCGACTTTCTGCAGAAGGGCTGACGCATGACGCGCGTGATCGCGGGCCGATTCGGAGGCCGCACGCTGGCGACGCCGAAGGGCGACAACACCCGCCCGACGACGGAGCGCGTGCGCGAGGCGCTCTTCTCCCGCCTGGAGCATCTGGACGCGGTGGCGGGGGCGAGGGTGCTCGACCTGTACGCGGGCTCGGGCGCGCTGGCCTTCGAGGCGCTGAGCCGTGGCGCGACCAGCGCAGTTCTTGTGGAGGCCTCTCGTCAGGTGGCCCAGGTGGCGGTCCGAAACGCGAAGGTCCTGGGCTGCGCGGCCGACACGACGGTGGTGACGGCGAAGGTCGAGAAGTACGCGGGTGACGGGGGAGCGGCAGCCGAGTTCTCGCTGGTGATCGCCGATCCGCCGTACGACGTCGGAGAAGACAACCTGGCGGCGGTGCTGGACGGAATCGTGAGCAGGCTCGCCGGCGATGCGGTGGTGGTGGTCGAGAGGTCGTCGCGCTCGCCCGAGCCTACGTGGCCCGAAGGCCTGGCCAGCTTCGACGATCGAACGTACGGAGAGACGAAGCTCTGGTTCGCGGAGCCGGAGTCTGCCGACGAGCGCTGACGCCCACATCAGCGCTGGTAGCGTCGCCTGCATGAACGAGCCACGTCGTTGTGTCTGCCCCGGCTCCTACGACCCGGTCACGCTCGGGCATCTCGACGTGATCGAGCGCGCAGCGAAGCTGTACGACGAGGTCTACGTGATCATCCTGCACAACCCGAACAAGCAAGGGTTGTTCACGCCGGAGGAGCGCATCGGGTTCCTTGAGGCCGAGATCGCCGAGAACCCGGGGCTGGCGAACGTGAAGGTGCTGGCGTTCGCGAACCGTCTGCTGGTCGACGTGTGTGTGGAGCTGGGCATTCAGGCGATCGTCAAGGGCCTTCGCGGCGAGACCGACTACGCGTACGAACTCCCGATGGCGGTGATGAACCGTCGCCTGACGGGAGTGGAGACGCTCTTCATCCCGGGAGCCCCGGAGTACGTGCAGGTCTCGAGCTCGCTGATGAAGGAGGTCGTCCGCTTCGGCGGCGACATTACGGGCCTGGTCCCCCCTAGGGTCGAAGAGGCCTTGAAGACCCGGATCGGCTGAGCACACCCGACAGTTCTCCCCCGAACCCCGCCCCGACCGCCCGTTTTGGGCGCTCTGACCTGGCTGGTCTAGAATCGACAGTCGGTCCGTGTCAGCTCGACGATCACTCATGCCCGCGCGCGGGTGGGGCGATCGGATGAGCGTAAGCCTGACCGTGCTGATGGCCCTCAGGGCCGCCGAGCCGAGGATGAAGTGGACTCCATGACCGAACTCAACCCGAACGGGCCGCTGGTGATCGACACCCGCCGACTCGTCCGCAGGGCGGGCTCGATGGTGGAGGAGACCCTCGACGTGGCGGCGCCGAGCCGTATCGGCACCGACGTGATCGGTGTCGAAGAGGGGGCGCCCCTGCACATCGACCTCCGGCTGGAGTCGGTGATGGAGGGCGTTCTGGTCAGCGGCACAGCTCAGGCTCGCGCTACCGGTGCTTGCGTGCGGTGCTTGGACGACATCGACGAGAACGTCGAGGTCACCTTCCAAGAGCTGTTCGCCTACGCCGATCGTGCGGCCCACTTCGAGGAGTTGGGCGACGAAGACGAGGACCAGCGGGTCATCGAGGGCGATCACATCGATCTCGAACCCGTCGTGGTTGACGCGGTGGTGCTTTCGCTGCCGTTCCAGCCGGTGTGCGACGACGATTGTCCGGGCCTGTGCTCCGTATGCGGAGCGCACCTGGTCGACGACCCCGAGCACACACACGAACAGACAGATCCACGCTGGGCTGCGCTCAGCGCCCTCCTTCCGGAGGACGCAGACCAGGCCGGCGCCACAGAGAAGAGGAACTGACGTGGCCGTCCCGAAGCGGAAGATGTCGCGCTCCAACACCCGTTCGCGTCGTTCGCAGTGGAAGGCGAGCGCCACCACGCTGGCCGCCTGCCCGCGCTGCTCGTCGCCGAAGCAGCCCCACATGGCCTGCCCTTCGTGCGGCGTCTACAACGGTCGGTACTACCCGGCCGCGGAGCGCACCGAGTTCCAGGCCTGAGCGGCCAGTTGAGGCGCCATGGCGTCCAAAGCGAATAAAGAGCATCAGCGGAGGCCGGTTTCCGAACTGGCCTCCGCCATCAGCGCGATCATCGGCGGAGACATCGACCTCGCGCTGCTCGATCACGCCCTGACCCACCGCTCGTACGCGTACGAGAACGGTGGCCTGCCCAACAACGAACGCCTCGAGTTTCTCGGCGACTCGGTGCTGGGCCTCGTCGTCACGGAGTCGCTCTATGCGGATCACCCCGACCTCGCAGAGGGCCAGTTGGCCAAGCTGCGGGCCGCGGTGGTCAACATGCGCGCCCTGGCGAAGGTGGCCAAGGGGCTGGGCGTGGGCGACTACCTGCTGCTCGGGCGCGGCGAGGAGAGCACCGGAGGTCGCAACAAGGCCTCGATCCTCGCCGACACGATGGAGGCCCTCATCGGCACCGTCTATCTCGCGCGGGGCATCGAGGGCGGACGGATCTTCGTGCACTACCTCATCGACCCTCTCCTGGCGAGCAGTGCCCAACTCGGCGCCGGGCTCGACTGGAAGACGTCGTTGCAGGAGCTGACGAGCGCCGCCTCCGTCGGCATCCCCGAGTACCGGGTCACCGAAGAGGGGCCCGACCACGAGAAGACCTTCACTGCAGTGGTGGTCGTGGGCGAGGAGGAGCTGGGCGAGGGTGTCGGTCGCAGCAAGAAGCAGGCCGAACAGCAGGCTGCCGAGCGCGCCTGGACCGAGTTGCGTCGCCGCCAGGACGAGAACGTCGAGGCGGTGACGACGGTCGCCGCCGTGGCCACCGGCGAATCCGGCTCGGTCGCCGACGACCCCTCTTCTCCCGAGTGAGTCGTGCCTGAACTGCCCGAGGTCGAGGTCGTCCGGCGCGGGTTGGCCTCGCACGTCGTGGGCCGCACATTCGAGGCGGTGCACGTCACCGGAGAGCGGGCCGCTCGCCGCCACCCGCACGGCCGCGAACACCTCGCCGAGCTACTGACCGGCACGCGGGTGGTCGCGGCCGACAGGCGCGGCAAGTACCTGTGGCTGGTGCTCGCGCCGGGTGACCAAGCCCACCACGCAGATCGCGCCCATCCGGCAGACCACGCAGACCCGTTTGCGCTGATCGTGCATCTCGGCATGAGCGGGCAGATGCTCGTCGAACCGGCCGACGCCCCGATCGAGAAGCACGCTCACGCCCTCTTCTGGTTGCGCGAACCCGGGGACCCGGCGACTCCAGATGCGCCGGCTGCGTCGGAGCCGGCCCGTCACCTGCGCTTCGTCGACCAACGCACCTTCGGGGGCCTGGCGGTCTCGGCGCTGGGGGAGCCCATCCTCGGGCATCCGCACGGTGTGCCGGTGACGATCGCGCACATCGCCCCCGATCCGCTCGAAGAGGCCTTCGACGCGGACTCGGTCGTGCGCCGCATCCGTGCGTCGACCAGCGGAATCAAGCGGTCGCTTCTCAACCAGAACGTAGTCTCGGGCGTAGGCAACATCTACGCCGACGAGTCCCTGTGGCGCGCCGGAATCCACGGTGAGCGCCCCGGCTCTGCTCTCACGAAACCCGCTGTGTCCAGGCTGCTCTCACACGCCCAAGACGTCATGGAAGCCTCCCTGGAGGCGGGCGGAACGAGCTTCGACTCCCTCTACGTCAACGTCAACGGAGCCAGCGGCTACTTCTCGCGCTCCCTCGACGCCTACGGCCGCGAAGGCCGGCCCTGCAACAGGTGCGGCCGACCGATCAGGCGCGAGACGTTCATGAACCGCAGCTCCTACTCGTGCCCCAAGTGCCAGCGGCGGCCGAGGCTTACGTTGTAGTCAGAACTCTCGTTGTGCTGGACCGTCCGGTCATACCGTAGAGAGTGTCTCTTCTGGAGATGTGTCAGCAGGGCACAAGGAAGCTCGCGGCCGCAAGTCAGGGCAGGAGAGTTGATCGCACGAGGTCCCAGGTGCCATCGTTCGGAGCAGCGAGGAGCCCCGTGAGTGAGTGCGTCCGGGCTTGGTAGTCACTCCCATCGGGCCGCCGGACCACACCTCCAGCTTCCGTGAGGAACAGGGCTCCCGGGATGTGGTCCCAGGCCAGGGTGCGCCAGTAGAGCACGTAGTCCAGTGATCCGTTGGCCGCCGCGACATAGTCGTCCCCGGCGCAATTGCTCCCCGAAATCTCCTCACCGAGACCCGTGACGTTGGCGTCGACGCGTCTCCGCACATCCGGGGGGAGGAATCGACGCAGGATCGACCCGTGCACGTCTCCCGGCGAGGGGACGTTGGGTGTGGAACGGACCCGTGCACCGTCGTGCCAGGCCCCAGAACCCAGTTCGGCCATCGCCATCGAGCCACTGAGGGGGTCGTGAATCCACGAGGCGACCGTTTGACCGTCCCGAACAAGCGCAACCATCGACCGGAACGGCTGGCTACCCCGGGCGTAGTTGCTGGTTCCGTCCAACGGGTCAATGAGCCACATGAGGCCCTCGCGGTGGAGCTCATCCATGAGGCGCGGATCTACCTTGCAGGCCTCCTCAGCCACACAGCCGGCCTCGGGCAGCAGTGCGGTAAGCCGGGGCAGCAACGCGGCCTCCGCAGCCAGGTCGGCCTTCGTGACCCACTCCCCAGGCGTGACTTCGTGCGCATCGGCTTCCACTCGACGGAACATCGGAACGATCGTGTCCGCCGCCACGTCGGTCAGCACGGTCGCGACCGCAGTCATGAGGGAATCCATACCCGAACTCTTCCATCTCGTTCAGGCGACGCGGGTGCTCTCCACGCATCGTCGCTTCCGCTCATGCCCCGCTGAGCGCCCAGGTCGACGCACATTGTTGAGGCGTACGTGATGACGTACGCTGATGTCAGGAGGCGATCATGACTGCGGTGAGTGCAACGTCGGCCAGGGCCAACCTGTACCGGCTGATCGACCAGGTGAATGAGGAGTCGGAGCCGCTGACCATCACGGGACAGCGTGGAAATGCCGTGCTCGTGGGCGAGGACGACTGGCGGGCGATCCAGGAGACGCTGTTCCTTGACGCTGTCCCGGGACTGGTTGAGTCCATCCGCGTCGCGCGGAGCGAGGGAGTTGAGGCTGGTTCGACGGAACTCGACTGGTGATTAGTGATAAGTGGACTCTGGTCTACTCCCGACAGGCGCAGAAGGATGCCCGCAAGTTGGCGTCGTCAGACCTGAAACCAAAGGCTCAGCAGTTGCTCGAACTAGTGGCGCAGGACCCGTTCGCCACGCCACCTCGTTTCGAGAAGCTCGTCGGCGATCTGGCTGGCTGCTACTCCCGAAGGATTAACATCCAACATCGCCTCGTATACGAGGTGCTTCCTGAAGATCGCGTCGTGCATGTGCTGCGCATGTGGACGCACTACGAATGAACCGGTCACCAGACTCAGGGGGTTGTGACTGCCGCAGCATGACTGTGACGTCCCCTGACGTGACCGGACACATGAACCTGGGATTCTGAACCAGTCGGGGTATTTCGATCGCACCCTGGAGGCCTACGGCCGCGAAGATCAGCTGCGGGACATTGATCGTGCGCCAGCACTTCTTGAACCGGTCGTCGTTCTTCTGCCCGAAGTCCCAGCCGAGACCACGGACTTCGTAGCCAGGAGTTTCGTTGTGAGGGACCGCCCCATCATGCCGATGGGTGGGTGCTTCCATATTGGCTCTGCGGGAGCCATACTGGCTCCATGCCGAACATTCAGATCAAGGACGTGCCGGAACAGACGCATGCTGTGTTGCGGCAGCGTGCGGCCTCGGCGAGTCAGTCGTTGCAGGAGTACCTGCGCTCGAAGCTGGTGGCGGAGGCTGCACGGCCGACTGTTGACGAGGTGCTGGATCGGGCCGGTGGCCGTGCGGGCGGATCGCTGCCGCTGGCTGATGCGGTCAGCACGTTGAGGTCCGAGCGTGCTGGTCGTTGATGCCAGCGTCTTGGCTGTTGCCTTGCTGGATGACGCGACCGATGGCGACCTTGCGCGGGCCCGGTTGCATGGGGAGCAACTCCTGGCGCCGGCACTGATCGATCTCGAGGTCGTGTCGGTGTGGCGCGGCTTGGCGCGTGGCGGTCACCTCGACGCCAAGCGGGCTCGAATGGCGCTGGAGGACTTGCGTGGGTTGCCGCTCCAGCGGGTTGACCACACCCGGCTGGTGACGCGCTGCTGGGAGTTGCGGGACAGCCTGACCGTCTACGACGCGGCCTACGTCGCTCTGGCTGAAGCGATGGGTGCCACCCTGTTAACCGGCGACGCGAGGTTGTCGAAGGCGCCAGGGCCCCGCTGCGCGATCGAAGTGCTGAAGACGCGCTGAAAGCGCGACACTGCCGCGAGCCTGCGCGAGGGACGGTTGTTCTCCGGGGCCATGACGGCTCAGCGGGCGACAGCCTTGATCTCCGGGGCGGTGGGCCAGCCGTTGGCCTTGCAGCCTTGCATGCCCTTCGACTGCTGTTGCATCACCGGTGCCTGGCGGCCCTTGCCCGCGCAGTAGAGGTGGCCCATGCCGAGCCAGTGGCCGGTCTCGTGGTTGATCACCATGTCGCGGTACGTGGCGAGGTCGCCGACGAAGCCGCTCGTCTTGTTCAGCCAGTTCTTCTCGTTGATGATCACGTTTCGGCCCGAGCGGCAGCTGTAGTGAACGCTGCAGCGGCTGTCGAAACTCGGCACCTTCGCGGCCTCGCTGAGCACGAGCGTGAAGTCGCCGCCCCTGTTCACGCGCTCGAACCTGTGATGACCCTTCTTCCAGCCCCGGTCGTCGGCGTAGATCGCGGCCGCGGCCTTGGCGAAATCGT
Source organism: Dermatophilus congolensis (assembly GCA_030538115.1). Classification (GTDB taxonomy): domain Bacteria; phylum Actinomycetota; class Actinomycetes; order Actinomycetales; family Dermatophilaceae; genus Dermatophilus; species Dermatophilus congolensis_B. The sequence goes on along the minus strand of JAUNUP010000013.1, from coordinate 11,512 downwards.
CGACCTTGCTGGTGAGCTTTCCGCGCGTCGACACGACATAGGTGTGCAGCCGGTGTACGTCGACCTGGGGAAGCGCCACTGTGCCGAGGGTGGTGCGGCCGTGCACCCAGACCGCCCGATAGCTCTGGAACGACGGGGTCTTCGGTGCCGTGATCGTGGTGCGCCACGTGCCGCGAGCGGAGGTGCCGGAGGTCGGTTCGGCGACTGGGACGGTCTTCACGAGTTTCCATGCGCGGTTCACGCGCTGTTCGATGCGCACGACACCGACCGGTCGGGAGGTCGTACCGCGCACCGTCAGGGTGCCACCCAGTTCGACAGCCGCCTCCCCGCGCCAGCCCGCGATCAGCGGAACAGCCTTGGCCTTGGCAGGGGCAGCAGAGGGCGACGTGGACGGAGCGGGTGCAGCGGCGGCGGTATCGACAGAAGGGGCGGGCGTCGTCGGCGCTGAGGTGGGGGAGATCTCGAGGGGAGACCCGTCGACCTGCGTGGCCACCCCGAGGGCGAGCAGCCCGGCACCCACCGTCGCGGCCGACCACATGCGCAGGCGCGAGCTGGCGCTGGGTGCGGCTCTGTGGCGTCCGGTCACACTTCCTCCTGTACGGCGCGCCCGCCAGGCGAGCTCCGAGTTCCCATCGACCGCAGATCGCCACAATCAAGTCGAGAACTGTTCGCGGATCGTTGGATTCGGTGCAATACGCCAGAGCCCGGCGTCTGTGGCCTCCCCCGAGGACCCGCCATCGGCAGCGATTGCGATCACCCCCAGTCTGCCCGATCCGCTCCGACTGTGCAGACAGTGACCCCCAGGGGGTGAGTTTGCCGCGGCCGAAGCCGCCGAGGGAGGGTGGGCGCCATGAGTGAACAACCCCTGCAGCCGGATTCCGGCGCCCCGGCCAAGGCCACATTTTTCGTCACGGGCACCGTGCAGGGTGTGGGTTTCCGGTGGTGGGTCAAGAGCAAGGGTCTCGAACTCGGCCTCGTCGGATTCGCTCGCAACCTCGACGACCGTCGCGTCGAGGTCTGCGCGCAGGGGGAGCGGGAGGCAGTGGAGCGGCTCGGGGAAATGCTCACCGAGAAGGTGAGCAGCCACCGGCGGCCCGGGCGCGTACGTCACGTCGTCACCCAATGGGGCACGCCGAGAACCGACCTAGTCGGATTCAGAGAGCTCTAACACTGACTCCGCGCACCCAGGGCACCCAAGACACCCGAAGCGCCCGAAGCACCCAGAGCACGCTGGAGGGCCGGAACCGCATCGTGTGCGTTCCGGCCCTCCAGCGTGCTTGGTGCTCCCTCAGGCGAGCGAGGTCACGGGGTGGCCGTGCCGGCGCCGGGCAGGCCCGGCAGCGTGGTGACCTGGCTGGTCGGCGGGGCCGTGATCGTCACCGGCTTGCCGTAGTCCTTCATCCGCATGTCGACGCTCATGCTCGGGTCGTCGATCTTGATGCGGCGGGCGAGCTTCTCGGAGTCGAGGTAGTACTGGTACTCGAGCTTCTCCGGAATCGCTGTGGCGGCGTCGGTCGGGATCGCGGTCTGGCCGGCTGCCTCCAGCGCCTTCTGCGGGTCGACGACGACGGTGTAGTGGTACAGGGTCTCGCCGTCGACGGCCTCTTCGCCGACGTACGTGACCTTCTCGATGGCGGCGGACTGGGCGGCGAGCTGGCCCTGCGGGTTCAGCATCTTCTCGAAGTCGCCTGTGCCGCCTCCGGCCTTGAACAGGTCTTCGAGCGCCATCTTGATGTACTTGCCGCCCGCGACGCCCGGCAGCTGCATGTAGGCGGACTTGTCGACGATGAGGAAGTCGAGCGTCTGCGCGCCGAGCGTCATCTTCATCGTCATCTTGGGGTTCGCCGCGTCTTTGGCGTCGACCGAGCCCGTCATCTGCATGGCCTGACCGCCGGCGCTCGTGTCGGCCTCCATGGCGTACGTGCCCTTGTCGGTGGTCGCCTTCATCGTCTCCTGGACGAAGGTCGTCTTGTCGACCTCTGCACCTGGCGCAGTGTTGAACGGGCCGGACGCGGCCGGCGCGCTGGACGTGGCGACCGTCTCGGGTGCGCCCGTCGTGGCGTTGTTGCCCGAATTGCCTCCGCCGCACGCGCTCAGAGCGAGAGGCACAGCGAATAGGACCGCGGCGGCCCGAACGGAAATACGGCGAGTCATGCTTCCCCCTAACAGGGCGATGAACGTGTCGTCTCACCTTAAACGCGTACGGGCCCCTCGGCGGGGCAGATGTGTTCACGTCGGGATATCCCGCGCGTGTTGTGGGCGGACGCGCCTCCGCTGCCGAGCGTGAGCACGTGGATACAGTGCGGAAGACAGCCACGCAGCCCGCGGAACCCCGCAGGGCCGAGGAGCCCGAGGAGCGCCCCCTTTGTACGTCGCGAACCTGACCCTGCGCGGCTTCAAGTCGTTCGCCTCCGCGACGTCGTTCACCCTCGAGCCGGGCATCACGTGTGTGGTCGGGCCGAACGGGTCGGGCAAGTCGAACGTCGTCGATGCGCTCGCCTGGGTGATGGGGGAGCAGGGCGCCAAGTCGCTGCGCGGCGGAAAGATGGAGGACGTCATCTTCGCCGGCACCCCCGGGCGTCCGCCGCTCGGCCGCGCCCAGGTGACGATGACGATCGACAACCACGACGGTGCCCTGCCGATCGACTACTCCGAAGTGACGATCTCGCGCACGATGTTCCGTTCGGGTAGTTCGGAGTACTCGATCAACGGCACCGCCTGCCGTCTGCTCGACGTGCAGGAGCTGCTCTCCGACTCCGGCATCGGCAAAGAGATGCACGTCATCGTGGGGCAGGGGCAGCTCGACACCGTGCTGCGCTCGACTCCGATCGAGCGGCGCGGCCTCATCGAGGAGGCCGCCGGCGTACTCAAGCACCGCAAGCGCAAGGAGAAGGCGCTGCGCAAGCTTGAGGCGATGGAGGGCAACCTCACGCGCCTCGTCGACCTCGCGACCGAGGTGCGGCGCCAGCTCGGCCCGCTCGGCCGGCAGGCTGAGACCGCCCGCAAGGCTGCCACCTGGCAGGCGGAGCTGCGTGACGCGCGGCTGCGCATCCTCGCCGACGATCTCGTGCAGCGCCAGGCCACCCTCACTCAGGAAGAAACCGACGACTCGGCCCTGCGCCGCCGCGTCTCCGAGGTCGAGGCCCGGATCGCCTCGGTACGAGGCGAACTCGCCGCCGCCACCGAGCGGGGCGGTTCGATGGGTGAGGCCGTGGAGCGCGCCGGTCAGGTGGTCTTCGACCTCGTGGCCCTTCGCGACCGCTTCACCGCCACCGGGCGCCTCGCGGCAGAACGGGCGCGCTCGGTGGAGTCGATGGAGGCCCAGACCCGCGCTCGCACCGGCCGCGACCCGCAGACCCTTCGTGAGGAGGCGGCCCGCGCCCGGGCACAGGAAGAGGGGCTGCGCGCCGACGTCACGAAACACACCGACGAACTGGCCTCTGCTCGCGCCACACGCGGGGAGGCCGAAGAGGCGCACACAGCCGAGCGCGAGCGGGTGAGCGTGCTCGCGCGCGCTGCGGCCGATCGGCGCGAAGGGCTCGCGCGGCTGGCCGGCCAGGTCGCGGCCAAGGAGAGTCGCATCGAGGCGATCGAATCGCAGTTGGCCCGCACGCGAACCGAACTCGATTCGAGCCGCGCGGCTGCGGCGAAGGCCGAACGCGACTTCGTGACGCTGGAGGCGGGGCTGGCCGACAACGAGGACGGCGAGGCCGGCCTCGACGAGGCATTCGAGGCCGCCGAGGCCGAGTTCGAGGAGGCCGCGTCTGCCGTCGACGAACTGCAGGCCACCGCGCGGGAGGCGGAATCCGAACGCGACCAGGCCCGCGCTCGCCGCGAAGCCCTGGAGATGGGTCTGCGTAGCGGCGGGGGTGCGCAGGTGTTGCTCGCCGAGGACGCTCCGCCCGCCTCCGGAACCATGGCGTCGCTGCTCACAGTGGAGACGGGGTGGGAGGCGCCCGTCGCAGCGGCGCTCGGCTCAGCTGCGGAGGCCGTGGCCTACGGCAGCCTCGACGCCCTTCGCGCCGGGCTCGCCCACCTGCGCGCCGCCGACGCCGGGCGCGCGAGTCTCGTTGTCGCACAACCTGATCTCCCCGCTCCTCCGACCCGGCTCGACGATGTTCTCCTGCCCGCCGGAGCCGTCTGGGCGGCCGACGTCGTGCGCTGCGCCGACGACCTACGGCCCGTGATCGAGCACCTGCTCGCAGGGGTCGCGCTGGTCGCCGATGACGACGAGGCGATGGCGTTCGTGCAGGCCGCAGTGCGTGCGGGCCGCACCGGAACCCCGGTGACGGCCGTGACGCGGGCGGGTGATGTGTTCACACCTGGGCTCGTGCGCGGTGGCAGCGGAGAGGGCCCGAGCCTCATCGAGGTGCAGGCCGCCCGCGACGAGGCTGCTGCCGTCGAGACGGAGGCGGGCACGCGACTCGACCGGACCCGGTTCGCCTCCGTCGCCGCTCGCGAACGCCTCGACGCGGCCACGGCCGCACGCGACGCGGCGCTGAACGACCTGCACGCCTCCGATGCGTCGATGGCCGCCCTCGCGGAGAAACTCGGGGAGCTCGGTGCCACGCTTCGCGCTGCGAAGGTGCGTGCGGAGAAGGCCGAATCGTCCATCGCCGCAGCCGAACAGGGCCTCGGTGTCGACCGGGCCGAGCTGCAGGAGCTGCGCGAGCGTCTCGCCGCAGCCGAGGAGGTGGGCGACGACGCGGGCGACGAGCCCTCGGGCGACGAACTGGCTCGCCTCGAAACGGCCGCCACTTCGGCCCGCGCCGCAGAGACGGCGGCGCTGCTCGCGACCCGCACGGCCGAAGAGCGCCTGCGCGGCATCTCCGGGCGGGCCGACAGCCTCGAGGCCGCGGCCACCTCCGAAGAGCGTGCCCGAGAGGCGGCCGGGCGCCGCCGCGTCGTGCTCGCCTCCCGGCTCGAACTTGCGCGCACCGTGCAGCAGGCCGCCCGGCGCGCTGCGACCCGTGTGGATGCCTCGATCGCCGTGGCCACGGCCGCCCGCACCGAGGTGCAGGCCGAACGCTCCCAGGTCGAGGCGGCGATCACGGCTCTGCGCGCCCGGCTCGACGAGGCCAGCGAAGAACTGCGCACACTGACCGACGCCGCCCATCGCGACGAGGTGGCCCGCGCCGAACTCCGTCTGCGCATCGAAGCACTGCAAACCAGGGCGATGGACGAGTTCGGTATCACCGCAGACGTGCTCGTCGACGAGTTCGGGCCTGACCGACTCATCCCGCCGGTGCTGGTGGAACGAGACCCAGACGGCACTGATGCGCCCGCGCAGGCGACCGAGGCACCCCGCAGGCGCCGCGGTCGTGACCCGCTCGAACCCCGCCCCTACGTGCGCGAGGAGCAGGAGGAGATCGTGGCGACCCGCGAGAAGAAGCTCGCGCGCCTGGGCCGCATCAACCCGCTCGCTCTCGAGGAGTTCGCGGCGTTGGAGGAACGGCACGCGTTTCTCACCGGTCAGATCGAAGACCTGCGCGCGGGAAAGCGCGACCTGCTCGACATCGTCAAGGAGGTCGACGACCGCGTCGAGCGCGCGTTCGAGGAGGCCTACGCCGACACGGCCCGCGAATTCGAGGGCGTCTTCTCGCGGCTCTTCCCCGGAGGGGAGGGGCGGCTGGTCCTGACCGACCCCGCTGACATGCTGACGACCGGCATCGAGGTCGAGGCGCGGCCTCCGGGCAAGAAGATCAAGCGCCTCTCGCTGCTCTCCGGCGGAGAACGATCGCTCACTGCCATGGCGTTGCTCGTGGCGATCTTCAAGGCCAGGCCGAGCCCGTTCTACATCATGGACGAGGTCGAGGCTGCACTCGACGACGTCAACCTCGGGCGCCTCATCACGCTCTTCGAAGAGCTGCGAGAGAACAGCCAACTCATCGTGATCACGCACCAGAAGCGCACGATGGAGATCGCCGACGCCCTCTACGGCGTGACGATGCGCGGCGATGGAGTGACGACGGTGGTCTCGCAGAGGCTCCGCGAGTCGGCGTGACGGGTTGCGGCTGAGCACGGCACGCTCTGTCGGGCGACCGTACTGAACGAGTGCCATACAGCACTGAATGTCGTTGTGGAGCATTGACACTCGCTTTGTTATGAACTCGTTACCTAATTTGGACCTCCCGCGTACTTTCCGGGCCCTGGACTGGCCGATCATTGAAGACATGGTCGCGCTCATGATTTGGCTGCTCGTGGTAGCAGTCATCGGTTCCCTGATCGTCGTCGGTGTTCTTCGCCCGGCGCGACAGTCGGGCCACAAGGCGTCGACCGTATTCACACGCCGTCAGGCGGAGAGGGAGCGCAAGCGTCTCGAGACCCCGACGCGATCCGCCGACGAGCGTCTCGCCGCGAGCGGTCGGGGCAAGGGTCGCGCCCGTCGTTCCGAGCCGGCGGCCGCCCCGCGTGTCACGCCCCGTGTGCGTCCGCAGGCCCCCTCGGTCGCCGACCCGGTCGTGTGGACGCCCGAGCCTCCGGCCGCGAAGCCGACCGCGCCTGCGGCTCCCGTCGTGCCTGCCGCTCCTGCAGTCTCGGCCTCTCCCGCAGAGCTGGCCGAACCCGTGGCGAACGCCGACTCCGTCATCGATGCCCGCACCCGCTGGTCGCGTGCCGAGGCAGACGTGCAGCGTCCCGAGCCCCCGCGCCCCTCGCCCTCCGAGGATCTCCGCCGGGCCGAGTGAGCCTCGCGCTCGCCACTCTGGATGCGTGTCACGCGCACGCCCCATGCGTGCCCCGCGCGGCTTAGGAGTCGAATCGGCTCCGGCTTTGGAAGACTGGGGGAGTGGACCAACTCCTCAATGACTTCGGAGGCATAGCCCTCGCCGTCGTCGGCGTGCTCGTCGTCGGTGTCGGCCTACTCATCGGACTGCTCGCGCCGTCACGGCGGCGCAAGCGCGTCGAACCGCCGCCGCCCCAGGCTCCGGGCTCGGTCATCGCGCCTGAGCGCCCCGAGGCAGACGCCGAACCGGCGAAGATGCCCCCGGCGACCGGGCCTCCGGCCGGCGAGGGTGACGAAGGTGACGAGCCCGGCGATGTCATCACCCTCGAACGCCCGATGGCGGCCCGGGGGCGCATGCAGCAACTGCGTGCTCGCCTGGCCCGCTCGAACTCCGCACTCGGCAAGGGCCTGCTCGCCCTGCTCTCGGGCGGCGGGCTCGACGACGAGACCTGGGAAGAGGTCGAAGACACACTGCTCGCCGCCGACCTCGGCGTCGAGGCCAGCTCGGAGGTCGTGAACGCGCTCAAGACCCGCGTCGCGATCGAGGGTGAGAAGGACGCGGAGACGGTCAAGGAGTGGCTGCGCGAAGAGCTGGTGCGCGTGGTCGACCCGACGATGGACCGCCGCATCGCCTCCCGCCGCATCGACGACCGAGCGGCAGTGATCCTCGTGGTCGGTGTCAACGGCACCGGCAAGACCACCACGGTCGGCAAGCTCGCCCGGGTGATGGTGGCGGAAGACCGCGACACGATCCTCGGTGCGGCCGACACCTTCCGCGCCGCCGCGGCCGACCAGCTCGAGACGTGGGGCCAGCGTGTCGGCGTGCCAACGGTGCGCAGCCACAAAGACGGTGCCGACCCCGCCTCCGTCGCCTTCGAGGCGGTCAAAGCCGCCAACGAGGGCGAATACGACGTGGTCATCGTCGACACCGCCGGGCGCCTGCACAACAAGGCCAACCTCATGGACGAGCTCGGCAAGATCAAGCGCGTCATCGAGAAGCAGAGCCCCCTCGACGAGGTGCTGCTCGTTCTCGACGCCACGACCGGCCAGAACGGCCTCGTGCAGGCGCGGGTCTTCGCCGAGGCGGTCAACGTCACGGGCATCGTGCTCACCAAGCTCGACGGCACGGCCAAGGGTGGCATCGTCGTGGCCGTGCAGCGTGAACTGGGTGTGCCGGTCAAACTGGTCGGCCTCGGCGAAGGCCCGGACGACCTGGCCCCCTTCGACCCCAAGGGGTTCGTCGACGCGATCCTCGCGTGAGGCGCTCTGGGCGTTCGCGGGTGTTGGGTCGGCGTTCATGCGGCGTTCATCGCTGCACGGATTCCAGACCAAACTGTGAGTGAATGCGCTGGTAAAGCACAGGTTTATCCCAGACTCCGAAACTACGCTCGTGGTCGTGAGGGGATAAGGGTGACAGCCCCGGCCGATCGGGCAATCGGCCGGGGCTTCCTCATGTCCGGAGCGAATTGCCCGGCCCCGGTTCATCCAGGGTTTACGTGCGCAGCGCCTGAGTTGACATCGCCGTAACATCCGCCGCCGCCCGACGAAACGTGCTCACCGGATCGTTGCGGGCATGGAAATCAACTCAGGAGACACCGCCTGGCTCCTCGTGAGCGCAGCGCTGGTCATGCTTATGACCCCAGGATTGGCGTTCTTCTACGGCGGCATGGTTCGCAGTAAGAGCGTTCTCAACATGATGATGATGAGCTTCGGAACCATGGGCACCGTCGGTGTCGCCTGGGTTCTCTACGGCTACGGGATGGTGTTCGGCGATTCCCTCGGGGGAATGGTCGGTAACCCGAGCGGGCTCTTCGGACTCTCCGGCCTCATCGATCAGGTCTCGGCCGGCACGCCGGTGCTCGGGTTCGTCGCTTTCCAGGCGATGTTCGCGATCATCGCCGTCGCACTTATCAGCGGCGCCATCGCCGACCGGGCCAAGTTCTCGACCTGGCTGCTCTTCACCGTCGTGTGGGCGACGGTCGTCTACTTCCCGATCGCGCACTGGGTGTTCGCGTTCGACGCGGCCGACGGGAGTACTCGCGGCGGCTGGATCGCCAACCGGATCCACGCGTTCGACTTCGCCGGCGGCACAGCCATCCACATCAACGCAGGAGCCGCGGCCCTGGCCCTCGTGTTCGTGCTCGGCAACCGCCACGGTTTCGGCAAGGAGCCTATGCGCCCGCACAACCTCACGCTCGTCATGCTCGGCGCGGCCCTGTTGTGGTTCGGCTGGTTCGGTTTCAACGCGGGCTCGGCGCTCGCGGCCAACGGCACGGCGGCCCTCGCGTTCGTCAACACGTTCGCGGCGACCTCCGCGGCAATCCTCGGGTGGCTCGTGGTCGAACGGATCCGTGACGGGCACTTCACCTCGCTCGGCGCAGCCTCCGGCATCGTGGCCGGGCTTGTCGGGATCACGCCCGCAGCCAACTCGGTGACACCCGTCGGAGCTGTGGTGCTCGGCGTGATCGTCGGCGCCTGCTGCGCTCTTGCCGTGGGCCTCAAGCACCGGTTCGGCTACGACGACTCGCTCGACGTCGTCGGTGTGCATCTCGTCGGCGGCATGGTCGGCACGCTGCTCATCGGCCTCCTCGCCTCCGCGAGCACTCCTGCGGGAGTCGACGGTGTGCTCTACGGCGGCGGCTGGGACCAGATGTGGCGCCAGGTCGTCGGAGCGTTCTCCGTGCTGATCGTCTCGTTCGTCGTGACCTACCTCATCGGTCTCGCGCTCGAGAAGACCATCGGCTTTCGAGTCGAGCACGACGACGAACTCGAAGGAGTCGACGTCACCCTGCACGCCGAAACCGCCTACGAACTCGCCGGGGCCAGGGGCTCCCGCAGCGGGGGCGTGCACGCCGTGCACCGTTCACACGACAGCCACACCACCGAAGGAGCGCAGGCGTGAAACTCATCACCGCGATCATCAAGCCGTTCAAGATCGACGACGTGCGGGCCGCGCTCGACAGCTTCGACATCAGCGGCATGACCGTCAGCGAGGCCGCGGGATTCGGGCGTCAGCGGGGCCACAGCGAGGTCTACCGCGGAGCCGAATACCAGGTCGACACGGTACCCAAGTCGCGCATCGAGATCCTCGTGGACGACTCCGACCTCGACGACATCCTGGCCGTCATCGTCAAGGCCGCCCGTACCGGCAAGATCGGCGACGGCAAAGTCTGGGTCTCACCCATCGAGGAGGTCGTGCGGGTGCGAACGGGAGAACGGGGCAGCGACGCTCTCTGAGTCATTCGGCGAAGGGCCCTGAGCCCGGTCGCCGGTGCCGCACCCTCATCGGCACCGGCGGCTTCTTACATGCGACAGGCAGGACGACCATGTTGACGACGGCGAGTACACGTGACGACGCGACCGGCACGGTGGAAGGCGACGAAGCGATTCGGGTATTGCTGCGGCGGCGGGCGGAAGCCGTCGACGTGCGCGGGTTCGCGGCCCCCAGGGCGGGCGAGGTGCGACGCCGGGCACTGGCCTCGGCCGCCACCGCATACCTGCACGACGCCTGGCGCCGCGCCACGCAGGGGCGCCGCCCCGATGGGTTGGCGCTCGCAGCGGTGGGAAGTCTCGCGCGTGGTGACTGCGGGCCCCTGTCCGACCTCGACCTCGTGCTGCTGCACGACGGGCGTCACGAGGCGGCGACGCTGGGTGAGCTGGCGGAGGCGCTCTGGTATCCGCTGTGGAACGGCGGTCTGCGGCTCGACCACTCGACGCGGTCGCTGGGGGAGTGCCGCGAGGTCGCCTCCGCCGATCTCGCGGCGGCGGTGGGCATGCTCGACATCGTGCCCGTCGCCGGGGACGACGTGCTGGTCGCGGGTGTGCGTTCCGCGGTGGCGCGCGACTGGCGGGCCAGCGCGCGCAAGCGGCTGCCGGAGGTGATCGACGCGGTCACCGAGAGGCACCGACGCTTCGGCGACCTGCCCGACCTGCTCGAACCCGACCTCAAGGAGGCGAGAGGCGGATTCCGGGACATGCGTCTGCTGCGAGCGCTCACCGCCGCCTGGCTCGCCGACCGTCCGCACGGTGACGTCGACCGCGCGTACGGTGCGCTGCTCGACGTGCGCGACGCGCTGCACGTGGCGACCGGGCGAGGGCGGGATCGACTCGTCCACAACGACCAGGACGCTGTGGCTTCGCTGCTCGGGCACGCCGACTCCGACCGACTGCTCGTGACCGTCTCGCAGGCCGCCAGGGTGCTCGCCCACGGACTCGACTCCACGATGCGGCGGGCCGCGCAGTCGCAGCGCGCCCGCACTCTTCGCACCGGTCCGCGCCGACCCCGGCTCGAGCCGCTCGGCGGCGGCATGTTCGTCAGCGATGGCGAGGTCGTGCTCGGGCCGCGGGTCGATGTGACCGGCGACCCCGTGCTGCCCATCCGCGCCGCGGAGGCGGCGGCTCGGGCGGGGCTCGCGCTCTCGCCCGCGACGCTCGGCAACCTCGTCTCCAACAGTGCGGCACTGCCGACGCCGTGGCCCGCGGCGGCCCGGGAGGCGTTCGGTGACCTGCTCGCCTCCGGGCCGGGTCTGTGGGTTGTGTGGGAATCACTCACTCTCGCCGGGTTGACGAGCCGGTGGATCCCCCAATGGGATTCGGTGCACAGCCTGCCTCAACGCAACCCGGTGCACCGGCACACAGTCGACCGCCACCTCGTGCAGACGGTCATCGACGCGAGCGCATTGCTCGACCGCGTGCGTCGCCCCGAGGTGTTGCTGCTCGCGGCCCTGCTGCACGACCTGGGTAAGGCCGGAGGCGGGGTCGACCACGCCCGCCACGGCGTGGGGCCCG
>JAUNUP010000043.1:18409-21900 GCA_030538115.1 Dermatophilus congolensis | reverse complement strand
GGCGCGGGCTCGGCGGCGGCCTCGACGTCGAGGGTCAGCTCCACCTCGATGCCGTCGTCCAGGCGGCGGATGCGGGCGGAGCCGCCGGCGCGCTGCATGCGCCCGATGATCGACTCCTTCACACCGAACCGGTCTTCGGGCACGTCGTCGATGTCGAAGCCGGGGCCGTGGTCGCGCACGAACGCCTCGACGCGGCGGCTGCCGACCTCGACGTACGCGGAGACGGGCGGGGCGCCGTGTCGCACCGCGTTGAGCAGCGCCTCACGTAGTGCGCGCACGAGGGCGATCGTGCCTTCGTCGAGGGGCCGGTCGCCGGTGACGACGAGGTCGATCGGCACTCCGTGGTCGTCTTCGACCTGGTGGGCCATCGCCGTGGCGGCGGCTGCGAGCGACTCGGGGGCCTTGTCGGCGCCGCCGTAGAGCCAGCGGCGCAGTTCGCGCTCCTGGGCGCGGGCCAGCACCTTGACCCGGGTGACATCGTCGGTGCGCTGGATCAACGCGAGCGTCTGCAGAACCGAATCGTGCAGGTGGGCAGCGATATCGGCGCGTTCGGTCTCGCGGATGCGGGTCTCTTGCTCGGAGACGAATCGACGCCACACGCGAACCCCCCACGGCATCACGACGATGCCGATGCCGACGAGCACGGCGAGGGTCGCCATGACGAGGTTCCAGGTGAACGTCAGCCCTTGGCTTCCGACGGTGAGCACGAGCACTCCGCCCACGACCAGCGAGGCACCGAGCAGCGGCACGAGCCAGAGGGTGGCTGCCTGCCAGCGGCCTCCGCGCGCGGACGACGGTGCGGCCCCCCGCGACCGCAGCAGGTCGACGTGGTCGAGGTAGGTCCAGGCGAGGTACAGCCCGGCGGCCACGGCCATGCCACCGCCGATGAGGGTGAGCTGCGAGCTGCTGAGCCCGGCTCCGGCCCCCGGCGCGAACACGAGAACGCCGGCGAGGATGATGACCAGCGCACCGAGAACGACCAGGCGCAACGCACCCGACTTGCGGACCCGCTCGCGGTCGCTCTCCGCGCGGGGGTCGAGGTCGTCTTCCACGGGCGTGAACGCCCACAGCAGGCCGTACGCGAGAATTCCGGCGCCGCCGAGGAATGCGGCGAGAAAGAAGGTCCAGCGCACGGCCTTGACGGTCAGGCCGAGGTGATCGGCGGTGCCCGCGCAGACACCCGCGAAGACGCGGCCGGCGGCGGGTCGTGTGATCCGCTCGGCACGCCACGGCGGGGTGCCGGCCCCGGGTGAACCCGGCGCGGGGTACTCGTGCGCTGTCATGTCACCCATCGTGGCAGGCCGTGACGTGCCCGGATAGCCTCACAGTCCCTTTCCAGGGTGTCCCCCGGGGCCATCTCAGGGGTCGCTAGGGGGCACACCTCATGGAACGTTGTCGGTGGTGACGGCCACGATGGAGTCATGTCAGGGCACCAGTCGTCACAGCCACAGCAGACACCCGACTCGGGTTCGTCGCTCGACCGCTTCTCCGATGCCATGCGCGGCACCGGCATCATCCGGCCTCTCGAAGGTCGCGTTCTCGGCGGCGTCTGTCTCGGAGTCGGCCGTCGCTACAACGTCGACCCGGTGCTGTTGCGCGTCGGTTTCGTCGTCGCTTCGCTGTTCTTGGGTATGGGGCTGCTGCTGTACGTGGCCGCGACGCTCGTGCTGCCGGATGCCGAAGGCCGCGTGGCGTTCGTCCGCGCGGTGCGGGAGCGCGACTCGAAGTCCATCGCGCTCGTCGCCCTGTTCGTCATGCTGCTGCTGACACCGAGTTTCGACGGAGACGGCGCCAGTTGGATGCGCAGCATCGTCTCGGTCGCCATCGCGGGCGCGATCGTCGCTCTCATCCTGAACCGCCCCAACCGGGGTGCTCCGGTTGCCGGGCCGCCCGCTCCCGCCGCGAGCGAATCGGCTCAGCGCACAGGCGGCCTCGTCTTCGACCCGGAGTCCGGCGGCTGGAAGCCCAGCGACAACGTGCGTGGAGAGGGTGCCCCGGGTGCCGGCGGCACCGCGCCTCAGCCGTTCGCGCCCACTGCTCCCCCGAGCCGCCCGGCGTACGTACCGCCCGCGCCGATCTCGCCCGCCGAGATCGAGACGCAACGCGCGGCACGACGCCACCGTCGCCTGGTCTCGCTGACCACCGTGGCCTTCGCAGTGGTCGTGTACACCCTCGCCTACCTGGTGCTTCGCGCGGCCGGCAGCGTCCTCGACGCGCAGCTCGCCTTCGCGACCACCCTGGCCGCGCTGGGTCTGGTGAGCCTGGTCAGCGGCGCACGCCGCGTCCGTAACCGGGCAGCGGTCGGGCTCGTCATCGGCGGCCTGGCGCTCTCACCGCTCATGGCCACCGCCGATTGGAATGTGTCGGCTGACAACCCCGTCTTCGGGGGTGTCAGTGAGGGCGCCGGTACCGTCTCGTTCGTGCCTACCTCCGCCGAACAGTTGGCGCAGGGCCAGCGGCTCGGAGTCGGTGAGATGACGGTCGACCTCACCCGGATGTCGCCCGCTGAACTGCAAGCGCTCGACAACCACCCGCTCGACCTGAGTCTCGGCATGGGCGACATGACGCTGATCGTGCCCGCCTCCGCGAGCATCCGCGTGCAGCCCCAGGTCGGCATGGGCGACGTCTCCGTCATCGACCTGCGCGATCCCGCCGGCAACACATCCGACAGCGCCACTGGCGGTAACCAGGCCCCCATCCAACTGGGCATGGGCTCGCCCGACGTCGTGGTCACGGCCGACATCGGCATGGGCGCGCTGAAGATCGAGCGGCGATGAACGACAACGTCACCTGGTTGCAGCCCACCCTCACCGAAACCCAGCCGACCGACGCAGATGCGGAGACGAATGACATGAGCGATATGCACGGGATTTCGGAACCGACCGAGACCACACAGATCACCACCACCGGGTCGACGGCTCAGCGGCCACCCGTACGCCACGGGCAGGTCATCCTCGGCGTCGCCGCGATCGTCGCCGCCGCAGCGGTGGTGCTGAACCTGACGACATCCGTGTTCAGCCACCCGCTGGCCACACCGCTGGTGGTACTCGGGCTCGGGGTCTTCGTGCTTGTGTACGGCCTGGTCGCCCTGCGCGCAGGCCGGCCCCTCAGCCCGGGGGAGGAAGAGCGCCGCGAACGGCAGGCGCTCACCCGGATCACCAAGCAGGAGCAGCGTCGCGCTCGCCGCGCGGCACGACGCTCCTGACCCCGGAGGTAGCGGAGTTCAGGGCCCGCGATCTCGGAAAGGTGATCTACCGTTCGCGCCCGCGACAGGGGGCAGGCGCGAACGGCCAAGGCGGCCCCGGCACAAAGCCGGGGCCGCCTTGTGCGTGTTCGCGCGTCGATGGAGCACTCACGCCACCGGCACGCCCACCCGTACCGGTGGAGCCAACGCACACACCCCGTGCCGTGGCACGGCTGCTGGAAGGTGCCGCGAGGTGGAACATGTGCCACGGCACCCCACCCGGGCAGGTGCCGTGGCACATGTCTCC
>JAUNUP010000043.1:0-18309 GCA_030538115.1 Dermatophilus congolensis | reverse complement strand
CGTCACCTCCGTGCAGAAGTGCCACGGCACAGGGGCAGAGGGGGCTCAGGGGCACAGGGCGGCACCACTACGACCGCGGCGAACGGACGCACTCCCCGTGCCGTGGCACGGATGCTGGAAGGTTCCGCGCGGTGGAACATGTGCCACGGCACCCCACCCGGGCAGGTGCCGTGGCACATGTCTCCCGTCACGTCACCTCCGTGCAGAAGTGCCACGGCACAGGGGCAGAGGGGGCTCAGGGGCACGGGAGGCTCGGGACACCGGGGTATCGCCGCGGGCGTGGTTACCTCAGCGGATGTCTGCGTGGTAGCTCTGCAGGGAGCGGACCTCGTCGCCTCCCGAGAGGTAGGCCGTGATGCCTTCCGCTGCGGCCAAGGCTCCCGAGGAGGTCGTGATGTACGGAGCCTTCGCCTTGATCGCGGCCTTGCGGATGTAGGAGTCGTCGTACTCCGACTCCTTGCCCGCGGGCGTGTTGATGATCAGTTGCACCTCGCCGTCGCGGACCATCGTCTCGATGTTGGGCGTGCCCTCGTGGCGCTTCGGCACGGCCATCGCCATGAGGCCGTGCGAGGCGAGCCAGGCCGCGGTGCCGCCGGTCGAGATGAGGTCGAAACCCGCCTCCGACAGCAGTTTCGCGGCCTGCACGAACTTCGTACCGGGAGAGTGAGGGCTCGACACGTCGCGGTCACGCTTGGCGACCGTGATCATCGCGCGGCCCTTCGTCGGCAGCGGGGTCTTCGTCGCCTGCTGGGACTTGAAGAACGCCAGGCCAGGGGTCGCGCCCATGCCGAGAACCTCACCGGTCGAACGCATCTCGGGGCCGAGCAGCGGGTCGACCTCCGGGAACATGTTGAACGGGAAGACGGCCTCCTTGGCGCCGAAGAACGGCACCTCGCGGCGGGTCAGACCCAGGTCGGCGAGCTTCTCGCCCAGCATGAGCCGGGTCGCGAGGGCCGCCATGTTGACGTCGCACACCTTGGAGACGAGCGGCACGGTGCGGGAGGCGCGCGGGTTGGCCTCGATGACGTAGACGACCCCGTCGGAGATCGCGTACTGCACGTTCATCAACCCGACCGCGCCGAGTTCGACGGCGATGCGCCGCGTGTACTCCTCGATCGTGGCGATGTGCTTCTCGGGGATCGTGACCGGCGGCAGCATCGCGGCCGAGTCTCCGGAGTGGATACCCGCGTATTCGACGTGCTCCATCACGGTGGGCACGAACGCGTCGACGCCGTCGGTGAGCGCGTCGGCCTCGCATTCGAGGGCGTTCTCCAAGAACCGGTCGATGAGGATCGGGCGGTCGGGGGTGACACCGACGGCAGCGGCCATGTAGCGCTTGAGCGCCTCCGGCTCGTGCACGATCTCCATGCCGCGGCCGCCGAGCACGTACGACGGGCGCACCATGACGGGGTAGCCGATGCCTTCGGCCACCTCGAGCGCACCCGGGATGTCGGTGGCGAACCCGGCCTGCGGCATCGGGATATCGAGGCGCTCCATCATCTCGCGGAACCGGTCGCGGTCTTCGGCGAGGTCGATGGTCTCGGGTGAGGTGCCGATGATCGGCACGCCCGCGTCTTCGAGGGCCTGCGCGATGCTCAGCGGGGTCTGCCCGCCGAACTGGCAGATGACACCGTCGGGCTTCTCGGCCTCGTAGATCGCCAGCACGTCTTCGACGGTGAGCGGCTCGAAGTAGAGCGCGTCGGAGGTGTCGTAGTCGGTGGAGACGGTCTCGGGGTTGCAGTTGACCATGATCGTCGAATAGCCCTGCTCACGCAGGGTGTAGGCGGCGTGCACGCAGCAGTAGTCGAACTCGATGCCCTGGCCGATGCGGTTGGGGCCGCCTCCGAGAACCATGACCTTGCGGCCCTCGACGGGCTTCGGCGCCGGCGGCACCTTGTCGTCGGGGCCGTGCTCCACTGCCGGGTGGTAGGTCGAGTAGTAGTAGTACGCGTCTTCCACACCGCTGACCGGCACCGGCTCGAACCTTGCAGTGATGCCCGCGGCGAGGCGGTGCTGACGCAACTCCTCACGCTCGACTCCGAGGGTGCGGGAGAGGTAGGTGTCGCCGAAGCCGTCCCGCTTGGCCTGGCGCAGGAGGTCGGTGGGCAGCTCGTTCAGGCGGCCCTTGTACCCCTCCAACTCGGTTTCGAGGGCGACCAGCTCGGCCATCTGCTCGACGAACCAGGCCTTGATGTGCGTGAGCTCGACGAGCTGCTCGACTGTGGCACCCGCGCGCAGGGCCTCGTACATGAGGTACTGGCGGTCGCTGCTCGGCCACTCCAGGCGGCGCATCAGCTCATCGAGGCCGAGGTCGCGGAAGTCCTTGACGTTGCCGAGGCCGGGGCGGCTGTTCTCGAGCGAGCGGATCGCCTTGCCGAACGCCTCTTTGTACGTGCGGCCCAGGCTCATCACCTCGCCGACCGCGCGCATCTGGGTGCCCAGCTTGTCCTGCGCACCGGGGAACTTCTCGAACGCCCACCGCGCGAACTTCACGACTACGTAGTCGCCGCTCGGCGTGTACTTTTCGAGGCTGCCGTCGCGCCAGTAGGGCAGCTCGTCCATCGTCATGCCGGTGGCGAGCAGGGTCGAGACCATCGCGATCGGCAGGCCCGTCGCCTTGGAGGCGAGCGCCGACGAACGCGACGTGCGCGGGTTGATCTCGATGACGACGATGCGGCCGTTGGCCGGGTTGTGCGCGAACTGCACGTTGGTGCCGCCGACGACACCGATCTCGCTGACGATTTTGTGGGCGATGCGCTGGAGTTCGTCTTGCAGTTCCTGCGCGATCGTGAGCATCGGGGCGGTGCAGTACGAGTCGCCGGTGTGTACGCCGACGGCGTCGACGTTCTCGATGAAGCAGACCGAGATGAGCTGGTTCTTCTCGTCTCGGATGACCTCGACCTCCAGCTCCTCCCAGCCGAGGATCGACTCCTCGACGAGCACCTGGTGGATGGGGCTCGCGTCGAGACCGCGCGCGCCGACCGCGCGCAGCTCGTCGAGGTCGTCGACGAATCCGCCTCCGGTGCCGCCCATCGTGTAGGCCGGGCGGAGCACGAGCGGGAAGCCGATGTCGGCCGCCGCGGCCTCCATCTCCTCCATCGTGGTGACCGTGGTGGAGCGGGGCATGTCGACGCCGATCTCGGCCATCGTGCGCTTGAACGTCTCGCGGTCTTCGCCGCGCTCGATGACGTCGCGACTGATGCCGATCATCTCGACGTCGTACTTCTCGAGCACGCCCTCGTCCTGCAGCTGCGAGGAGAGGTTGAGACCCGTCTGACCGCCGAGGTTCGGCAGCAGCGCGTCGGGCTTCGACTTTTCGATGATGCGGGTGAGCGTCTCGACATCGAGGGGCTCGATGTACGTCTCGTCGGCCATCACCGGATCGGTCATGATCGTCGCCGGGTTGCTGTTGACCAGCACCGTCTCGTACCCGAGCCCGCGCAGCGCCTTGCAGGCCTGGGTGCCCGAGTAGTCGAATTCGCACGCCTGGCCGATGATGATCGGCCCCGATCCGATGATGAGGACCTTCGAGACGTCGTCACGGGCGGGCATTCAAACTCCTGGGGTCGGCGGAAGGGCACAAGGCAACGTGCACCGTCACGGCACTCGCGCGCGATCCGCCACACGTGACCACCCCGACGTTACTGCACGCAAGCCGACCTCTTGGAACCCGTCTCGGAGCCGGCGCCCCGGCGGTGTGCCGCGGGGTGCCGTGGCACATGTACTCGTGCATCTCGCCTCCCAGCGGCTGTGCCACGGCACGAGGGCGTGGGCGGGACACCGGGAATGCTGGCGGCCACCGGGCATCAAGGGTGGTCGGTGACCGGCCCGCCCCCGTGGGGCTCGGGCAAGAGACGGGGAAGGCTGGCGGCCACCGGGCATCAGGAGTGGTCGGGGCCGACCCGCCCCCGTGCCGTGGCACTTCCGCTGGGTGGTGCCGTGTGCTGGGACATGTGCCACGGCACACCCATCCGTGGAGGTGCCGTGGAGCGAGTTCACCTCACCAGACGCGACGCGCGCTCGAGGCGTAGGAGCATCGCCGCCGACGGCGTGACCTGTCCCGAGGCGTAGGTGGACAGGCGGCTTCGCGAGGTCCCCACTCGCTCCGCAAACTCGGTGATCGTCATGCCCGAGCGGTCGATGCAGTCACGCACTTGGCGGGCGACCTCGCTCTTCTCCTCGGCCTCTCGTCGCTTTCGCGCGGAGGCGATCGCGCGGGTGAGCAGCGGCGCCACCCCGTAGGGCGCTTCGTACGAGAGGTACTCCTCGACCTGGCGCGACACCGGTCCCCACGGATCGTCGCGAATCGCGCGGCTCAGCATCGCCCAGTCACCGATCGTGCCCCGCTCGATGACCGTCACGATCGCCTCGTACGGCCACTCCTGCACCGGGCCGTGCACCTCGACGTTGCGGAAAGCGACGCTCATCGCTCCTCGACCTCCTCGAGCAGCGCATCGGCCAGCTCGCGACACGCCTTTACGACCTCACTCCAGTCCTGCCAACGCGCCACCAACCCCTTGTACGCGCGGAGTTGGCCGGTCACACGCGAGTCGCGAGGCGCCGGCTGGGAAAGTCGTTGCACCAACGTCGTCAGCACGGAATCCCGCTCGCCCGAGCGATCGGCGTAATACTCGTCGATATCGACGAGTGTCGCCACCGCCGATTGGGCACCCATGCGGTCGGCCAACGCCACGCTGTCCAGGTAGTCGCGCACTTGATTCCGCTGCACAACCAGGTAGGCCTTGACTCGCAGGCACTCCGGCAGGGTCGGCACTCGCAGCTCCTGCCCCGACGGGAGCGTCACCTGCTCGACCTCCAGCGGACGCGTGCGACGCAATTGCCGCAGCCCCGCCTCGACACCGTCGAGAGACCCGAGGAGCGTCAACGGGGGCGCACTGGCCCGGACGCTGGTGACCCAGCCATCCGACGCCTCGACGGCCTCGACGACGTCGGCGTACCGCTCGACCAGGTCGGTCAGCACGTGGTCGTGATCGAACGACTCACGGTGCTGCGCATACCAGGCTGCCGCCGTACCACCCACGAGAACCGCATCCGGGACGATCTGCTGCAAACGAGCAGCGGATTCCAAGACCTCGGTCAGACGCGCCGAATGGACCATACGTAAAGCGTATCTGATCTGATACGCATGCGACCATCCTGGAGGCCCTAGACTTCAGCGCCAGGAGGCTTCCGCGACATTCTCCGGCCAGCCTCGGCCTCATGACGTCGGACGAGCTGTGGGTGGCTTGTGGCCTGCAGCCGGGACTGGACCTCGAATACTGCCAGCGGCATCAACTGACTCCGGGGATCAGTGATCTGATCCGCGACGCAAGTGCCAAGGGGCTACGGGTGGTCGCGCTGACCAACGATGTCTCGGCGTGGTCGAGAGTGCTGCGGGCGCGTTTCCGACTCGACGCGGTGATCGCAGAGCGGATCGTCAGCGCCGACATCGGTGTGCGTAAGCCGGACATGCGGGCTTACACATACCTGCTCGATCACGTCGGCTGCGCCGCCGGCCAGGTGGTCTTTCTCGATGACCGCCTCGCCAATGCCGATGCTGCGCGCAGTATCGGCATCGACGCCCATCTGTTCGTCAGCATCGACGAAGCGCGAGCCGTAGCAGGGCTGACTCACTGAGTCCGGGAGTTCTCGCGACCGGCGACGTCACGGACGAGCACGTTTCCGAGGTGGGCGTTGTGGCTCCCGCGTAGCGGCTATCGGGCATCGAGGGTGGTCGGTGACCGGCCCGCTCCCGTGCCGTGGCACTTGCGCTCGGTGGTGCCGTGTGCTGGGACATGTGCCACGGCACCACCATCCGCGGGGGTGCCGTGGCACATGTACTCGTGCATCTCGCCTCCCAGCGGCTGTGCCACGGCACGGGGGCTTGGGCGAGAGACGGGGAAGGCTGGCGGCCGCCGGGCATCGGGGTGGCCGGTGACCGGCCCGCTCCCGTGCCGTGGCACATGTCCTCGTGCATCTCGCCTTCCAGCGACTGTGCCACGGCACGGGAGGCCCGGGCTCGCGGCACCTATCCCCCGATCGGGTGAGTTCTTGCCACCGCAGCATGACGAAGGCGGCCCCGAGGGTGTCCCCGGGGCCGCCTTTTCAGTGCGTCACTCGTCGCTGTCTACGTCTGCGTTCTTGCCTGCGTCGTTCAGGCCTGGGCGCTTTTCGATCGTCATCGCCACCGGCTTGCTGACACTGGCGAAGAAGTCGTTGCCCTTGTCGTCTACGACGATGAAGGCCGGGAAGTCTTCGACCTCGATCTTCCAGACCGCCTCCATGCCGAGCTCGGGGTATTCCAGGACTTCGACCTTCTTGATGCAGTCCTGCGCCAGGCGCGCGGCCGGGCCACCGATGGAGCCGAGGTAGAAGCCGCCGTGGGTGTTGCAGGCATCCGTCACGGCCTGGCTGCGGTTGCCCTTGGCCAACATGACCATCGAGCCGCCCGCGGCCTGGAACTGGTCGACGTAGCTGTCCATACGGCCGGCCGTGGTCGGGCCGAACGAACCGGATGCCATGCCCTCCGGAGTCTTCGCCGGGCCTGCGTAGTAGACCGGGTGGTCCTTGAGGTACTGCGGCATCTCTTCGCCCGCCTCCAGGCGCTCGCGGATCTTCGCGTGCGCGATGTCGCGGGCCACCACCAGGGTGCCGGTGAGCGAGAGCCGCGTCTTGACCGGGTACTTCGTCAGCTCGGCGAGAACCTCGCTCATCGGCTTCGTCAGGTCGATCTCAACGACATCGCCACTCTCGTCGAGGTGCTCGTCGGTCACATCGGGCAGGTACTGCGCGGGCTCGAACTCGAGCTGCTCGATGAACACGCCCTCGGGGGTGATCTTGCCGAGGCACTGGCGGTCGGCGGAGCAGGACACCGCGATCGCGACCGGCAACGAGGCGCCGTGGCGCGGCAGACGGATGACCCGCACGTCGTGGCAGAAGTACTTGCCGCCGAACTGCGCGCCGATACCCATCTGCTGGGTCAGCTCGAGAACCTTCTGCTCCATCTCCACGTCACGGAAGCCACGGCCGGTGGCGGCGTTGCCCTCGTTGGGGAGCGTGTCGAGGTACTTCGCGGAGGCGTACTTGGCCGTCTTCAGCGCGAACTCGGCCGAGGTGCCGCCGACGACGATCGCCAGGTGGTACGGCGGGCAGGCGGCCGTACCGAGTGAGCGGATCTTCTCTTCGAGGAAGCTCATGATCCTGTCGGGAGACAGGATCGCCTTCGTCTCCTGGTACAGGTAGCTCTTGTTCGCCGAGCCGCCGCCCTTTGCCATGAACAAGAACTTGTACGAGTTCTCGTGGCCCTTGATCGTGTCGGCGTAGAGCTCGATCTGCGCAGGCAGGTTGTTGCCGGTGTTCTTCTCTTCGAAGAACGTGACCGGCGCGTTCTGGCTGTAGCGCAGGTTGAGCTTGGTGTAGGCGTTGTAGACGCCGAGCGACAGCGGCTCCTCGTCGACACCCTGCGTCAGCACCTGCTGGCCGCGCTTGCCCATGATGATCGCGGTGCCCGTGTCCTGACACATCGGCAGGATGCCGCCCGCGGAGATGCCCGCGTTCTTCAGCAGGTCGAGGGCAACGAACTTGTCGTTGTTGCTGGCCTCGGGGTCGTCGAGGATCTTCTTCAGCTGCGCGAGGTGTGCGGGGCGCAGGTAGTGGGCGATGTCGTGCATCGCGGTCTCGGCGAGCAGCGTCATCGCCTCGGGGTCGACCTCCAGGAACGAGCGGCCGCCCGGCCCTTCGACCACGCGCACCCCTTCGCTGGTGAGCTTGCGGTAGGGGGTGTTGTCTTCACCGATCGGCAGTACGTCCTCGTAGGCGAACTCGGCCATCGCGTTTCTCCTTCACGTCGTCGTGCGACTCGTGCGCTGCACCCCGTCGGCGGGCGCGGCCGCTCCACGACGTCCGTACTGAACAGGAGGCGTGCGGGAGCGGCGGAGCCGACGGGCTCACCAACCAGTCTGCCCCGACCTGCCCCTCCGGCGGGGGGCCAAAGGGCCTCTCGCTCCCCCGCCAGGCCGTGACCTCAATCTCGCACGGCCGAAGCCGTGCGATTCACTCGTCGGCGACGAGGGCCTCGGCCTGGTCGCTGAGCCGATGCGCCAGCGGCGCGAGCCCGGAGTCGCCACTGACGACACTCTCGATCTGGGCGACCATGCCGTCGATGCCCGACATCGCCTCCGAGATGCCGCCCAACGCCTCTGCCGCGGCGGTGGCCGCTCGCTGGGTTTCGGTGACCAGCGCCGTGATCGTGTCAGTGGACTCCGCGGTCTGATCGGCCAGCGACTTCACCTCGGCCGCGACCACCGCGAACCCCTTGCCCAGCTCGCCGGCCCGGGCCGCCTCGATCGTGGCGTTGAGGGCGAGCAACCGCGTCTGCCCGGCGACCGCGCCGATGAGCCGCACCGCCTCGTCGATCTGCCGGCTCGCCGCGTTGAGTTCGTCTACCGTCCCCATAGCGGAGGTCGTCTGCGCGACAGCAGAACTCGCCCGGTTCGCGAGCGCCTGGGTCGAGGTTCCGAGTTCTTCGGCCACGCCTCCGAGCGTGTCGGACATCTCGTTCATCGCCGCGCCGTGCCCCTGCGCCCGGTCGACGCGCGCGGCGGCCGCCTCCGACTGCCCCTCCATGTCGAGCAGTGCCGCGTTGATGTCTCGGGCGCCGAGCCTGAACTGGCCGGGCATTCCTGTGGGCATGAAGTAGCGGTAGTAGCGCCCCTCGGAGGCGGCCTGCATGCACAGGCGGGCCTCGTTGACGAAGGCCTCGAAGTGGTCGAGGGTCTCGTTGTAGAGGTCGAGCCATTCGACGAGTTCGGGCGCGGGGTGGCCGACGTAGAGGCGGGCCGAGAGGTCACCGGCGGCGTTGGCGCGCATGACGTCGGTCATCAGCGCCATCGTCTCCTCCATGGTCAGCCACACGTCGCGCTCGCGAGCGGCCTGTTTGGGGCTGAGAACGATCGGCACGCCACCTTCGCGGCGGGCGGCGGGCGGCGCTCCGGCCGCGTCTCGCGTGGCGCCGGTGTCGTCAGCAAGCTGCTCGGGTCGGCGCCCGCGGATCCGGTCAAGCCACGCGGGCACGGCCGACCTCCCGTCCGTTCGGCGAGGTGCGGTCGATGAGGTCCCACACGAACTGGTCGTACGTGATGCCCGCGTCGGCGAGGATGCCGCCGACCAGCGCTGCCGACGCCGCTGCGGCGTCGATGGCCCGCGAGTGCTTGCGTTCCTCGGCCCGCATCTGCGCGTAGAGCGGCTCGATCTCGGCGATGGCGGCGCGGCTCGGGCAGCGGCGGCTCGAGTGGTAGCCGACGATGCGGCCCTCGAAATCGTGTACAGGGCTCACGTGGGCGAGCACCCAGTAGTACGAGCCGTCTTTACCCATGTTCTTCACGTACGCGAAGATCTCTTTGTCGGCCGCGATCGTGTCCCAGAGCAGCTTGAACACGCCTCCCGGAAAGTCGGGGTGCCGGATGATGTTGTGCGGCTTACCGATCAGCTCGCTCGGCTGGTACCCGCAGACCTCCGAGAAGACCTTGTTCGCGTAGGTGATCACGCCCTTGAGGTCGGTCTTGGAGACGATGATCTGCTCAGCACCGAACGTCGATTCCTTGTCGATCGGTGTGATGACCTGCGACATACCACTCCTCGCGCGTGTCCGATGTGCCCGCGGCGCAACGCATGCGCCCTTCGACACCCCATCGGCATCCCCTCTGCGGGTGTGAGCCGAGCGAAGCGGTTGTCACGTCAGTCACGTTCACGCGCGTTCCCGCACGTTCACGGCTGGGGCACTCTTCACTCGGCTCCGGCACGGGCATACTCCGCGAGTGTCGTCTCGAGCACCTGTGACCAGTCGAGGTGCTCCGGCGCGACCGTGAGGTTGTGGCGACGCATCGCCTCCCGCGCACCCGGGTCGGAGGCGAGACGCGCGACCTCGGCCGCCAGCCCGGTGTCGCCGGGTGCCAGCACCCCGCCCTCGCCGTCGTCGACGAACTCCGAGATGCCGCTGCCGGCCTGGCCCACGATCGGCAGACCGCAGCAGCGCGCCTCCAGGGCTGCGATACCGAACGCCTCCAGCTTCACCGGCGAGACGTACAGGTCGGCCTCGGCGTAGCGTCGGCGCAGTTCTTCACGCGGGAGGCGGCCGGGCAGGGCGACCCAGCCCTCGTCTCCGTGGTCGGCCACCGACCGGGCTATGCGATGCCGCAACTGGCCGTCGCCGATGAGGTCGAGCCGAATGTCGACGCCCGGTGCGAGCCTGCGGGCCTGGCGCATGATGTCGAGCAGCGCCATCGGGCGCTTGCGGGGGGCCAGCCGCATCGCCGAGACGACACGCACGGTGCCGGTGGCCGCGCGAGCTTCGCCTGCGCGCATGGTCGCCTGCGCCTGCGCCGGGTCAGAACCCGCCCACCATTCGGCGAGGTCGATGCCGTTGGGCAGCACCGCGACCTGCACACCGTGCCGCGATCCGCGACGGATCCCCTCGGCCGCGACGCGTGACACGGCCGACAGGGCCGCCCCGCGACCTCCCCACGCATCGACCCAGCCAAGCGCCTTGAGCGGAGTCGACACGTGCCCGACCAGCGAATGCCACGTCATCGCAACCGGTACCCGCAAGGAGAGAGCCAGGCGCACGCTCTCCCACGAGAACGGAGACAGGATGCCGAACTGCGAATGCACCACGTCGAATGCGCCTGTCTCCAGCCGATCGCGCAGCGTGCGCCCCGCGAGCGGGTTGATCAGCATGTTGCCCGGCAGCGGCAGGTACGGCGGAAAACGGTGCACCGCATACGGGGTCGACGGGTCGTCGCGCCCCGGCGTGAGTGTGAAGAATTCGACGTGGTTGCCGGCCAGCGCCAAGCGGCGGGCAAGCTCGCTCGTCTGTACCTCGATACCGCCCAGCCGCGGCAGGTAGCAGTCCGACACGATCGCGATTCTCACGGAGGCATAGCCTGGCACACGACCGGCGCCGACCGGCGGCGTGAAACCCTCCTTACACGCACGATGTGGGCAGGCACACGCGTGGCGCGCGAAACGCCCGGAAGCGCCCTTCGGTCAGCGCTCAGCCTCGGATGGAACACTGTTCGAGTGAGTCGCACCATCGTCGCAGTCAACGCGCACCCGGATGACGAAGCGCTGCTCATGTCCGGCACGCTCGCCGCTGCCGCCGCCGCCGGAGACCGAGTGGTGCTGGCCGTGGCCACCGACGGGGCGCTCGGTGAGGCCGACGCGGCGCACACCTCCGACGGCAGGCTGGGCGAACGGCGGCTCGCCGAACTGCAGGCCAGCGCCGACGCGATCGGTGCGGCCCGCGTCGTACACCTCGGGTACGCCGACTCCGGCATGGAGGGCGAGTTGTACCCCGACCCGCCCGGGGCCACCCGGTTTCTGCGCGCCGACCCCGTCGAGGCCACCGCGCGTGTGTCCGCGTTGCTGCGGGAGGAGAACGCCGACCTCGTCATCGGCTACGACGCCAACGGAGGTTACGGCCATCGCGACCACGTGCGGGTGCACGAGATCACGCGAGCCGCCGCCGCCGAGACCGGCACGCGGCTGCTCGAGGCCACCGTCCCCCGCGACCTGCTGTGCAAGGCCATCGACCTGGCGGCACGCGTGTACCGCTTTCCGCCCGAGTTCGACCGGGGCGCGTTCGACCGTGCCTACAGCTCCGCCTCCGAGATCACCCACCGCATTTCGGTGCGGCGGCAGATCCGGGCGAAGAAGGCCTCGATGCGGGCCCACGTCTCGCAGGCCACAGCCTCGGGCGGAGGCGACCGCACCCTCGCACTGTTCTGCCGCATCCCCCGGCCGCTGTACGACCTGGTCTTCGGCCGGGAGTGGTTCGTCGACCCGGCACGCCCCGGCCTGCGGGCCACCGACATCTGGGCGGTGCGCTGACGTGACCGAACGTCGTTCGTCGAAGAACCCGCTCGACGTCGAACTGCCCTCCGACGCGAAAGAGATCGCGTGGCGGGTGCTACAAGGCTTGCTCAGTCTGGGCCTCGCGGCCGGGTTACTGGGGTGGTTTCTGCCCAAGATCACGCACACGACGTGGGGCGAGATCTGGGGCACGGTCACCGGCATCGGCTGGCCGACCTTCTTCGGCCTGCTGGCGCTCATGTTCACCGGCCTGTACTGCTACACCTTCACCCTCATGGGCTCACTACCCGGACTGACACACGCGCGCGCGCTCATGAGCAACCTCGCGGGATCGGGTATCAGCAACACGCTGCCCGCCGGCGGCGCGTTCGGCACCGCCCTCAACTACGCCATGTGGCGCTCGTGGGGGTTCACGCACACGCAGATCACGTCGTCGGTGATCGTCACGACGGTGTGGAACGTGCTGGCCAGGGCGCTGCTGCCGGTACTGGCCGCGCTCATCCTGCTGCCGTTTCCGGAGAAGCTGCCCGGCGCCATGTGGACCGGCGCCATCGCGGGCGGACTGGCAGGCGTGGTCGCCGTCGGCTCGCTCGGCGCGATCCTCACCTCCAAGACCTCGGCCGCACGCATCGGAGCCCTCGGCAACCGCATCCTGACGAAGCTGCGGCCCAGCACCTCGATCGACGCCGAGAAGGCCGCGCTCCGGCTGCGCGCCCAGATGATCGACATCGTCAGCGCGCGCTGGGGCCACCTCACCTTCGGGCTCGCCGGCTTCTTCGGCGTGTACTTCTTGCTCTTCGCCGCCTGCCTGCACGTCGCCGGAGTGGACGTGTCGTGGCGCATGATGTTCGCCGCTTTCGCAGTCGGCCGCCTACTCACCGCTGTTCCACTCACTCCTGGCGGACTCGGCGTCGCGGAGGCGGGTTCGGCAGCCGTGCTCGTCGCCATGGGGGCCGCGCCCGCGCCCACCGGAGCGGCGGTCACGCTGTTCGCGCTGTACAGCCACCTGCTCGAGATCCCCGCCGGAGCGGTCGCCGCCGGTCTGTGGATCGCGACGCGCCCCTCCTCGGGCGGCGAATAGCCACGTCTATCCGGTGAGTGGTCAGCGGGTGAGTGCCTTCTGCCGCACCGACCGGCTGACCCGCAGCACCTGACCGACCGCTCGGGAGCCGATCGCGGCCGCACTGGAAAGCCGCGACCGCGACCCCGCGTCGGCACTGCTGAGCAGCCGCTCGATCTGTCGCGTGCGCGCTTCGTCGGCGAGGCTGTCGTCGAGCAATTCGGGCTCGAACGACCGCCCGAGGCTCCGCTCGACGGCGGCCCGGATCAGCTCGTCACTGAACGCCGGATTCGCCGGCAGCACCGGCCCGTGCAGGTAGGTGCCGTACACGTTCTCGCGCACCGCCCCCTCCGTGCCGTCGACACCGTCGTTGCCCTTGCCGAACAGCACGCTGCCGAGCTCCTCCTGGCCCTCGCCGCGCACCGTGCGACCGGAGTGGTTCTCGTAGCCGACGATGTCGCCGAACCGCGTCGACACGACCACCGGGCCGATCATGCGCTCGGCGCCGCCCCTCGTCGTCACGTCGAGGATGCCGAGGCCCGGCAGGGTGCGGCCCGCCACCGTGGTGAAGTCACGGCCGAAGAGTTGGTACATGCCACACACGACAAGCATCGGCACGCCGTCGGCCGCCAACTCGACCAGCCGCGGACCGATGGCCGCGAGATCGTCCTGCACACGCGCCTGCCCCGAGTCCTGCCCCCCGCCGCCCACGACCAGGTCGGCATTCGCCGGAAACTCCGACCCCGGCTCGTGCGCCACCACATCGACCTCGTAACCGTGCCGGGCGAACCTGATCGTCAGCGCACGAACGTTGCCGAAATCGCCGTAGATGCTCATCTCACGCGGATAGAGGTGAACCAGCGTCAGCCGGCCCTTGCTCGGACCGTCGTAAGCCGCGATCCCGCTCATGCCCACTCCTCGCGCTCGTCGCAGCACAGCCTCACCACGCCGCGTTCAGGAACCGGCCGTAGTGCTGCTTCCTCGCCGCTCATGCTTCGTCCTCCCCGAAGTCCGCCAGGCCGTACTTCGCGGCGAGGCGTTTACGCAGCTGCATCATGGCCGTGTACGTGCAGAACAGCCGCAAGGGCTGCCCCGGGTGAGCCGCGAGAAACGCTTCGAGGGCCTCCTCGAGGTCGGGCTCCACGTTCTCGACATCGACGTCGTCGTACCGCAACCGCAGCGCCATGTCGTAGGCGCGCAGCCCGCTCGTCACGTAGACGCCACGCTCGCGCAGCGATTCGAACGACACGTCGTACAACCAGCTCACGTCGCGGCCGTCGGCGGTGTTGTCGTTGATCGCGATCATCGTCGGCACCGGCGTCGCCCCGTACGTCGACAGGGCGACCGTGAACCCGGCCGGGTTCTTCACCAGCACGAGTTCGAGCGGCGCACCACCTGCGTCGATCACCTCGCCGCGCCCGAACGGTGGCGCCACCTGCGCCAGCGCCGCCGCGGTGGTCCCTTCGTCGAAGGTGTTGCCGAGCAGGCGCCGGGCCATCGCGGTGGCCGCGGTGGCGTTGATCATCGCGGCCAGGCCGCGCTGCCGCAGTTCGAGCGGTCCCACCGTGTTCGCACCGGTGAAGTCGATCGCGAACCGGCGGTCGTCAACGGGGCGGAGTAGCGCGTCGCGCTCCCCCGGCTCCGGCACCTCGACCGCGTCCACGTCGTCACGCAGGTCGGCCTCTTGCAACTCGGTGAGCCGGTCGGCGACGGAGGCGTCGAGCCCGAACCAGGTCGCCTCCGGCACCCCCTGCTCGGCGGCGATGCGGGCGATGTACGAGTCGTCGCGGTTGAGCACCACCCCGGAGGTCGTACGGCTCGCGAGCTGACCGAGCAGTTTTGCCGTGTAGTCGATTTCGGCGAACCGGTCCAGCTGGTCGCGGGCCACGTTGAGCAGCAGCGCATGCGTCGGACGCACGGCGTCGGCGAAGCGCAAGGAGTGGGCCTCGTCGAGTTCGAGAATCGCGTAGTCGGCGTCGAGGCGGCCGGTCAGGGGCAGCGCCTCGAGCATCGCCGAGATCACCCCGCGGGTGAAATTGCTGCCGGTCGGGTTCGAGAAGACCGTGTGTCCGTGCGCGCGCATGATCGCGACCAGCATCTTCGTGGTCGTGGTCTTGCCGTTGGTGCCGCTGACCACGACGATCCCGCCATGTACGTCGGCGAGAGCGTGGCGCAGAAACGCGGGATCCATGCGTTCGGCGACGAGGCCCGGCAGCGCCGACCCGCCTCCGCGCAGTCGAGACGCCACTCGCGTGGCCTTGCCGGCTATGACGGCGGCGGTGGTCCGTAACACGGGGTTCAGCCTAGACGCTCGGCTCCTGCGCGGGCTCGTGGCCCGGCGCGTGGGGGCGCGCCGGGGCGTCGAGCCCGTCGGCCGCCGAGGCACCCATCGACATGAGGCCCGCCACCGCGAGGCCCGCTGCCGACAGAGCGATGGCTCCGACGGCGGCGTTGCTGGGCTTCTCGTGAGCAGCGAGCCCGCCGAGAATCAGCACGACGCCCGACAACGCCCCCGAAGCGAGGGCGAGCACCGCGTACGGCACGATGCGGTCGCGCCAGGGGCGGGCGGCCTCGACGGCGCGGGCGGCGTCGTCCCATTCATGTCCCTCGCGGTGGGCGCCCGGCGCGCGGACCTCGTGGGCCGGCGGCCCCGCCTCCGCCTCACGCCACCGCCTCCGCTGCGCCCACGGGTGCGCGACCAGCACCGCGACCCCGTACCAGAACGCGCACACGCCGACCGCGGCGACCACGTCGCTCGGCCGGTGCCAGCGCAGGATGACGATCGTGGCTCCGGCCAGCGTGCTCACGAACGAGGCAATGCCCACCATGGGCAGCCGCAGCGGCCGCGGCAGCACGAGAACCACCGCCGCCAGCAGCGACACCACCACCGTCATGTGTCCGCTGGGCAGCGTGTTCTCGGCGCCGATGCCGTAATAGGCGCGCGGCAGCAGGCTCTTGGCGAGCTGCGTGGTCACGTTGGCGGCCCCGACGAGTAGCGCCGCGGCAAGCGCCTGCTCGGGCCGCCGGCGCACCAGCGCTACAACGGCCGCACTCACTGTGACCAGCACGATCAGCGGCACGCTGACCTGCTCCAGCCACACCCAGAGCGTTTCGCGAAGATCGGCGGGCAATGCCACCGACCAGCGCGACCGCTCGTCGGCGCGCTGCCCCAGGTGGGTCCACACCGACACCGGCACCACCACGGCCAGCCCGAGCACGCCTCCGACGATCAGTGCCCACGCCCAGCGCAGCGCCGGTGCGGCGCTCCTGCGCGCGCGTTCACTCGGTCGTTCGGTCGATTCCGTCATACCCGTCTCTCGTCTCCGCCGCCGACCGCGTCGCCGATGTCGTCCGACGTCGTCCGACATCGCCCGACCTCACAGTCGGACATGAGCGCCACGATTCGGTACGGCTCCCCTGTGCGCCTCCGGTCACCCCCCGGCCCCGGAGCCGTCCCCCATTCTCTCGCATCCCGCCGTCGGCGCTCATACAGCGCGCCCGGGGCGTGCGGGCAGCGCGTTGTGCACGCCGGTAGCCTGGGGACGTCCGTCCAACGCATCGAGGTCGCCTGCATGTTCCCGCCCAGCGCACAACCGTCCGTCGTCGTCATCGGAGGCGGAGTCACCGGCCTCTTGGCCTCGCGCCGCCTCGCCGGGGCCGGGGCGCGCGTGACTCTCGTCGAACGCGGCCCTCGGCTCGGCGGGCAGATCCGCACGGTCGAGCTGGGCGGCAGGCGCGTCGACGTGGGCGCGGAGGCCGTACATCTGGCCCTGCCCTCGATGAAGTCCGTCGTTGCCGAGCTCGGGCTCGCCGACGCGGTGCAGGCCTCGCGGCCCGGCACGAGCTGGTTGTGGACCGGGCGCCGCCGCGTTCTCCCCGCCGGAGTCGGGCCCGCCGGACCGACCCAGATCATGCCCGTCCTAAAATCCGGGGTGCTGCGCCCGTTCGGGCTGGTCCGCGCCGGTCTCGAGCCCCTGGCCGCCGAACGGCAGGGCCCGATCGACCTCTCCCCCGACCACGACATCTCGGTCGGTGACTTCGTCACGCGCCGCTTCGGCCGCGCCGTCAGCGAGCTGTTCGTCGACCCGCTACTCGGCTCCCTGCACTCCGGCAACGTCGACGAACTCAGCCTGCGCGCCTGCGCGCCCTCGCTCGTGCCTGCAGCAAGCAAAGGCACCTCGCTGCTGCGCAACCGCCCCGCCGCGCCCAAACGGGCGCCCGGCACACCGCCTCCCGTGATGTTCGCGAACTGGAAAGACGGCCTCTCCACCCTCACCGACGCCCTCATCGACGGAGTCGACCTCGACCTGCGCCTCGGCGCGCACGTCGTCGGGCTCTCGGCGCTGCCGCCCGACACCGCCTCCGGGCAGGGGGCGCCCCGGTACCGGGTGGCCCTCGCGACCGGCGAGGCCCTCACCGCCGACGGCGTCGTGCTCGCGGTGCCCGCCGCCGTCGCCGCCGACCTCATCTCCGGCGGGGCCCCCTCCGCTGCAGCCACTCTGCGCCAGACCCGCATCGCCAGCACCGCGACCATCGTTCTCGGATTCCGCCGCGGAGATGTGTCGCACCTGCCCGCACTGGCCGGCAACGGGTTTCTCGTCCCCTCGCGCTACGGCACCCTCGTCAAGGCCGGCACGCACCTGTCGACCAAGTGGGCGCACCTCGACCAGGGCGACACCGTGCTCGTGCGCGCCTCCGCCGGACGCGCCGGATCCGGGCTGCTCGACTCCCTCGACGACGAGGCCCTGCTCGACCACGTGCGCCGCGACCTGCGTACCTTCACCGGCATCGACGCCCCGCCCACCCTGGCGCACACGCAGCGCTGGACCACCGGCCTACCCCAACTCACCGTCGGCCACCCCGACCGCATGACCTCCGCCCGCGCCGACCTCGCCACCCGCATGCCCGGAGTCGAACTCGCCGGCGCCTCCTACGACGGCATCGGCATCGGCGCCTGCCTCACCTCGGCCGAAAAGGCCGCAGCCCGCCTGGTGGAACTGCTCGACCTGTAGGTTTCGACACTCCGTACCGACGACAGCCGATTCTCACGACGCTCAAGTGACCGGCGACCGGCCAGCCCGTGCCGACCGCTGACAGGCCCGCCCGTGTGACCGGCGACAGTCCCGCCCGAGTAGCTGGTGACCGGCTCCCCCGTGCCGTGGCACCTCTGCAGGAAAGTGCCGGGCGCGAGAACATGTGCCACGGCACCCCCACCGACGAAGGTGCCGTGGCACATGTTCTCGCTCACCTCGCCGTACGCAGCTGTGCCACGGCACAGGGGTGCAGACTCGAAGGCCTCCCCGACCCGTCAGACCGCGGGCGTGACCCGGCGACAGTCCCGCCCGAGTAGCTGGTGACCGGCTCCCCCGTGCCGTGGCACC
>JAUNUP010000042.1 GCA_030538115.1 Dermatophilus congolensis | reverse complement strand
GCGTGCTGGTTGAACATCGAGTCGACGATGTGGATGAACGCCTCGTAGCTGCTCATCATGCCGTGGCGGCCGGTGAGCAGGTAGCCCTCGAGCCAGCCCTGGCACTGGTGTTCCGAGAGCATCTCCATCACGCGGCCGGCGCGGGCGAGGTGGTCGTCGTCATCGGTCGGCAGGTACTCGGCGTTCCACTGCTTGTCGGTGACCTCGTACACGTCTTGCAGACGGTTGGAGGCGGTCTCATCCGGCCCGAAGATGCGGAAGTTATCGGGGTTCGCTGTGATGACGTCGCGGAAGTACGTGCCGAGGCGGCGGGTCGCCTCCGTGATCGGGGCCCCGGGGCTCTCGACCTCGACCGCGTAGTCGCGGAAATCGGGCAACTTGAGCGACTTGAGCACGATGCCGCCGTTGGTCACCGGGTTCGCCGACATCCGCAGCGTGCCCTCCGGGGCGAGCGCCGCGATCTCCGGCATGAGCTTGCCCTCGGAGTCGAACAGCTCCTCTGCCTTGTACGACTTGAGCCACGCCTCCAGGTCGCGGAGGTGCTCGTCGGTGTCGCGAGCGCTGGCCAGGGGCACCTGGTGGGCGCGCCACGAGTCGGTGCTGCGCTTGCCGTCGATCTCGTCGGGGCCGGTCCAGCCCTTGGGGGTGCGGAAGACGATCATCGGCCACAGCGGGCGCTCGGTCTCCCCCGACGCCGCAGCGGCCTTGATCTCGGCGATCTCGTCGAGGCAGGCGTCGAGCACCTCGGCGAAGCGACGGTGCACCGACACGGCAGGCTCGTCGTCGAAGCCGCCGGTGAAGAAGTGCGGCGTGTGGCCGTAGCCCCGCATGAGGTCGGCGAGCTCCTCCTCCGGGATGCGCGCCAGCACAGTCGGGTTCGCGATCTTGTACCCGTTGAGGTGCAGCACGGGCAGCACGACGCCGTCTTGCTGCGGGTTGACGAACTTGTTCGAGTGCCACGAGGTCGCGAGCGGGCCCGTCTCGGCCTCGCCGTCGCCGACGACCGTGAAGACGAGCAAGTCCTTGTTGTCGAACGCGGCTCCGTAGGCGTGCGACAACGCGTAGCCGAGCTCGCCGCCCTCGTGGATCGACCCGGGGGTCTCGGGCGCCACATGCGAGGGGATGCCGCCGGGGAACGAGAACTGTGTGAAGAGGCGCTTCAGGCCGGCTTCGTCCTGGCTGACGTTCGGGTACGTCTCGGTGTACGTGCCCTCGAGGTAGGTGCTGGCGACGAGGCCCGGGCCGCCGTGGCCGGGGCCCGTCACGTACATGGCAGAGAGCGAGCGCTCCTTGATCGCGCGGTTCATGTGCGCGTAGAGGAAGTTCAGGCCTGGCGTCGTGCCCCAGTGGCCGAGCAGGCGCCGCTTCACGTGGTCACGGTTGAGGGGCTCGCGCAGGAGCGGGTTGTCGAGCAGGTAGATCTGCCCGACCGAGAGGTAGTTGGCGGCGCGCCACCACTTGTCGATGAGGGTGAGGGTTTCGTCGGTCAGATCGGGGGCTTCGGCCGCGGCGCGCGTGGGCCAGGCGGTGGTAGCAGAGGTCATCAGGTTCCTTTCCGGCTCTGCTCGTGCGTCGTCTGACAGGCCGGGCTGATGACGAGCTCCTCGTCGGCGCGACTTTGCGCTGTCCGGTCATGCGACGTCTCTTCCACGCTAGGCCCGGCCGCTGAAGTGCGCCCACCGAGGAGTCGCGCATTGCGCGAGTGCCGGGACCTTCGACCCCCTCACCCGTAGCGTCGGCCCCGTCAGCACGGCGGGCCACGCAGATCCAGGCGCCGCCTCTCGGGGTGGGCATACCGGGCTCGTAGAATTCTGCGCAGGGGACAACAGGGGCGACACCTAGGAGGGTGCCGCGGTGCATCAGTACGGCGGGCGCCGTCGACTCCGGGGAGTCGATGCGCGCCAGGCGAACTCCGGCGGTGAGATCAACCGCCGGAGCGTCTTCGCGGGCGCCGCTGCGTTGGCGGTCGCGTCGGTGGCCGGTCGTCGCGCCGAGCGTGACGGAGCGGTGACCATCGATCGCGGGTCGCTCACCTCACGCCACTGGCCTGGCCGCGAGGCGGGCTGGGTGCTCGTACGACCGCCTGAATACAGCACGCTCGTCATCGCTCTGCACTCGCTCGGCTCGAACGCGCGACTCTTCTCCGACACGCTCGACGCCTCCGGAGTGGCTCGTCGCACCGGCCTGGCCATCGCCGCGATCGACGGTGGTACGGCGTACTGGCACCCCCACTCCGACGGTGTCGACACGGCGGCGATGGTGCTCGACGACTTCATCCCGATGCTCGCCGCAATGGGACTGCCCACTGCACGGATCGGCCTGACCGGAGTGTCGATGGGCGGCTTCGGCGCGCTGCGCTTGGCAACCGTGCTGCCTGCCGAGCGCGTGGTCGGAGTGGGGGTGGTCGCCCCGGCGGTGCGGCGCACCTACAACGAGAACCACACGCTCGCGTTCGACAGCCGCAGCAGCTTCGACGCGAACAACCCCTTCCACCGCATCGACCGGCTACGCCAGGTGCCGATCTGCATCGCCTGCGGGCGCGACGACAGGTTCTACGCCGCGAGTGTTGCGCTGGCCGCCGAACTGCCCGACGCTGTCACGATTTTCGACGACGGCGGACACTCCACGGCGTATGCGCGCCGCCATTGGGAGCCCGTGATGCGCTGGCTCGCGATGACCGCCGGCGCGTGACACCGGTCGCGCTCGAGGTCGCTTCCGAGGGGGGAGGCTCGTCGAGTGTCTCGTCTGGGATCTCGACGACGCTCGCGTCGGCGCTCTCGCCTGCCGCCTTGGCGGTGCGTTCGCCCAGTCCCGAGCCGACCACGGGCGTCACGTCGTGCCCGTAGGTGGTGAACACCTCGTCGCGTGATTCGCCCTGCTTCGGGTCGTTGGAGAGGAACACGTTGAGCCAGCGCAGCGACGGGTCGATATCGATGAGCAGTGACTTGACCAGCAGCGTCGCGGGGAGGCCCAGGATCGCGCCGAGGGGGCCCAGCGCCCACGACCAGAACAGCAGCGACAGCAGCGACACCCCAGCGGTGACACCGATCGATTCGCCGGCGAACTTGGGCTGGATGATCGACTGCACGACGAAGTTGATGACGCTGTAGGCGACCACCACGAGCAGGGCCGTCATCGGGTCGTTGGCGATGAGCGCCATGATCGCGGGCGGCACGATGCCGAGGACGAATCCGATGTTGGGGATGTAGTTGGTGATGAACGACAGCAGACCCCACACGAGGGGCAGCGGCACGCCCAGGTACATGAGTACGGCCACGTCGAGGACAGCGCAGATGAGGCCGAAGAAGCTGCTGACCAGCCAGTACCGACGCACACCTTGCACAAAGTTGACCAGCGCGTTCGCGACTGTCGGCTTCGAGGTCGCCAGCACCTGCGCTCTGGGCTCGATGCTCATCGAGTCGATGATCGTCACGAACACGACAGTCACGGTGACCAGCAGCATCGACAGCACGCCCGTGAGGCTGGAAAGGGCGCTCTGCACCACCGAGACGATGTTGGAGGGCGAGAACGTGCGCTGCGCCTGTTCGAGCAGTTGTGTCTCGCTCACGCCGAGCTGTTTGAGCCACTCGATGAGTTGGGCGTACAAGGTGATGAACGAGCCCTGGTACTGCGGAATCTCCTGCACGAACATCGCCGTCGCCCAGGCGAGGTAGCCGAGAAAGGCGAGCAGGATCGCGATGACCAGCAGGCCGGACGCCACCGCGCCGATGATGCGGGGCAGTCCGAGCCGGTTGAGCAGATGCTGCATCGGGTACACGACGATGTACAGGTTCAGGGTCAGAAAGATCGGGCCGATGATGCCGCTCAGCTCGTGCACCCCGGAGATCACGATCCAGGCAGCAGCCACCCCGCCGAGCAGTAACAAAAACTGTGGCGGACCGACCGAGAACCGGGCGCGTGACGTCTCGTCAGGTGCTCCGGAGGTGACGTGGTTCATCGCTGCCCAACGTACAACAGCGACGGGCGGGGCTACGTTGACAGATATGAGCGAGCACACGGGCGAGTCGTCAGCCGCACACGGGCAGCCGCAGATGCCGGAGGCGCTGGCAACGGGATTCCGCAACTTCCACGCCGGCTGTTGCGGATTCGTGGCCACGCGCGCCGACGGGTCGGAGTGGCCGTTCATGATGACCCTGCACGACGGCAGCACCATGCACGGCCTCACGCCGGGGGTGCTGCTCGCAGAGATGATCGCCGGGTACGCCGAGGCCGACGAGTCGCGCCGCGCCGAGTTGCGCGCCGCCGACGCCCTCACCCATGCGACACGGGCGCAGGAGCTGGAGGTCGAACGTGCACGTCACAGTGGACGCATCGACCCCGCCGATCCCGACGATGCGGCGGTACTGGCGATCCTCGGCCTCCCCAAGACGGAGGCGCTCTGGCTGGCCATCACCGACGAGCATGTCAGCGACACCAACGGAGCGGAACCCGAGCAGGCGCCCTGGCACGGAGCCGTACCGCTGGTGTTGGTCGCCACGGCCTACGCGCCCCACTCCGACACCCCACGCATCGGCGGCAACGTGCGCTGGCTCGACCCCTCTGACGAGGTCGCCTATCTACGCAGCCTGCGCGAGGTTGGCCTGTACGACATCTGGATAGACCCCGACGCGTGAGGCATGGAACCAGACGGAACGGGGGCCCCTCGCAGTGAGGTGCCCCCGTTCGCGTGGCCGAATCGGCCGGTGAGTCAGCGCTGCTCGCGCGGCTGCCAGTCGGTGATCGTGTTGCCGACGTACACCTGGCGCGGACGGTAGATCCGGCCCTTCGGGTCGTCGTGGATCTCCTTCCAGTTCGCGATCCAGCCCGGCATGCGGCCGATGGCGAACATGACCGTGAACATGTCGAGCGGAATACCGATGGCGCGCAAGATGATGCCGCTGTAGAAGTCGACGTTCGGGTAGAGCTTGCGCTCGATGAAAAAGTCGTCGGAGAGGGCGGCCTCAGCCAGCTCCTGAGCCAGGTCGAGGAGCGGGTCGCTGATGTTCAGCTCCTTGAACAGGTCGTCGGCGGCGGCGCGGAGGATCTTGGAGCGCGGGTCGAAGTTGCGGTAGACGCGGTGCCCGAAGCCCATGAGCTTGATGCCGTCTTCGCGGTTCTTGACCTTGCGGACGTACTCGGAGACCGGGATCTGCTGCTCGCGGATCTGCTCGAGCATCTCGATCACGGCCACGTTGGCGCCACCGTGGCGGGGGCCCCACAGGGCCGAAACACCGGCGGCGCAGCTCGCGAACATGTTGGCCTCGGAGGAGGCGACCATGCGCACAGTAGAGGTCGAGCAGTTCTGCTCGTGGTCGGCGTGGAGCACGAGGAACAGGTTGAGCGCGCGGGCGACTGCCGGGGTGGCCTCGTACTGCTTGTACGGCAGCGAGAACATCATGTGCAGGAAGTTCTCGACGTACTTCAGGTCGTAGCGCGGGTAGATGAGGGGCTCGCCGACGCTGGCCTTGTGGGCCGCGGCAGCAACCGCACGGACCTTGGAGATGAGGCGGGCGGCGGCGCGCTCGATGCCGGCGTCGTCCTGCGTCTCCTCCCAGGTCTCGGGCTCGTGCGCCGAGAGGGTCTGGATCATGGCCGAGAGGATGGCCATCGGGTGCGCCTTCGGCGGGAACCCGTCGAAGTGCTTCTTCATGTTCTCGTCGATCATCGCGTTCTCGGCCAGCAGGTCGCTGAACCGGGTGCGCTCCTCGACGGTGGGCAGCTTGCCGAAGATGACCAGCCAGGCGGTCTCGGCGAACGAGCTGCCCTCGGCGAGCTGCTCGATCGGGATGCCGCGGTAACGCAGGATGCCCTCTTCACCGTCGATGTACGTGATCTCGGACTGGCACGAGCCCGTGTTGCCGTACCCGTCGTCGAGGGTGATGTACCCGGTCTGGGCCCTCAGCTTGCTGATGTCGATGGCGTGTTCGTTCTCGGTGCCGACGACGATCGGCAGCTCGTAAGTCTGGCCGTCCAGCTCGAGGCGGGCCACTTTGCTCATGCCTGGTACTCCTTCGATCGTGCACTGCACGGGCCTGCGAGCCCGTGCGCACGGGGTTGGTTGGCGCCATCCTAGGGGCTAGAAGCGGCGCGGCGGGGGCCTGCGGGGCACCCTGTAATTCCGCACCGAGGGCGGCATCGCGAGAGTCGCAGAACAGCGACGCGCGGCTGTATTACGCTCTCTCGCTTCGTCCGGGGCTGGTCAGCTCATCGGGGCGGGCGTCGGGTGAGCAGATGCGCCAGCGGGATCGCGGCGGAAAAGAACGCCAGCACTGGTAGTTCGAGCGTGAGAAGTACGGCCGGGAGCAGAACCAGGTCGAAGCCCCGCAGCGCCAACAGGATCAGCCCCATCGGGATCACGCCCATCGGCGTCGAGACCATGCCCGCCGCGGCGGAGGCGGTGTCGCGCGCCTCCGCAGAGCGCAGCATCCCCGCTCCGGCTGCGGCGACGAGGATCGGCCACACGATCGGCTCCACGCGGGCCAGGGCCAGTGCGGGCAGGAGCCAGATGCTCGCCACCACGAGCGGCGAGACGACAAGGGCCAGTCGGCTGGCGGTGTTGGTGAAGGGAAAGCTGCGGCGGATGCTGTCGGAGCGGGTCCACGAGACCAGCCCTTCGGAGAAGTCGACCGCCACGAGGTAGGCGATGAAGGCTGCGGCCCAGACGCCTCCGGTGGTGCCGAACATGGCCGAGACCGTGGCGGGCAGAGGCAGGGCCGCGAGGGCGACCAGGAGCTGACTGCCGCGGCGACCGACCCTCACGGCGTCGAGTTCGGCCAGCGCGGCCGCGCCCCGCGACCGCGTGTGGTGGGGCAGGTAACCGCGCCGCGTAGCGCGACGGGCCGACAGCGCGACCCGCACCGGAGTGGAGTCGAGCATGAGCGTCGAGATGCCCAGCGCATCGACGAAATCGCCGCCGCGGGCCAACTGGCCGATGTGCAGGCGCCGGGCCGACGACCGCACGGTGCCGCGCAGTCGGATGATGACGGCGGTCATCAGCACGATGAGCACGCCGTCGCGGATGAGGCGCGTCGTCGCAGCTCCGTCGGGGCGCGCTGCCAACTGGGTCACGGTCGACCAGCCCGGCAGCACGCCGAGCATGAGCGTGAGCGAGCCGATGCCGATCGCGGAGAGCCCGGTCAGGCGCAGCACGCTGTCGGAGGTCGGGCGCTCCTGGATCGCCGCCAGCACGGTGACGATGGCCAGGCCGCAGACGAAGCCGACGGTGGCCCCGGCGAGGATCCCGACCGGGGTCTCACGGGAGATCGCCGCAGCGAAGGCCGCCGCTGCGGCTCCGATGATGCCGCCGGCCGCCATCACGGTCTGGAGAGAGCCGCGCACCAGCACGGCCCTGTCGGCGGGGGTCGACATGAGCCACGAGCGCATCGGCCGGGTGGCGTTGATCGGGCCGGCGGCCAGGGCCAGCAGCACGATGAGCCCGAACGCGGTGGCCGTCGTGCCCATGGCCAGGAAATTGGGGTTGGCGATGAACGAGCTCGGTGAACTCGTGATCACAGAGCTGCGCAGCACCGACCAGCCCATCACGGAGGCGACGAACAGTCCGAGAAGCACGCTGTACGCACCCGAGACGGTGCCCAGCCGAGAGCTCTGCGAGGCCGTGTCGACCTGCGCCGACCGCAGCGTGTCGAGGGCGTCGCGGGCGAGCGCCCGGGACTCTTCGCGATCCGGCGCTGTGAGGGTGCCCGTAGGCCCGACGCTCATGTGTTCACCTGTGCGTCAAGTGGATCCGACGTGCCGAGGTGGCCGCGACGAGCTCGGTGGAGTGGGTGGCCATGAGGATCGAGCAGCCCGAGCGCGACAGCCGAGCCAGGTGGCCACCCAGCCAGATGCGGCCCGCAGTGTCGAGACGCTGCTCGGGTTCGTCGAGCACGAGCACATCGAACGGGCGCACCAGCGTGGTCGCCAGGCCGAGGCGTCGCCGCTGCCCGGAGGAGAGGGTGTCGGGCACCTGGTCGGCCACGGCCGTCAGACCGAGAGCGGCGAGGGCGTCGTCGACGAGGTCGGCGTTCGTGTCGTTGCCGTGCGCGCGGGCCAGCAGGTCGAGGTGCTCCCACACCGTGACGTCGGAGAAGAAGGCCAGGTCGTCGAGGATCGCCGCCAGCCGGGCGCGCGTGGCCAGGTTGGTGTCGTCGAGGGGAGTGCCGTCGAGCAGCACCTCTCCGGAGTCGGGCGTCTCGGCTCCGACCACACACCGCAGCAGGGTCGTCTTGCCCACGCCGTTCGGGCCGAACAGCGCGACCACCTCGCCCTCGTGCACGTCGAGATCGACGCGCGTCAGAACCGCACGTCCGCCGAAAGACTTCGAGAGTCCGCGCACGAGCATCCGGGGTGGGGAGCCACTCACGCGCCCAATCTACTGGCCGGTCAAGCCTGGTCAGCGTTACGACAGCGTTACCGCAACACGCGCCCGCCGTTGCGCGAGCCGGGTCTCTCGGGTGCCGGGGTGATGCCGATAGAATGGTTGACGGTTCAGTGACGCCCGGCGGCAGCAGTGCGTTACTGATTTCCGTCGGGCACGAGTGCAGGCCGGGTAGCACCCGGCCGCGGAAAAGACGGAAGCGAAATGTCCACGGTGCCCCACATCGAGTCGGTGCCCACAGAGCGTGCCGACGAAACGCCCACCCGCGCCCTGGCGCGCGGCAAGGCGCGTACGTCAGAAGAGAACGCAGACGCCCTTTCGCCTCTCGCCGTGCCCGTTCTGGGCGCGCTGTTCGTCACCGCCGGAGTCGTGACCTCCTCGTCGGTGCTCGCCTCCACGGGCATCGTGCTGCTGGTGCTGGCCGGTGGTGCCTGGCTGATGCGCGGCCACTGAGCCGCGGTCACCGACCCTGCGGTTGCGCCATTCGGCGGACTGATTCTTCTCGGCAGGTGAGCAAGACCTACCCTTGGTCCTATGCGAGTTGGACTTTTCGGTGCTACGGGTCAGGTCGGCGGGGTCATGCGGACCCTGCTCGAAGAGCGGAATTTTCCCGCTGACGAGGTGCGTTTCTTCGCCTCCGCGCGGTCGGCGGGCAAGACGCTGCCGTGGAAGGGCAAGGACATCGTCGTGGAGGACATGGCGACGGCCGACTTCTCCGGCCTCGACATCGCCCTCTTCTCCGCCGGTGCCACGGCGAGCCGCGAGTACGCGCCCAAGGTCGCTGCCGCCGGTGCTGTCGTGATCGACAACTCCAGCGCCTTCCGCAAGGACGACGAGGTGCCGCTGATCGTCTCCGAGGTGAACCCGGAGGATCTCGACGCGACGCCCAAGGGCATCGTCGCCAACCCGAACTGCACGACGATGGCCGCGATGCCGGTGCTCAAGCCGCTGCACGACGAGGCTGGTCTGAAGGTGCTGCGCGTCGCGAGCTACCAGGCCGTCTCCGGCTCCGGTGGTGCGGGTCTGGAGGAGCTCGACTCCCAGGTGCGGGCCGCGTACGCCTCCGGCGACCCCAAAGACCTGGCGCTGCACGGTGACGCGCTGACGCTGCCGCAGCCGAACATCTACAAGGTGCCGGTCGGGTTCAACGTGGTCGCGATTGCCGGTGGGCTCGTCGACGACGGCTCGGGCGAGACCGACGAGGAGCAGAAGCTCCGCAACGAGTCACGCAAGATCCTGCACGCTCCCGACCTGCGCGCCTCTGCCACGTGCGTGCGCGTGCCG
Organism: Dermatophilus congolensis; assembly: GCA_030538115.1. Classification (GTDB taxonomy): domain Bacteria; phylum Actinomycetota; class Actinomycetes; order Actinomycetales; family Dermatophilaceae; genus Dermatophilus; species Dermatophilus congolensis_B. The sequence goes on along the minus strand of JAUNUP010000042.1, from coordinate 13,746 downwards.
GTGTTCTCGGGCCACAGCCTCGCGGTGCACGCGGAGTTCGAGCGCGACATCACCCCCGAGCGGGCGCTGGAGCTGCTCAAAGACGCCCCCGGTGTGGCGCTGCGTGACGTGCCGAACCCGCTCGAGGCCACGGGCCGCGACGAGGTCTTCGTCGGCCGCGTGCGCGCCGACCAGGCTGCCCCCGAGGGCAAGGGCATCACGTTCTTCGTCGTCGGCGACAACCTCCGCAAGGGTGCCGCCCTCAACGCCGTGCAGGTGGCCGAGGCGTACCTCGCCCGCCACTGATCTTCGCTGTTCGTTCCGGTGCCCCGGTTCCGCGTGAGCGGGCCGGGGCACCGACCGTTTCGCCGCCCCCCCGTTCTGCCCGCAGCATGCCCCTCGAAAGGTGAACACTGTGACCTCGACCAATGTCTCTGCGCTGTTCGACTCTTACGACTCGATCTCCATCGAGTCGCTGCAGGCGAAGGGAACGACCAAGTGGTCGGCGCAGCCCGGGGCGATCGGTGCGTGGATCGCCGAGATGGACTTTCCGCTGGCCGAGCCGGTGGTCCGCTCGATCGTCAAGATGCTGGCGGCGGGCACGGTGGCGTATTCGCCGGCCTCCGATTTCACGGAGCTGGGCCGGGCGTACACGCAGTTCTGCCAGCGCTCGTACGGGTGGGCGCCGCCGGCCGAGCTGGTGCGGGCGATTCCAGACGTGCTCGCCGGCCTGCAGGCGGTGATTGAGCGGTACACGCGGCCCGGCAGCCCGGTCATCGTGCCGACTCCCGCATACATGCCCTTCCTCACGCTGCCCACGTACTTCGGCCGTGAGGTGTTGCAGGTGCCGCTGGTCGAAGACCCGGCGCAGGACCGGGGGGTGTACGACCTCGACGCGCTGGCTGCGGCTTTCGACGCGGGGGCCGAGCTGCTCGTGCTGTGCAACCCGCACAACCCGGTCGGGCGGGTGTTGGAGCGCGACGAGTTGCTGGCCATCGCCGACGTCGTGGAGGGCAAGGGCGGGCTGGTGTTCAACGACGAGATCCACGCGCCGCTCGTGTACCCGGGGGCGACGCACGTGTCGTACGCGTCGCTCGACGAGCGCACGGCGGCGCACACGATCACCGCGACCTCGGCTTCGAAGGCGTTCAACCTGCCGGGCCTGAAGTGCGCGCAGATCAGCTTCACCAACCCCGACCACGCCGTGACCTGGGAGAAGGCGGGCCGCTGGATCGGCGCCTCCCGCCCCGGCATCTTCGCCAACATCGCCGCCTACGACGAGGGAGGAGAGTGGCTCGCGGGCGTGCGCGCGTATCTCGACCGCAACCGCCAGGCGCTGTCGGGCCTGGTGGCCGAGCACCTGCCCGGCGTCGGCTACCGCGAGCCCGAGGGCACCTACCTCGCGCTCCTCGACTTCCGTGGCCTGGCCGATGTGCTGGGCGAACATACGGACAACCCGGCGGCGTTCTTCCAGGAGGAGGCCAACGTGGTTCTCACCCCTGGCACGGCCTGCGGCGATGCGGCGAAAGGCTTCGCTCGCCTCAACTTCGGCACCCCCCTCCCGGTGCTACAGGAGGCGATCCGCCGCATGGGCGCCGCCCTCGGGTGAGGGTCGGGTCGGTATCGCTCAAGGTGAGCGCGGTCCCGTGCCGGCTGGTGGCGGCGCCTCCGCCCGCATGGGCCTGAGGGTTGCGTGTCCTCGGTGTAAGGATGAGGGGCGTTCGTAACCTAATCAGGTATGGACCTCCACGCGAGGGCGCAGGAGTTCGAGGACTTCTATGAGCGCCACTACCCTGCCGTGCTGCAGTACGCACGGCGTCGGGTGGAGGAAGAGGCAGCGCGTGACGTTGCGGCCGAGGTCTTCATGACCGCGTGGCGGCATTTCGATGTCGCCTGCGAACGAGGCCAAGCGTGGCTCTATCGTGTCGCGTTCAACGTGATCGGTAATCACTGGAGGTCGCAGGCACGGCAGGCGCGGCTCCGAGATGAAGTCGGTTTCCGCGTCGATGCGGTGACGGAGGATGCCAGCGCACTCATTGCAGAACGTGACCGTGTCGCGCGCGCATTGGCGTGCCTGAGTGCGATCGACCAGGAGCTGTTGCGGCTGACCGTGTGGGAGGGCCTCGGCGCGGCAGCGGCAGCCGAGGTGGTGGGCTGCAGTGCCGGCAGCGCCTATGTGCGTCTCCATCGTGCGCGAAAGCGCCTGGTCCGCCTACTGGATGACGGTGGCCGCGAGCGCGGGCTACCTGTGCGAGATGACTTCGGATTGAGAGAGGCGGCGCCCGAATGAGATCTGATGACGAAGAGCGGGTCCGGGTCGCGATGGGTCTCATCAACCCAGAGCCCGACGGTAACGCCGCCTCGGTGGATGAGCGTGCAAGAGAAGACTTGAAGTGGATTCTGGCTCATCCCGCTCAAGGGAAAGGCCCGGGTGGGGCTCTGCGGCACAGTTCAGTGCGGATTCTGGCCGCAGCATGCGCATGCATGATCGTTGTGATCGGAGGGGTTTTCATGCAGAAGTCAGTGAGCGAGAGGCACGCCGCGTACGCTGCGACGCCGCCGCTGCTCCAGGTGTCTCCTGTGGGTGAGTCAGCGAAAGAGTTGCTGATGCGAATCGCTGCCACGGTGGCGCGACTACCAGAAGCCGAACAGCACGCGTACACCGAAGTGTCAGCGCAAGAGTGGTCGTTATGGACCAACGTCGGGCAGAAGGCGGTGAGTAGCGAGGTCGTGCCCAGCGAGTGGACCCTCTGGCGTGGGCCAGACGGGGCCGGAAAGATGCGCACGAGACTGGTCGTGCCTACCGGCGAGGAGATGGACACCGTCTCTCTCGTCGTGTCCGGCGACAGATGGCCGACATCGCCGCCTGCGCTCGAGTTGGAGGCGTTGGAGCGACAACTGGCAGAGGGGCACCCCGCAGAGAACGGGCCGGCGGAGCGAATCGTCGCCATCTCGGATGTGTGCCGCAATTGGCCCTTGCAACCGGCACAGCGCGCGGCCCTGTTGCGTTTCTTGGCAGCCACGCCGGGGCTCGACACCGAAGGAATGGTCACCGACAGGCTCGGACGCGCCGGTATCGCGTTCTCGCTCATCTCGGCCCATTCCGGCCTACCCACCAAGTACACCGTGATCGTGGACCCCGACACCGGCGCGATTCTGGGTACAGAGCAGGTTCTCACGGAGACTGCGGGAAAACTGAATGTGCCAATCCCGGCAGTTGTTTCTTACACAGCTTTCGGCACTGCAGAGTGGAGGCAGTCGCCCAGTTTCTGATCGCTTGCGCGGAGGCGAGTTTTCCGATCTTCGTGCTGGGGTGACCTCGGCACATGCCCGCCATCGATGCAGCCGATAGCCCTTCCCCCTGTGTGATGAGTCTTGTTTCGCGGTCTCCGAGGTGGCGTAGCATTGTCTTTGCATGACCCATGCCGATTCGATGATGCCACTGGAGAGAGAGCAGGAGGACGGCCGACCAGGCTCGACCTTGCTGGAGGTCTGGCCTTGGTCGGCCGTCGTCGAGTTGGACTGATTTTAGCAGTACGCCGTGAATGTCACAGCGCGATCGTTGTTTGCCGCGCCGACATTTGATGATTTCGCGCCAGCATGGCTGGTCCAGAGCATCCCGGTCCAGTTGGGGTTGGAGAATACATCCACGCCGCGCGAAGTCTTCGTGTTGACCCAGGAAGACGTCATTCTGGCGAATCCGTAGTCGCCGAAGTTTTGCTTCACTCCGAGCAGGCCGTTACAGTCCTTGAACTGCAGCATCCTTCCCTTCCAACTAGCGTGCTCGTAGAAGCAATACCAGCGCGTTGAGTTTCCCGCGGGGCATCCCTCGACATAGCTTGTGCTTGCCGCAGAAGCGACGTCGATAGAGGTGGCGTGGGAAGGTTCTCCGGAAATCGCGTTGGCTATCCGCGTCTCTCCCTCCGGGACGAAGTTCATGATGACCGCGCCATCATTGAACGCCACTTGGAATTCGCTCAAGCGCTCGGCTTCTGGGTGCTCTTCCAGGTACTCCTTGATCTCGTTCTCGTTCTCGTTCGCGGTGAGTGAAGGAGTGGTCTGCAGAGCCTCGGCGTCCTGAAAGTTCGTCGCCAAGATGGCGGGAACAGCTAACAGGCCGACTATGGCGAGGCTTCGAGATCGTCTCTTCATTGAGTTCCTCCGATTCTTGGGGTCGGGGCGTCTCTCGTCGTCTTCGAGGCCGACGAGCCGCAGCATCGCCGCGATGTCGAGCCCAGCCTCGACGTGCCGGAGCCAGGCCGCGTACGCGATCGCGTCGCCCACGCTGAAACTCCGGGGAAAGTCGAACGCCTGCGGCAGATAGGCGAGTCGGCGTCGCACGCGGCGAGCCTCACGCTCACCCGACACGGGCTGCCCCTGCCACCGCACCTCGCCAGCGTCGGGTGGTCGCAATGTCGAGAGGATGTCGAGCAACGTCGTCTTGCCGGCTCCGTTAGCCCCGAGCAACCCGGTGATCCCCGGCCGCAGTTCGACCGATACCCCCTCGAGCACGACCCGCGCCCCGTATCGCCGCCCCACCCCAACAGCGGCGAGGGGTGGGGCGGCAGACGCCGCCCCACCCCCGTCATGACGGGACCCATCAGCTCCTGTACGTGACATACGCACTCTGAACTCCAACGGCGCAGTTCACCTGGCTCCACCTGTCGAGCATGGACACCACTTCCTTCGGACACGATCCACCGAGTCGGGACTGTCCGAGCAACGGTGTTTCTGGCCTGACACGCCAGGATTGCTGGTGGGAAGGATGGCCTGGTCATGGCCGAGACAATCTCGAGCGTGAGCTCGATGCCCAAGGACGTGAAGAAGAAGCGGTCGTCGTCGACTGCGACGCCGGCTGAGAAGGCTGCGATCAGTCAGCTGGTCAAGGCGGCCCGGGAACGGGGTGAGGACATCACCGGGCCGGATGGGCTGTTGAAGTCGATCACCGCCACGGTGCTCGAGGCGGCGCTAGAGGAGGAGATGACCGATCATCTGGGCCACGCCAAGCACCGGGGGCCTGAGGGCGGGGCGGCCAATGTCCGCAACGGAACTCGAGCCAAGACGGTCCTGACCGATGCCGCTGGTGAGGTGGTGATCGAGGTCCCTCGTGACCGGGCCGCCACGTTCGAGCCGGTGATCGTCAAGAAGCGGCAGCGGCGCTTGTCGGATGTGGATGCGGTTGCGATCAGCTTGTTCGCCAAGGGCCTGACCACCGGGGAGATCTCGGCGCATTTCGCCGAGGTCTACGGCGCCTCGATCAGCAAGGACACGATCTCGCGGATCACCGACAAGGTTGTCGAGGAGATGCAGACCTGGTCAGCGCGGCCATTGCAGCGGGTCTACGCCGCGGTATTTCCAGCGCCTCGCTACGCTGCCGTGCGCTGGCTCCAGTCGACGCGATCTACGTCAAGGTCCGTGACGGGCAGGTCGGTAACCAGCCGTTCTATGCCGCGATCGGGGTCGACCTGAACGGGCGCCGGGACGTGCTGGGATTGTGGGCCGGTACCGGCGGCGGAGAATCGGCGAAGTTCTGGATGCACGTGCTGACCGACCTGAAGAATCGTGGCGTAGCGGACGTGTTCTTCATCGTCTGTGACGGCCTCAAAGGTCTTCCCGACAGCGTGAACGCGGTGTTTCCCGCCGCGATCGTGCAGGCCTGCGTGATCCACTTGATCCGAGCCACGCTGCGGTACACCTCCCGCAAGTACTGGGACCACCTGGCCCGTGACCTGCGATCCATCTACACCGCCCCGACCGTGGAAGCGGCGTGGGCGGCGTTCGAAGAACTCGAGGAGAAACGGGGCAAGCCCTACCCGGCCATCCCGCGAATGTGGCGGGCCGCCTGGGAGGAATTCACCCCGTTCCTGGCCTACGACGTGGAAATCCGCCGGGTGCTGTTCAGCACGAACGCGATCGAGTCGCTGCACGCCCGCTACCGGCGTGCCGTGACCGCACGCGGCCACTTCCCCAGCGAAGCCGCCGCGTTGAAATGCCTCTACCTGGTGACCAGAGGACTAGACCCCAAGGGCACCGGCCAGGCACGCTGGACCATGCGGTGGAAGCCCGCCCTCAACGCTTTCGCCGTCACCTTCGCCGACCGCATGCCGGCCGCCGAAACCCTCTAAGAATGAACGCCAGAAACACCGTTCATCGGACAGTCCCACCGAGTCAGCTGAGGTCTCCAAGCAGTTGTACGGCGGTGGATCAGTGGGCGATGTAAACCTCAAGGGCATCGAGCTGGTCGTCCTGGATACCGGTCACGACGCGCCGGGGGGCGGAATGGTATCCCTGCGACCCGGCAGGGTTACCGAGGTGCCCCCGGCCGTGTGAGCGAGCGGCGTCGAGGGGGTTCGCGCGTTGCGCGAGGGGCTCATGGGGTCTGCCTTGGATCTGGTGATCTGCGGCCGTATGGTTGGTATGTCAGCACATTGAGCGACTCGATGTGTCGATACGGTCTTCCGTCGCGGTGAGCGCGGCTGAGACCCTCTCCCACCTCGTTCGGGGTGGGGCACGACGGCTGTGCAGGCGGCCGTCGCTGGTCTCCTGAGCAGCCATGAGCAACACGACAGGAGCCAGAAATGTACGCCTTCGCCGACTACTACCGCGCCCTCGAGGCCGGCCGCCCGGAGTACGCCTTCACCCGGAGCAACATCCTGCTTCTCGTACTGACCGTACTGACGCTCGTCGCGGGCCTGGCGCTGAGCAGCCTCCCCGTGATGGCGATCGCGGGAATCCTCTCCATCGCAACGGGCGCGAGCATGCAGACCTCGATCATCTCCTCCAGCGACGCGCTCGCCGACAACGAGGTTCGCTGACATGTCACTGCGCGCAACGGCACGCGCCAATGGGAGCCGGTTACGACACTCGTAACCGGCTCCTTCGCTTTGCCGGAGCGGATCTGCCTGCGGCAGGACGTGTTCCGTGATACGTCTCCTGCGCGCGAAGCCACGGGTGTGGGCGCACCATGGGAGAGGGCCGGGTTCGGCCCGAACGCGGTTTCTCGTATCACCCAGGTCAGACCACCCAGGAGGCGACGGATGCAGTTGACACCCAGCGGGCTCGACAAGGTGGAAGCCCTTGTCGCCAAGGGCGTTTCGATCCCCAACCCCTGGACGGTGACGATCGGCGACGATGTCGACGTCGACCGGATCAGCGCCGACGGCGTGATCATCCACCCGGGCACGCGCATCCGCGGCAAACGCACGGTCATCTCCGCCGGCGCCGAGCTGGGCCGCGAGGGGCCGGTCACCGTTGAAGACTGCGCGCTCGGCCCCGACGTGCAGCTCAAGGGCGGGTACGCCGCCAAGGCCGTGTTTCTCGAAGGCGCCAACCTCGGGCTCGGGCATCACGTGCGCGAAGGGTCGATCCTCGAAGAGGAGGCCGGCGGCGCGCACACTGTGGGCCTCAAGCAGACGATCCTCTTTCCGTTCGTCACCCTCGGCAGCCTCATCAACATGTGCGACTGCCTCATGGCGGGGGGCACGAGCCGGACCGACCACAGCGAGGTCGGCTCCAGCTACATCCACTTCAACTTCACGCCGACCGGTGACAAGGCCACCCCGTCGCTGTTCGGTGACGTCTCCCGCGGCGTGATGCTGCGTGAGCGGCGCATCTTCCTCGGTGGCCAGGGCGGCACGGTCGGCCCGTCGCGGGTCGCGTACGGCACGGTCGTGGGTGCGGGCGAGATCGTGCGGCAAGACATCCGCGACGAGAACCGCCTCGTCATGCCCGGCTCGGCACCAGCACTATCGCGTGAGTTCTCGCCCAACGACTTCCGCGGAGTCGCCCGCCTCGCGGCCCGCAACATCGAATACCTCGGCGTGCTCGACTCCCTTGAGCAGTGGTACCGCGCTGCCCGCGCCCCCTTCTTCGCAGGCCAGGAGTTCGGCGACCTCGTACTCGCCGAAGCCCTCAAGGCCCTCGGCGCCGCACGCAAGGAGCGGGCCAAGCGCCTCGGCTCCCTGCTGCGCAAGCTGCCCGGCACCACGGAGGTCGAACAGCAGCTCGTCGCGGGTGTCGACCGGGTGGCCGTGGCCGACGTCGACGGCCCCGTGCCCGCTCCGCCAGCGGTGCTCACCGATGCACTCGGTGCCGCTGCCTCCGCGGGCAGTAGCTACATCGCCGCGGTGCAGGGGCTGCCCGGCGAGGTTGCCGACGAAGGCACGGCGTGGCTGCGAGAGGTCGCCGCGGTGCGAGTCGCTGCGGCTGCCGAGGCGATTCCGGCGATCGCGCCGCGATTCGACTCCTGAGCGGGCCGACATCGACGTGCCCGTGAGGTGGCGGGTGCGGCTGTTCGTGCTGCTCGCCGAGCGCTCGTAGCCGGGCGTCCCGGGGATCGGTGAGCGGTCACTGTGACCTGGGTAATTCGGACAACCGGCCCCTCGCTCGGGCCGAGGCTGGCAGGCTCGTAGGGAAGGCATCCGTGCGAGGCGGGCAGCGTGGCCCGCAGAGGGAGTTACCGGCATGACTATCGCGATCGAAGGTCTCCGCGAGCAGATGGAGGCCGACTACTTCCACCTCCACACGCACCCCGAGCTGTCGATGCAGGAGTTCGAGACGGCCAAGTACATCGAGGCGCGCCTCGATGAGCTGGGCATCGAGCACTTCCGTTGCGGCGGTACCGGCGTGGTGGGCATCGTGAAGAACGGCGACGGCCCGACCGTGGGCTTCCGCGCCGACACCGACGCCCTGCCGATCCTCGAAGAGTCGGGCCTGGAGTGGGCCAGCACCGTCACGGCCGACCTTGACGGCAAGACCGTGCCCGTGATGCACGGCTGCGGCCACGACATCCACACCTCCGTCGGCATGGCGACCGCCCGCTACATGGTCGAGAACAAGGACGCCTGGGCGGGCACGCTGGTGTTCATCTTCCAGCCCGCCGAAGAGACCGCGGCCGGCTCGAAGGCCATGGTCGAAGACGGCATCTGGGACAAGGCGCCCAAGCCCGAGATCATGTACGGCCAGCACGTCATGGCGCTGCCCACCGGCAAGGTCGCGTGCTCGATCGGCACCGCGATGTCGCAGGCCGACGCCCTGAAGGTGACGCTCAAGGGCCGCCAGGCGCACGGCTCCATGCCGCAGTTCTCGATCGACCCGATCGTGCTCGGCTCGCACATCGTCACGCGCCTGCAGTCGGTCGTCTCCCGCAACGTCGACCCCCGCGACATGGCCGTTCTCACCGTCGGCACGTTCAACTCGGGCCTGAAAGAGAACATCATCCCCGAGACCGCGGTGCTCGGCCTCAACGTGCGCACCTTCAAGACCGAGGTGCGCGAGACCGTCATCGAGGGCATCGAGCGCACGGTCAAGGGCGAGTGCGAGGCCTCCGGCGCGACGTACACGATCGAGCAGCTCTACGACTTCCCGCTCAACTACAACGACCCCGACGAGGCCGTGAAGGTCATGGACGTGCTGCGCGCCGAACTCGGCGACGAGAACGTGCTCGACCAGCCCGCCCTCTCCGGCAGTGAAGACTTCGGCCGGTTCGCGCAGGTCATCGGCGTCCCGTCGGTGTTCTGGCTGTTCGGCGGCTTCAGCGAGGACTTCTACGCCGACGGCAAGACCGCCCCGCCGAACCACAGCCCCCAGTTCGCCCCCACCTACGGGCCGTCGCTGGAGACGGGTACGCGCGCGGCCGTGGCAGTGCTCCTGGCTCGAGTAGGCAAGTGATTCTGAGGCAACCCTTCACGCGCGGGTCCCGTGGCACATGCCAGTGCATCGCTGCCAGTTCCGGCAAAGGTGCCACGGGACGGGAGGGGATGGCCCCGAGCCGCCTCCCTGTGCCGTGGCACGACCCGACGGCACGCCGCGAAGGCGGTAGGTGACGGGGGTGTTGACCTGTGCCGTGGCACTTTCGCTGGCAGGTGACCTGTCGGAGGTCATGTGCCACGGCACCCCGCGGAGGCACGCCGCGAAGGCGGTAGGTGACGGGGGTGTTCACCCGTGCCGTGGCACTTTCGCGGTTAGGTGACATGCGGGAGGTCATGTGCCACGGCACCGCGCGAAGGCACGCCGCGAAGGCGGTAGGCGACGGGGGTGTTCACCTGTGCCGTGGCACTTTCGCTGGTCGGTGACCTGTCGGAGGTCATGTGCCACGGCACCGCGCCCGAGGCCGTGAGTCCGCTCGGCCATGCCCTAGCCTGGGGATCTGCCGTGCGCTGGGCTCGGCTGGTGCTGGCATGAGCGGGCAGGAGATCGATGGGGCTGCGAGTTGCGTTGCTGTCGTATCGCAGCAAACCCCACGGTGGCGGGCAGGGCGTGTACGTGCGGCAGCTCTCGCGCGGGCTGGCAGCGCTCGGCCACGACGTGACAGTCTTCTCGGGCCAGCCCTACCCCGTGCTCGACGACGTCTCCGACCTGCCGGGCTCGATCCGTCTCGAAGAGGTGCCGAGCCTCGACCTCTACCGTGAGCCTGACCCGTTCCGCACCCCGCACTGGCGCGAATTCCGCGACGGCATCGACGTGCGCGAGTACCTCGGCATGATCTCTGCCGAATTCCCGGAGCCGCTCACGTTCTCGCTCCGAGCCGCACGCGAGCTAGTGGCCCGCACAGGCGAATTCGATGTCGTGCACGACAACCAATGCCTCGGAGACGGCCTCCTCGACATCGCCGAGGCCATGCCGCTCGTCACGACGATCCACCACCCGATCACCCGCGACCGCGTGGCCGACCTCGCCGTCGCCACGGGCTGGAAGCGGCTGTCGGTGCGGCGCTGGTACTCGTTCCTGCGGATGCAGAAGCGTGTCGCGGCGGCGCAGCAGCACGTCATCACGGTGTCGGGGGCGTCGGCGGAGTCGATCGCGCACGACTTTGGGGTGTCGCGCGCCCGCATCCACGTGGTTCCGCTCGGAGTCGAGACGCACCTGTTCACGCCTGACGCCGCGACCGAGCGGGTGCCGGGCCGCATCGTCACGGTCGCCACCTCCGACACGGCCGTCAAGGGCGTCGACACCCTGCTCACCGCACTGGCCCGCCTCCGCGACACGCGGCACGGCAAACCTCTCGAACTCGTCATGGTGTGTCGTCCGACCGAGGGCGGGCTGGCCAACCGGCTCATCGCGCAGCACGACCTCGGTGGGCTGGTCACGTTCGTCGACGGACTCCCGGCCGCCGAGATCGCGGCGCTGCTCGCCTCCGCCGAAGTGGCCTGCACCCCGTCGCGCTACGAGGGCTTCTCGCTGCCCACCCTCGAGGCCATGTCGTGCGCATCGCCGCTGGTCGTCACACGGGCGGGCGCGATTCCGGAGGTCGTGGGGCCGCCCGGCACCCCCGCCTCCCCGGCCCTGGTCGTGCCGCCGGGGGAGCCGGTCGCGCTGGCCGACGCGCTCGCCACGCTGCTCGACGACCCCGACCTACGTGCCCGCCTCGGTGCCGCCGGGCGTACCCGCGCCGTGGAGCGCTTCGACTGGGAGGCCGTCGCGCGCGCCACGACCCGCGTGTACGAGCAGGCCATCGCAACCCGCACACTGGGGGTACCGCACAGGCGCTGACGCGTCTGCGCACCCATGCCCGCCAGGCACATCGCCACTGTGTTCCAGCAGGAGTCATCAATGCTCACCGTCGATTTCGACCGCCTTCAACTCCAGAAGGGCGACCTCACCCTCGATCTCGGGTGCGGGGCCGGCCGCCACGCCTTCGAGATGTATCGGCGCGGTGCGAAGGTCGTCGCGATCGACACCAACGCGGGCGAACTCGAAGCGGTCGCAGGCATGTTCGACGCGATGGGCGAGGAATGGGAGGCGACCCCCTACGAGGCGGGCGCGGTGCGGGCCGACGCGCTCGCCCTCCCGTTCGCCGACGAAACCTTCGACCGGGTCGTCGCTGCCGAGGTGCTCGAGCACATCCCCGACGACCGCAATGCCATCACCGAACTCGTGCGCGTGCTCAAACCGGGCGGAACCATGGCCGTCACGGTGCCGCGGTACTGGCCGGAGGTCGTGTGCTGGTCGCTCTCCCGCAAGTACCACGACGTCGAGGGCGGGCACGTGCGCATCTACCGCGCCGACGTGCTCGAAGGGCAGCTCGTGCAGGCAGGCATGGAGTCGACCGGGCGGCACCACGCGCACGCCCTGCACTCGCCGTACTGGTGGCTCAAGTGCGCGGTCGGCGTCGACAACGACGACAACCCACTGGTGCAGGCGTACCACAAGCTGCTGGTCTGGGATCTCATGGCCAAACCGACCCTCACGCAGACTGCGGAGAAGCTGCTCAACCCCGTGCTGGGCAAGTCCGTGGTGCTGTACGCAAGGAAGCCGTGAGCCTGAGAAAGCGCGACACGTTCGCGCTCGCGGGCTCGATGATCCGGCCCCTGCCGCCGGAGCACGAGGGGCTTCCGACGCCGGAGATGCTCGCCGAGTCGGCCGCCTCCATCGCGGCGGTGCAGATGCCGTCGGGGGCGATCCCGTGGGAGATCACCGGCGACACAATGGGCCGCATCGACGCCTGGGACCACACCGAGGCCGCCATGGCCCTGACGATCTATGGCCCGCCTGGAGCGGCGGAGCGGGCGTTCGAATGGCTCGCCTCCGAGCAACGTTCCGACGGAACGTGGCCGAGAGAGTGGCTGGCCGACATGAGCGGCCACATGTCGAGGGGCCTGGTCGACAGCCGCGGTGGAGCGGTGGGGACCGGTCGCGCGGGCGGCGCCAGTTCGTCGGCAACCCGAGGTGCCGGGAACGGTGATGGATCGTCTGCCGCCGGAACCGGGGTCAGCGAGATCAGCGGCGGGGCGACGGTCAGCGGGTTCGAGGGCGACATCCCGTTCGGCAAGGGGCACGCTACAGCGGTCGACATCGGCCTGGGGGTGACACCGCTCAACGGCTCTCGCGAACACGCGGACCTGCGCAAACGTGCCCGGCCGCGGGTCGTGGACGAGATGACCGACGCCAATATGACCGCGTACATCGCGGTCGGCGTGTGGCATCACTGGCTCACGCGAGGTGACCGGGGGTTCGCGGAGGAGATGTGGCCGGTCGTGCGCCGGGCCCTCGATGCGATCTGCGACCTGGCCCTGCCGTTCGGGGGTATCGCGTGGGCGCGCGAGAACGGGGTGCCCGCGAAAGAGGCCCTCATCTCGGGGTCGTCGAGCATGCACCACGCGCTGCGCTGTGGGGTGCAGTTGGCGCAACTGATGGGGCACGAGGCGCCACGCTGGAACGCTGTCGCCGACCGCATCGCCGACGCGTTGTTGCACCGTGAAGACGAGTTCGAGCCGAAGAAGCGCTTCGCGATGGACTGGTACTACCCGGTTCTCGGAGGCGTATTGCGGGGAGAAGCGGGCGCGCGCCGTCTTGCCGAACGGTGGGGCGACTTTGTGGTGCCCGAGGTGGGGGTGCGCTGCGTCGATGACCACCCCTGGGTAACAGCCGCGGAGTCCTGCGAACTGGCCCTCTCCGCCCTGGCAGTGGGGCTACGGGACCAGGCGAAAGCCATCGTGGAGAGCGTTCAACACCTCCGAGCCGCCGACGGCAGCTACCACACGGGCTACGTCTTTACAGACGGCAAACGCTGGCCGGAGGAACAATCCACCTGGACAGCAGCAGCGGTAATCCTGGCAACGGACGCCCTCGCGGAATCCCCAAGGGGAGGAAACATCTTCGGCCTCCCGTAGCCGAGGAGACGCCGCGAAGGCAATCACCTAGTGGCCGAGCCGGCGCGGCCGGCTCCGCCGTGTGAAGGTCTGCCGTCAAGTCACGCAACACCCTCCGCGGCCCGAGACGTACCCTCCGGTCTCGCGGCACCGACGCCCTCCCGTCCCGCGGCACTGA
>JAUNUP010000012.1:4884-110906 GCA_030538115.1 Dermatophilus congolensis | reverse complement strand
TCTGCAGCCGGAGCGGCGGGTGCCTCAGCGGGAGCAGCAGGCTCCTCTTCAGCCGGAGCGGCGGGCTCCTCAGCAGGCGCAGACGAAGCCTCCGAGCTGTCGCCGATGACGCAGAGGTCGGCGCCGACCTCGACCGTCTCGTCCTCGGGAACGAGGATCTCGAGAACCGTGCCGGCGTAGGGGGACGGAACTTCGGTGTCGACCTTGTCGGTCGAGACCTCGAGCAGCGGCTCGTCGGCCTCAATGGTGTCGCCCACGTTCTTGAGCCAGCGGGTGACGGTGCCTTCGGTGACGGATTCGCCGAGAGCTGGCATGGTGACGCGATCGGACATGAAGCGATCCCTCCGTAGTCGTTGAATGTCACGAGTCTAGGCAGATGTGACGCGGGTTGCTCTAAGTCTGGTTGCTGTTCTTGGTCAGTGCCAGTACCCGATCGAGAAGTGCCGAGGAAACCGTGGCCGCACCGGCCTCGCTGAAGTGCGATCCGTCGGGGCGCGCGAGGTCGTTACCGGCCGCTTCGGCGAACGGCACCGAGGTGTCGGCCCGCGAGGGCAGGTGGTCGTCGCAGGGGCTGGCGTCGTCGCGGCAGAAGAGTGTGTCCATGGTGATGACCTGTACGCGAGGATCGGTGGCGGCGTAGGCGTGCAGGTGCTTGTTCCAGTCCTGGCGCAGGTCGTCGCGGTTACGCAGGCGGTGCAGAAATTCGGGGCAGTCCTCGGGGGTGCAGCGGGTGTCGATGCCGATGCCGGGCCGGTCCATCTCCACGATGACCAGGCTGGCCCCGGTCGCCGTGACCCGGTCGACGGCTGTGCGCAGGTCGGCGAGTTGCGCCTCCCAGAAGGCGTCGGTGCCGGCGCGCAGCACCGTCCCGGCGGGGCCGAGCCGGTCGGCGACCTCGTAGCGCGACCACCAGATGACGACCCCGGGGTGCACGGCGTCGATGGCCTCGTTCTGACGGTTCACCACCTGGGCGACGCAATTGCCCTGGGCCAGCGGCGCGCCCGCGTCGTCGACGGCTCGGATGCCGAGTGCCGGGCAGCCTCCGCGGGCGCCGCTGGTCACGGTGAGCCCGCGCGCCGAGGCTTCTTTGTCGAGGGCGGGCAGAAGTCGCTGGATGACGCTGTCACCGACGACCACGATCGCGCGCCCGTCGTTCTTCGGCCCGGCGAAGGCGGGTAGCGCGACGTTCCAGGGCGTTCCGCCGAGCACGGAGGCGATCAGGGTCATCGCGCCGACGATGCCCAGGGATGCGGGCAGAAGCCGCTTCGGGCGGGAGCGCGCGAGTCCACGGCTCCGCACGGGGGTCTCGAGAAACTGGAACGACGCCGCGGCTGCCGCGATGGTCAGAGCCACCGTGATCAGGGCCCGGACGGGGGAGAACGGCGCGTCGCCGATGATCCACAGCGTCAGCGGCCAGTGCCACAGGTACACGCCGTACGAGATGCGGCCGAGGTAGCCCATGGGCGTGGAGCCGAACAGCAGGGTGAGGCCTTGACGGCGGTCGGCGACGGAAGTCGCAGCGACGAGAACGGCTGTCACCACCGCGAACGCGAGCCCGCCACCCAGGAAGTACGCGGGAGCGGGAGCGGTGGGACCGCCGAGCGTGAACACGCCGACGACCACCCCGACGAGGCCCGCGATCATGAGCGGCTGCGCGTTGCGCGTGACGAACAACTGCACGGTGCGGTATTGCATGAGGGCCGCGGCCGCGGCACCGGCGAGCGGTTCGTAGGCGCGCGTATCGGTGCCCATGTACGCCCGGTCGGGTCCGAGCGGGTCGTAGACGATCGCGAACCAGATCGCTGACATCAACGTCAGGGCGACCGCGAGCACGAGAACCCACTTGCGGGCCGTCGCGCGCCGCAGGTTGGTCATCTCGGTGCGGCTCGCGGAGTCGCTACCCGCCCCCGACAGCAGCGTGGCCCGCTTCACGAGCGGCAGCACCAGCCCCGCGATGAGCAGCGGCCAGACCACGTAGAACTGCTCCTCGACCGCCAGCGACCACACGTGCTGCAGCGGCGAGACGCTGCCGTCGTTGTTGAAATACCCCGACGACGAGATGAATCGCCAGTTGCCGACGTAGAGCAGTGACCAGAAGGCGTCGGCGCCCAGGTCGGCGCGGCGGTACGACGGGGAGAAGAAGATCGACCACCCCAGCACCACCACGATCACCAGCAACGACGCGGGCAACAGACGCAGCACCCGCCGCATCCAGAACCGGCCCAGGTCGATCTTCCCCTTGCCGGTCACCTCGCGGATCAGCAGCGTGGTGATGAGAAAGCCGGAGAGCACGAAGAACACGTCGACGCCGAGAAATCCACCGTCCATGCCCGGCACGCCCACGTGGTAGGCGAGCACCAGAGACACCGCGACGGCACGCAGACCGTCGAGCGCATCGAGACGCGTGTGCCGAGAGGCGCGCGAACCCGAACGGGGAGAGGCGAGGAGCGTGGTCACGAGGGGCGATGCCTTCGCTGGTGCAGGCCGCCGCCCTCGTTACGAGAGCGGCGGCAGGTGGAGGGGAGCCGTGCCGGCGCTCCGGGTGGTGTTCGGAACGCCACCTGGAGAATCGGCCGATTCGTCTCTCAGTCAAGCCCTTCCAGGTAAGTCACCAAAGTGCGGACACCGTAGCCGGTGCCTCCCTTGGGCGTGTACCCGTAGGCCGCCGACTCGTTGAAGGAGGGACCGGCGATGTCGATGTGACCCCACGGGATGGGGGCCTTCGCGGCATCGGCAGCGTCGACCTGCGCGGACTTGCCGCGCCCGCGCTTACGCGAAGCCTCGGGCTCACCCGCGCGCGGGCCCACGAATTCGCGCAGGAACGCGGCCGCGACCATGGCGCCGCCGTACTTGTCGCCGGTGTGCTTGAGGTCGGCGACATCCGATTCCATGCCCTTGCGGATCTCCTCCGCGATCGGCATCGGCCACACTGCCTCACCGGCGCTGGTGGCGGCGCTCGCGAGGTCGGCCTGCAGGTCGTCGTCGTTACTCATGATCGCCGCGGTGCGGGCGCCCAACGCGACCATGGCCGCACCGGTGAGGGTGGCGACGT
This sequence comes from Dermatophilus congolensis, assembly GCA_030538115.1. Classification (GTDB taxonomy): domain Bacteria; phylum Actinomycetota; class Actinomycetes; order Actinomycetales; family Dermatophilaceae; genus Dermatophilus; species Dermatophilus congolensis_B. The sequence goes on along the minus strand of JAUNUP010000012.1, from coordinate 107,854 downwards.
CGATGATCGAGTCAGGGTGCGATTCGCTTGCCAGAGCAATGCCGTCGGCCAGCACCATGCGGCCCTCGGCGTCGGTGTTGATCATCTCGACCGTGGTGCCGCCGCGCATCGTCAGCACGTCGCCGGGGCGCTGAGCCGTGGCGCTGGGCATGTTCTCGGCGAGGCAGAGGTAGCCGGTGACGGCGACCGGCAGTTGCAGGTCGGCCGCGGCGAAGACGGCAGCGGCCACCGAGGCGGCGCCGGCCATGTCGCACTTCATCGTGATCATGCTGGTGGCCGGCTTGAGGCAGAGGCCACCGGAGTCGAACGTGATGCCCTTGCCCACGAGGGCGACGGTGGCGGTGGGCTTGGCGGGGGAGTACGACACGGTGACGAGGCGGGGCGCGTTGGCGGAGCCCTGACCGACTCCGATGATGCCGCCGAATCCGCCCGCCGCCAGAGCGGCTTCGTCGAGCACCTCGACCTTGACGGCGGACTTGGCTGCCCGCCCGCGGGATTTCGATCCTGCTTCCGCAGTGACGGCGTCGGCGAACGTGGCCGGGTAGAGCACGTTGGGGCCGGTGTTGACGAGGTCTCGGGCCCAGTTCTGTCGCGCCACGAGCACCTTCGCGCGCTCGAGCGCGGCCGTGGTGGCGGCGTGCGAGGCATCGGATTTCGACGTGAGCACGGTCACCGAGGTGGGGCCGAACGCGCGCTTGGCCCGCTTCTCACGCACCTTCTCGGAGAGGTGCTCGGTGAACCGGTAGGCACCGAGCCCGGCACCTTCTGCGAGAGCACCGACGAGCGCTGCGCCGGGCTCGGTGGCGACCAGCGCCACCTCTGATGTCGACGCGAGCGCACGCGCGGCGGCACCGGCGGCGCGTCTCCACGACTCCGGCGACGGCTCGGCCTGGTCGGTGTCGCCGATGCCGACCACGAGCACCAGACCGGCGTTCACCGACGGCGTACCGGTGACGAGAGTGGTCTCGCCCGCGCCGCCTTGAGCCTTCACGGTCGCCAGCACGGAGGCGACGTGACCGGCGGACGCCTTCGGTAAGCGGTGTCCCTCCACGAGTGAGGCACCGTTCTCGCTGGAGCGAGCGAAAACGACGAGTGCATCGACTCGCGCCTGGTCCGGAGCGGTGTCGGCGACGGTGAGATTGATCACGGATGACCTCTACTTCCTTGGGAGTGCTCATCCATTGTGCCCGTGACCTCACCGCAACGCGCTCCGGAGGGCCCATCCGTCGGCGCGGCGTGTTTGTGCAGGTGAAAAGGTCGTTGACGTGCGAGTCGATCGCGGCCCTGCGTCGATGTGTGCAAGCGGCCGGAACACGGTGACACCCATGTCCGCCGCCGTATGGAAGGGGAGCGGAGACGTGCCGGGATCGATGACCGGGGAGATAAGAGGCGCACGCCACGGTTCTCGCGGACGGGCCCCGCGCAGGGGCGGAGCGGATTACCTTGAGGGAATGAGCGACCTCAAGCTTTCCCCCATGAACGACGAGCACGTGGCACTTGGCGCCAAGATGGCCGACTTCGGCGGCTGGAACATGCCGATCGAGTACGCGGGCCAGGGCGTCATCGCCGAGCACATGGCCGTGCGTGAGCGCGTCGGTATCTTCGACGTCAGCCACATGGGCAAGGCCGTTGTCAGTGGCGCGGGTGCCAAGGACTTCGTCAACTCCTGCTTCACGAACGACATCAACAAGATCAACCCGGGCAAGGCGCAGTACACGATGTGCTGCAACGAGTCCGGTGGCGTGGTCGACGACCTGATCCTGTACCTGCGCGCCGACGACGACGTCTTCCTCATCCCCAACGCCGGCAACTGCGACGAGGTGTGCGAGCTTCTCGCCGCCGCCGCCCCTGAAGGCGTCACCGTCAGCAACGACCGCATGGACTACGCGATCGTCGCGATCCAGGGCCCCAAGACCCCCGACGTGATGAAGGACCTGGGCCTGCCCGAGGTCGAGGAGTACATGGCGTTCGTGACGGGCAGCCTCAACGGCTACGACCTCACCGTCTGCCGCACCGGTTACACCGGTGAGGTCGGCTACGAGCTCGTCTGCCCGTGGGACAAGGGCGTCGACATGTGGAACACGCTGATGGACGCCATCAAGAAGTACGACGGTCTTCCCTGTGGCCTCGGCGCGCGCGACACCCTGCGTCTCGAGATGGGCTACGCCCTCCACGGCCACGAGCTCTCCAAGGACATCACCCCCAACATGGCGCGCGCCGTCTGGGCCGTGGGCTGGGACAAGCCGGAGTTCTGGGGCAAGGAGGCCCTCACCAAGCAGCGTGAGGCCAAGGACTGCCGCCTCAACTGGGGCCTGGAGGTCAAGGACAAGGGCATCCCGCGTCAGGACTGCCCCGTCGAAGACCTCGAGGGCAACGAGATCGGTGTCGTGAGCTCCGGCTCGATGTCGCCGATCCTCAAGCACGGCATCGCCCTCGCGTTCCTCGACCGCGGTGTCAAGGCCGGCGACGAGGTCAACATCGTGGTCCGCAACCGCAAGCTCAAGGCGGGCGTGACCCGTCCTCCGTTCGTCGAGACCCACGTCTCCTGACGTAACGCACGAGCACCGAGGCCCGCTCTCTCCGTACGGAGGGGGCGGGCTTCGCCGTGCCTGACCCCTCGGGCGGAGCGGACGGCGTGGTCTTACACGGCGAGGACGAGAGCGGCTGCGGCCAGGGAGGCTGAGAAGCCGAGTTCTATGCCTGCTCCGAGGACGTCTCCTGTGATGCCGCCGAGGCGGGAGCGGCAGCGGGCCAGGAGGGCCAGGTTCGCGGCGACGGCCCCGACCACGGCGGCGACCCCGACAGTGACAGGTAGGCCTGACAACCATGACGCGCCCGCCGCCACTGCGAACAGGGCGATCGTGCTCACTGTGAGCGTGGGCGTCGATACGGAGCGGGCGACTGTGGCTCCGAGACCGGAGGGTGTGGCGGCAGGCACGCTGCGATGGCAGCCCCAGGCGAGAGTCTGTCGGGAGGCGAGCAGCGCGACTCCCGCGGCGACGAGGGCACCCTCGTCGGCGAGATACGCCAGTGCCGTGATCTGTACGGCGAGAGCGAGCACGATCGCGCCGACTCCGCTGGGTCCGACGTCGCTGCGCTTCATGATCTCGAGCGCTCGCGCACGGTCGTAGGAGGCGGAGAGCCCGTCTGCGACGTCGGCGATCCCGTCGAGGTGCATCGCCCGCGTCGAGAACACGTGCACTGTGACCAGCAGTGCTGCGAGCAGGGCCGGTGGTGCGGAGTAGCCGATCAGCACGGCGACGGCCCAGAGTGCGAGCGCGATCACGGCGAGAAGCGGCAGCATCACCAGGGGAGCCAGCAGCATGGCCCGTCCCGCGACCCGGGAGTCGATCACACGCGGCGGAGGGACCCTCCAGGTGGTGAGGGTGCCGAACGCCAGACGCAGCGCGTCGCTCATGGTTCGCGCACTTCCGGGTCGCCATCGCCGGCACTCGTCCTAGAGGTGACGACAGTGCGGGTGTCGAGACCGCCCACGGTCGCCGCGTCGCTCAGATCGACCACGCGGCCTGCCACGACGAGCAGCACGCGGTCGCACACGCCCGCCATGGTCTGGTTCAGGCGGCCGAGGCCGTCGCGGAAGAGCCTGCCGGAGGGGTGACCAGGCACCACACCCCAGCCGACCTCATTGGAGACGAGGACGACGGTGGCGGTCGTGTCGCGGAGGGCGGAAGCGAGTTCGGCGGTGGCACGGGAGAGTGCACGTTCGGCGAGCTCGCGGTCGTCCCAGGCGCCGGCATCGTCGACGATGCGGGTCACCCAGGTGCCGAGGCAGTCGACGAGCACGCACGGCGCCTCTGCGTTGCGGATGGCAGCCGGCACATCGCCCGTCTCGACCGTGCTCCACGAGGCAGGGCGGCGGTTGCGGTGCTCAGCGACGCGGGCCGCCCATTCCGGGTCGGTCACGGGGTCGGGCACGGGGCCGGGTGCCACGTAGGCGACGCGGTCGAACGCGCCCGCGAGGCGCTCGGCGAGGCGGCTCTTGCCGCTGCGCACGCCCCCCAACAGCAGAATCGCGCTCATCCCCGTGTGCCCTCCTCGACGCCGGCGTGTGCCGGCCAACCCAGGTTAGTGCTCGGGCGCCGACTCGCGACCACTCACCCGGGTGGCCCGGCAGACTGGGGCGCGTGAACTCCTCGACCGCCATCGGCCTCGCTGCCGGGTATCTCGCCGATCGCGTCTTCGCCGACCCTCGCCGCGGGCATCCCGTCGCGGCGTTCGGTCGTGTCGCCGGAGCGGCCGAGCGACGGCTGTGGGCCGACGAGCGCAGACCGGGCGTCGCCTACACGGCTGCCCTGGTCGGCGGAGCCGTGGCCGTGGGTGTGGCCGCCGAGACCGCAGCGCGACATCCGTGGCAGCGCACAGCGATCACCGCGGTCGCGACCTGGGCCGTGCTGGGTGGCCGCAGCCTCGAGAAGGAAGGCGAGGTCATGCAGTCGCTGATCTCCGCCGGACAGGCCGACGGAGACCTCGCGCCCGCCCGGCAGCGGCTCTCGCACCTGTGCAGCCGTGATGCCACCCACCTCGACGCCGACGACCTCGCCCGAGCGACCGTCGAGTCGCTGGCCGAGAACACCTCCGACGCTGTGACCGCGCCCCTGCTGTGGGGGGCCGTGGCCGGCGTGCCCGGTCTTCTGGGGTACCGGGCTGCCAACACGCTCGACGCGATGGTGGGGTACCGCTCCGAGCGGTACGAGAACTTCGGATGGGCGTCGGCCAAGTTCGACGACGTGCTCAACTACGTGCCCGCGCGTGTGAACGCCCGGCTCACAGTGGCAGTTGCTCCATTCGTCGGCGGCTCGTCGGCGGATGCCTGGCGCGTCTGGCGTCGTGACGCGGCCGTGCATCCCAGCCCCAATGCAGGGCCGGTGGAGGCGAGCGCGGCCGGCGCGCTGGGCGTGCGCCTCGGAGGCGTGAACTCGTACGAGGGCGCCACCGAGAACCGTGGCACGCTCGGTGACGGGCCGCCGCCCGGCGTGAACGACCTCCCGCGTGCGATCACGCTGACCAGGCTCGTCGGGGTGAAGGCCCTCGGGGTGAGCCTGCTCGTCGCGCTCGCGCGTTCGGCGCTCGCCCGACGCTGCGGCACGGGCAGGGGCACAGTCGGAGGGGAGAACTGATGGCGGGGCTGCTCATCGCTGGTACGACCTCCGATGCGGGCAAGAGCCTGATCGTCGCGGGGCTGTGCCGGGTGTTCGCGCGGGAAGGCGTGCAGGTCGCGCCGTTCAAGTCACAGAACATGTCGAACAATTCGATGGTCTGCCCCGACGGCACCGAGATCGGCCGAGCGCAGTGGGTGCAGGCGGTCGCGGCGCGGGCCGTGCCCGAGGCCGCGATGAATCCCGTTCTGCTCAAACCCGGCTCGGATCGCACCTCGCACGTCGTGCTGATGGGGCAGCCACACGGTCGCCTCGGCACGGGGGAGTGGGCCACCGGCCGACGCGAACTCGCCCGCGCAGCCTTCGAGGCCTACGACGACCTCGCCGCCCGCTACGACCTCGTCGTCAGCGAAGGGGCCGGCAGCCCGGCGGAGGTGAACCTGCGCGGCGGCGACTACGTGAACTTCGGTCTCGCCCGCGCGAAGAACCTGCCGGTCGTCGTGGTCGGCGACATCGATCGCGGCGGCGTGCTCGCCGCGATGTACGGCACGTGGGGCATCGTCGATGCCGACGACCGGGCCACGCTGGCCGGCTGGATCGTCAACAAGTTCCGCGGCGATGTCGAACTGCTTCGCCCGGGACTCGACATCCTCGCCGAGCGCACCGATCTGCCGGTGTACGGAGTGGTCCCGTGGCTACCCGACACATGGCTCGACGGCGAGGACGCCCTCACGCTCGGCGCCTGGCGCCGAAGCGGCTCGACGGCCGACGCTGCCACCGGCTCGCAGGGGTTGCGCGTCGCGGTCGTCGGCTTCACCCGCATCTCGAACGCCACCGACGCCGATGCGCTCGCCGCCGAACCGGGTGTACACGTGGAGGTGACTACCGACGCCGACACGCTCGCGGCCGCCGATCTCGTGGTTCTGCCCGGAAGTCGTTCCACTCTGGGTGATCTCGCGTGGCTTCGAGAGCGAGGACTCGACCGAGTGATCACCGAGAGAGCCCGGCACGGTCGGCCGGTGCTCGGAATCTGTGGCGGCTACCAGATGCTCGGCGGCCTCATCGTCGACGACGACGCCGTGGAAACGCCTACCGCACAGCGCGTGCGGGGCCTCGGGATCCTGCCCGTCGACATCGCGTTCTCGCCCGAGAAGACGCTGGGCACCCCCACGGGCCACTGGCGCGGCCACGACGTACGGGCCTACGAGATCCACCACGGCCGCGCCGTATTCACCGCATCGCCCGCGGCCGCTGACCACGAGACCGGCCACGACGCCGGCAGCGACGAGCCGGCGACCGACTCCGTCGAACCATTCCTCGACGGCGTGCGGGCGGGTGCAGTGTTCGGCACGCACTGGCACGGGGCCTTCGAGAACGACGGCTTTCGCCGCGAATTCCTGCAGGTCGTCGCGCGGATGGCCGGCCGCGACTGGACACCCGGCACCGGTCCCGGATTCGCCACCCAGCGGGAGGCAATGCTCGACCGGGTGGCCGACGCCCTGGTCGACTCCCTCGACATGGCCGCGATCAGACGACTGGCCGGTATCGCCTGATACGCGGCGACAGCGGGGTGAGTGACTACATCCCGAACGACGCGGCTTCGAACGCCTCCACAGCGTCGGGCTCGCCCTCGATCTCCACTTGGGCGACGCTCGTGCGGCCGTACCCGTAGAGCACGAGCTCGGAGGGGGCTCCGCGCAGAACGACGGTGCCGAGCTTGGTGGGCCTGTGCACGGAGGCGCGGCCGTGCGACGGGGTCACGAGCACGACTCCGGTCGGCGACTTGCGGCAGAGCAGTTGCCCGAGCTGACGCAGTCTCTCCCAGAGGGCGCGCTGAAATTCGTCGTCCAGGTGCCGGATCGCCGACGGCGACCAATCCGGGGCGGCCCGCAGCACGTCTTCGTGGTGCACGAAGAACTCGATGAGGTTGATCGCGTCGTCCATCTGGGGCAGCCGCGTGGGCGACCAGCCGGGCGGGCCCTCACGCACCATCTCGACGAGGGTGGGCCAGGCCTTCTCCGCGTACGTGTCCTGCACCTTCTGCGTGTATTCGGCCAGTGCCCCTAACAGCACGCCGAGGGCGGCGTCGGGCCGACGTTCGCGCAGCACGATGTGAGCGGCCAGGTCTTTGGTGACCCAGCCCTCGCACAGCGTGGGGGCGAGCGGGCCGACGCGCACGAGCGTGGACGAGAGCTGCTGACGTTCGAGCTGGGCGAGACCTGTCATACGGCGATTTTGGCAGGCGTCACTGAAAGTGTCTTCGCGGGCCCGCGGTCGGCCCCGGTCGGCGCACACTCGGCCTGCACCAGGGGCTGCCTGAGAGGAACCCCGCCGCCGACGCGGCCCGGGGTGCGTGGTCGGGCAGAATGTCGGGCGTGACCACACCAGCGCCCGCCCCCGACAACGCCCGCCGACCGGGGAACGACCCCGGCAGCGACCAGGCCCCCACCGAGGCAGGCGCCGGCGTCGCGGTCGGGGAGGCGGAGATCAGCGCTGCGGCACTCGAACTCGGCGCGACGTGGCCCGACCTGCCCACGTTCGTGCGGCTCGCCGAACGGCGCCGGGTCATCCCGGTGGTGCGCAAGGTGCTCGCCGACGCCGAGACGCCGATCGGGGTCTACCGCAAGCTCGCCGCCGGCGCTCCGGGCACCTTTCTGCTCGAGTCGGCGGAACAGGGGCAGTGGCAGCGCTATTCGATCGTCGGCGTGCGATCGGAGGCGACGCTGACCGAGAAGGACGGCGAGGCGCTCTGGCTCGGCACCCCTCCCGTAGGTCTGCCCACGGGAGGCGACCCGCTGGCGGCCCTCAAGGCATCCGTCGAGGCGCTGGCGACCGAGCCGATCGAGGGCCTGCCTCCGCTGACCGGCGGCATGGTCGGGCACATCGCGTACGACGCCGTGCGGCGCTGGGAGCGGGCCGTGCCCGACGGCAACCCCGACGTGCTGCGGGTACCCGAGCTGTCGATGAACCTGGTCAGCGACCTCGCCGTGTTCGATCACCGCGACGGCACGCTGTTGCTCATCGCCAACGCGCTCAACCGCGACAACACGAGCCAGCGGGTCGAGGCCGCCCACGCCGACGCCGTGGCCCGGCTCGACGCCATGACCGCGCAGCTCGCGGCACCGGCGCCGAGCACCGTCGCCACATATTCGACGCCCACCCCGAAGCCGAGCAGCGACCGCACGCGCGAGGAGTACATGGCGATCGTCGACCGGTGCAAAGAGGCGATCAGGGCGGGCGAGGTCTTTCAGGTCGTGCCCTCCCACCGTTTCGAGCTGCCCTGCACCGCCGACCCGATCGACGTCTATCGCGTTCTGCGGGCCACGAACCCGAGCCCGTACATGTACCTGTTCCGGTTCGAGCGCCCCGACGGGAGCCGCTACGACGTGGTCGGGTCGAGCCCCGAGGCCCTCATCCGAGTCACGGGCGACCGCGTCATCACCCACCCCATTGCGGGCTCCCGGCCACGCGGCGCCACGCCGGCCGAGGACCTGCGGCTGGAGGAGGAGCTTCTCGCCGACGAGAAGGAGCGCGCCGAGCACGTGATGCTCGTCGATCTGGCGCGCAACGACCTCCAGAAGGTGTGCGACCCGGGCACGGTCGAGGTGGTCGACTTCATGACCGTGCGCCGGTACAGCCACGTCATGCACATCGAGTCGACGGTCGAGGGCCGCATGTCAGCGGGGCGCGACGCCTATGACGCGCTCGCCGCGACGTTCCCGGCCGGCACGCTCTCGGGGGCGCCGAAGCCGCGGGCCATGGCACTCATCGACGAGGTCGAGGCGAGCCGCCGCGGAGTGTATGGGGGCGTGGTCGGCTACCTCGACGTGCACGGTGACCTCGACGTGGCGATCGCCATCCGCACCGCCCTCATCACCGACGGCACCGCGTACGTGCAGACCGGAGCCGGCATTGTCGCCGACTCCGTGCCCGCCACCGAGTACGACGAGACCGTGAACAAGGGCATGGCCGTGCTGCGCGCCGTCGCGGCCGCTAGCACCATGGGCGCGCCGTGATGGCTGTCGGCGAGTTGGGCGTGATCGCCCTGCTCGTGGTGGTGTTCATCTCGGTCGCGGTCTTCGCTCTCCTGCTTCGCATGGGCAAGGGCGGCTCGAAACGCTTCGACCGGCCGACCTCGAGCGCACCGGGCGAGACACGACGCGCCGACGGTACTGCCGACAGGGATTCGGTCTCGGATTGGGACAGGCTCTCGCGCGGGGACGACCCGACCGCGGGCGACTGACACAGCGGGCGACAGGCTAGGCCCGCCCAATCGTGAACCGGCAACGATCACGGCCGGTCTCGACGCGGTCAGGGCCGTGATTCCTGGCACAATGATCGCAAGTGCCCCACTGCGCCTCACAAGGAGCTCAGATGTCTGACAACGTCCACCACGTCTCTCACGGCAACACCAAGGCCGCCTGGACTGGCACGGGCATCCTGCTCCTCGCGTCGCTTCTCATTTGCCTCGGCCTCGTCTTCGCGATGCCGGCGCTGTGGATTCCGGGCATCATCGGTGTGCCGCTGGGCGCCTTCACGTGGGCGGCCATGAACCGCGCGGGCTACGGCGAAGAGAAGCACTGACGCCCGTCGACCCAGACGACTCGGTCGCCTCAGTCGACAGCACGTCGACACATGGCCGGCACAGTCGGCGTCGCACCGCATCGCTGCTCATAGCGGCGCTGGTGACGGTGGTTGAGAGCAGGCGATTCGGAGGAGTCGGCCCCCGCCGCTAGCCTGGTCGCGTGGCTACCGTTCTGGATGACATCATCGCGGGCGTCGTCGAAGACCTCGCGGTACGGAAAGAGCTCGTCAGTATGGACGAGCTCAAGGAGCGGGCCCAGGGCCTCCCTTGTGCGAAGAATGCCGAGGCCGCTCTGCGGGGTGAGGGCAACGGAGTAGCGGTCATCGCCGAGGTGAAGCGCAGCAGCCCCAGCAAGGGCGCGCTCGCCGCGATCGCCGACCCGGCCTCGCTCGCAGTCGAGTACGAGTCGGGTGGCGCATCGATCATCAGCGTTCTCACCGAGCAGCGACGTTTCGGCGGCAGCCTCGCCGATCTCGATTCGGTGCGTGCGGCGGTCGATATCCCCGTGCTCCGCAAAGACTTCACGGTCGACACGTACCAGATCTGGGAGGCGAGGGCGCACGGCGCCGACGTCGTCCTGCTCATCGTGGCCGCGCTCGACCAGCAGCGCCTCATCTCGTTCATCGAGCGCACCGAATCGCTGGGCATGACAGCGCTCGTCGAGGTGCACGACGAAGAGGAATGCCGCCGCGCGATCGACGCCGGAGCGCGGGTGATCGGCGTCAACAACCGCAACCTCAAGACCCTTCAGGTCGACCGCGCCACGTTCGGCAAGATCGCACCCATGATTCCCGAGACGTGTGTGAAGGTTGCCGAGTCGGGGGTGCGCGGCCCGTACGACGTCATCGACTTCGCCCGCGTCGGCGCCAATGCGGTGCTCGTGGGCGAAGCACTCGTCACCGGCGGAGACCCGCGCACGGCCGTCGCCGACATGATCGCGGCCGGCTCTCACCCCTCACTTCACGGAAAGGCAGACCGATGACCCTCGGTTCCACCACGACCAGCGAGAACGCCGCGGATAAGGCGGACGATACCGGGCGCTTCGGGCAGTTCGGCGGCCGCTACATGCCCGAGGCCCTCATCGCAGCGCTGGAGCAGGTGGACGAGGAGCGGCTCAAGGCCGAGGTCGACCCCGAATTCCAGAGCGAGTTGGCGCGCCTGCAGGCCGAGTACGTCGGTCGGCCCAGCATGCTCACCGAGGTTCCCAGGTTCGCCGAGCACGCCGGAGGCGCTCGCGTCTTTCTCAAGCGCGAAGACCTCAACCACACGGGCTCGCACAAGGTCAACAACGTCATCGGCCAGGCCCTGCTCGCCAAGCGCATGGGCAAGACCCGCCTCATCGCCGAGACCGGCGCCGGCCAGCACGGCGTTGCCAGCGCGACCGCGGCCGCGCTCCTCGGGCTCGAATGCGTCGTCTACATGGGCGAGCGCGACACCGAGCGGCAGGCCCTCAACGTGGCGCGCATGCGTCTGCTCGGCGCCGAGGTCGTCTCTGTGACGCACGGCAGCCGCACCCTCAAAGACGCGATCAACGAGGCGCTGCGCGACTGGGTGACGAACGTCGACCACACGCACTACGTGCTCGGCACGGTCACAGGCCCGCACCCGTTCCCGGTGATGGTCCGCAACTTCCAGCGGATCATCGGCGTCGAGGCCCGCGAGCAGATCCAGAAGGCCACCGGCCGCCTCCCTGACGCGGTGTGTGCGTGCGTCGGCGGCGGCTCCAACGCCATGGGCATCTTCCACGCGTTCGTGCCTGACGAGGGCGTGCGGCTGTGTGGCTTCGAGGCCGGCGGTGCCGGTGTCGACACGGGTAAGCACGCGGCGCGGTTCTCCGGGGGCTCGCCGGGCGTGCTGCACGGCGCGGCCACGTACGTGCTTCAGGACGAAGACGGGCAGACCGTCGACTCGTTCTCCGTCTCCGCTGGCCTCGACTACCCGAGCGTCGGCCCCGAGCACTCGTACCTGCACGACTCCGGTCGCGCCGAGTACGCGCCGATCACCGACGACGAGGCGATGGAGGCGTTCCGCCTGCTGTGCCGCACCGAGGGCATCATCCCGGCCATCGAAAGCGCGCACGCGCTGGCCGGTGCACTCAAGGTTGGTCAGGAGCTGGGCCCCGACGGCATCGTTCTCGTCAACCTCTCCGGCCGCGGAGACAAAGACGTCGATACTGCCGCCGAGTGGTTCGGCCTTCTGCCCGCGCACTATCGCAGCGGCCAGCTCTCGGGCGGCCACGGACAGCAGGGAACCGACGGCGACGCACAGGCGTCGAACGGAACGAAGACGAGCTCAACGAACACGAGCGGAGCAGGGGAGTGACCACGGTGAGCACAGGCAGCAAGGTCGCCGAGGTCTTCGAGCGCACCCGGGGCGAGGGCCGCGCGGCACTGATCGCGTACTACGGAGTCGGCTACCCGACGGTGGAGGACTCCCTCTCCGTCTATCGCACCCTCGTCGAGAACGGCGCCGACATCATCGAGGTCGGCATCCCGTACAGCGACCCGGTGCTCGACGGCCCGGTCATCCAGCTCGCCGGCGACTTGGCGCGCGAGAACGGCGTTCACGTGCACCACACGTTCGACGCGGTGCGCACGATCACGCAGGCCGGCGGCACCGCAGTGGTGATGAGCTACTGGAACATCATCCTTCACTACGGTGTCGACAACTTCGCGCGCGACCTGTCAGAGGCGGGGGGCTCGGGCATCATCACCCCCGACCTCATCCCCGACGAGGCCGGCGAATGGCTCGCGGCAGCCGAGAAATACGGTCTCGACCCGATCTTCCTCGTCGCGCCGTCGAGCACCACCGAGCGGCTCTCCATGACGGTCTCGCACTGCCGGGGCTTCGTCTATGTCGCCTCGACGATGGGCATCACCGGCGTGCGATCGGAGGTCGGTTCGCCGGCCAAGATGCTCGTCGAGCGCACACGTGACGTCACCGACCTGCCCCTGGCCGTGGGCCTGGGTGTCTCCAACCGGGAGCAGGCGGCAGAGGTCGCGAGCTACGCCGACGGTGTCATCGTCGGCTCGGCCCTCGTGCGCACGATCGACCCGAACGATGTCGCAGGGACACTGCCGAAGCTGGCAGAGCTCACCCGTGAGCTGGCCGCCGGCGTGCGTGAGGGCGCTCGCGCATGAACCTGCCGGGCGGACACGACGTGGCCGACAGGGCTGGAAGTGATGGCACGACCCAGCACTCCACCTCCGGCCGCGTCGGTCGCCCGTGGCATCGCGACGAGCGCGTCACCCGATGGATCGGACTGATCGCCCGGCTCGTCCTCGGTGGCGTGCTGTTCGTGGCCGGTGCCCTCAAGGTCGGTGCGCCGCTCGCCTCCGCCCGCGCCGTGCAGGCGTACGACATCTTCCCCTTTGACGTGGCGGCCGTGATCGGGTACGCCTTGCCGGTCATCGAGATCGCGATCGGTGCGCTGCTCATCCTCGGCCTGTTCACCCGCGTGTCCGCGGTGCTCGGCACGCTGATCATGGCGGCATTCGTCGCCGGCATCGCCTCCGCCTGGGCGCGGGGCCTGTCGATCGACTGCGGCTGCTTCGGCGGTGGTGGCTCCATCTCTCCCGACGAGACCCAGTACGGCTTCGACATCGCGCGCGACATCGGGTTCATGGTGTGCGGTGCGTGGCTGATCTGGCGGCCCCGTACGGCCCTGAGCCTCGACGCACGTCTGGGGCGATGACCCCCTCGCCCGCGCGCCGTCGCCCGAAAAGCGCTGCGCTACGACGACAATCGATCACAACGCCCTAAGACCAACGACCTGTAGGAGCTCACGCCCCCATGGCCAAGAACCAGAACGCGCCCCAGTCGCGTCAGGACAAGATCGCCGCGGCAACGCCGAAGCAGAAGAAGACCACACCGATCATCGCGGCTCTGATCGTGGTCGTGGTTCTCGCCGCAGCGGCCTGGGCCGTGATCTCGGGCATGGGCTCGGAGCCGGACACGACCGGCACCGAGAACTCGTCTGGCGTTCCTCGCGGCGCCGAGAGCGAATCCGGTGGCATCGTCCTCGGCACCGCCAAGGAGGGCGCGCCGCGGCTCGACATCTACGAAGACCCGCAGTGCCCGCACTGCGCCACGATCCACGGTCTTCTCGGCAACACCGTCAACGAACTCGCCGAGTCGGGCCGTGCCAAGGTCGTCATCCACGTCAAGACGTTCATGGACTCCAACCTGCGTAACGACTCCTCGAAGCGCTCGGCCAACGGCATGATGTGCGCCGCCGACCTCGAGAAGTTCCAGCCTTTCCACGACAGCGTGCTGGAGAACCAGTCGCCCAGTGGCGACGGCTGGACCGACGCGCAGCTCGAACAGCTCGCCCAGGGCGCCGGTATCACCGGCCAGAACCTCGACGCCTGGAAGGCGTGCCAGAGCGACAAGACGTACGACAAGTACCTCGCCGCAGTCGAGGACGCCACGGCACGTGACGGCGTCAACGGCACGCCGCTGTACCGCGTCAACGGCAAGGAGATTCCGCTCAGCGAGCAGATGACCGGCGCCGACCTCGAGAAGGCCATCACCGACGCAGGTGGCGAGCCCGCTGCCGCGACGCCGGCCACCTCCCCCTCCAACTGACTCCGCATCCGGCAGGCCGTTAGTCGATCATCGTGCTGACCTCGATTCCGAGCCCTGTACAGGCTGTGTGGTACCTCGGGCCGATCCCGCTGCGCGCGTACGCGCTGTGCATCCTGCTCGGCATCGTCGTGGCCGCGTGGTGGACGGGCAAGCGCCTGGCCGCCCGCGGTCACGACGGTGAGGCCGTCATCGACATCGCGATGTGGGTGACCGTCTTCGGCATCGTCGGTGGCCGCATCTACCACGTGATCTCCTCGCCCCAGGCGTATTTCGGCGAGGGCGGCAACCCCATGGCCGCGTTCAAGGTCTGGGAGGGGGGCCTCGGTATCTGGGGCGCTGTCGCTCTCGGCGCGGTGGGCGCGTGGATCGGGGCTCGGCAGGCGAACATCCCGTTTCTCACCGTCGCGGATGCCGTGGCACCTGCCCTGCCCGTCGCGCAGGCGATAGGCCGGTTCGGTAACTGGTTCAACAACGAGCTCTACGGCGCTCCCACCGATCTGCCGTGGGGTCTGACGATCCATCAGTGGAACATGCGCACCGGCAGCGCGGTGCTCGGCCACGACGGTGAACCCGTCGTGCTCGGTACCTTCCACCCGACGTTCCTGTACGAAGCCTTGTGGTGCGTGCTGCTCAGCCTCGTCATCCTCGCGATCGAGAAGAAATGGGGCGAGCGCCTGGCCCGCGGGCGGCTGTTCGCGGTCTACATCATGGGCTACACGCTCGGTCGCGTCTGGATCGAGATGCTGCGCATCGACGAGGCCAACCACGTGTTCGGCCTGCGCCTTAACGTGTGGACCTCGATCGCGGTGTTCGCGTTCGGTGCCTGGATGTGGTGGTACCTGGGCCGTCGCGACCAGAAACAGGCCGACGAAACAGCCGGCGTTAAATCCGTGTAAACACCCTGTTTCGCAGCCGCAACCAGCACGATTTCGACCAAACCGTTCCTCTAACATCGGCGGAGCGCTTCTCGCCTGCTGACCCTGTGGGCTGCCCGGACAAGGACGATCGGGTAGCACGTCTGAAGGCGGCCGCGTCACGTCATGTAGGCGGACAGAGTGGTTCGTCGCCCGCTGGTCACCGGCCCTGTTGGGTCGCTGCCCGATGCCCCCTCAGAACGGTGGTCCCATGTCCGTCATGCCGTTTTCCGCCCTCCCAGCCAGGGACGGTCTGTACGACCCGCGCAACGAGCACGACGCGTGCGGTGTGGCGATGGTGGCGACCCTGAGGGGGACACCCGGTCACGACATCGTGCAGCAGGCCATCACCGCGCTGGAGAACCTCGACCACCGAGGCGCCACGGGAGCCGACCCGCTCGTCGGTGACGGGGCGGGCATCCTGCTGCAGACCCCCGACGCGTTCTTCCGGGGCGTCGCCGGCGTCGATTTGCCGGAGGCGGGGGCGTACGTCGCCGGGTTCGCGTACCTGCCCGCCGACCTGCGCGGTGCCGCCGACGCGAAGGTGGCGATCGCGGCGCTAGCCGAGGAAGAGGGTCTCGAGGTGCTGGGGTGGCGCGAGGTGCCGACCCGGCCCGAGATCATCGGTGCGGTCTCCCGCTCGGTGATGCCCTCGTTCTGGCAGGTCTTCCTGCGCCCCGCCGACGGCTCGCTGCGGGGCATCGCACTCGACCGGCTCGCGTTCTGCCTGCGCAAGCGCGCCGAACACTCCCTGGACGACGTCTACTTTCCGTCGCTGTCGTGCCGCACGCACGTGTACAAGGGCATGCTCACGACGACGCAGCTGCCCGAGTTCTTTCCCGACCTCTCCGACGAGCGGATGGCCACCGAGCTCGCCGTCGTGCACTCGCGGTTCTCGACCAACACGTTCCCGCAGTGGCCGCTGGCTCACCCGTTCAGGCTCATCGCGCACAACGGCGAGATCAACACGGTCAAGGGCAACCGCAACTGGATGAGCGCGCGCGAGAGCCTGCTCGCCTCCGAGGCGATCCCGGGCGACGTCTCCCGCATCTTCCCGATCTGCACGGAGGGCGCCTCCGACTCGGCGAGCTTCGACGAGGTGCTCGAACTGCTGCACCTGGGCGGGCGGTCGCTCCCGCACGCGGTGCTCATGATGATCCCGGAGGCCTGGGAGAACCACGCCACGATGGACGCTGCCCGTCGCGACTTCTACGACTTCCATTCGCTGTTCATGGAGCCGTGGGACGGCCCGGCCTGTGTCACGTTCACCGACGGCACGCTCGTAGGTGCGGTGCTCGACCGCAACGGCCTGCGCCCCGGACGCTTCTGGGTGACCGACGACGGGCTCGTCGTGCTCGGCTCGGAGGCGGGCGTGCTCGACATCGACGAGGCCCGCATCGTGCGCCGCGGCCGGCTCGCGCCCGGGCGCATGTTCCTCGTCGACACCGCCTCCGGGCGCATCGTCGAGGACGACGAGATCAAGGGCGAACTCGCCTCCGCCCACCCCTACGGACAGTGGTTGCGTGAGAACGAGATCCGCCTCGCTGACCTGCCCGAGCGCGAGCACGTGCTGCACACACCGTCGTCGGTGGCACGGCGCCAGCAGACCTTCGGGTACACGCAGGAGGACCTGCGGCTCATCCTGTCGCCGATGGCGGTGAGCGGAGCGGAGGCGCTCGGCTCGATGGGCACCGACACCCCGCTCGCGGTGCTGTCGGCGCGGCCGCGGCTGCTCTTCGACTACTTCGCGCAGTTGTTCGCCCAGGTGACCAACCCGCCCCTCGACGCCATCCGCGAGGAGCTGGTGACGAGCCTGCAGGCGCGCATCGGCCCGCAGGTGAACCCGCTGGCCGCCGATCCGGCGCACGCGCGCCAGGTCACGCTCGACTTTCCGGTGCTCGACAACGACCAGCTCGCCAAGATCATGCACATCGACGCAGACGAGGACGAGCCCGGGCAGGCCACGGTGGTCGTTTCGGGGCTGTACGAGGTGGCCGGCGGGGGAGCGGCGCTGCGCAAGCGTCTCGACATGATCTTCAAGGAGGTGTCGGCGGCCATCGCGCGAGGCGCCTCGTTCGTCGTGCTCTCCGACCGCGACTCCGACGCCTCGCGCGCGCCGATCCCGTCGCTGCTGCTCACCTCCGCCGTGCACCAGCACCTCATCCGCGAGAAGACCCGCACACGCGTGGGCCTCATCGTCGAGGCCGGTGACGTGCGCGAGGTGCACCACGTCGCCGCTCTGCTCGGCTACGGCGCTGCCGCCGTCAACCCGTACCTTGCGATGGAGACCGTCGAAGACATGGTGAGGCGCGGCGCGATCAAGGGCGTCAGCGCCGAGAGGGCCGTGCACAACCTCATCAAGGCGCTCGGCAAGGGCGTGCTCAAGGTGATGTCGAAGATGGGCATCTCGACCGTGGCCTCGTACCGCGGCGCGCAGATCTTCGAGTGCGTGGGTCTGTCGCAAGACGTCATCGACGCGTATTTCGCCGGCACGACCTCCGTCATCGGTGGCATCGGCCTGGACGACCTCGCCCGTGAGACCGCCGAACGGCACGCCATCGCCTACCCGCACGACGGCATCAGCCCCTCGCACCGCCTGCTCGGCGTGGGCGGCGAGTATCAGTGGCGCCGTGAGGGACCGCCGCACCTGTTCGACCCCGAGACCGTGTTCAGGCTGCAGCACAGCACGCGCAACCGGCGGTACGACATCTTCAAGCAGTACACGGCCCGAGTCGACACGCAGGCCGAGCGACTCATGACCCTGCGTGGCCTCTTCGGCTTCCGCACCGACCTGCGCCCGGCCGTGCCGATCGAGGAGGTCGAGCCGGTCGCCGAGATCGTCAAGCGCTTCAGCACCGGCGCGATGAGCTACGGCTCGATCAGCCTCGAAGCGCACGAGACCCTCGCGATCGCGATGAACCGTCTCGGCGCCCGCTCGAACACGGGAGAGGG
Source organism: Dermatophilus congolensis (assembly GCA_030538115.1). Lineage (GTDB taxonomy): Bacteria > Actinomycetota > Actinomycetes > Actinomycetales > Dermatophilaceae > Dermatophilus > Dermatophilus congolensis_B. The sequence goes on along the minus strand of JAUNUP010000012.1, from coordinate 89,699 downwards.
TGGCGAAGACCCCGAGCGGCTGCAGGACCCGGCGCGACGCAGTGCGATCAAGCAGGTCGCCTCCGGCCGGTTCGGGGTGACGAGCCTGTACCTCACCGAGGCCGACGACATCCAGATCAAGATGGCTCAGGGCGCCAAACCCGGCGAGGGCGGCCAACTGCCAGGCGAAAAGGTGTACCCGTGGGTGGCGCGCACCCGGCACAGCACGCCCGGCGTGGGGCTCATCTCGCCGCCGCCGCACCACGACATCTACTCGATCGAAGACCTGGCCCAGCTGATCCACGACCTCAAGAACGCGAACCCCAGCGCGCGCGTGCACGTCAAGCTCGTCTCCGAGACGGGTGTCGGCACGGTCGCGGCGGGCGTGAGCAAGGCCCACGCGGATGTGGTGCTCATCTCCGGCCATGACGGCGGTACCGGAGCCGCGCCGCTCACGTCGCTCAAGCACGCGGGCGGTCCGTGGGAGCTGGGGCTCGCCGAGACCCAGCAGACCCTCGTGAAGAACGAACTGCGCGACCGCATCGTCGTGCAGGCCGACGGCCAGCTCAAGACCGGTCGCGACGTCGTCATCGCCGCGCTGCTCGGAGCCGAGGAGTTCGGTTTCGCCACCGCGCCGCTCGTCGTTTCGGGCTGCATCATGATGCGCGTCTGCCACAAAGACACGTGCCCTGTCGGCGTCGCCACCCAGAACCCCGAGCTGCGCGAGCGGTTCAGCGGCAAGCCCGAGTTCGTCGAGACCTTCTTCGAGTACATCGCCACCGAGGTGCGCGAGCTACTCGCCGAGCTGGGCTTCCGCAGCATCGAGGAGGCCGTGGGGCAGGCGTCGGTGCTCGAGACGAGCCGCGCGATCGCCCACTGGAAGGCCGAGGGGCTCGACCTGGCGCCGATCCTGACGGAGGCGACGCCCGTCTCCGGGGCGCGGTACCGCGTTCAGGAGCAGGACCACGGCCTCGACGCGGCGCTCGACCGGCAGCTCATCGAAGATGCGCGGCACGCCATCGACTCCGGCACCTCGGTGACGCTCACCTCCAATGTCCGCAACGTCAACCGCACCGTCGGCACGATGCTCGGCCACGAGGTGACCAAGGCGCACCCGTTCGGGCTGCCCGACGACACGATCCGCGTCGAACTCACCGGCCGCGCGGGGCAGTCTCTCGGCGCGTTCCTGCCGGCGGGCGTCACCCTGAGTCTCACCGGCGAGGCGAACGACTATGTCGGCAAAGGTCTCTCGGGCGGTCGCGTGATCGTTCGACCCTCGACAGCGTCGCCTGCCGTGGCCGAGCAGAACGTCATCGCGGGCAACGTCATCGGCTACGGAGCCACGAGCGGTGAGCTGTTCTTCCGCGGCCAGGTGGGCGAGCGGTTCTGCGTGCGCAACTCCGGCGCCACCGCGGTGGTCGAGGGCGTGGGCGACCACGGCCTCGAGTACATGACCGGCGGCACCGTGCTCATCCTCGGGCCGACCGGCCGTAATGTCGCCGCGGGCATGTCGGGTGGTGTCGCGTTCGTGCTCGATCTCGACTCCACACTCGTCAACCGCGAGCTCGTCGACGTGCTGCCGCTGCGAGGCCCTGACACCAGCACAGACATGGAGGTCGTGCGCTCGCTGCTCGAACGTCACGCCGAGTACACCGGATCGGCCGTGGCCACCTCTCTTCTCGCCGACTGGCCCGCTTCTGCGAGCCGCTTCTCCCTCATCCTTCCGCGCGCCTACCAGCGCGTCCTCGACGTCCGCGCTGCTGCGGAGGCCGAGGGGCTCGACACCGAAGGCTCCCAGGTGTGGGAGCGGATTCTGGAGGCTTCCCATGGCTGACCCCCGCGGCTTTCTCACCGACCGTGAGCGCGTGCTGCCGACGCGGCGGCCGGTGCCGATCCGGCTCATGGACTACAAGGAGGTCTACGAGCCGTTTCCGCTCGAGACCCTGCAGCGCCAGGCCGGCCGATGCATGGACTGCGGAATCCCCTTCTGCCACAACGGCTGCCCTCTCGGAAACCTCATCCCCGAGTGGAACGAGTTCGCGTGGCTGGGCCGCTGGGACATGGCGATCGAGCGACTCCACGCGACCAACAACTTTCCGGAGTTCACCGGGCGGCTGTGCCCGGCGCCCTGCGAGACCGCCTGCGTGCTCGGCATCAACCAGCCCGCCGTGACGATCAAGCAGGTCGAGGTCACGACGATCGAGCAGGCGTTCGAGAGCGGCCGAGTGCTGCCGCTGCCGCCCGAGCGGCTGACGGGGCGCACGGTTGCGGTGGTCGGCTCTGGCCCCTCAGGGCTCGCGGCCGCCCAGCAGCTCACCCGAGCCGGTCACACAGTGGCGGTCTTCGAGCGCGCCGACAAGGCCGGTGGTCTGCTGCGCTACGGCATCCCCGAGTTCAAGATGGAGAAGGCGATTCTCGATCGTCGCCTCGCGCAGATGCGCGCCGAAGGCACCCGCTTCCGTACGGGTATGAACATCGGCGTCGACATCACCGGCAAGGACCTGCGGCGCCGCTACGACGCGGTCGTCATGACGATCGGGGCGACCAAACCGCGCGGCCTCGCCGTGCCCGGCTCCGAACTCAACGGCGTGCACCAGGCCATGACGTACCTGCCCCAGTCGAACCGAGCGAGCCTCGGCCAGGAGGTCGAGGGCCAGATCCTCGCCACCGGCAAGGACGTCGTCATCATCGGCGGCGGCGATACAGGCGCCGACTGCATCGGCACGGCCCTGCGCCAGGGCGCGAAATCGGTGACCTCGCTCGAGATCATGCCCCGACCCGGCGAAGACCGTCCCGCCTCCCAGCCTTGGCCGACGTACCCGATGATCTACCGCGTCGCCTCCGCGCACGAGGAAGGCGGCGAGCGCGTCTACTCGGTGAGCACGAAGGAGATCGTCGACGACGGCGAGGGCAACGTTGCGGGCCTCAAGGTCGTCGAGGTGACGTTCGAGAACGGGCGCTTCACGGAGGTGGAGGGCTCGGAACACGTCATCCCGGCCCAACTCGTGCTGCTGGCGATGGGCTTTCTCGGCCCGGAGACCGACGGCATCGTCGATCAGCTCGGCCTCGACCTCGACGAGCGCGGCAACATCGCGCGCGACGCCGAGTACATGACGAGCGTGCCCGGCGTATTCGCTGCGGGCGACGCGGGCCGAGGCCAGTCGCTCATCGTCTGGGCGATCGCGGAGGGCCGCTCGGCCGCCTCCGCGGTCGACGCATGGCTCACGGGCGGCACGACCCTCCCGAGGGCCATAGCCCCGACCGACAGGCAACTCTTGGTCTGAGGTGTGAGGCCTGAAGTCTGCAGCGGCAGGTGGGCGGATACGGTTGCGCGAGGCATGTACTCCATGTCTCGCGCAACCGTATCCGCCCTGGTTGCCGCAGATTTCACCCACGCATGTGCGCAAGGGTCGGCGGCCCCGCGTCCGGGATCCGGACGTGTCACAGATAACATCGAAATATGCGTCGTGCGAAAATCGTCAGTACTCTCGGCCCGGCCGTCAACTCTCCCGAAATGATTCGAGCCCTCATCGACGCGGGTCTCGACGTCGCCCGTATCAACCGTTCCCACGGCAGTCACGAAGAGCACGCTGAGCAGATCGCTTGGGTGCGCGAGGCAGCCGAAGAAGCCGGCCGCCCGGTCGCCGTTCTGGTCGACCTGCAGGGCCCCAAAATCCGCTGTGGTCGTTTCTCCCAGGGCCCCGTCACCCTCGCGCAGGGCGACATCTTCACCATCACCACCGACGAGGTCGACGGAGACCAGCACAGGGTCGGTACCACGTTCAAGGGCCTGCCCGGCGACGTGAACGTCGGCGATACCCTGCTCGTGGACGACGGCAAGGTCACTCTCAAGGCCATCGAGGTCACCGAAACCGATGTCGTCACCCAGGTGGTCGACGGCGGCGTGATCTCCAACAACAAGGGCATCAACCTGCCGGGTGTCGCAGTGAGCGTGCCGGCCCTCTCCGAGAAGGACGAGACAGATCTGCGTTGGGGTCTGCGCGAAGGCGCCGACTGGATCGCGCTGTCGTTCGTCCGTGACGCGGCCGACATCACGCGTGTGCACGAGATCATGAAGGAAGAAGAGATCTTCCGTCCCGTGCTCGCGAAGATCGAGAAGCCGCAGGCGGTGGCCAACCTCTCCGAGATCGTGGCAGCGTTCGACGGCATCATGGTCGCCCGCGGTGACCTGGGCGTCGAGCTGCCTCTCGAAGAGGTGCCGATCGTGCAGAAGCGTGCGATCGAGATGTGCCGCCGCATGGCCAAGCCGGTCGTCGTGGCGACGCAGGTGCTCGAGTCGATGATCGAGAACCCGCGCCCGACCCGCGCCGAGACCAGCGACTGCGCCAACGCCGTTCTCGACGGTGCAGACGCGATCATGCTCTCCGGTGAGACCAGCGTGGGCGCGTGGCCGGTGCTGGCTGTGCAGACGATGGCCCGCATCATTGCGAGCACCGAGGAGCACGGGCTGGCCCGCATCCGCCCGCTGGAGACCACCCCGCGCACGCCTGGCGGCGCGGTGACCAGGGCTGCTGCGGAGATCGCTGAGCAGTTGGGCGCCAAGTACCTGGCGGTCTTCACGACCTCCGGAGACTCGGCGCGCCGCATGTCGCGGGTTCGTCCGCAGATCCCGATGATCGCGCTCACGCAGAAGGAAGCGACGCAGTTCAGGCTGTGTCTGACCTGGGGCATTCACCCGCACCTGGTGCCGGACTTCACGTCGTCGCGGCGCATGGTCGAGGCTGTCGACAATGTGCTGCTGCGCAGCGAGAACGGGTTCGACGCGGCTGAAGAGGGCGACCTCGTGGTGATCGTCGCGGGTACGCGGCGCGGGGTGCAGGGGACGACGAACACGATCCAGGTGCACAGGGTCGGCAGCTCCGTCGACTGATCCGAGGCGCAGCCGCAGGTAGGAGCGGAGCTTGCGGAGCTCCTGCCGGAGGCGGAGTCGAACGATCAGTCGATCATGAGTTCAGTCTGATCCGAGACGCAGCCGGCGCGGAGGGGCAGCCCGTTCGGGAGGCCCCTCCGCAGCGGTTATGCTTGTCAGCGCGCGAAACTGCAGAACGTGTGCGTTTTCGTGACCGCTCCTGCCGGGGTGGTGGAATGGCAGACACGGGGCACTCAAAATGCTCTGGCCGCAAGGTCGTGCGGGTTCAAGTCCCGCTCCCGGCACTGTGTGTACGTACGCGCCGTCTCGCTGAGCACAGCGGGGCGGCGCGTTTGTGTCTGTACGTCCGGTATATCGCGCAACGGTTCGACCCGCTGCGAGCCAAGTGACGTTCGCCACCTAGAATGGTGAGCGTGACGACCTCCGACGACTCAACTCCCGTGTCCGACAGCGAGCTCCAGGCCCCGCAGGCCGATGCTCCCCGCGACCCCGGTGCCCTACGAGTAGTGGTGGCCGAAGACGAGGCGCTGATTCGCCTCGACCTGTCGGAGATGCTCGAAGAGGCCGGTTACGAGGTCGTCGGTCAGGCTGCCGACGGTGCCGAGGCCATCGAGCTGGTCACCGAGACCAAGCCCGATGTCGTTGTCATGGACGTGAAAATGCCTGTGCTCGACGGTATTTCGGCTGCGGAGAAGCTGCACGGAGAGCGTATTGCGCCAGTGGTCATGCTCACCGCGTTCAGTGACCGTGAGCTCGTCGAGCGTGCCCGTGACGCCGGTGTGATGGCGTATGTGGTGAAGCCGTTCACGATCGACGACCTGCGTCCCGCGATCGATATCGCACGCAGCCGGTGGATGGAGTTGCACGATCTTGAGGCCGAGGTGGCCGACCTCGGTGAACGTCTCGAGACTCGTAAGGCTGTCGACCGTGCCAAGGGTGTGCTGATGACCCAGCTCAAGTTGAGCGAGGGCGACGCGTTCCGCTGGATCCAGAAGACGGCCATGGACCGCCGCCTGTCGATGAAGCAGGTGGCCGAGGCCGTGATCAACGGAATCCCGGCGAAGAAGAAGTAAGCCGCGCCCCAGCCCGTGCCGTGGCACCGGGGCGGCAAGGCGACGAGGCGGAGGACATGTGCCACGGCACCCGCCCGGCACTCAGGTGAACAGCTGCACGAACGAGACGAGCAGTGGGGCTACTGCGAGGGCGGGGAGCAGGTCGCCGACCGGGATGTCGCGGATGCGAAGGAGCCGGAACGCGAGTGCGGCGAGCATGAGCCCGCCCGTAGCCGTGAGTGCCGCGATGTGGGGTTCGGGCATGAGAGTCCCGAGCCAGGCGCCGATGAGCGTCAGAGTCCCCTGGATGACGAGGACTGAGCCGGCGGAGGCGAGCACCCCCACTCCGTAGGTGGCGGCGAACGCCAGGGCGGCGAACCCGTCGAGCACGGCCTTGACGGCGAGTTCGTCGTAGCCGCGGCCCATGCCGTCGGAGAGGGACCCGATGATGGTCAGCGGTCCGACGCAGAAGAGCAGGGTCGTGGTGAGCCAGCCGTCGATGAACCGGCGACGCGCAGCGTGTGCGGCCGACGACTCCGACGACACAGCCTCGCCGGAGTTCAGTTGGCCGTCGGTCACGACATCCGTGGAGCCACCTGCGGAAACGCGGACGCCGGCACGTGACCGACGCCGAGTCATCAGGCCGTGTACCCAGCCGGCCATGTTCTCGAGCCGCTCCTCGATGCGCAGCAGCGACCCGATGATGCCGCCGATGAGCAGCGCGCCGAGCACGATGAGTACGGGGGAGATGGGGGCGACGGCGGCGTCGAGGGTGGGGTTGAGTACGTCGGCGGTGGAGAGGGCCGCCATGAGTAGCGTGACGAGGCCGAGGCAGTCGGTGACGACGGAGCGGGTGCGCTCGGGTAGCCGGTGCCCGATCGTCATCCCCAGCAGACCACCGACGAGAACTGTGAGGGTGTTGAGAAACGTGCCGGTACCGGGGATGTAGCTCTCCACCCGACCAACCCTATCCACTCGATTCCCGGGATCCGCAGAGCGGTGAACGACCCCCGCTGCACGAGGGTGAGCCCCGAGATCCCGACAGTGTCGGTGGGGGCCTCTAGGCTGGCGTGCGTGGGTCGACTACTGCTGCTTGACGGACACTCCCTTGCCTACCGGGCGTTCTTCGCGCTGCCGGCGCAGAACTTCGCGACGAAGACAGGGCAGACGACGAATGCCGTGTTCGGGTTCACGTCGATGCTCATCAACCTTCTGCGCGATGAGGAGCCGACGCACCTCGCGGTGGCCTTCGATCTGTCGAAACCGACCCAGCGGCTCGCGGAGTACCCCGAGTACAAGGCAGGGCGGGCAGCGACTCCCGATGAATTCCGCAGCCAGATCCCGCTGATCATCGAGGTGCTCGACGCTCTCGCGATCCCGCACCTGTCGGTCGAGGGGTACGAGGCCGACGACGTGATCGCGACGCTGGCCACCCGCGGGGCGGCCGCCGGGCACGAGATCCTCATCTGCTCCGGAGACCGAGACACGATGCAACTCGTCACCGACGAGGTCACGGTGCTGTACCCGCTCAAGGGCGTCTCCGAATTGGCGCGGCTCCACCCGGAGGGCGTGGCCGACCGGTATCTCGTGGCGCCCGAGCTCTACAGCGACCTCGCAGCGCTGGTGGGGGAGTCGGCCGACAACCTGCCTGGCGTGCCAGGCGTCGGCCCCAAGACCGCGGCCAAGTGGCTCGGCCAGTACGCCGACCTCCATGGCATCGTGGCCCACGCCGACGAGATCAAGGGCAAAGCAGGCGAATCGCTGCGCGCGAACCTCGACCAGGTGCTGCGCAACCGACGCCTCAACACGCTGGAGCGCGACCTCGACCTGCCCCTCTCCGTCGAAGACACCGAGCGCACGGGCTTCGACCGTGAGGCCGTGCACACGTTGTTCGACAGCCTTGAATTCCGGGTACTCCGCGAGCGGCTCTTCGAGGTGGTCGGCGGTGACGACGATGCCTCGGCCGATGCTTCGCAGTCGGTGGAGGTCGACGAGTCGGTTCTCGAATCCGTCGAGGTGGAGGCGTGGCTCGCCGCTCACGCGCCCGCCGGAGGTCGGGTCGGCGTGCTCATCGAAGGCTCGTGGGGGCGCGGCGCAGGCGACGCCTGGGGCATCGCCATTGGCGCTGCCGACGACCACTCCGCATTCATCGATCTCGAATCGCTGGACCCTGCCGGCGAGGCGGCGCTCGCGAGATGGCTCGCAGACCCGAACTGCGGCAAGGTGCTCCACGACGCCAAGGGGCCGTTGCACGCGCTGCACAGCCGCGGCCTGGACGTCGCGGGGCTCGTGTGCGACACGGCTCTGGCCGCCTACCTCGTGCACCCCGACCAGCGCACCTACGATCTTGGCGACCTCGCGATGCGCTACCTGCGGCGCGAACTCACGGCCGGCGACGCTACCGGTCAGGGGATGCTCGACCTCGGCGGTGCCGACAGTGCCCAGCACAGCGAGGCGATGGGCAAGGCCCGCGCCGTGCTCGATCTCGCCGATGCCCTTGAGGAGCAGTTGACCGAGCAGCACACACTCGGACTGCTCACCGACGTCGAACTGCCGCTCGTCGACTGCCTTGCCCGTATGGAGCGGATCGGCATTGCCGTCGACGCCGAAGCTCTGCAGGAGCGGGAGCGGTACTTCGCCGACGGTGTCGCGAGCGCTGCGGCAGATGCGTACGAGGCCATCGGGCACGAGGTCAACCTCGCCTCTCCGAAGCAGTTGCAGGTGGTGCTCTTCGAAGAGCTCGACCTGCCGAAGACCAAACGCACGAAGACGGGTTACACGACCGATGCCGACGCGCTGACGATGCTCTTCGAGAAGACCGAGCACCCGTTCCTGGCAGCGCTGCTGCGACACCGTGACGCCTCGAAGCTGCGCTCGACGGTGGAGGGGCTCATCAAGTCGATCGGCGACGACGGCCGTATTCACACGACCTATCAGCAGACGATCGCGGCCACCGGTCGGCTGTCGTCGACAGATCCGAACCTGCAGAACATCCCGATCCGCACCGACGAAGGCCGTCGCATCCGCTCGGTTTTCGTCGCAGGTCACAGTGGAGATTCCGGCTTGGGCGGGGCGGGCGAGTCGGTCGAGTTCGAGTCGCTCATGTCGGCCGACTACAGCCAGATCGAGATGCGGATCATGGCGCACCTCTCCGGCGACGAGGGGCTCATCGAGGCCTTCCGTACCGGAGAGGACTTGCACCGGTTCGTCGGCTCCAGGGTCTTCAGCGTCGAGCCGGCCGAGGTGACTCCCGCGATGCGCGCCAAGGTGAAGGCGATGTCGTACGGACTCGCCTACGGCCTGTCGGCGTTCGGGCTGAGTAAACAACTCTCGATCCCCACGTCGGAGGCGAGTGCGCTTATGGAGGAGTACTTCCTCCGCTTCGGTGGCGTCCGCGATTACCTGGCGGAGGTCGTCGTTGCGGCTCGCGCGCAGGGGTACACCGAGACGATGATGGGCCGCCGCCGGTACCTGCCCGACCTCAACTCGAGCAACCGCCAGCGCCGAGAGATGGCCGAGCGCATGGCCCTCAATGCCCCGATTCAGGGCTCGGCGGCCGACATCATCAAGGTCGCGATGCTCGGGGTCGAGAAGGCGCTGGCCGAGCAGGGCCTCGCCTCCCGGATGTTGCTGCAGGTGCACGACGAACTGGTCTTCGAGGTGGCGCCTGGGGAGCAGGAGGCACTCGCACAGTTGGTCACGGAGCAGATGGGGGCCGCGATCGAACTCGACGTACCCCTCGAGGTCAGCATCGGTGTGGGCCCGAACTGGGAGCAGGCGGCGCACTGAGCTGATTCGGACGAGAGTCAGCTCTTCTCCGCCACCACGATGAGCGTGCCCGGTATGTGGCGTCCTCGCAGGGGGCTCCAGCCGCCCCACGTCGACGTGTTGTGTTCCGGCCATTCCGGCTCCACCAGGTCGAGCAGGCGGAGGTCCGCCTCGGCGACAGCTCGGACGTGGTCGCCGATCGTGTGGTGGCATTCCGCGTAGTCGAGGCGACCACCCCGCGTCTCGGTGTAGGGGGCACGGTCGAAATACGACATCGTCGCGGTGAGGCTGGTCGGCCCATCGGGAAAGGCCCAGCGGATCGGGTGAGAGGTGGAGTAGACAAGCCGTCCCCCGGGGCGCAGCACTCGCGCGCAGCCCGCGACGAGGTCGGGAAGGTCGGCGACGAAGGCCGTCGCGCCGTACGCGCTGAACACGATGTCGAAACTGGAGTCGGCGAACGGCAGGGCTGCGGCGTCGCCGTGCACCAGGGGAGTGGAGACGCGGTGGCGCGCGTCGAGGTCGCGGCCGACCCGCAACATCCCCTCCGCAAGGTCGAGCCCAACCGCCCTCGCGCCCCGCGAGCGCACGTACCGTGCCCCCTGGGCCGCACCGCATCCGTACTCGAGCACATCGCGACCGGTCAGCTCTCCGAGCAGACCCAGCTCGGGCTCGGTGACGCCCTCCGGGCCCCAGACGAGGTCGGTGTCGCCGAGGAAGTCCCCGTGCTCGTCGTAGTACTCGGTCGCGTTACTGCTCCACCAGCCGCGGTTGGCGCGGTTGAGATCGCCGGTCGGTGCGGCGTGCGCGCCCCGCCCCGCACTGGATCCTGACTCCGAGGTCAACCCGCTGTTCGTCACAGTCGCCAGTCTGCCAAGGCGGGCGGGGCCCTCGTTGCTCGCGCGCGGCCGGATCGGTAGGCTAGAGGGGCTTCTTCATGTGCCACGACGACGTCGGCTGAACCCGTGCCGGCTTCTGTCGCCGTCGGCGCAGCCCCCCGGTGCAGTGCGCATCCGCCCCACGAAGGCGGTGTGCGAGTGCGTCGAGAGGCTGGGTACATGATCGATCACCTGTCCAAGAGACGGCGCACCACGTGTTGTCTCCCGAGTACTTGTCCACAATCGGAGCCCCAACTACATGACTGCCACCACGGCTACCACCGAGATCGCGATCAACGACATCGGGTCAGAAGAAGACCTGCTTGCGGCCATCGACTCCACCATCAAGAACTTCAACGACGGTGACATCGTCGAAGGCGTGATCGTCAAGGTCGATCGCGACGAGGTTCTCCTCGACATCGGTTACAAGACGGAGGGCGTCATACCCTCCCGCGAGCTTTCGATCAAGCACGACGTCGACCCCTCCGAGGTCGTCAGCGTCGGCGACGAGGTCGAGGCACTCGTTCTCCAGAAGGAGGACAAGGAAGGCCGCCTGCTCCTGTCCAAGAAGCGCGCCCAGTACGAGCGCGCTTGGGGCACGATCGAGCGGATCAAGGAAGAAGACGGTGTCGTCACCGGTACCGTCATCGAGGTCGTCAAGGGTGGCCTCATCCTCGACATCGGCCTGCGCGGCTTCCTCCCGGCTTCGCTCGTGGAGATGCGTCGTGTTCGCGACCTGCAGCCCTACGTGGGCAAGGAGATCGAGGCGAAGATCATCGAGCTCGACAAGAACCGCAACAACGTGGTTCTGTCGCGTCGCGCGTGGCTCGAGCAGACCCAGTCCGAGGTGCGCAGCAAGTTCCTGCACGACCTCCAGCGCGGCCAGGTCCGCAGCGGTCAGGTCTCCTCGATCGTCAACTTCGGTGCGTTCGTCGACCTCGGTGGTGTGGACGGTCTCGTGCACGTCTCCGAGCTCTCCTGGAAGCACATCGACCACCCGAGCGAGGTTGTCGAGGTCGGCCAGGAGGTCACGGTCGAGGTTCTCGACGTCGACATGGACCGCGAGCGTGTCTCCCTGTCGCTGAAGGCGACCCAGGAAGACCCGTGGCAGCACTTCGCCCGCACGCACGCCATCGGCCAGATCGTGCCCGGCAAGGTCACCAAGCTCGTTCCGTTCGGTGCGTTCGTGCGCGTCGAAGACGGCATCGAGGGCCTCGTGCACATCTCCGAACTGGCAGAGCGTCACGTCGAACTGCCCGAGCAGGTCGTCACCGTGGGCGCCGACATCTTCGTCAAGGTCATCGACATCGACCTCGACCGTCGTCGTATCTCGCTGTCGCTCAAGCAGGCCAACGACGCCGCGGCCGCCGCGACGGAGTTCGACCCCACGCTGTACGGCATGGCGGCCGAGTACGACGAAGAGGGCAACTACAAGTACCCCGAGGGCTTCGACCCGGAGTCGAACGAGTGGCTGCCCGGCCACGACGCCGAGCGCGAGGCGTGGGAGCGCGAGTACGCGAACGCCCAGGCCGCGTGGGAGGCGCACCGCACCCAGGTCGAGGCCGCCACGAAGGCCGACGCCGAGGCTGCGGCCACCGGCGAGGCCATTCCGACCTCGTACTCCTCGGGTGGCTCCGGCTCCGCTCAGGTCTCGGCGGCCGAGGGCACCCTCGCCTCCGACGAGGCTCTGGCGGCTCTCCGCGAGAAGCTCACCGGCAACAACTGACCTTCACGGTCGGTTCGTCTCCGGCATCGACGGCCCGTTCCGCGCTTGGCGCGGGGCGGGCCGTCCGCGTTGCCGCAGCCGATCGCGATACAGGACATTCGCGAGACGCTGCTGATCACCGTGTGTTTTCACACCCCTGTTGGGCTGCCGTGGTGACCCCTGACCGCCTAGAGTGGGCGCATGTTGTACGTGGGCTTGACCGGCGGAATCGGCTCTGGCAAGTCGACGGTGGCGCGTCGCTTGCGTGAACGCGGCGCGTTCGTCATCGACGCGGATGCCGTGGCTCGTGACGTGCTCGCGCCCGGCACCCCGGGTCTCGCGGCAGTGACCGAGCGCTTCGGTGCCGACCTCATCAACCAGGATGGTTCGCTCGACCGCGCCAAGCTCGCGTCGCGGGTCTTCGAGGATGCCGGGGCCCGCTCCGACCTGGAGAAGATCACGCACCCGGCCATCCAGGCGGAGACCGCCCGGCTGCGCGACACGGCCGGTGCCGACGAGATCGTCGTGCATGACGTGCCGCTGCTGGTCGAGAAGCGGATGGCCCCGCGGTACCACCTCGTCGTGATCGTCGACGCGGCACCCGCCGAGCGCCTGCGTAGGCTCACAGAGGAGCGGGGGCTCGGCGAGGCCGATGCCCGCGCCCGCATGGACCACCAGGCCAACGATGCCGAGCGGCGCCAGGTGGCCGACATCCTGCTCGACAACAACGGCAGCACCGAGCAACTCGACGAGGCGATCGAGAAGGTGTGGTCGGAGCGCATCGAGCCGTACCGCGCCAACATCGCCGCGCAGCGCATCTACCGGCCGGCGGAGAACCCGGTTCTCGTCGACTACGACGAAGACTGGCCGCGACAGGCCCAGCGACTCATCGACCGGCTGAGCCACGGCCTGGGTGAGCGTGCGCCTGAGATCGAGCACGTCGGCTCCACAGCCGTGCCGGGCATGCCTGGCAAGGACGCGATCGACATTCAGATCGGCGTCTCGAGCCTCTCCGACGCCGACGACCCCGAGTTCGTGCGGCTGCTCGCCGAGATGGGCTTCCCGCGCATCGACGACTACCGCATGGATCACCCGACCGACGATCTGCCCGATCCGTCGTTGTGGATCAAGCGTTTCCACGGTTCGTGCGACCCGGGGCGCATTGTGCACCTGCATGTGCGCGAGGTGAGCAGCGCGGGGTGGCAGTACGCGCTCCTGTTCCGCGACTGGCTGCGTCACGACGCGGGCGCCGCCGAGGAGTACGTCGAGATGAAGGCGCTGCTCGACGCGAAATCGGAGTCGAACTCCGAGTACGTGAAGTCGAAGCAGCCGTGGTTCAGCGAGGTCTGGCCACGCATCCAGAGCTGGGCGCAACGCAGCGGCTGGAACGGCTGACGCGCTCCGCGAAAGTTCACTGAGCGGCCGGCGGAGCCGGCGGGTGAGGACCCTGTCGGTGGTGGGGTCTACGGTTACGGCATGCGTCCCATCACCGATCTGCAGCGCACGGTCGCCCCCATCGAGGTGGTGTCGGAGTTCTCGCCGAGTGGCGATCAGCCGACGGCGATCGCCGAGCTGTCACGGCGCATCAAGGCGGGGGAGCAAGACATCGTGCTGCTCGGCGCCACGGGTACCGGTAAGTCGGCGACCACGGCGTGGCTCATCGAGCAGGTACAGCGTCCGACCCTTGTGATGGCGCCGAACAAGACGCTGGCGGCCCAGCTCGCCAACGAATTCCGTGAGCTGTTGCCGAACAACGCGGTCGAGTATTTCGTCAGCTACTACGACTATTACCAACCCGAGGCGTACGTGCCCTCGACCGATACGTACATCGAGAAAGACAGCTCGATCAACGACGAGGTCGAGCGGCTGCGGCACTCGGCCACGAACTCACTACTCACGCGACGTGACGTGGTGGTGGTCGCATCGGTCTCGTGCATCTACGGCCTGGGTACGCCCCAGGAGTACGTCGACCGGATGACGCGGCTCAAGGTCGGCATGCAGCTCGACCGCGACGACCTTCTGCGGCGGTTCGTGCAGATGCAGTACACCCGCAACGATCTCGCGTTCGCGCGGGGCACGTTCCGGGTGCGCGGCGACACCGTCGAGATCATCCCGATGTACGAAGAGCTGGCGGTGCGCATCGAGTTCTTCGGTGACGAGGTCGAACGCATCCAGACTCTGCACCCGCTCACTGGCGAGGTGATCCGCGACGAGACCGAGATGTACGTCTTCCCGGCCTCCCACTACGTCGCTGGTCCTGAGCGCATGGAGCGGGCCATCTCCGGCATCGAGACCGAGCTCGCCGAGCAGTTGAAGACCTTCGAGCGGCAGAACAAATTGCTCGAGGCGCAGCGTCTGCGCATGCGTACGTCGTACGACATCGAGATGATGCGCGAGATGGGCTCGTGCTCGGGTATCGAGAACTATTCGATGCACATCGACGGCCGTGGGCCCGGCACCGCGCCCAACTGCCTGCTCGACTACTTCCCTGAAGACTTCTTGCTGGTCATCGACGAGTCCCACGTGACCGTGCCGCAGATCGGCGCGATGTACGAGGGTGACATGTCACGCAAGCGCGTGCTCGTCGAGCACGGCTTCAGGCTGCCGAGTGCCATGGACAACCGGCCGCTGAAGTGGGAGGAGTTTCTCGAGCGCATCGGTCAGACCGTGTACTTGTCAGCCACCCCGGGTGACTACGAGATGGCCAAGTCAGACGGCGTGGTCGAGCAGATCATTCGCCCGACCGGGCTCATCGACCCGGAGGTCGTGCTCAAGCCGACGAAGGGCCAGATCGACGATCTGTTGCACGAGATCAACGTGCGCGCCGAACGGGACGAGCGTGTGCTGGTCACGACCCTCACCAAGAAGATGGCCGAAGACCTCACCGATTACCTTCTCGACAAGGGCGTGCGGGTGCGGTATCTGCACTCAGAGGTCGACACGTTGCGTCGCGTCGAACTGCTCCGCGAGCTGCGCCTGGGTGTCTTCGACGTGCTGGTCGGCATCAACCTGCTCCGCGAAGGCCTCGACCTGCCCGAAGTGTCGCTGGTCAGCATCCTCGACGCCGACAAGGAGGGCTTCCTCCGCTCCACGCGAAGCCTCATCCAGACGATCGGCCGAGCTGCCCGTAACGTCTCGGGCCAGGTGCACATGTACGCCGACAAGGTGACGCCGTCGATGCAGGAGGCGTTGGACGAGACGAACCGCCGCCGCGAGAAGCAGCTGGCCTACAACGCCGAGCACGGCATCGATCCGCAGCCGCTGCGCAAACGTATCGCTGACATCACCGACATGCTGCAACGCGAAGACGCCGACACCGAAGAGCTGTTGGGCAGCGGGCGTTCGACCTCCCGGGGCAAGCGCGCCAACCAGCGCGGCAAGGGCGGCGCCGCAGCCGAGGCCACAGTGGGGGTGAGCAACCTCGACACGTCGTCGATGGCCACCTCCGAGCTGTCCGACCTCATCCGCGACCTCACCGCGCAGATGCACTCGGCGGCGGAAGAATTGCACTTCGAACTGGCGGCGCGGCTCCGCGACGAGATCGGTGACCTCAAGAAAGAACTGCGTCAGATGGTCGCCGCCACGTCCTGACCGAACTCAACGCGAGAAGGCCCGCTCCCGAATGGGAGCGGGCCTTCTCAGCGACTCGGCGCTACCGGTGAGCCGGAGCTCAGGCCGGGAGCATCGTGCCGGTCTGCAGGAACCGGCGGTGCCACTCGTGGGCGAGCGCCAGGTCGTGCGGGGTGTGCTGGCCATTGGCGACCTTCTGCGCGCGCTCGAAGTACTCGTTGAGCAGCGGCCTGAAGTCGGGGTGGGCGCAGTTGTCGATGATCTGACGTGCACGGCGGCGGGGCGCGAGGCCACGCAGGTCGGCCAGGCCGTACTCGGTGACGATGACGTCGACGTCGTGCTCGGTGTGGTCGACGTGCGACACGAACGGCACGATCGCCGAGATGGCGCCGCCCTTCGCGGTCGACGGCGTGACGAACGCGGAGATGTACGCGTTACGCGTGAAGTCACCGGAGCCGCCGATGCCGTTCTGCATCTTGCTGCCCATGATGTGCGTCGAGTTGACGTTGCCGTAGATGTCGGCCTCGATGAGACCGTTCATCGCGATGACGCCGAGTCGGCGGATCAGCTCGGGGTGGTTGCTGATCTCCTGGGTGCGCAGGATGATGTTGCGCTTGTACCGCTTGGCCTCACGGTTCATCTTCTCGGCCGCTTCGGGCGAGAGCGAGAACGCGGTGGCCGAGGCCATGGCGATCTTGCCCGAGTCGATGAGGTCGAGCATGCCGTCCTGCAGCACCTCGGTGTAGGCGAACAGGCCGTCGTGGGGACGGTCTTGCAGGCCCGACAGCACGGCGTTCGCGATGTTTCCGACACCCGACTGGATGGGCAGCAGCTCCGGGGGGATGCGACCGACGCGGACCTCGTTGTCGAGGAAGTCGAGCAGGTTGCCGGCGATCTGCTTGGAGACCTCGTCGAGAGGCTTGAACGGCGTGTTCCGGTCGGCGAGGTCGGTCTCGACGATGGCGACGAGCTTCTCGGGGTCGATGTGGAAGTACTGGTCACCGATGCGGTCGTAGGCCTTCGTCATCATCACGGGCTTGCGGTGCGGAGGGAGCCGCGTGCCGTAGTAGATGTCGTGCATGCCCTCGAGGTCCATGCTCTGCCACGAGTTGACCTCGAGGATGATGCGGTCGGCGACATCGAGGTACGTCTTGTTGTTGCCGATGGACGAGGACGGGATGAGGCGGCCGTCTTCGGTGATGCCGGTGACCTCGATGACAGCGACGTCGAGCTTGCCGAAGAAGCCCTCCCACACCAAGGGGGCGACGTGCGAGAGGTGCACGTCGATGTAGTCCATGTCGCCGGCGTTGATGCGGTCGCGGGTCTTGGGGTCGGACTGGTACGGCATGCGCAGCTGCACGCCGTTGGCCTCGGCGAGCGCGCCGTCGAGTTCGGGAGCCGTGGACGCCCCGGTCCAGGCGCCGATACGGAATTCCTCGCCACGGGCGTTGGCCTGGCGGATTCGGTTGGCGAGTGCGATCGGAACGACCTTGGGGTAGCCGGCGCCGGTGAACCCGCTCATGCCGACGTTGTCGCCGTGGTGAATCAGGGCGGCGGCTTCGTCCGCCGACATGATCTTGCTGCGCATCTTCACGTTCGCGATGCGGTCGCTCATGCTTCCTCCTGGCAAGTGCCTCGTTCGACTTCAGGCCGCGTCGTGCCCGTTCCGGGGTTGTGTACTGGGGTCCGACGGCGCGGTTCGTCTCTTCGATCCTAGGTGTCCCGAGCCCGCAGGCAGCGGCAAATCGACGTGAGAGTCATCGCCCTCACGTTCGATCCTTGTTATTCACCGGCGGTTTCCGTGCGATGTCGCCGTGACGTACGGATGACGGGGGAGCGGGGCTGCTCACCAGCCCCGCTCGCGCCACTCCGCGAGGTGGGGACGTTCGGCTCCGAGGGTGGTGTCCTTGCCGTGGCCCGGGTAGACCCAGGTCTCGTCGTCATAGACACCGAAGATGCGCGTTTCGAGGTCGTCCATGAGCTGGTTGAAATCCTCCGGCGAGTTCGTCTTACCTGGGCCACCAGGGAAGAGGCTGTCGCCCGTGATGAGGTGGGTGCGACCGGAGGGGGCGCGCCACGCCAGCGCGATGGCGCCCAGGGTATGGCCGCGCAGTTCGATGACGTCGAGCGATTGGTCGCCCACGGTGATCGTGTCGCCCTGGGCGACGGAGCGGTCCATCGGGATGGGGAGCGATTCGGCGTCGTTCACGCCCGCGACCGTGGTTGCGCCCGTGGACGCGGCGAAGTCGGCCAGGGCCCGGGTGTGGTCGGGGTGGCGGTGTGTCGTGACGATAGTGGCGAGCTTGTCCGACCCACCTTCCGCGACGAGCGTCGTGAGCCGCGCCGCGTCGTCGGCTGCATCGACGAGTAGCTGCTCGCCGGTGGCTGTGCAGGTGAGCAGGTACACGTTGTTGTCGAAATCGCTGACGCTCGCCTTGCGGATGATCAGCGTGCCCTCGTCGCGTACATCAGTGGGCCCACCAGGGGTGACATCGCCTGTGTAGCTCATCGGTCGTACTCCGTTCTGTCGGCTCTTCGCATCGCTTCGATCGGGTATCAGCGTGCTCCGGCGGCTCGGGAGCGCTCTCCGGGGCGGGATTTCAGAGTGCCTGGTGCCCCCGGCCGGAGTCCAGGCGGCGGGTGCCCTCGCGACTCTGTCGGTGGTGCCCCCTAGAGTGAGGCGCGTGTCAGGAGAGGTGGGCGTAGTGCCAGAAGTCGGGCCGGGAATCGTGCCGAAAGCCATGGCGGGGGCAGCGGTGCCGCGCAACGATCGCAGCGTGCTACGCGAGCCTTCGGAGGTCGTGCGGGCGGCCCATCGCGACCGGCTCGTGGTGCAGGGGGCGCGCGAGCACAACCTGCGCAATGTGTCGATCGACGTGCCGCGCGACTCGCTGGTCGTGTTCACCGGCCTGTCCGGCTCCGGCAAGTCGTCGCTGGCGTTCGACACGATCTTCGCCGAGGGACAGCGTCGATACGTCGAGTCGCTCTCCGCGTACGCCCGCATGTTTCTCGGGCAGATGGACAAGCCCGACGTCGATTTCATCGAGGGTCTCTCGCCGGCTGTGTCGATCGACCAGAAGGGCACCAACCGCAACCCGCGCTCCACGGTCGGCACGATCACCGAGATCCACGACTATCTGCGGCTGCTGTACGCCCGCGCCGGCCGACCACACTGCCCCACCTGTGGCGAGCCGATCGCGAAGCAGACTCCTCAGCAGATCGTCGACCAGCTGATGCAACTGCCCGAGCGCACCCGGTTCCAGGTGCTCGCTCCCGTCGTGCGGGGTCGCAAGGGTGAGCACGTCGACCTGTTCTCGTCGCTGCAGGCCCAGGGCTTCGCACGCGCCCGCGTCGACGGTGAGACCATCACGCTCACCGACCCGCCGGCGCTCGACAAGCAGCGCAAGCACACGATCGAGGTGGTCGTCGACCGGCTCGTGGCCAAGGGGCCCGAGGCCGACGGTAGTAACAAGCAGCGGTTGACCGACTCGGTCGAGACCGCGCTGGGCTTGGCCGGGGGAGTGCTCGTGGTCGACTTCGTCGACGGCGAAGACCCCGAGAAGGGCATCCCCGCGGAGCGTCGTTTCTCCGAGAACCTGGCCTGCCCCAACGAGCACGAGCTGAGCCTCGACGCCGTCGAGCCGCGCACGTTCTCGTTCAACAGCCCTTTCGGTGCCTGCTCCACGTGTACGGGCATCGGCACGGAGAAAGAGATCGACCCCGAGCTGATCGTGCCCGACGAAGAACTGTCGATCCGCGGTGGCGCGATCGCGCCGTGGTCGCAGTCGGGCGGGCTCGGCGACTACTACGAGCGGGTGCTCGGGGCGCTCGCCGACGAGATGCACTTCACCCTCGACCAGCCGTGGCGTTCGCTGCCGCAGGAGGCGAAGCACGCCCTACTGCACGGCAAGAACCACAAGGTGCACGTGCGGTACCGCAACCGTTTCGGTCGCGAGCGCTCGTACTCGACCGGGTTCGAAGGCGCAATCGCGAGCGTGAAGCGTCGCTACACAGAGACCGAATCCGACTGGGCGAAGGAGCGCTACGAGGGGTATATGCGCGAGATCCCGTGCCCTGCCTGCAAGGGTGCGCGCCTCAAGCCCGAGGCGCTCGCGGTCACCGTGGGCGGGCGCAACATCTCCGAGGTCTCGCGGCTCTCGATCAGGGAGTGCGCCGAATTTCTCACCGGCCTCGACCTTTCACCCCGCGAGGCGCAGGTCGCCGAACAGGTGTTGCGCGAGGTGCACGCACGCCTCGGGTTCTTGCTCGACGTCGGACTCGACTACCTCTCGCTGTCGCGGGCCGCGGCGACCCTCTCCGGAGGCGAGGCACAGCGCATCCGGCTGGCCACCCAGATCGGTTCGGGCCTGGTGGGCGTGCTGTACGTGCTCGACGAGCCGTCGATCGGCCTGCACCAGCGCGACAACGCCCGGCTCATCGCGACGCTTGAGCGGCTGCGCGATCTCGGTAACACGCTGCTGGTCGTCGAGCACGACGAGGAGACGATCGAGGCGGCCGACTGGATCGTCGACATCGGTCCGGGGGCGGGTGAACACGGTGGCCGGGTGGTCTACTCGGGGCCCGTAGAGGGGCTGACCAAGGCGGAGGACTCGCTGACCGGCGCCTACCTAGCCGGTCGCAAAGAGATCGCGATACCGGCGCAGCGGCGCGGCATCGACAGCAACCGACAGTTGCGTGTGGTGGGCGCCAAGCAGAACAATCTGCGCGACCTCACCGTCGACATCCCGTTGGGGGTGTTCGTCGCCGTGACGGGTGTCTCCGGCTCCGGCAAGTCGACGCTGGTCAACGACATCCTGTACAACGTTCTCGCCAACCGGCTCAACGGTGCCCGGCACGTGCCGGGTCGCCACCGCCAGGTGCAGGGCACCGAACATCTCGACAAGGTCGTGCACGTCGACCAGAGCCCAATCGGCCGTACGCCGCGGTCGAACCCGGCCACGTACACCGGCGTCTTCGATCGCATTCGCAAGCTCTTCGCCGAGACCAACGAGGCCAAGGTGCGGGGTTACATGCCGGGCCGGTTCTCGTTCAACGTCAAGGGCGGCCGCTGCGAGGCGTGCTCCGGTGACGGCACGCTGAAGATCGAGATGAACTTCTTGCCCGACGTGTACGTGCCGTGCGAGGTCTGCCACGGAGCCCGGTACAACCGCGAGACCCTAGAAGTGCACTTCAAGGGCAAGTCGATCGCCGAGGTGCTCGACATGCCCATCGAGGAGGCGGCGACGTTCTTCGAGTCGATGCCGTCGATCGCGCGGTACCTGCAGACGCTCGTGCAGGTGGGGCTCGGGTACGTGCGCCTCGGGCAGCCTGCGACGACGCTCTCCGGAGGCGAGGCGCAGCGCGTCAAGCTCGCCGCCGAACTGCAGCGGCGCAGCACCGGTCGTACGATCTACGTGCTCGACGAGCCGACGACGGGCCTGCACTTTGAAGACACCCGCAAGTTGCTGCTCGTGCTGGAGGGCCTTGTCGAGAAGGGCAATTCGGTGATCGTCATCGAGCACAACCTCGACGTGATCAAGTGCGCCGACTGGATTATCGACATGGGGCCCGAGGGCGGCGCCGGAGGCGGGATCGTCGTGGCGAGCGGAACGCCCGAACAGGTGGCCGCGAAAACCGAGAGTCACACGGGCCAGTACCTGGCTCCGGTGCTGGCGCGCGCCTCGCACACGCCCACGGTGGCTGCCCCGCTAGCGGGTATCGAAACTCCGGCGCGCAAGGGGGCGGCGAAGGGCAAGACCGCCGCGACGAGGCGCCGGACCAAGGCGCTGAAATCGTGATCGCCCTCGCAGATGGCGCTCGGTCGGTTCACGGCGCGCTTACGTAGGGTGGGGAGTTCGGGCACCGCGCGAATCGCGAGACCCGCATGACGACGAATCAGCACGGCCGCACCTGGCCGATGACGAGAGGAAAGACGCGTGAACAACGACGGGACCCCGGTCGAGACGGGCCGCCGCACTGTGCTGAAGGGCATCGCGGGTCTGGGGGTCGGCGCCGCGACCGTCACGATCCTGTCGGGCTGCAGTGAGGCCGACCCGACGCGCGGCATCGACGTCGCCGCGGTGACCACAGAGGTGCAGAAGGCCGTCGACGAGGGCCGAGTACCCGTCGGGCAGGCGGCATTCCTCGAGTCCGTGGCGGCTGTCGTCACGCAACCGAGGCAGGGCGAGTTCGTAGTCTTCTCGAACCGCTGCCCGCACCAGGGCGGCAAGGTCTCGCGCGTCACGATGAACGGCAACCTCATCTGTCCGCTTCACGGCAGCGAGTTCAACCTCGAGACCGGCGAGCACATGGCCGGTCCGTCGTCTGCCGACCTGGCCAAGCTCGACGTACCGGTCAAAGCACCTCAGGCGTGAGCGACCCCTCCGTCTACCGTCCGAAACCGGGTGAGATCCCGGTCGATCCGGGCGTCTACCGGTTTCGTGACGGCGACGGGCGGGTCATCTACGTCGGCAAGGCCAAGTCGCTGCGTTCGAGGTTGTCGTCGTACTTTCAAGACATCTCGGCGCTGCACCCCCGCACCCGCAACATGGTGCTCACGGCGACGGGCGTCGAATGGACCGTCGTCAGTAACGAGGTCGAGGCGCTGCAACTCGAGTACGCCTGGATCAAGGAGTACGACCCGCGGTTCAACGTCAAGTACCGCGATGACAAGTCCTACCCCTATCTCGCGGTCACGATGTCCGAGGAGTTTCCGCGCGCCTTGGTGATGCGCGGAGCCAAGAAGCGGGGCACCCGGTATTTCGGGCCGTACACGCACGCCTGGGCCATCCGCGAGACCCTCGACCTGTTGCTGCGCGTCTTTCCGGTGCGCACGTGCAGCAAGGGGGTCTTCCAGCGAGCTTCTCTGTCGGGGCGCCCGTGCCTGCTGGGGTATATCGACAAATGCTCGGCGCCGTGCGTCGAGCGCATCGATGCTCCCGACCATCGTGTGTTGGCCGAAGAACTCTGCGACTTTCTCGAAGGGCATTCCGAGAGATTCGTGAAGCGGCTCGACGAGCAGATGCGGGCGGCCTCGGCCCAGCTCGACTTCGAGCAGGCGGCGCGTCTGCG
This sequence comes from Dermatophilus congolensis, assembly GCA_030538115.1. Taxonomy (GTDB): domain Bacteria; phylum Actinomycetota; class Actinomycetes; order Actinomycetales; family Dermatophilaceae; genus Dermatophilus; species Dermatophilus congolensis_B. Next base: position 66,788 of record JAUNUP010000012.1, on the reverse strand, counting down.
CGACCAGATCACGGCGCTGCGCACGGCGCTCGAGAAGTCGGCGGTCGTGCTCGGCGACGGCACCGACGCCGACGTCTTCGGTCTAGCGGGTGACGAACTCGAGGCATCTGTGCAGCTCTTCCACGTGCGCGGAGGTCGCATCAAGGGCCAGCGCGGCTGGGTGGCCGAGCGTCAGGACGAAGACGACGGTCTACTCGTCGAGCACCTGCTGCAGCGCATCTACGGTGGGGAGACGGGTGAGCCGGTTCCCCGCGAGGTGCTGGTGCCCGCGTTGCCCGCAGACACGGAGCCGCTGCGCGAGTGGCTGGCCCAACGGCGGGGTGCGGCGGTCGACCTGAGGGTTCCTCGCCGTGGCGACAAGAAGGCGCTGGCCGAAACTGTCACGCGAAACGCCGAGCAGGCCCTCGCGCGTCACAAGTTGAGCCGGGCCGGAGATCTCACCAACCGCAGCCGCGCCCTCGCCGAGCTGCAGGAGAACCTCGGGCTCGCCGAGGCGCCGCTGCGTATCGAGTGCTACGACATCTCGCACGTGCAGGGCACCAACGTGGTCGGTTCGATGGTCGTGTTCGAAGACGGACTTCCGCGCAAGTCCGAATATCGCCGGTTCATCGTGCGCGGCACGGCGGCTCCCGGCGAGGGTCCCGCGGAGGGCTTGGGGGAGCACGAGGCCGGTAACGACGACACGGCCGCGATGCGCGAGGTGCTGCAGCGCCGCTTCGCGCGCCGTGATCGTGACGCGGTCGAAGACCCCGGCGAGACAGGCGAGTTCACGGCGCGCGAGGTGGAGGCCGAGGTCACTTCTCGACCTGCCCGCTTCGCGTACAGCCCGCAGTTGGTGGTGGTCGACGGTGGCCTACCCCAGGTGCGAGCCGCTCAAACGGCCCTGACGGAGTTGGGTGTGAGTGACGTGGCGGTCGTGGGTCTCGCCAAGCGGCTCGAAGAGGTGTGGCTGCCCGACGACGACTTTCCGGTCGTTCTCCCGCGCACGAGCGAGGGCCTGTTCATGCTGCAGAGGCTGCGCGACGAGGCGCACCGGTTCGCGATCACCTTTCACAGGCAGCGGCGATCGAAGGCGATGACCCGCAGCGCGCTCGACGGCATCCCCGGCCTCGGGCCGGCCAAGCAGAAGCGTCTTCTCAGCGCGTTCGGCTCCGTTAAGGCCATCCGCGCAGCCACGACCGACGAACTGCTCGCCGTGCCGGGGGTGGGCCCCGCGCTCGTGGAGGCGATTCAGTCGACGCTGTCCGCACGCGAGCCGGGCATCGCGGTGAACACTGCGACCGGCGAGGTGACCTGAGCAGCGACGCATCGAACCCCGTGGTGGGGTTGGGTACGTCGGCCGCGGATCCGTGGGAGTCTTGTCGTGGTGAGCGCGCCGCTGTTCCCGACCGTGTGCCCGACCGTGTGTTGGTGGTGTGGGTGTTGTTGCGGGGTCCGGGGCGTCGGCGCATCGCGGCGAGGTGAGACACAGGAGGACGCGTGAGCCAGCACGCTCAGGAGCCCGGCGTGGAGCCGGCACCGGAAGAGTCGCCCGTCGCCGCCACGGGTACGCATGATCGTTCCGTCGACGAATCACACGTCGAGATCGTGGTTCTCACGGGCATGAGCGGCGCGGGCCGCAGTACTGCCGCGCGCGCGATGGAAGACCTGGGTTGGTACGTGGTCGACAACCTGCCGCCCGAGATGATCCCGGACCTGGCGTTGTTGGCCGCCCGATCCAACGAGGCCGTGCGCCGCGTGGCGGTGGTGGCCGATGTGCGGTCGATCGAGTTCTTCGAGGCGTTTTTCGCGGCGATGCAGACGATCCGCCGCACCGGCATCCACCCGCGGGTGATCTTTTTCGACTCCAATGACGAGTCGCTCGTGCGCCGTTTCGAGAGTGTGCGCCGACCGCATCCGTTGCAGGGCGACGGGCGTCTGCTCGACGGCATTCACGCCGAGCGGGAGCGACTGGCCGAATTGCGTTCTGACGCTGATCTGGTCGTCGACACCTCCGGCCTGAACGTGCACCAACTCTCGGCCAAGGTGCGCGAGATGGTCGGCGGCGGGCCGGGGGTGCGCCTGCGCATCGCGGTGGTCTCGTTCGGGTTCAAATACGGTGTGCCGCTCGACGCCGACCTCGTTTTCGACATGCGCTTCCTGCCCAACCCGTTCTGGATCCCCGAACTTCGGCCGTATACCGGCATCGACCCGGCAGTGAGTGATTACGTGCTGAGCAGGCCGGGCGCGGGCGATTTTCTCGACCGGGTCATCGATCTGCTGGAGGTCATGGTGGGCGGGTACCTCAAGGAGGGCAGGCGTTACATCACGGTGGCCATCGGCTGCACGGGTGGCAAGCACCGCTCCGTGGCCATCGCCACCGAACTGGCCGCGCGCATCGGCACCGATGAGGTGAAGGCGTTGACCTTCCACCGCGACCTGGGGCGGGAGTGAGCCGGCCCCGTGTCGTAGCGCTGGGTGGAGGCCACGGGCTGGCCGCGTCGCTCGAGGCACTGCGACACACGACAGACGACATCACGGCGGTGGTCACCGTCGCCGACGACGGCGGATCCAGCGGACGTCTGCGCCGCGAATACGCGGTGCTTCCGCCGGGCGATCTACGGATGGCGCTCGCCGCCCTGTGCGAAGACACGACGCAGGGTCGCCAGTGGCGCGAGGTGCTGCAACACCGATTCGGCACCGGCGGTCCGCTCGAGGGGCACGCCCTCGGCAACCTCGTCATCCTCACGCTCTGGGACCTGCTCGACACCCCCGTGCAGGGACTCGAGGCGGCAGCGCAACTCGTGGGTGCCCGCGGCCGTGTGCTGCCGATGGCCGACGAGCCGCTGGTCATCGAGGCCGAGGTCAAGGGAGCCGACCCGGCGCACCCCGATGTCGTGCTCACAGTGCGGGGTCAGGTGTCCGTCGCCAAGACGAAGGGCGATGTGCTGTCCGTGCGCCTCGACCCGAGCAACCCACGGGCCTGCCCGGAGGCGGTGGAGGCCGTTCGAGACGCCGAATGGGTCATCCTCGGGCCTGGATCGTGGTTCACGTCGATCATGCCGCACGTGCTGGTGCCGGAATTGCGTGACGCGCTCATCGAGACGTATGCCCGACGCTGCCTCACCCTCAACCTGTCGCTCAGTACCGCCGAGACCAACGGCTTCACAGCGGCCCGCCACCTCGAAACCCTGGCGGCCCACGCTCCGGGCCTGCAGATCGACGTCGTGCTCGCCGACCCGACCGTAGTCGGTGACGAGGCCGAACTGCGCGAGGCGGCTCGTCGCCTGGGGGCGGAGGTCGTGTTCACCCGTCTCGCCTCGGCCGACGACGAAGACGTGCACGACATCCTGCGCCTGGCCGCCGCCTACAAAGACCTGTTCTCGTAGCGGCTTTCTCCTAGCGGCGCTCGCGACCCTTCTCGTAATCACCTAAGGGGCAGGTGAATTCACTCTGCCGAGGGTGCTTGACCCCGGTGGCAGGATGGGAGTCATGGCGATGACCGCGAAGGTGAAAGACGAACTGAGCAGGCTGCAGGTCACCAAACCCTGCTGCCGCAAGGCCGAGGTGAGCACGCTTCTGCGCTTCACCGGGGGCCTCCATCTCGTCTCGGGCCAGGTCGTCGTCGAGGCGGAGGTCGACACGGCCTCCGTGGCCCGTCGCCTGCACGCCGACCTGGGCGATCTGTACGGGGTCCAGTCGCGGTTCATGGTCGTCGCCGCGGGCGGCATCCATCGCACGAGCCGCTACGTCGTGCAGGTGCACGAGGGCGGCAGCGCCGTGGCCCGCCAGACGGGGCTCATCGACAACCGAGGCCGTCCCGTGCGGGGGCTGCCTCCGCGCGTCGTCAACGGCCCGAGCTGCGATGCCGAGGCTGCCTGGCGCGGAGCGTTTCTCGCCCACGGTTCGCTCACGGAGCCGGGGCGCTCGTGCGCGATGGAGATCACCTGCCCCGGGCCGGAGTCGGCGCTCGCGCTGGTGGGTTCGGCTCGCCGCCTGGGTATCTCGGTCAAGGCCCGCGAGGTGCGTGGAGTCGACCGGGTCGTCATCCGCGACGGCGACGCCATCGGCGCGATGCTCACGCGGCTCGGCGCCCACGACGCGGTGCTGGCGTGGGAGGAGCGGAGGGTGCGCCGCGAGGTGCGCGCGACCGCGAACCGGCTCGCCAACTTCGACGACGCGAACCTGCGCCGGTCGGCCCGTGCGGCCGTGGCCGCGGGGGCGCGCGTGCGGCGCGCGATGGAGATTCTCGGCGACGACGTGCCCGACCACCTGCGCCAGGCGGGGGAGCTGCGGCTCGCCCACAAGCAGGCCAGTCTCGAGGAGCTCGGGGCGCTGGCCGTGCCGCCGATGACCAAGGACGCCGTGGCCGGTCGCATCCGTCGCCTGCTGGCCATGGCCGACAAGCGGGCGTCGGCACTCGGTATCCCCAACACGGAAGCGGCGCTCGCCGAAGAAGCTCTCGACGCGTGATCGTTCCACCGCGCCGATCGAGTGGCTCGGCTCACAATCCCGCGATTTCAAGGTCGCGCGGACTCACGGTTTGCGCGAGGTGTGGGCACTTTGGCCTTCACCGAAGCGACGAACTGAAAGCTCCGATGACATAGGCTCGAAAGTGTTGCACGACGGGGTGCTCTGTGTGCCTCGCATCTGCGCGTGCGCTCTTCAACACGTAGTTCGAATCAGGAAGGTTTCCCTGTGACTGTTCGTGTAGGTATCAACGGCTTCGGCCGCATCGGTCGTAACTTCTACCGCGCCGTCGTGGCGTCGGGTGCCGACGTCGAGATCGTCGCGGTCAACGACCTCACCGACAACAAGACCCTCGCGCACCTGCTGAAGTACGACTCGATCCTCGGCCGCTTCGAGGGGGACGTGACGTTCGACGAGACGTCGATCACGGCCAACGGTAAGTCCTTCAAGGTCTTCGAAGAGAAGGACCCGGCCAAGCTCGACTGGGCCTCCGTCGGCGCCGACATCGTCGTCGAGTCCACCGGTCGCTTCACCAAGGCCGAAGACGCCAAGAAGCACCTCGAGGGTGGCGCAAAGAAGGTCATCATCTCCGCCCCGGCGAAGAACGAAGACATCACGATCGTCATGGGTGTCAACGACGGCGACTACGACGCTGCGAAGCACACGATCATCTCCAACGCGTCGTGCACCACGAACTGCCTCGCCCCCATGGCGAAGGTGCTCAACGACACCGTCGGCATCGAGCGTGGCCTCATGACCACGATCCACGCCTACACCGCTGACCAGAACCTCCAGGACGGCCCGCACTCCGACCTGCGTCGTTCGCGCGCCGCGGCCCTGAACATCGTGCCCACCAAGACCGGTGCCGCCTCCGCTGTCGCGCTGGTTCTGCCCGAGCTCAAGGGCAAGTTCGACGGCTACGCCCTGCGCGTTCCCACGCCGACCGGCTCCGCCACCGACCTGACCTTCCAGGCCGGCAAGGAGACCTCGGTCGAAGAGGTCAACGCCGCGATCAAGGCTGCCGCCGAGGGCCCCCTCAAGGGCGTTCTGTCGTACACCGAGGACCCGATCGTCTCCAAGGACATCGAGACCGACCCCAACTCCTGCATCTTCGACGCCGGCCTGACCAAGGTCATCGGCAACCAGGTGAAGGTCGTCGGCTGGTACGACAACGAGTGGGGCTACAGCAACCGCCTCGTCGACCTCTGTGCCCTGGTCGGCAAGTCCCTCTGAATGTGAGGACTTCCCGCGCTGTCGCGATCACCGCTGATCGCTGAGCATCGCAAACGATCACCGCGTGCGCCGGGTGACCGGACTCCCGGTCACCCGGCGCACGCGCGTCTGGGCCCCGTTTCGCTTGTCCGCTTGTGTGTGAAGGAGTTACCCCATGAAGACGACCGAAGACCTCATCGCGTCCGGCGTAGCCGGTAAGCGGGTTCTCGTCCGCAGTGACCTGAACGTTCCGCTCGATGCTGACCGCAACATCACCGACGACGGCCGCGTGCGCGCGTCGGTGCCCACCCTCAAGGCGCTGGCGGATGCGGGTGCGCGGGTCATCGTCGTCGCCCACCTCGGCCGCCCGAAGGGCGCGCCGGAAGAGAAGTACTCCCTGAAGCCCGTCGTGGGTCGCCTTTCGGAGCTGCTCGGCAGCCAGGTCGTCTTCGCCGAGGACACTGTGGGTGAGTCCGCGAAGTCCGTGGTCGCTTCGCTGGCCGACGGCCAGGTCGCGCTGCTCGAGAACCTGCGTTTCAACGCGGGTGAGACGAGCAAGGACGACGCCGAGCGCGGTGCCTTTGCCGACGAGCTCGCCTCCCTCGCCGACGCGTACGTCTCCGACGGCTTCGGTGTCGTGCACCGCAAGCAGGCGTCGGTCTACGACATCGCGACCCGGCTGCCCGCCTACGCAGGTGGCCTCGTGCGTTCCGAGGTCGAGGTGCTCAAGCGCCTCACCGAAGAGCCTGCCCGCCCGTACGCCGTCGCCCTCGGTGGCGCGAAGGTCGCCGACAAGCTCGCGGTCATCGAGAACCTCATGAAGACTGCCGACCGCCTCATCATCGGTGGAGGCATGGCCTACACCTTCCTCGCGGCCCAGGGCCACGAGGTCGGCAAGTCGCTGCTCGACTCCGAGAAGATCGAGACCTGCAAGGAGTACATCGAGAAGGCCAAGGCTGCGGGCGTCGAGCTGATCCTGCCGGTCGACACGGTCATCTCGGCCGAGTTCTCCGCCGACGGCCCGACCGCCGTCGTCGCGGCCGACTCGATCCCGGCCGACCAGATGGGTCTCGACATCGGCCCGGAGAGCGGCAAGCTCTTCGCCGAGAAGCTGGCCGACTGCAAGACGGTCTTCTGGAACGGCCCGATGGGTGCCTTCGAGATGGAGCCGTTCGCGGCCGGTACCAAGGCTGTGGCCCAGGGCCTCGTCGACGCGACGAAGAACGGTGCCCTCACCGTCGTCGGTGGTGGCGACTCGGCCGCTGCCGTTCGCCAGCTCGGTTTCGAAGACTCCGACTTCGGCCACATCTCCACCGGTGGCGGCGCGAGCCTCGAGTACCTGGAGGGCAAGGCTCTCCCGGGTATCGACATCCTCAACAAGTGAGCGTCTGCGCCCGCACCCACCTCGGGTGCGGGCGCTTCGCCCATCACCGACGAACCCCTCTGATTTCTAGGAGAACCTGTGAGCAACTCCCGCACGCCGCTGATGGCGGGCAACTGGAAGATGAACCTCGACCACCAGCAGGCCGCGCACCTCGTGCAGAAGCTGGACTGGACTCTCAAGGACGCGAAGCACGAGTACGAGAAGGTCGAGGTGGCGGTGCTGCCGCCGTTCACCGACATCCGCACCGTGCAGACGCTGGTCGAGGGCGACAAGCTCGGCATCCGCTACGGAGCCCAGGACATCTCGGTGCACGACTCCGGTGCCTACACCGGTGAGGTCTCGGGCCTCATGCTGAGCAAGCTCGGCTGCACCTACGTGGCCATCGGGCACAGCGAGCGCCGCGAGTACCACAACGAGACCGACGAGGTCGTCAACGCCAAGGTCAAGGCCGCCTTCAAGCACGGGCTCACCCCGATCCTGTGCTGCGGTGAGGGCCTCGACGTCCGCAAGGCGGGCAACCAGGTCGCGCACGTACTCGCGCAGATCGAGGCCGACTTCGCCTACATCCCCGCCGAGCAGGCCGCCTCCATCGTCATCGCCTACGAGCCCATCTGGGCCATCGGCACCGGAGAGGTCGCGACCCCAGAGGACGCGCAGGAGGTCAACTCCGCGATCCGCACCAAGCTGGCCGAGCTGTACTCGCAGGAGTTGGCCGACGGCGTTCGCATTCTCTACGGCGGCTCGGTCAAGGGCAGCAACGTCGTCGCGATCATGGAGCAGCCCGACGTCGATGGCGCGCTCGTCGGTGGCGCTTCGCTGACTGCCGAGGACTTCGGCGCGATCGTGCTCTACCAGCAGCAGGGCTGAGCCGGTTCGTGATTCGCGGCGGGCTCGCGTGCCTGCCGCGCAACGGCTGAAAAGCTCAACGGCCCCGATCCCGTACACTGGAGTGCGGGGGCGGGGCCGTTCGCGTGCCCTGAACTCTTCACGACTTCGGCTCGACCGCACGACGAACAGGATCACGACGTGGACGTATTGACGATCATCCTCCAGGTGTTTCTCGTCATCACCAGCCTGTTCCAGGTCGTGCTCATCCTCATGCACAAGGGCCAGGGCGGCGGTGTCTCGGAGATGTTCGGCGGCGCCATGCACAGCACGATGGGCGGCTCCTCGGTCGCCGAACGCAACCTCAACCGCATCACGATCGGCGTGGGCCTGGTCTGGCTGGCCTGCATCGTGGGCCTGGGCCTGATAACCCGCTTCAGCGGCGTGTAACTCGACACCCAAGACGATTCGAGGGGCCTCACCGAATCCGGTGAGGCCCCTCGAATCCTGTGCGCGTCGCATCGTGCCTCGGCCCCGACATTCGCCTTCCCGTGATGTAGACCTTGTTCTACACGCTGGCTACGCTTGGCCCATGAGGAGCATCGGGGTCAAGGAACTCAAGCAGAACGCCAGCCGCGTTCTCGCTGAGGTGGAGCGCGACGGCGAGGTCGAGGTCACTGTCAGTGGTCGCCCTGTCGCGACTATCCGCCCCCTGGCCCGGAGCGCGCCTTGGGTGAGTCCGGCCCACGTGGCGCAGGTCTTCGCCGGGGCGCGCACGTCCGACGGTGTTGCCTGGCTGGAGGAACTCGCAAACGACCGCGCGAGGCCGGAGCCCGTGATCGATCCGTTCGACGACGCAGGGTTGTGATGGATTCGCAGCGGGCCCTGCTCGATACGAGCTGCCTGGTGATACTCGACCGAGTCACCGGACTTCCCGCCGAGTGGCGTCTCTCGGCCGCCTCCTTGAGCTACGGCGAGTTGGAGTGGGGACTTCAGCGAGCCAAGGGGGTGAAGCTCGCCCGTCGGCACCGGCACATTGCGCTGGTCAAGAGCGCGCTGGGTGAGGGGCTGCCGTTCGACGACACGTGCGTGAGTGCATACGGCCTGGTGTGCCACCTCACCGAACAGGCCGGCCGCCGGCCACGTGGACGGGCGATCGACCTTCTCATCGCCGCGGTCGCCCTTCGACACAACGCTGTTCTGCTCACGGTGAACACCATCGACGTGGAGCACCTGAGCGATCACGTGAAGATCGGTCGGATCGCCTCAACGGGTGAGTTCCGAGGGTTCTCGGACTGAATGGAACGGTCGTGCGCTGCATCTCGCCGACCACGGCCTCACTTCGGAGCGTCTCAGACGTACGTGAAGGGAAGGCACGACGCGGAACGTGTTCGGGTGCGCCTACTCGTCTATCGGTTGAGACCCGTTGGGCTTGCGCTTCTTTGCTGCCAGGGCCGGGATGCCGTCACGGAGAGCCGACGCGTAGGTTTCGTCGGCGTCGAGGCGGGAGAGTTCGTCTGCCAGGCATTCGGAATCGTTGCGGCGGGGCAGCGAGATGCGGCGGTGAGGCTTGCCGGGTTGATCGATCTCGCCGATGACGCCGTCAGGGCGCACGATCGTCGTGGTACCCGAGGTGCGCTCGAGCGTGACGCCGTAGATACCCTCGCTGTCGTCGCCGCAGTTCGAGCGCTTGACCGGGATGTCGAGGCGCACCTGCAACCAGCCCGCGAGCAGGTCTGCCGAGGCCGAACGCTTGTTGCCCATCACCTCGGCCGAGGTGACCTCTTCGTACGGCGGTTCGTCGAGCAGGGAAGCGAGCACGCCACGCCAGCGGGTCGTGCGGGTCCAGGCCAGGTCGGTGTCGCCCGGTTCGTAGTGCTTGGCGCGCACGGCCATCGACTTGATCGGGTCGGGTTGGGTTTCGGCGTCGGTGATGCGGCGCTGCGCGAACCGGCCGATCGGGTGGTTGGCGACGTCGCGCGGAGCGGTGCGCGGCCACCACGCGACGATGGGGGAGTCTGCCAATAGCAGTGGTGTCACCACGGATTCGCCGTGCTTGGTCAGGTCGCCGTAGAGGCGCAGCACGACCATCTCGCTCGCCCCCGCGTCGCCACCGATGCGGATCTGGGCGTCGAGGCGGTTCGAGCCGCGCCGGTTGCCTTCGACCACGACGATGATGCGGCTCGGATGCTGCCGGGTGCCGTTGTTGGCCTCGCGCAGCACCGGCTCGATGCCCGCCTCTTCGGCCATGACGACCAGCGTCATCACGCGACCGAGGGCCAGCGCGCCGGTGTCTTCGCGCAGCGAGACGATCTTCTTCATGAGCGCCTGGATGGAGGTCGCGGGCAGGTCGATGATCACGGCATCCTCCAGTGGCGCCCGTCGCGGGCGAGCAGGTCGTGCGCGCTCTGCGGGCCCCAGTCACCCGGCGGGTACTGCTCGGGCTGTTGCTTGTTCGACTCCCAGTAGGCGGTGATCGGGTCGAGGATCTTCCACGACAGCTCGACCTCCTCGTGCCGGGGGAACAGCGGCGGGTCGCCGAGCAGCACGTCGAGGATGAGACGCTCGTACGCCTCCGGGCTCGACTCGGTGAAGGCGCGACCGTAACCGAAGTCCATCGTCACGTCGCGCACCTCCATCGCGTCGCCCGGCACCTTGGCGCCGAAGCGCAGCGTGATGCCCTCGTCGGGCTGCACGCGGATGACGATCGCGTTCGCGCCGAGTTCAGCGGTGGCGGTGTCGTCGAACGGCAGGTGCGGGGCCTTCTTGAAGACGACCGCCACCTCTGTGACGCGCTTGGCCAGGCGCTTACCGGTGCGCAGGTAGAAGGGCACGCCCGCCCACCGGCGGGTCGCGACCTCCAGCTTCATCGCGGCGAACGTCTCGGTGACGGAGGCGGGGTCGACACCGTCTTCGTCGAGGTACCCGACGACCTGGCCTTCGCCCTGCCAGCCCTTTGCGTACTGGCCTCGGGCCACGCAATCCTCGACGGTGCCGGGGATGATGACGCTGGCCAGAGCCTTCTCTTTCTCGGCCCTCAGGTGTGCGGCGTCGAAGGCGATCGGCTCTTCCATCGCGGTGAGCGCGAGGAGCTGCAGCAGGTGGTTCTGGATCACGTCGCGGGCGGCGCCGATGCCGTCGTAGTAACCGGCGCGGCCGCCGATGCCGATGTCTTCGGCCATCGTGATCTGCACATGGTCGACGTACCGGTTGTTCCAGATCGGCTCGAACATCGTGTTCGCGAACCGCAGCGCGAGCAGGTTCTGCACCGTCTCTTTGCCCAGGTAGTGATCGATACGAAAGACCGAATCGGAGCGGAAGACCTTGCCGACCGCCCGGTCGAGTTCTTGAGCCGACGGCAGGTCGTGCCCAAACGGCTTCTCGATGACGACCCTGCGCCAGCTCTGGCCGCCGTTGTCGCTGCTCAGACCCGAACGCTGCAGCAGGGTGCAGACCTGCTCGAACTGATTGGGCGGGATCGACAGGTAGAACGCGTGGTTGCCGCCGGTGCCACGCTCGGCATCGGCGGCAACCACGGTTTCAGAAAGGCGTGCGAAGGACTCTTCGTCGTCGAAGGAGCCGGTGACGAACCGGATCCCCGCCGCGAGTTGATCCCACGCCTCCTGACGGAACTGCGTGCGCGAGTGCGCCTCCACCGACTCCTTGACGAAGGCGGCGAACTGTTCGTCGGACCAGTCCCGTCGGCCGAAGCCGATGAGACTGAACCCGGCGGGCAACAGCCCGCGATTGCCCAGGTCGTAGACCGCGGGGAGCAGCTTCTTGCGGGCCAGGTCACCTGTCACGCCGAACATGACGAGGCTGCAGGGGCCCGCGATACGCGGAAGCCGCTTGTCCCGCGGGTCGCGGAGCGGATTGTGCTCGGAGGAGACTCGCGCCGGACTCACTTGCCCGCGGCCTCCAGCTCTCCGGAGACGCTGTCGAGCAGCTCGCCCCACGATGCGACGAACTTGGTGAGGCCCTCGTCTTCGAGCTTGCGGACGACCTCGTCGTACGACACGCCTACGGCCTCGATCTTGTCGAGCAGCGCGCGGGCCTCGTCGTACTTGCCGGTGACCTGGTCGCCGTCGACGACACCGTGGTCGGCGACCGCGTCGAGGGTCTTGCCGGGCATCGTGTTGACGGTGTTCGCGGCGACGAGGTCGACGACGTACATCGTGTCCTTGTACTCGGGGTTCTTCACACCGGTGGAGGCCCACAGCGGGCGCTGCTTGTTGGCACCGGCCTGCTCGAGCACCTCCCAGCGCGACGTGGAGAACGCCTCCTCGTACACCTCGTAGGCGAGGCGTGCGTTGGCGACGGCGGCCTGGCCGCGCAGGGCGAGGGCCTCGTCGGAGCCGATCTTCTCGAGGCGCGCGTCGATCTCGGTGTCGACACGCGACACGAAGAACGAGGCGACGGAGTGGATCTGCGACAGGTCCTTGCCGGCGGTCTTGGCCTTCTCGATGCCCTCGATGAAGGCGTTGAGCACGCCGCGGTACTGGTCGAGCGAGAAGATCAGGGTCACGTTGACGCTGATGCCCTCTCCGAGAACCTCGGTGATGGCCGGCAGACCCTCGGTGGTGCCGGGGATCTTGATCATCACGTTGGGGCGGTCGACGGTGGCGTAGAGCTGCTTGGCCATGTCGATCGTCGGCTGGGTCTCGCGGGCCAGGCGCGGGTCGACCTCGATCGACACGCGGCCGTCCTTGCCGCCCGTGGAGTCGTAGAGCGGGCGGAGCACGTCGCACGCGTTGCGGACGTCTTCGGTGGTGATCGCGAAGACGGCCTCATCGACCGACTTACCGGCCGCCGCGAGCTCCTTGACCTGCTCGTTGTACGCCTCGCCCTTGGAAAGCGCGGTCGCGAAGATCGTCGGGTTCGTCGTCACACCGACGACGCCCTTGTCATCGATGAGGCCCTGCAGCTCGCCGCTGCTGATGAGGGTGCGAGACAGGTCGTCGAGCCAGACGGAGACGTCGGCGTCGGCCAGGGCCTGAACGTTGGGGTTTGTCGCCATGGTGATCAGTTTCCTCCTGCAGCAGCGATGGATTCCTTGGCGGCGTCGACGACCGCTTCGGGGGTGAAGCCGTACTTCTCGAAGAGAACCTTGCCGTCGGCCGAAGCACCGAAGTGGTCGATGCCGATGATGCGCCCTGCATCGCCGACGCGCTCGCGCCATCCCATGGGGTGGGCAGCCTCGACCGCGACGCGGGCCTTGACGGCGGGCGGGAGAACCTCGTCGCGGTACGACTGGTCCTGCGTGTCGAACCACTCGAGGCAAGGAGCCGACACGACGCGGGCCTTGACGCCCTCGCCGGCCAGGGTCTCGCGGGCCTGCATGGCCAGGTCGACCTCGGAGCCGGTCGCGATGATGATGACGTCGGGCGCGCCGCCGTCTGCGTCAGCGAGCACGTACGCGCCCTTGGCGACGCCTTCCGCCGACGCGAACTCGTCGCGGTCGACGATCGGCAGCGCCTGGCGCGACAGGATGAGTCCGGCCGGCTCGGCCTTCTCGAGGATCGTGCGCCACGCGATGGCGGTCTCGTTGGCGTCCGCCGGCCGCACGATCGACAGGTGCGGGATCATCCGCAGGCTCGGGATGTGCTCGATCGGCTGGTGCGTCGGACCGTCTTCGCCCAGACCGATGGAGTCGTGGGTCCACACGTACGTCACCGGGATCTCCTGCAGCGCGCCGAGACGGACGGCGGGGCGCATGTAGTCGGAGAAGGTGAGGAACGTGGCACCGTACGGCCGGGTCAGGCCCTCGAGCGCGATGCCGTTGACGATCATGCCCATCGCGTTCTCGCGGATGCCGAAGTGCAGGGTACGCCCGTAGGGGCCGCCCTTGAACGACCGGGTCTGGTGCTCGGTCGGGATGAAGCTCGGCTCGCCCTTCATCGTCGTGTTGTTCGAGCCGGCGAGGTCGGCCGAGCCGCCCCACAGCTCCGGCATGACGGACGCGAGCGCCGAGAGGATCTCGCCGGAGGCGGCTCGGGTCGCGACACCCTTCTTCGCGTCGGCCTCGATGATCGTGCCGGCGTCGTCGGTCTGCGTCTCGGTGGGGCGGTCCGACTTCGCACGCCACACCGGCAGCGCGGCGTTCAATCCCTCGGGCAGTGTGCCCGCGACGAGGCGGTCGAGCAGCTTCGCACGCTCGGGGTTGGCCGTGCGCCACTCCTCGTAGCGCACGTTCCACGCGTCGTGGGCCTCCTTGCCGCGCGCGGCGCGGGCCTCACGGGTGTGGTTGATGACCTCGTCGGTGACCTCGAAGGTCTTCTCCGGGTCGAAGCCGAGGAGCTTCTTCAGGGCCGCGATCTCGTCGTTGCCGAGGGCGGCACCGTGCGAGTCTCCGGTGTCCTGCTTGGTGGGGGCCGGCCACGAGATGATCGTGTCGAGGACGATGATGGTCGGCTTGTCGGTGACCTTCTTGCCCGCCTCGATGGCCTCGGCCAGCGCGTCGACGTCTTCGACGTACTCGTCGGAGACGTTGTTCTTGCGCCAGTCGACCTTGCGGACGTCCCAGCCGTACGCCTCGAAGCGCTTGCCCACGTCCTCCGAGTACGAGATGTTCGTCTGGTCTTCGATCGAGATGAAGTTGCTGTCGTAGATCAGCGTGATGTTGCCGAGCTGCTGGTGGCCCGCGAGCGAGCAGGCCTCGGAGGCGACGCCCTCCTGCAGGCAGCCGTCACCGGCGATCACGTAGATGTGGTGGTCGAAGACGCCCTCGCCGTGCGGCGTGTCGGGGTCGAGCAGGCCGTGCTGGCGGCGCTCGGCCATCGCCATACCGACCGCGGTGGCCAGGCCGGAGCCAAGGGGACCCGTGGTGACCTCGACACCCTCGGTCCACCCGTACTCGGGGTGGCCGGGGGTCTTGCTGTCCCACGTGCGCAGGGCCTCGATGTCGCTCAGCTCGAGCCCGATGCCCGACTGGTAGAGCTGGATGTACTGGGTGAGGCTCGAGTGTCCCGCGGACAGGACGAAGCGGTCGCGGCCGAGCCACTTCGGGTCGGCGGGGTCGTACGTCATGAGGTTCTGGTAGAGCAGGTATGCCACGGGCGCCAGGCTGATGGCGGTGCCGGGGTGACCGTTACCCGTCTTCTGCACGGCGTCGGCCGCGAGGAGTCGAGCCGTGTCGACAGCCCGCACGTCGACGTCGGACCAACCGACCTTGTCGGCCTTCGGTGGCTGCAACGAAGTGTCGCGGGAGGTGGAGTTCTCACTCATAGTCGATGGGCTCCTCAGAAATGTCGTCGGACTCCGGCGTCTGCGTCACGACCGTTCCGATGAGAGGAGCGGAGCGACGCGGACAACGAAGTCCATTCTGTGACTACACGTCGAGTGCTGCGCCCCGAGCGTCGTCGTCTCCGGTGCCGTCGCCGCGATATTCGCAGTCCACGTGAAGCCTTCGACCTGGTCACGGGTCGGTGGCCTCGGATGCGGATACCCGGCCACGGGGCGGGAGGCGGAGCGCAGGTGGGCAGCACGCCGGCTCTCATGAGCCTAACCATGGCTCCGAGAAGGCCCGAACTGTTGCGCTTTGTTGCTCACACGCCGGGGGAGCCGCGGGCGGACCTGGCCGTACCCTGTCGCCATCCTGTCCGTATCCTGGACGTTCGCCTGAATCCCCGAGGCCCGACGTCGCCGGAATGCCCCCATCGGCATCGGAGTCGTAGACTGTCGTGTGATCTACCTCATCGCAGCTGGCCCGGCTGACGGCCTGGCTCGCTGCGAGACACGCCCGCCGTGGCCTGGTGGTCGAGCACCCGGTGACCTCCTGGTCCGCAACGGTGAACGCCACGACGACTCTGTAAGGAAACCGTGACAGCACTGCAGCCGCGCCGCCTCGCGCCCTCACCGCAGGTGCCTCCGCGAACGCGTGGGCAGGTCGTTCGCGACTACATCGCGCTGACCAAGCCCCGCATCATCGAGTTGCTGCTCGTCACCACGTTTCCTGTCATGTTTCTCGCCGAGCGCGGCGTGCCCTCGATCGGCCTCATCCTCGCGACCCTCGTCGGCGGCACGCTTGCCGCGGCGAGCGCGAACGTCATGAACTGCTACCTCGACCGCGACATCGACCGGTTGATGCACCGCACCGAGAACAGGCCGCTCGCTGCCGGAACCGTCTCCGCGACGGGGGCGCTGGTTTTCGCTGCGGTGCTCGGCGTCGTGTCGGTCGCCGTGCTGGAGATCTTCGTCAATACGCTCTCCGCGATGCTTGCGGTGGGCGCGATCCTGCTCTACGTCGTCTTCTACACGATGATCCTCAAACGCCGGACCTCGCAGAACATCGTCTGGGGCGGCATCGCGGGCTGCATGCCCGTGCTCATCGCCTGGGCCGCCGTGACGAACTCGATCTCGTGGGCGCCGATCGTGCTCTTCCTCGTGGTCTTCTTCTGGACCCCGCCGCACTACTGGCCCCTGTCGATGCGGTTCAAAGACGACTATGCCGCCGCCGGCGTGCCGATGCTCCCGGTCGTGGCGCACGACGTGCACGTCGCGCGCCAGGTCGTGGTGTACGCGTGGATCACGGTGGCGACGTCGCTTGTACTCATCCCGATCGCCCCGATGGGTTGGGTCTATCTCGTCGCCGCGGTGGTCTCCGGAGGCGTGTTCATCCTCGAGTCGCACCGCCTGCTCGCCCGGGCGCAGGACCCGGCCAACGTGACCCTCGCGGCGCTCAAGCCCATGCGCCTGTTCCACTACTCGATCAGCTACCTCACCGTCGTGTTCGTCGCGGTGGCGGTCGACCCCTTGCTGTACTTCGCGCTGCCCTTCTGAGGCGGCGCCGACCTCCGGCGCGTACTTCGGTCGGAGCCCTGACCCGAATCGACTGAACCGACAGAAGAGACATGACCAGCGCCTCACCCGTCACCCGCAGCTCCGTTCTCATGCCCACGGAGGTGACCGGCTGGGTGCGAGCGATGGCGTGGGCGTCGATGATCTCGAACGCGATGCTCATCGTCACGGGTGGCGCCGTACGGCTCACCGCGAGCGGCTTGGGTTGCCCGACGTGGCCGCAGTGCACGGCGGAGTCGTGGACCAACACACCCGAGATGGGCATCCACGGGTACATCGAGTTCGGTAACCGCACGCTGACGTTCGTGCTCGCCGCGATCGCCGTGCTGACGTTCCTGTCTGTGTGGAACCTGCGCAAGCGGTACCCGCTGTTCTTCACTATCGCCCTGAGCCTGGGGCTCGGCATCGTCGTGCAGGCCGTCGTCGGCGGCATCACCGTGCGGACCGGACTGAACCCGTGGGTCGTCGGCATCCACTTCGTCATCTCCGCGATGCTCACGGCTGCGGCCGCAGTGCTGGTCAACCGCACACGCCGGGTGTCGCTGCCCGCCGTGGCCGAGGCCGAGCGGCCGGGACAGATCGCCGGCCGTGAGGCGGGGTGGGCTCGCGCACTCGCCTGGATCATCGGCGTCAGCGGCGCGCTCACGATCTACCTCGGCACGCTCGTCACCGGCACCGGGCCGCACAGTGGCGACTCCGGTGAGGTCGCGCGGCACACGTTCGACGCGTACGTCATCGCCCGAGTGCACGTCGTCCCCGTCTACGTGATCGTCGTGGCCACCCTCGTGCTGTTGTACCTGGCGTTCTCTCGCCGTTGGCCGGAGGCCGTGCGCCGGATGTCCGTGGTACTCGCCGCGCTCATCGCGATGCAGGCCCTCGTGGGCTACTACCAGTGGTTCAACGGTGTCCCGGCCCTCGCGGTCGCGGTGCACATGGCGGGAGCCGCCGCCTTGGCCGCGGTAGTGACGATGACGGTCGAGAAGCTGTACGCGGTTTCCGCCCCGGCTGCGGCATCTCCGCAGAACCCGCTCGCGGAGACGACCACGACCTCCCGCTGAGTCGGCCCGGTCATCGGCGCTGGTCACCTTGCGGGCGGGGGTCCCGTGGCACATGAATGTCCGTCGCCCTCACGTACCAGCGAAGGTGCCTCGGGACGGGATCAGGCCCGCACCTGATCCGTCAGCGAAACCCGCGTGGGCACACCCGTGCCGAGGCACCTGTGCTGGGAGGCGCGGTGTGGGGGCATGTGCCACGGCACCACCCCGGTGGAGGGGCCCCGACCCGGGAGAACTCGTGCCGTGGCACCTGTGCTGGGAGGCGCGGTGTGGGGGGACATGTGCCACGGCACCACCCCGGGAGAGGGCACGTGACGTACTCAGTCCAAGCCGCAGGACTGACGTGAGTCAGGTCGGGAGGCCGTTCGGGTAGGCCCTTCGGCCCCTCGTCGCCACGGTGTTCGGCTCGCCCCGGGTGTCGAACGGGCCGAAGATGCGGGTGAGAAACCTGACGCTGGCCGGCAGCCACGTCGCGACTCCGTCTTCGACGTACGTGACATCGCCCGCCGCGGTGTGCGGTCGTGCGAGCGAGAGCCCGTGCGGACCCATGAGGTACACGTGCGATTCGAACGGCACGCCGTGCTCCGCGAGGGCGTGGGCGAGGGCGGTGGTGTGCTGCACAGGAACGAGTTCGTCGCCGCTCGTGGCCCAGACGAACGTCGGAGGCGTCGTGCTGGTGATCTCCCCGACAACGTCGGGTAGTGCCCGGCCGATGACTTCCCGCAACGTCGGAAGGGTGACCGGGTAGGCGAGCACGAGCGCGTTCGGCGCCGATCCGCTGGCCACAGCGAGACGAGCCGCGAGGTGCCCGCCCGCGGAGAACCCCACGGCGGTGACCTTGTCCGGATCGATGAAGAGGGTCGCGGCTTTCTCCCGCACCCATGCCAGCGCCGCGCAGCCGTCGGCGAAGGCAGTCTCGATCGGTGCGTCGGGGCCGGTCGCGTACGTCAGGACGACCGCGTTGAACCCCTCGGCCACGTAGGCGAGCGCCACGGGCTCGCCCTCCCGCTCGGAGACGAACTGATACCCACCGCCTGGGATGACCAGCACGCACGGCCGAACCTCCGGCCGGGTCATGCGCTCACCGGGGCTCAGCACGTACGCAGTGACGGTGGCGGTGTCTGTGATCTGCTCCGTGAAGACGCGCATGTCAGCCCCTCGGTGCGGCGGAATCGACGCGCCCAGGCTACGTGAGGCGTTCGAGGAGGCGGAGCCGTTCGAGAGTGCAGACCGTCTCAGTCGGACCAGCGGAAGAGGCGGGTGGTTGCCAGCGTGGCCACGAGTGCCCAGGCGATGAGGATGCCGAGGGCGACGAGGTCGAGACCGCCTCCCGTCATCGCTGCTCGAAGGCCGTCGCCGAGCGCTGCGGAGGGGAGCAGTGAGGCCACCGGCTGGACCGCGGCGGGCAGCACGGAGGTCGGGATGACCAGGCCACCCACTCCGAGCAGGAGTACCCAGACGAGGTTGGCGATCGCGAGTACCGCCTCCGCGCGTACGGTGCCTGCCAGAAGCAGTGCGATGGCGACGAAGGCCCACGAGCCGATGAGCCAGAACGGGACCGCCAGCAGCAGGCCGGCGACATCGGGCCGCCAGCCCAGCGCGAATCCGACTCCGGCGATCACGACGAACTGGATGACCTCGATGACCAGCACCGCGACGGCCTTGCCGAGAAGCAGGCCGTTGCGGCCCAGGGGAGTGACGCCGAGGTAGCGCAGCACCCCGTGCCGCCGGTCGAAGCCGGTGGAGATCGCCTGTCCGGTGAACGCGGTCGAGACGATCGCCAGCGCCAGGACGCCGGGGACGGCGAAGTCGATACGCGGGCCGTCACCGAGGCTCGGCGATGACGTGAACGCAAGCCCGAACAGCGCCATGAGGGGGAAGATCAGCGATACGAGCAACTGCTCCCCGTTGCGGATCAACGTGCCGGCCTCAAACTTCGCCTGCGCCGCGACCCGTGTTGACGCCGATGCTGGGCCAGGTCGCTGTGTCGCGGTCTCCTGTGAGGTCACTGCTGCGTTCCCTTCGGCTCGTCGTCCGCTGCCGCAGGTGGGGGAGTGGGCCAGCAGTTCGTCGGTTGATCACGCCACGAATCGTCGCCGTCTGTCAGGGCGAAGTACGCCGCCTCCAATCCGCGGTCGCCGCCGATCTCGGCGATGGTGCCGGAAGCCGCGACTTGGCCCGCGCGCATGACGACGACGTGGTCGGCGAGTCGCTCGGCCTCCTCGAACGAGTGGGTCGTGATGACGACCGTGACTCCGTCGGCCCGCAGTTCGCGCACGAGCCGCCAGACGTCCTGGCGGGCGTGAGGGTCGAGGCCGGCGGACGGTTCGTCGAGGAACACGACCCGCGGGCGGCCGACGATCGCGGAGGCGAGCGCGAGCCGCTGCCGCTGCCCGCCGGAGAGCCGCCGCACGGCGGTGCCGCGGAACGCGTCGATGCCGAGCCGCTGCATGAGCGCGTCGACGTCGAGCGGGTTCTCGTAGAGGGAGGCGAGGTGCCGAAGTAGCCGCTCGGCTCCTGCGGTGTTGGGCAGCCCGCCATCCTGCAGCATCACGCCGACTAGGGCGCGGTGCTCGGGCCCGGCGTTGTTCGGGTCGGTGCCGAGTACCCGCACAGTTCCGGAGGTCGGCGCCTGCAGGCCTTCGAGGCACTCAACCGTGGTGGTCTTGCCGGAGCCGTTGGGGCCGAGAAGTGCTGTGATCCGCCCGGGTTCGGCAGACCAGGAGGCGCCGTCGACGGCGACGGTGCGCCCGAAGCGCTTCACGAGCTGATCGACGACGACTGAGGCTGACACGTGCGGGAGTCTAGCCCGGCGGTTCGAGGGCGGTTGGTAGTCGGGTGCTGGCTGCTTGAGCGTCGAGTCCGCCGATCACCCTTCCCGCACTGCGGCAATCGTCGAGTCCGGCGACCGCGCTTCCCGTGCCGTGGCACTCCTGTTGGGAGGTGAGGTGGCTGGGTTCATGTGCCACGGCACCCCCATCGAGGGTGGTGCCGTGGCACATGTTCTCGCACACGTGGGGTTCCAGCAGGAGTGCCACGGCACGGAAGGCGGGGCGCCTCTTCCGGGGTCTCCCGGGACACAGGAAGGCGGGGCGCCTCATCCTGTGCCTCGGAGTGCCCTCGAAACCGGGTTAGGTGAGCCTTGGTTGGTGTCACGAGGGAATTACGCAAGAATGCCGTTGCGTTATATGGACGTGGCTCTGGAACCGGCCTACGGTGCCAGTAGGACACACGAACGGATTCGAGGAGGAGACGCGATGACCATCCGCACCGGCGCACGTGTTCACCCGTCCACGAATTCGCAGCCTCAGGCTCCCGGCACGGCGCTCGAGCAGCGAGACCCCGGCTTCGCCGAGGGCCGCACGCGCCGCACGGTGCTGCGTCTCATCGCCGAGAACGGGCCGGTCACAGCCGCTGAGGTCGCCGAGACGCTCGACATCACGCCCACGGCCGTGCGTCGCCACGTCGCGGCCCTGGAGCTCGACGGCCTCGTCGTCGAGCAGGAGCCGGCCGCAACGGGAGCGCCGAGAGGGCGAGGCCGACCGGCCCGCACCTACGTCACCACCCCCGCTGCGCACACGCGTATGCAGACCTCCTACGACGACGTGGCCAACGAGGCTCTGCGGTATCTCGCCGAGAACTTCGGCGTGGAGGCGGTGGAGGGCTTCGCGCAGCAGCGTGCCGAGCGGCTGCTCGACCGCTACACCCCGATCGTCGAGGCGGCGGGCGACGAGCCCGCCGAGCGCGCCAAGGCTCTCGCCGAGGCACTGAACAACGACGGTTTCGCCGCGACGGCCCGCTCCGTGGAAGGAATGTCGGGTGCGGGCTCCCACGGGGTACAGCTCTGCCAGGGCCACTGCCCGGTGCAGTCGGTGGCGGCCGAGTACGGCGAATTCTGCGAGGCGGAGAAGGACGCCTTTGCGCGGCTTCTCGGCGTGCATGTCCAGCGGCTGTCCACGCTCGCCACCGGCGGGCACGTGTGCACTACGTTCGTACCTTCGCCCACGCTGCGCCCGGGCGCCGGAGAGCGACAACCCGAGCCCTCTGCGGCCGGACCACCTGACCCCATCCCACCGAGCACGATGACCACCCAGAGAAGCGAAAGGACTCCGCGATGAGCACCAATATCGAAGAGCTCAACCCGGGCCTGAAGGGCCTCGGTCGATACGACTTCGGCTGGGCCGACAGTGACGCGGCGGGGGCCAGTGCCAAGCGCGGCCTCAACCCCGATGTCGTGCTCGACATCTCGCGCCGCAAGGACGAGCCCGAGTGGATGACCAAGCTGCGCCTGAAGTCCCTGGGCCTGTTCGACAAGAAGCCGATGCCGAGCTGGGGTTCCGACCTGTCGGGCATCGACTTCCAGAACATCAAGTACTTCGTGAAGTCCACGGAGAAGCAGGCGACCTCGTGGGAAGACCTGCCCGAGGACATCAAGATGACCTACGACCGCCTCGGCATCCCGGAGGCGGAGAAGCAGCGCCTCGTCGCGGGCGTCGCCGCGCAGTACGAGTCGGAGGTCGTCTACCACCAGATCCGTGAGGACCTGGAGGAGAAAGGTGTCATCTTCGTCGACACCGACACGGGTCTGCGCGAGCACGAAGAGCTGTTCAAGGAGTACTTCGGCTCCGTGATCCCGCCCGGTGACAACAAGTTCGCCGCGCTCAACACGGCCGTCTGGTCGGGTGGCAGCTTCATCTACGTGCCGCCGGGCGTACACGTCGACATCCCGCTGCAGGCCTATTTCCGTATCAACACCGAGAACATGGGCCAGTTCGAGCGGACGCTGATCATCGCCGACGAGGGCTCCTACGTGCACTACGTCGAGGGATGTACGGCTCCGATCTACAAGACCGACAGCCTCCACTCGGCCGTGGTCGAGATCATCGTCAAGAAGAACGCCCGCGTTCGGTACACGACGATCCAGAACTGGAGCAACAACGTCTACAACCTCGTCACCAAGCGCACGATGGTCGAGGCCGGCGGCACGATGGAGTGGGTCGACGGCAACATCGGCTCCAAGGTGACGATGAAGTACCCGGCCTGCTTCCTCATGGGCGAGCACGCGCAGGGCGAGACCCTGTCGATCGCGTTCGCCGGAGAGGGCCAGCACCAGGACGCGGGCGCCAAGATGGTGCACGCCGCGCCTCACACGAGCAGCAACATCATCAGCAAGTCGGTTGCGCGCGGCGGTGGCCGCACCAGCTACCGCGGCCTCGTGCAGGTGATGGAGGGCGCGTACGGCAGCAAGTCCACGGTGAAGTGTGACGCGCTGCTGGTCGACACGATCAGCCGCTCCGACACCTACCCCTACGTCGACGTGCGTGAAGACGACGTGGAGATGGGCCACGAGGCCACCGTCTCCAAGGTGAGCGCCGACCAGTTGTTCTACCTCATGTCTCGCGGCCTCACCGAGGACGAGGCCATGGCGATGATCGTGCGCGGCTTCGTCGAGCCGATCGCGCGCGAGCTGCCCATGGAATACGCCCTCGAGCTGAACCGCCTCATCGAGCTGCAGATGGAAGGAGCCGTCGGCTGATGCCGCTCGTCACCCCCGCCACAGACAACCCCACTCTGGGTAAGGCGTCACCGGATGCCGCGACCTCGGAGGCGATCTCGTTCGTCCCCGACCAGTCGCGCGCCGAGCGCACCCGCTCGTTCGACGCGAGCGACTTCACCGTGCCCCACGGGCGCGAGGAGGACTGGCGCTTCACGCCGGTCGACCGGCTCGGCATGCTGCTCGCCGACGGCGCGCGCGCCGCGGCTCCGGCCGGCGCCGTGCCCGCGATGCCGGAGGGCGTCACGGCCCGATTCGTCACGCTCGACGAGGCCCTCGCCCTGGGCGCTCAGCCGCCGGCCGACCGCGCCGCCGCGATGGCCGCCTCCCGCGCCGGAGCCGTGCTGCACATCGACATCCCGGCGAACGCCGACATCACGGAGCCGGTGCGCATCGCCTCCGTGCATGTCACCGACGGTGACACCGCGAGCGGTGAGCCCGCCTTCCGCCACGTCGCGATCAGGGTCGGGCACCACGCCCGTGCCACGATCGTCTTCCACCACACCGGCCGCGAAGAGGTGTCGGGGCTGGTCTCGCTGCTCACCGGCGACGGTGCCGACGTCTCGCTCGTCTCGCTGCAGGAATGGGACGACGAGAGCGTTCACCTCGCACAGCACGACGTGGTCGTGGGCCGTGACGCCACCGTGCGGCACATCGCGGTGACGCTGGGCGGCGCGATCGTGCGCATCAACACCAACGCCACCTACGCGGGCCCTGGCGGCAGCTTCGAGGGCCTGGGCGTGTACTTCGCCGACGCGGGCCAGCACCTGGAGCACCGCCTCTTCGTCGACCACTCCGAGCCGAACTGCCGCTCGAACGTCGAGTACAAGGGCGCGCTGCAGGGCGAGGGTGCGCACTCGGTCTGGGTCGGTGACGTGCTCATCCGCGCGGCCGCCGAGGGCACCGAGACGTACGAGATCAACCGCAACCTCGTGCTCACCGACGGCACCCGCGCCGACTCCGTGCCGAACCTCGAGATCGAGACCGGCGAGATCGTCGGAGCCGGCCACGCCTCCACCACCGGTCGCTTCGACGACGAGCAGCTCTTCTACCTGCAGTCGCGCGGTATCCCGGAGGACGAAGCACGCCGCCTCATCGTGCACGCTTTCTTCGCCGAGGTCATCCGCCGCATCGGCATCCCCGACGTGGTCGAGCGCCTCATGGCCGCCATCGAGGCCGAGCTGGAGAACACGGCCGCCATCGTCGAGAAGCAGGGACGGTGACGTAGGCGATGACGCAAATCGATGCCGGTACCGACGTCGCGGCACCCGAGGCTCCGTTCGAGCTGGTCTGCTCGGTGGCGGACCTGCCCGAGGTCGGTGCGGCGCTCGCCGAAGTCGGCGGCAAGGCCATGTCGATCGTCCGCGACGACAACGGCCACATCCACGCCATCGACGACCTGTGCACGCACGGCGCCGTCAGCCTCTCCGAGGGGGAGGTCGAGGGATGCCTCATCGAGTGCTGGCTGCACGGCTCCCGCTTCGATCTCAACACCGGCTTCCCGAAATCGCCCCCGGCGATGGCGCCGGTAGGCGTCTACGAGGTCGTGATCGCGGGCACCGACGTCTACGTCGACCCGACCCGCCGCATCAACGACAACGGCTGAGCAGCTCTAGACCTGCCCACCACTGCCCAGACACAGACTTTTCCGCCCGCACGCTCGCGAGGAGAACGACCCGAATGTCCACACTGACCATCACCGACCTGCACGTCAGCGTCGAGACCGAGAACGGCCCCAAAGAGATCCTCAAGGGCGTCGACCTGGTCATCAACTCCGGCGAGACGCACGCCGTCATGGGCCCGAACGGCTCCGGCAAGTCGACGCTCGCCTACTCGATCGCCGGGCACCCGAAGTACACGGTGACCCAGGGCTCGATCACGCTCGACGGCCAGGACGTGCTCGCGATGACCGTCGACGAGCGCGCCCGCGCGGGCCTGTTCCTCGCCATGCAGTACCCGGTCGAGGTGCCCGGCGTGTCGGTGAGCAACTTCCTGCGCACCTCCAAGACCGCCATCGACGGCCAGGCGCCGAAGCTGCGCACCTGGGTCAAAGACGTCAAGGAGGCGATGAACCGCCTCTCGATGGACCCCGTCTTCGCCGAGCGCGACGTCAACGCCGGCTTCTCCGGCGGTGAGAAGAAGCGCCACGAGATCCTGCAGCTCGAACTGCTGCGTCCGAAGTTCGCGGTGCTCGACGAGACCGACTCCGGCCTCGACATCGACGCGCTGCGCGTCGTCTCCGACGGCGTCAACCGCGCCGCGCAGGAGAATGACATGGGCACGCTGCTCATCACGCACTACACGCGCATCCTGCGCTACATCACCCCCGACTACGTGCATGTGTTCGTCGACGGACGCTTCGTGGCCGAGGGCGGCCCGGAACTGGCCGACGAGCTCGAGGCGAACGGTTACGACAAGTTCGTCACCGCCGCCGCGAACGCCTGAGCCGTACCGGTCACACCAGCACACACGCAATTTCCTAAGGAGAAGGCAGCCATGACAGCGACCTTCACCGACGCCGAGCTCACCCGCATCCGCTCCGACTTTCCGTTGCTCACCCGCACGGTCCGAGCCGATCGGCCGCTGGTCTACCTCGACTCCGGTGCCACCTCGCAGAAGCCGAACGTCGTTCTCGACACCGAGCACGACTTCTACGCCCTGCACAACGCAGCCGTACACCGCGGCGCGCACGCGATCGCGGAGGAGGCGACCGACGCCTTCGAGTCGGCGCGCGCCCGCATCGGCGCGTTCATCGGCGCACCGGCGCAGGAGATCGTGTTCACGCGCAACGGCACCGAGGCGATCAACCTCATCGCCTACGCCCTGTCGAACGCGCTCGCACCCGGCGCCCTCGACGGGGTGCCCGCCGATCTCGCCGAGCGCCTGACACTCGGCCCCGGCGACGAGATCGTCGTCACCGAGATGGAGCACCACGCCAACATCGTGCCGTGGCAGGAGCTGGCGCGACGCACGGGCGCGACGTTCAAGTGGGCGACCTTCGACGAGCAAGGGCTGCTGCCCCCGGAGGCGTTCGACAGCGTCATCACCGAGCGCACCAAACTCGTCGCGTTCACTCAGGTCTCGAACGTGCTGGCGACCCGCACCGACGTCAAGGCGATCGCTGCCAAGGCGCACGAGGTCGGGGCGCTCGTCGTGCTCGACGCGTGCCAGTCGGTGCCGCACCTGCCGGTCGACGTACGCGAACTCGACGTGGACTTCGCCGTCTTCACCGGCCACAAACTGCACGGTCCGCTGGGCATCGGGGTGCTGTGGGGTAAGTACGACCTGCTCGCCGCGCTGCCTCCGTACACCACGGGCGGCTCGATGATCGAGGTCGTGCGGATGGAGAAGACGACCTACCTGGCGCCGCCGACGCGGTTCGAGGCGGGCACGCCTCCGGTCGCGCAGGCGGTGGCACTGGCCGCGGCCGTGGATTTCCTCAACGAGATCGGTATGGACCGCGTGGAGGCACACGACCGCGAACTCATGCGGCACGCCCTCGCGCTGCTCGCCGAGCGGCCCTGGGTCACCGTGCTCGGCTCCCAGCGCGCCGAAGACCGTGTCGGAGCCGTGGCGTTCACGATCGACGGGGTACACCCGCACGACGTGGCCCAGATTCTCGACGACTCCGGCATCGCGGTGCGCAGCGGACACCACTGCGCCGCGCCGTTGCACCGCAAGCTGGGCATCACCGCCAGCACCCGCGCGAGCTTCTCCGTGTACTCGACCGCGGCGGAGATCGACGCCTTCGCGACCGCTCTCGACCGGGTGCCGCAGATCTTCGGGGTGAGCGCCTGATGGACATGTACGCCGAGCTGATCCTCGACCACAGCAAACACCCGCAGCACGCGGGCCTGCGCGAGCCGTTCGACTCCGAGGTCCACCACGTCAACACGAGCTGCGGCGACGAGGTGACGCTGCGGGTCCGCCTCGACGACGCAGCCAAAGGTCCCGACGCAGTGGTCGCGGACATCTCGTACGACGCCATCGGCTGCTCGATCTCGGTGGCCTCGACCTCCGTGCTGGCGCAGGAGGTCATCGGCTACCCGCTCTCCGAGGCGATGCAGACCTACGAGGCAATGAAGGCCATGCTCACGAGCCGCGGCAAGGACAAGGGAGACGAAGAGGTCATCGGCGACGGCGTGGCCTTCGCCGGAGTCTCGCAGTACCCGGCCCGCGTGAAGTGTGCGCTGCTGGGCTGGTCGGCCTTCACCGACGCCCTCGCCCGCGCGGGTGCCTCTCTCACCGACACAGAACCCGACATCGCAACTAGTACGGCCGGCAGCGCCGGCAGCGCAGGAGTGACCGCATGAGCGAGAACGAGACCACGAGTCTGCCCACCGCCGCCGACATCGAGGAGGCGATGCGTGACGTCGTCGACCCCGAACTCGGCATCAACGTCGTCGACCTGGGCCTCGTGTACGGCGTGCACATCGACGCCGAGCGCCACGCCACCGTCGACATGACCCTGACGAGTGCCGCGTGCCCGCTCACCGACGTCATCGAGGACCAGACCGACATGGCCCTCTCCGGCATCGTCGCGAGCCACCGCATCAACTGGGTCTGGATGCCCCCGTGGGGCCCCGACAAGATCACCGACGACGGCCGCGAACAACTGCGAGCCCTGGGCTTCAACATCTGAGTGAGGCTTCCCCGCGCTCTGCCTTCCTGCGCCATCCGAGCGACGCTTCCCCAGCGGCTGCTTCGCCGCACGGTCGCGCCAAAGTACCTGTCCCGCGGCACCTTCGCTGGAAGGTGCGATGTCCTCTCACATGTGCCGCGGGACTTCACCGCGGAGGTGCCGTGGCACATGTTCTCGGCGCGGGGTCTCGGCCGAGGGCGGGTGGACCAGTGACTAGTCTGAGCGCGTGAATGCTGCTCAGAGCTTCGACACCTCCGGGCCCACCCGCGCGCTCGTGTATCTCGACCGCATCGCCGCGAATCTTCGTGGGATTCGGGAGAGGGTCGGGCCGGGGCGCGGGATTCTCATGGCGGTCAAGGCGGACGCGTACGGACACGGTGCCGTGGAGGTGAGTCGGTACGTCGAGCGCGAGAAGCTCGCCGACTGGTTCGGGGTCGCGACCGTCGGCGAGGGCATCGAGCTGCGGGCGGCGGGTATTGTCTCGCCGATATTCAAGCTCTCGCCGGCCCTGCCTGCGGAGGTCGAGGCGGCCGTCACGCACGACATCACCCTCGCGGTCGCGTCTGTAGCCGAAGCCGACGCGGTCGAGGCAGCCGCAGCGAGCGCCGCGCGAACGGTGAACGTGCACGTCGCAGTGGACACAGGCATGGGGCGAATCGGTCTGGCCCCGGACGACGTGGAGAGCTTCGGCGCACATGTCGCCCAGAACTGCCCGCACGTGCGCGTGCAGGGCATGTTCACGCACTTCGCCGTGAGCGACGTGGCCGACGACGATTCGGTCGCCTTCACCCAGGGGCAGATCTCGCGTCTGCGGGAGGCAGTCGGTGCCATCTCCGACCGGCTCGGCTACTTCGTCGAGATCGTGCACGCGGCCAACTCCGGGGGAGTGCTCGCGCATCCGGACTCCTGGGGCAACCTCGTGCGCCCCGGCATCATGGCGTACGGCTACTACCCCGACCCGTCGACGCCGCACACGATCGAGTTGCTCCCGGCCCTCGAGTGGCGGGCACCGATCACGTTCGTCAAGAAGGTGCAGAAGGGCCGGAGCGTCTCGTACGGGCGCACCTGGACCGCGCCGCGGGACAGTTGGATCGCGACACTTCCGGTGGGGTACGCAGACGGGTATCGCAGGCTGCTGTCGAACACGGGCCGCGTGCTCGCCCGCGGACGTGAATACCCGGTCGTGGGACGGGTGTGTATGGATCAGACGATGATCGACCTCGGCCCGGCCGGCGCCATCGGCGCCCCGGACTCCCCGCTGAACGTAGGAGAGGAGGTCGTGCTCCTCGGCTCCGACGGCGAGGCGCGGTACACGGCCGACGAGATGGCAGCCCACCTCGACACGATCCCGTACGAGGTCCTCACCCTCATCGGCCGCCGCGTACGCCGCGAATACGTGGCCTGACGCGCAGACACCCCGAGAGGGTGGAGCCGCCCTGTTCATCCCTGGGGAGCGGTTCCACCCTCTCGAGGTGGTGCTGAGTTCTGCTGGAACTCACCTATCGAGTTGTGTCCGACAAGTGCCGGTGTGATCGGTACTCGCCGACGCAGTGTTGAAGCGAGTTGAAGCTAGGGGTGTGTCAGCGCACGCGGCCGTAGGAGGCGCCGGCGCGGACCTTGGCGAGCTTGACGACGTCGCCGGTGCGGGGCGAGTGCCACATCTTGCCGTTACCGGCGTAGATGCCGACGTGGTACTTGTAGCCGCTGCCGTAGAACACGAGGTCGCCGGGACGAGCCTGGGCGCGCGTGATCTTGCGGGAGGCCTGCCACTGGGCGTGGGCCGTGCGGGGGATGTTCTTGCCGATGCGGGCGAAGCTCCACTTGGTCAGGCCCGAGCAGTCGAAGGCGCGGGGGCCGTTGCCGCCCCAGCGGTAGGGCGAGCCCTTGCGGGTGGCTGCGACGCCGACGACCTGCACACCCTGGCGGGCGGTGAAGCCGGTGGTGACGCTGGCGGCGGTGGGAGCCGGAGCTGCCGAGGCCTCGGCAGCGGTGGTGACGGCGACGCCGCCGGAGAGCCCCAGAGCCAGAAGACCGGTGACGGCGAGGCGAGCGGGGGCAGGCGAAGAGAACTGCTTCATGAGAGGTGTCGTTCCAGGAGGCGCTTACGAGGCATGACCTGTCGGGTTCGGTACCTGGCGTACCGGCCGCAGACGCCCTCGCATGTTTGCGTGAACCTCTGTCGGCTTAACCCCATAGGACTCAGCGAGTCCGAATTGCTTGGGTGCACCGCTCCTGCCACCCACACATTTCTGTGCGGTTGATACCGAACGGCGGTGGCAGGATTCAGCGACGCCGTCCGGTGGTTGGCTCAGGGGACCAACCAAAAGAAAACTACGACACGTTGAAACCGAAACCAAACCGTTATCGCGACGAAATCAAAAGTGTGACGTGGGTCACGCCGTTACAGTTCTGTGACCTGCATGTTCTTGATTCGTGGCCCGACCGTAATCTTGCGCAATGTGGCGCGTTGCGGTTTAGGTGCAGGTGATGCAGGTCACAAAGAAGTCGGTTTCCGGACTCTGCGCGCGGGTTTCGCGGCTGAGGTGGCGGATGGCGACGGTGTGGTTGGCCGGTCGGCATCACCGCCCCGTGCCAGGTGCTCGAATCCCGGACGCCCCGCCTCTTTCTATGAGAGACGGGGCGTCCGGAGTGAATCTGTGAATCTGTGGGTGTAGGTCCGTTTCGGGGCGAGGTAATCGTTGTCGTCCGGAGCTGAACAGCGTGAACGCTACCGACCGGTCACAGTGCGCGGGTGTTGAAGGTGTTGCAGCGGTTGAGGTCGCCGTAGCGGTAACCGTTCATGAACCACTGCATGCGCTGCTGCGAGGTGCCGTGCGTGAAGCCGTCGGGGTTGACGCGCATGCCGGACTTCTTCTGAATGTGGTCGTCACCGACGGCCTCGGCCGCAGAGAGTGCCGACTCGATGTCGGCCTGCGTCAGGGGCTTGATGAGCGTGTTGCCGGCATCGTCCTGGGTGGTGGCGGCGTCCTTGGCCCACATGCCCGCGAGGCAGTCGGCCATGAGCTCGACGCGCACGGCGCCGCTGCTGGCGCCCTGCGGGTCACGCTGCGCGCGCTCGAGCAGGCCGAGCTGGTCCTGCAAGGCGTGCCCGTACTCGTGGGCCACGACGTACATCTGCGCTAGCGGACCACCGTCGGCACCGAAGTTCTTGCTGAGGATCGAGAAGAAGCTCGCGTCGATGTAGATGCCCTTGTCGCGCGGGCAGTAGAAGGGGCCGACCTGGTTGGAGGCCGTGCCGCACGCCGACGGGGTCGAGCCCTGGTACAGGGTCGTGAGGGTGTCGGTGTACTTCAACTGGCCGTTGGTGGCCTCGGGGAGCTTCTTCTCCCAGTACGCCTGCACGCTGTTCACGGTGCCGATGACGCGACAGTCGTCGTACCTGTTCGCGTCGGCGCCCGTCTTGCAACGGTTACCGAGGTCGGCGTTGAGGTCGCCGCCCATCTCGACCTGCTTGGTGTCGAACGGGTTGAGCGCCTGGCCCGGAGGGGGGTTCTGCGGCAGCTGCCCACCACCTCCACCCCCGCCACCGATGTTGCCCCCGAAGAACATGAACAACACGAGGAGGAGTAGTGACCCGAGGCCACCGCCGCCGATCATCGCCCCCCGGCCCATGCCCCCACCCGAGCGACCTCCGCGTACTTGGGAGGTGTCGAGTCGTGCGTTGTCGTTGAAGGTCATGTCGTCCCCTCGTGCCCTGGTGCTGCTGCTTTCGCGGCCGCGCCTAGACTGGCCCGGCGGCGTGCTCATTGTGACCTACACCGCGACCGATCGCGCGACGGTGTGTCCGACGTCTATGACGTGCCGTCACGATCCCATGTTCCATCCGGATGCGGCGCGCACAGGCGCGTCGAGACGGAAGCGTGTCTAGAAGGAGATCTGCGAGCAATGCTGACCGCGTCAGGCATCGAGCTCCGCGCGGGGGCGCAGCTACTTCTGGCCGATGCGACTTTCCGTGTGGCCAAAGGAGATCGGATCGGCCTCGTCGGGCGCAACGGCGCCGGCAAGACGACGCTGACCAAGGTTCTCGCCGGGTGGCGGCAGCCCGACGGCGGGCACGTCTCGGGTTCGCGAGATGTCGGCTATCTGCCCCAGGATCCGCGCGACGGCGATCTCGACGTCGTTGCGCGGTCGCGGATTCTCTCGGTTCGAGGGTTGGACGACCTCGCGCGTCGCATGCGCGAGACCGAGGGCGCGATGGCCTCGGCGGTGCCCGAAACGGCCGAGGAGGCGATGGAGCGGTACCCGAAACTCCAGGCCAGGTTCGAGGCGGCCGGCGGGTACGCCGCGGAGTCGGAGGCGGCAGCGATCGCCTCCGCGCTGGGCCTCGACGACCGGGTGCTCGGGCAGCCCCTGCGCACCCTCTCCGGTGGGCAGCGGCGGCGGGTCGAACTCAGCCGCATCCTGTTCTCGCAGGCCGGCACCCTGCTGCTCGACGAGCCGACCAACCACCTCGACGCCGACTCGATCGTGTGGCTGCGCGACTACCTCAAGGCCTATGCGGGCGGGCTGATCGTCATCAGCCACGACGTCGACCTGCTGCGCGTGGTGGTGAACAAGGTCTACCACCTCGACGCGAACCGGCAGGTGCTCGACCAGTACAACGTCGGCTGGGACACCTACCTGCAACAACGCGAGACCGACGAGAAGAGGCGTCGCCGCGAGCGGCTCAACGCCGAGAAGAAGGCCGCCGCACTGCACGCGCAGGCCGACAAGATGCGCGCCAAGGCAACCAAAGCCGTGGCCGCGCAGAACATGGACCGGCGCGCCGAGCGGCTACTCGCGAACCTCGAGGGCGAACGGGCGCACGACAAGGTCGCCAAGCTGCGCTTTCCCGAGCCGGTGCACTGCGGTCGCACGCCGCTGCGCGCCTCCGGGCTCTCGCGCAGCTACGGCTCGCTCGAGGTGTTCACCGATGTCGATCTGGCCATCGACAAGGGCAGTCGCGTCGTCGTGCTCGGGTTGAACGGGGCGGGCAAGACGACACTGCTGCGCATCTTGGCGGGCCAGGATCAGCCCGACACCGGTCAGGTCGAGCCCGGGCACGGCCTCCGCCTCGGCTATTACGCGCAGGAGCACGAGAACCTCGACGTCGAGCGCACGGTGCTCGAGAACATGGTCTCGGCCGCTCCGGACCTCTCCGACACCGATGCCCGCAAGGTGCTCGGGTCGTTCCTGTTCTCGGGTGATGCCGTCGACAAGCCTGCGGGCGTGCTCTCCGGTGGTGAGAAGACCCGACTGTCGCTGGCGACGCTTGTCGTCTCGGGTGCCAACGTGTTGCTGCTCGACGAGCCGACCAACAACCTCGACCCGGCCAGCCGCGAGGAGATTCTCGCCGCGCTCGCCAACTACAAGGGCGCGGTCGTGCTGGTGAGCCACGACGAAGGAGCCGTGGAGGCGCTGGACCCGGAGCGGGTTCTGCTGCTGCCCGACGGCGTCGAGGACTTCTGGGGCCCCGACTACCTCGACCTCATCTCGCTCGCCTGAGTTACCGCAGCAGCAGTCGCGCCGCGTTCTGCTCCTGTGCGTTGGCCTGGGCCATCATCGACGCCGCGGCCTGTGAGCTGATCTGGTGACGCACCAGGCGACTCATCTCGTACGCGAGGTCGGCGTCGCGGATGCGAGAGTACGCGGCGTCGAGGTTCGCCATCTCGACCGACATCGACCGGAGGCGGTGCCCGAACGAGTTCTCGGCCGCACCGAGCTCCGCGCGTCCGCGGGAGACGAGCCAGATCGCATCGTCGAGGATGCCGATCGCGTTCTGCGCCGACTCGACATCCATCACCGACAGCGCCCAGCCGCCGGGCGCGGCAGGCGCGACCGGCGTCGCCGGAGCCGTGCTGCCGGGGGCCGTCGGCGGGGTGGGGGCAGGGGCCGTGGCTGCGCCGCCACCGCCACCTTTGCCGCCGCCGTTTCCGTTCTTGATGATGCCGTTGCCGTTTCCGTTGTGAACGCCCTGGCCCTTACCGCTTCCGGGCCCCGTGGTCGGTGCCGTCGTCTCTGTGGTGGTCGTCTCGGGAGTGGTCGGCGTGGTCGTGTCAGTGGTCACGGTCGTGTCAATGATCGTGGCCGGGTCGGTGGTCGGGGCCATGACCGGCGCGGTCGCTGTGGTTGTGCTTGTGCCACCGACGACCGAGCCGAAACCGGATCTCGGGTCGACGAGGGAGGCGCCGAGCGCCCGCAGCCGCAGCCCGACGCTGTCGAATCGGGCGATGCTCAGGCTCACTGTGTCGCCGCCGTTGGCGCCGGCCTGGAAGCGGGCGTCGAGAAACGAGCCGTCGAGGAGATTGCGGCCGTTGAAGTTCGCGTTCTGTGAACTGGCGTCGACTTCGGTGATGAGTTGGTTGAGCTCGGTCTGCAGGGCCGAGCGCTGGTCTGCGCTGTAGATGCCGTTGGCCGACTGCACCGCGATCGTGCGCATTCGTTGCAGCACGGCGTGGTGCTGCGCGAGGGTGCCTTCGGCGGTCTGGGTGAGGCTGATCGCGTCCTGCGTATTGCGGGTCGCCTGTTCGAGCCCGAACCGTCGCCCCTGCATCCGCTCGGAGATGGCCAGACCGGCGGCGTCGTCGGCGGCACGGTTGATGCGCAGCCCCGTCGAGATCCGTTCGATGCCACGGTGGATCGCTGCCTGGCCAGATTCCCAGACCCGCCTGGCGGTGTCGGCGAGTGCCGCTCCGAGGCCGATACGCATGATTTCCCCCTGTGACCTTCGCCGTCCTGGCTCCCCCCGCGCTCGGAGGTGTCGGCTCTCCTATCGACCTCGGACGGTCGTCCTATACCTCCGCACGCGTGCCTCTCACCTGTCGGACACGCTGGTTCCGCTCCGGTGGATCGCCGAGCGCTCCTCGGGTCTGCGGAGGCTGTCGAGCCGCTCTTCGCGCCGGTCACGGCCCTCCCGCCCGTACCCTCGTAGGTATGCAGAGCAGCGACATCGATGCCGAGACCTCGTACCACCCCGACCTGCGCGTCGAGTTCGGCGCAGGACTGTGCACCGTGACGCTCGACGCTCCTGAGCGGCGCAACGCCCAGACACCGTCGATGTGGGAGGCGTTCGAGGCGATCGCCGACCGGGTCGAGGCCACACCGGAGATCAGGGTGGTGCTGCTGCGGGCCGAAGGGCCGTCGTTCTCGGCCGGTCTCGACAGGGGCATGCTCACGCCTGGCGGCATGCCCGGTGAGCGCGATCTCGTCGCCGCCTGTGCGGAATCACCCTCCAGCGGCATCGCCGACGTTCAGGCCTGTCAGCGCGGCCTGGCCAGGCTGCGGCACATGCCTGCGGTGGTCGTGGCCGCCGTTCAGGGCCACGCCGTGGGAGCGGGGGCGGAGCTGGCGCTGTCGGCCGACCTGCGCCTCGTCTCCGAGGACCTTGCCCTGTCGTGGCCCGAGGTGCCGATCGGCCTGGTCGCCGACCTCGGAGGGGTTGCCCGACTCACGAGGGTGGTCGGCGAGCCCAGGGCGCTGGAGATCATGCTCACCGGTCGCGTGATCGGTGCCGAGGAGGCGCACACGCTGGGTCTCGTGAACCGCGTCGTGCCGCTGGGCGATCTCGAGGCTGCCGCGCAGCAGGTCGTCACGTCGCTGCTCGACCTCCCGGCCGAGGCGATGCGCGAGAAGGTGCTGCTGGTGCGAGGCTCCACCGAACGCACGGAGGCCGATCAACTCGCACGCGATGCCGCCGCCCAGGCCCGTCTGCTGCACGGGATCGCTCGCCGGGCCCAGCCGTGACCATCCGTGACCAGGGTTGACCGGGCCTCACCAGGCTTCGGCGAGAGCTCAGGCGTCCTCCTCGTCCCAGATCCGAACCTTCTTCGGCTTGGGCGCGCGGGGGCGACCTGCTGCGCCCGAGGGCACGGCTTGGTCAGTGCCGGATGCGAGGTCGGCCTGCAATTCGTCGCGAACCTCGCGGCGCAGGTAGACGAACACGATGACGAACCCGACGATCGACGCGCCCCACCACTGCAAGGCGTACGCGAAGTGCACACCCAGGCCTGTGTCCGGCGGCAAGAGGGGAGCCGGCCGGGCCGGTTCGGTACCGGAGCCGTCGTTCTCACTCTCGAGCACCAGGTAGGCCGAACGCAGGTCGTGCCCGGTCGCGGCTTGCGCTCGCCCGAGGTCGATCGAGGCGATCTGACCGGGCGGCAGGCCTTCTCCGACCGTCGGCTCGCCGGGCCGTAGCCAGCCCGTCACGGTGACTCGACCCGCGGGTGCGGCAGGCACATCGGGCAGCACGTCGGCGCGTTCGGCGTTCTTCACCCAGCCCCGGTCGACGACGAGTGCGGTGCCGTCGTCGAGAACGAGCGGAACGAGCACCTCGTACCCGTACACGATGTTCTGCGGCCGGTTGCGCACCATGAGCTGCCCGGCGCGGTCGTAGGTGCCGGTAGCGGTGACCCGAGTCCATTCCTCCGCTTCGGCGAGCCCCGTAGCGCCGGCCGGTGAGACCGTGTCGACCGGCACGGGGGCGGCCGAGTAGTGCTGCTCCACCCGATCGGCGTTCGCGGCGCGCGCCTCGTGACGGCCGTACTGCCAGTCTCCGAGAAAGAGACAGAGCGCGAAAAAGGCGAGGGCGGCGGCCGTCGCGCCGAGCCAACGCGGCGTGAGGAGACGGGTCATGAACAGGCGCCACACGGCTGCCACGTTACCCGCCTCGCTCCACCGCGCAGGCTCAGGCTATGTTGGCGCGATGGCGCAGCAGCCCGATTCCGGAGACCCCCAGCCCACTGAAGCGCCCGCGGGGTCACCTGCGGTGTCGCCCGCGGGGGCACCCGACCCCGGCCTGCTCGACGACCGCTTCGGGCGGGTGGCCACGGATCTGCGCGTATCGCTGACCGACCACTGCAACCTGCGCTGCACCTACTGCATGCCCGCCGAAGGGCTGGAGTGGATGAAGACCGCTCAGATGCTCAGCGATGACGAACTCGTTCGGGTGGTGCGGATCTTCGTCGGCGCGGGAGTGCGCAAGATCCGGTTGACCGGCGGTGAGCCGCTGCTGCGTCCGCGGCTGCCCGAACTCGTAAGCGCGTTCACCTCGATGGCACCGCGCCCGCACGTGGCGATGACGACCAACGGACTGTCGCTGGCGAAATGGGCCGCACCGCTGGCCGAGGCCGGGCTCGACCGCGTCAACGTCAGCCTCGACACCGTCGACCCCGAGGAGTACAAGCGCCTCACCCGCCGCGACAGGTTCGCCGACGTGGAGGCGGGCCTGCGGGCGGCCGCGGAGGCCGGGCTGACCCCCGTCAAGGTCAACGCGGTCACCATGCGCGGCGTGAACGACGGCTCGGTCGCCGACCTTCTCGCCTGGTGTCTCGAACGCGGCTACGAGCTGCGCTTCATCGAGCAGATGCCGCTCGACGCCCAGCACGGGTGGCGTCGAGAGCAGATGGTCACGGCCGACGAACTGCGCCAACGGCTGGGGGAGCGGTTCACTCTCACCCCGATGCCCGAGCGGGGCAGCGCCCCGGCCGAGCGTTTTCTCGTCGACGGCGGCCCCGCCACGGTCGGGATCATCGCGAGCGTCACGGCTCCGTTCTGCGCCGCCTGCGACCGGGTGCGCCTCACGGCGGACGGCATGGTGCGCAACTGTCTGTTCGCCCGCGGCGAGATGGACCTGCGCACGCCCCTGCGCGACGGAGCCGACGACCGAGAACTGTTGAGCCTCATCCGCGGAGAGATGTGGCGCAAGCGCAAGGGGCACGGCATCGACGACATCGACTTCACGCAGCCGTCACGTCCGATGTCGTCGATCGGAGGCTGACCGCGGCAGCGGCTCAGCAGCATCAGCAATTCAGGAGCGCGGCGTCAGCCCGACATCCAGTTGCGTCGCATGGGGCGCTGGGTTTCGGCGCCCGGTGTGCGCTCGCGCTCGTCGACGATGCGTGCGATCTCCTGTGAGCGGCGGTCTCTGGCTGCGGCGTAGGCAGCAGCCTCCTCGGGATCGGTGAAGCGGTCGAACGGGTGGGCATCGTCGTCGGGGTCGTCCCAGGTGCTCGACTCGTGTGCACCGCTTTCGATGCCGCGGATCGGGCTGATGATCGTCGGGGCGGTCACGTGCCGGTCGCGGTTGTTCGCCAGTACCACCGCCGGGTAGGGCAGGACGACTGCCGCGATCATGAATCCCCATGCCGCCCAGGGAACGTCGAGCACGAAGCCGAACAGTCCGGCGAGTGCGAACGAGCCGGTGCGTATCGACATCGAGATGAGGTAGGCGCGAACACGGTGCCGTTGGTCTTCGGCCGCGGAGACGGGAGCGGTCGAGATCGAGTGGACGACCCGTTCGTCCCATTCGGAGGCAGGCACCCACTCAGCCTACCGACGCGCGGCCTTCGTTGCGCGAGAGGATTCTCCGACGCTGTTGTTACTGATTGGTAGTGCATTAGGTTCGACTGACGATGCGCACAGTGGTCGCGCGACGAGATCTGCAGATTCTGCCCTAGTACGCCCTAGATCGGAGAGCACATGACTTCGGGGACGACAGCACTGGTGACCGGCGGCAACCGGGGGATCGGTCTCGCGATCGCCACGCACCTGCGCGATGCGGGATTCCGCGTGGTCGTGGGCAGTAGGTCGGGGCAGGCCCCCGAGGGTCTCGACGCGGTCGTCATGGACGTGAGCAGCACCGAGAGCGTCGACGCCGCGTTCAACGAGGCAGAGAAGATCGTCGGCGGCCCCATCGAGGTCGTCGTCGCGAACGCCGGTGTCACCCGCGACGGACTCATCCTGAGGATGTCGGACGACGACGTGACCTCGGTGATCGACACCAACCTCGTCGGCGCCATCCGCTGCGCCCGCCGCGCTTCCAAGGGCATGATCCGGCTCAAGAAGGGCCGCTTCATCCTCATCTCCAGCGTGGTCGGTCTCAACGGATCGCCCGGCCAGGTCAACTACGCGGCCAGCAAGTCCGGCCTCATCGGCGTGGCCCGTTCGCTCACCCGCGAGCTGGGTGGGCGAAACATCACCGCCAACGTCGTCGCGCCCGGCTTCATCACCACCGCGATGACCGACGAGCTCTCCGACGACCTCAAGGCGACGTACAAGAGCCAGATTCCCGCCGGACGGTTCGGTTCCGTCGACGATGTGGCCGCGACCGTCGCCTTCCTCGCCTCGCCCGGTGCGGGGTACATCAGCGGAGCCGTGATCCCCGTCGACGGCGGTCTCGGCATGGGGCACTGACGGCGCCCACGCCTCCCTCTCCACCACGCACATCCCGGAAGGAAATCCGAACGCTATGCCGATTCTCGAAGGTAAGACGATCGTCGTCACCGGTGTACTCACCGAGTCGTCCATCGCCTTCCATGTCGCCCGCCTCGCGCAGGAAGAGGGCGCGAAGGTCATCCTCACGTCGTTCGGGCGCACGGCGAAGATCACCAAGGCCATTTCGCGCCGCCTGCCCGAAGAGGCGCCGGTCATCGAACTCGACGCCTCGAACCCCGAGGACTTCGCCTCCTTCGCCGAGCGGGTCGGTGAGCACGCCGACCGCATCGACGGTGTCGTGCACTCGATCGGCTTCGCACCCAAGGCCGCGTTCGACTTCATGGGCGCGGAGTGGGAGGACGTGGCGCCCGCGATGCAGATCTCGGCCTTCTCGCTCAAGGCGCTCGCCAAGGCGGCTGAGCCGATGATGCAGCCGGGCGGTTCGATCGTGGGCCTGACCCTCGACGCGACGGTCGCGTGGAACGGGTACGACTGGATGGGTGTCGCCAAGGCCGCGCTCGAATCGACCTCCCGGTATGTGGCACGCGACTTGGGGCCCAAGGGCATTCGCTGCAACCTCATCGCCGCCGGCCCGATCAGCACCACCGCGGCCAATTCCATCCCCGCGTTCTCGCGGTTCGCGCAGTGGGGCGACCACTCGCCGCTCGGCTGGGAGATCGCCGACCCGACTCCGGCCGCCCAGGGCTGCGTCGCGCTGCTCTCCGACTGGTTCCCGGCGACGACGGGCGAAATGATCCACGTCGACGGCGGCTTCCACAGCATGGGCGGCTGAGCCGCAACCGAATTCGGGACCCCACGGCGAGCCAGGCCCGCCGTGGGGTCTTCTCGTGCCCGCGAACTACCGCTATCGAGAGCCCCGGGCGAGCTCCGATGTGTCTGTGCGTTTCTCCTCATGTGATAGGGGATGTGCGGATTCGCTTATCAATCGCGCTGAGCCGTCGATGTGTTCGATGAGATGCACGGATTCGACCGTGACACTCAGGCCCGGAGGAGGGTATCGACCCTTCCGAACTGCGAGACGAGGATCTCTCGATGACCGTCATGACTGCTCCAGCCCTCGCCGGTGGGGAGGCGATCTGGACCCCCGCGCGTCACCCGCTGGCGCGATTCCTGCGGGGCGTCGCTGCAGGCACGCCGCCGGTTGCCGACGGTAGCTGGATGCGGGTCTCGCCCTGGTCGCAGCACATCCAGGCGGTGCTCTCGTTCGCCGGCCACGCAGTTCTCGCGGTGTCGTACGACTTCACCGACGTTCAGCTCACCGAGTTGGGCGTCGACGGGTGGGGCAATGCCGCGAGCCCGCGTGTGCTGACGCAGCTCGCCGGGCCTTCGGGCTGGATCGGCAGCCACGACATGCTTCTTCTGGGAGCGGGCCGAGGCTCTGACAGCGGCGGCGCGGATGCCCTGGTCAGCCGCCCCGACCTAGCCCACCGGCCTGCGGCCGAGCACGCCAAGCGCATCCTCACCGACGTGCAGGTGATGGGTCGCCCCGACCACGACGACCACGACCTCGTGATCTTGGCCCGCGGAGTCGGTGGCCTACGCGAGGTGAGCGTCGACGTGGCACCCGATCGGCGCGGCGACGGGCACGGAGTCGAGTTGCTCGCCCGCGCGCTGGCGTCGGTGCCCGAGAACGAACTCATCGCCTCCCCGGTCTTCGCCGGAGACGCCCCGGCCGTGGCCGCCTACCTGGCATCCGGCTTCGTGCACGTCGGCAGCGTGCAGCACTTCAGCTCGCGCCCAGAGCGCCGCTGACCCACGATCTTCCTCGGCCCGGGTGTGGCCAGGCGGGTGCCGCCCGGGCCGGGGAATACAACCTTCGTTGTGACTCAGGCCGTGCCTAGAGCGGACGCACCACGAACCCGGTGCGCAGCTTCGGCGTGAAGAACGTCGACTTCGGAGGCATGAGGAGCCCCTCGCGCGCCGTGCGCTCGATCTCCGCGATGCCGACCGGGCGGATGAGCACGGCGGCCTCGGCATCGCCAGCGGCGAGAACCCCGACCACTTCGGTGACCCCGTGCTGGTAGGTGACGTCGTGCTCGACGTCTGCGAGGGCGTCTTCGAGCCACGCCCCGTCGAGGGAACGCACGCCGTCGAAGGCGCCCGGGCGCGGGGTGAGCCATTCGCAGGAGCCGTCGGGGGCGATGAGGGCGAGGCGGCCTTCGGCCTCCATCTGACGCAACACCTCGGCCGACGGAGCCGGGGCCGCAGAGATCTCGAACCGGCGCTCGAGGGCCGCGCGCAGGTCGGCGTGCGAGATGCCGTGGTACAGGCGGTGAATGGCCGCGATGCTCAACTGCTCCTCGACCATCTCACCGACGAACGTGAGCGTGAGCTCGGAGCCCTCGCCGACTCCGTTCTCGCCCGCGTCGCGCTGCTCGTCACGGTACTTGCGTGCCACACCGTAGCGGTGATGCCCGTCGGCGATGAGCACGTCGTCGGAGCCGACGAGATCACGGATCGCCGCCACCCGGCCCGCGTCGGTGACCCGCTCGATCACGTGCTCCACGCCCTCCACCGTCATCGAACCGAGGGGCTCGCCCGGCTCACGGAGCAACTCGGTGAGCCCCTTCGCGAGCGACAGGCCCCACACGGGGGAGAGGTTCGCCCGCGTCGCGCGCGTGAGGTCGAGACGGTCGGTCGACGCCTTCTTCGTCGTGCGCTCGTGTGGCAGCACGCCGCCGGCGCCCTCGTCGACGACCTCCAGCGCCCCCAGCACGCCCACCAGGTCACGGGCCGCGCCGGTCTCGTCGGTGAACCGCATCCGGTACAGGGTGAACGACGGCTCGTCGTCGCGGACCATCACGCCCTCGGCCACCCACTCGGCGAGGGTCGCCGCGGCCTTCTCGTACCGGTCGTCTCCGCCACGCGGCACGTCTACGTGCACGATGTTGCGCGGACTGCGCGCCTCCAGCGCATCGACGTCGGCATCCAGAAGCACGTCGTACGGAGGAGCGATGACGGCGTCGAGATCGGTGCCCGGGGCATAACGGAGCGCGGCGAAGGGTTCGAAGCGGATCATGCCCCAACCCTGTCATCTACGAGCCCACAGATGCGCCCGCGCCTCGCGAACCGGACACGAAGAGGCCGCCCACCGGGCTGATCGCTGCGGCGGGCGGCCTCTTGCGTCGAATACCTCGTATCAGGCCGTGATGACTGTGCCCTTCGGCACGACCACGATGCCGCCCTCACTCACGTGGAAGCCACGCGCGCGGTCGGCATCGAGGTCGACCCCCACCTGGGCGCCGGGCTCGACC
The DNA here is from genome assembly GCA_030538115.1 of Dermatophilus congolensis. Taxonomy (GTDB): domain Bacteria; phylum Actinomycetota; class Actinomycetes; order Actinomycetales; family Dermatophilaceae; genus Dermatophilus; species Dermatophilus congolensis_B. The sequence goes on along the minus strand of JAUNUP010000012.1, from coordinate 24,385 downwards.
ACGACGTTCTTGTCGAGGATCGCCTTGCGAACCTCGGCCTTACGGCCGACGACCGCGCCGTCGAGAAGAACCGAGTGGTCGACGGTGCTGTAGCTGTTGACGATGACACCGGGCGACACGATCGAGCCGGTGACGTGACCACCCGAAATGATCGTGCCGGGGGAGACGATCGAGTTCGTCGCCTCGCCGCGGCGGCCTTCTTCGTTGTGCACGAACTTCGCCGGCGGGTACGAGTGGCTGTAGCTGGTGTACAGCGGCCATTCGTAGTTGTAGAGGTTGAAGATCGGGTGGATCTGGATGAGATCCATGTTCGCCTCGTAGTACGAGTCGATGGTGCCGACGTCACGCCAGTAGGCACGGTCACGGTCGGTTGCACCGGGGATCTCGTTGTAGTTGAAGTCGTAGACCCAGCCCTCGCCCTTGTCGACGAAGTACGGCACGATGTCGCCGCCCATGTCGTGCTTGCTGTCGTCCTTCTCCGCGTCGGAGGTGATGACATCGCGCAGCACGTCGGCGTCGAAGACGTAGTTACCCATCGAGGCCAGCACCTCGTTGGGCGAGTCGGGCAGACCCTTGGCGTCGCTCGGCTTCTCGCGCCAGCGCCCGATCTTGCGCACGTCGTTGTCGTCGACCTCGATGACACCGAACTGGTCGGCCAAAGAAATCGGCTGGCGGATGGCGGCCAGGGTGATGCCGGCATCGGTGTCGATGTGCTGGCGCACCATCTGGCTGAAGTCCATGCGGTACACGTGGTCGGCGCCCACCACGACGACAATGTCGGGACGCTCGTCGTCAAGGGTGTTCAGGCTCTGGTAGATCGCGTCGGCGCTACCCATGTACCACTGCTTGCCCATGCGCTGCTGCGCGGGAATCGGCGCCACGTAGTTGCCGAGCAGGGTCGACATGCGCCACGTGGTGGTCACGTGCCGGTCGAGTGAGTGCGACTTGTACTGGGTGAGCACGACGACCTTGAGGTAGCCGGAGTTCACCACGTTGCTCAGGGCGAAGTCGATCAACCGGTAGACGCCGCCGAAGGGGACAGCAGGCTTGGCGCGGTCGGCGGTGAGGGGCATGAGGCGCTTGCCCTCACCTCCGGCCAGCACGATGGCCAGGACTTTGGGGTTCCGCTTATTTCCGCGCATAGCTCGAATCTAGGCCGTTATCGACGCATCGGGGAGGGCCAAGAAGAAACAAGTGTTGGCAATGGCGCGGAACGTGCGAATCAAGGGTCTCCGGGGCGCCCTCATAGCGTCTCACCGGGCAATTCGCTGCAACCCTGTCCGGTCAGGGTTGCCCGCAACTAGGGTTCGCAGTGTGCGAGCAGACATCCTGTCCAAAGAGTACCCACCCAACGTATACGGCGGCGCAGGCGTGCACGTCGAGGAGCTGGTCAAGGCCCTTCGGGCCCGCGGAGACATCGACGTGCGGGTGCGCGCGTTCGGTTCGCCGGCCGACGAGCCGGGCACGACGGGCTACCCCGACCTGCCGGAGCTGGCGAACGCCAACGCGGCGCTGAAGACCCTCGGGGTCGACATCGCGATCGCCGCGGATGTCGAGGGTGCCGACCTTGTGCACAGCCACACCTGGTACGCGAACATGGCGGGCCACATCGGGTCGCTGCTCGCGGGCATCCCGCACGTCATCTCGGCGCACAGCCTCGAGCCGCTGCGTCCGTGGAAGGCCGAGCAGCTCGGCGGCGGGTACCGGGTGTCGTCGTGGGTGGAGAAGACGGCGTACGAGGCCGCTGCCGCGGTCATCGCCGTGAGCCACGGCATGCGCTCCGACATCCTCAAGTGCTACCCGTCGATCGACCCCGACCGGGTCAAGGTCGTGCACAACGGCATCGACTCCGAGATGTGGAAGGCCGACCACTCCGACGCGGGTAAAGACATCTGTCGCAGCCTGGGCGTCGACCCCGACGGCCGCTCGGTCATCTTCGTCGGCCGCCAGACCCGTCAGAAGGGCCTGCCGTACATGCTCCGCGCGGCCAAAGAACTGCCGCCGGACGTGCAGCTCGTGCTCTGCGCCGGTGCCCCCGATACGCCTGAGATCGGCCGCGAGATCGCCGGCCTCATCGACGAGTTGAAGGCGACCCGCGAGGGCGTCGTCTACATCCCCGAGATGCTCTCGCGCGACAAGGTCATCGCCCTGGAGAGCAACGCGACCGTGTTCGCCTGCCCCTCGGTGTACGAGCCGCTCGGCATCGTCAACCTCGAGGCGATGGCCTGCGAGATCCCCGTCGTCGCCACCCGCACGGGCGGTATCCCCGACGTGGTCGTGCCTGGCGAGACCGGCTGGCTGGTCGACATCGAGCAGGTGCAAGACGGCACCGGCACCCCGATCGACGAGAACAAGTGGGTCATCGACCTCGCGGCTGCGATGAACGAGGCAGTCAGCGACGTCGACCGTGCCCGCCAGTACGGCATCAACGGCCGTAAGCGTGCGGTCGAGGAGTTCTCGTGGCACTCCATCGGCGACAAGACGATGGCCGTCTACAACGAGATCATCGGCTGATCGTCTGTCGATTCGTGGGGCCCGCTCGGTTCGTCCGGGCGGGCCCTGATCTGTCACCAGTCGTCTTTGCGGTCTTCTCGCATGCCGGCCAGGTGCAGGGCGGCGATGCACGTTGCCGCAGCCAGGGCCTGGTCTGAGACCAGACGGAGGCGGCGCAAGGCTATCGAGCGCAACTCGACCTCCTGCAAGGTGCCGTCGTCGGGCATCGTGAGCCCGAGGCGCGCGGCGTGGCCGGTGGCGGCTGCGTCGGCGATGAGCGTCATCGTGGCCGGCGGGATGCCCTGGGGGATGCCCAGGTCGCCGCTGCCCAAGGCCGCATCAGCGACAGCGCGCAGGCCACGCGACTGCCACGGACTGTGAGTGCCGGCCAGAATGCCGATGGCGGCCGCCGAGTCCTCGGCGAGGCGGCGCGAGACCTCTCGCACCGAGAGCACGTCGAGCCGCCACGGCTCGATGGGTTCGGAGTCGAACGCCTCCCACCGGATCTGAGGCCCCGGCCGTGCGCCTTCGGGCCAGCGACCTCCGGAGATGGGGCCGTCTCCGATGTCGACCGGCACGAGCGCTCCGCCGAGGGTTGGTACGTAGACGCATTCGCCGGCCGAGACCGCCCCGGTCATGAGGTCGTGCGGGCCGGGTGGCATGCCGCCGAGGTGGCCCGGGTGGGGCAGAGCGGCCAACACCACGCGCTCGCCGAACGTCGCCCAAGACTCGAGATGGCGGCGCACGGAGGCGACGTCGCCCACGTCTTCGGGGTCTGGAACGACGAGCCTGTCGACGGCGGCGGAGGGGACATCGCCGATGAGCACTTTCGTGCCCCAGAGCGAGAGCCTGACGCAGAGCGGTAGCGGCGACACTCCCTCATGTTAGGAGGGCACGCGCCGGGGGGTGTGCCATAGGGTCGTGCCATGAGCGATGTGCTGGAGTTCGCCGGGGTCGGCGTTGTACGAGGCGACACGACGATCCTGCGCGACATCGACTGGTCGATCGAGGAGGGGGAGCGGTGGATCGTGCTCGGCCCCAACGGTGCCGGTAAGTCGACGCTGCTCCAGATCGCAGCGGGGCGGCTGCATCCGACGTCTGGCATCGCCGGCGTTCTCGGCGAGGTGTTGGGCGCGGTCGACGTGTTCGAGTTGCGGCCGCGGATCGGCCTGGCCAGCGCGAGCATCGGTGAGCGCATCCCTGGCATGGAGAAGGCCGTCGACGTGGTGTTGACCGCTTCGTACGGCATGGTCGGCCGGTGGCGTGAGAAATACGACAGTTTCGACACCGACCGCGCGGTATCGCTTCTTAAGGCCCTCGGGGTTGAGCATCTGGCTCAGCGTGAATACGGCAAGCTCTCCGACGGAGAGCGCAAGCGGGTGCAGATCGCTCGGGCGCTCATGAGCGACCCCGAGCTGCTGCTGCTCGACGAGCCTGCCGGTGGTCTCGACCTCGGTGGTCGTGAAGACCTGCTGGAGCGGCTCGACGCGCTCGCAGAGGACATCATGGCGCCTGCGATGGTGATGGTGACCCACCACGTGGAAGAGATCCCGACCGGCTTCACCGATGCGCTGCTGCTGCGGCAGGGTGCCGTCGTCGCCGCGGGTCCGTTGCCGCTGGCGCTGACGGCCGAGAACCTCTCCGAAACGTTCGGGCTTCCCCTTGTTCTCGAGCAGCACGGGAGTCGCTACTCCGCGCGCAGGGCGACTACCTGAGATACTGGGTGTACTACGGCTTCGGGGAGCCGAGGCGAATATCGGCTCAGCGGCGTCGGATTCGACGTTCGCGGTCGACAGACGCTTGACCCCGGGCCGTGACCGCAGGGGAGGCGACTGGCATGGAGTGGCTGGAGAACAACGCGTGGGCCGCGTGGCTCGGAGCTGCGCTGATTCTCGCAGGAGTCGAAGCGGCGACCGCAGATCTCGTTTTCCTCATGCTCGCAGGCGGCGCTCTCGCCGCTGCCGTGGCCGCGATATTTCTGCCACTGGGCGGTCAAGTGGCCGCCGGTGTCATCGTCGCTCTCGGGCTGTTGCTGCTCGTCCGCCCCGTGGTGAAGCGCCGCATGCTCGCCTCCACCCCTGACACTCCCGCAGGTGTGTCCGCGTACTTCGGCCAGGACGCGGTGGTCGTCGACACGGTCAACGACCATGACGGGCGCGTGAAGATCGACGGCGAGGTGTGGTCGGCGCGATTGGAGGCGACAGCCTTGCCCGTCGCTCCGGGACACGTGGTTCGCGTGGTCGGCGTCAGCGGCGCCACCCTGCTCGTCACCGCTGTACCGGCGTTGCAGGACGAGGCACCCGACGAACGATGAGTGCCACACCCCTCGTTGCCGTGCCGCCGATCGGCACCCCGATTCTCGAAACCCGACGAAAGGTTCGCTCATGGGCGGCGTCAACATCGGACTGATTCTTCTATTACTGCTGGTCATAGTGGTGGTCGTCGTCATCGTGCGAGCCATCAAGATCGTGCCGCAGCAGACTTCGCTCATCATCGAGCGCCTCGGCCGCTACTCGCGCACCCTCGACGGTGGCATCCACGTGGTGGTGCCGTTCGTCGACACCGTGCGTGCCGGTATCGACCTTCGCGAGCAGGTCGTCTCGTTCCCGCCGCAGCCGGTGATCACCTCCGACAACCTCGTCGTGAACATCGACACGGTCATCTACTACTCGGTGATCGACCCGAAGTCGGCGATCTACGGCATCGCGAACTTCATCCAGGGCATCGAGCAGCTCACCGTTACCACGCTGCGTAACGTCATCGGTTCGATGGACCTCGAAGCGACGCTGACCAGCCGCGACTCGATCAACGGCCAGCTGCGTGGCGTGCTCGACGAGGCGACCGGCAAGTGGGGTATCCGTGTCGCGCGAGTCGAGCTGAAGTCGATCGACCCGCCCGCCTCGGTGCAGGACTCGATGGAGAAGCAGATGCGCGCCGAGCGTGACCGCCGCGCCGCGATCCTCACCGCCGAGGGTGTCAAGCAGTCGGCGATTCTCACCGCTGAGGGTGAGAAGCAGTCGGCGATCCTCAAGGCCGAGGGTGCCGCGCAGGCCAAGGTGCTCGAGTCGCAGGGGCAGGCGCGGGCGATCCAGCAGGTCTTCGACGCGATCCACCGTGGCAAGCCCGACCAAGAGCTGCTCGCGTACAAGTACCTCGAGGTGCTGCCGCAGATCGCCCAGGGCGACGCGAACAAGATGTGGGTCGTGCCCGGCGAATTCACCGAGGCGCTGCGCGGCTTCGCGAGCGCGTTCGGTCAGGGTGGAGGTTCGTTCCCGCCGGCTCCGTCTGGTCGGCAGACCCAGTGGGAGGCGGGCGACGACGTACCTGAAGACAACCCCTTCGGCCAGATGTCGCTCGAAGACCCGCACGAGGCGCTGCGGGCAGCCCGTGAAGAGGTCGAGCGGTCGGTCGCGGAGGCCGAGCTGCCTCCGGGCACCTCGCGGGGGCGCGCCCAGTTGGGCCGGGGCAATCAGCCCGACGCGCCGACGCAAGAGATCGGTGACGGGCGCGAACAACAGTGGGACGACCGCTAACTCGTGGGTCTTCTCGAATTCGTCGCGATTCTGATGGCGGGAGTCGGGGCCGGCACGATCAACACGATCGTGGGCTCCGGCTCCCTCATCACGTTTCCGACCCTTCTCTTTTTCGGCGTGCCGCCGGTGGTGGCGAATATGTCGAACACCGTAGGTCTGATGCCCGGTGGCATCAGCGGGATGATCGGGTATCGGCGTGAGCTGACCGGCCTGCTCTTCTGGGCGAAGCGCCTAGTCCCTGCCTCGGTGTTGGGCGGGGCTGTGGGAGCGACCCTGCTGCTCGTGCTGCCGCCGAGCGTCTTCGAGGCTGTCGTGCCCGCGCTGGTCGGGCTCGGGGTGGTGCTCGTCGTCACCGGGCCGAAGCTGCAGCGCTGGGTCGCGGCCCGCAACGCTGCCTCGTCGCAGGACGAGTCGAGCGGGTACCACGGCACCCATCACCCGGTCTTGTTGTGGCTGCTGGTCTTTCTGACCGCCATCTACGGCGGCTACTTTGGCGCGGCGCAGGGCGTGATCCTCATCGGAGTACTCAACGTGCTCCTCGCCGCGCCTCTGCAGCATCTCAACGCCGTGAAGAACGCGTTGGGGTTCGCCGCCAACACGATTGCCGCAGCGGTGTTCATCACCGTGCGCTCGGCCGACGTCGACTGGATGGTGGCTCTGACCATCGGCATCGGCACGCTCATCGGCGGATTTCTCGGCGCGGGAGTGGGCAGGCGGCTCCCACCGCTGGTGCTGCGTGGCGTGATCGTCGTCGTCGGCGTGCTCGCGATCATCTACCTCCTGGGCACCTGACCCCTCTCGCCCCTCGCACCCCCTCCCACGAGGCCCGCCCTAACGACCCTGAGTGCTCCACATGTCGTTGAGTGCCCCTGTTTCGACTCGAGCACTCAACGACCACCGGAGCACTCAGCCTCGTTGAGGCGGGCGTCCGGGGCGGTGGGGTAGCTTCTTTCGTTGTGCCAATTGCCATCACCGACCCCGCTGACGAACGGGTTCGCGACTACTTCTCGCTCACCGATGTCAACCTGCGCAGGCTCTTGGAGCCCGAGGGCGGGCTGTACATGGCGGAGAGCGAGAAGGTGCTTCGACGGGCGCTGGCGGCGGGGCACCGGCCGAGGTCGGTGCTGTTCGCGCCGCGCTGGGTCGACGACCTGGCCCCCCTCGTGGCCGAACTGGAGGCGGACGGCGTGCCCGTGTACGTGGGGGAGCACTCCGTCATCGAGGCGATGACCGGGTTTCACCTGCACCGGGGCGTACTTGCCGCGATGCATCGGCCTGAGCTGCCAGACCTCCGGGCGCTGATTTCCGACGCGCGGCGGGTGGTGGTGTTGGAGGACATCGTCGACCACACCAACATCGGGGCCGTCTTCCGGTCGGCTGCCGCGCTCGGTGTCGATGCCGTGCTGATCACGCCACGCTGCGCGGATCCGTTGTATCGCCGCAGCGTGCGGGTGTCGATGGGGACGGTGCTGCAGGTGCCGTGGACCCGGATCGACCCGTGGCCGGGCGGCATCGACGTCCTCCGCGAGGAGGGCTTCACGGTGGCGTCGTTCGCGCTGGCCGACGACGCGGTGACGTTGGACGAGCTTGCGGCGAACCCGCCCGAGCGTCTAGCGCTGGTCATGGGGACTGAGGGAGACGGCCTGCGCCGCCGCACCATCGCGACCAGCGATCTCGTGGTGCGCATACCGATGGCCGGCGACGTCGACTCGCTGAACGTGGCGGCAGCGAGCGCAGTAGCGATGTGGGCCCTGCGCGTTAGCTGAACGCCGCCCGTTCCACTCGCCCTTCTCCCCGTGCCATGGCGCGCCCTTCCTCGCGGTGCCCCGGGTTGCCCCCTCTCCCCGTGCCATGGCACTTCTGCTGGTAGGCGAGGTGCAGGGAAACATGTGCCATGGCACCCCGGCCGGGAAGGTGACGTCACGTACCCTTGCGGTATGGGTTCGTTGTTCCTCTGAGACGGGTCGCCGCGTCGAGAATCTCCGCGGTGACTCTCACGCGCCTGCGCTGCGGGCGACGCCGACCTGTCTCAACCCGACAATGCGGTAGCTCCTGACGACAACAGAGCCGACCGTGCGGAGGAACCCATGACTCGCGACGATCAACCCACCCCTGCTCCGTCGACAGCCCCGAAGCCCTCGCACCGAATCTGTGAACTCCGCTCCGCCACTGTGCGATACGCCGAGCGTGTCGTGCTGCATGAGATCGACGTCATCGTCGGGCCGACCACTCGCCTAGCGGTGATCGGCGACAACGGATCCGGCAAGACGACCCTGCTGGCCGCACTCGCGGGCGTGGTTCCGGTGGCTGCGGGGGAGCGTCGGGTCGAACTGCCGGGCGGGATGGCGTACGCCGAGCAGAACCCCACTTTCCCCGCGGGCACGTCCGTGGGCTCGGCCCTCGACCTCCTGCTCGGAGACCTGCGAGTTCTCGAAGCCGACATCGCCCGGCTCTCGCACGCGGTGGCAGAGGCCACCGAGGCGGAACTGCCCGCACTCCTCACGCGATTGGCCCGCGCGAACGACGCGTTCGAGGCCCGTGACGGGTACGCGCTCGACGTGCGCCTCGCCTCCGCGCTGCAGCAACTCGGGCTTGGCGACCTCGACCGCGCCCGGCCGGTGGCCGAGCTGTCGGGCGGCGAACGTTCCAGGCTCGCGCTGGCGGCCACCCTCGCCTCGGAGGCGGAGTTGCTGCTTCTCGACGAACCCACGAACGACCTCGATGACGCGGGCATCGCGTGGATGGAAGACAAACTCGCACGTCACCGTGGATCGATGGTCGTCGTGACGCACGACCGGGCGTTTCTCGACCGCTTTGCCACCGACATCGTCGCCATCGAGCAGGGCACGCTGCGTCGCTATGGCGACGGCTATCGGGGTTTCCTCACCGCACGCGCCACCGAGCGACGCGCAGCGGTGGAGGCGCACCGGAACTGGCGTGAAGAACTCACGAGGCATGTGGAGCTGCTGGAGGCCAACGCGTTTCGTCTCGACGCGATTCCACGCAAACAGGAGAAGGCGGCGTTCGGCCACGGTGCGTTCCGGCTGCGGGGGCGCGACCACGGGGCGAAGTCGCGCATCCGCAACGCCAAGGAGCGAGTGTCGCGGTTGTTGGCCGATCCGGCGCCGCGACCGCCCGATCCGTTGCGGTTCAACCCGGTGTTCGGGGGAGCCGACCCGCGGGAGAACGGATCGCCGCTGGTCACAGTGGAGAACGTTCGGTTGGGCGCGGACGGTGCCGGACCGCGGCTGGCGATGCAGCATCTCGCCGTGTGTGCGGGGGAGCGGTGGCTGGTCTCGGGAGCGAACGGCGCGGGAAAGACCACCCTGCTGCGACTCCTCGCAGGCGAACTCACGCCGGAGTCGGGGCAGGTCGAAAGGGACGAGACCGTGCGGGTCGACTGGCTGCGTCAGGGGCTTGCGCCGCGCAGCCGCGCCACCGTGCTGCGGCACTTCGCAGCCAAGGTCGGCGCCCATCCCGATGACGCGGCCCGCCCGCTCCTCGCCCTGGGGCTGTTCGACAAGACCGATCTCGTGCGGCCGGTGAGCCGGCTCTCGGTCGGTCAACAGCGTCGTCTCGAACTGGCGATCGCGCTGAGCGTGCCGAGTGATCTGCTCCTTCTCGACGAACCGACCAACCACCTCGCGCCAGAGCTCGTCGAACAACTCGAATCGGCGCTCGACGACTACCCGGGAACGGTCGTCACGGTCACACACGACCGCCGTTGGCGGGAGCGAGCGGAACGCAATCACGATGTGCGCCGTATCGAAGTCGTCCCTCCGACGTGGCAGTAGCCCCCACTCAGCAGAACTTAAGCGACGAGAACATAGTTTCTAAACTGTCTGTTGTCGCTTAAGTTCTGCTAGCAGAAGTTAGGGGAATCGAGCCTGGTGGATTACTCGGCCGGGATTGCGTAGTTGGCGGTGGTGACTCCGCGGGCCAAGGTCTGGCCCAGGGCGAAGAACGACGCCTTCGTGGGGGAGAAGTCGGGCTCGATGCCCGTGTCTTCGTTCGCGAGAGCATGCACCGCGAACATGTAGCGGTGCGGGCGGTCGCCCTCCGGCGGGGCGGCGCCACCGAAGCCGGCGTAGCCGTAGTCGTTCTTCAAGTGGAAGGCACCCGCAGGGAGTTCAGCGCCGGTGTCGGCGCCTGCATTCTCGGGCAGGCTCGTGACGTCGGCCGGGATGCCTACGACGGCCCAGTGCCAGAACCCTGCGGGCGTCGGTGCGTCGGGGTCGAAGCACGTGACCATGAACGACTTCGTGCCGTCGGGCGCACCCGTCCAGCTCAGCGCGGGGGAGACATTGTCGTGGGCGAACGCGTGCGCCTTCGGCAGGTCACCGCCCTCATCGAAGTCGGAACTAGAGACCGGGAACGAAGACACCTGGGGCAGCAGCGAATACGGATCTGGGGCTACGGGACGCTCGAGGTTCATGCCCCCAGAGCCTATTCGAGCGACCGCTCGTGCGCCGGATTTGTTGGACCGCCGAGTCAGCGGACGAGGCGGTCGAGGAGGCGTTGGGCCTCCCCGTCGATGTCACGGGTCATGCCTCCGTGCATCGGTCCCGGTTGCAGCACGGTGCTGCGGGGTGCGGTGATCCAGCCGAAGCGCTTCAGCATCGTGTCGAGCGTCGGGCGTCCTCCGCCGGTCACGCCCGCGCAGACATCGTCGACGATCGCCAACTGGTCGGCCAGGAGCGACTGGTCGGCATCCGGGCTCAGGGCGGTGATGCGCTCGGGGGTGATGTGCCAGGCCACAGTGAGTGTGGCGGCGCTTTGCGAGTACACGACGACCCCGATGTTGACGAACTCCTCACGCTCGACGCGCGGCACGAAACGCAATACCGCGTACTGGTAGGCGGTGTAGCCGGGCGGAGTCGAATCCTCCCCGCGCTGAGAGGTGTTGGTCAGTGCCGTTCCGTCGGCGGGAAAGAACCCGCCGCGACCACCAGTAGGCGTGCCCCAGTCGGCCTCTCCGAGGATCCGAGAGTCGTCCAGCTCCGGAAGGCCTTCGGACGTGTCGGGGCGCTCTGTGTCGGCGATAGGTGTGCCCCAGTCGGCCTCGCCCAGGATCCGCGACTCGTCCAGCTCGGTGCCGTCGCCGGTCGGTTCGGGGGAGGCTGTGCTGCGCGGGTCGTCGCTCATGACAGTGCCCCGTCGGCTTTGGGCAGCCAGGCCGCCGGGTTGTCGCGGCGCGCGCGCAGGTGGGAGCGGTAGGCGTCCCGCACGTGTGAGGTGGAGTCGAGCCCCGCTGCGGGTTCGATCCAGTCGTCGGGCACGGCCTCCACGATGGCGTCGATGGTGGAGTCGGGTAGCTGCGCGATCATCTCGTCGTGCACGCCTGCCACGTCGCCCGCGACATCGGCGAGCACGTGCTTGGATGCGTCGAATTTCGATGCGACGAAGCGGTTCTCGTCGGGTTCGCGGTTCGGCCACGTGTGGTGGAAGTACAGGGCGGCGCCGTGGTCGATGGCGTAGACCTTGCGGTGCCACACGATGAGGTTCGGGTTGCTCCAGGTGCGGTCGATGTTGGCGGTGTAGGCGTCGAGCCAGACGATGCGCGTCGCCTCTTCGACCGAGGGCGTGAGGGTGCCGTCGTAGCCGAAGGCGCCGGGCAGAAAGTCCATGCCGAGGTTGAGACCGAGGGAGGCGTCGAGCAGGTCTTGCACCTCTTCGTCGGCCTCGTAGCGCGCGATGGCGGCCGGCACGTCGACGACAGCGAGATCGGGCACTGCGACGCCGACGGCGGCGGCGATGCGTCCGACGAGCACCTCGGCCACGAGCGTCTTGAGCCCCTGCCCCGCGCCCCGGTACTTGACCACGTACATGCCGTCGTCGCTCGCCTCCATGAGGCCGGGCATCGAACCACCCTCCCGCAACGGCAGCACGTAGCGGGTGGCGACGACGGAGGGGAGCATGAGGCGAATGTACCTGGTGGCGCCACTGGCCCGGCCGCCCGCCACGGCGGGACGACCGCGGAGCGGTGACGGGGTGCCGCAGGCCCGCCTCCTGCCGGTACTTTGTGCTCATGGAGCCCGTGTACTCGCCCGTCATCGCGTTCGCCCGCACCCTGTTCGCCGCGGAGGGCCTACGGTTCCGCATCACGGGCGCCGAAAACATCCCGACTTCCGGGGGCGGCGTGGTGGCGATCAACCACATCGGTTACCTCGACTTCGCGTACGCGGGGCTGGCGGCGCGGCCTTCGGGGCGGGTCATCCGGTTCATGTGCAAAGACACGGTGTGGGAGCACCCGATCGCGGGGCCGCTCATGAAGGGCATGAAGCACATCCCGGTCGACCGTGAGGCCGGCAGCGCGTCGTTCCGCGAGGCGCTCAAGGCGCTCAAGGCGGGCGAGCTGGTGGGCGTCTTTCCGGAGGCGACGATCTCGCGCTCGTTCGAGCTCAAGGAGTTCAAGTCGGGCGCCGTGCGCATGGCGCAGGCATCCCGCACACCGATCATTCCGCTGGTGGTGTGGGGGTCTCAGCGGGTGTGGACGAAGGGCTACCCCAAGCGGCTCGGCCGCACGAACACGCCGATCGCGTTGACCGTGGGCAGGCCGATCGAGGCCGACCGCAAGACTCCCGCCGACGTGATCGAACAGCGACTCCGCGACGACATGCAGTTGCTGCTGAGCCACGCCCAGTCGGAGTACCCGCCGATGCGTCCCGACGAGCTGCACCTGCTTCCCGCCCGACTCGGTGGCACCGCGCCGACGCTGGAGGAGGCGAACCTCATGGACGTGGCCGACGCCGCTGCCCGTCGCGAGGCGTGGGAGGCGAAGCACGGTCGTCAAGCGGGGAGCTGACCCGTTCGAGACATGAGCGAGCCGGCCTGCCCATGAACCCTCTGACAACCGCGCTGCTCGAGCGCCTCGGCCTGCGTCACGAGTCGCCGACGCGCGACTATCTGACACGCGTGCACCGCGCGTTCGTCGCGGGCGTCACGTACGACACCATCGGCATCCAGCTCGGTGATCCGCCGCCCCTCGACCCGGAGGCGGCTGCCCGGCGCGTGCTGTCAGGGCGTGTCGGCTACTGCTTCGGCATGAACGGCGCACTGTGGTGGCTGCTTCGCGAACTCTGCTTCGACGTGACGTTGCACGCGGGCGTCGTCCGCAGACCTGTCGACCCCGAACCGGGCGTCAACCACCTCACCCTCGTTGTGCATCTGGCCGACGGGAACCTGCTGGCCGACGCCGGCATGGGCGACGGACTGTTCGAGCCGTTGCCTCTGGCAGAGGGGGAGTACGCGCAGGGGCCGTTCACGTTCGGACTGCATCCCAACGGGGCCGGGTGGCGGTTCGTGCACGACCCTCGAGGCTCGTTCGCGTGCATGGACTTCGAGCCGGATGTGATCGGCTTCGACGCACTCGAAGGTCCACACGCGCACCTGTCGACGTCGCCGGAATCGGGGTTCGTGCAGGCACTCGTACTACTGCGACGGCGTGCCGAAGGCATCGACATCCTGCGGTCGCGGACCCTCTACCGCTCCGACCGCGACGGCCGGAGCAAGCGGGTGCTCACCGATGCCGATGACCTGCGCAAGGTGATGGGCTCGGTGTTCGAGGTTGAGGTCGACGACTCCGAGCTGCAGGTGCTGTGGCAGCGCGCCGAACAGCAGCACCAGGCATTTCTCGACGCACGCCACTGACGTCTCCCTGACCGGAGGCGAGGCACGGCGACTCTGTCGGTGCCTCTCGCTAGGTTGCAGGCATGAGCGGGGGCAGAGACAACGACACTGACGACACGGGAGCCACCGGAGCCACCGGAGCGCACACAGCGTCGATGGGGGCGCCGTGGCAGGAGGCGTCGCAGCGGGTCATCGAGGCGCTCGCCGGGCCGGGTGCCCGGTTGCGTCCCGACCAGGCGGAGGCCGTGGCGGCGCTGGCACGCGACGGTGCCCGCGTGTTGGTGGTGCAGGCGACGGGCTGGGGCAAGTCTGCGGTGTACTGGTGCGCCACGGCGGCGAGGCGGGCTGCTGGGGCCGGGCCGACGCTCGTCGTGTCGCCGCTGCTGGCGCTGATGCGCGATCAGGTGGACGCCGCGTCGCGCGGGGGCCTGTCCGCGGTGACGATCAACTCCTCGAACGTCGACGACTGGGGGCGCGTCGAAGCGGCCATCGCGGCGGACGAGGTCGACGTGCTGTTGGTTTCGCCCGAGCGGCTCGCGAACCCCGTGTTCGGGAGGCGGGTGCTCGACGCGCTGGCCGGTCGCATCGGCCTACTCGTTATCGACGAGGCGCACTCGATCTCCGACTGGGGGCACGACTTTCGCCCTGACTACCGGCGTGTGACCGAGGTGCTCGCGCGGCTCGACGACGGAGTGCCGGTGCTGGCCACGACTGCCACTGCCAACGAGCGGGTCACAGCCGACGTCGCGGCGCAGCTCGGCACGGCGACCACGGTGCTGCGGGGTTCGCTGGGGCGCGACAGCCTGCAGCTCGTCGTGACACCCCACCTGTCGCCTCTGGAGCGGCACGCGTGGGTGGCCGACCACCTGCCCGACCTACCTGGCTCCGGCATCGTTTACGCGCTCACGATCGCCGACGCGGAGCGGGCCTTGCGGGCGATCAAGGCCGCCCACGGCGACGACTACCCCGTGAAGGTGTACACGGGCCAGTTGGAGGCATCGGAGCGCGAGCGGCTCGAGGGGGCGCTGCGTCGCAACGAGGTGAAGGCCCTGGTCGCGACGTCTGCGCTGGGCATGGGGTACGACAAGCCTGACCTGGGGTTCGTCGTACACCTCGGCTCACCGCCGTCTCCGGTGTCGTATTACCAGCAGGTGGGGCGCGCGGGGCGCGGTATCGACCATGCGCTCGTGGTGTTGCTGCCCTCGCGCGCCGACGAGGGGGTGTGGCGCTACTTCGCCACCGCCACTCTGCCGGACGAGAAGATGGCGAACCGTCTGCTCGGCGAGTTGGGAGCGGGGGACGAGCCGCGCACGGTCGTCTCCCTCGAGGCCGCTACGGGTTTGCGTCGCGGGCGGGTGGAGTTGCTGCTCAAGCAACTCGCGGTCGACAAGGCAGTCGACCGCGTTCCGGACGGCTGGGTGTCGACCGGCGTGCCCTGGCACTACGACGCCGAGCACTACGCGGGCATCGTCGCGGTCCGCGAGCGCGAGGCGGCGATCATGCGCGACTACCTCGCCGGGCGCTCGTGCCTCATGGAGTTGCTGAGGCGCAGCCTCGACGACGAGGCCGCTGGCCCCTGCGGTCGGTGCTCGGTCTGTATCGGTCGGCTCCCGGAGCCGCTGCGGCCGAGTCCGGCGGAGAACACACTGGTCACAGTGGCAAAGGCCCTACGCGGAGTCGACCACGTGCTCGATACCCGCAAGATGTGGCCGGGAGGTGAGTTCGGGCGACGCGGCCGCATCCCGGCGGGCGAGGCTGCCGAGGTGGGCCGGGTGATCATCGAGAAGGACGCCCCTGAATGGGAGCAGGCGATCGCCGAGGGCCTTGACCGGCCCGGCGACGCTCCGCAGGAGCTGCTCGACGCACTGGTCGGCGTGTTGGTGCGGTGGCGCGAGAGTTGGCGCGCGAGACCTGACCTCGTCGTGTCGCTCGCCACGCTGAACGCGAACGGCCGGCCCTTCCCGTTGGCCGCACAGGCGGCGGAGCATCTCGGCACAGTCGGGCGCCTGGAGGTGGGGCACTGGCTCGTCACGCCTCCGCAGTTCGGGGCAGGTGAGCGTCCGGCGGGTTCGGCCGAGGCAGCGCAGTGGCAGGGCGTGATCGAGGCGGGCGAACCGCCGGCTCATGTGACCGGTCGCAACGTGCTGCTGGTGGTCGATTCCACCGCCTCGGGCTGGCCGGTCACCTTGGCGGCGGCAGCGCTACGGAGGTCGGGGGCAGCCACAGTGCTGCCGCTCGTGATACGCCGCGAGCCCTGACCGGGCCGGCCTCAGCCGAGTTGGTCAGGGCCCGCAGTGCAGCGCTCGCAGGTCAGCGCTCGTAGGTGTCGGTGGGTGACGAAGCTGCCGGGTTCGGCCTCAGGCGCGCGACTGCATGAACGCCCAGGCGTCGGCGACGATGCGCTCGATGCCGTATTCGGGCTCCCAGCCCATCTGCTCCTTGGCCTTGGCCGAGCTGGCGACGAGGGTGGCCGGGTCGCCGGGACGACGCTCCTTCACCTCAGCGGGGATCGCGTGGCCCGTCACCGAGCGGCACGCCTCCAGCACCTCCTTGACGGAGAAGCCGTTGCCCGAGCCGAGGTTGAACACGCGGTGGGTCGACTCGACCGAAGACTCGAGCGCCAGGAGGTGGGCGCGGCCGAGGTCGACGACGTGCAGGTAGTCGCGCACGCAGGTGCCGTCGGGGGTGTCGTAGTCGTCGCCGAAGAGGTACACGTGGTCGCGTTCGCCGGCGGGCACTTTGAGCACGTTGGGGATGAGGTGGGTCTCGATCGCGTGGCGCTCGCCGTAGGCGCCGCGTGCGCCTCCGACGTTGAAGTAGCGCAGGCTGGTCGCGGCCAGGCCGTGGGCGCGCGCGTAGCCCGACAGGGCCATGTCGATGGCGAGCTTGCTGTGGCCGTAGGCGTTGATCGGGTTCGGAGTGACGTCTTCGGTGATCGGCGACACGTCGGGCTCGCCGTACACGGCCGCTGTCGACGAGAAGACCATGCGCGGCACGCCGGCGTCCCGCACGGCTTCGAGCAGGTGGTACGAGCCGACGACGTTGTTCTCCCAGTACAGCTCGGGCTTCTCGACCGATTCGCCGACGAGTGACTTGGCGGCGAAGTGGAGCAGCCCGTCGGGCTTGACCTTCTGGAGCACGGGGGCGATGTCGTGGATCCGGGTCTGCACGAACTCCGCGCCCTCGGGCACGGCGTCTGCGTGCCCGGTCGACAGGTCGTCGACCACGGTCACGCTGTGCCCCGCCTCCAGCAGCAGCGATGTCACGACGGAACCGATGTATCCGGCGCCTCCGGTGACCACGAGCTTCATGTCCACGTCCCCTCCGATGCGCACGGGCATCGACTTGCGTCGCCCCGACTGCCGGAGCCTGTCACTTGCGCAGGTCACCGTGGCTGTCTATACCGCTGTGCGGGCCTGCCCCGCCCACTGTAACGGGGCGCCCTGCGGTGGTGCTCTCTCCTCAGCCGCGGCGCGCAGTGGCCGATGGGATGCCGGACAGACTTTGGAGGGAGATGGGAATGCACGAATCCCGTCGGCGACGGACCGCGCAGCTCAGCGACCGTGACCGCATGGTCATCGATCTCGAACGCAAGTGGGGCTCCGGGCCTTCGGCGCAGGAGCAGAAGCTGATCGAGGCCGAGGAGCAACTCGATCTTTCTCCGGCCGGGTATTCGCTCATCCTCCGCGCGCTGATCGACGATCCGGCCGCGTACGCCCACGACCCGCAGACGATCGGCACTCTGCGGTCGATGCGTGACTCGCGATTGTCGGGCGGCGACCAGTTGCCTCTGTCCGTGTTCCGTTAGGGCCCGTTGGGTCGCGATTGGCTACGAGAGCCGTGGAGGTGAGCACCGATGGCCGGTGAGCTCTGGCAGGTGCGTTTGGTGACGGTCGACGGCACGGAGTGGGTGACGCGGCCGTTCGAGGGCGACCCCAACGACCACGTGCAGCGGCTCATCCACGACGAGCACATCGACTCCTACGAGATCGTGGTGACAGGCACGACGAAGCGTTCGTTCGCTGCTCCGTCGACGGTCAGCTTCACGCGGGCACACATCGTGGCGCTCTGGGTGGAGCGCGTCGGCGAGGAGTAGTGCTGATCGTTCTCCGCGCTGACAGTGGGGGATCCGTGCAGCAGGAAGGCCACGGAGGAATGCACCTGGTTAACGGCGGCGGCGTGGTCTGCCCATTCGGGGGATTCAGCGGTTAGGTTGACGTGCCGGCCTTCGACTGGTCGCACCTCTTCACGCCCCTCCGCGAAAGGCCCTGCCCATGGCCGAATTCCTCGACGCAGTCAGCAATGCGTTCTACAGCTACATCCTCATCGCCCTGCTCGTCTTTTCGGGCATCTACTTCACCATCCGCACGAAAGCGCTTCAGTTCCGGCTCTTTCCCGAGTCGCTGCGGGTGCTCCGTGAGCCGAAGACCGACGAAGCCGGCCTGTCGTCGTTCGGCGCACTGATGGTTTCCACCGCCTCTCGCGTGGGCACCGGAAACATCGCGGGCGTCTCGGTGGCTGTCACTCTCGGTGGGCCCGGGGCCCTGTTCTGGATGTGGATGGTCGCGCTTCTCGGTGGTGCCTCCGCGTTCGTCGAGAGCACGCTGGCTCAGATCTACAAGCGCCGCAGTGACAACGGTGACTCGTACGGTGGCCCGGCGTATTACATCACCACGGCGCTCAAAGCCCGCTGGCTCGGGATGATCTTCGCGGTCGCCCTGATCCTCACCTACATGGGCGGCTTCAACATGGTGGCCTCTTACAACACGATCGACTCCTTCACCTCCTACGGCTGGTTCACCGAGGGGTCGACGCCGATGATTCTCGGTGGCGCGCTCGCATTGTTCGCGGCCGCCCCGATCTTCGGGGGCGGAAAGCGTCTTGCCCGTCTCACGGAATTTCTCGTGCCGTTCATGGCCCTCGCATACCTGGCCGTCGGCCTGGCCGTGATCTTCACGCATCTGAATCTCGTGCCTGGCATGTTCTCGGCGATCTTCAGCAATGCCTTCGACGTCCGGTCGATGTTCGGCGGAGCCGCCGGCTCGGCTCTCCTGCTCGGCATCAAGCGTGGCCTGTACTCGAACGAGGCCGGAGTCGGTTCGGCGCCGAACGCGGCGGCCTCCGCGAACGTCTCCCACCCGGCGAAGCAGGGGCTTGTTCAGATGCTGTCGGTGTACATCGACACGCTGCTCATCTGCACGATCACCGGTTTCATGATTCTCGCCTCGGGTGTCGTGCGTGACCCGGATCTGGCTGGTGTCACCCTGGTTCAGCAGTCGGCATCGACGGTTCTCGGCGATCTCGGCCACCCGTTCGTGACGATGTCGCTCGTGCTCTTCGCGTTCACGACGCTGATCGGCAATTACTACTATTCCGAGATCAATCTGCGCTTCCTGTGCAACGGCGAGCCGCCGAGGGGTGTGCTTATCGCGTTCCGGGCGGCCGCAGTGTTCATCGTCTTCTCCGGTTCGCTACTGGAGTTCACGATGGCGTGGAGCATCGCCGACATCCTCATGGGGCTCATGGCGCTCATCAACATCCCGGTGATCCTCGTACTCGGCAAGCGCGCCATCCGCGCGGCGAACGACTACGTCGAGCAGCGCAAGGCGGGCCGGGATCCGGTGTACTCGGCAGACGCGAATGGCATCGCCGAACACACCGACTTCTGGCGCCCCAAGAGCAGCCAACTGACCTACCACGGAGAACCGCCCGTCGACGGCTGAGCTCTACCGCTCACGGAGCAGACCTTCACTGAGTAGACGGCCGCCCACCACCCGGTGGGCGGGCGGCGTCCAATACCGGGGGGTTGTTGGCCCCGTGTGCGGTAGGCCAGGTGGTGGCGGCCC
>JAUNUP010000012.1:0-4874 GCA_030538115.1 Dermatophilus congolensis | reverse complement strand
ACCACCCACACTGCCCCCCCGCCCCCCCCCCCCGGGGGGGGCCCCCGTCTGCAATGACGGGCGTCTTGTTCGCCTCGTATGCGATCGCCCTGGTGTTCGCGGCACTTCTCAGTGGTCGACTCGTCGACCGCGTCGGCCCGAAGACGCCGCTTCTCATCGGACTGGTCGGTCTTGCGGTCGCGACTGTGATCTTTGCTCTCGGTGGGCCTTTCTGGCTGCTTCTCGCCGCGCGATTCGCGCAGGGCGTCGCCGGAGGCATGTCGTGGGTGGCGGGTCTCGCGCTGATCGCCGCAACGACCAGCTTCGACAAGCGCGGCATGGCCATGGGGATCGCGATCTCGACCATCACTCTGGGTGTGCTGATCGGCCCCCCGCTCGCCGGCATCATGGTCGAGCGGTTCGGTACCGCCTCACCGTTCATACTCGCGGCTGGGATTGCGGCAGTCGATGGCATCCTCCGCTTCACGCTGGTGCGCGATATCCCGACAGTCACAGATGACACGGGAGGTCCATGGTCGGTGCTGCGCGTGCCAGGTTCGTGGTCGATCGTCACGGCGATCATGTTGGGTGCTGCCGTCATTGCCGCCTTGGAGCCGGTGCTTCCGGTTCACATCGAGGCGAGTCCGCTGGTCATCGGACTGCTGTTCGCCCTGGCTGCTCTTGTCGGGGTGATCGCCAATCCCATCGTGGGTGCGCTCGTGGCGCGCGTCTCCCCGCAGCTGTTGATCGGGATCGGCATCGCCTCGGTCGTCGCGTCCCTGCTTGTTGTGGGTTGGTCGACACCCCTGTGGCAGGTCGGCGTCGGCATGGGGCTTCTCGGACTTGCCGCAGCATTCCTGCAGGCTCCCGCAACGGCCTTGATCAGCATCCAAGGACACCGCTCGAAACCTCCCACGCTGGGTGGCTCCTACGCCCTCTACACCCTCGCCTACGCAGTGGGACTGGCGATCGGGCCCCTGATCGCCGGGTTTGGAGTGGAACGGCTCGGATTCGCCGGCGCGATGAGTGTCACTGCCGTGATTCTCGCCGTCATCGGCGCTCTGGCACTGCCGCGCGTGCCGAACATGACTGGTGAGGATCTCGACGCCCGTTCCTGAACCACGGGAGTTTGTTGGTTGCCGCCACCCGATCGATGGCGAGCCGTCAGCGTGTAGTCCGCCGCCCACTGGCGCGGTTGACGCGAGCATCCGTTAGCGTGGATGAGTATGATCCGCCGCGCGCTCGCCATCGTTCCCGTCGTCGCTTTGCTCGCCGCCTGTTCGAGTTCTCCCGAATCACCGGGTCAGCCCGCCCACACCCCCGATCCCCAGACGTCCACGCAGGGCACTCTCTCGACCGATCGGTCGGGGAAGCCGTTCTCGGTCGAGGAGGTCGCGACGTTCGATCAGCCGTGGGCGATGGCGTTTCTGCCCGACGGCAAGGCGCTCGTCACCGAGCTCGGCGGCGCCCTCAAGCTCGTTGACCCTGCGAACGGGGATGCGGTGACCGTCGCCGGTACGCCCCAGGTCGCGACCGGCGGACAGGGCGGGTTCGGTGACATCGCGCTCGCCCCCTCCTTCGGCACTGACCGTGCCGTGTACCTCACCTGGGTCGAGGCGGGCGACGGCGGGAAGGGCGCGGTTCTCGCCAAGGCGACACTCACGGAGGGCGATTCGCCCAACCTCGACGGTCTCCAGGTCATCTGGCGGCAGGAGCCGAAGGTCAGCGGAGACGGGCACTTCAGTCAGCGCATCGCCATCAGTCCGGACGGAAAGTACCTCTTCCTCAGCAGCGGGGACCGGCAGAAGATGGACCCGGCGCAGGATCTCTCGGTCGCGCAGGGCAAGATCATGCGCCTCAACCTCGACGGCACCCCCGCCGCGGGCAACCCGTTCGCGGATCGCGGGGGAGTGTCGGCGCAGATCTGGAGCTACGGCCATCGCAACCCCCTCGGCCTCGCGTTCGACGCCGAGGGCAACCTGTGGTCCTCGGAGATGGGACCCAAGGGCGGCGACGAGATCAACCTCATCGTCGAGGGCAAGAACTACGGCTGGCCCAAGGCCTCGAACGGCAGCCACTACGACGGCTCCGAGATTCCCGACCACACGGCGGGTGACGGTTTCGAGGCCCCGAAGGCCTGGTGGACGCCGTCGATCTCGCCGGGCAGCCTCATGATCTACAGCGGCGACCTGTTCGCCCCCTGGAAGGGCGACGCGTTCGTCGGCGCACTCTCGGGCAAGTCGCTCATCCGCGTACACCTGAACGGCACCACCGCAGCCGTGGCGGAACGCTGGGACATGGGCGAGCGCATCCGCGAGGTCGAACAGGGCCCCGATGGCGCGATCTGGCTCCTGGAAGACGGCGGCAACGCCAAGCTCCTCAAACTCACGCCTCTCGGCTGATCCGCGGCGGCGCAGGGTGCGTGAGCTTGTCCGATATTCCCGCGCTCCCGTGCCGTGGCACGGTGCTGGTAGGTGAGATGGGCGAGAACATGTGCCGCGGCACCCCTATCGCTGGTGGTGCCGTGGCACACGTTCTCTCACACGGCACCTCCCAGCGAAGGTGCCACGGCACGGGGGAGACGGTTGGCGACCACCCGGTGCCGTTCGTGAGCCGCGGCGTTTCGGGTTCTGAGAAGTTGTTCGGAGGGCGCGACGTGGCTTTAGGTTTGTGCCTGTTGCCCGAAACCAGGAGCCCCTTGTGAACGCCGTCGTACTTGCCGTTGTCGTGATGCTGATCTTGTCGGTATCGCGTGTCCACGTCGTCATCGCCCTCATCGTCGGGGCCCTGGTCGGCGGGGTGACCGCCGGGATGGGGTTGACCGCGACGATGGAGTCGTTCACGGAGGGGATCGCCAACGGCGCGAGCATCGCCCTCTCCTACGCGATGCTCGGCGCGTTCGCCGTCGCGATCTCGCACTCGGGTATGCCGAGGGCTTTTGCGAACCTTGTCGTGGCCCGGGCCGGAGCCCACGGCGTCGGTCCGGACGCCGGCGAAGCCCGCATCGCCCACGCAGCCCCCCTCGTGAAGTGGGGACTTCTCGCAGTGATCCTCGTGGTCAGCATCATGAGCCAGAACGTCGTGCCCGTCCACATCGCGTTCATCCCGCTGCTGATCCCGCCGCTGCTCATCGCGTTCAACCGCTTCGGAGTCGACCGGCGGCTGCTCGCCTGCATCATGACGTTCGGCCTCATCACCACGTACATGTACCTGCCGTACGGGTTCGGCAACGTCTTCCTCAACGAGATCCTGTTGAAGAACATCAACGAAGCGGGCATGGACACCAGCGGTATCAACGTCATGGACGCCATGGGCATCCCGGCCCTCGGGATGGTCGCGGGCCTGCTCATCGCCGTGTTCTTCACCTACCGCAAGCCGCGCCACTACGACGACCTGCCGGTCGCGGGCGAAGACGTCACCGACGTGGGCAAGCCGGTGGGCAAGTACCCGATCATCGTCGCGGTCGTCGCGATCGGGATCTCGCTCGGCATCCAGATCTGGGCCGACTCGCTGCTCCTCGGCGCGCTGGTCGGGTTCGCCGTGTTCGTCGCCGCCCGCGTCATCAACTGGGGCGAGGCCGACGGCGTCTTCGATCGCGGCATGAAGATGATGGCGATGATCGGCTTCATCATGATCGCCGCCCAAGGGTTCGCGCAGGTCATGAAAGACACGGGGCAGGTCGACTCGCTCGTCACCGGCTCCGCCGAGATGTTCGCCGGCAACCAGGCCATGGCCGCGCTCGCGATGCTGCTCGTCGGCCTGCTCGTCACGATGGGCATCGGCAGCTCGTTCTCGACCTTGCCGATCATCACGACGATCTACGTGCCCCTGTGCCTCTCGCTCGGGTTCTCGCCCCTGGCCACCGTCTCGCTCATCGGCACCGCCGGCGCCCTCGGAGACGCGGGCTCACCCGCCTCCGACTCCACACTCGGCCCCACGGCCGGTCTCAACGCCGACGGCCAGCACGACCACATCCGCGACACGGTGATCCCGACGTTCATCCACTACAACATCCCGCTGCTCCTGGCCGGATGGGTGGCAGCGCTCGTGCTGTAAACGAGCTTGGCCCCCGGGCAGCGAAAAGCCCCCGACACCGCATCGGTGCGGGGGCTTGCTCATGCCCTCTGATGAGGGATGTTGGTGTCCGGAGGGGGACTTGAACCCCCACGTCCGATAAAGGACACTAGCACCTCAAGCTAGCGCGTCTGCCATTCCGCCACCCGGACAGGGTGTGTGCCGTGGAGCTCGGGTCTTCGCGTCCGACCAGTCTGTTCAACCAGCCTGTTCGACCTGTCTGACCAGCGCCGCAGCAACGACTCGAAACATTAGCACGCGCACCGTTCAGCCGCGAAACCGCCTGCACGCGACGCTCACACGGTGCGCCGAACCCGGATGATGCGGCGCTTCAGACGCACCTTTCGCTTGCCGCCGAAGTAGAGCCGCACCCAGTCGACCTCCCAGTGCGCGTACTCCGCCGCCTCGGTGAGCACCTGCTTGACCTCGGTGCGCGTGGCCTGCCTCGGAAACGTGATGACTCGGTACTCGAACTCCATGGATACCCCCTGTCTCACGGTGCGCACCACGATAGGGCGTCAACCTTGCAGATGTGCCGCAGCCCGCACTACTCACGGAGTGCCGGGACTCCCGAAACGGTGCCTGACAAGGTAGTTTCGAAGCATGAGTGTCGACCCGCGCGTTGCCCTCGCGGCCCTGGTGGCCGCCCTTGAGCGCCACCTCGAAGCAGCGGCGTCGAGGCACGGAGAGAATGACGAAGCTGTACGCGCCGCATACGACGCGGTCGAGGTCGCCTTCGAGAAATACGAAGAAGCGCTCGAAGAGGCGTTCGATGAGGTCACGCCCCTGGTCGTGTACCGCGAAGACGACGACTTCGATGA
>JAUNUP010000011.1:71672-111005 GCA_030538115.1 Dermatophilus congolensis | reverse complement strand
ATCGCGAATCCCCCTGCTGTGAGCACGAACCCGCCTGCTGCGAGTGCCAAAGCGGCGGTGACCACCCGGCGCACCGAGGCCGCGTCGATGTCGGGCAGGGCGACCGCGCCGAGCGCCAGGTACCAACCCAACACGACACCTCCGGTCAAGGCGGCGGCCTGACCGATGAGAAGCATGCGGTGGCTCCACAGAGGGTCGAGCCGTTGCTTGCTCGTGCCCGCTACTCCGTGGCGAATACGGCGGGCCACGAGAAATTCCGCACCGCCCAACAGAGCGAACACCGCGGCGACCGTGAACGACGTCGCGGGCAGCGGATGCCCCTGTCCCGCCCACCAACGCAGGCCGAGAAAGGCGAGCACTGCGACCGCCAGCGCGGTGAACAGCACTGTCGTCACCCGCAATCCGCGGCCGTCACCGACCACGCGCACCTCGAGGCGGCGTAAATCCCCAGTCGGGGCCGGGCCGAACACCCTGAACCGCGCCGTCGGCTCCGTCGGCTCCGTCAGCCGCCTGGGGCAGGGAGTCGATGGCGTCGGTGACCGCCACCACCTCGCGACCGACGCGCAGGTGGGCGGAGTGGTCGACCTGCGCCCACGGAACGAGCACAAAACCGCGTTCGTGCGCGCGAGGGTGGGGCAGCGTCGGCGACGGCAGGGGCGTGGCCCCAGCTGTGACGTCGACGGGAGATCCGTCGCTGACCACGTCGGAGCCGTCGCGCGGGTCTCCGTATTGCACGAGGTCGAGGTCGAGTGTTCTCTGTCCCCACCGAGTCTCGCGGGTGCGTCCGTGCCGCGCCTCGATCTCGTGCAGGTACCGCAGCAGCGTGTGCGGGCGCAGCGTCGTGTCGAGCAGGGCGACCGCGTTGAGATAGTCGGGCTGCTCGGGGCCACCCACCGGATCCGTCTCGACGAGGTCGGAGACGGCGCGCAGGCGGGTCCGTGGCAGGTCGGCGAGTTCGGCGACGGCCGAACGTAGCGTCGCAAGCGAATCACCCTCGTTGGCGCCCAATGCGACCACGGCTGGACGCACGTCGGCGCGCGTGACAGTGACGATGACGTCGCTGTACGGCACTCCTACGGGCGCCTCGGGCTTGTGAACGCTCACCTCGACCTGTTCGACCAGATCGCGTGCCAGCACCGCGTCGGCGATGCGCCCGGCCAGAGTCTCGATGAGGTCGACGTGCTCACCACGGATGATGGCGATGGCGTCGGCCGCCACCTCCGCGTAGCTGACAGTGCGGCGAAGGTCGTCGGTGAGCGCCGCCGGCACGGTGTCGATCGTCATCGCGATGTCCGCGATAAACGGCTGCGGCTCGCGGTGCTCGTCGGGCAGCACACCGTGCCGCCCGAGCGCGCGGACTCCGGTGATGCGCACGATGTCGGCCGCACCGCCTGCGTTGGTGACGCGACCCGCGGAGGGGGCCGTCACCGGGCGGCCTCCGTCGCGGCATGCACGCGCAATGCCGCGAGGGTCGAGGGCACATCGTGCACGCGCACGCACCACATGCCGGCCTGCGCACCGAGCAGGCTCGTGGCTGCGGTGGCGGGGTCCCGGGTGGGCGGCGGAGCGGGGTTGCCGTCGTCGTCGAGGTCGATGCGGCCGAGAAAAGTCTTGCGGCTGGAACCGAGCAGCACGGGGAAGCCGTCGTCGTTGAACTCGGCCAGCCGGGCCATGATCTCCCAGTTGTGCTCGGCCGTCTTCGAGAAGCCCAAGCCCGGGTCGAGGATGATCTGCCCTCGCTGCACGCCCGCCGCGAGCATCGCCTCGACGCGCGCCATCATCTCGGCACGCACCTCGGCGACGACATCGGCGTACACGGTCAGCTCGGCCGACTGCATGGTCTTGCCGTGCCCCCGCCAGTGCATGAGCACGTAGAGGGCGCCCGTCTCGGCCACGACCTGCGCCATCTCGTCGTCGGCGAGACCGCCGCTGACGTCGTTGATGATTGCCGTGCCCGCCTCGACGCACGCGCGGGCAACGCTCGCCCGCATCGTGTCGACCGAGACGACAACGCCCGCTTCCGCGAGCCGGCGAGCCACCGGAACGACCCGGCGCAGTTCCTCGTCCTCGCTCGGGCGATCGGAACCGGGCCGCGTCGATTCGCCGCCCACGTCGATGATCGCCGCGCCCTGCGCGACGAGGTCGAGGCCGTGCTGCACCGCCGCGTCCTCGTCGAACCACGAGCCGCCGTCGCTGAACGAATCGGGGGTCACGTTGACGATGCCCATGATGAGTGTGCTCGGCACACCTGTGGCCTGGCGCGTGACCACTTCGGGCGCGACGATGTCGGCGACTGTGGTGCAAACCTTCGTGCTCATGCGCGACCTCCCTTGATCAAGCCCATCGCCTCCGCACGGGTGGCGTGGTGGCGTAGCTGACCGCGCACGGCCGATGTAACGGTGGTGGCCCCCGGTTTACGCACCCCGCGCATCGACATGCACAGGTGCTCGCACTCGATCACCACGATCACGCCGCGCGGATCGAGACATGCTTCGAGGGCATCCGCGACCTGTCCGGTGAGTCGCTCCTGCACCTGCGGGCGCTTGGCGAACACGTCGACGAGTCGGGCGAGCTTCGACAGGCCCGTCACCCGCCCGTCCTTGTTCGGGATGTAGCCGACGTGCGCGACCCCGTGGAAGGGCACGAGGTGGTGCTCGCAGGTGCTGTACACCTCGATGTCCTTGACCACGATGAGTTCGTCGTGGTGCACGTCGAACGTGATCGTCAGCGCGTCTTCGGCCGTCATCGACAGGCCACCGAAGACCTCCAGGTACGACCGCGCCACACGGGCCGGGGTCTCGCGCAGGCCGTCACGGTCGGGGTCTTCTCCGATCGCGTACAGCAACTCGCGCACCGCCGCCTCGGCGCGGGGCAGGTCGATTCTCGAGCGTTCGCCACGCTCCGCGATCGGCCCGTCCTGTTCGACCGCTGCGCTCCCCACGACAGCCTCGTCGGAGGCGTCGAAACCGTCCGTCGCCGCCCGCTGCCTCGGCTGCAGAGAGGAAAGCACCCTGTCAGCGCCGTCAGTGCGATCAGATGGTGTTGCGCTCGTCATCGTCGTCCCCGGTGATCGTGGTTTCCGGGGCGCTGGCCCCCTCCGGCCGTACCTGCTGCGCCTCGCGCTCGGCGGGGGTCAGCACTGGGGGGATGGTACTCACGCTGCGGCGGTCACTGCTGAGCCAAACGTCACGATGTGGCCGCTTACGCACTCCTGCGAAGATCTCGGCGAGCGCCTCTTGGTTCAGGGTCTCCTTCTCCAGGAGCTCGAGAACCAGGTGGTCGAGGATGTCGCGGTTCTCGTCGATGGCGGCCCAGGCGTCGTCGTGGGCGGCCTCGATGAGGCGGCGGATCTCGGCGTCGACGACCTCGGCGAGGCCCTCGGAGTAGTCGCGCTCGTGGCCCATGTCGCGGCCGAGAAAGACCTCGCCACCGCCGGAGCCCAGCTTGATTGCGCCCACGCGCTCGCTCATGCCGAACTGGGTGACCATCTTGCGGGCCATCGCGGTGGCCTTCTCGATGTCGTTCGCCGCGCCGGAGGTGGGGTCGTGGAACACGACCTCTTCGGCCACGCGGCCGCCCAGGGCGTAGGCGAGCTGGTCGAGCATCTCGTTGCGGCTGGTCGAGTACTTGTCGTCGGTCGGCAGCACCATCGTGTAGCCGAGCGCGCGACCGCGCGGGAGGATCGTGACCTTGCTCACGGGGTCGGTGTGGTTCATCGCAGCGGCCACCAAGGCGTGCCCGCCCTCGTGGTAGGCGGTGAGCTTCTTCTCCTTGGCGCTCATGATGCGGGTGCGCTTCTGCGGTCCCGCGACGACGCGGTCGATGGCCTCGTCGAGTGCGCGGTTGTCGATGAGCTGGGCGTTGCTGCGCGCGGTGAGCAGCGCGGCCTCGTTGAGCACGTTGGCCAGGTCGGCACCCGTGAAACCGGGGGTGCGGCGAGCCACGGTGAGCAGGTCGACGCCCTCGGCCAGCGGCTTGCCACGGCCGTGGACCTCGAGGATGCGGTGGCGGCCGATCATGTCGGGCGCCTCCACCGCGATCTGGCGGTCGAAACGGCCCGGGCGCAGCAGCGCCGGGTCGAGGATGTCGGGACGGTTGGTGGCCGCGATCAGGATGACGTTGGTCTTGGCGTCGAAGCCGTCCATCTCGACGAGGAGCTGGTTGAGGGTCTGCTCGCGCTCGTCGTGCCCGCCTCCGAGACCTGCGCCGCGGTGACGGCCCACGGCGTCGATCTCGTCGACGAAGACGATGGCCGGCGAGTTCTGCTTGGCCTGCTCGAACAGGTCGCGCACACGGCTGGCACCGACACCGACGAACATCTCGACGAAGTCAGAACCGGAGATCGAGTAGAACGGCACCCCCGCCTCGCCGGCGACAGCGCGCGCCAGCAGGGTCTTACCGGTACCGGGCGGGCCGTAGAGCAGCACGCCCTTGGGGATCTTCGCACCGACGGCCAAGAACTTGGCCGGCTCCGAGAGGAACTCCTTGATCTCGTAGAGCTCCTCGATCGCCTCGTCGACGCCCGCGACATCGGCGAACGTGACGGTCGGCATGTCTTTGCTGGCCAGCTTGGCCCGCGACTTGCCGAACTGCATCACCTTGCCGCCGCCGCCCTGCATCCGCGACAGCATGAAGAAGAGCAGACCGAAGATCAGCAGCACCGGCAGCAGGGTCGAGAGCAGGGTGCCCAGCCACGTGGTCTGCGGCGGCTGGTCGGTGTACCCGTTCGGGGGCTGGTTGGCCTTGACCGCGTTGATCAGCTCTTCACCACGCTGCGGCACGTAGAGCGTGTAGACCTTCTCGACACCCTTGAGCTCGCCGATGTCCTGCGCGCCCGTGAGGGTCAACTCCAACCGGTCTCGATCACGGAAGACGGCCTTGTCGACCTTCTTCTCGGCGACGAGGCGCTCGGCCTGGTACGTGTCGACACGCTGATACTCACTGCTGCTCGTCAAGTTCAGAGCGGTGAGTATGACGACCATCAGCAGCAGCACCCACAACAGCGGCTGGCGCAGAACCTTCTTCACGTTCATCAATAGCGTCGGGGCGGCCTCGCCCCGTCCTTCCTGGTCGACCCGGTACGCGCGACATGCGGCCATCCGCCTGCATATTGTTCCGACGGTACTACGCAGGCGGTTCTCGGCTCGTCACGTGGCCGGCGACGAGACGAGGCGACAGGGAGGTCAACGCGGGGCAGCGGGTAACCGTTCCCTCGCGTCAGTTCTCGTAGACGTGCCGGGCCAGCGTGGCCACGCACCGCAGGTTTCGGTACTCGTCGTCGTAGTCGAGGCCGTAGCCGACGACGAACTCGTTCGGGATGTCGAAACCGACATAGCGCACGTCGACGTGAGTCTTGGCGGCATCGGGCTTGCGGAGCAGCGCACAGACCTCAACCGACGCGGGCGAGCGTGACTTCAGGTTGGCGATGATCCAGCTCAGCGTGAGCCCGGAGTCGATGATGTCCTCGACGATCAACACGTGCTTGTCGGTGATGTCTTTGTCGAGGTCTTTGAGAATCCGGACCACGCCACTCGACTTGGTACCCGAGCCGTACGACGAGACCGCCATCCAGTCCATCGGCACCGACCCCGGCAGCGCGCGCATGAGGTCGGCCATCACGAGCACCGCTCCCTTGAGCACTCCGACGAGAAGCACGTCGCGCCCCTCGTAGTCGGCCCAGATCGCCTCGGCCATCTCCGCGAGCCGCTGCAGGATCTGCTCCTCCGTCAGCAGGACCTTCTCGAGGTCTCCGGCCACGTGGTCTGCGTCCACTCCCCCACTCCTTCGTCCAGCGTCGTTGAGGCCCTCAGGTACAAAGTTCAACCTAGTCGAACGGGGCGGGGTCGCAGGCTGCGACCGGCGGGACGACCACGACCGCCCGGCCTCGGCGCGCCACCTCGTGACCTCCGGGCCACGAGATCGGCCCCTGGCCGCGGTAATCGGTGAGCAGGCGGTCCGCCTCCGCCACGTGCCGATGCGAGAGGCTGCCGAGCGGAACTCCGGCGTCTCGAGCCAACAGGCGCCAGACCCGGCCACGGATCGCGTCGTGAAGCGCCGCGAACTCCGCGACCTCCCATGGGGGTTCGCCCAGCTCGGCGATCGCGTTCTCCGCGAGGGCGTCCAGGGCGTCGGCGTCGATGCGCGCCAACGCGGCCGAGCGGGCGAGCGCGGCCACCACACCCGGGCCGAGTTCCGCCTCCAGCGTCGCCATCAGCTTGCGGGCACGTACCCGCAGGTATCGGTCGTCGTCGTTGTGCGGGTCCTGCCACGGGGTCAGGCCCAGGTCTTCGCAGGCCTGGCGCGTCGTCTGCGCGGGGAGGTCGAGCAGCGGGCGCCTGAACAGCCCCCGGGCGGAGGGCATGCCTGCCAGCGATCTCGTGCCGGATCCGCGTGCGAGGCCCAGGAGCACTTGTTCGGCCTGGTCGTGACGGGTGTGACCGAGCAGCACCGCCACTGCATCGTGGGTCGCTGCGGCGTCGGTCACGGCGGTGTAGCGGGCATCGCGGGCGGCCGCCTCCGGGCCACCGGCATCGGTCGGGGCCACCTCGATGCGGACGCGGACCACCGGGTCGAGCCCTAGGTCGGCGCAGGTCGCGGCGGCCTCGCGGGCCACCGCGTCGGAACCGGGCTGGAGGCCGTGGTCGACCACCACCGCGCCCGCCCTCATCCCCGCGCGGGGAGCCTCGAACGCCGCGGCCGCTGCCAGCGCGAGGGAGTCGGCACCGCCGCTGCAGGCGACCAGCACCAGCCCGCCGGACCCGCTGAGCTCACTCAGGGTGGCGCGCACCGCAACCCGCGTGGCCGCCACCGCGGGCGACGGACCTGTCACGTGCGCGCCCCTGCTGTGTTCACGCGTGGACCCGGGCGAGCCAGAGCGAGGGGTCGAGCAGTTCGGCGCTGGTGGGCAGGGTCTCGGGCGAAGTCCAGACGCGGTTGAACCCGTCGACGCCGACCTTGGCCTGCACAGCCCGCACGAACGCGGCGCCGTCGCGGTACTGCGCCATCTTCGCCTCCACGCCGAGCAGCCGCCTGATCAGCACGTCGACCGGCCCGATGCCCTCGCGGCGGGAGTCGAAACGTGTGCGGATCACGTCGACCGAGGGCACGTGCGCCGGGCCCACGTCGTCCATCACGACGTCCGCGTGGCCTTCGAGCAGCGCCATGACGGCGTTCACCTCGGTCAGGCGAGCGCGGGTCTCGTCGGTGAGCATGAGTTCGCCGAGGCCGAGCCCTCCGGCTGCGACGGCGTCGGGCAGCCGCTTGACCACCGTGCGCAGAATCTCGCCGAAACCCTCGAGCGTGCCCGACAGGTCGGTCACCAGATCTTGCTGCAGACCGAGCACGTGGTCGCGCAGCCACGGCACGGCCGTGAACTGCACACGGTGCGTCTCTTCGTGCAGACAGACCCAGAGCCTGAAATCGGTCGGCGACAGGTCGAGTCGCTGTTCGACATCCACGACGTTGGGGGCCACGAGGAGCAGCCGTGCCTCGTCGGCCGGGCGGCCGATCGCGGGCTCGTACTGGCCCAGCACACGCGCGGCGAGAAACGCCATGAGAGTGCCGATCTCGGCTCCGGTCACCTTGCCGCTCACCTTCTGGGCGATACGGGAGGGGACGGGCTTGCCCGGTCGGTGGGTGAGGCGCTCGACCACCGGGTCGAAGAGCTGCGAGAACGACGCAGCGTTCGCCTCCACCCAGCCGCGCCGATTGACGACGAGCGGCCCACGGTCGTCGGCCGGGGCCTCCAGCCGGGACGTCTCGGTGACCAGCACCGTTGCGCGGCGCGACGCCTCGCGGAGTTCGGCGACGGCGGCTCGCGCCTCGTCGGCCGGGATGCGCGGGCCCGGCGGCACGAGACGGTCGGCGGTTCGGGTGGCCAGACTCCAGTCGATCACCGCTTCAGCGTCGCACGTAACCGGCCGGTGCAACCAGGCGAGTTGCGGGCGTCTAGCGGACGGCCTCGCTCGCCTGCAGCGGGTTCGGGATCCCTCTCACGGAAGCGGAGGGGTCGGGCGTGTCACACCGGCACGCGGCGATCTCGGCGACCACCGCATCCAGGGCGGCTCTCGTGGCGAGGGTCGCTCCGGCGGGAGCCGCGTCGGCGAGGACCGTGTAGACGAGCAGGCGACCCGAGGTGTTCACGACGGTGCCGGTCAGCCCACCCACGCCCGTGAGAGTGCCGGACTTGCCCCGCACCACTCCGCGCCCCGCACTGGCGGCCGGAGCTTCGAAACGGTCGAACAATGTGCCGCTCAGTCCCGCGACCGGTAGGCCTGCGATGACGCGGGTGAACTCGGGGAGGGTGCCGCGGGCCGCGAGTTCGGTGGTCGCGGTGATCGTGCGCACCGAGGCGGTGGATCCGCGGGTCAGCCCGCTGGTGTCACGCAGCGTCAGCCTCTCGGTCGGCACCCCCAGGGTTTGCAGCGTCTGTACGACGAAGCCGCCCGCGCCCTCGAAGGTCGGAGCGACCTCGCGGCCCGCGAACGCCCGGCGCGCAACGACCTCCGTGAGGGCGTTGTCGCTCTCGGCGAGGGCGAGCGTAAGCATGTCGGAGACCGGAGCCGAAGCGACCTGCGCCAGCTCGGCACCTTGTTTCGGGGCTCCGCGCGCCGGGAGGCGTGTGACGGCATCGTTCACCGGAATCTTGGCCTGGCGCAACGCCTCACGGAACGCGATCGCCGCCGTCATCGCCGGGTCCGCGGAGGCGGGCTTGCCCGGCAGCGCCCGATCGTCGGTCAGGCCGATCATCGTGACGGGCCCCGTGAGCCCCGCTGCGACGTCCACTCTCTCCCAGGCGGGGGCGAGGGGCGGGCCGGGCGCGATCCGGTCGTCGAGCAGAAGCGTGTACGGGCCCTTCGCCTGCTGCCCTGGCCTGGCAGTCTGGGCGCCGAGGGCTTTCGCCGTCGCGGCGGCCAGGTCGGCGAGCCCGGCGTGGCCCGCCGTGGCGTAGGGGTTGCCCTTGCCTCGGGCGAGCAGCGTGTCGCCGTCGGCTACGAGAACGAGTGTGTTGGGCGCGGCTCCCGCCAGTACCCGCGTGTGCCGGGATGCCTTGAGGTCGGTCTGCACGGCCACGGCGGCGGCCGTGAGCACCTTCGCCGTCGAGGCCGGGGTGCGTGGCACGTCGGCACGTATCGTGAGCAGCGGTTTTCCGGTGGCCGCGTCGACGACCATTGCTCCCGGTGCAGCCCCGAGCACGGGCGCCTCCAGCAGTGGCTTCAGGCGCGCGGCGAGCACTGCCGGGATCGGCACGGGCGCCTTCGGGTCGAGAACCGGCTCGTGGATCTGCCCGGCACCGTCGGCGGCCGCGCCGCCTCCGGCTTGGCCGAGCGGATGGGCCGCCTGCACGACCTCCGTCTTCGGTACCGCGCTGCCCCTCGACCAGTCGCTGGTGAGCACGCCCGGCGCCATGTCGAGCGCGTCGAGCACGGGGTAGCCGAGCACACCGACGGCCAGGACCGCGGCAACCGCAGCCGTCATCCGTCGCACGTACACCGTCTCCTCTACCGCGTCTTCACTACGTCACAGCCTGTCGCGGCTCTCGCGAACTCCTTTCGACCAGAGTGCCGTACGGTAGCCGCTCGCCTCGGTATCCGCGCCCGGGTGCGCCGAATGCCGGTAATCCCAGCCGATGCGCCCGTGGCAATGTCGCCGACAGGTAGGCTCGTGGAACGTATCTGCGTCGGCGCGATGCCGTCGCACGCCAGCCGACGATCCGTCGTATCGCCCGTGATGAAGGAGTCCCCCGCGTCATGAACAGCGCACAGAGCAACGAGGAGCCCCTGTTCTTCGACGTCACAGTCGAGATTCCGAAGGGCCAGCGCAACAAGTACGAGGTCGACCACGAGACGGGCCGCATCCGTCTCGACCGCATGCTGTTCACCTCGACGCAGTACCCGAGCGACTACGGCTACATCGAAGACACCCTCGGTGAAGACGGCGACCCGCTCGACGCGCTCGTGCTGCTCGACCAGCCGACCTTCCCCGGTGTTCTCATCCAGGCCCGCGCCATCGGCATGTTCCACATGCGCGACGAGGCCGGCGGCGATGACAAGATCCTGTGCGTCCCGGCCAAGGACCCGCGTGCGATGCACCGCCAGAAGCTCGAGGACATCAGCGAATTCGACCGCCTCGAGATCCAGCACTTCTTCGAGACCTACAAGGACCTTGAGCCCGGCAAGTCGGTCGAAGGCGCGCATTGGGCTGACAAGGAGACGGCCGAGCGGGTCATCCGCGAGGCGTTCCAGCGCGCGGTCGACGAAGACTTCCACAACCCGCTGAAGCCGACCCCGAGCTCCCCCACCCACGCAGTCCCCAACGACTGACAGACGCTGATCCGCCAGGCTACGACCCCCGGCTCGTCACATCGACGAGGGCCGGGGGTCGAGCATTTCTGCCAGATGTAGCGCGCGACGGCCCGGGGCGACGTGGTCGACCTGCATCGCGCACGAGAAGCCGTCGGTGAGCACCGGCGCGTCGGAGGCCGAACCCTCGATCGCCGGAATCAGCGCCTGCTCGGCCACCTTGACGGACACCTCGTAGTGCTCGGCCTCGAAGCCGAAGTTGCCCGCCACACCGCAGCAGCCGACTGCCTCGCGGATCACCGGCGCCCTGACCGACCCGGCGGCGTCGATCGCCCGCTTCTGCGTGGTCGGGCCGAACGTTGCGTATTCGTGGCAGTGGCCTTGTACGACGACCTCCTCGGGGAGGGGGTGCGCGGGCTGGGCGAGACGCCCCTCCGCTGCCATGTCGGCGACCTCGACGGCGAAGCTGCGCACCCGCTCCGCGACGCGTCGTGCCTGGTCACTGTGGACGAGTCGCGGGAGGTCGTGTCGCAGCGCCGCAGCGCACGACGGCTCGACGACGACGATGGGGCGCGTGTCGCCGTCCACATCGAGCGCTGCCGCCGCGTGGGTGAGCCGTCGCTTGGCCTCATCGAGCCTGCCTGTGCTGATGTACGTCAGGCCGCAGCAGACATCGGGAGCTGCCTCGACAGCGCGACCGGCGTCGACACCCGCCAGAACGGCCCCCGCCGCGCCCGCGAGGTGCGGCCGGAAGGCTCGGGTGAACGTGTCGGTGAGGAGCAACACGTCGCCGTGGCCGGAGCGGGGGCGCGAGACCCCTGCTCGCCTCGCCTCTGCGATCCACGCGTCGGCCGGAGCGAACGGAGGCAGCGAGCGCCGGTCGGTGAGACCGGCGACACGCATCGCAGCCGAGAGCAATGAGCGGGGAGCCCCTGTGACCAGCGCGTTCGCCGCGGCTAGCGCACGACCGCCGGTGGCCTTGTCGAGGCGGCCGGCCAGGGCCAGCCATTCGGGTAGGCGCCCCAGGGTTTCGTGCGAGGCCGGTCGACGGCACCCCTCGTAGTAGTGGTGGTAGAACTCCGACTTCAGCGCCGACATGTCGACACCAACCGGACAGTCGGTCGAGCACGCCTTGCACGAGAGGCACAGGTCGAGGGCATCGCGCACGTCGTCGCTGCGCCAGCCCTGCGGGATGCTCGGCGCGGTACGGATCATCTCTTGCAGCACCCGCGCCCGGCCTCGCGTGGAGTCCTTCTCGTCGCGCGTGGCCCGATAGCTCGGGCACATCACGCCGACGCTGCTCGTGCGGCACCGCCCCACCCCGATACACGATTGCGCCGCCTCCACGAATGTGCTGACCTGCGCTTCTGGCGTCTCCTGCCGGCGCTCGCCGAAAGTGATTTCGGTCGTCCAGTCGCGACGCGGCACACCGTCGAGGGCGAGGTCGGAGGCAGGGTCGACCGGGTCGACGATGTGGTTCGGGTTGAGCAGCCCCGTCGGATCCCAGATGGCCTTGAATTCCGCGAAGGCCCGCATCATCTCGGGCGAGTACATGATCGGCAGCAGCGCGGAGCGGGCGCGTCCGTCGCCGTGCTCACCCGAGAGCGAGCCGCCGTGGCGCACGACGAGTTCTGCTGCAGCGGTGAGGTACCG
This sequence comes from Dermatophilus congolensis, assembly GCA_030538115.1. Lineage (GTDB taxonomy): Bacteria > Actinomycetota > Actinomycetes > Actinomycetales > Dermatophilaceae > Dermatophilus > Dermatophilus congolensis_B. Next base: position 99,051 of record JAUNUP010000011.1, on the reverse strand, counting down.
ACGGAATGTGTCGATCCCCTCTGGCGAGCGCAGGTCGAAGTTGATGCGCACGTGCATGCAGCCGGCACCGAAGTGTCCGTACATGACGCCGTCGAGGCCGAAGTCGGTGAGCAACGCCCTGAAATCGGCCAGGTAGGCAGCGAGGTTCTCCGGCGCGACAGCGGAGTCCTCCCAGCCCGGCCACGACTCCGGGCGCCCGCTGACCAGGCCCGGAGCGAGCCGCGACGAGAGCCCGGCTCCGTCTTCACGCACCCGCCAGAGCACGGCACGCTCGACGGGATCGGGCACGACCTTGCCCTCGACCAGGCGGCCCGCCTCCGTGAGCCGCGCGATGAGGTCGTCGGCGCGAGCCCGCACCTGGGCCGGAGCGTCTCCGTCGAGGTCGACGTACAACCAGGCCGACCCGCGCGGCATGCCGACCACGGCATCGGGGCCGCGGCGCCACCGCATGGTCGCAAGGATGAGGTCGTCTATACCCTCGACCGCTGCTGGGTCGTACTCGAGAATCGTCGTCACGTCGCGAGCCGCGTCGACCACGTCGGCGTAGCCGAGGCACACGAGCAGAGCGCTCGCAGGCTTGGGCACGAGCTTCATCCGAGCGCCAACCACGACCGCGCACGTGCCCTCGGAGCCGACGAGCGCTCGCACCACGTCGAATCCGTTCTCCGGGAGCAAATGGTGCAGGGCGTAGCCGCTCACCTGGCGGGCGATACGTCCGAGTTCGACGCGCAGAGTTCCCCGGTGCCGGTCGGCCAGGTCGGTGAGTTGCTCGGTGATCTCTGCGGCGCGGCGCACGGAGTGCGAATCGTTCGGATCACTGGCCCGCAAGTCTGCTTGGGTTGCCGTGAGCATCGCCCCGTCGGAGGTGACGAGGTCGAGTTCGTGTACGTGGTGGCTCGTGCGGCCGTAGCGCACCGAATGGTTGCCGCACGCATCGTTGCCGATCGCACCGCCCACCGTGGCGCGGTTACGAGAAGAGGGGTCGGGCGCGAACGAGAACCGCCCCTGCGTCGCGGTCTCGACGTGCGCGGTCAGCTCCGACAGCACCACGCCCGGCTCGATAGCGACCGTGCCGCGGGCCGTATCCACCTCGCCAACAGCGGTCATGTACCGCGACAGATCGAGCACCAGCCCTGCGCCGATCGCGTTGCCCGCCATGCCCGTTCCGCCTCCGCGGGGCACGATCGCCACTCCCGCCGCCCGACACGCCAGCACGGCATCCCGCACCTGCCCCGCGTCGCGAGGAAAGGCGACCGCCAGCGGCAGTACACGGTAATTGGAGGCGTCGTAGGCGTACTCGGCCAGGCGCCGCGACGACGCATCGGCTTCGACACCGGCCTGATCCAGCGCGCGCAGGAGCGCTTCGAGATCGTGCGAACCCGACGAATCCAGACTCCGGCCGCTCATGCACCGATCTTGTCAGCTCTCGTCGGCGCCTCCGGATGGTCGGGCGCTATCGGCCTCAGCCGATGCGTCCTCCGTAGGTCATCAGCGAGCTGCGGTAGATCGAGGCGTAGCGCACGTTGAGGCCGGTGCGGGGCGCCTCGATCATCATGCCGTTGCCGACGTACAGGCCGACGTGGTGGATCGAGTCGGGGTTCTTGCCGAAGAAGACCAGGTCACCGGGGGCGAGGTCGGCGATGGCGACCCGCTTGGTCTCTTGCCACTGGTTGCCGGTGTAGTGCGTGAGCCGCTTGCCGGAGGCGCCCCAGGCCGCCTGGGTCAGGCCGGAGCAGTCCCACGATTCTGGCCCCTCGCCTCCCCACAGGTACGGCTTGCCGAGTTGCGCCTTGGCGAACTCGATCGCGGTCGCGGCGCCGCGCGAGTCGGGGGCAGGCAGGTTGCCGCCGTCGAAGGTCTTCTCGGCGAGCACCCGTGCGCGGGCGGCGCTCTCACCGGCGAGGATGAGGCGCTCGACCTCCGCCTCGACGCTCGTCTTGCGCAGGGAGGCAAGCTCGGTGAGCAGGGTGTTCTGTTGTGTCTGGATGGCGGTCGCCTCGGCCTCCATCGCGTCGGCCGCGGCCTGTGCCTTCTGACGCGCGCGGTCGGCCGCCGCGGTGGCTTGACGAGCCTTGAGCTCGGCGCGGGCCGCAGCCGACTGGGCCTGGGCGGCCTTGGTCGCCGCAACCGCTGCCTGATCGGCGCTGCGGTCGCGGTAGTCGGCGACCGCCTCGAGCCCCGCGGCGCGGCGGATCAACTGGTCCGGCGACTCGGAGCCGAGCAGAAATTTCAGACCCGACAGGTCTGGACCCGCCATGTACAGGGTGGCGGCGAGCTGGTTGACCCTGCTCGTCGCCTTCGTGCTGGCGGCCTTCGCGTCGGCAGCCGCCTTCTTCGCGGCCGCGAGCGCCTTGGCCGCAGCCTGCTGCTCGGTGCGGGCCTTGTTGTACGCCTCCGCGGCGAGGCCGGCCTCGGCCTCCGCGGCGTCGAGCCGGGCCTGGGCGGCCTGCAATTCGACGGTCAACTGCTGCTGACGTGCCAGCACGTCTTCGATGCGGCCACTGCCGTCGGGTGTCAGCGAAGGAGTCGCGGTGGGCGTCGCGGCAGGCGTGCTGGCGCTGCTGGACGCGCCGGAGGTGGGAGAAGGAGCAGGCGTCGGTTCGGCGGAAGCAGGGAGGGGCTGCGAGAACAGCAGCACAGCAGTCGTGAGGGCCGTAACCCCCGCGCGGCGTGACATCGAATCTCCTCCACGGACTACCTGACCACCGGGTCGCCCAGATCCCGGATCGCGCCCCCGCGCCTCCACCGGCGTTGTCGACCTGAGTCTCTCGTGCATGAAGCCGCTTTAGCTAGGCTGCACGTGTAAGTCGACTCAGGTGACGCCTTCAGGTGTCCCATCGGCACACAGGGGAGAAATTCAAGATGTCCGAAGCAACTACTCCGACAGCGAATTCTACTGCTGTCAAAGGCAAGTCCAGCAAGGGTCTCATCATCGGAGGCGGTGTCGTCGCGCTGGCCCTGGCCGGGCTCGGGGGCGCGTACGCGGCAGGCGTATTCGACGGAGTCACGGGGGGCGGCAAGCAGCCGGCAGACGTGATCCCTTCGACCTCCATCGCGTATATGCGTGTCGACCTCAACCCGTCGGCGGCGCAGAAGGTCGGGGCGTTCCGCCTGCTCGACAAGCTGCCCGATGCCAAGGCCGCGTTCACCGCCACCGACCCGAAGAGGGCCGTGTTCGAGTGGATGAAGAAAGACAACGCAGACCTCAAAGACATCGACTACACCAACGACATCGAGCCGTGGCTGGGCGACCGCATCGGCGGCGGCCTGCTGCCCGCCTCCGGTAGCGGCAGCGAGCCGGTGCCGATCGTGGCGGTCGAGGTCAAAGACGAGGCGAAGGCCGAAGAGGGCCTCAAGAAGCTCGAGGCAGCGGCCAAGCCCGCGGTCGACAAGGCCAAGTCCGAGGTGGAGAAGGCGGCACCGGGAACCGCTGTCTCCGGCTCGTCGGCCCTCGGCGGCAGCGAGGAGTCGGTGCGTATCTACACCGATGGGTACGCGCTGATCGTGCCCAAGGACAACGAGCAGCAGGTGCGCGACCAGCTCGCCGCGGGGCGCCTGGCGGCGAACGAGAACTTCACCGGCGACATGAAAGCGCTCGGCGACGAGGGCGTGGCGTCGGCCTGGTACGACCAGCCTGCCCTCATGCAGGCGCTCAACACCGGCTCCACGCCTGCGGCCATGGACGAACTCGCCCAAATGGCGGGGCGTTCGGCGCTCGGCCTGCGCTTCGCCTCCGACTACGTCGAGGTCGGCACCGTCTCGCGCGGTGTCACGCAGCCGACCGTGCCCGCAGTGGCCGGCATCGGTGACCTGCCCGGCGACACCGGCGCGGTGTACTCGTTCGCCGGTGGCGAGCAGCTCGTCACGCAGTATTGGCCGACGATGCTGTCGGTGCTCAACGCCTCCGGCATGAGCGCCGAAGACGGCATCAAGCAGGCCGAAGACGCGCTCGGCATCAAGCTGCCCGACGACCTGGGCACGCTGCTGGGCAAGCAGTTCGACATCGTGGTCGCCAAACAGGACTTCAGCACAGTCAACACAGGCGTGCCGGTTCAGGTGGCAGCCCGCCTGACCACCGACACGGCCAAGGCCGAAACGATCATCACCCAGGTGCAGTCGAAGCTGGCCGGCATGGTGCCGAACGCGCCGACTCGCGACGTGCCGCGCAAGGTGGTCGGTGACAAGCTCATCGTCGCCGCCGACACCGCCTACCTCGACAAGCTCGCGTCGCCGCAGGGCAAGCTCAGCGACAACCAGGGCTTCCAGCGCACCGTGCCCGACCCGAACACCCAGGCGGGCGTGCTGTTCGTCGACCTCGACGCGTTCGAGAGCCAGTACCTCGACCAGGTCGAGGCCGACCAGCGCGAATTCGTGCAGTCCCTGCAGGGCCTCGGCATGGTCAACGGCCCCGTGAACAACGGAGAGTCGAAGGGTTCGCTACGCCTGTCGGTGAACTGACCTACGACGCAGAGCGGGCCCCCTCCGGTGGGAGAGGGCCCGCTTCGTCGTCTCAGAACCAGCGCCAGCGCTTCGGCGGCTTCTCGCCGACCTCGAAGGCCTTGATCTTCACGTCGCCGAATCCGCCGGAGACGTACAGCGACACGTACGGGCCGGGTTGCGTCGGCGAGGATCCGAGTTCGACCTTCGTGTCACCGAGCATCGTCGATCCGTGGCTCTCCACCCGCAGGCCCGGAGGCACGATCACGCGCAGATCTCCGAACAGGGTGAACACCTCGATGCGGTTCTCGCCGGGCTGCAGCTCGGCCTCGCGCAGGTCGAGCATCATGTCGCCGAACATGAGAAACGCGCTGGTCTTCGGGGGCACGACCCAGTGTCCGGTGCGCTTGACATCACCGAAGAAGGCGTTGAGCGAGTGCGAATCGGCAGGCTGGACGCTCTGCCCCGATGCCGGAGCGACCTGCCCCTGTCCACCGCCTCCGATGACCGGCAGCCCGCGACCGTCGTCGTGCACCACCTGGCCGGAGACGGGACGCACCTCGTCTTGCACGTCATCCGGCAGACTCAGCGGGTTGGCCGGCCGAGCCGGTTGCGCAGGCGGCGCTGAGGGTGCCTGCTGTTTGCGTGGCGAACGGTCGTCGCCGAGTTCCCAGGTCATCGAAATCCCCTGTCATCACCTGCACGGGTCTTCTCCACGATAGGCAGACCTGCGGGGTAATCGATAGGTCAAATGTCATGACCCGCGCCTGTCACGACTGCGCGGCGCCGACGCGGGTCAGGGTCCGGTGGTTTCTTCGACGATCCACGCGAGGTACTCCTCGTCACCGCCCACGAGCGGCATCGCGATGACGCACGGCACGTCGTACGGGTGCATGTCGCGGACCCGGCGGGTGAGCTTGGGCACGAGGTGGGCGACGGTGTGCAGGTGGGCGCGCGATTCGGGCTCGTCAGCGACCGCCCCGTCCCACCGGAAGACCGACCGGACTTGGGGCACGATCTGTCCGCACGCGATGATCCGCTCGCTCACGAGGGTGCTGACGATTCCGACGAGCTGCTCCCCCACGGGACCCGTGATGACGACCTCGACACACTGGCTGGCTCCATTGCCCTGCATGGCCCGAATCATGCCAGGTGAACGCACGCCTGGCAGCCCGATAACTAGCTTCCGCCACGGCGCCGCGACGTTGTCGGTGGCGTCTGCAATCGTTGGACTCGGTTGAGCGACAACGTTTCAGGGGGCAGCGATGACGAACGTGAGCGAACACGAACCCGTCTCGGACGGCGGGGCGCCGCAGACGACGCGCCCCCCGCATGCTCCGGCGGAAGAGTGCGACCTGATCATGAAGGGCGGCGTCACCAGCGGAGTCGTCTACCCGCTGGCGGTCTCGGAGTTGTCGACGAAGTACCGGTTCCGCCGCATCGGTGGTTCGTCGGCGGGCGCGATCGCAGCGGCTCTCACGGCCGCGGCCGAATACCGTCGACACACCACTCCCCACACTCCTGTAGACGGCTTCGCCCGCCTGCAGGCGATAACGCGGGTACTGGTCGACGGCGATAATCTCGTGCGTCTCTTCGCGCCGACGAAGCGGCTGAAGAGCGCGTTCGACCTGGTCATGGTCATTCTCGACAAGCAGCGGTCGGTGGCCGCCAGAGCGATGGCCGGGGCGTGGGTGATCGTGAAGTCGGCGCCGCTGGTGTTCGTGGCCGTGACGCTGCTGGGTCTGGCACCGGGTCTGCTCACGGCCACGGCTCTCACGGGCGGCGAGCGCTGGGATGCGGTGCTGACCACCTCCGTGGTGTGGGTCCTGCCGGCCCTGGTGGTGGGGTTGATCGCGGCGGCGATCGTCATGGCTCTCTCGACGCTGAAAGGCCTGGGAGAGAACGGATACGGCGTGGCCACCGGTCACGGCGCCGGCACCCTGCCAAACACACTGCCGGGCAAGGGAGTGCCACCACTGACCGACTGGCTGCACGAGAGCATCAACGACACGGCCGGACTCGCAGTCGACGGGCCTCCGTTGACGTTCGGCGACCTCTGGGGGCCGGAGGCGACCGCCCGCTACCTCGCCACGGCCGACGGCCGCCCGGGTGGCCCTGAGCTGACAGGTGTGGAGCGCGAATCGTTCGACCCCGCGATCGACCTGCTCGTGACGACCACGTGCCTCACGCAGGGTGCGTCGTTCGCGTTTCCGTTCGAGGAAGACACGTTTCTCTTCTGCCGCGTCTGCCTCGGCGAGTACCTGCCCGACACGGTGCTGAATCACCTTGTCGCGCATGGGCGCCCGCCTCGGGAGTGGGCGGAGCAGTTCTCGGCCGATTGTCCGCGGCATCCGGGAGTGGAGGTGCAGCGCCTCCCGCTCGCACACGAATTGCCGGTGGTGTTGGCCGCTCGGCTGTCGCTGAGTTTTCCGCTGCTGATCAGTGCTGTGCCGCTGCTGTACCTCGACGACACGAAGGTCGCGGGGCAGCGTGGCCTGGTCACGGCATGGTTCTCCGACGGGGGCATCACGAGCAACCTCCCGCTCCACTTCTTCGACACTCCCCTGCCGAGGCGGCCGACGTTCGGGTTCAACCTGCTCGACACCGACGGCCGGTACCCCGACGAGGACACGTATCTGCCTCCGGCGCACGGGCGCCGACGCATCCCGCGGGAGCGGCGTATCGACTCCGTGCGGAGTTTCGCGAGGGCTGTGGCAGACACGATGCAGAACTGGCAAGACTCGCTGCAGGCGTCCGCGCCGGGGTTCCGTGACCGGATCGTCGAGGTGTACCTGCCCCCGGACGAGGGTGGCCTGAACCTGACGATGACCGACGCGCAGATCGAGTCGCTCGCCGCCCGAGGCGGGCGAGCGGGCAAGCGGATCGTGGACGAGTTCGACTTCACGACCCACCGCTGGCTGCGCTTCAGGGTCGCGATGAACGGTTACACGCTCGCGATGGAGAAGCAACGGCTGACGTATCCGCAGTTCGAGGCCGAGATGCCACTGCCCTGGCGAGGCCCGTACGCCCTCCCTCCGCAGGCGGAGGCAGCGGTGAGGGCACAGGCCGAGCAACTGGAAGACCTGGGCGAGGCCTGGCGATCCCAGGGCTACCCGGCAACGATCGACCCCCCGTGCCCAGAACCAGAATTCAAACTCACCCCGAGGCGATGACCGACCACCGAGGTCAAGATGCACCCATCGAGCTCTCCTTGTGCTTCAAAACTTACGTTGAGAGATAGTATTGAAGCATGACCGGACGCAACGTCGCTGTGACGCTCGCAAGTCTCGCGAGTGACCAGTCCGGCCTGGTCACCGCCGCCCAAGCCAGGCAGCTAGGCGTGTCCAACGTGCAGCTCTCGCGGCTTGCGAACAGTGGCGTTTGGCAGCGCATTCGACATGGCGTCTATGCGTCCGCAGCTGCGGGTGAGGACGACCTTCGAGAACTGCGCGCCGCGTGGCTCTCACTGGATCCGAGCCACACGGCCACAGAGCGACTGAACTGCGGCGCCAACTCGGGCGTCGTCTCACACCGGGCTGCCGCTCACGTACACAGCTTGGGGGTTCTGCAGGGCACGCTGGAGTTCACTCTCCCCCGAAGAAAGCAGAGCCGGGATCGGAGTGTTCGCCTTCACTGTGCGTCGCTTGCGTCAGACGACTGGAGTGTCGTCCGTGGTTTGCCGGTCACCACGATGCGACGCACCATCTGCGACCTTGCGGCCGTGAATACGGATGGCGGACACCTGGCCGAGATCGTCCGAGACGCCGTGGTCTCAGGCAAGGTTCAACTCGGGGAGCTGGCCGACGCACTCTCACCGTATGCGCATGCGTATGGAGCGCCTGAAGAAGACGGCAGAGCACTGTTGCAGCAGTTTCTCGAGAACGCGGGCGTGCCCGTACACATCGGCGAGGTCGCCGCACTGACCCTGGACCTGACCGCATCGGCTCAGACCGACAAGGCACAAGGCGAGAAGGTGCACGATGTCTGAACCCCGCTACGAAACCGGCAAAGACTTCAGCAATGCGGTGACCTCGCGGGCACGGGTCCGCAGTAGAGACACCAATCGCGATGCATCACCGACGGATACCAGTTGAAAGTGGCTGCCCGGTTCGGCCCGGCGAGACTTGATGAATTTCGGATCGACGCAGCCGTCGGATTGGAACTCCCGAGCCGAGTAGAAGCAGTACCGGTGGCACCGGTTCTCGTGGTGGACACGGTGGCTGCCCCTCCTCCGATGCGCATCTACCCCGTGGCCAGCCAGGTCGCTGACAAGCTGGCGGCAATGTACGAAGTCCATCGCGGTAGACCGTCAAGCCGGTATCGCGACCTCGTCGACCTGGTGCTGATTCTGCAGAATCTGACCTTTGAGGCCGCAGATGCACGTACCGCGATCAAAGCCGAGTGCCTACGACGCGGGCTGGACTTCTCGCTGCCTCTGCAACTGCCTGGCGAGCAGTGGCGATCCGGTTATCGTACGGAGGCAAGCTCTGCGGGACTTGACCGCCACCTACGCGACGTCGATGTCGCGCTCCGCCTGCTCGACTCGTGCGTGACCCCGATCATGGACGGATCCCCCGTCTCATCGTGGAATTCCGAGAAGCGGGCATGGAACTCAGTCACCCCGTGATCCATCTGCCGCGCGACGAGCGCTCAGGGCTGCCGCTTCGGCTTCGGGGCTGGTTTGTACGCGGAGACCGTGGGGTCGCCTGTGATCCAGAAGCGAGCCGGGACCTCTCGAGCCGAGCCGACGCCCACACGCGGACCTGCGCTGATGCGCTTCTCCGGCACGGGATCGTGCCGAGTCAGCAGGATGCCCGTGCTCCCGTCGAGCGGGGCTCCCGTGTCTGCCGGGATGATGGCGAGCGCGACCGAGAGTCGCGCCGGCCCGGAGGCGAGGTCGGTGTCGCGGCGGACCGCTCCCTTGACGAGTCGTCGCGCGCGAGCGACCTCCGCGCCCTCGATCACCTCACCAGCCCTGACGAGCACACCCGTCGCGACTCCCTCTTCGCCGACGACGATGTTGAAGCACGTGTGCAGGCCCATGTGCCGGTACGCGTAGACGTGCCAGGGCGGCCCGAACATCGCCGCGTTGCGGGCGTTCGGCCCACGGTAGGCGTGCGAGGCGGGGTCGTCGGCTCCGGCGTACGCCTCGACCTCCGTGATGCGTAGCGTGACGGTGGCGAGGTCGCCGTGCACATCAGGGCGACGGGTGGTGATCGTCGCCCCGAGCAGCCCGCGGGCAACAGCCGACACGTCGGCGATCCGCATGGCGGCAGGATCGGTGCCGTTCACTCGGCCGCGCGGCGGGCGATCTCGGCTTCGACGCGCTCCACCTTGCCGGTGAGTTCTCCACTGTGACCTGGGCGGATGTCGGCCTTCAGCACGAGGCTCACCCGCGGATAGCTGGCGGCGAGGGAGTCGCAGCAGCGGCGCACGACCTCCATGCACTCGTCCCACTCGCCCTCGAGGGTGGTGAACATCGAGTCGGTGTGGTTGGCGATTCCGCTCGCGCGGACGATTTCGACCACGTCGGCGATGGCTTCGTGCAGCGAACCGGTGTCATCGGCGCCGACGGTGGGCGCCACGGAAAAGGCGACGAGCATGCCGCCACCCTAGGCCCGCCTCCAGCACGTCGGCGCGCCGAGGACGTCCCGGCCTGCGAGGGGCCAGGACGAAACCTCGCGCCAATACCTCATGACAGAGCACGGCTACGTAGGAAACGCGCTGGTCGCGGCGGACCGGACGTGAGTTTCCTTGTCGTTTCGGCGCGAACGTCAGCGGCGGCGGCCTGCGCTCGTCGACGCCGAGAAGGCCGCTGCTCCTCCGCCCGAGCGGGTCGTGTGCGCGGAGGTCGTGCGGGCCGTGGCGCGACCGCCCGTCGACGCCACCGCCGTGCCGCGCGGGGCTGCGCCCCGCCTCGAACGCTGTGCCGGGCGGTTGTCGTCACGACGACCGCCTGCCTGCGCGGCAGAACGACCCTCACCACGCGTGGAGACCTGCACGGCCGCCCAGTCCTCACCCTTGCGGCGCGAGCCCTGCCCGGCCGGACGCGGGGCGGTTCGTCCGCTGCCGGCCGAACCGTTGGCGCGGCGGGGCCGCCCGGCGCCAGTGTCGGCGCCGCCCGGATTGCGCCGGGATTCGCCCCCGGGGCGCGCTGCACCGTCGCGCGGCGCGTCTGCCCCGTCTGCGACGCGGCGGTTGCCGCGCTTCGGGCGGGAGGTCGAGCCGCCGGCGTTCCCACGGCCCCGCCCTGCCTGGGGCGCAGATGCCACCGCGGGCGTCGTCACGGGCGCCCCGAGCACTCGCTCTCCGGGGGCGATGTCGTGGAGTACGTCGTTGTCGGCGTGGGTGACGGTGGCCTTGATGCCGGCCTTGCGGAGCAGACCGCGCACGTCTCCGGTCTGGTCGGGGGTCATGAGGGTCACGACGGTTCCGCTGGCGCCCGCCCGGGCGGTACGACCGGAACGGTGCAGGTACGCCTTGTGCTCGACGGGCGGGTCGGCGTGGATGACGAGCCCGACCTCGTCGACGTGGATGCCGCGGGCAGCGATGTCGGTGGCGACAAGCGTCTGCACGGCACCGGAACCGAAGGCGTCGAGCGCGCGGGTACGGGCGTTCTGCGAAAGGTTGCCGTGCAATTCCACCGCGGCGACGCCGGCGGCGTTGAGCTGCTTGGCGGTTCGCTTGGCGCGGCTCTTGGTGCGGGTGAACACGACGGTGCGGCCGGGCGCGGAGGTGAGGTCGACGAGCACGTCGAGGCGCTCGGCATCCGAGACCCGCAGCACGCGGTGCTCCATGGTGCCGGAGCTTTCGCGGGGCGAATCGGCCTCGTGCGTCACCGGCTTGTGCAGGTAGCGCTTGACGACACTGTCGACGGCCGCGTCGAGCGTGGCCGAGAACAGCAGACGCTGCCCGTCGGCGGGGGTCGCGTTGAGGATGCGGCGCACGCCGGGCAGGAAGCCCATGTCGGCCATGTGGTCGGCCTCGTCGAGCACGGTCACCTCGACGTCGCCGAGGTTGCAGTGCCCCTGGTTCATCAGGTCTTCGAGGCGACCGGGACAGGCGACGACCACGTCGACTCCGCGACGCAGGGCCGCAACCTGCGGGTTCTGCGAGACGCCTCCGAAGATGGTGACGGAGCTGAGTCGCAGGGCCTTCGCGAGCGGCGCGAGCGAGGCGTCGATCTGGGTGGCCAGCTCGCGGGTCGGCGCGAGGATCAGCGCGCGCGGCTTGCCGGAGCGGGGCCGCTGCCGCGACGCGTCGAGCCGCGCCAACAGGGGCAGGAGGAAGGCGTAGGTCTTGCCGGATCCGGTGCGGCCGCGGCCGAGCACGTCGCGTCCGGCGAGCGAGTCGGGCAGCGTGGCCGCCTGGATGGGGGTGGGTGTCGTGATCCCGGCGTTGGCGAGAACAGCGACAAGGGATGCAGGCACGCCGAGCGCGCCGAAAGCGGAAGTCAGAACGAAACTCCAGTACAAAACGATGCGAGGTTCTGCCCGGCGCGACCTGTAGCCGCGACGCAGTCGACATCTGGTGACAAGCGGGCAACTGGCGTCGATGTAAGGCACGCGCAGGAGAGCTGCTAGGCGCTCAGGTGAATGCGGTGATCGACGCTGAATCAGCAAGCGCTCGAGGCAGAACAAGCCGAGCGCTGAGGCAAGTGTATCCCACCCCCAAGCGGACAAGGCGCCCCAGGTCTATGTACCGCGGTTGAGGTGAGCCACCCCGCGGGCGAGCGTGCGGCGAAACTGTTGTCGCACCACCGCGGTACACAGCCACAGGTCACGTCGTCGCGCTTCGTCGCCGGTACCCGCCGCCAGGCTCTGCGTGGCAAGTGACTGCCACCCCTGTTCGGGCTCACGCTGGGCGCCTACGTTGACCCCATGGAATTCGACCCGCTGCCCGACCGTCCGGCTCCCGACAACCCGTCCGGCAAGCTCGTTCTCTTGCGTCATGGGGAGACGGAGTGGTCGAAGTCGGGCCAGCACACGGGCTTGACCGACATCCCGCTCACCGCCCGAGGCGAAGACCTGGCCCGTCACGCCGGCGCCCTCGTGAGCGGCTACGACTTCAAGCTCGTCCTCAGCTCCCCGTTGCAGCGTGCCCGCCGCACAGCGGAACTCGCGGGCCTCAACCCAGAGATCGACCCGCTGCTCGTGGAGTGGGATTACGGCGGCTACGAGGGCCGCACCACGAAAGACATCCGCAAGGAGCTCGGCTACAACTGGACGGCGTTCTCGCACGGCGTGATCCGCGGCGAGACCCCGGGCGAGACGGTCGAGGAGGTCGCAGCGCGCGCCTCCCGGGTGCTCACCCGAGTGCTCCCGGCCATGGTCGACGGCGATGTCGCGCTGGTGGCGCACGGCCACTATCTGCGCATCCTCGCGGCCGTGTTTCTGCGGATGGCGCCGCGTTTCGGCTCCGCGATCACGCTCGACGCGGGCCACGTGAGCGTGCTCGGCTACTACCGCGAGGCCCCGGCGATCATCGTCTGGAACCAGGGCCCGGAGCTCCCGAAACAACCGTCGGAGTCGTAGCGCCCCTACGCGCCCTGGTCGGCGGGCACGCCTCCCTCATGCGTGGTCCAGTCACCGGAGTGGCCTTGACCGTCGGACGCGCCTGCCGCGCGCGACGGGGCCCTACGCCTGGTGGAGCGACTCCGTTTGCCGGAGTACATGCGCACGTCGGCGCGCTGTATCACCCGGTCGAGGCAGTCCCCGTCGGCGAATCGTGAACTGCCGATCGTCATCGTGACGGTGAGTTCATCGGTGACGAACACTTCGAGCCGACCGGGCACGGAGGGTGTGGCGTCACCGACGGTCGGGGGCCGCAGCACGACGAATTCGTCGCCTCCGGTGCGGGCGACGACACCAGAGGGGCCTGCAATTTCGTTGAGCTTGGCGCTCACCATGAGCAGCGCCTGATCGCCGACGTTGTGCCCGTACTGGTCGTTCACTTCTTTGAACCGGTCGAGGTCGATGAGGCCGAGTACGGTCCCGGTGACGATCTCCTCCTCGAGGTTGAACAGCCCGCGCCGGTTGAGCACGCCGGTCAGTTGATCGCGCTCGGCGAGGGCCCGGTAGCGGCTCACCAGCGCCGAGTGTCGCTCGGTCAATTCACGGGCGCGGCGCACGAATTGGGTCGCGACGAGAAACAACGGCGGCGTGACACACGCCGGTATCACGAAGCTCAACGCAAAGTGGATCCCGCTCTCGGAGAGGGGCCGCCCCAGCACAACGCCCAGCAGAAAGAGCGCGGTCATCTCCGACATCGTGATGGAGATGAAGGTGAAGAACACGGCGGTCCACGGGTCACCCCAGCGATCACTCATATCCAGCAGCAAACGCTCGTGCGGCGTGAGGGAGATATCAGCGTCGAGAAAGTCAGGGTCCTCGCTGAGCATCGTCACCTCCCCGTCTTGTGGCGTGGCCGTATGTGGCCCCGTGCGGCCTTCCGTCCTCTCCTCATCGGCAGCGACGCAAGCGAGTCGACCGTATTGAACGATCAGTCTGCTAAGCGGAAGACGCCCGCGAGCGGCGCGGCGTTCCCCGAGTGACGGCAGGGCACGCGAAACGGCGCCGCCCCCGCCTGAGCGGGGACGACGCCGGGTCAATTGCTACTCAGGCTCAGTGGTGGTCGTCGGCCTGGGTCTTGTGGATCGTGCCCACCGGGTGCTGCTGCGGGCCGTACAGGGAGTACAGCTGCAGCGGCTTCTTCGGGTTGAGGTTGACGATGTTGTGCCAGGTGCCCGAGGGGATGAGGATCGCGTAGCCCGGCTTGACCACGCCGATCTGCTTGAGCGAATCCTTGGACTTGCCCGCGTACACCTTCGCCATGCCCGACTCGACGCGCAAGAACTGGTCGACGTCGTCGTGCATCTCGAGCCCCACGTCTCCGCCGACGGGGATGCTCATGAGGGTGAGCTGCAGCAGCGGGGCCGACCAGGCGGCGGTGCGGAAGTTGGTGTTGGCGAGGGTGGCCGCCTCCACGTCGAAGACCGTCGGGATGGCACCGAAGTCCTTGGTGAACGGCGCCGGCTCCACAATCTTCCTGGTCACCCTGGGTGTGGGCTTGGTCTCGCCGCTGTGCGGGTCGTCGGCCTGGGTGCGGTGCACGGTGCCCTGCGGGTGCGCGGCCGGGCCGTACAGCGAGTACAGCTTCAGCGGCTTGCGGCCGGTGTTGACGATGTTGTGCCACGTACCCGACGGCACGAAGATCGCGTCACCGGCGTCGGCCTTCCATCCCTTCGACAGCTTCGTCTCGTCGCCCATCACGACAGAGGCGGTGCCGCTCTCGACACGGAGGAACTGGTCGACGTCATCGTGCATCTCGAGCCCCACGTCTCCGCCGGGCGGGATGCTCATCAGCGTGACCTGGAGGTCGTCGGCGGTCCAGGCGGCGGTGCGGAAGTTGCGGTTCTTCAGGGTGGCCTTGTCGATGTCGAACACGTACGGAACTGCACCCGGGTCGGGCTTGACCACACCCGCGGCCACGTGGGCGGGAGCCGCGGACTGCACCGGAGCCGCCGCGACCGCGGCCGAGCTACCGGCAAGAGTGAACGTCGCTGCAACAACGACGGCGAGAGAGCGTTTACGCATGGTGACCACACTCACTTCTACTCAGAGATCCCCGGCACCAGGCCCCAGTCACCACGGATCTTCTTGCCGCAGAGAGGGATTCGCCGGGTTGCCATAAGCATTTCAGGTCCGCACGCATTGTGGGGCGTTCCCCGGGGGGTATGTGGGTCACACGTTCTCAGCGGGCGCAGCGACTCACGACTCCGGGCACCTCAGCTCCACTTGCCCCCTCCATCGATGGCAACTCCCGGGAACCCGAGGTCTGCCCTGCCGCCCACTCGCGCTCGCCGCGGCGAGGCATAGAGTCGACGAGGGTCTTCGAGAGGGAGTTGCGGCGTGTTAGGCGTGTTGTCGGCGACGGTTCCGATCTTCTTGGTCGTCGGACTCGGGTATGCGTGCACCCGGGCGGGCATGTTCACGCGCGCCGACATGTCGGCCTTCTCGAAGTTCGTCGCCAAGATCGCGCTGCCGTTGCTGGTCTTCATCAACGTGTCAGGGCGCTCCGCCGGCGAGATCTTTCAGCCCGTCTACCTGCTCACCTACACGCTGGCGGCCCTCGCGATGTTCGTGCTGGCGAGCCTGTGGTGTTCGCTGCGCGGCCGACCTCCGGCGCGGAGGGCGTTCATGGGCATGGCGATGGGCGGCACCAACAACGGCTTCATGGGATTCGCGATCTTCCTCATCGTCGTGCCCGACGCAGCCGGCGCCGCTGTCGGCATGGACATGCTGGTCGACAACATCGTCATCATCCCGCTGACGCTCTTCCTCGCGGAGCGGGCCTACTCCGCCGGCGAAGCGGGCGTCCTGACGAGCATCGTGCGGGCGACGAAGTCGGTGGTCACGCACCCACTGATGATCGCGATCGCCGCGGCGTTGATGCTCAACGCCTCCGGAGTGGAGGTGCCGGTCACCCTCGGTCGGGCCATCACCCTGGTCGCCCAGATCTCCTCCGGCCTGGCCCTTTTCACCGTGGGCGGCATGCTCGTCGGGCTGCAGATCAAAGGCATGCTCTCGGATGTCGTGTTCTCGGTGGTCGCGAAGCTGCTGCTCATGCCGGCGGTCGGGCTCGGCGTACTCCTCGCTCTTGAGGCGGCCGGCCTGCCCCCGCTGGCGCCCGAGTTCAAGGCCGCCGCCATCATCACCACCGCTCTGCCCACGTTCACCGTGCTCACGGCTCTGGGCGAGAAGTACGGAGAGGGCGAGTTCGGCGCCGCCGCCGTCATGACCGGCACGGTCGCCTCCTTCGCCACCCTGACGGGCTGGATGCTGCTTCTCACCCACCTCGGCTGGCTCTGACCCGCTCCGGACTCACCTTCTCCCTCGCAGTCGCCTTCTCCGTACCGATGCTGGTGTCAACGAGCGCCTCGTGGAGCGTTTGTTGACGCCAGCATCGGTACCAGGACGGCCACCCATCCGTAGCGCCCCGGTCACCCCGCCCGAAGCGCCCCCTCCACCCGCGCCTTGATGTGCGTCAACCGGAGGCGCCCGCGCTCGTCGACCACATCGCCCCAGGCGAACCGCAACACCTTGAACCCCGCCCGCTCCAACAGCGTTTGCCGGGCCTGCTGATCGCTTACGATGTCGACGATCCGCTTGGCGGGCCGCCCGTCGTCGTCGCGTTTGGGGCGGTACTTCACTGCTCCGTCGGCCTCGGCGATGAGCCGGGTGCCGCGCAACTTCAGATCGACCCGCGCCACCCGCCCCTCCCACTTGACCAGGTACTGCGGCACCGTCGCATACCCGAGCAGGGCGAGGGCGTATCGCAGCAGGCTCTCCAGCGCTGACTCGGCGCCACGGTCGAGGTACGGCAACACCGCCGCCACAGACTTGATGCCGCGCGCATGCGCCGACGCCTCCACGGCGGCCTGTAGATCCGCCACTGTCGCCAGCCCGGAGGCGAGCGCCGCGTCTCCCGCGACCAGCGCCCCGAGTTCGCCCGCCAGCAGCCCGGCCTGCACCACCGCGAACGCGGGCGCGACGGTCCATGCATCGGCCGGCAACCCGACCGTCGACGCGTTTCTCCCGTGCGAAACACACCCGGGCCTGCGACGATGCGTGGTTCGGTGCCGATAGGTGAGGTGAACCGTCGCGAAATCGGCGCGAAACGTGGCGAGCCCATGCCACGCCAACGCCGAGTGATGGCTGGCCACCACATCACCCAACCGCCCACTCACCAGGGCGAACACCCGCCGCCCGTGCACCTCCTCCGGCGTGAGGCCGGGCAACGCGAGCGCATACCACCCCTGCTCGACCCGCCACAGCACACCGATCCGCACCAGCCGCTGCACCCCGTCGATACTCAAACCGGCCGCGTACGCCTCCTGAGCCGTGAAGAGACCGAGCTCGCTGCTGGCCGTAGTGAGCTGCCACAACGCGTCCGCGACGTGCCTCGGGAGCGCCGCGGGCAGGGAGTCGAGGAAGGCCAACTCGGCTTTGGAGAGCTCGCGCACGTGGGTAAGTGCGCTGTGTGGTCGGGAGATGAGCATGCGGCCAGAGTCGCCTTACTCCCCGCACCTCCGCCATCGGCTCCCCTCGCCCCTGTGGATTTCTGTCACCCCGGTGCGGGGTTGTGGATAGGGGCACCTCGTCTCCGCACCGATGCTGGTGTCAACGATCGCCTCGTGGAGCGTTTGTTGACACCAGCATCGGTACGGGGACACGGCCCCAGCACCGCGGCCCGCGACGGAAGGTCAGCCGCCGATCGCCTCCACGTCGCTGGGGAGGGCGGCGGCGAGTTTCGTGTCGAGGGTGAGGAGGGGGCAGCGGAGGTGGCGCGCGAGGGCGACGTACATGGCGTCGTGCGCGGTGAGGCGCTCGCGCAGGGCCCACGCGTCATCGACCAGCGGAAACATGTCGACCACCGTGATGTCGAGTGCCCTGAAGTCGTCGATCGCCCCTTCGGCGCGCGCGGGGTCGAGGTGGCGGCCGAGCACCCAGCCCCGCAGGGTCGAGACGACCTCGGGGATGAGCAGCTGCGGGGCGAACAACTCACGGCCCGCGAGGCGTTCGGCCACGCGCACCCCCTCCTCGCGGGAGACGAGGAGCGCGGCTATCGCGGAGGCGTCGACGACGAGGTTCACCGCCCGGCTCGCTGCGCAGCGAGGGTCTCGGCGGCGGGCGGCAGGTCGACGCGCCCGCGCCGCTCGATCCGCTCGAACAACTCCCGCTGAGTAGGCCGCTCGGCGATGCGCCCCAACTCCACGAGCAGGTAGTCGCTCAGCGACCGCCCTTCCGCAGCCGCCCTCGACTTGAGCACGCGACTCATCTCGTCGGGCACGTTGCGAATCTGAATCGTCGTCGCCATGCACCAAGCATAGGTTTCATGCACGGCGCCTGAAAGGGGCATCGGTGGCGCCCACATCGAGCGAGGCGCGGGCGCGGGCGCCGACGCGACTGGCGGAGACCATGAGCACACCCTGCACCGCACCTCTCACCTGCGGAACACCCAATCGCTGACCTGTGGATAACCGACCCTGCGCGGGGCCCTCCCGTCACGCTGACCCCGTCCAACAGGTCATCCCCACACGCGGCGAGCACCGAAGCATGCGAAACGAATTCCCGAACGGGCGGAAACCCCAGGCTCAACTACTTTCATAAATCGCCTGATAGCATCTGTTTTATGAAAGTAGCTAGTCCGCTGCTGCTACCGCTTCTCCGCTCGCGCAACCAGGGCGACATCCTTGCGCTCATCATGTTGAACCCCGAAACCGAGCGATCGATGACGGAGATCGCCGACGAGACCGGCGCTTCTCTGCCAACTGTGCAGAGGGAGGTGGCTCGTTTGGAGGACGCCGGGCTGGTCACCACCACCCGGCGCGGCAATGCACGCCTCGTGCGGGCGATCACGGATTCCGTGGTTTACCGGCCTCTGGCAGACCTGCTCGCCGTGACGTTCGGCCCTTTGGCCGTGCTTCGGTCCGCGCTGTCGGGGGTGCCTGGAATCGAGTCGGCCTTCATCTATGGATCCTGGGCGGCACGCTACACCCAGAACGCAGGTTCGGTGCCGGACGACATCGACCTGCTTGTCATCGGAGATTCCGAACGGCACGCGCTTGCCGACGCCGTAGCCGAAGCTGAGAAGGTGCTCCGTCGCGACGTCAACCTTCGCCGAGTGAGCAGCGCCGCGTGGCGCCACGACTCCGGGCCGTTCAAGGCGACGGTTCTGTCGCGTCCGCGGGTTGACGTGATCGGAGTGTCGGATGGCTGAAGGACGCTGGCAAGTGGGGGCGGCCGAGGTCCAGAACCTCATCGATCAGGGAGAACTCGAGCCTGTTGCCCCTTCTTCGGAGCACGCGGCCCTTCTTATGCGGCAGGCCAAGACTCATTTGAGCTCCGCGCCCGCACTCCTGCCCGGGGACCCACCGGGAGCCTTCGCCGTGCTGTATGACGGCGCCCGAAAGTCGATGAGCGCGGTTCTCGCCCAGCAGGGCTTGAGAGCGACGAGCAAAAACGGACACAGAGCCACGCAAGAAGCCATCGAGGCACAACTCGGGCGCAACGCCCGCAGAGTTGTCCGCCCCTTCCGTGAGCTTCGGTTGCGTCGCCACGACGCTGAGTACCCGGCGCTCGACACACCCGAACTCACCCTCGACGAGGTGAACGACGCCTTGGAAGACGCGGCCACGATCATCTCCGCCATGGAGCGTTTCCTCCCGAACGTCGGCCCGTGGAACGCCTGACTGTCGCCGATTCGTCGCCCTTGGGGGCTTGAGCAGTGGACGCCGCTGATCGCCTCGGCCGTCACCAGGGCTGCGCGCGCACCGCGTTCCAGAAGTCGGTGAAGCAGTCGGCCGAGTCGGGTGAGCCCATGCCTCCGCGGGTGAGGATGACGGCGGCGACGCCGGCGGTCGGGTCGATCCACAGGCTGGTGCCGGTGCCGCCGTCCCAGCCGAAGCGGCCCTGGTCGTCGACGGCGGCGCCCACTCCCCAGCCGAGGCCGGGGTCGAGAAAGCCCTCGGCCATCTCCCGGGCGGGGGCGGAGAGAGAATCGGCGCGCATGAGCCGCACGGCCTCCTCCGGCAGCACCCGCCTCTGCGGGCCCATGCCGTTGTCGAGCAGCATCTGCCCGAACGTGATGAGGTCGCTCGCCGTGGAGACCAACCCCGTTGAGGCGGAGCAGAAGTCGGGGCGCTGCAGCAGCGACGGGTCGGCGTCCGGAGCCACCCGTTCCGCGCCGTCGTCGCCCGGGAAGTACTGGGCGAGAACCCGCGGCAGCTCGGAGGCGGGCACGACGTAGCCGGTGTCGCGCATGCCGAGGGGGTCAAAGATGCGTTCGCGCAGTACCTCGTCGAACGACTGCCCGGTAGCGGCCTCGACCACGACGGTGAGCGCGTCGAACGAGAAGTGGTACATGTAGCCATCGCCGGGCTGGTGCGCCATCGGCAGCGACGCGGCCTGATGCGCCCACTCCGACGGCGAGAGGGAGGGCACCTGCCACGTCGACGTGATCCCGGCCGCCGCCGTGGCGAGGGTGAGGGGGTCGTCGTCGGGCGCAGACATGTCCCAGCCGAGCCCGAACCCCATCATCAGCAGGTCACGCACGGTGGTGGAGCGGGCCGCGGGCACGGTCTCGGAGAGGGGCCCGTGCCGCCGCGCGAGCACCCGCCGGCCGCCCCACTCCGGCACCCACCGCTCAACGGGGTCGTCGAGCCCGAGCACCCCGGCCTCGATCAGGGCGAACGTCGCCGCCGACGCGATCACTTTGGTGACCGACGAGATCAGCATGAGCGAGTCTTCGGCGACGCCCTCCGCTCCCACTGTGACCTGGCGTTTCTCCCCGACACCGGAGGCGACCGCCCACGTGACCCCAGGCACGGCGAGCGCTCGATTCGCCTCCCGAACAGCCGCCACGACAGCCTCGGCGCGATGCGCATGCGTTTCACTCACGCCGCCAACGTAACCAAGGCCCGCGGGTACCGACAGCCCTACGGCACCCGCTGCGGACGTCGAGGAAGAACGCCCCCTGGGTTCGTGGAACCGCCCACCGCTTCCGCGCGTGTCAAGGCACGAACCGGGATCGCGTTCGAGTCCCGGCCGCCATCGTCACGAAGTGGGGAGGTCAGACGTGAGCGACGGAGTGAGGCGATTCACCCCCCGAGCGGCAACGGCCATCGTGGTTGTGGCCCTGCTCGTGGGCTGCTCCCCGGCGCCCCCGGACACGGGGGTGCACGAGATCTTCCCCATTGAGCCGGCACAGTTCTCCGGCAGCGAAGGACAAGCCGCCCGCGTAGCCCTCGCCTTCACGCATGCAGCGACCCAGAGCCGCAGTTTCGCCCTGGCGCCGTGCCCAACCGCCTCCGCCACCCATCAAGAGGCGTGCGAGACGGCTTTCGAGAGTTTCCGAGTCAGCCGCGGCGCACCGCCGCCGTACGTGAGCAGTGCCACCGGAGCCGAATCACACGGGAGGACAGCGCAGGTCACAGTGCAAATCATCGACGGATCCGGCGCGATCCACCGTGGCAAGGTAGGTGTCGATCTCGCGACGATGACGGTCACCGCCGCCCACCTCACCGCGGCCCCACTGAGTCCGCGGAAGTGACTCGCGGGCACCACTCCGGGGGCGATCGGTGCTGGGCAGGAGCACCATAGGGAGTTGCACCGATGCGGCGATCGGGCGGCCCCGCCGGTCGGCAGCGCCGACCACCCGCACCCCCTGTCGGAAGGGAGGCTGCACGCGTTACCGTGGCCGCATGGAGACCCGAGCGTCGCCACAGTCCGAATCGCAAGGGGTCCGCTGGGACGTTTCGCTCGTGCTGGCTACTGCGGGCCTGGGGTGCGCCGCCCTGGCGGCGTTGTTCAGCGGTCTGACCGCCAGTGCTCAACACAGTTTCGGCGCATGGTCCGAGACCGCCGAAATGTGGTTCGTGTTCACGTGTGCCGTGTCTGCGTGGGCGGTCGTGTGTCTGGTCGGCTACGCGGCGGCATTCGTGCGACAGCTGTCACGCGGAGGCCGACCAGCTCCCGCCGCGCTCGCAGCCGCCGTCGCGGCCGCGGCGATCATGACCGGGCTGGTCATGATGGGCACCTTCGGTGGATCCGTGACGGTCCCCCCGCGCTAGGCGCGCGCGGACTCTGACCGCCGTTCGCCAGAGACGATTCCCGCCGCACGGGGTGCTGGCGTCGGTATGGCCAGCGGCAGCAACGCCACCGTCACGGGGTGTTGGTGCGGCATCCACCGGCGCAGCACCAGTTCGATCTGGTCGCCCGCTTCGACTGGGCGTTCGGCGTCGGCGACCAGGGGGCGCAGGGATCGCGGCCCCGCGCTCGGGCGGAAGGCCGCCGCGAGGATCCAGCAACGTTCGACCGGCAAGGGGATTTCGAAGTCGCCCAGACCTGTCAGCACGGTTCCGGCCAAGGGCACTCCCACCGGCACGGGGCGCGGAAACAGCCCGATCCACACGCGTTGCGGGGAGCCTCCATGCTGGGGGTCGACCGCGACGCGTCCGCGCACTACTCCGCCTCGCGGACGGGCGGGTGCACGGACGACGACCCCACCCAGCTCCGGAATCGCGGTCACTGAACGAAATTCTGTGGGAGTCACGCCCACCGCCTCCGTGAACCGGCGGGTGAACGTTCCGAGGGAGTCGTAACCGACCGTGTGGCAGATCTCGGCGACACTCAGCGATGTCGTGCCCAGCAGACGTTTGGCGTTTTCCACCCGCACGGCCGACACATACCGGTTCGGTGAGGTGCGGGCGACACGCGCGAACAACCGCGTCAACTGGGAGGGGCTGTAACCGACGTGTCCGGCGATGTCGTCCACCCTCAACGGTTCGCGGACGTTCTCCTCGATGAAGGCCGTCGCGGACCGCACGGCGGCCATCTCCTGCCCCAGCGTGCTCACCGGGCCAGAGTCGCACCCGCAAACAGGCCGGTCAACGCATCAATCAAGGTGCAGACAGACCTTCATGCCGTCGTCTCCTTGCTGCGTAGCGACGTGCGGCCCAGGTAGGCCACGAGCTGCTCGAGGCCATCCGCCCCGGCGGGCGGGGTCACTTCGGGCGCGAACACCCCTGGCACTCGGGGAACCGTTCCCGCTGTGGCCTTTCGGCTCACCTCGACGAGAGCGGGAGCGACCGTCAACTCGAGACCGAGGGCATCGGCGATGTCCCATGCGTGGGTGACCGTATCGGCGGTCATGCTGCCGATGAACTGCCGCAGGGTTGCTTCGGGGTTGAACGAGCGCACGAACTCAGGGGCGGGCTGGCTCAGGGACTCAGGCGTGAGCACCTCGTCGCAGGCTTTGCGTGCTGCACGGTAGGCGCCCAAGGGGTCGCCGTCGATGTACTCCGACGGCCGTTCAGCCCCCGGTGCCGCGCGTAGGTCCGCGATCTCCTCACCCTGTGCCCGGAGGCGGAGGAGGTCGCAACCCCAGGTGACGTGCGCGGCGATGTCGCGCACCGACCAATCCGTGCATGTCGTCGGCGCATCCCACCTGTCCTCCGGCACGGCGGCAAGCACACTCTCAAGCAGATCTTCAGCCGCGAAATGCGCGGCAATGGACTCGTTGGACATACCGCAAGACTCACCCGGCAACCGGCGCGGCGTCTTCTCCGATCCGCGCATGTGTGGCGAGCGAGAGGGCGCTCAGGGGCGCTGTCACGAACACCCGGCCGTCCCTGGCTCTGACGAGCACCAGAAACGCCCCCGACCGTAGTCGAGGGCGTTGTCTGAGCCGCTTGTCGGAATCGAACCGACGACCTATTCATTACGAGCGCTGAACACACACCCGATTCAAGCCGTTTCGCCAGGCAAACCGTCCACCGACGTCCACCAGCAACCAGCCCGATTCACCACGCAAGATGCACAGTTAGATGCACACCCTCCCCGGAAAGCCAGGAAAAATGTGAACGCCGCCAGAACTGCGCCGTCACGGGATCCCAGGATCTCCAACTACTCGCACCCTAGAACTCGCAGCTTGGTCTTGTGTCCGCACCCTGGTAACACCTGTTGGCCTGGCAGGCCTGAAGGGTGCTTCAGACCCTGCGGCCGAAAATGGCACTTTGCGCCTTTCCCGGAGACTAAGAGGTTTGACTACCGGGCCTGAGTAGGGGCCACTCCTCCCGTTTCTCGTTGCCTTGCCTCCTGCACCTCATCGCGATAGGTCGGGGTGTTCCCCGGTGAATAAGTTCTCCAAGGCGACCGCACCGACTCCCCTTCAGACACACAGGCCCCCCCTCCTTCGCTGGAGAAGACGGGATACTCGCCCTCTTGGCAAACACGGGGCCGGGTGCAGCCTGAAACAAGCAAGCTCAAGGCGATGACAACCGCCGCCCCACGACCAATGATTCTCAGACCGTTCCGATCAGACATCGCCGAAGACACTGCATCCCTTTCAAGTACGTTGAAGTGATCTTGCCAGCAACGTCCACCCTACCCAAGCACCTCTGAGGAGAGGTCGCCTCAGTAGTGTGCACCACCACGCAGCCGAACGGCCGAGTGGAAGGCGAGCGCACCGACGTAGAGAGACTCACGCAGCGGGGCATCCGGCGTGGCGGCAGCCACGCCTTGCATGTCTGCGAGGAACTTGTCGTCGATGATCTTGCGGCCTTCCTCAGTCGGGGCTAGCTTGAGCGCACTCTTGGCACCATAGTTGCGGTACCCAAAGTCGTGCCGAACGCAAGGGTTCTGGAAAGCCTTCATGTAGGCGGAACTGATGTTGTCCAGTGGAAACGGCACGCTACAGGCGTCAGAAGACCATTCGAGCCCCGGGTAGTCCTTGTGGTACCAAGCTCTGAAGTTGATGAAATACTGAAGACTCTGATTAAACATGAGTCGATTTGCCAGCGTCCGGTTTGACCCAGCCTGATCCGGAGATACTTGACCCTTGTCCGGGCCGGAACCATCGACGGGAATCAATGGAGTCGGATCATTCGCCCCAGCCTCATCGAGGGCTGATTCCCGACGCTCGTCCGGAAGACGCGCCAAGATTTCATAGTTTTCTTCTGGCGTACGCGAGAGAATATCTTCCGCATCACCCAACTCTGGGGCCGAAACGAACACCGGAGCTTCGCTCTCGGTATCTACCGGACTGGCCGCACTCACATTCGGGGACGCCAAGGTGAGCGCCAAGGTTGCCGCGAATCCCATGGAGATCGAGACGTCTTTGTCATTTCGCTGATTCCCTTCGTTGGAACTTCCGAAGACTCACCTTTCAGGAGAGTCCGCCACTTCCACCCATGGGGCAGTTGCCCTCAGTAATGAATCCCCATACCGGCAGAGCATTCCGAGAACGAGCCACAAACGCTATCCATACGGGACTCAGGAAACAAATTCGATGTATACATAGAATCAAATCAGTGGGCCGGCGCGGGCGCGCTTCACGCAGGAGATTAGAGCATCACGACCAGGAGCCCAAAAGGCTGCTTTATGGCTCACAGACAGGCGGAGAATCAGAGACTGGACGACTGACCTAAGCGACTGGCTTACAAGTCGTCATTTGCATCCCCGAAGGCGATGTGACCTCAAAGCGTGCAGTCGAACAGCGCCCCGGAGTAGCGACCTGGCACTGTCATGGTGCGGACGTGTCGCCAGCCGTGTTTGCGGTAGTAGTCGTGCAGACCCTCGTTGGTGGCCCAACAATCGAGACGCAGAAGGCGCGTACCGCTGGCGCGCTCGGCGGCCATGACCGCGTTCATGAGGCGGTCGCCGTCGCCGCTGCCCGGCTCGCTCATGAAGCGGCACACGTAACGCACGTCCTGCTCCCCCGCTTCGGTGACCGTCCAAAAGTCGGGGTCGCCCTCATCCTCTACCGCCACGACGGCGGTCAGCTTCCCGTCGTCGTTGAGCCATCCCGCGAACGCTTGCGCATCCATGAGTGCGTCTAGATGCTCGTGCGCCTTCGCGGCTCGCGGGCCGGTCGTGAACTGGTCAAGACCCTTCGCACTGAGCCGGTGCTCAGATTCATCGCGCAGCTCATGGACACGTGCGCGGTATTCCTCGCCCAATGGTCGGATCATCATGCGGGTAGCTCCCAGCTCAGGCACGCGGTCGTCGCCGCGCAGCGGGTGACCATGAATCGCACCGGGCGACCATCGGCATTCTTGCCAGTGCGCTTGACCACCAGCAGCGTTTCGGTCGGGCTCATCCGCAGCACCTGGCGTTCCTCGTCGGTGGGCGTGCGGGCAGTCACCTCGTCATGGATCACCGCTTGCGGGTGACCGCTGTGCGCGAGCAGACCACCAGGGGCCGAGATATCACCGGGCTGCAAGAAGATCGGCGCATCATCGGTGAGCCACTTGGGGAAATACGACGCCTGCAACTGGTGCGGTTCACCGTTGATCGACCGCACGCGGCCACGGCACACAACCGCCTCACCCTCGGTCACTTCCAACGCGGCCGCGATGTCGGCGTCGGCCGCGACGACCGAGACGGACACCTCCGTAGTTGGCTCGCCGCCCTGTTCGGCGACGGTGGCTGCCCACGCGTCGGCGTCGGCCGAGTGATGCTGCCCGGTCTCCCACGTCGTCATGGCCCAGTGCCACCGGCGGCGGTCACGCACCGTGCGCCGTTTGCCGGGCGTGGTCGGGGTGATCCATCCGTCGGATTCGAGTTGAGCCAGCGCGGCGCGTGCTGTGATCCGCGAAACACCCGCCCACTCTTGGACATTCGCCTCACTCGGCGCGGGCACACCGGGTTCGCCCAGCTTGGACAGGGCGAGTCGAACAGCTAGGTCGACTTTGCTCTCGTTGGCGACGGCCATCTGATTGCCCCTCTCGGCAGACCTCGTAAAGACCTGTCATGACAGGTAGTTGACACCTTACGCGAAAGTGCGCTACAACTTCACCTGTCAACACCTGTTATGACAGGTATGCACAGGACTGAGAGGGACAACGATGCAATCCGCGCACAGCTTCCCGAACACGGGCGACGACGGCCCAACCGCCACCGACCTGGCCGCAATCGAGGCCGAATGGCCGATCATCGCCGCCGAACTCGCCGTTGTCGACGCCGAATGCCGCCTCGCCTCATCGCCCGACGTGTTCGCGGTTCGCGCCCACCGCCGGGCCGTGGGTGCGCTCGCCGTCGTCGTGCGCGAGCAGCGCAACCACCTGCCGACCACTGCACACCGCCCGTCGTCGCCGACCACCGCCGCCTGAGAGGAACCTCGTCATGGTCAATGCCCCGCTGTTGGTCCTGCTGCTCATCATCACCGTCATCTGCATCAAAGCCCGCGCCGCTGGTGGCGGCAGCGTCGCGCTCGGCGTCTTCGTCGGCCTCACGCTCGCTTCGACCGACCTGGGACGCCCCATCACCGAGGCCATCACTGCCGCGTCCACCGGCCTCATCACGGCGCTCGGCTCCCTGGCCGGTGCGTGATGACCGCCGCATCCCCCGGCTGGTGGGACGACAGAACCGACAGAACCGAC
>JAUNUP010000011.1:0-71662 GCA_030538115.1 Dermatophilus congolensis | reverse complement strand
TTCCGCTGCTCACAGCCCTGAACGTGTGGCGGAAGCGGTTCCGACAGAACCTCACGGCAACTGACAGAACCCCTAACCAGGAGACACGCATGTCACCGACAACCTCGCAGGTGCTCGCGGAGGTAGCCGCAGCTTTCCGCGCCGCACCCGAACGGCAGTTGTCCGATCACCAGGCGCGGGAGGCGCTGCTTTCGGCCGCAGAATCCATCGCCGCTCGTGGCGCGACCGAGGCCGCCACGCTCCTGCAATGCACCGCGCACGAACTCACCACGTGGGAACCCGCCCCGGCCGAGGGCTGGACTCCGGCCACTCTCGCCGAACGTATCGCCCCCGTTGTCGTGCCCGGAACCGTGGTCGACCTGAAGGCCGAGCGCGCCCGGCGCGACGCTCTACAGGACGACACCGATAGTGCATCCGGCGACAACGACGCACCCGCGTTCGTCGACGGCCGCGTGGTGTTCCATCCGGCTTCCCCTGGTCTGCCTTGGAAAGCGGCCGCGCCCAACCGTGACGTCATCCCGCCGTGGCTCCGCGACCCCGCCAGTGCCAAGGCCGCCGCCGTGTGGGCCGCCAAGCACACAGGGCACGTCACGGCGTTTCACACGGTGCGCCTCCCTGTGTACTGGGCGCGCTTGGCCGCCAAGGCTCCGCTCGGCGCGTGGCGCGTCGTCGCCGGGATCACCCGATGGACGCTCGACGCCGACGGCGCACCCGTTCGGCGCGCTCTATCTGCCGCCGCCGACCGGACGACCTACGACCTCGCCAGCGCACAGACCTACGTGCGCCTTGAGGAACAGCGCCGGAGCCTCGTGCGCACCCGACTCGCACTCACCGCTGCGGGTATCACTTGCACGGTCGTGCTCACCCTCGCCGTCGCCGTAGCGCTGCCGTTGTGGAAAACCGTCGTGCTCTTGGCCGGCGTCACGGCGTTGCTCGGATTCGTCGGCCGAGACATCTCAGAACCCGTACTCTCGCGGTCGGTCGACACCGAGACCTCCCCCAAGCTCACCTCCGACCTCATCCTGACCGCACTGGGATCGCTCGGAATCGCCGAGTTGAACAAAGCCCTGCGAACGGGCACCGACGGCGTGCGGTTCCCGGCCCCGATCAGCCGCGACGGGGCCGGGTGGCGTGCCGAGATCGACCTGCCGCCGGGCGTCACCGCCGGAGACGTTGCCGAGCGCCGCGACCGCCTCGCCTCCGGTCTTCGCCGCCCATTGTCGGCCGTCTGGCCGGAGCCCGTTCATGACGTTCACACCGGCCGTCTGGCCCTCTACGTCGCAGACAAGCCCATGAACAAGACCAAGCCCGTTGCGTGGCCTCTGGCGGCACGCGGCACCGTCAACCTGTTCCAC
The DNA here is from genome assembly GCA_030538115.1 of Dermatophilus congolensis. Lineage (GTDB taxonomy): Bacteria > Actinomycetota > Actinomycetes > Actinomycetales > Dermatophilaceae > Dermatophilus > Dermatophilus congolensis_B. Next base: position 70,307 of record JAUNUP010000011.1, on the reverse strand, counting down.
CCGTTCCCCATCGGAGCCGACCCACGGGGCAAGACCGTCACCACCGAACTCATGTTCGTCTCGTGCGTCGTGGGAGCGATGCCTCGCATGGGCAAGACGTTCTCACTGCGCGTCGTAGTGCTCGGCGCTGCCCTCGACGTGCGCAGCGAACTGCACGTCTTCGACCTCAAGGGCGGTGCCGACTGGCTACCCCTCGAAAACGTCGCCCACGCCTTCCGCATCGGCGACGATCCCGACGACCTCGCATACCTCGTGGCCGACCTTCGAGCCCTCTCGGCCGACATGAACCGCCGGTACAAGACCCTGCGCACCCTCGGGCGTGACGTGTGCCCCGAGGGCAAGGTGACCGATGCCCTCGCCTCCGACAAACGCCTGGGGCTGCACCCCGTGATTCTCGTACTCGATGAATGCCAGCGCGCCTTTGAAGACGCGACCCACGGCAAGGAAATCACCGCCCTCTGCGAAGACATTGCCAAACGCGGCCCCGCCGCCGCCATCGTCCCCATGTACGCCACTCAGCGCCCCGATTCGGCGAGCCTGCCGAAGTCCATCGCCAGCAACGCGGCATGGCGGCTCTGCTTCAAGGTCGCCGGTCAGGTCGAGAACGACATGGTGCTCGGCACGTCCGCCTACCAGGGCGGCACGCGCGCAACCCTGTTCAGCCGGTCCGAGGTGGGCGTCGGCTACCTCGCCGGAGAGAGTGACGAGCCCGTCATCGTGCGCATGGCCTACCTCGACGCACAGGCGGCCGACAAGGTCGCCGCCCGAGCCCGAACGGCCCGAGTCGCCGCCGGGCGGCTCACAGGACACGCCGCCGGAGTCGAACTCGCCCACGGCGCACAGTGCGAAAGCATCCTCGACCACCTCGCCGCCATCTGGCCCGCAGGAGAAACCCGCGTCTGGTGCGACACCCTCGCCGAACGCCTCACCGAGGCATACCCGAGCGCCTACGCCGGATGGACCGCAGAGAACGTGACCAACGCCGTCAAACCCCACGGCCTGAGCACTCGGCAGATCAAGCGCGACGGCGTCAACCGACGCGGCCTCACCCTCGCCGACCTCACCGACGCACTCGACCGCCTCGACCAGACCGGGCGGCCCGACGACGACTCGCAGACCCCCGAAGCGGGGTAGCACCCCCGTCGGCGGGTAGCGGCCCCGCTACCCGCGCCGCTACCGGCTTCACCTGCGCAAACCCTCTCAGGTAGCGGCCCATCGCCACAACGCAAGACCTGGGAATCACCACCTCTACAAGGGTCGGGCGGCCTGCTACCGCTACCGCCCGCCCCTTCCCCGAACGCGCCCGGAACACCTTCAAGGAGACCGATGTGAACGCCACCAGCACCGCCACGAGACACAGCACCGCCACCCTGGCCGAAGTGCGGGCGATGGCCGCTTGGCTCGCCGCCCACGGCTTCCCCGTGTTCCCGCTCACCGTCGGCGGCAAGACGCCCGCCACCCGACGAGGCTTCAAAGACGCAACCACCGACCCCGAGAGCCTCGCTCGCTGGTGGGCACGCACGCCGTACAACATCGGCCTTGCCACCGGCCCGGCCCGGCTCTGTGTGATCGACCTCGACACCCCGAAAGGCAACACTCCGGTCGCGCCGGAATGGGCGCACGAGGCGGGCATCCACGACGGAACCGACGTGTTCGCCGTACTCGCCGAGCGCGCGGGCGAACCGCTGCCCCTCGACACCCGAACCGTCGCCACTCCCTCCGGCGGCCTGCATCTGTACTTCACAGCGCCGCACGAACTGCCAAGTACGACTGGACGACTCGGGCCGATGATCGACACGCGCGCCTCCGGCGGCTACGTCGTGGCCCCGCCCTCCCGCACTGCCGCAGGCGGCTACGAGACCATCAACCCGGCACCCATCGCTCCGCTGCCCGCATGGCTCGCACAAACCCTCACACCCACGCACGACCGGCCCACGACGCGCCTCACCCCGTGCCCTCGAAGCGACCCCTACGCCTACGCGGCATTCGAGAACGAAATCGACTCCGTGCTGGGCGCTATGCCCGGCGCACGAAACCACACCCTCAACCGGGCCGCCTACTCGCTAGGCCAGTTCATCGCCGCCTCGCGGCTCACCGAACACCACGTGACCGACGCGCTGCGCATCGCCGCCGCGCACATCGGCCTACCGGAGGGCGAGGCCGCCCGCACCATCGCTTCGGGACTGGCCGCCGGAGCGCGCGCCCCCCGGTACGACGACCGGAGCCGAGCATGAACGCCGCCCTGTCAGCCGCCGACGTGCTCAACACCGTCGGAGCACAACGACCACCCAGAACACCGTCAGCCACCCACACGGCTTGGGAACCGATCATCCCGTTGACGCCTCCGCGCGTGCTGCCGCCGTTCCCCGTCGACGTGTTCCCCCCGTGGGTGCGCGACATGGTGACCGAGACGACGACCGCCCTGCAAGTGCCCACCGACCTGCCCGCGACACTGGCCCTCGCCGGGCTCGCCATCGCCGCTGGTGGCCGGGCCGACGTTACCCCGATGCCCGGATGGGTCGAACCGACCAACCTCTATACGGTCGTCGCGTTGGCTCCCGGCTCGCGAAAGTCGCGTGCCTTCCGCGACATGACCGGCCCGCTGTACGCCGCCGAACAGGCTCTCTGCGAGGCGACCGCCCCGGCTCGCATCGAGGCGAACCTGCGGGCACGTCGTGCACGCGAACAAGCCGAACGCGCTGCACAGAACGCCGCCACCGAGCAGAACGACCCCGACGCCGCACTCGCCGAAGCCATCTCAGCCGCTTGCGCCGCCGAGCAGACCGACGACGTACCAGAGCCCCGGCTCATAGCCGACGACCTCACCCCGGAGTCGGCCGTGACGTTGCTCGCCAAGCACGACGGACGACTCGGGCTGTTGTCGGCCGAGGGCGGCTCATTCACCACCCTCACCGGCACGCGCTACAGCGCGGCAGCGAACCTCGAACCCCTGCTCAAGGCTCACGCGGGAGACATGATGCGCATCGACCGCAAAGGCCGCCCGGCCGAGCGAGTCGAACGCCCCGCGCTCACCATCGCGTTCACCACGCAACCCGGCAACCTCGCCGCCATCGCCAACGCACCCGAAGCCCGAGAGCGTGGCCTACTCGCACGGTTCCTCTACTGCCTGCCGGTGAACACCGTCGGCAACCGGCAGATCGGGCCGCCACCGATCAGCCAGGGCACCCGCGATGAGTACGGGCGGCACCTCGCCGGGCTCGTGACCGCCCTCTACGCCTTGCCCGAGCGCGCCCTCATCACGTTCGACGCCGATGCCGTGGATGCCCTCGACCAGCTCCAACGCTGGATCGAGCCCCGCCTCCACCCACACACCGGCAGCCTCGCTGCCGTGGCCGACTGGGCTTCGAAGATGGCCGGAGCCGCTGTGCGAATCGCCGGTCTGCTGCACCTCGCCTCGCACGGCCCCGAGGGCATCGACAGCCCCATCAGGGGCGAGACCATGCGGGCCGGTGAGCACGTCGCCCGGTACTACCTCGCCCACACCCTCGCCGTTTTCGACACGCTCACCGCCGACCCCGATTACGACGGGGCACGCCGAATCCTCGCGTGGATCGACAAGACACGACCGGCCGAGTTCACCCGTCGTGAGCTGCATCGGGCGCTCGAATCCAAGCGCTTCGCCCGCGCCTCCGACCTCGACGCGCCCCTCGCGCTACTCACAGAACGCGGATACCTCCGCGAACACACCCAACACAACCCCAAGGGAGGCCGCCCGAGCGTCGCCTATCACGTTCACCCCGACCTGAACAGAACCGCCTAGACCGGGGTTTTGTCGGCCGACAACCGCCTTTCGTCGGATGCGTCACCGACGAACCTCACCTGACTTGAACAGCACAAACACCGTTTCGTCGGTTCTGTCGGTTCTGTCGGGCTCCCTCCGCCCACTTCGCCAACCGCCGTCAAGGAGTCCTCACGTGTCAGCGCCAGCCGCCGCACCGCTCATGCACCGAGTTCCCGAGGCCGCCGCCCTTCTCAACATCAGCCGAAGCGCCCTGTACGAACTCATCCGCTCGCACCAAGTCCGCTCCGTCACGGTCGGGCGCACCCGGCTCATCACGCACCAAGCACTCACCGACTACGTCGCCGACCTCGAAAGGCAGGCTGCATGAGCACCAACGACTCCACGCGCCGCGCACGAGGTGACCACTACTGCAAGTTCGACCCCGAGCGGAACCGCTGGCGGGCACGCGCCAGCATCGGCTACGACGCACGCGGCAAGCGGCTCTACCTCACCCGCTACGGCACATCGCAATCAGCCGCCCTCGCGTCACTTCGCCGCGCCATCCGAGACCGGGAGAAGGGCCTCAGCTCCAAGGGCGCGCGATACACGGTCGGCCAAGCCGTCACCGACTGGCTCGAATTCGGGCTCACAGGCAGAGACCCCAACACGGTCAAGAGCTTCACGTCGGTCGCCGCCCGGCACGTGACACCCCATCTCGGCGCGGCACGCGTGAACGACCTGACCACGCGCGACGTGGAACTCTGGCTCGCTGACATCGCAGCGCACGTAGGTCGGGCGACCCTCGTCAAAGCTCGAATGGTGCTCCGGCGTTCTCTCCGTCGCGCTATGGCCCACGAACTCGCAATCCGCAACGTCGCCGAATTCGTCGATCTCCCAGAAGGACGAGCAGGCAGACCATCCAAGAGCTTCACCACCGAGCAGGCCGCCGCGATCCTCACCGCCTCCAAGCCACACCGCATGTACTCGTACATCGTCGTGTCGATGCTCACCGGGGCACGAACCGAGGAAATGCGGGCGCTCACCTGGGATCACGTCGCACTCACCGAGGAGAACGGCGTACCGCCTCACATGATGGTGTGGCGGTCGGTGCGCCGACGTGGCGAGACCAAGACCCGTAAGTCTCGCCGAAGCGTGGCGCTGCCCGGCCTGTGCGTCGATGCCTTGCGGCTCCAACGGCGTCGACAGGCGGCCGAGCGACGCGCCGCAGGCGACCAATGGCGCGACGGCCCCGACTATGTGTTCACCACGAGCGTCGGCGGCCAGCTCGACGTGAACAACGTACGCCGAGACTTCCGAGTCGCGCTCAATGCCGCCGATGGCATTGTGCCGTCCGAGTGGACGCCCCGAGAGCTACGGCATTCGTTCGTCTCGCTGTTGTCTGACCACGGCCTACAGATCGAAGAAATCTCCCGGCTTGTCGGCCACTCGGGCACCTCCGTCACCGAGCGTGTGTACCGCCACCAGATCCGCCCGGTCGTGGAACGCGGCGCCGAGGCGATGGACGACATATTCGGCTCCATCGACAACGCATAGATGCACAAGTGGATGCGCACCCTGCATCCGGCACCGCCAGCGGCGACGCGCTCAACTCCGAGCACGTCGCCGCTAAGCGTTAGATGCACAGTTTGATGCACACCCCTCAAATGGGTCGCGTTTCTCTACATTCGCCTCCGCTGATTTCGGCAGGATCAACGCCACCTGAGGCCGACTCCTCACCCACTCTGAGCACCAGAAACGCCCCCCGGTCTGCCGGAGGGCGTTGTCTGAGCCGCTTGTCGGAATCGAACCGACGACCTATTCATTACGAGTGAATCGCTCTGGCCGACTGAGCTAAAGCGGCGTGCGCACCTGGGTGCGCCCCACCACTATACGGGTTGGCAGGCTCAGCTCCCAATCCGTGCAGGTCAGCTCGCGGTCAGCACTTCAGGCCCTCCGCCGGGACCGTGCCGTTCATCAGGTACGCGTCTACCGCGGTGTCGACGCAGCGGTTCGACGACATGTAGGCCGTGTGGCCGTCTCCGTCGAAGGTGATGAGGTGGCCCTCCGCCAGCTGGTCGGCGAGCTGCTGCGACCACTCGTACGGCGTCGCCGGGTCACGGGTCGTGCCGACCACGACGATCGGGCCCGAGCCGTCGGCGCTGATCTTGTCGGGCTTGCCCGTCGCCTCTACCGGCCACTCCGCGCACGCCGACGTGCTGTATGCCATCATCGGGCCCCACGTCGGAGCCTCGGCCGTGAACTTCTGGACGACGCCGTTCATCGCGTTCGCGTCGAGACGCTCGGCACCACGGTCGAGGCAGTTGATCGCGCTGATCACCTGCATGATGTTGCTGTCGTACTCGCCGTCGTCGCTGCGGCTCGCATACTCCTCCGCCAGGCTGAACAGCGGCGTTCCGTCACCACCCTTGGCGGCCGTGAGGGCCGAAGTGAGCGTGTCCCAGTACGCCTTCGTGTACATGGCCTGCGCCACGCCGATCGACGCCCACCCCTCGGTGAGCTGCTTCACCCGCACATCACCGGTCACCGGCAGCGGCTTCGCGTCGACATCCTTGAAGAACTGCGCCAGCCCCTTCATCGCGTCATCGACCGTGTTGCCCACGGGGCATGAACCGGAGTCGACACACGACTTCGCCCACGCGCGCGTCGCCGACTCGAAGCCCTTCGCCTGCCCCAGGCTCACCTGCTCGTTCGTCAGGTCCGGGGCGAGCACGCCGTCGAGCACGAGACGCCCGACCCGCTCCGGAAACAACCCCGCGTACGTGGCGCCGAGGAAGGTGCCGTACGACTTGCCCAGGTAGTTCAGCTTCGGTTGCCCGAGCACCGCCCGCACCACGTCCATGTCTTTGGCGGCCTCGACCGTCGAGATGTGCCCGATGACCTGCGGGTACTTCTGCTCGCACGCCTCACCCAGCGTGCGCTGCGAGGCGAACAGCGCGTCGACTTCGGCAGGGTCGTCAGGAGTGGGGTCGGCCGCGAGCATCTCGTCGACCTTCTCGGGCGTCACGCACTCGATCGGCTCGGACTTGCCCACGCCCCGCGGGTCGAAGCCGACGATGTCGAAATTGCTGCGCACCTGACTCGACACGATCCAGTCGGCCATCTGCGCGTACTGGGTCGCCGATCCGCCGGGGCCACCCGGGTTGACCAGCATCGCGCCGCGCGTGGCAGCCGTGGGCGTGCCGCTGCCCTTCGCCTGCACCTTGAGCACCCACAGCTTCGTGGTGCCGCTGTCGGGCTTGTCGTAATCGATCGGCACCTCGACCCACGTGCACTGTGACGGCGCCTGCTCGCCCGGCGCTCCACAGTCCTGCCAGTTCAACGTCTGCGAGTAGAACTTCTGCAGGTCGGGCTTCGGCGCCTCCGTGGCCGGCGCGACAGTGCCCCCTCCGGTCGACTGCCCAGCAGTCGGCGCCCCCGTCGAACATCCCGCCAGCGCAAGCGCAGCCGCAGCCCCGATCGCCACCATCCGATACCGGCCTCGGCTCGTCACGTCACTGGCTCCTGTTCGTCGCATCCGTCGATTGCCACGTGGCTCCCGCCACGACCTGCTGGTCACGCTACCGAATCCCCCTTCACCCCACCTGCCTAGTCCATGCGAGGTACCCGCAACTCGACCGCCATCGCCTCCAACGCGAGCAAGGGCGGCACATTGGCGTCGATACGTTCACGCGCCGTGGTCACCGAGTCCATCGCGCCCAACAGCCATTCGGCATCCATCACCCGCGCCAATGCCGTCGCCTCGGCCCGCATGTCTTCGTTCACCAGGCCCACCGGGTCCCCGAACGCCACCACCAGCGCGTCGCGGTACATCGACTGCAGATCGACGAGCGACCTGTCTACGACGTCCCGCGCGAACCGCGTGGCCCTGGTCTTCTGCTCCTTCTCCAGCGCGCTGAGCTGCGAGCGGATGTGTGGAGGCTGCGTGCGCGCCGCCGGATCGGCACCCAGCGTGGCCAGCAGCTTCGCCCGCTCAGCCTGGTCACGCTCGGTGGTGGCCGCCGACGACTCCTCCCCCGCAATCGAGGCGAGGTCGGCCGCAGCTCCGACCGCGTCGACCGTCGAGTGGATGCGGGTCGCGAGCTTGACCGTGTCACGGCGCCGGATGCGGGCCCCCTCGTCGCGCGCGAACCGGCGGGCAAGCCCGATATGCGACTGAGCGGCCCGAGCCGCGTGCGCCGCCATCCCCGGATCCACGCCGTCGCGGCTCACCAGCAGTTCGGCCACGGCCTTCACCGGAGGCGTACGCAGGCGCACATGCCGGCTGCGCGAGCGCAGGGTGACGATCACGTCTTCGAGCGCCGGGGCGCACAGCATCCACACGGTCGCAGGACCCGGCTCTTCGATGGCCTTGAGCAGGGCATCGGCCGCCCGCTCGGTGAGCCGGTCGGCGTCTTCGATGATGATGATGCGCCAGTTGCCCACCAGCGGGCGGTGCGCCGAGGCCATCGCGACCTCACGAGCGTCGTCGACCTGGATCGACAACCCCTCGGTCGCAACGACCCGCACGTCGGAGTGGGTGCCCTCGAGCACCGTGTGACACGAGGGGCACGTGCCGCACCCTCCGTCGGCGCACTGCAGCGCCGCCGCGAACGCCCGCGCCGCCGTCGACCGCCCCGACCCCGGCGGGCCCGTGAACAACCAGGCGTGCGTCATCGCCGACGGGTCTTCGACCGCCTGTCGCAGTGTCCGCACCGTCACCGACTGCCCGACAAGCTCGTCCCACACGCTCATGCGCGGGCCTCCTCGACACCCGAGGCACCCGGCGCCCCGCCGGTGCCGACGAGAAGCGACTCGACGCGGGCCTCGACCGACGCGGCGATCTGCGCGACCGGCAAGCCCGCGTCGAGCACGAGGTACCGGCCGGGTTCAGCAGAGGCCAACGCCAGAAATCCCTCGCGTACCCGCGAGTGGTACGCGTCGGACTCCGCCTCGATGCGGTCGTCGCCACCCTGGCGACGCAAGCGCCCCACCGCAGGCGAGACGTCGAGCAACACAGTGAGGTCGGGCACGCGCCCGCCTGTGGCGAAACGCGACAAGGCGATCAGCTCTCCACCCGCCAGCTCTTGCCGCGCCCCCTGGTAAGCCAGCGTGGAATCGACGTACCGGTCGCTGATCACCACAGCGCCCCGCGCCAGCCCCGGCTCGATGACGGAGGCGACGTGCTCGGCCCGGTCGGCAGCGAACAGAAGTGCCTCGGCGCGCGGGCTCACGCCCTCTCCGTGTAGCAACAGCTGCCGAATGGCTGCCCCGAGCTCGGTACCGCCGGGCTCTCGCGTCACCACGACCTCGCGCCCCAGCGCGGCCACGGCCTGCCCCAGCAGCTCGAGCTGGGTCGACTTGCCCGCCCCGTCTCCGCCCTCGAACGCCACGAACAGACCCGCGCGCGCGGCGGAAGCGGTGACCTCTGGCATGGCTGTGAGCCTAGGCCACGGGTCCGACAGAGTCGCCCCGCCGCAACCCGGACGACAAAACACCGGCCACCCGAGAGATCGGGTGACCGGTGCCGAAGATCGTGGTGCCGGTTCAGGCGTACGTGTTGACGTTGCGCCCGAGGGTGCCCTCCGTGGCGAGCGGCAGCGACATCGAGTCCACCAGCTTGGAGGCAGCGGCGGTGCTGGTGTCCATCGCCTTCTTGAGCATCGACACCTGAGCGTCCTGGTAGGTCGCAGCGGTCCGCTGGCTCAGGATCGTTTGCGCCAGTGCGGCGACATCCATGTCATTTCCCTCCGTCAAAGAACAGTTGCGCCGCGGGCTGTTGACTCGATGTCCGTGATGCCCCTCGGCTTCCGCACTCCTCATCGACCCGACGGCGGGGTAACTTAGCCATCCAGAACAACCGTCCGGTACGGATACAAACAACGGAGCCGGCCTCGAGATCGAGGCCGGCTCCGTTGTGGTTGAAGCAGATTCGCCGCGTGTCAGCCCTGGCCGAGCACGCTGCGGGTCACGGCGTTCTGCTCGGTGAGCACGCCGGAGATGATGTTCTGCGCCTCGTTGATGCGCTCGACGGTCGACTTCACCTCGTCGAGGGCCTGCACGACGCTCTGGGCGTCGGTCTGAATAGCCGACACCTTCGAGTCGACCTCTTCGGTCGCGTTGGCGGTCTCGCGGGCGAGGTCCTTGACCTCGTTCGCGACGACGGCGAAGCCCTTGCCCGCCTCACCGGCACGCGCAGCCTCGATGGTCGCGTTGAGGGCGAGGAGGTTGGTCTGCTCGGCGATGCTCGTGATCGTCTTGACCACGTTGCCGATCTCCTGGCTGCTCGTGTTGAGGTTGGCGACGATGCGGCTGGCCTCGTCGGTGAGGCGCTGCGCCTCGGCGGCGACGTTGCTGGCCTCGACCACGTTGCGCTCGACCTCGGTGATCGAGCTGAGCAACTCTTCACCGGCGCCGCGAGTGCGCTCGGAGGCGCGCAGGCGCTCGATCGTGCTGGAGACGAGGAAGCCCGTGTTGCGCAGGGCCGTCTCGCGGTCCTTGGTGAGCTCGATCTCCTTGGTGGTGAAGAAGTCCATCGTGCCGATGACGTCGCCCTCGACGATGATCGGCACGCAGACACCCGACTTCACGCCGGCGCGCTGGGCGGCGGGGGCGCGTACACAGTCGGTGACCAGGCCCAGGTCGGGCTCGAACACGAGGTCGCGGCTGGCCCACGTACGGCCCGCGACACCGACACCCTTCGCGAAGGTCGCACGACGCGTGACCTCGCGGAACTCCTCACCGGCAGAGCCGGACTCGTAGGCGTTCTTGAGCACGTTCTCGTTCGGGTCGATGGCCCAGTAGGAGCCGTACTCCCAGCCGAACTCGTGGCGCACCGTGTCGAGGGTGGCCTTGATGGTGCTGGCCTCGTCTTTGGTCTCGCTCGTGCGGTGCACGACCTCGTTGATGGCCTTCATGTCGTGTTCCATCTCGGTGCGGCGCTGGCCGTCGAGCACGCGCTCGAGTGCCTGCGACACGAGGTTGGCGACACACTGCAGCACGGTGATGCGGATGGGGCCCGGCGTGTGCTCGGGGTCGGCCATGAAGTCCATCGTGCCGACGACCTGTCCCTCGCGGATGAGCGGGAAGGCAACGGCCGACTTGATACCGCTGCGGCTCGCGACAGGGGCGCGCACACAGTCGGTGACCTCGGCGAGGTCGGGAGCGAAGATCAGTTCCTGCTGCTTCCAGGCGCGACCGGCGAGGCCGACACCGTGCGGGAAGCTGGCGCTCATCGTCACGTCACGGAATTCGCGGCTCACCTGGCCGGTCTCCTGGCGGAACTTCAGCGCCTTGTCCTTGGGGTCGATCCACCAGGTCGAGCCGTACTTCAGCGAGAACGAGTCGCGGATGACGTCGAGCGCCGTCTGCAACACCTCGTCAGGCGTGGTGGCCTTGGCGATCCTCTGAACGACGACGTTGAGTGCCTCGACGTACCCCCGAAGCTCCTCGTCGTGGTTGACGCTAGACGCTGTGGCGGCACTCGCGCGGTTCTTGCCGATCTTCACGGGGCAACTCCTCTTCGGGGCCGCAGGTCACCCCTACCGCCCATCTCCTGGTCCATGCCCTACATCGGCATGGCAGGCCCGAATCTGAGTGGCCCCTGAGTGTGTCCGCCGAGAGTTTCACCACGGTTGCCGCTGAGCAGGCAGGTCGTGGTGAACTCCCGAACGGCCGTCTCACTCCTGAGGGTTGGCCTTGGTCCGCGTCGTCGTGCGCCGCGTGGTCGCCGCCTTGCGCGTGGTGGTGGTCTTGGCCGCGGGCTTCTTGGCCGGGGCCTTGCGCCGCGTCGTCGGACCCTTCGCCCGCTTCTCGGCGAGCAGCTCGAACCCGCGTTCGGGCGTGATCGTCAGCGGATCGTCGTCACGGCGCAGGGTCGCGTTGACCTCGCCGTCCGTGACGTACGGCCCGAAGCGCCCGTCCTTGACCACGACGGGCTTGCCGGAGACGGGATCCGCGCCCAGCTCCGCCAACGGCGGCTTCGCGGCCGCACGTCCACGCTGCTTGGGCTGGGCGTAGATCGCCATCGCCTCGTCGAGCGTGATGTCGAAGATCTGCTGCTCAGTGGTGAGCGAGCGAGAGTCCTTGCCCTTCTTCAGGTACGGGCCGTAGCGGCCGTTCTGCGCCGTGACCTCTTCGCCGTCTTCCGCCGTGCCGACCACCCGTGGCAGCGAGAGCAGTCTGAGGGCGGTCTCGAGGTCGACCGTTGCCAGGTCCATGGAGGCGAACAGGCTGGCCGTCCGCGGCTTTACGGCCGCTGCCTTGGTGCGGCGCTTGGGCGCCGGCGAGCCGTCGGCGGCGGGCTCCGGGGCAGGCGGCTCGGGGATGACCTCGGTGACGTACGGTCCGAAACGGCCGGCCTTGGCGACGATGTCGCGGCCTGTCTCCGGGTCTGCGCCCAGCACGCGACCGTCGTCAGCGGCCTGGTCGAGCAGCTCGCGGGCCTTCGCGGCCGTCATCTCGTCGGGTGCGATGTCGTCGTTGATGGTGGCGCGTCGGGCCTTCGTCTCGCTCGCTGCCGGGGCAGCCGCAGCCCCTTCGCCTCCGGGCTCCAACTGTGTCGCGGGCGTCGCGGCGACCGGCTCCACCGGCACCTCTTCGACATACGGCCCGTACCTGCCGACACGCACGACCATGCCGTCGCCGAGCGGGATCGTCGAGATCTCCTTGGCGTCGATCTCGCCGAGATTGGTCACGAGGTTGGCGAGTCCGTTGTGGTCGTCGTCGCCGAAGTAGAACCGGGTCAGCCAGGGCACACGACCCTCGCTACCAGCGGCGATGGCGTCGAGGTCTTCTTCCATGCGCGCCGTGAACTGGTAGTCGACGAGCCGGTCGAAGTGCTCCTCGAGAAGGCGCGTCACCGCGAACGCGAGCCACGTGGGCACGAGCGCCTGGCCGCGCGTGCCCACATAGCCGCGGTCCTGAATGGTCGCGACGGTCGAGGCGTACGTCGACGGGCGCCCGATGCCCATCTCCTCCATCGCCTTGACCAGCGTCGCTTCGGTGTAGCGGGCGGGCGGGTTGGTCTGGTGCCCCTCGGCCTCCGCCTCGGTGCAGTCGAGCGAGACGCCCTCGCCGAGCTTGGGCAGGCGGCGCTCGCCGTCTTTACCGTTGCCGCGGCCGTCGTCGTCCTTGCCCTCTTCGTACGCGGCGAGGAAGCCACGGAACGTGATGACGGTTCCGCTGGCCGAGAACTCGGCCGCCTTGGTCGCCTCGCCCGCCACCGGCGCTCCTCCGGTCGGCACGGTGACGCGCAGCGACGCCGTGGAGCCGCGCGCGTCGGCCATCTGCGAGGCCACCGTGCGCTTCCAGATGAGCTCGTACATGGCGAAGTCTTCGCCCTTGAGCTCGCCCGCCACCTGCGCCGGAGTGCGGAACACGTCACCGGCGGGGCGGATCGCCTCGTGCGCCTCCTGCGCGTTCTTCACCTTCTTCTCGTACCGGCGGGGCTTCTCGGGCACGTAGTCAGCGCCGTACATGTCGCGGGCCTGGCTTCGGGCCGCCGCGAGCGCCGCCTCCGACAGGGTCGTCGAGTCGGTACGCATGTACGTGATGTAGCCGTTCTCGTACAGGCGCTGGGCCACGCGCATCGCGTTGCGGCTGGAGAGGCGCAGCTTGCGGCTGGCCTCCTGCTGCAGCGTGGAGGTCGTGAACGGCGCGGCCGGGCGCCGCGTGTACGGCTTCTCCTGCACCGAGGTCACGGTGCCGACCCCGCCGGAGACGGCGCCCGCAATGGCCTCGGCGTCGGCCTGGGCGAGGTGCAGCACACCCTTGCCCTTGAGCACGCCGTCGTCGCCGAAGTCACGGCCGGAGGCGACCCGCGCCCCGTCGACGCCGCTCAGCTTGGCGGTGAACCGCTCGGGAGCCGCCACCTGGGTGGCGAAGGAGGCCGTGGCGTCCCAGTAGGAGGCGACGACGAACGCCATCCGCTCGCGCTCGCGCTCGACGACGAGCCGCGTGGCCACCGACTGCACCCGCCCGGCCGACAGCCCCTGGCGCACCTTGCGCCACAGCACCGGCGACACCTCGTAGCCGTACAGACGGTCGAGAATGCGGCGGCTCTCCTGCGCATCGACGAGGTCGGTGTCGAGGTCGCGGGTGTTCTCCAGGGCGTTGCGGATGGCCTCGCGGGTGATCTCGTGAAAGACCATGCGCTTGACCGGAACCTTGGGCTTGAGCACCTCGAGCAGATGCCAGGCGATGGCCTCGCCCTCGCGGTCCTCATCAGTGGCGAGGTAGAGCTCGTCGGCGTCCTTGAGCAGGCGACGCAGCTCGGCGACCTTCTTCTTCTTGTCAGGCGCGACCACGTAATAGGGAGCGAACCCGTCGTCCACGTTCACCGCGAACTTGCCGAACGGGCCCTTCTTCTGGTCGGCGGGCAACTCGCTCGGGTTGGGCAGGTCGCGGATATGGCCGACCGACGCCTCCACCTCGAAACCGTCACCGAGATAGCCGGCGATCGTCTTCGCCTTGGCCGGTGACTCGACGATGACGAGTTTGCTGCCCTGTTCCGCCACGATCCTCTTCCCTGTCCTGCCGAAACCGCGCGCCACCGTCTACAGCGTGACGTTGGGACACGACGGTAACTCCCAAGGCGCAGATTCGAGAATCCCACTTCTGATCGATGCAACAACCTGCACAGCGAGATTATCGGCGCCCCGGCCTCACACCCTACGCACGAATCCGTCGGCCAGGAGACCGCGAATCACCGGAAGCGACCGGGCTCGCATCTCCTCCGGATCCTCGTCGAGAAGCGAGGCGATCGCGACCAACGACTGGTCGATGGTCAGTTCACCGTCGGCTACATCTACCACCGCGGCGACCGCGGCGTCGGTTCGAACGGCCCGGCGCAGGCCCCCGCCTTGCCGCACGACAATTGCGGCCGGGTCTGCACCGCCAGGCATGTGGTGCCGCTCGATCGTCACGTCGGGCGCGGCCTGCAGGCGGGAGGCGAGCAGCTCGGCCTCGTCGTGCTCGGCCAGCCACGTGCGCTCGCGTAGCCCCGCGAGAACGGCGGGCCCCATCGGCATCGCCACCCCGCCCGTCACTTCGACGAGGTCGACGAACGGCTCGCGCGCGGCGGCCGGCTTCTGCAACGTGACGACGCCGAACCCGATGCCCTCGACTCCGCGGGCCGCGAAATCGTCGAGCCAGGCAGCGTACAGCTCCTCGTACACCCACGATCCGGGCAGGTGGCCGCCGTCGCGCGCCCAGGTCGCCGCGTATTCGGCGGGGTCCTGCACGTCGCGCTGCACGATCCAGGCGTCGAGGCCGGTGCCGTCGAGCCACTCCCGCAGCCGCGCCGTCCAGTCAACTCCTGCCGGGATCTCCCAGTTGCCGATGAAGTGCGCGATACCGCCCGGCACGAGGTGGTCGGCGACCTGCCGCACGATCAGCTCCACGATTCCGTCGCCGCTGGCACCGCCGTCGCGGTAGTCGAACACAGGCACCTTCGCGGCGCGCGGCGTGATGACGTACGGCGGGTTGCTGACGACCAGGTCGAACTGCTCCCCCGCCACCGGCTCAAACATCGACCCCGAGCGCAGGTCCCATTCCGCACCGGCGAGCGCGGCGTTGAAGCGCGCGAAGGCCAGCGCCCGATCCGACACGTCGGTCGCGACCACGTGGTCCGCGTGCGAGCCCAGGTGCAGGGCCTGAACACCGCTGCCCGTGCCGAGATCCAGTGCACATGCGACGTCGGGGCGGGGGGTCCACTGCGCCAGCGTCACCGACGCCCCGCCGACGCCGACCACGTGGTGCGGCTCGAGCGGCCCGCGCTCCGGAGAGTGCGTCAGGTCGGAGGCGACCCACCAGGCGTGCTGCTCGTCGGCGTAAGGGCGCAGGTCGGCGCACGCGCGAAGCGCTGCGCCCGCACGAGCCGCCAGCCCGAGCTCGACCAGCCCGTCACCACCGAGCGTCGGCAACGCGGCGTCGACGACGTCGAAATCGACCTCCACCGCCAGCGCGAACAACCGCACGAGCGCCCCTATAGGCGACGAGTCGTGCCGGGTGCGTCGCTCGGCGGGCAGCAGCTCGTCACGGCGCAGCGCGGCCGACGCCACGGGGCCGAGGTACTCCTCGATGCCCTCGACGGTGAAACCGACATCGCCCAGGTCGGCGCGCAGCCGCTCCAAGAGTTCGGGGATGACGACGGGTGGAGGCACGCTCATGCGCCCTAGTCCATCACGAGCGCCGCCGTCGGTAGGCCGGAGGGGCAGAGCGCAGCCCGGCGAGGTCACCCGCGCGAACGCCCCGGCCCCTCCATCGTGGGCAGCACCCGCGTCTCGACGAATTCTTGTGCCACGGCGCGCAACTTGAGGTTCAGGTCCTGCGAATAGCGGCGCAGCACAGCGAAAGCCGCGTCTTCGTCGAGGCCGAACCGCTCCATGAGAATGCCCTGCGCCAGACCGATCACGTGCCGTCCCTGCATCGCCTCACGCAGCCCGGCCTCGGTCTTCGCCGACGCGAGAGCAGCCGACGCGTGACTGCCCAGCAGCGCACCCAGAGCCGCCTGCGCTGGGCCGAACTGCTCGACCTCGGAGGAGTACAGGTTGAGCGAACCGAGCGTTCCGTCCAAGGTCGCCAGCCTGATCGACAGCACGCTGCGCACGCCCATCTCGGCAACTGCGCGGCACCACGGCTCCCACCGCTCCTCGGCCAGCGTGTCCTTGATGATGAAGACCGAGTCGTCCTCGATCGCCTCCAGGCACGGCCCCGTCTCGTACTCGAGTTGCAACTGGTCGGCCTTGTCCGCCATCTCGTCGCTCGACATCGCCAGCTCGACATGGCGCTTGACCAGCATCATCACGCCACCGCGCTCAGCGCCCACCGCGTTGCACACCGTGTCGAGGATCAGTCTCAACGACTCTTCGACATCCTTCGCCGCCGACAGTTGCAGCGCAAAGTTTGCGAACGCGAACGAGTTGGACATCGTGGAATCCTCCAGGAAACCTGCGGCGCCGAGGTCGTCGGCGCCCGAGTGGTGAAGCGGGTCGGTAACGAGATGGTCCTTGACGATTCCCCCGAATCGCCGGTACCGGTAGTTCGGGGTTGTCAAGCTACTGAATCAGCACCGATGTCATCGTGCAATTCGGAGAGTATTCGGCGAAGAAGTCGCGAAACTTGCATCTGCGAAGCTCCGATTTCGTCACCCACCTGAGCCTGCGAGTAGCCGAGCACGAACCGCAGGTAGAGGATGTGACGATCGCGCGAACTCAGCTTGTCGAGCGCGGAGTCGAGCACCGCCCGGTCTTCGACCTCCGACATCGGATCGGAGTCGGCAACCAGGGTGTCACGCAATGCGAGGTGATCAGTGCCCTGAATCGAACTGTCGATCGACACAGCCGCGTACGACCCCTGGGCGAGCTGCGCCTCGATGAGGTCCCGCACCTCGCAGTCCAGGTACTCGGCGAGTTCCAGGAGCGTCGGGGCTCGGTTCGACGCCTGCGTCATCTCCGCCCGTGCCGCCGAGGCCTGCGCATACAACTCCTGCAACCTGCGCGGAGGCCGGATGAACCAGCCCGAATCACGAAAATGTCGTTTGATCTCGCCGGCGATCGTCGGCACGGCGTAGCCGAGAAAGCCCTGACCAGCACCGGGACGGTACGCGTTCGCCGCCTTCACCAAAGCCAGGTGCGCCACCTGCACGAGATCTTCGAGTTCGAGACCACGCGCGGAGTAGCGCCGTGCGATCGACTCGGCGATCGGCAGGTTCAGCAGAATCACCACGTCAAGGCTGTCGCAACGCTCTTCGGGCGTCTGCGTGGCCGCAAGGTTGAGGTAGCAGTCGGTGAGCCGATCGCGCTCGGCGATAGTGAGAGGCTCCTCGTCCAGGCCTAGGTATGAGGAGACATGCGCGATGGCGAGATCCACCTTGGGCACGAAACAGCTCCAGTCAACGCATTCGTGACAGTGGCACCGTTCCTGGACCACACGCTTAGCGCCCTCGCCTCGGCGGCGAGACCGACGGCGCTTCTGGAAGCATTCTAGTCGAGCGCTTCGGGCGATAACTCATCTTATGCACGCCGCGAGCATTCCCCGGTTCACCGACGCATACCCGACGCTCGGCGCGTCGCGTATGCGCAGGTCAGAACCGTGATGACTAGTCGATGGCCTCAGCCACATCCGCAGCACACAGCCGCACAGCCTCTTCGCGGCTCTGGTGTACCGGAAAGATCCGATCGAGACCCGTGATGCTCAAAATCCTGATGATGCGAGGCACCGTACAGATGATCCGCATCGAGCCATTCGACATGCGCGTCAACCGCATTCGCCCCACGATGACACCCAGTGGAGCAGAGTCGATGAACGTCACCTGCTCCAGATCGAGACAAATGCGCAACCGGTGACTGCGGATGTGCCTGTCGAGAGCCGCACGCAGCGCGGGCGCCGAAGCAACGTCGAGGTCACCCGCCAGCGTGATCACCGTGACGTCGCCGTCTTGGTAGTCCGCGATGACCAAGTCCACTTCGGTCAACTCCTTCAAGGGGGCTCTCGTAGCCGGTCGGTCATGACCGAAGCCGTGGAAGCCGCGTCGTCCTCGTCGTCCTCTTGTCGTCCCGACACTGCTCTTGAGGTCGGAATCGCGCTCCATTGTGTCCTAGGTAACGGACGCGTATCCAATCGCACTCGCCGTACGGTGTGGGCGATGCCACTTCCACGCCCCGACCCCGGGCCTGACGCCCTGCTCGCCGCGCTCACCCGCGACGGCGGCTGCGGGCGCGTGCTCAGCACTCACCGAGTGCCTGCGCGCACCGCCCGAACGGCCGACATGCCGCCGTGGGTGGCCCCCGCTCTGGTGGCCGCGCTCGGCTCCGACGGCATCACGAACCTGTGGAGCCACCAGCGCGAAGCCGCCGACCTCGTGCGCGCCGGGCGGCACTGCGCCCTCTCGACGGGCACCGCCTCGGGCAAGAGCCTCGGGTACCTGCTGCCGCTGCTGACCGACCTCGTCGACGGCGCAACCGAGGCGGTCGCACGACCTCCCACGGCGATCTACCTGGCGCCCACCAAAGCGCTGGCGGGCGATCAGCTCGCCCGCATCACGTCGTACGACCTGCCCGGAGTGCGAGCAGCCACCTACGACGGAGACACCCCCGGCGACGAACGCGCCTGGATCAGACGCAACGCCAACCTCATCCTCACCAACCCCGACATGCTGCACCGAGCGCTGCTGCCCGCCCACCCGCGATGGGCACCGTTCTGGCGCGGACTGCGGTACGTGGTCGTCGACGAGAGCCACACGTACAAGGGCGTCTTCGGGGCGCACACGTCTGCCGTGCTGCGGCGCCTGAGGCGGGTGGCCGCCCACCACGGAGCATCGCCGGTGTTCGTCTTCGCCTCCGCCACCGTCTCCGACGCCGCTGGTCACGCGAGCACGCTTCTGGGTGAGACCGTCACCGAGGTGTCCGACGACGGCTCGCCCCGGGCTGCAGCCACGTTCGCACTGGCGACACCCCTTCCTCCCGCCGGCACCCTCACCACGGCCGGTCGCATGCTCGCCCGACTCACGCGCAGCGGAGCGGGCACGATCGTGTTCGCTGGCTCTCGCGCCGGCAGCGAGGTCGTCGCGGCGCGGGCCGTGAGCGAGCTCAGCGATCACGGCGAGCACGAGGGGCGCGACGAGCACGGCGTGCACACCGAATCCGACCGGGAGCTCACCCACCGCGTTGCCGCCTATCGCGGCGGGTACCTGCCGGAAGACCGCCGACGACTCGAAGCACAGCTGCGCGACGGGTCGCTGCTCGGTGTCGCGGCCACCAGCGCGCTCGAACTCGGCATCGACATCAGCGGCCTCGACGCGGTCGTCCTCGCAGGGTGGCCGGGCACGCGGGCAGCCCTGTGGCAGCGGGCGGGCCGGGCCGGTCGAAGCGGGCAGGAGTCGCTCACGGTGCTGCTCGCCTCCGACGATCCCCTCGACATGTACCTCGTGCACCACCCGGAGGCCGTGTTCGACAGCGGCGTCGAACCGGTGATCGTCGACCCCGCGAACCCGCACGTGCTCGGGCCTCATCTCGCCGCCGCGGCCCACGAACTGCCGCTGCGGCCCGCCGATGTCGAGTGGTTCGGGCCGTCGACCGTGGCGCTGGCAGAGCAACTGGCGTCGGCCGGACTCCTGCGCCGCCGTCGCGACGGCTGGTACTGGACCCGCAGCGAACGCCCTGCCGACTCGATCTCGCTGCGCGGTGCCGGCGAGCAGACCCGCATCGTCGAACGCGAGACCGGTCGGGTGATCGGCACGGTCGACGAGGCACGAGCCCACTCCGCGGTACACGCCGGAGCGGTACACCTGCACCAAGGCGATACGTACGTGGTCACGGCCCTCGATCTCGATACCGGTACCGCCACCGTCACCGCGGGCGACCCCGGCTGGTCGACCGTGGCCCAGTCGCTCAGCGCCTTCGACATCGTGGCCGTGCGCCGACGCCACGAATGCTCCGGTGGCGTGACGCTGTTCTTCGGCGACGTACTCGTGCGCTCACAGGTGGTGTCGTTCGAACGGCGCCTGCCCGACGGGTCGATCATCGGCCATCACCCGCTCGACCTGCCCGAACGGCGGCTCGCGACGAAGGCCGTGTGGTGGACCCTCGAACCCGACGCCCTCTCTGCCGCCGGCATCGCACCGGCGGCGATACCCGGCTCCGCGCATGCAGCCGAGCACGCGGCCATCGGCATGATGCCCCTGGTCACAGCCGTCGATCGGTGGGATATCGGAGGCGTCTCGACAGCCTGTCACCCGGACACCGGGCTGCCGACGATCATGATCTACGACGGCACACAGGGCGGCGCCGGGTTCGCAGAACGCGGCTTTCTGGCTGCCGCCGAGTGGCTCGACGGAACCGCCGAGGCCATCGCCGGCTGCCCCTGCGAGACGGGATGCCCCGCATGCGTGCAGTCGCCGAAGTGCGGCAACGGCAACGAACCCCTCGACAAGGCGGGGGCTCTAGCCCTGCTCCGCCTCACCGTGGCCGCCCTCCTCGCCGGCGGCGCGCAGGCGTGAGCGGGCGTGCACTCGTCCGCGCCTCACTCAGGCCCCGCTTTCGCCACGCCCTTGGCGCGGTCGAAACCGAGGGCGTCGAGAGCACGCGGGAGTGGCACCGATGCCGCCACCGTCACGTCGCTGCCGTGTACCGAGCACGAGTCCATGGCGGCGTTGTTCGCCTTCACCAGTGAGACAGCTTCTCGGCAGGCGCGTCCCTGATCGCCCCCGAGCAGCACGGTTCTGGCGGCACCGATCGCCGCCAGATCGGCGGCGGCACGCGCGCGGTGAGCTGCGAGAACGGCAGCACCGACCAGCGCCACGACGACGATCAACGAGGCGATGAGCCCGATGACGCCCACTGCGATGACGGTGCCCGAGCCGCGCTCCCTGTCATCGTCGGCGATCACGTCGTGCTCTCCGAGGGTGCCGTCGCCACAGCGCGTGCGCGGACCGCGTCGGGCAGCCACGGTTTGCGCGGCGGCGCGACGACCTCCACCCGAACCGGAGGCCCCTTCTTCACGTCGACGCGCGCCCCCTCGGGAGCCGCCTCTCGTGCGAGTGTGACCACCGCGGAGGTCGTATCGCCCCTGGCCACAGCACGTGCGGCCAAACGCGCGGCGTCGACGCAGCGGATCTGGTCGAGCACCAGCCCGAGCACGGCCACGGCGAACACGAGGACGAGCACCACCGCAGGCAGCGCAACGGCCAGCTCGGCGGTGACGAAACCGGAGTCACGGCGAGTCCTCGCGCCGCCGCGGTCGGCTCGGGCGGTGAACACCGTGCTCAGGCCTTCGGCATCTTGAGGGCGGCGCTGACGAGGGACATGAGCATTCCCTTGACTTCGCCCGAACTCATGAGTGCGAACAGCAGCCCGGCGAAGGCCACGGCGGCGAGCGTGCCCACGGCGTACTCCGCCGTGGTCATGCCGTCGTCGGCGCGATCGCGCAGGCGGGCGCCCAGCAGTTGCATGCGGACCGCGACGCGTTGGCCCAGGGTGGCGCGGCGGGAAACAGCTCGGACAGACATGGTTGTCTCCTGATTTCTTGTGGGATGACCAGCGCTTTCGTCGCCGGTGAAGTCATCTTGCGGCGATTTCTACGATCGCGTCGGCGCGCGACGACGCCCCTGTGGATGACGACACCCTCGGTGCGGGGTTGTGGATTAAGCGAGAACGTCACCCAGCAGTGCGACGACGACAGGCACGACCGTCGTCAACACGAAAGCGGGCAAGAAGGCGAGTCCGAGCGGCAGCACCACCCGCACGCCGAGCTGCGCAGTCGCCATCTCGAGCCGGGCCCGTTCGGCGGCCCGGAGGTCATCGGCGGCGCGCGCGATGAGGTCGGCGGGCGGTACACCCGCCCGGTTCGCGAGCGTGAGCGCTCGGGCGACCGGCGCCCACGCGTCGGGTACCGAATGCCAAGCCTCGTCGTCGGGCACGCCCCACCGCAAGGCCGAGGCGACGCTACGCAGGTGAGCACCGGCGGCATCCGGTTGTCGCTCTCCGACCGCCTCGAGCGCCTCGATCACCCCGCATCCGCTGCGCAGGGCCATCGAGAGCAGGTCGGCAGTGGAGGCGAGTGTCGCCACCGAGGTCGGCGGCACTCCCCCGGCCGACGCTGCACCTCGGGCGGCCAGGCTGCGCAGCCGCTTCGACCGGCCGGGCCACGACGCCACCGCGAGCGCGACGAGCACGGCGACGACGACACTCATCGCAGCACCGGCCCGGCGAGGGTGTGCGAGACGAGGCGGGCGACCCACCACCGGCCCACCAGCACCAGCACGATCCCCGCGCCCAGCGCGGCCCAGACGACCGGTGATTCCGCGTACACGCGGCGCATGTCGAGCCCCATGAACGCGGCGAGCACCGGCCCGCCGAGCGGCAGGAGGGTGAGAATCGTCATCGTCGTGCGTGCCCCGGCCACTGCGCTGCGGGTACGTCCGCGCTGTTCGCGTTCCTCCCTCAATACGGCCGCCGTGGTCACAGCGGCATCGGCCAATGGCGTACCCGTCTCTTCGCTCAACGACCACGCCCTGGCCAGTACGCGCAGTTCGTCGTTGTCCAGCCGCTCGGCGGCCTGCGCCCACCCGACCGCGAGGCCCTCACCGAGGCGTGCCCTACGCTCCACTCCGCGAAGGACCTCGGCGAACGGCCCCGACACGTCGATCGCCGCGAGCGCGAGCGCCTGACCGGGTGGAAGGCCGGCCCGCAGGGCTCCGGCCAACGCTTCGACAACAGGTAGAAGCTGTGTGTCGACATCGTCGCCGCGGCGGCGTCGGACGAATCTCCGCGCCAACTCCACTGGGTCAGACGCAAGTAGTTCGGCGGCACCTGTCGGCCGGACCCTGGGCGTTGCCAGTACCAGCGCCGCCCGCCCTCCTTGCCGCCGCGGCCACACGAGAAACGCCGCCACGACCAGCAGCACCGGCAGCATCGCCGCTCCCCCGGACACGTCGGCGCTCACGCGGACCTGGCCCGCCGCGGGGCGGGGCGCGTGTTGAGGCCGAGCAGTTCCCGGAGCCGCGACCAGCCCGGCTCCTGCGCCCCGACAGGAACCGGCGAGGCGCCGAACGCCCCCGTCGCAGCGTCCCCACGAGGGCCGGAGTCGTTGCGGAGCGCGGTCTGCACCACCAATCCGTCGGCGCTCGCCTCCAACACCCCGATGCTCGCGACGCACCGCTGTGACCTGGTCCGTCGCAGATGTACGACCACACTGATCGCGCTGCCGAGCTGCGAGCGCACTGCGACGGGACTCATGCCGGCGAGAGCGCCGAGGGCCTCGAATCGCGCCACCACGTCACGGTCGCTGTTGGCGTGGATCGTGCCGCACCCGCCCTCGTGACCGGTGTTGAGCGCCGTGAGCATCTCGCGCACCTCCGCGCCGCGCACCTCCCCCACGACCAGGCGGTCGGGGCGCATGCGAAGGCTCTGCCGCACCAGCGCCACGAGGTCGACGGCACCTGCTCCTTCGACGTTGGCCGGCCTCGCCTGCAGGCGCACCACGTGGGGGTGGCGCACGGCGAGTTCGCGAACGTCCTCGACCACGAGAATCCGTTCGTCCTCGGAGACGAGTGCCAGCAACCCCGCCAACAAGGTGGTTTTTCCGGTGCCGGTCCCTCCAGAGATCACAAACGAAAGTCGTTGGGAAATAACGGCTTGCATCACCGGGAGCCACGACTCGGGCAGCGACCCCAATTCGACGAGCCGATCCAACGACACGACATCGCTGCGGGGCACACGCAGGCTGATGTGCGCAGCTTGGTCCACGAGGGGCGGCAGCACTGCGTGCAGGCGGATCCCGCCAGGGAGCAAGCCATCGACATAGGGGCTCGCCTCATCCAACCGACGGTCGGCCAGCCCGGCCAGCCGTACGGCGAGCCGACGCACGTTCGCCGCGTCGCCCATCTCCACGGAGACGAGTTCGAGCCCGTTGCCTCTATCGATCCAGACCCCGTCGGTACCGTTGACGAGCACATCGGTGACCTGCGGCAGCGCGACGACATCGTCGAGCGGACCGAGCCCCAAAGTCGCTGCCCGCAGTGATGCCCGCGCGACGTCGACACCTCCGGAGCCGAGCAGTCTCGCCTCCCGTGAGGCGACCTGATCGACCCGATCGCTCGTCGGGGCCCGTCCGGCCCGGATGTGCTCCCACACCTGCGTCGGCACCAAGGCCTCACCCGTGCTCACGCCGCCCTCCGGGACGCAAGCACGTGACGTGCGCGAGACTGATGGGATGGTTGTCGCCGCTGATGCGGTTGCTGCGCCTGCTGCGATAGTGCCTGCACAATCTGCGCCGCAGCCTTGGCGAGCGGTCCGCGACGGCCGGGCACGACACCGTCGAGCAGCGCCCCCGCGCACTTGGAATCGTGGGCCACCACGGCCGCGAGGGGTAGCTCGAGCGCCGCCGACACGGTCTCCGGCAGATGCGCCGACGAGCGCGAGACCCGTTGCGCCAGCCACCAGGTCGCAGCCGTGTCAGCACCCGAAGCGACCTGGGCGATGGCGGATGCGGCGGCGAGCGATTGCGGACTCGCATCGACGACCAGCACTACGTCGTCCGCTCCGGCGACGCACGGCAGATCCACGGGCCCTGTGCCCCCGAGCCCCACGACGGCAACGCCTCGCTGCTGAGCCTGAGTGACTGGAGTCGGTCGGCCCGCATCGATCAGCACCACGTCGACTCCGCCTGCAAGCGCGGCCAGCACCGTGGCGTCCGCCTCCGGGGAGACGACAACGAGGCTGTCGCGGCCGTGTGAGAGAACCCAGATGCCCCGGTCGTGCGGCAACTCTGCGAGCAGGGTGGCAGGGTCGAGTTCGCCGCGAGCCCCGGCCACCTCCGGCCAGCGCACGCCCCGAACATGGTCGAGGCCGAAGACCACGTCGAGGCCTCCTCCGCACGGATCTCGGTCGAGGCAGGCGACCCGCAGCCCCGACTCGGCAAGGCGCAGTGCGGTGGCGGCCAGCAGGCACGAGACGCCCGCCCCTCCCGATGCGCCGACGAACGCGATGGTGTGTGCACGATTCATGGGGTCAGGTTCGGTCAGTCCCGGCCCCGGCGAGGCAGCGACGGCGGTCGCCTGTGGACAGAGCACACCCCGGTGCGGGGTTGTGGAAAGAGCCGATGAACCGAAAAGACCCAGAAAAAAGGGTGGCCCCCGCTGGGGGGACAGCGGGGGACCACCAATAACGCGCCAAGCCCCGGGGGGGAGGAGCCGGTGCGCCGCGCTACGACCCGAAGGGAGCGCTGGCTCTATTTTGTCTGCGCAGGGCGACTTTCGCAACGTTGCGAGAATCGATGTGCCGGAACCTGTAACGCCCCCGAATGAGCCTCTGACTCGGGCTGCTTGGGCCCAGCCCCACACCCGAGAACGGCCCTGCGACCAGCACACTTACCGGGAAATCCCCGTGACACAGAGTCGCGGTCCTGAGCGTTCGAGCGGCATCTATGGCCGCCTCCGTGGCCCACCGCCCGAGATCTTTGCGCAAAGTTTGCCGAAACGATGCGTAACACCGACCAGTTACGGAGAGAAGTAATACGGAGGCGGGTACACACACGGCGAGGGCACCCGTGCGGGTGCCCTCGGATCGTGACTGCCTCGAATGATCAAGCGCGCAATCGGCCGGTGGGCTGAACAACTCCTCGCCCGGCTGGTCCGTGCAGGACAGGTACCGCGTGGGTATCCGAGACTTTCACGGTCGACAACTAGCCACAGGAAACCTTGAGCAGTAGACCCCCAGCACCGTTGGCCGGTTTACCTTGGGCGACCGCCTGTTGTGTCGCGATTCGCGGCACGGGCGGGCAGCCCGAACAAGGGGGTCACGTGTTCGGGAATCCCGGAACTCGCTGTCCGTATCTCCCATGATGACCCGGAGAACGCGCTTTGTGAAGACCCCGAAGAAGTCTTCTATCTCACCTCTCGCGGTCGGGGAGTTTGCCTGCTCGAACGGCGTCGGCGATGGCCTCCCCCTCGGCCGCGGCCGCGACG
This sequence comes from Dermatophilus congolensis, assembly GCA_030538115.1. Classification (GTDB taxonomy): domain Bacteria; phylum Actinomycetota; class Actinomycetes; order Actinomycetales; family Dermatophilaceae; genus Dermatophilus; species Dermatophilus congolensis_B. Next base: position 44,103 of record JAUNUP010000011.1, on the reverse strand, counting down.
ACAGCCCCGGCGCAATGCTCCACCCAGATCGCGATACCCTCGCGACTGCCCTGCGCATAGGCGGTCGCCGCACCCAGATAGGCGGTGGCTCCGGCACGGTGGTGCCCGACCTCCGGAACGCACACGGCGGTCGGGTCGAGCCCCCGGGAGATGATCAGCGCCCGCTCCAGTGCGCGGGCGACGAGGGAGTTGCCGCGAACGAACGGGCGCACCCGCAGAATCTCGCCGTGCACGAGAGCGGCCACGACGAGCGCAGGCGCGTGCTCGATCTTCATGGCACCGACGATGCCGCGCATCGCCTCCGGCACGAGCGCCGCCTCAGGCGCGGGCCCGATGTCGGTCAGCTCGCCGCACGACTCCCCCGCCATCCGCGGACGCCCCACCTGCTCGGGCGGCAGCATCGGCGAGGCGGCCGCCACATGCAGCCGGGCGAGGGCCTGCATCGGAGCGGAGGCCGCGATCTTGGCCGCATGCTCGGCCTCGAACGTGGCGAGAACGGCTCCGCGCATCGCGTGTACCGCGGGGTCGGTGGTCGCCGGCCACGTCGCGGCGCCACGCGCGAGATTACGGAAGTAGTCGAGGTCGCCACGCGCGCCGTCGAGAGCCGCTGAGGCATGTGCCCCTCGCACGCGCGACTCGGCCGCGGCCTCGGGGATGCGGCGGCGTAACCCCTCGTGAAACCGCAGGCGAGTACACGCATCACGGGCTTTCTCCAGGGGTTCACCCAGCTCACTCCACGAGGCGACGTCGTTGATCATCTCGGAGATAGGGGGCACGTCAGCACCCTATCGCGGCCTCGCGCCGAGCTATCCTGCCGGAACATGCGCCGACGACGTCCATGCCGGTATCCGCCATGCCGGTAACTGCGTTCGGCGACGATCGACTTCATCTCGACCCGTCTGTGGCATCACACCGTTCCGACACGCACACAGGAGACCCGCGTGGCACTTTCCGACGTTTCCGGCACCGCCGAGTTCCCTCCCCCGACCTCGGTCGCCCAGAACGCCAACGGCAAAGCCGAGCTGTACCAGCAGGCCCAGGACGATTTCGAAGGCTTCTGGGCCGACCAGGCACGACGCTACGTGACCTGGCAGAAGGACTTCACCCAGACCCTGGACTGGTCGAACGCCCCGTTCGCCAAGTGGTTCGCCGACGGCGAGCTGAACGTGGCCTACAACTGCGTCGACCGTCACGTCGAAGCCGGCAACGGCGACCGGGTGGCCATCCACTTCGTCGGCGAGCCCGGTGACACCCGCGACATCACGTACGCGCAGCTCAAAGACGAGGTCAGCAGGGCCGCCAACGCGCTGGCCGAGATGGGCGTCGGCAAGGGTGACGTCGTCGCGATCTACCTGCCGATGATCCCCGAGGCCGTCATCTCGATGCTGGCCTGCGCTCGCCTCGGCGCCCCCCACACGGTCGTGTTCGGCGGCTTCTCGGCCGACGCTCTGCGCTCGCGCATCTCCGACGCCAAGGCCAAGGTCGTCATCACCTCCGACGCCGGCTACCGCCGCGGCAAGCCCAGCGCACTCAAGCCCGCCGTCGACGAGGCGATCAGCGGCGAGACCACCATCGAGAAGGTGCTGGTCGTCAACCGCTGCGACAGCGATGTGACGATGCAGGAGGGTCGCGACGTCTGGTGGCACGAGACGGTGGCCAACGCCTCCGCCGACCACGAGCCGGTCTGGGTCGACGCCGAGCACCCGCTGTTCATCCTGTACACCTCGGGCACCACGGGTAAGCCGAAGGGCATCCTGCACACCACCGGCGGCTACCTCGTGCAGACCGCGTACACGAACCACGTCGTGCACGACGTACACCCCGAGTCCGACGTGTACTGGTGCACCGCCGACATCGGCTGGGTCACCGGCCACTCGTACCTCACGTACGGCCCGCTCGCGAACGGCGCCACCCAGGTGGTCTACGAAGGCACCCCCGACAGCCCGCACCAGGGCCGCTGGTGGGAGATCGTGCAGCAGTACAAGGTGACGATCCTGTACACCGCCCCCACTGCGATCCGCACGTTCATGAAGTGGGGCCACGAGATCCCCGCCAAGTTCGACCTGAGCAGCATCCGCATCCTCGGCAGCGTCGGCGAGCCGATCAACCCGGAGGCGTGGCGCTGGTACCGCGACAACATCGGCGCGGGCACGGCCCCGATCGTCGACACGTGGTGGCAGACCGAGACGGGCGCGATCATGATCTCTCCGCTGCCCGGTGTCACGAACCTGTGCCCCGGCTCGGCTCAGCACGCCATCCCCGGCATCAGCGCCGAGATCCTCGACGACATGGCGGAGCCTGTGCCCGACGGCCAGCAGGGCTTCCTCGTGCTCACGAAGCCGTGGCCGGCGATGCTGCGCGGCATCTGGGGCGACGACCAGCGCTACGTCGACACGTACTGGGCGCGCTTCGAAGGCATGTACTTCGCCGGTGACGGCGCGAAGAAGGACGAAGACGGCAACATCTGGATCCTCGGCCGCGTCGACGACGTCATGAACGTCTCGGGCCACCGGCTGTCGACCTCCGAGATCGAGTCGGCGCTCGTCTCGCACGACTCCGTGGCCGAGGCCGCGGTCGTCGGCGCCACCGACGAGACCACCGGCCAGGCCGTGTGCGCGTTCGTCATCCTGCGAGAGGGTGCCAGCCACGAGAAGGACGTCGACGAAGACGCCCTGGTTCAGGAGCTGCGTAACCACGTGGGCAGCCAGATCGGTCCGATCGCCAAGCCGAAGTCGATCATGATCGTCTCCGAGCTTCCGAAGACCCGCTCGGGCAAGATCATGCGTCGCCTTCTGCGCGATGTCGCGGAGAACCGCGAGGTCGGCGATGTCACGACCCTGGCAGATTCGTCGGTGATGGACTTCATCTCCAAGAATATGCGTAAGTAATCATCACGAGACGTGATTGATATCCCGCACGGTATTACGCGGGATGCCGAACAATAACGTCGTTCCATAACGAGGCCCGGTGCTATTTCGCACCGGGCTTCGTTATATACCAAATCGACACTTCGAAATCTTCCGATTCCGCCCCGCGGTAACGCACAATGAAGTGCCCCTGGGAGTAACCGCGCAGTAGCGTCGCTCCCCAGCCCCCTTATCCCTCGACGAGGAGCATCTGTGGCGACACACGACCACGACCCGCCGACAACCCAAGTGCAGACGCCGTATCAGCAGGTGCAGGCCAGCCCCGAGTTTCAGGAGCTGCGGCGCAAGTTTCGCGCCTTCGTCTTCCCGTGCACCATCTTCTTCCTGGTCTGGTACTTCCTCTACGTGATCCTCGCGGCGTACTTTCCGGAGTTCATGTCGATCCGGGTCGCCGGCAACATCAACGTGGGCCTCATCTTCGGCCTGCTTCAGTTCGTGACCACCTTCACCATCACGATCATGTACGTGCGCTGGGCCGACCGCGTATTCGACCCGGCCGCAGACCGTATCCGTGACGACATGACCGGAGGTGAGAAGGCATGATCTCGAACGCAAGCACACTCGCGGCAGCGGCTGCCGCGGAGCAGGTCGGTAACCCGATCATGAATATCAGCATCTTCGCCGCCTTCGTGATCGTCACGTTGACCGTCGTCATCAAGGTCGCCTCGGGCAAGAAGTCGGCCGCCGAATATTACACGGGCGGAGCCGCATTCTCGGGTAAGCAGAACGGCATCGCGATCGCCGGTGACTACCTTTCGGCCGCCTCATTCCTGGGAATCGCGGGCGCCATCGCGATTCAGGGCTACGACGGCTTCCTCTACTCCATCGGCTTCCTCGTCGCCTGGCTCGTCGCCCTGCTCCTCGTGGCAGAGCTGATGCGAAACACCGGCCGCTTCACGATGGCCGACGTTCTCTCGTTCCGCCTGCGCCAGAAGCCGATTCGCGTCGCCGCTGCGACGAGCTCGCTGGCCGTCTCGTTCTTCTACCTGCTCGCCCAGATGGCCGGTGCCGGTGGCCTCGTGTCGCTGTTGCTCGGCCTGAACTCCCGCGCCGCCATCAACGTCGTCATCGCGATCGTCGGTGCGGTCATGATCGGTTACGTCATGATCGGCGGCATGAAGGGCACCACCTGGGTGCAGATCATCAAGGCGATCCTGCTCATCGGTGCGACGTTCATCATCACGGTCTGGGTGCTGGCCAAGTACGGCTTCAACTTCTCCGGCCTGCTGCAGGCCGCGGTCGACGGCTCCGGCCACGGCCAGGCCCTGCTCGACCCGGGCCTGAAGTACGGCGTCTCCGACCTGAGCAAGCTCGACTTCGTGTCGCTGTCGATGGCGCTGGTGCTCGGCACCGCCGGCCTGCCCCACGTGCTCATCCGCTTCTACACGGTGCCCACCAGCAAGCAGGCCCGTAAGTCGGTCGAGTGGGCCATCTGGCTCATCGGTGGCTTCTACCTGCTCACCCTGGTCGTCGGCTACGGCGCCGCGGCCCTCGTCGGCCCCGAGCGCATCCAGAAGGCCGCCGGTGGAGTGAACTCCGCAGCACCGCTGCTCGCCTACGAGCTCGGCGGTTCCGTACTGCTCGCGATCATCTCCGGTATCGCGTTCGCGACCATCCTCGCGGTCGTCGCCGGTCTGACGATCACCACGAGCGCCACGTTCGCGCACGACCTCTACAACCAGGTCCTCAAGGACGGCAAGTCCACCCAGGAGCAGGAGGTGAAGGTCGCCCGCTACGCCGCCCTCGGCGGTGGCGTCATCGCGATTCTCGGCGGCATCCTCGCCTACGGCCAGAACATCGCGTTCCTCGTGGCCCTCGCGTTCGCCGTCGCGGCCAGCGCGAACCTGCCGACGATCCTGTACTCGCTGTTCTGGAAGCGGTTCAACACCCGCGGCGCGCTGTGGAGCATCTACGGCGGTCTCGGCTCGGCGCTGTTCCTCATCATCTTCAGCCCGGTCGTCTCCGGTAAGCCGGCCAACCCGGTCACCGGCCTGTCGACCTCGATGATCACGAACCCGAACATCGACTTCTCGTGGTTCCCGCTGGAGAACCCGGGCATCATCTCGATTCCGCTCGGCTTCTTCCTCGGCTGGCTCGGCTCGGTCACGAGCAAGGAGCACTTCGCCGAGAAGCAGGCGGAGATGGAGGTGCGCTCGCTCACCGGCGCCGGTGCCGCCACCGAGGCCCTCGACCACTGAGGTCGCCTGCCGCGTTACACAAACGATCCGCCTCCCGGAGCTCTCGGGAGGCGGATCGTTCGCGTTACGGGCGTTGACGGATCAGCGGGGGGCCATGCGGATGGCGCCGTCGAGGCGCAGCGTCTCGCCGTTGATGTAGCCGTTCTCGATGATGTGGCTCGCGAGGAATCCGTACTCGTCGGGGTCTCCGAGGCGGGCCGGGTTGGGCACGGAGGCCGCGAGGCTGTCTTGGATGTCTTGGCGCATCTGCAGGAGCAGTGGCGTCGCCATGATGCCGGGGGCGATCGTGTTGACGCGGATGAGTTTGCTGGCCAGGTCGCGGGCGCCGCAGATCGTCATGCCGACGACGCCGCCCTTGCTGGCCGCGTAGTTGATCTGCCCGATCTGCCCTTCGAAGGCCGCGACGGAGGCGGTCATGATGACGACGCCGCGCTCGCCGTCGACTGGCTCGTGCTTGGCCATACGCGCGGCGCCGAGGGCCATCGCGTTGAACGAGCCGACGAGGTTGAGGCGAATGACGAACTCGAACGCCTCGACCGAGCCCGCATTGCCGTCGCGGTCGACCACGCGCATGGGCCGGTCGGCGCCGGCGCAGTGCACGAGGGCGCGTAGGCCGCCGCGCTCGTCGGCCACGCCGAGGGCTTCGTCGAACGAGTCGCGGTCGGTGACGTCGGCAGGCGCGAAGACGACGTCGCCGTCGATCTCGGAGGCAACCTGTGCGCCAGGCGACTTGGGCAGGTCGATGATCGTGACCTTCGCCCCCGCGGCAGCGAGACGCTTGACGGTGGCCAGGCCGAGGCCAGAGGCCCCGCCGGTGACTGCGGTGCTGATTCCGGAGAGTTTCATACTCAATCCTCACCGATACGAGCACCGCCGTAGGGGGATGGCGCCTACGCAGTTCTCACCCGGGTGCTCACACCGGCACGTGCTGCTCGCGCAGAACCGGGATGTGCTCGCCCTCGACGCGGGTGTCGGGGTCGGCGACGGCGCGGATCACCGGGCGCAGCCCCATCCACCACTGCTCGCGGGGGCGACGGTTCTCGGTGTCGAGCACCTCCTGGATCCGGTCGATGCGCGAGATCGTCACGTCGCCCTCGACCAGCCCGACGCAGTGCCCTTCGGCCCGGCCCTCCGACAGTTGCGCCACGACGTCACGGATCGCGCTGTCGACGAGGCGCGCGGCGAGGATGCGGTCGAACGCCGACGGGTTGCCGCCTTGCTGCAGGTGCCCGAGCACGGCGGTGCGCACGTCGAAGCGACCGTGGCCCTCCTCCTCGAAGAGCCGGCCGATGAAGTCGGTCGTGTAGTGCTCGTTGGCCTTCTCGTTGCGGATCGTGAGGTAGAGCCGCTTGCCCGCGTCGAAGGCGGCGCGCATGTGCTCGACGTCGTCGGCGAGCCGCTCCATCGTGATGCCCTCTTCGTGCAGGTAGACGCGCTCGGCTCCCACCGCCAGCCCCGACATGAGGGTGAGGTAGCCGCACTTGCGGCCCATCGACTCCGCGACGAAACACCGGGTGCTCGCACTGGCGGACTGCTTGATGCCGTCGAGTGCCCAAACGGCGTTGTTGAGGGCGGAGTCGGCGCCGATCGACAGCTCGGAGAACGGCAGGTTGTTGTCGATGCTGGTCGGCACGCACATGATCGGGATGTTCAGCGCCGGGTAGCGGTCGCGCTCACTGACCATGAGGTGCGCGGCGGCGTACGAGTTGTAGCCGCCGATGAACATGACGGCGTCGATCTCGTGCTTCTCGATGGTGCGGGAGATCGTGTAAAGGTGCTCGAGCTCGGGCACGTTGCGGCGCACGCCCAGTTCGGCGCCGCCGAGGCCGACCCACGCGTCGACGTCTCCCCAGGAGAGTTCGCGCAGGTCGCCGTCGATGAGGCCGGGCACACCGCCGATGGCGCCCAGAACGGTCAGCCCCTGCTGCATGCCGAGCCGAACGGCCGCCCGCGCGGCTGTGTTCATGCCGGGGGCAAGTCCGCCCACGTGCAGTACCGCCAGGCGCTTGCCGTAGCCGGGGCGGTCTTCGCGCGGCCCCTCTTCGGGGCGCGAGAGACGGCGGTAGAGCATGACGGCATCGGTGAAGCTGTTGCCGCGGGCGCGCATCGCCCCGTCGTAATCACCGGAGTCGACCTTGGAGGCGACCGCGCGGGTCGCGGCCACGGCCTCGACGAGGTCGACGCGTGCGATGCGGTTGCGGCGCACCCCGAGGATGTGGGCCGGTGAGGCCGGGGTCGCCTCCAGCACCTCCTGCACGGCCGCGTAGCCCAGCAGGGTGCTCATCCAGCGGTCGTAGGCGCTCGGGGTTCCGCCCCGCTGCACGTGGCCGAGGATCGTGATGCGTGCGTCCTCGCCCGTACCCGCCTTGATGGCTTCGCGCACCGTCGCGGTGGTGATCGGGTTTCCGGCGCGGTCCGCGGCCCCCTCGGCCACGAGCACGAGGCTGTCGCGTCGGCCGGCCGCGCGGCCGTCGCGCAACTTGGCGCACAGGTCGCTCTCCCAGCCCGGCTCGGGCGGGTTCTCGGGGATGAACACGTAGTCACAGCCACCGCCGATGGCGGCGAACAGCGGCAGGTAGCCGCAGTGCCGGCCCATCACCTCGACGACGAACGTGCGCTGGTGACTGGCGGCCGTGCTGGAGAGGGCGTCGACGGCCTCGAGAATCCGGTGCAGCGCGGAGTCGGCGCCGATCGTCATGTCGGTGCCGACCATGTCGTTGTCGATCGAGCCGACCAGGCCGGCGATCATGAGCGCGGGGTGCGCGTCGGCGGTCTCGCGAGTGATCTCGCCGCGCTCGACGAGTTCTTCGAGCAGGCTCGGCCACTGACGCCTGAATTCGTACGTACCCGAAAGGCTTCCGTCGCCACCGATGGAGACGAGCCGGTCGATGCCGTGCGCGAGCAGGTTGCGTGCCGCCCGGCGCATGCCGTCGCGCTCGCGGAATTCCATCGAGCGGGCGGTGCCGATGATCGTGCCGCCGCGGTGGATGATGCCGCCCACGTCGTCCCAGCCCATCGGCTTGATGATGCCGTCGACGGCGCCCTGGTACCCCTCCCAGATCGCGTACACCTCGGCACCGGAGTGGATCGCGGTGCGCACCACGGCCCGCACGGCGGCGTTCATGCCTTGTGCGTCTCCGCCGCTGGTGAGTACACCGATCTTCACCGGTGACGCGTTGGTGCCGTGCTGACCCATCGATCCTCCCTCGATTGCAAGCCGTCCTGACGTCATTGCAGCACGTCGTTGACGCGCATCGCGGGCCAGTCTCCTGTGCTGATGAGTACTTCACGCAGGATGTCGGGGCGGTCGGTGACCACCGCGTCGACCCCGGCGGCCAGGACGCGACGGATCTCGTCGGCCTCGTCGACCGTCCACGTGACCACCCGGATGCCGAGTTCGTGCGCGATCTCGACCAGCCTGGGCGAGAGCACCGCGATGCCGCCGAGCCGCACCGGCACGTGCGCGAACGGGGCCCCGCGCACCCACCACGGGACCGCGGCACCGACGTGGGAGGCGGTCACGAGGCTGGTCAGCGCCCGCCACCCCAGCGCGGTGGCCACTCCCGGCACGGCCTCGCGCACCTCGCGCAGCCACCCGTCCCAGGCTCCGGCGACGCACACGCGCTCCGCGAAATGCGGCCGACCGGCCAACATGCGGATGAGCGGGGCGAGCGCCTCCCGGCACTTGAGGTCGACCGAGAAGCAGGCTTGGTCGAATTCGTGCAGCGCCTCTTCGAGCGTGGCGATCGGCTCGCCGTCGACGCTCACTGTGCGCAGCTGCGCGAGGGTGCGGTCGCCGATCGGGCCTGTGCCGTCGGTCGCCCGGTCGAGCGTGCGGTCGTGAAAGCAGACCAGCTCGCCGTCGGCTGTGGCTCGCACGTCGGTCTCGAGGTACCGGTATCCCAGAGCCACCGAGGTGGCAAAAGCGAGCATCGTGTTCTCGGGTGCGAGCAGCCCCCCGCCTCGATGAGCCAGTGCGATCGGAGCCGGGCCGTCGACATATGCCATGTCTCCAGACTGCCCTCGCCGACGTACGTGCTGGTGAACCCGTCGGGTCAGTACGTTCAGATTTCACGCAATCGTCACCGGCTCTCGCCCCTCGATTAGCGACTCGTTGGCGGTTTGAGCGGGCCACAGCTCGCTCGCTAGCGGGCGAGTCGCTAATGTCGAACATCGGATACACCGAGCGGTTGCGTGCCACACGGTGCGCCCGCCACCGAACCACCAACGACTCAAGACCGGCCCACGAACGAGGAGACACGCCAATGTCCACGCACGTTCCGCCGCCCCAGGCCTCCGCGGCGTCGCGCTTCTCGGAGTCGACCCGGCAGCCTGCCGCGCCGCGCCCAACCGACCCGAGCATCGGGCGGCTCGTCAACAACGCCCTCGAAGACGTCTCGTCTCTCGTCCGCAACGAGATCGCGCTGGCCAAGGCCGAGATCGCGGTCGACGTGAAGCGGGGCGGCATCGGTGCCGCGATGTTCGCCGTGGCGGGCGTGTTCGCCTTCCTCGGCCTCATCTTCTTGCTGCACACGTTCGCGCTCGGCATCTTCGCGCTGGGCCTGCCACTGTGGGCGAGCTACCTCATCGTCACGCTCGTGCTGTTCATCGGCGCGGTCATCGTGGCGCTGATCGGCAAGTCGAAGCTGTCGAAGGTCAACCCGAAGCCGGAGCGCACGATCGCGACGACCAAGGACACGATCGACTCCCTCAAGCGCAGCACCTCGGGCGAGGCGACCGCTGCCGTGCGCCGTGTCGACGGTGCGCGCAGCGGGGCCACCTCGACCGACTGACACCGGGATTCACGATGTGGGGGCGGGGTTCGGGCGACGACTCGGACTCCGCCCCTGCGCGTGCCCGAGGCAAGGCCAGCACGGGCGCGGTGGTGGGGGCGCCCGATGCCTCCGCCGTGCTCGTCGAGGGGCCGTGGGAGCACCGCTACGTCGGAGCCAACGGCGCCCGGTTTCATCTGGCCGTCGCCGGCTCGGGGCCGCTGGTGCTGTTTCTGCACGGCTACCCGCAGTTCTGGTGGACCTGGCGGCATCAGCTGAGTGCCCTGGCCGACCACGGATATCGCGCCGCCGCAATGGATCTGCGCGGCTACGGGGCCTCCGACAAGCCGCCGCGCGGCTACGAACTGTGGAACCTGACGGCCGACGTCGCAGGCGTCATCCGGTCGCTCGGTGAGAGCAAGGCCGTGATCGTCGGGCACGGCGCGGGCGGCATCATCACCTGGTCGATGCCGCACCTGCATCCGCACCACGTGCGGGCCGTCGCAGCGGTGAGTTGCCCGCATCCGGCCGTCGTGAGCCGACTGGCCCTGCGGTCGCTGCGCGGTGTGCGCGGAGTGATCGAGTCGGGCGTTCTCGCCCGCACGGCGAAGAGCCGGGTGCGAGAACATCGCATCGGCAACGACCCCGAATACGTCACGTCGCTGTTGCGCCGCTGGGCCGCGCCCGGCTCGCAGTGGCCCTCCACCGAGGAGGCCGAGCTGTACACCGAGGTGATGTCGCTGCCGTTCGCCGCGCACACCGCCGGTGAGTCGTACCGCTGGCTCGCACAGGCACCCATGCACCCGCAGGGGCGGCGCCTGCGGCGAGTCGTGACCGGGCCAGTCAGCCTGCCCGTGTTGCAGGTGCACGGCTCTGACGATCCGCTGTGTACACCCGAGATGGCCCGCCGTTCGGGCCAGTTCGTCTCCGGCGGGTTCACCGGGCGCGAAATCGCGGGCGCGGGGCATTTCGTGCAGGAGGAGACTCCCGCCGAGGTGACCCGACACCTGCGGTCGTGGTTGGACTCGCTGGGCGCCCCGTAGCGCCCACCTGAGTTCCCGTGAACTCAGGCCGCGCAGGCCGTGGTTCCGTCGGGGCCGGGGGCGGGGCGATCCATCAGCACACCGTTGAGTTCGTCGAGCGTGAGCACGTAGGCCGTGTCGGATTCGTCGAGCGCCCGCGCGAACACCACTCCGACGACACGCCCCTCGGAGTCGAGTGCCGGACCACCGGAATTGCCCGGCTGTACCTGCCCGCGCACCGCGTAGATGTCGCGCACCACGTTGCCCTGACCGTAGATGTCGGCGCCGCGAGCCGCGAGCCGTAGGCCGACACGACCACCCTCCGCCGTGAACGGCCCCCCGAGCGGGTATCCGGCGAGCACCACCTCGTCGCCGCGGGAGGCGTCGGAGCCGAGGGGTAGGGGCCGCGCGTCGAGCCCGTCGACAGCGAGCACGGCCAGGTCGCGCTGAGGGTCGAACGTGACGACATCGGCGTCGTGCCTCACACCGCCGGAACGGATCGAAATTCTGTCGGCGCCTGCGACGACATGGGCATTCGTCACGACGAGGTCGTGGTCGAGGGCCCATCCCGTGCCCTCCTGGGTACGACCGCAGCGGGGGGCCATCGCGTCGATGCGGTACACGGAGGCCGCGGCCTGCGCGACCGCCGGCGAATCGGTGCTGGGCGAGCCCGGTTCGTCGACAGCACTCAGGTCAGGGGCCGATCCGTCGGCGAAGACACGCGGAAAGCGGTAGGTGTCCATGGCGACGAGGACCCGCTCCATCACGTCTGCGCGCCGCAGCGGCACCGTCCTGTCGATCTGCTCGAGCACCTTCGACGAAGTCATGCCCTCACGCAGCGCCGGCATCGGAGCGAGCGCGAGAACGCCTGCCGCCACCCAGAGAACCAGCACGGTCACCGCGAGGGTCAGCACCGAGCCGAGCAGGGAGTCGATCAGCCGAAGCCCGGAGGCGCGGATCGACTTGGTGGCCGAGGCACCGAGTCGCGTCATCAACGCCTGCCCGATGGATGCCGTCATCAGCACCAGGATCACGAGGAGCAGCGGACGCCAACTCGCGTAGGCGGTGGGCCAATACGTGGCGAGTGCGTCGGGCAAGAGCCACAGGCCCAGCATGCCTCCAGCCACGAACCCCGCCGTGGCCAGCGCAGTCGCGAACAGGCCCCGCCCCCATCCGACCACGGCGTACGACGCCAGAATCATGCCCAGCACGACATCGACAACGGTCCCGCTCACGTTTGCACCCCCGGGCACCATCGTGCCACCTGGGCAGACGGCACGCATGGGCCACATCTGAGGCACCGGGCAGGCCATTTATGACACCCGTCACGGGATCTAAGTGACCTCACTCACCTCAGGGCATCGGCTCTGGCAGACTTGGCACGTGCATAACGATGTGGTGAGGCAGGCCCCTCTGTTCTCGGCGCTCGACGACGCTGATGTCGAGGCGTTGCGGGCGACGATGACGTCAACGCACGTGCCGCGTGGCTCCGTGCTCTTCCGTGAGGGAGAGAGAGGCGACCGCCTGTACGTCATCGTGACGGGCAAGATGAAGCTCGGCCGGTCGAGCGCCGACGGGCGTGAGAACCTCGTCGCGGTCCTCGGCCCAGGCGAGCTGCTCGGCGAGCTGACCGTGTTCGATCCGGGCGAGCGCAACGCCACCGCCACGGCCGTCGCGAACACCGAACTCATCGGGCTGGGCCACGACCAGCTCGCTGCGTTCCTCGCCGAACACCCGCAGGTCGCCAAGGCCCTGCTCGCGGCCCTGGCCCGGCGCCTGCGTCGCACGAACGACTCGCTCGCCGACCTCGTCTTCACCGACGTGCCCGGCCGTGTCGCCAAGGCGCTGCTCGACCTCTCGCGCCGCTTCGGCCGCCCCACCGACGACGGCATCCTCGTGCCGCACGAGCTCACGCAGGAAGAGCTGGCCCAGCTGGTCGGTGCCTCCCGAGAGACCGTCAACAAGGCGCTCGCCGATTTCGCGACCCGTGGCTGGATCCGCCTCGAGACGCGCGCGGTCGTCTTGCACGACGTAGACCGCCTCACTCGCCGGGCGCACTGACCTCCTGCAGGTAGGTGAACTGGGCCAGCACGCTGAGGCGTGCCGCGCGCAGCACCCCTGCCGGGGCGTCGGCATAGCAGGCAGCCACCACGGCGTCGGCGTCGTAGCCGAGCCCGGATTCGACGGCTTCGCGCACCTGTGCCAGACGGTCGGCGCGGTGCTGCTCGTAGACAGCGAGGATCTGGTCGGCGTCGGGTAGCGGTGCCGCGTGCGCCGGGTACAGGGTGAGTCCGCCGGGCACCGACTGGGCCAGTGCCCGGAGCCGGGCGATGCTGGCGAGGTAATCGGCCAACTTGCCCTCGGGGTGCGAGACCACCGTCGTGCCCCGGCCCAACACCGTGTCGCCGGTGATGAGCGCGCCGTCCTGGCGCAGGTGCAGGCTCACGGAGTCAGGGGTGTGACCAGGGGTGGGGATGACGTCGAGGTCGATGCCCCGCACCGACACGGTGTCGCCTCCGGTGAGCGTGTCGTACGCCACCGCCTCCACCGGCACCCCTGCGAGCGCAGAGAATTCGGGCGCTGCCCCGGCATGGTCGGCGTGCGTGTGCGTCAGCACGATGCGCGCTACCCGGCCCGAATCGCGCGTCGCCTCGGCCCAGACGGCCTGCACGTGCGCGGAGTCGTCGGGGCCGGGATCGACCACGATCACCTCGTTCGACTCCGGTGCCCGCAGGACCCACGTGTTCGTGCCCTCGAGGGTCATCGGGCCGGGGTTGGCGGCGAGAACCACCGTGGCGTAAGGCGATACGCGCCCGCCGTGCCACGGGGTCTCGGATGCCGCGTAGGGGTCGAAAGTCATCGCACCTCACAAAGCAGGGTCGGGGATCCGTCGGAGGCACGCACGAGGCGCGGCTGCACCGGCCCCATGTGCCATTCGCGCCGCTGCATCGACGCGAGCCATTCGGCGCCGGTCCGGCCCGCCTCGACGAGCCGCTCCAGTGCCACGACGGTAGGCGTCATCATGCTCACGCGCCCCTCGGCGAGGTCGGTGAGCACCTCGCCTGGTTCGACCCACCCGGCGGTCTCGGTCTCGGTGGACTCGCCGTCGGCCTGCTGCCCCGAGGGCATCCGCGCGAGAAACAGGATCGTGTCGTAGCGGCGGGGCTGGTAGGCGGGGGTGATCCAGCGCGCGAACGGCGTGAGCAGTTCGGAGCGCAGTTCGAGGCCGGAGACTCGCAGCACCTCGGTAAGCGACGCGTCGCCGTTGGTCAGGGCCTCTCGCGCCCGAGCGGCGGGCTCTGGCCCGCCGAGAAGCGACTCGGCACTCTCGCCGCGGGTGTGCCCCTGCGGGCCTGCCCGCCCGGCCAGCAGCACGCCGCATTCTTCGTACACCTCGCGGCAGGCGGCAGCGAGAAGCTCGCGGGCCAACTCGGCGTCGCAACCGAGCCTCTGTGACCACCAGCCGAGTTCGGGCCCCGACATGGGCAGCTGGGCGTCGCCGTCGCGCGGATCGACACCGCCTCCGGGAAAAACCGTGGCCCCGGCAGCGAACGCCATGGCGGCGACCCGGGTCTGCATGAACACCTGCGGTCCACCGTGCGGCGCCTCACGAAGCAGCAGCACGGTCGAGGCCGTGCGCGGTGTCGCCTCGGCGGGGGGATTGCCGGACTCGACCGCCTCCAGGTATGTCAGGGCCGGTGCACTGTTTCTTCCCAGTACAGGGAATTCGCGCACCGGCCCGGTTGCTTCGCTCACTCGCGAACCGCGACGACGATCTCGACCTCGACAGGCGCGTCCATCGGCAGAACCGAGACACCGACGGCGCTGCGGGCATGCACACCGGCGTCACCGAACGCGGCCGCCAGCAGGTCGGAAGCGCCGTTGATGACCGCCGGCTGCTTGGTGAACGAGGGGTCGCTGGCCACGAACCCGACGACCTTGACCACGGATTCGACCTGGTCGAGGTCACCGATCACCGACTTCACCGCGGCGATGGCGTTGAGGGCACACGTGCGGGCCAGGTCTGCGGCCTGCTCGACGCTGACGAGTCCGTCGCCCTCACCGACCTTGCCCGTACCGGCCAGGGCGCCCTCCACGAGAGGCAACTGCCCTGACGTGTACACGCGGCGACCGTCGCGCTTCGCGGGCGCGTACGAGCCGACCGGGGCTGCAACGGTGGGTACGGTCAGCCCCATCTCGGCCAGCCGCTTCTCGACATTGCTCATCAGTTGCCCTCCTGCACAGGCCGTTTGAAGTAGGCGACGAGACCGCCCTGGTCGTTGGTGACGATCTGCACCAACTCCCAGCCGTCTTGGCCCCAGTTGTTGAGGATCTGCTGTGTCGCGTGCACGATCACGGGTGCGGTCGCGTACTCCCATCGAGTCATGCAGGCACTCTAGCCACCGCACGCGTTGCGGTCAGGTGCTCGCCTTCCCCTGTGACGAGCCGTGCACGCGCTCATAGACTGGCGTGCATGACGTCCGCCCTTGATTCGGTCCTCGACCCCCGCGTTCGGCTGCACGTCGTGACCGGTAAGGGCGGTACAGGCAAGACGACTCTCGCGGCCGCCCTCGCGGTGGCGCTGGCGTCGAGCGGTCGCCGGGTGCTGCTCACGGAGGTCGAAGGGCGCTCGTCCATCGCCGCCGCCTTCGACATCCCCCCGATTCCGGAGCGGGAGGAGTTGCTGCTGCGTGTCGGCGGAGGCGAGGTGTACGGCCTGTCGATCGAGGCGAAGTCGGCGCTCATCGAGTATCTGCGCACCTTCTACAAACTGGGCAGGGCGGGCAGCGCGCTCGAAAAGCTCGGGGCCATCGACTTCGCGACCACCATCGCTCCGGGCGTGCGCGACATCCTGCTGATCGGCAAGGTCTTCGAGGCCGTGCGACGCAAGGCACCGGCGGACGGGCCGCGCGATTGGGCGTACGACGCCGTGGTGCTCGACGCCCCGCCGACGGGGCGGGTCGTGCAATTCCTCAATGTCAGCAACGCGGTCGGCGACCTGGCCCGCATGGGGCCGATCCATTCGCAGAGCAAGGCGATCATGCGCCTGTTGCGCTCGCAGGAGTGCGCCGTGCACATCACGACGCTGCTCGAAGAGATGCCCGTGCAGGAGACGGCCGACGCGGTGGCCGAGCTGCGCGAGGCCGAGTTGCCGGTCGGGGCCGTGCTGGTCAACCAGGCTCAGGGCGACATCATGAGCGACGCCGCGGTCGAGGCGTGCGCCACCGGGTCGGTGGATGTCGAGGGTGTGCGACGTGGCCTGCGGGCGCTCGGTCTGCCCGACGACGAGGAGACCGCGCGCGGCCTGATCGACCAAGGCCGCAGTCACAGCACCAGACTCGCGTTGGAGGACTCGATGCTCGACGAACTCGACACCCTGGGGCGGCCGGTTCTGCTGCTGCCCCGACTGCTCGACCCCAAGGGCGCCGCGGGCCTGCGTCGTCTCGCCGACGAGATCACGGCTCAGGCGGCCCTGTCATGACCTCGCGTGAAGGGCGCCGCCGCCTCGACCTGCCCGGTACCGATCGGTCGCTCAACCTCCGGGTGCTCGACGTCGACGCGCTCATCGACGACCCGGCGACCCAGATCGTGGTCTGCTGCGGCTCCGGCGGAGTCGGCAAGACGACGACTGCGGCCTCATTGGGCGTGCGGGCGGCGGAGAAGGGGCGTCATGTCGCGGTGCTGACCATCGACCCGGCCCGCCGCCTGGCGCAGTCGATGGGGCTGACCAAGCTCGACAACTCGCCGCGCCCGGTCACCGACATCGACACGACCGCGGGCGGTTCGCTCGACGCGATGATGCTCGACATGAAGCGCACCTTCGACGAGGTGGTCGAGGCACACGCCTCCCCCGAGAAGGCGGCGGCGATTCTGTCGAACCCGTTCTACGTGTCGCTGTCGAGTTCGTTCGCGGGCACGCAGGAGTACATGGCGATGGAGAAGCTGGGCCAGCTCAAGGCGGCCCGCAACGACGACGGCACGCCTCGCTGGGACCTGATCGTCGTCGACACTCCCCCGTCGCGCTCGGCGCTGGACTTTCTCGACGCACCGCAACGCCTCGGCTCGTTTCTCGACGGGCGGTTCGTGCGGGTGCTTACGGCTCCGGCCCGCATCGGCGGGCGCGCCTACATGAAGATGATCACCGCGGGCGTGGGCATCGCCACGTCGGCGCTCTCGAAGGTGCTCGGGGCTCAGCTGCTCACCGACCTCCAAGCGTTGGTCGCTGCCCTCGACACCACGTTCGGCGGTTTCAGGGAGCGCTCGGAGCAGACCTATGCACTGCTCAAGGCGCGCGGCACGGCGTTCGTCATCGTCGCGATTCCCGACCCCGACTCGATGCGTGAGGCCGGCTATTTCGTGGAGCGGCTCAGCGCCGAGAACATGCCGCTCGCCGGCGTCGTCGTCAACCGTGTCGAGCGCAGCATGGTGCCGCTCATCGGTACGGGTGCTGCCGCGCGCGCGCTCGAGCAGGCCGTCGATTCTCACGGCGACGACCTCGACGCCACCGTCTCGCTGTTGCGGCTGCAGGAGTCCATTGCGGGCGTGGCCGATCGGCATGCCCAGCTCGTCGGTGGCTTCGCCCAGCGTCTCGGCGACGTACCGCTCCGGATCGTTCCCGCAGAGGAGAGCGACATTCACGACCTCAGCGGTCTACGCCACATGGGGGCACTGTTGTCGCTCGATAAAGACGGGTGACAAAGACGAACGACCGTGCACCATTTGCCCGTAAAGGCGGGCCTATATGAAGTGATCTGAAGTTCACGTCGAATGGCAACGAAAACAATAGCCACCCCGACTAATCGGAGTGGCACTTAGGCGAGTGACGTCAGGCCGCACTGAGACTCCCCAGGGGACAACGCGATGGTCCCGCCGAAAATCCCGATAGCCCGGCAGAAGTGCCGGGCCGGCGGGACTACTCGCCCGCTGCTTCAGGAAGGCGGCTGCGCTCAGCGAACACGCGCCTCCACGAGGTGATCTGCGGGTGGTGGCGCAGCATCTTGCGGCGCTCACGCTCGGTCATCCCACCCCATACGCCGAACTCGATGCGCTCGTCGAGCGCCTCGGCCAGACAGTCGACAACGACGTCGCAATTACGGCAGATCCGCTTGGCCCGCTGCTGCGCCTTACCCTCGACGAACAGGGCGTCAGGCTCCATGGTCCTGCACCAGGCCCTACCGGTCCAGTGCTCCGCAGGGTCGACCGTCGATGCGTCGAACTTGCCGATGACCGCCATGTGTGAACCTTTCGCTCGATACCGACGACTCAGAACACTCCGACATCTGCGGCACCGGGCCCGGACTCCGTGACCCACCGGGCGAAGCGATGGGTGTGCGACGAGTTGCGAGGCGTTGGTTCGCGACGACGATGTCGGCGACGTGAAAATCGTTCTTGGCTGTGATCTTAGAACCGCCCCCTACCGGGCTGGCAATAGCCGGAGAGGGCTTGTGGCTCAGTACACGCCATCCATCCGAATGGTGAGCTGTTTTTAAGAACGGCTCCATTCTTTGGAGTGATCCGCGTCACGTCTCGCCGACACTCTCCCTTTCGACGGGGGGCGAAATCAAGCCCTCCGGAGAACTACGCAGACCGCCTTCCTCTCTCAGGAATACACTGACTAATACCCCTTGGGGCATTGATGTCCCTAATAGTGCATTTGTCACATGCAGCGCAAGGCGCGCATAGCGCCCGTCGGGTTGGAGGCCCCTCCTCCGCGCAACTGCCGTGAGCAGGGCGCTCGTCCTGGTCAGTCGCCTATGGTCACATGTCCGCAACACCTGCCGTCACCAGCGGGGGAGGTCGATCGATCTACCCCGGGCACGCCGTAATGTGGAGTGCATGACGAAGGATCCCCGCGCCCCCGAGGCAGGCTCAGAGAGCCGCGACGGGCTGGGGCAGGCATTCGGCCTGCTCGGAGGAGTCGTAGCCGGTTCGACGGTGATGGGACTTCTCGGGGCAGGCATCTTCATGCCGGTTGTCGGCGCCGCTGGGCTGGGCGTGAAGTCGATGGTCGAATCGTTCGATGCGATGCCGGCCGAGTTCACGGCTTCACCGATGTCGCAGCAGACCCGGATCCTGGCCGCCGACGGTTCACTGCTCGCGACCCTCTACGAGGAGAACCGAAAGGTCGTTCCCCTCAAAGAGATCGCGCCGGTCATGGTCGAGGCGCAGATCGCCATCGAAGACGACCGCTTCTACGAACACGCCGGTATCGACCCTCGCGGTATCGCTCGCGCTCTCGTGGCGACGGTGCGCGGCGACACCCAGGGCGCCTCGACGATCACGCAGCAGTACATTCGACAGACCCTCGTCTACACGGCCCTCAAGTCGGAGAACAAGGAGGGCGCCGAGGCGGCGACGGAGCGGGGCGGCGTGGCGGGCATCGTCCGCAAGTTGCAGGAGATGAAGTACGCCATCGCCCTCGAAGAGAACCTGAACAAAGACCAGATTCTCGAGGGTTACCTCAACCTCGTCTACTACGGGGCCGGCGCGTACGGCGTGGAGGCCGCGTCGCAGCGGTACTTCGGCATCCCCGCGTCGAAGTTGAACCTGCCGCAGGCAGCGATGATCGCGGGCATGGCGCAGCGACCCAGCTACACCAACCCGTTCGAGCGCCCCGAGGCCACGCTCGAGCGACGCAACGCGGTACTGCAGCGCATGTACGCGACCGGGCACATCTCCACCAAGCGCCGTAACGAGGCGCTCAAGGCGCCACTCGGCCTCAAGGCGACTTTTCCGAAGGCGTCGTGCCCCTCCTCCGTCGACCCGTACTTCTGTGACTACGTGTCGAACTGGCTGCTCGACCAGGAGTCGCTCGGCGCGACCCGCGAAGACCGGCAGAAGCTGCTGTACCGCGGCGGCCTGAAGATCGAGACCACGTACCAGCCGAAGCTCGCCGCCAGTGCCCGCAAGATCGTCAAAGACGCGGCACCGGTGTCGCAGAGCAAGAACCGCGGCGCCGCGGTCGCGGTGGTCGAGCCAGGCACCGGCAAGGTGCTCGCGATGGCGCAGAACACCGAGTACGGCCAGGGGTCGGGCGAGGCCGGAGTCGAGACGACCGTCAACTGGAGCGTCGACGGTAAGTACGGCGCTTCGGGCGGGTTCCAGATCGGCTCCACCGTCAAGATCTACGGTGTGGTCGCCGCGCTCGAGGCCGGCATGAACCCGAACACGATGATCTACGCCCGCCCCGCGGGCACGAAGTACTCGGTGGGCCAGTTGGGCGGCAACCAGTGCGGGTTCCAGGGCGCTGCCTTCGGCGTGCGTAACTCCGAGTCGAAGTCGTCGGGCCCGATCTCGCTGCAGCAGATGACGGCCAAGTCGGTGAACACGGCGTTCGTCGAGCTGACCGCGCGGATCGGCCTGTGTGGTCAGCAGGAGTTGATGAAGCGCATGGGGCTGCACACCGGCTGGGGGCAGCCGTACGGTCAGACCCACGCGATCACCGTCATCCTCGGCGCCGACAACGCATCGCCGCTCACGCTGGCGGCGTCGTACGCGACTCTGGCCGCGGGTGGAAAGTACTGCGAGCCGGTGCCGGTGTTGAAGGTGACCGATTTCGACGGCAAGGACTACCCGATGAAGTCGGGCGGCTGCACCCAGGCCGTGGATCCGAAGGTCGCGTTCGAGGCCACGAAGATCCTCGAGACGGTGATGAACAAGGGCGGCACAGGCGCGGCACTGACGTTGGCGGGTGGCCGGCAGTCCGCGGGCAAGACCGGCACCGCCGACGGCAGCGTGCACACGTGGTTCGCGGGGTACACGCCGCAGCTTTCCGCTGCGGCCTGGGTGGGGCGCCCGAACCGGCAGTCGCCCATGCCGGGCGTCTACGGATCGACCATCGCCGGGCCCATCTGGCAGAAGGTGATGAACGTCGCCTCGGCGGGCATGCCGTACGAGCGGTTCGCGCTCACGAAGGCGCCCTCCGCCGAGACGGTCAAGGTGCCCGATGTCACTGGGCGCAGCGAGAACTCGGCGAAGCGCCGGCTTGAGGACGACGGCTTCACGGTGACGGTCGAGCAAGAGAAGGTGCCGAGCGACAGCGTCGACTTCGGTCGGGTCGCCGAGACCGATCCCGCTGCGGGCACGTCCGTGCCGAAGGGGACCGAGGTGCGGGTGTCATTGTCGGGCGGCCCCGCCAACTGAGACTTGTGCGCGCTGCCTGTGATCGGGCGGTCTGTCAGGATGGGGGACGATGAAGACTTCGACGCCAGGCCCGGTCGCGGTGGCGGCCACCGTTGCAGCCGCGGGTGCCGCCACGTTCGCATACGGCTCTCTGATCGAGCGCAACAACTTTGCGCTGCGCCGCTACTCGGTGCCCGTGCTGCCCGACGGGGCCGCGCCCGTGAAGGTGCTGCACTTCTCCGACATCCACATGATGCCGAACCAGCGACGCAAGCAGCGGTGGGTGCGTGCGCTGGCGGAGTTGGAGCCGGATCTGGTGATCGACACTGGCGACCACATCGCGCATGCCGACGCGATCCCGAAGGTGCTCGACGCGCTCGGGCCGCTGCTCAAGCTGCCGGGGGCGTTCGTGCTGGGCTCGAACGACTACTTCGCTCCGCACCCGAAGAACCCCGTGAAGTACCTGCTCAAGGCGGAGCCGAAGATCGTCTCACCGCGTCTGCCCACCGATGAACTGGTGATGGGCTTGGGCGAGCTGGGCTGGCGTGACCTGTCGAACGCGCGTGGCCGGGTGCGGGTGAAGGATCTAGAGGTCGCGCTGGTCGGCGTGGATGACCCGCACCTGAAGTACGACACGTTCGACGAGATCCCCGGCGAGGCCCCTGGGCTGCCCGAGCCCGACCTGCGCCTCGGGGTGACGCACGCGCCGTACCAGCGGGTGCTCGACTCGATGGCCCTCGACGGCGCAGACATGATCTTCGCCGGCCACACCCACGGCGGGCAACTCGCAATACCGGGCTACGGGGCGATCCTGACGAACTGCGACCTCGACACGGGCCGCGTGAAGGGTGTCTCGCGCTGGTGGCCGGGCGCCGGCGACACCCCCTCCGACCAGGCCCCGGCGGACGCGGCGTGGCTGCACGTCTGTGCGGGCCTGGGCACCTCTCCCTGGGTGCCGGTGCGCGTGGCGGCCCGCCCGGAGGCGAGCCTCATCACCCTGGTCCCCCGCAGCTACCGCGCCTGACGCGCTCTGGGCCCTCAGGCGGGCCAGCAAGGTGGGCCGATTGGGAGATCGGGCCTCGGGTCGGCTAATGTAAGTCCTCGCTGGGAGGCTCGCTTCCCAGCGTTTCAACAGCCACGGGGTGTGGCGCAGCTTGGTAGCGCGCTTCGTTCGGGACGAAGAGGCCGCAGGTTCAAATCCTGTCACCCCGACCAACATTCGAGCATTTCTGAGGCCCACCGCCGAACAGGCGGAGGGCCTCTTTCCATGCGCGGGAGCCGTGGCCGTCGGCAAGGGCAGAATGGGGGCATGGTCGAGCCGATTGCGTTGCGGCCCGGGGTGGTCATGGAAGGTCGCTTCGATGACGAGGAGCTCACAAAGGTCTGGCTCACCGGGGTGCATCACATGCTTCGTCAGTGCCGGGGGCGGGTCGTTCTCACCGGCGAAGAGGACGGCTGGATGCGCAATTACAACTGGGTCCACGTCGAGGCCGGATATGACAAGACCCCGATGTGGATCCTGTTCGACAGCGAGGCCAGGCTCGTCGCCGCTGCTGTGCCACCCGAACCTCACAGCGCCTTCGGGCCGTTCCTCGACGTACCTCATCCTGAGAGCTTCACGCAGTTCGGGCTCAGCGTGGCCACGCCAGAGCAGCTTGGCGAACCGCTTCGCCCTCACCATTTCGAGTGCGTCACTTCCTGGGAAGCGGAGACCCTCAAGTACTTCAGCACGGAATCCGTCGGCGACGCCGTGTTCAACCACTACGACTGATTCGTGCTCCTCAGGGCACGTTCACCGGGGGAACCAAGGGCTTCGGTTCGGGCTTCAGGGCCGGGACGTCTACCTCGATCACTGCTGGGCCGCCCGCGCCGATCGCGTTCGTCAGCGCGGAGTCGTATTCGTCCGCCGTCTGCACCTTCGCGTGCGGGATTCCGAACGCTTCGCACAGCAATGCGAAGTCAGGGGTCATCAGGTCGACCGCGCGATGGGGTGCGTCCTTGGCCGTCTGCATGTTTCTCAGCACGCCGAAGCCTGCGTCGTTGAAGAGCGTCACGATCACCGGCACCTGTTCGGTTGCCAGCGTGGCGAACTCGCCCAAGTGCACGGAGAGGCCGCCATCGCCGATCATCGCGAGCACCGGTGTGCCATCGCGTCCGATGGCGGCGCCTATCGCCTGGGCCAGGCCCTGCCCGATCCCGCCCCCGGCCGCGTAGATGTTCGACGTCGGGTCGTAGACCGCCAGCAGGCGGTTGCCCCACGAACTGCCCGGGATGCAGACATCGCGCACGACCACGCCGTCTCGCGGGAGGCGGGAGCGCATCGCGTCGCAGATCTGCGAGTACGCGCCGATATCGCCACGGTGTGCCGCGCGTGCGGCGTCGGCGGCCGCACCGACGCGGACCGCCCAGCCGTCTTCGGTGGCAATTGCCTCTTGCCCCAGCGCCTCCAGGAGTGCGGGCACCGCGAGGCGCGCATCGGCCTGGATGCCGACAGCGATCGGGAAGTTTCGGCCGATCGCATCAGGGTCGAGGTCGATCTGCACGTGGTTCTTCGGCAGGGGTAGTTGGAACGAGCTGGTCTCGTTCGCGCGCAGGTGGCTTCCCACTGTGAGCAGGCAGTCCGCCTCCTTCAGCAGTGCTTCGAGCTCCTCGTGCACGGCGAAGTTGCCGATGATCAGCGGGTGGTCTTCGGGCACGGAGCCGCGGCCGTTCGCTCCGGAGAGAACCCCGGCTCCCCACGCCTCGGCAAGCTCGGTCATCGCGGCTCCGACCCGCCGCGCTCCCCCACCGACCCAGATGAGCGGCCGCCGCGCCTCGCGCATCACCTGAGCCGCGACCGCCACGTTCTCCGCCGAAGGGGCCTTCGGTTGAGGAGTCTCGACAGTGGACTTCTCCTGATCGCCGGGGTCGGCGGTGTACTGCAGGTCGATGGGCCAGTCGACGCTGACCGGCCCGTGCGGGGCCGTCTCGAGAAGGCTCAGCGCCTCAGCGATCACTCCCGCTGCCTCGCGCTCGCTCTCGACTCGAAGCGCGTGGTCGGAGACGGAGCCGAGTAGCTGAAATTGGCGGGGCACCTCGTGGTAGACGCCGCGGTCCTCTCCAAGAAACTGGGACTCGATGTTGCCGGTGACGTGCAGCACGCGGCTCTGCGCGGTGAGCGCCTCGAGCATCGCGCCCGCAGCGTTGCCCGCGCCGGAACCGGTCGACGTGATCGCGACGCCGACGCCTCGGGTCGCGCGGGCGTACCCGTCGGCGGCGTTGATGGCCGCGGCCTCGTGCCGCACCGTGACGAACCGCAGGTCGCGCGCCACAGCCTCGACGAGGGGCAGGTTGTGGATGCTGATGACACCGAACGCCACGTCGACCCCAGCCGCCCGCATCGCTGCGACGAGGATGTCGCCTCCTGTCGGGCCTTCGTGCGCGATCTGGGAGGTCGGGATCGACTGCGTCTCAGTGCTGACGTGCTGTTGCTCAGGCATCGGGACTCGCTTCGCTGACGTGTACTCGGGCATCCTCGCGGCATTCACTGTGCTCACAGCCGAATTCGACGGTACTTCGACCGACGCCCGAGCGCCCGTCGGGACGGGCGCGAGGCCTGAGATTTCAGAACGGAGGCTCGTCCTGCGGGGTGGCGGGTTTCGGGTGACGCCTGGCGTGGTTTGGCAGATCCACCTCTATCCGACGCACCATCGGGAAGAAGCACTCGAATAGTCCGGGCGGCTTCACGCGGGCCCTCGGCAAGCGTGGGTCTTGACTCACGCTGACCTGCGGCTCCGGCGCCCGAACAGACGTTTCCACCACGTCCAGGAGCGGCTTCGGCCCCTGCAATGCGGCCTCGTTTCGGCGGTCTTCGGCGGCTACGACCTCCACGTGGTCGGTGTCGAGGAGAGTATGCAGCGCGGCCAGTGCGTCGAGGTCACCGGCATCCAGGAGTGCGTGCAGGCTCGCCACCTGCGCACCTGCGGTTGTCTCGTACGAGTGCGGGAGCGTCGTGTACGTACGCCCCGTCGCCAGAGTCCAGGTGATGGAGCCGTCTGCGTGCTGGTCACAGGCCCAGAGTCCTCGGGTCTTGTGGTTGTGATGCCTGCGGTCTTTGCCCGAGAGGTTGTTCTCACTGGTCGCGCCCCTCGGCCAGGGCACCCCATGGTCCAGGTCACACCGCGATGCCGGAGTTACGCATCCAGGGGCCCGACAGACGTGGTCGCGGGCCTGCACCCAGGCCTTCATCTTCGGCGGAGGCGCGTACGCCTTCGACGGAACACCCAGCGCCTGCCCCGTGTGCGGATCTGTCACCAGACGCCGCCAGGTCGATCCCGCCGCGAACGCGATCTCGCGCGCCAGCCAGGCCGGTACGAACTCCGCACCCGTCACGGTCTCGATTTCGGCCGGCTCGTCGCCGATGCCCAGCAGCGATGTCAAGGGCACCGTCACCGTGACCCGCGCCGGCGGTAACACTCCGGGGAACGAATCCCACCAGGGCTTCGGCGGCTCCGGTATCGCCTCCACCACCCGGCGCGCGATGGCGAACTCGAAGTCGCCTTCGGCGACGCTCGGTTCAGCCATCGCCGCGGCCTCGCGGGTCCGTTCCGCCACATAGTCGTGGATGCCGCCCGTACCCGGACCTACCGGGGTTCCGAACAGCAGCAGATCAAGGGCCACATCGGAGCGGAGTTGCGCCAGAGTGCGCTGGTCACCGTGGGCGCGGATGCCGCGCGCGATCTCCGAGATACGGGTCTGGGCCGCGACCGTGCGTTCGCAGGCACCCACGATCGACATCTCGCCCGTACCGTCACCGCACTGCCAGGCCACCACGTCACGCTCCGACAGCGCCTTCGCTCGACGCGCCCGCGGCAGCTCGTGCCGCGCCAACTGCCGCGACAACCGCTGGCGGAACAGTCTCTGCGACAATGGAACCCCGTCACGCGTCGGCGCCAGCGCGCGGTCGGCAACCTCGTTCGCCACGTGCGCGGGCAGGTCGACGCACTCTCGCCACAACGTGGCCGCCCTGTAGAACGAGGCCTCCCCCGCCAGCATCTTGGTCATGGCCACGGACGTTCGCTCCGGAGCCGCGCACGCCACACCGACCAGGTCACGCGCCAGGGCTTTGCCCACTCCGGTCGCGATCACGATCTCGTCAGCCACCGCCGATTGCGCTTCGTGAGCGGCATCGAGCTCAGCACGCGGGCTCAGCTCTCCGCCGCGCTCACGAGCGACGGAGTCGACGTACTCGTCGGTGATCCGCAGCGCCAACACACGCGTCGCCGCCACCGCCACACCGTCTGCCTATCGCTTGAGCTGCTCCATCGCTTCGACAACGGCGAGAGCTTCATCGGCACCGCACCCGGCCAGACCGGAGGCGAGTACCTCGGCCGACACTCCCGGCCCCCAGTCCGGAGGCGGCGCGAGCGACTGCAGAACCCCCACGACGCACCCCCAATGCACCGACGACTCCACCGCCCCCATCCCCGAACAAGGTGAACACGCTTGCAAGAGAACGAGGTCTCGAACTGTTCTAATTATATATGTCTACTAGATGCGATGCGGCGATTCATCCAAGAAATCTGGCCCAGTTTTCGCCTCCACTCAAGTGCCCGCCGCCCCTCGCATGTCGCTCGTGGCGGCCACTCCCCTCCGTCCGACCACCGGCCCACCGTGACGTCGCGAATGCCCCGTTCCCGTGGTTTCGCTGAACTCGGTGGGGTTGACTGGAACGATCACGTTTCGAGAAGGGCCCTCCCATGACCACCCGTACTAAGCCCTGGTTCCGCCGCGTCGCCGCACTCGTCCCCGTGCTGCTCATCGGCGGCGTCACGCTGACTGGCTGCAACCTCGGTGGCGCCGACGACGAGAACGACAACGGCAACAGCCAGCAGCAGAACGGCAACAACCGTGGCGACTCCGACGACGACAACCGCGGCGGCGACTCCGACGATGACAACGACAAGGACGATGACGACGACTGACGCGCACCGGCCTCACGCCCGGGGCGCGCAGGGCGTTCGCCGGAGGCACACGCCAAGCTGACGTCGCATCCCCTGAGCCCCTCTCCCGGATCGAGCGGGGCACAACGGCATGACCCAACGGAGGGAGCGGCTCGTGACGACCCTCTCCGAACCGACGCGCCGACGCGGGTCGGGTGTCTTCTACGGCTGGTGGATCGTCATCGTCGGCGTGCTGCTCATGGCCACGATCTTCGGCACGATCATCAACTCGTTCTCCCTGTTCATCGCACCAGTCATGGCAGACCTCGAGGGTCTCACGGTCGCCCGGTTCACGTTGGCGTATTCAGTGATCACGCTCATGGCGGTGCCGTTCTCACCCGTCGTCGGCAACCTGCTCACCAGGGTCGACGCACGCCATGTCGTCGCCATCGGGGTGCTGCTCGCGGCGCTCGCGAACGTGGTGCTCTCGATGGCGAAGAGCATCGGCTGGATCTATGGCGCCGCCGTTCTGCAGGGTCTCGCCTTCACGTTCGCGACCACGATTCCGATCGCGACCATGATCACGAACTGGTTCGTCGAGAAGCGCGGCACCGCGTTGGGTCTGGCCACGGCGGGGTCGGGCCTGGGCAGCCTCGTCTTCGTACCGCTCATCGACTTCTACCTCATACCCACGTTCGGTTGGCGAGGCACGTACCTTGCCCTGGCGGCCATCCAAGTGGTGTTGCTGATACCGCTGTCGCTGCTCGTGCTGCGCAGCACCCCGGAGCAGAAGGGCCTGGCTCCACTGGGCGCCGCAACCGTCCCCGCGACCACGGACGACGCCGCGCACGAGGCCGCCCCGCGTCCCGGCCTTAGTCAGAAGCAGGCGTACGCGACCCCCGCGTTCTGGGTGCTCGGCGCCGCGCTCATTGCCAGCGGCATCTCTGTCAACGGCATGATCTCCAACCTGAAGCCGTTGCTCACAGCGCTTGGGGCGGAGGGCGAGATCATCGCCATCGTCCTGTCGACCGTGGGCCTGTTCGTGATGCTCGGAAAACTCCTCACCGGCGTGCTCTTCGACAAGACCGCACTGATTGCGGCCATCGGGCTCGTCTCGGCCGCCAACGCGGTCCAATTCGTCTTCATGCTCAGCCCCCACAGCGCACTGAACGGGGTGCTCTTCACGTTGCTTCACGGCTTCGGCGCGACACTGGTCACCGTGGCGCCGGCCTACCTGGCGGCACGCCTGTTCGGTGAGCGCGACTACTCCGCGGTGTACGCCTCCGTCTCGGTATTCGCGATGCTGGGCGCGGCCGCCGCGGCTCCTTTCGGGACGCTCTTCTACGGCACCGCCACCACCTCTGACGCCCCGCACGCGACCATGCTGGTGTGGGCCTGGCTGGTCATGGGCCTCATCGGCTCAGCCCTGTACGTCTTGGCGATCGTGCTCACCCCTGCAGCCGCGATCGGCCGGGCCTCCCGTGGGGCCCGGCCGGTCGTCTAGGTTGTGGGGATGAGCGAACCGCGGGTGCTGGCAATTGTTCTCGCCGGGGGCAAAGGCAGCCGCATGGAGGTGCTCACCGAAGCGCGCGCGAAGCCGACCCTGCCGTTCGGAGGCGTGTTCTCGCTGCTCGACATCGTCATGTCGAACGCGCGCAACAGTCGCATCGACGACGTGTGGGTGGTGCTGCAATACCACTCCTCGAGCGTCGATCCGGTTCTGGCACACGGCCGCCCGTGGGATCTCGACCGGAGCCGCGGCGGGCTGCGGGTGTTGCAGCCGCAGGAGGGGCTCGGCACCGACGAAGACGGCATGGCCGCGGGCAATTCCGATTGCCTGTTCCGGTTTCGCGGCATCATCGAAGAATTCGCTCCCGACCTCGTATTCGTGCTCTCCGCCGATCACGCCTACACGCTCGACTTCCGCGAGGTCGTGAAGGCGCACCTCGCGACCGCGGCCGAGTGCACTGTTGTCACCAGCGTCTTCGCGGCGGAGGAGGCGGGTAACCACACCCTCGTGCACACGAGCCAAGGCGGGCGGACCAGCGCATCCGATCACGGCCAGCAGGTGACGCGTATCGAGCACAAGCCTGACGAGGTGTCGACCGACACGGTCGCCACCGAGGTCTTTCTGTACGACGCGCACGTGCTGCTCGAGGTGTTGCAAGGCTTGTTCGACGCGCTGCCCGAGGGCGAACACCTCGGTGATTTCGGCGAGGACCTGCTGCCCGCCCTCGTCGCGCGCGGCAAGACCTACGCGTACCACCTGCCCGGCTACTGGCGTGACCTCGGACGTCCCGCCGCCTATCTGGCCGCGCACCGAGAACTGCTCGATGGCGAGGTCGACATCTTCGACGATCCGGACTGGCCGATTCTCACCGCCACCGAGCAGCGCCCCGGTGCGCGCGTCACAGGCGCCGGCGTGGTGAACGACAGCATGATCGCGGCAGGGTGCCACATCGAGGGCACGGTCGAGCGCAGCGTTCTCGGCCTCGGCGTGCGCGTGGGGGCCGGCGCTCACGTGCGCGATTCGATCATCATGAGCGACACCGTGATCCGTGAGAACGCCCAGATCGACTGGAGCATCGTCGACACGCGCGTCACGGTCGGTGCGGACGCACGCGTCGGCTCGGCGATGAAGCCGCGCACCGGAGAGCGGGTGCGTTCGGAGAGCATCGCTCTGGTGGGGCGCGGTGCCCGCATCGACGGCGGCGCGGTCGTCGACAGCGGCGACCGCATCACACCGGGCGCGCGCCGAAGGCGCTCCACGGCGACTACGCGCCAGTAGGGCTTTCCCCCGTGCGCAAGGCCACGTAGCCTGTGCTCACGACCCGTGTCACTGTGACGCGCGTCTCATGAGCGAGGGCGGTTCTCCGGGCTGTGGCGGACCCGGAGGGCCGTCCTCTCCTGTTCTTCGAGCCATCCGATCGTGTCGCGCACCGACTCGACCAGAGGCCTGCTCACGTAGCCCAGTTCGCTCCAGGCCTTCTCGGCTGACACCTCGCGGCTGCTGGCCAGCATCCGCACGGCATACCGGGTCAGCAGGGGCGTCTGACCGGCCCACCTGTACGCCGCCTCCGTCACCGGTGCCGCTGCCTGCGCGATCCACATCGGCAGGGTGGGTGGCACCCTGCTGCCCACGACCCCCTTGACGATGCGCGCGAGCCGCCCGAGAGAGGCATATTCGCCCGTGAGTAGGTAGCACTCACCCCGACGCCCCTTCTCCGCAGCGAGCAGCACACCGGCGGCGACATCGCGCACGTCGACGATGTCGAACCCACCCGGCAGCAACACCGGCATGGAGCCCGCGGCGAGTGAGCGCACGAGCTCGCGCACATGACAGGCCCCGCCCGGCCCGGGGCCGAGAATCCCCGTCGGATGCACGACGACCACGTCGAGATCGGAGGCGGCCAGTACCCGCCGCGTCGCCTCCGCCTTGGTCTTGGCGTAGGCGCCGTCCACAGCCCCGGCCGAGAACTCGCGCGCCTCACGCAGGGTCGTGCCCTCGGGTGGAATCTCGATGGCCTCCATGCTGCTCACGTACACGAGCCGCCGCACGCCCGCAGCACGGCAGGCCTCGATGACGTTGCTCGTGCCGTCGACGTTGGACTCCACCATGCCGGGCTCGCCCTCGGGGTAGATCGAGATGACCGATGCGCAGTGCAGCACCACGACCTCCTGCCCCGGTTCGTGAGCGAGGGCCTGCTCCACGGCGGAGGCGTCGCGCAGGTCGGCCCGAGCGTCCTCGACCAACCCCGGGTAGTCGGTGAGAGGCAGCGCTTGCAACCGGCGGCGATCACGCCACACGATCCGCACCCGCTCACCACGATTCAGCAGCTCACACAGCAGGGTCCCGCCGAGAAGACCGGTCGCCCCCGTGACGATCCACAACCTGTCGCCCGCCATGCGTCAATACTCTCCCGGCAGCGACGCGCGCCGCAGCCCGACGCATGAGTAGGCCTGAGCAGGCGGCCGGTCACTCTCCGCGGAGTTCAGCGCACACGAGCTCGCCGATCTGCGCCGAGTTCAGCGCCCCGCCCTTGCGTAGGTTGTCTCCGCTGATGAACAGGTCGAGCGTGTGCGGAAAATCGGGTGCCTGCCGCACCCGGCCCACGAACGTGGGGTCGGACGAGGCGATGTCGGCCGGAGTGGGCCACTCACCGTGCATCGGGTCGTCGAGCAACACCACACTGGGCGCCTCCATGAGCGCCTTACGCGCGTCTTCGACGGTGATGGGCGAGTGGAAGGTCGCGTGCACGACCATCGAATGGCCCCGAACAACAGGAACGCGCACGCACGTCGCCGAGACCTTCAAGCCCTTGAGGCCGAGCACCTTGCGCGTCTCCTCACGGAGCCGCACCTCCTCCGTGCTCCAGCCGTCACCGAGTTCGTCACCGGCCCACGGCAGCACGTTGAACGCGAGCGGGCCAGGAAACGGTGACGGGGGTTCGTCGGCGAGCGCGGCCTGCAGCCGGCGCCTCACACCTCCCGGGTCGACGCCCACGTTCGGCTGCCCGGCCAGCACCTCGACTTCGCGCACGAGCCGCGCCGCACCCGCCCGGCCCACACCGCTCGCGGCCTGATAGGTCGCGATGACGAGTTCTTGCAACTCCCAGCCCGAATGCAGTGACGCCAGCGCGTCCATGAGGGTGAGAACCGTGCAGTTCGGGTTCGCGATGATGCCCTTGGGCCGGTTGCGGATCTGGGCACCGTTGAGGTTCGAGACCACCAACGGCACATCAGGGTCCATACGGAAAGCGGGCGAATCGTCGATGACGATCACGCCCTTCTCCGCGGCGATCGGCGCCCATTCGAGCGAAACCTCAGGCGGCGCGGCAAAGATTGCCACGTCGACCTCGTCGAAGACTTCGGGGCGCAGGCTCTCGACCACGACGTCCTGACCGCAGACGTACCTGACCTTGCCCTCCGATGCGGGAGTCGCGAAGAGCCGCACCGGCCCCCACACGTTTTCGCGCACGGAGAGCACTCCGAGCAGATCGGAACCCACGGCTCCGGTGGCACCGATGACGGCCAGTCGCGGCCCCGCCCCCTCGGGGCGGAAAGTCATCGCCCGGTGCCTCCATAGACGACCGCTTCGACCTGGCCCGTGTCCAGACCGAAGGCCGAGTGCACGGCACGCACGGCGTCGTCGAGCATGTCGTCACGCGTCACGACAGAGATGCGGATCTCCGAGGTCGAGATCATCTCGATGTTGATGCCCGCCTCGGCGAGGGCACCGAACAGGGTGGCGCTGACGCCCGGGTTCGAGCGCATACCCGCGCCCACCAGCGAAAGCTTGCCGACCTGGTCGTCGTAGCGCAGTTCCTCGAAACCGATCGACGGCCGCTCGCGGTCAAGGGCCTGCACGATGCGCTGCCCGTCGGCCATCGGCAGCGTGAAGGAGATGTCGGTGGTGCCCTCGGTGGCCGTGGAGACGTTCTGCACGATCATGTCGATGTTCGCCTCGGCGGCGGCGACGACCTGGAAGATCTGGGCCGCCTTGCCCGGGATGTCGGGAACCCCGACGAGGGTGACCTTCGCCTGCCCGCGGTCGTGGGCGACTCCGGTGATCATCGGCTCCTCCACGGTGCCTCCTTCTGTTGGCTGGTCGGTGATGAGCGTGCCGTTCTTGTGCGAGAACGACGAGCGGACGTGGATGGGCATGTTGAACCGGCGCGCGTACTCGACGCAGCGCAGCATGAGAACCTTCGCGCCCGAGGCGGCGAGCTCCATCATTTCTTCGGTCGTGATGCGCTCGATGCGGCGGGCCAGCGGCACGATGCGGGGGTCGGCGGTGAACACGCCGTCGACGTCGGTGTAGATCTCGCACACGTCGGCGTCGAGCGCCGCAGCTAGCGCGACCGCAGTCGTGTCGGAGCCGCCCCGGCCGAGCGTGGTGATGTTCTTCGTCGTCTGCGAAACGCCCTGGAATCCGGCGACGATCGCGATGTTGCCGGCGTCGAGGCACTCCTTGATGCGGCCCGGCGTGACATCGATGATGCGGGCCTTGCCGTGCACCTCGTCGGTGATGACGCCGGCCTGCGACCCGGTGAACGACAGCGCCGTGTGACCCAGCGACGCGATCGCCATCGCCAGCACCGCCATCGAGATGCGCTCGCCCGCGGTGAGCAGCATGTCGAGTTCGCGCGCCGGAGGCAGCGGGGTCACCTGCTCGGCGAGGTCGAGCAGTTCGTCGGTGGTGTCTCCCATCGCGGAGACGACGACGCACACGCTGTGCCCCGCTCGCTGCGTCTCGACGATGCGGCGCGCGACGCGCTTGACGCTCTCGGCGTCGGCGACGGAGGAACCGCCGTATTTCTGCACCACCAGGCTCATGAACACGCCTTTCGCACACTCGGGAGTTGCTACGCACCACGCGGACTCGCGCCGACGTGGATCTCGCAAGAGTCTACGGCCCGCCGGTGCGCCCCCGTTACCGTTGCTCACTCGCGAGGCTCGGCAAGTCCGCCGAGTTCGTCACGAATTCCGCTAACACACAACGGAATCCTGCCGAAAGGAGCAGCAGGAGTTGATGACATGGATCGAGCGTTGGGCGCCAGGCCCGCCGCTAGCGCGGCACCGGGCACGTCTGAGGCGACCCCGCACGGTCTGCAACTGACCAACATCGTGCTGCGTCACCGCCGCACGGTCGTGCTCGATCACGCGCGCCTTGGCGTGCTGCCGGGCTCGGTCACCTCCCTGTGGGGCCCCGCTGGGGCGGGCAAGACCTCGCTGCTGCGCGTCGCCGCCGGAATACTGCGTCCCGACGAGGGCAGCGTGCGGGTGCAGGGCATCGACCCGTTGCGAGAGCCCGGTCGAGCCCGCGCCCTGACCGGCTGGCTGCCCGCCTCCCGCACCGACCTCGGGCCCGTGACGCCACGCGAGCTACTGGGCGCCTTCGCCTCCGGGCACGAACTCCCCGCCCGCACCGGTCGTGAGCGCATCGACTTTCTGCTCGAACGCATCCGCCTCACCCGTCTGGCCGACAAGCGGGCCGAGACGCTCACCCTGGCCGAACAGAGCAAGCTGCTGCTGGCCTGCGCGATCATCCACTCCCCCGCCGTGATCCTGCTCGACGAGCCGTTTCGCGCCCTCGACTCCGACGATCGCGCCGAAATCGGTGACCTGCTACGCGGCGAGGCCAACGCCGGCGCCGCCGTGTTGGCGACGGCCGAAGACCCGTTCTTGCTCGAGCCGGTCTGCGACCGCTCCGTCGCCATCGAGAACGGACGCATCACCTCCTCCCACGACTTCGGGCACACCGAAGCCGGGCGGCTCTGGCGCATCGTCAGCCTCGACGGCGAGCGCCTGCGCGCCACCCTCGACGGCCACGGCGTCGACTACGAAGAGGTGCCCAGCCCCGATGGCCGTATCTCGCGGCGCGCGGCCGTGGACGTGGCCATGACGCACGAGGAGGAGGCGACCGCTCTGCTCGCGGCCCTCTCGCGCGCCGGAGTGCCCGTGTACGGATTCGGGCCTGCCGCCGTCAATACGGTGTCGGAATCGTTCGATCAGTCGGGGCAGGCTGAACTGACTGAACTACGCGACAACACAGGCCGACTGGAGGGTCCGTGAGCCGGGCCACCACCCGACCCGCCCGAACCCGGCCCGACCGTCGCCCGGGGCACCGAAGGCCCCGCACGACCTCCGCCATCACCCAGCGCCTCACCGCGCTCGGCCGCGGAGTGCGCATCGTCGCCGAACTCGACCTGCGCTCCTCCGCCCGAAGCCGCCTCACCTGGGGTGCCGTCGCGGCCTGGATCACGTTCGTCTACGGCCTGCTGATTCTCGCCCTCGTCGGCACGAGCGGCGGCGCAACCGATGACGGAGCGGGCGCGCTGGTGCACAGCCTCATCGCGACCTCCGCGCTGGCTGCGGGACTCACTGTCGTGCCCGCGCTCGGAGCCGGCACCCTCAACCGCAACCGAGACAGCGGGCTGCTCGACATGTTGCGAGTCACCCAACTGAGCCCCCGCTCGATCTCGTGGGGCA
This sequence comes from Dermatophilus congolensis, assembly GCA_030538115.1. GTDB lineage: Bacteria > Actinomycetota > Actinomycetes > Actinomycetales > Dermatophilaceae > Dermatophilus > Dermatophilus congolensis_B. The sequence continues at coordinate 9,149 of JAUNUP010000011.1, read as the reverse complement.
TCTTCGTGGGCTCGCTCGCTCGCGTGCTGGTGCTCGTGCTGCTCACGGTGCCGGCGCTCGCCACGGGCTTGGCCCTCGGCGGCACCGATGTCTCCGGATTCGCCTGGGCCGTGGTGGTGCTCGCCGTGTCTCTGGCAGCAGCCGCCGCAGTGGCCCAGGCCGTCTCCGCGGTGTTCGCACGACGCACCACCGCGCTCGTCGCCGCCTACACCACCACCGGCCTCCTCGTGCTCGGCCCTTGGGTCGCCTACGCGGCCGCCCTGCCACTCACGAGCGAGACCGTATCGACCAAGGTCACAGTGCTCGCCGGAACCCACGGCACCGCCCGCACCGCCGACGGGCCGCCATGCGTCGACATCACCGAAGACCGCGAACGCACCCGCCCCGACCGCATCTGGTGGCTTCTGGCCCCCGAACCGTTCGTCGCCCTCGCCGACGCGGCACCCGGACGCATCGGCGGTGCCGTCGGATTCGAGCCGCTCAGCGCCGGCCGCGACGCCCTGCGCCTCGCCCGCATCATGCCTCCCGGCCCCGGCGAGGCCGCGCTCGACGAATGTCCCGTCGCTGTGCCCGCACCGCAGGACGCTCCCGACTCCGTCTCCACTGTGAACAGCGCGAATACCGGCGCAGACGCGAATCGTGCCGCCATCGAAGCCGTACCGCCCACGTGGCCGATCGGCATGGCCGTGCTGTCGCTCACCGGCGCCGCAGCCATCGGCCTGTCGACCCGCCGTCTGCGCGCGCCGGGAGTACCCGCCGTCGGCGAACACCTCGTCGACACCGCCCCGAACGAATAACGCCGCGAGGGGTCGGTGACCGGCGCGTCAGGCCTCGACGGTCGGAGTGTGCAGCGCCTCGAACTCCGCCTGCGCCACCGTGTCTTCGTCGGCGTCGAGACGGATGTGGGCCAGCATCGACTGCAGCGCCCGCAACGCCATCGCGGCGTGCGAACCCCACGAGGCCAGGTAGCTGAACTGCCACCACCACAGCGCCTCGGTGACGTGCCCCTCGGTGTGGTGCCGCAGACCGTGCATGAGGTCGCTCGCGATGTCGGCCAGGTCGCCCGACAGGCTGCCCTGCACCACATCACCGGAGGTGAGCGGGTCGACGACCTCGACGTACTCATCGAGACCGTCGAGCAGGTGAGCCAGGTCGTTGCGGATCTTCTCGACGTCTTCGTTCGAGCCCAGGTCGGGCTCGAAACGCTGCTGCGGAACCACGTCGGTGATCGCCCCCAGCCGCGCACCCGTGACGAGCACCTGCGACACGGCCAGCAGCATCAACGGAATCGCCGATTCGGGCGACTCCCCTGAGGCCACACCGCGCACGACCGCGAGGTAGGCGCGCGCCTCCATCGCAGTCTCCTCGGCGAGCAGGGCCAGATCGTCTGCCACCGTCTCTTGCACCGGAGCGTCGGCGAAATCAGGCATGGATGAGTCGCCTCCCTTCAAAGGCGCGGCCGAGAGTGATCTCGTCCGCATATTCGAGGTCGCCCCCCACAGGCAGGCCCGAAGCCAGCCGCGACACTGTGACACCCACACTTGCGAGGGCGCGCGCCAGATACGTGGCGGTCGCCTCCCCCTCCAGGTTCGGGTCGGTGGCGATGATGACCTCGCTCACCGAACCGTCGGCCAGACGGGTGAACAGCGCGGCCACCGAGAGGTCGTCAGGACCGACGCCCTCCATCGGATTGATCGCGCCGCCGAGCACGTGGTAGCGGCCCCGAAATTCACGGGTGCGCTCGATGGCCACCACGTCTTTGGGCTCTTCGACGACGCAGAGCAGCGACGGGTCGCGCCGGGCGTCGGAACAGATGCGGCACTGCTCGTCTTCGGCGACGTTGCCGCACGTGACGCAGAATTTCACCTTGTCTTTGACCACGAGCATGGTCTCGGCGAGCCTGCGCACATCGTGCTCGTCTGCCGCGAGCAGGTGAAAGGCGATGCGCTGGGCGCTCTTCGGCCCGATCCCAGGCAGCCGCCCGAGTTCGTCGATGAGGTCTTGCACCGCGCCTTCGTACACGACTACAGCGTAGCCGCACCTACCGACAGGGCCGACAGGCTGCGCAGCCCCAGGCCTCAGGACGGCGTCGACGCAGGCCGTTCGTTGTACTTGCCGGCCAACTCCTGGCCCGACATGGCGTGGATCGCGTCCATGACCTCGTCGGTGATCGCCCGGCGCGCCTTACCCATCGGCACGTCGTCGAAACGGCCCGCGAACCGGATCGGAGCGCCGTACCGCACGAGCACGTCAGCGGGACGGATGAACCGCGAACCGACCGGCTGCAGGTTCTGCGTGCCCCACAGCGCGACCGGCACCACCGGCGCACCCGAGCGCAGCACCAGCTCGGCCACACCCGTGCGGCCACGGTAGAGACGACCGTCGCGGGAGCGGGTGCCCTCGGGATAGATGCCGACCGCGCCACCGTTGGTGAGCACCTCGAGTTGCAACTCGAGCGACTGCTGCCCCGCTCGTGGGTCGTCGCGGTCGACGGGGATCGCGCCCACTCCGGTGAAGAACGCCTTGCTGAACGCCCCGGAGATGCCCGTGCCCGTGTAGTACTCCTTCTTCGCGAGAAAGGCGATCTGCCGGGGGGCGGTCATCGGGATGACGAAGCTGTCGAAGAAAGACAGGTGGTTGCTCGCGATGATCACCGGGCCCGTCATGGGGATGTTCTCGACCCCCTGAACCTTCGGCCGCAGGATCGCCCGCAGAACCGGGCCCACGGACTTGCGTCCGACCTCGTACAGAACGCCATCGTTCGCCACGCCGGGTCTCCCTGAGATTGCTCGAAAAGCTCTGATGGACGGTGGGCAGTCTCCGCACGAGCCTTCACTCGTGCGGACGACTGCGAGTCATTCTGCCGCAGCACGGCCCGACAGCCGGTGGGTAATCACGGATGCGTGAGCACCGGTGCAGGCCGTTGTACCTGGATTACCGCCGGATCACTCCTCGATCTCGGCGATCACCACACCGCCGAGCACCTCGGCGATGACCGGCCTGCCGACCTGGGTGAGGTCGGAGATGTCTTCGTCGTCGGCACTCACCCCCGCCGCGCCGACGTCTTGGCTCGCATCGCGGGCCTCGGGATTCGCCTGGCCGGAGGCGTTGGCGGGAGCCTGGCCGCTCGCCTCCGGGTTGGCACGCTGCTGCGACCGACGAGCGGCCATCGCGGCCCGGAACGCCTCATGCCCGGAGGCCGGGCGCCTGCTACCTGCGGGGCGCGACGGTGCGGACGGTTGCGTCTGGGGTGGGCTTGGCGACGCTGGTTGTGGGGTCGGCGGCGTCTGCGGAGCCGGCTCGGTTGCCTGATCAGTTGCTGGCTGGGTTGCCTGTGGCGCTTCCGGTGCCGGTTGCTGCCGCCGGGCATCGGGCTCGACTTGTTCGTGCGCCCGCGCGCTGGCGGGGCCCGTGTCCGCGGGCGCCGTGTGTGGCCGAGTCGCGGGCGCCGCGTCGTACATGTCGGCGGGCGCGTCGTACTCCGGAGGCGCGTCGTAGTCGGGCGGCCCGTCGTAATCCGGTGGCTCGGGCAGATCCGGGGGCGCGAAGCCCTGGTCTCCGCGAGCGCCGCTCGGTCGGGCACCGCGAACGCTCGCACGCTCGCTGCCACGCCCCGGCGCCGGCCTGCCGGCCTGGCGACCTGCGTTCTCCGCTCCGCGACCGGAGGCACGCACATCCCTGTCGCTCGGGCGGCCCTGCCCACTCGGCCCGCCCGGCCGGCCTGGGCCACTCGGGCCACCTTGTTCACTCGGAGGGCCGGCGTCGGCGGTAGAGGGAGTGTTCGGGCGATCATGCGCCTGAGGCGCGTTGGCGGCCTGCGGCGCGTGGGTCGGCTGCGGTGGCGAAGGTGGCGCGGGCCGCTGGGCCGCGCGGCCCTCGTTCACCGGCGGCGCCTCGTCGAGAGGCACGCCCTCGACCCGGCAGTCGACTCCGCGAGAGTCGATGAGGGCCTGCCGCACGACCTCCGCGTGCTGGCCCTGCTGGAAGGTGCGGGCCAAACCGCGGCTGCTGATGCCGAGCAGGAGGCGTTGCCCGTCGTAGTCGAGCACCTGGGAGTGCTGGCTCAAGAAGGTCCAGGTGGCGCGGCGGATCGTAAAGATCGTCGCCAGCACGTCGGGCCAGGCGCGACGGATCGCGTCGGTGTCGATGCCCCCCGGCGCGCGGGCAGACGAGGCGGGCGAGGGCGCGGCGGACTCCGCGGGCCCCGATGGCGCGCGAGACGACGTCGAGCCACCGGGCGACTCCGACACGACGTCCGCGCCTGCCACGCGCGCGGGACGCTCACTGTGACCTGCGGATACACCCCCGCCACCGGTCGCGGGGTCTGTGCCGTAACCTCTGTCGCCATCGGTTCGGTCTTCACTGGCGTGCTGAGGCGCGGGTGCGGACGCACCCGGCCCGTCGTCACGCGAGGGCGCTGCCGGGGCGGCCTGCGCATGCGGCCGCGAAGTCTGCGTGGTCGGTGGCGACTGGGCCGGCGCCTGCGCCGCGACGGGTGGCGGCGGGCCGCCCATTTCGAGGCGCCGTTCGAGGCGGTCGACGCGGGCGATCATGCCGTCTTCACCTGCGGCACGGGGCAACAACAGCCGGGCACAGAGGAGCTCGAGCTGCAGACGCGGGGCCGTGGCGCCGGTCATCGCGGTGAGACCCGCGTTGGTGACGTCGGCGGCGTGGGAGAGCTCCCCCGCTCCGAACGCGGCGGCCTGCTGGCGGAGGCGGTCGATCTGGTCTTCGGGAAGGCCCCGCAGCACCGCCGACAGCGACTCGTCGGTGTTCGACCCGACCGCCGAGACGATGATGAGGTCCCGGAACCGCTCGAGCAGATCTTCGACGAACCGGCGCGGGTCGTGCCCGGTTTCGATGACCTTGTCGATCTGCCGGAACACCGCGGCTCCGTCGCGGGCTGCGATGGCGTCGACGGTCGCGTCGAGCAATTCGCCCTCGGTGAAGCCCAGCAGCGCCGCCGCGCCCGCGTACGTGAGCGTGCCCGTCGAGCCCGCCATGAGCTGGTCGAGCACGGAGAGAGAGTCGCGCACCGACCCGCCTCCGGCACGCACGACGAACGACAGCACCCCCGGCTCGACCTCGACGCCTTCGCTCGCGCAGACCTCACCGAGGTAGTCGTGCAGACGCGCGGGCGGCACGAGCCTGAACGGGTAGTGGTGGGTGCGCGAGCGGATCGTGCCGATGACCTTCTCGGGCTCGGTCGTCGCGAAGATGAACTTCACGTGCTCGGGCGGCTCTTCGACGATCTTGAGCAGCGCGTTGAAGCCCTGCGGGGTGACCATGTGCGCCTCGTCGATGATGAACACCCGATACCGCGACTGGGCCGGGCCGTACGAGGCCTTCTCGCGCAGCTCACGGGCGTCGTCGACACCTCCGTGGCTGGCCGCGTCGATCTCGATGACGTCGACCGACCCCGCTCCGCCGCGGGCCAGCGCCACACACGAGGTGCACTCGTCGCACGGGTCGGCCGTCGGGCCCTGCTCACAGTTGAGGCAGCGGGCCAGGATGCGCGCGCTCGTGGTCTTGCCGCAGCCGCGCGGGCCGCTGAAGAGGTATGCGTGCCCGACCCGCCCGCTCGCGAGCGCCTGACGGAGCGGCTCGGTCACGTGCTCCTGGCCGATGACGTCGGAGAACGTCTGCGGTCGGTAGCGGCGGTACAGGGCTTGGGTCACGTCTCCGACCCTAACGGCCACCGGTGACAGAGTCCCGCGTCAGGCGATGAACCGCGAGATCAGACACGAAAGGACCCCCCGCACACCTGGAAGAGCTCACCTACCCTTGCTGCATTCCTGCCCTGGGGGAGTTCAGTGAGGTACCACCGCACGAGGGGTCCGAGGGCCCACTCTAATGCACGGCCGCTGGAGGGCGCGAACGACCGTCCGGCCGCTGAACCCCCAGCGAACCGAGGGCAACGCGGCGCAGAACGCCGATTCGGTCGGGCCGCACCCCCTCGGGTACGATCGTCGGCGGAGGATTCGCATAGTGGCCTAGTGCGCACGATTGGAAATCGTGTTGGGTTAATCACCCTCAGGGGTTCAAATCCCCTATCCTCCGCCACATTTCAGGGGCGTTCCGCGAATCGGAGCGCCCCTGAGTCGTTTTCGCCTCACCCTTCGAGCGCTGCCTGGTCGCTGGTGTAGACGAAAGGTGGGCGGTGAGGCGCCTCGCCTCCGAAGGCGAGGTGCCTGGCCAGGTGGTGTGCGCCAGCCAGGGAGTCGCCCATCGCGGGCGTGAGGAACTTGAGGCGCTTGCCGAGGGCGGAGGCGAACGCCACCCGCACCGCGTCGACCAGCAGCAACTCCCCCGTTGCAGCGATAGGCTCCCCGGGCACCACGCGCTGGCCAGCCAGGAGGGTGTCGGCGAGGTGATCGGCTCCGAGCGCGATGATCGCGTACGCGACCTCGTCGCCTCGCGCCGCCAATTCGCCTACCACCGGGGCGAAGTCGGCGAGGACGTCGGCGGCCCTACGCTCTTCGAGCAACTGCGGCCAGAGCGACTCGTCACCGAAGGCGCGACGCCCGGCAGCCAGGAGGTCGTCGGATCCGCCGGGCACCCCGTCGCGGGCGCGCAACCCGGCGGAGAGCCCCTGCGCACCCAGCCAGGCAGCCGAGCCACGGTCGCCGAGTATCGGCCCCCAGCCGTCGATGCGATGCCAGACCCGGTCGAGGTCGGTCGCCAGCCCGGCCACCCCGGCTCCGAGATCGATCACCGAGCCCGCACCCACGAATCCGAGCGCACCGAACAGCGTGGTGACCAGCGAATCGCACACGACCACCGGGGCATTCGTCGTCACAGCGAGCCCGGCCCGCAACTCGGCTGGATCAAGGGCCTGCGCCGCGGACGCGATCGACACGACGACCTGGTCTGGCGGGCGCGAGACCGCGTGCACAAGCGGCTCAAGTGCACTCACGAGGGTGCCGATTTCCACTGTGACCTGCGTGTTAGCGCTCGCTCCCGGAGGGGGCTCGAGCCGCGCCTCCGGCTCGGAACCAGTGCGTCGACCGCGCACTCCCCGGCGCGACACGTCCACGACGAGCAGGTCGTACGGCCTCTCGGGGCCGGCTTCGGAGAAGTCCGCGATACCGCCGATCGCGCTCTCGCCCATGCCCGTCCTGCCTCCCGTCTCGCCACCTGCCGCCTGCTTCAACCGTAGGCACCGGATTCGTCTCCAGCGACGCCGGATGAGGGCAACACATTTGGGCAGCCAGAAGCAGCGCGACCGTTGGAGCGTCTCCCGACGGATCGCGTCGGCGGGTTGTCGTGCGTTCACATGCTTCACGTGTGGCGTCTTGAGCGGGGGCCGCTTTCGGCGACCGCCACGTGACCCACATCACACAAAATGCGTACGTGCGGTGTCATCCGGATGCCTTACTCAGTGGCGCCGTAAATACACCCCGGCACCGACGATTCGCGCTGAAGAACTGCGGACAGTGGAGTCGTACCGACATCGCGTCGGTGACTCACGGACCGAGGAGGTCACATGTTCCGCACACGTACCGCGATCGCCGCGAGCATCGCCGTGGCCGCGTCATCCACTCTGGTCGCCGGAGCCGCCTTCGGTGCGCCGGAACCACCCATCCGAATCCCGGTCGCCACTGAGGGTTTCGAAAGCGTCCACTCCTTCGGTGGCCTCGCTGCGAGCGGCACACCGGTCACGATGGATGCCGTGAGGCCCGGTGAGGTGTGGCTCGCCATGCAGACCCCGACGGGACACCTGATCATGACTCGTGCACGTGGCCCTCAGGCCGACATCGACCTGCGTCGTCCTCTCGGCTTCAGCATCGACTCCGATGACGAGGTCGTTCTCGACGGCAGCGGTCACGAGGCATGGCTCAGCGCGGCCGGAACACTGTGGCGTCTGGAGTCGCGGACCGGTCGGTGGCGTCAGGTCAGCCTCGGAGTCTCGGCAGGGAGCGCGCCCACTGTGACCACGGTGGTCGACGCGGCCGGGCCCGGCGCGTACGCGGGCTTGCGCCAATTCGACGAACGAACCGGCCGCTACCGCAGTTGGGTGGCCTGGACGGACGGACGCAAGTGGCGCGCCCTGACCGGAGAACCAGGAGGGGCTTCACGCGATCCGTCCGCGCCGATCATCCCCGGTCGCGACCCGGCGCCGTACGTGAACCGCATCAGGGTGGCGGACGGAAGCGTCGTCGCGGAGTGGCGAACGGAGGGCGTCACGACTTCCGACACCGTCTACGTTCACCGGAGGGGAGCCTGGCGGGAGTTGTACCCCGGCGGGTTCACGTCGCCGCACGGCAACATTCACGTGAATGCGTGGCTCGTCTCCGGCAGGCGCCATCTGCAGCTCGGCGAGATCTACTCCGGCTCGGAGCGTGAGCGAGCCCACCACATCGAGGGATTCGTCAACACCTGGACGCCGAAGTCCGGGTCGGCGCGAGGCACGGTCAGCGGCCTGGTCGGTGCCGCCGCGCAACGCACCGACGGGCAGATCGTCCTCGGCACGAACGCCTACAAGGGCGAAGTGACGTCGTTCGTGTCGGGCTTTTTCCTGCGGGCACCCGACGGAGGCGAAACCCCGCTGACCGGCGACGCGGGCCACGAGGTGATCGGCATGAGCGTCGAACCGATCTCCGACGTCACCTGGGCCCTCACCCGCAACGGTGAAACGGTCCAACTCCAGCGCTACGCGCCCTGACGAGACGCTTCACCACGCAATCGCTGAGTGCCCCCGGGCGCGGCCATGATCCGGTCGGCATACTCCTCGAACCAGGACTGCACACGGTGCGTCCTCACCGCGTCGATCGTGTTCACACTCCGTAATGTCGCGAGGACAGCGAAACCAACAGTCGGGAACTCGACAGATTTCCGCCGAGGTCGGGGGCCCGGTGGGGTGCCGTGGCGTCACCCACCCCCCGTGCCGTGGCACTGCTGCATCAGGGTGAGACATGGAAAGACCTGTGCCACGGCACCTACCCGGTGGGGTGCCGTGGCACACGTCCTCTGGCGCGTCGCCTACCAGCACCAGTGCCACGGCACGGGTGGTGGGCGGTCGCCTCACAGCGTCCGGGCCACGGCACCTGTCCGGTGGGGTGCCGTGGCACACGTCCTCTTGGACGTCACCTCCCAGCACCCGTGCCACGGCACAGGATCCGTGGTCGTCAGGGGCGGCATCCGTGGTC
>JAUNUP010000041.1 GCA_030538115.1 Dermatophilus congolensis | reverse complement strand
AGTAACCCCAGTGCCCGTTCTCGACGCAACCCTTTCCGGCCAGCTCAAGCAGTACCTCGAGATGGTCAAGGAGCCGATCGAGCTCGTCGCGAGCCTCGACGATCGGCCCAAGTCCACCGAGATGCGCGACCTGCTCACCGAGATCGCCGCGCTCTCCGACAAGGTGACCGCCCGTTTCGACGGCACCAACGAGCGCCGCCCCAGCTTCGATGTGGCGCGCGCCGGTACCGACATCGCCGTGACCTTCGCGGGCCTGCCGATGGGTCACGAGTTCACCTCGCTCGTGCTCGCGCTGCTGCAGGTCGGCGGCCACACCATCAAGGAGGACGAGGCGCTGCTCAAGGCGATCGCCGACCTCCCGGGTGACTACGAGTTCGTCACCTACATGTCGCTGACCTGCCAGAACTGCCCCACCGTGGTGCAGGCGCTCAACATGATGTCGGTGGTCAACCCCCGCATCAAGCACGTCGCGGTCGAGGGTTCGCTGTTCCAGGACGAGGTCAACGAGCGCAACATCCTGGCCGTGCCCACCGTGTACCTCAACGGTGAGCTCTTCGGTCAGGGCCGCATGGAGGCCGGCGAGATCGTCGCCAAGCTCGACACCGAGGGTGCCGCGGCTCGTGCGGCCGAGCAGCTCGAGGCGCTTGACGACTCCGACGTGCTCGTCATCGGCGGCGGCCCCGCCGGAGTCGCCTCCGCGGTGTACGCGGCACGCAAGGGCATCCCCACCACGCTCATCGCCGACCGCCTCGGCGGCCAGGTGAACGACACGATGTCGATCGAGAACCTCATCTCCGTGCGCCACACCGAGGGCCCGGCCCTTTCCGGCGCGCTCGAGGCACACATGGCGGACTACGACATCTCGATCCTCAAGGGCCAGAAGGCCGTCAAGCTGCATCCGGCCGACGCCGACGGGCTCATCTCCGTGGAGTTCGAGGGCGGTGGCACGGCCAAGGGCAAGACGGTCGTACTCGCCACCGGTGCCCGCTGGCGCACCATGGGCGTTCCCGGCGAGGAGGAGTACCGCAACAAGGGCGTCACGTTCTGCCCCCACTGCGACGGCCCCCTCTTCAAGGGCAAGCGCGTCGCCGTTGTCGGCGGCGGCAACTCCGGTATCGAGGCCGCGATCGACCTCGCCGGTGTCGTCGGACACGTGACCGTGTTCGAATTCCTCGACGAGCTCAAGGCCGACGAGGTGCTGGTGCGCAAGCTGCGCAGCATGCCCAACGTCGACATCATCCTGGGCGCTCGCACCACCGAGGTGCTCGGCGACGGCTCGCAGGTGACCGGCCTCGACTACGAAGACCGCGCCTCCGGTGAGGCCCGCCACGTCGACCTCGACGGCGTCTTCGTGCAGATCGGTCTGCTGCCGAACACCGAATGGCTCGACGGAGCGGTGGAGCTGAGTAACCGCAAGGAGATCGTCATCGACGAGCGCGGCGCCACCAACGTGCCCGGCGTCTTCGCTGCCGGTGACTGCACCACGACTCCCTACAAGCAGATCGTCGTCGCCTTCGGAGCCGGCGCTACCGCCGCGCTCGGAGCCTTCGACCACATGATCCGCACCAGCGCCCCGGCCTGACCGGCGGCAACAGGCGCGTGACAGCCACGCCGGGTCGCACCCGCAGACACGGGCGCGACCCGGCGCAGGCATATTGGCAGGGGGATCAAGGAGGACCATGAACATCCGCGACCTCGAATACCTCGTGGCGTTGCACGAGCACCGGCACTTCGGGCGCGCGGCGGCCGCGTGCTACGTGAGCCAGCCGACCCTCTCCATGCAGGTCAAGAAGCTCGAAACGCACCTCGGGGTACCGCTCATCGAACGATCCTCCCGCTCGGTGCTGTTCACCCCGGCGGGGGAGTCGGTGGTCGAGCGGGCCAAGAACGTGCTCAACGAGGTCCACGACATCGAGGGCATCGCCCGACGCGCCCGCAACCCCCGCTCCGGGTCGTTGCGGCTCGGCATGTTCCCGACCCTCGGCCCGTACCTGCTGCCGCACGTCGTGGAGCCGTGGCGCGCAGCCTTTCCCGAACTCGAGGTGCTGCTCGTCGAGGAGAAGACCGCGGTGCTCGTCGAGCGCCTCCTCGCCGGTTCGCTCGATGCCATCGCCATCGCGACGCCCCTCGGACCTGAAGCCTCGGGCCTGGTGACCGAGCCGCTCTTCCGTGAGCCGTTCGACCTCGCTGTTCCGGCGGGTCACGACCTGGCGGAGGCGCCTCTCGCCGACTCGGGCGCACTGGAGGGCAGCGACGTGCTGCTGCTGGAAGACGGGCACTGCATGCGTGACCAGGCGCTCGACGTCTGCCGTGCGGCCGGGGCGCAGGAGCGCGACGGCTTCCGGGCCACGAGCCTCGAGACTCTGCGGTACATGGTCGCTGCGGGGGTCGGGGTCACGCTCCTGCCCCGCCTGGCGACTGCGCCTCCGGTTGCGCCCCTGCCGGGCCTGGTCGTGCGCGAGTTCGCTGCCGAGTCGCCCCACCGTGACATCGTGCTGGCCTGGCGCCCGTCCTCGACCCACGCGGGAGTGCTCACAGAGCTGGCAGCGATAGTCCGCGACTCCATCCCCCCGATCCTCGCCACACCGAAACAACCCTGACTGCTCCGGTGGTCGCTGAGTGCGGTGCGCACGCCGGGAGAGATGTCACGGGCACGGCGCGACTCACCGCAAGACGCAGTCGCCGCAGACCGCCTGGCGGTTGCCGCTGACCTTGTAGATGAGGCAACAACTGCGGCGACGGAAGTCCGGGCCCGCGCGAAGTGTGCCGCCCTCCACTCTCGGGTCGGCGAGGATGCGGTCGGCCAACGCGTGGACGGTGTCGTACAGGTCGGGGCGGGCCTGGGACATGAGCACGGCGGCGCTGTTTGCCGCAGCGGCGACATTGCCCCACGCGACCTTCGCGCTCAAGCCGTGCACGTCCACTGTGACCTGCGTGAAAGCCTCCACCCATGGGTCGATTCTCGGCTCGTTCGGCGCGATGGGTGAGCTCGTGCCCTGCGGGAGCGAAAGCGGTACAGGTCCGCCGTGTACGTCGCGCCACCACACGTCGCGGGCGTCGAACGCCATCGGCAGCCGCTGCGCCCGCGCTGCGCAGGTCGCGGCCACGAACCGGGCGACGAGGCCCAGATGGGCCGTCGACACCGCCACCTGCCAGGCCACCGTTCGCCCCGGGCTGCCCGCCGCAACCCGACGCTCCTCCAAGGCGGCGCGCACCGCCTCCGCGCGGGCCGAGAACACCGCAGGATCGTCGACGAGCGCCGAGAGTCGCGACCATCCCGTCGGTACGGGGTCGTCGGGGCGATGAGCCTGGGCGTCAATGAACGGCCCGAATCCTGTCACCTCGGATCGTGGCCCGGCTCCCGCCTCTCGATCCCCGTTGTCGCGGCGGTCGAGAGGCCCAGTGGACCGCGCATGGTCTGGTCGTCTTTCGCAGCCGCCCATCAGGCGGTGCTGACCCATTCGGGGCGGAACCGAGGGTGGTGACGGAAGGTGTGCGTGAGGAGTCGCATGACTGCCGGCTCGGGGAAGTCCTCGGTCTCCAAGTGGTGGGCCATGTTCCGTAGCACGGTCACAGCTCGATCTGCCCTCGCGTGATCCGCGCCGACAGTCGTGGCCCGGCGTGCTTCCGCAGCGGGTAGGCGCTCCAGTATCCGAACGTGCAGGAACCGTACGAGCGCCGGGTCTGGGTCTGTGGTCCACCGCTCGGCGTGCCTGTGGTGCCGATCGACCTTCGCCGGGCGTCTTCGCATCTGCTCATCCCTCGTGACTCAGTCGATGGACGGCCTGTGTCTATACGCGAAACGGTGCCGACGTTGTCTCCATCGGCGGCCCTCCCGCGAGCGTCACACGCCTCCGCGCCCGAAGAGACGCGGGCGTCGGCAGGTCTTCGGACTCGTGGGCGTCGTGCTCGCGCCTACTGGTCGCCGCTTCCCAGACGATGTGCCCAGTGCCTTGTGGCGACTCTCGTTCCCACTCACCGCTGCGGGGCAGTCCCGGAATTTCGCCGGGTTCCCTCTTGCGACGGCGTCTCGCGAACGAAACGCCGAACCGATGCACTCACCACGGTAGGTGAGATGACGCAGCAGTGAGTGCGCACTCGAATACTGTGACGCAAACATGCGCGGCGTCGCCCCGGTGCTCGATGCGGGGCATCGTTCCTTTGGGCAGCGGCTGCAACCTGCGATGACATCTTTGCGACGTCCTGGCCGGGGTCCATACGACGGCGTGGACGGACGACTGCTGGGGCGAGAGGTTTCGGCTGATGACGATGCGCCTCGACGGTCGGTTGGTCGCTTTCGTCGCGGGACTGCTCGACGACAACCTCGTCGCCATCCACCACGTCTGTCTGGCCACATGGCTGCGCGCCCGCCACCCTGAGATCGCGTCTCGCGTCATCGACGCTTTCGTCGCCTCGGTGAATACCCGCCCTGAGTCCGGCACACCTGGGCTCTGGAACCCGCCGATACTCGACGACTTCGACTTCGACGCCGAGTTCGCGCGCCTGCTTGAACAAGGCTGAAGGGGCCCGCCTATCCGGGCGGCCTGCGCTGCGGTAGGTCGTAGACGAACACGAGCCGGCCGTGGGGGTCTTCGAGCACCTGCGTTTTCACGCCACACAGGCGCCGGGTCACGTCTTGGATGAGTACCTCGCGGAGCGCAAATCCCTACAGGGCGCTCGGGATGTCGGTCTGGGCGAAGTCGTCGCCTTTGAACAGCAGTGCTCCGCCCGACACCTTGGCTGTGGCGTACGAGAAGCAGTCGCCGTAGTTGAGGCCGGCCGGGTGGCGTCCCTTCCCGAATCGACGCCAGGCCGCCACAGCAGCAGTGGCCAGTGCGTCGTCCACCGGCACGGTGCGCACTTTCAGTGTGGTGAGGAGTGCGCGCAAGTCGTCGATGCCTTCCTGACCGTGTCGTGATCCGACGACGATGCCGAGTTCGACGGTGGTTGCGGCGCTGACGATGATGTCGCCGGCGGCACGCTGCATCGCGGAGGCGTAGGCGGCGGCATCGGGCTCACCGAACACGACCGCTGCGACGGCGGAGGTGTCGAGCACGACGGTCACGACGGCAACCCGTGCTCGTCGTAGCCGAGGATCTCGTCCGGGGTTCGAGGATCGGTTTCGGCTGCAGAGCGCGCGCGACCCCGCGCGATGATCTCCCGAAGCAGATCTTCGGTGCCGGTCTTGTTCTCCTGCGCACGAACTCGGGTGAGCCGCTCTTCTATGGCGCCCCGGATCGCGACCGTGATGCTCTCACCGGTCCGAGAGGCGAGTTCACGGGCCAGCCGGTCGGTCTCCGGATCCTTGATGTTGAGAGCCATGATGGAAGGATATATTGAAGAAATCTGCCAATCAAGGAAGAATCGGAGGCCCTTCCCGTCTCGCGACCGAAACGGGTTTTCCGAGGGGCGGCTGCGTGGCCGGCACCACCCGTCGTGTGTGGTGCCGGCCACGCAGGCGAACAGATGCCTCAGCCGTTCACCCTCGCAGCACCCTCACCGAGCGACGCCAGCTTCGCCCACGCGATGTCGGCGTGCACGCGGCCGCCGAGACCGCAGTCGGTGGAGGCGATCACCCGGTCGGGACCGACCGCCTCCACGAAACGGCCGATGCGCTGGGCGACGAGGTCGGGGTGCTCGACGACGTTGGTGGCGTGGCTGACCACGCCGGGCAGCAGCACGAGGTCGTCGGGGATGTCGGTCTCGCGCCACACGGTCCACTCGTGCTCGTGGCGCACGTTGCCGGCCTCGAACGACAACTGCCCGACCTTCGCGTTGAGCACGACCGGCAGGATGTCGGCCAGGGCGATGTCGGTGGTGTGGGGGCCGTGCCACGAGCCCCAGCACAGGTGCAGCCGCACCAGTTCTTTCGGCAGGCCCTCGATCGCGTGGTTGAGGGCATCGATGCGGATCTGCGTGAACGCCTGGTAGTCGGCGATACTCGGCTCCGGGTTGATCTGGTCGAAGTTCTCGGCCAGCGACGGGTCGTCGATCTGCACGATGAGCCCGGCGTCGGTGATCGCCTTGTACTCCTCACGCAGCGCGTCGGCCCACGCCCAGATGTGCTCGTTCTCGGTCGCGTAGTGCTCGTTCCACACGCGTGCCGCGCTGCCGGGCGAGATGGCGGTGAGAAAGCCCTGCTCTCCGGGCTTCAGGGCCGCCTTGAGGTTGCGGATGTCGGAGGCGACCGCCTCCTGGCCCCGGTACCGGATCGGCCCGACCGTGGTGGGGAACTGCGTGGCGTTGGTGCCGGTCGAGGCGGTGCCGGAGGGGTCGTCGTAGACCCGCGGGAACGCGCGGCGGTCACGGCGGTCGGTGAACGACGTGAGCTGGATGTTGCCCGGCGTGGAGACGACCGAGGGCTGGCTCCACAGGTCGGTGCCGGTGAGTTCGAGCCCTTCGACCCGCTGGAACGAGTACGTCCACCACGCGCCGTAATCGACGGCGTTGGACATGGCCTTACCGAACTCACCGTCGCCCACGAGCGTGATGCCCGCGTCGCGCTGCCGCTGCACGACGTCGGCGACGGCCTCGGCGACGAGGGAGTCGTACTCCGGGGTGTGCGCCAGCGTGAAGCCGTCATCGGCGAAGGTCCGTGCGGCGTTGGCGGCAAGCAGCGCATCCGTGCGCGGCAGGCTGCCGGAAGTGGTCGTGTGAATGGTCGACACAGGTGATTCCTTTCAGGGGTTCTTTCAAGGGTTGCTGCGGAGAATCGGGAGAGTCGGCCGTGGTGGCGAGTAGTGGTGCCGTGAAGCAGGCCGAGAACGCGAAGAACGAGAGTCAGAAGTCCCAGTCGTCGTCGGTGGTGTCGGCGGCCTTGAAAATGTCGGTCGACATGCTCTCTCCTCGAAGCAGGGTCGCGCGAGGGGAGCGTCGAGGCACAGAGCCTGATGAACGCGCCCGGTCCTCCCGCGAGACCGTCGGTCGATAACCGGGCGAACCCAGGCGCTGGTAGGTATTCGGACTCGAGGGCGTCTCACTCCGGTAGTACCGGGCGTGGGTTCCTACTGGGCGACGCTTCCCAGCCCATCGGGCCAGTGCTTGGTGTCGCCGGTCGTTCCCTCTCACCGCTGCGGGGCAGTTCCGGATTCTCACCGGATTCCCTCTTGCGTCACCTCGCAAACCCAACATGTGCGGGTCTGCTCAGTGAGCCAGCACAACGGATCGTAGGCGTATCCGTGCCCGCAGTCGAAATCCCTGCCGCGAACGGCGTTTGGAGCCCAACGACCGCAAGTATCGGGGGCCTAGCCGGGTGGACGAGATGGTCAGGGCGCCGTTCAGCCCTGCGTTGCGCCGGGCGCCTGCCCCTTGAGACGTTCGGCGAAGAAACTCAGGACCCGGTCGACCGCCATGTCGCTGCGGCCGTCGGTGAGGGTGGAGTGGCCCTTGCCGGGCAGCTCGACGGCGATGAACGCGTCGCCCAGCTCCCGCCTGAGCGTGTCGAAACGTGTTCCCACCGACGGGTCGTCTGCATACTTCAGACCGAGTACGGGGCACCCGGCCGCAGCACGGCGCTTGACCGCCTCGAGATCGCGGTCGCTGAGCCCGATGTCGGCTTTGCGCCGCGCTCCCAGCGGAGCAGGCATGGCCGGCTGCGCGACGACGGGTGCCTCCACCGGCGCGTCGACCATCATGGCTAGCGCGAAACCGCCGGTGAAGCACATGCCGATCGCTCCCACTCCCGGGCCCCCGACCTCGTCGTGGAGTTCGCGGGCGAGGCTGCGCAGCCACACCGCCATGGGAGGCGAGCGGCGAAGCGCGATGACCGTGAACTCGCGGCTCACGCACATGCGCGGAACAAGGTCGAGGGTCTCGGCCAGAGAACCGGATCGTCCCACCTTGCCGAAGAGGTGAGGCATGACGACCGTGTAGCCCGCCGCCACGACCTTCTCGGCGAACTCGATCACGGCGGTGGTCAGGCCAGGCGCTTCATGTATGAGAACGACGCCAGGGCCGACGCCCTTGCGGTAGATGTCGTGAGTCTTCGAATCGGCTGTGTGACTTGTTCGCGTCCATCCCGCGATGTCGGCCATGTTCGAAGCGTAGTTCGAGGGCCGAGCCGTCCGCATCTGTATCGTCGTACGGGTGAACGAGAAGGTGTACCACCGCGGGCCTGCCATTTACCGGGGCGAGCACATCCCCGAGATGACCACGGATCAGCGGCTGCTCGACAGCCGCGCCGCGCCCGACTGGCTCCACACCGACCCGTGGCGGGTCATGCGCATCCAGGCCGAGTTCGTCGAGGGCTTCGGCTCGCTGGCCGAACTCGGACCGGCGGTGAGCGTGTTCGGCTCCGCCCGGCTCGGCGAGGGCACCGAGGCGTACGAGCTGTCCAGGCAGGTCGGCGCCGAGCTGGTGAAGGCCGGTTTCGCCGTCATCACCGGGGGCGGGCCGGGCACGATGGAGGGCGCCAACCGCGGCGCCCGCGAGGCCGACGGCACCTCGGTGGGCCTCGGCATCGAACTGCCCCACGAGCAGGGCCTCAACAAGTACCTCGACATCGCGGTGAACTTTCGGTACTTCTTCGTCCGCAAGACGATGTTCGTCAAGTACTCGGAGGGGTTCATCG
Source organism: Dermatophilus congolensis (assembly GCA_030538115.1). Taxonomy (GTDB): domain Bacteria; phylum Actinomycetota; class Actinomycetes; order Actinomycetales; family Dermatophilaceae; genus Dermatophilus; species Dermatophilus congolensis_B. The sequence goes on along the minus strand of JAUNUP010000041.1, from coordinate 17,978 downwards.
TGCTCCCGGGCGGCTTCGGCACGCTCGACGAACTGTTCGAGGCGCTCACCCTCGTGCAGACCGGCAAGATCACGCGATTCCCGATCGTGCTTCTCGGCAGTGACTACTGGGGCGGCCTCGTCGACTGGATCCGCGATCACCTCGTCGCCGAAGCCACGATCAGCCCCGAGGACATCGATCTCATCGCGGTGACCGACGACCCGCGCGAAGCGGTCAGGCTCATCGCCGAGGGCTCGGCCGTGCGACGATCGAACTCGTGACCGTCTTCATCGTCGTATCGATCATCGTGCTCGTGGGCGTGGCCGTCGCGGCGACGCTCGGGCGGTTCGGGCACACCGACCTCCAGATGTACCCGCCCACGTCGACCGCCGGAGGGTGGGGCGTCGGTGACGACTCGCCCTTGCACGTCGACGACCTGGGCGACATCCGATTCGACACCGCCCTGCGCGGCTACCGCATGGACCAGGTAGACGCGATGATCGCCCGCCTCCAGGCCGGCCAGGCCGGCCACTCCGCCGATGAGGCCACGAGCCGCTCCGGTGGGGGCACCGAAGCCGTCTCCGGCGACCATGACCCCGGCGAGCTGCTCGACTCCCAGGCGACGGGAGACCACGGCGCAGGTCGGGCCTCGATCGTCGACCAGTACCCCGCGAAGGTGCATCCGTTCACGCGCAAGAACTCCGGCGACGTGTGACGCCGCCGCCCGTCCGGCGCCGCCGAATCGCGGCGGCGTGCGGGTAGGGTGAGTGCGCTGCGGGCCCTCGGGGGTGCTCGTGCGCGACATCGAGGAGTAGGTAGTGAGTTCTGTGGCCGCCGAGCGCCCAGCCGAGGCACAGCGCGCGCAGCGCTGGTGGGAGACACCTCGAGGATTCTTCGGCGGCGTACTGATCATCTACTTCGTCGCACGAATCTTCTCTGCGATTGCGCTGATCATCGTCGGCATGTACCAGGTCGATGTCGTCTGGTTCGAGAACGAGACCGGCTACCTGCGCATGACAGTGCTCTGGGACGCGTTCTGGTACCGGCAGATCGTCGAAGACGGCTATCCCGCCATCCTGCCCCGCGACCCCCTCACCGGTGACCTCTGGCAGAACCCGTGGGCGTTCTACCCGATGTTCCCGATGCTCACGCGCTGGATCATGCAGCTCACCGGGGGTGGCTTCGCGCTCGTCGGCTCGACCCTGTCGCTGGTCGTCGGAGCCGGGGCCGCCTGCCTCATCGGCGTGTTCATCCGCTCCAAGATCGGCCCCCGCGCCGCCCTCGCCGCGGTGGCGATCTGGGCCACGTGCGTCACGTCTCCCACGCTGCAGGTGGCCTATACGGAGTCGATGGGTGTCATCGTCATCGCCGCCGCCCTCTTCGCCCTCGATAGGCGCAAGTGGGTGCTGGCGGGCTTCATCGCGGTCATCAGCGGACTCACCCGGGCCGTCACCCTGCCCCTCGGTCTCGTGGCGGTCATCTGTGTCATCGTCCGCTGGCGCGGTCGCAAGGACGAGCCGATCAGCCGCGGCGAGTACGCGGCGATGCTGTGGTCGCTCGTCGGATGCGGCCTTTCGGGTCTCATCTGGCCCGCCATCGTGGCGCTCGGCACCGGCGAGATCACCGGATACACCGACACGATGACGGCGTGGCGCGCCTACGACGACATCCAGCCGTTCCTGCCGTGGTGGTACTGGATCAACCGCAACATCGAGGCGCCGGCTCTGGCAGCGCTCGCGCTCGTCGCGATCTGGCTCTGCGCCTTCGCGATCGGCCTCGGCCCGTGGGCCCGTGCGATGGGAGTGGCGCTGCGCTCCTGGTGCTTCGCCTACCCGCTCTACCTGTGGGCGGTCATGGACCCGACGTCGAGCATCTACCGCTACGCCATCCTCATGTTCCCGTACTCGGTCGTGATGCTCGGAGCGGGCTGGGGCAAGCCGGGCGAAGACGCGCTCGAATCCACCTCCGACACCGTGACCTGGGGCAAGTGGACCTTGAAGCGGCCCAGGCTCACCCGCACCAAGTTCTTCGGGCTCACCGGGTTCTGGGTTATCTTCGGCCTCATCACCCAGTGCATCTGGCTCTGGATCATCTGGCAGTTCACCCCTCCGGCCGACAACCCGCCGTGATCGGCGAGAACGCCCGCCGGTTCAGGTGTTCCGGGGGCGTTCGTCATGTGTTGCCGACACCCGCAGAACGGGCTTTGATTTCGGTACGCGGGAAACTCGGGGGATAATGGGGGCCTGTACTCGGTCGCGCTCTCCGGACTGCGTGCGCCGTCGCTGCTCCCGACAAGGTGCTCGACGTCTCACCTGTGCCCGCGATGGCGCTGTTGGCGTGGCCGCGTCCACGTGTGACAACCGGAATTAGGGAAGAGGTACTCATGGCCGCAATGAAGCCCCGTACTGGCGATGGTCCGCTCGAGGTCGCCAAGGAAGGCCGTGGCATCGTGCTGCGCATGCCCATCGAAGGTGGCGGACGTCTCGTGGTCGAGATGACCCCCGACGAGGCAGCGGCCCTCGGTCAGGTCATTCGAGACTGCCCCGAGGTTCCGTTCGACTGAGCTGTTCGAACCCGACGAGGGCGGGTGCGAAACCGATGTGGTTTCGCACCCGCCCTCGCGTCGTATATGGGTCTAGCGGCGTGTGCCGACGAGCAGTCCGCCTCCGACGGGGAGCAACGTGACCTCGAGACGGTCGTCGTCACGCAGTTCTTTGCCGAGGTCGCGCAGCAGCACGGTCGTCTCGTCGCGGGCAGCGGGGTCGGCGACGCGGCCGTGCCACAGCATGTCGTTGACGATGAGCACACCGTCGGTGCGCAGCAGGCGCAGCGCCTGGTCGACGTACTGAGGGTATTCGCGCTCGTCGCCGTCGACGAAGACGAGGTCGTAGCCGCGGTCGGCGAGACGGGGCAGCATGTCGAGGGCGTCGCCGCAGATCGCTCGCGTGTGCTGGGTGGGGATGCCTGCGGCGCTGAACGTGGCGCGGGTCGCCTTGTGGTTCGCGGGCTCGATGTCGATGGTCGTCAGCACCCCGTCGCTCGGCATTCCCTGCAGGAGGTACAGGCCCGACACGCCTGCCCCGGAGCCGATCTCGACCGCGGTTCGCGCCTTGGAGGCGTTCGCCAGAAGCCGCAGCGTGGCGCCGGTCGCGGGGGAGACCGGCGAAGCGCCCAACTCGTGGCCTTTACGGCGTGCAGCATCAACGACCGGATCGTCGGTGGCGAACTCTTCTGCGTAGATCCAACTCGCCGTCTGCTGCGCGCTCATGGGGTGAACTCTATCGGTGCGTGCCCGTGCACGGCTCCCCGCAGTTGCTGCGGGTTGCCGGTGTTCTCGCAGGTGTTCCCACGGAGACGACGGGGCGTTTTCAGGTAGTGCACAGGTGGCATGCGGCTGGTACCTGCACAGATGAAGCCTGATCGACACCGTCCGTCCAGCTACTGCACAGGATTGTTCGACAGTCTGTACAAGGTGGTTGTCGGATCAAGTGATGCGAAACCGGCGAACGCCCGTGCTGATCACCCGTGATCAGAGCACGACACGTCGAGACCGAGACAGGATGTGACGCCGTGGCGACCGTACAGACGCCCCGGAACGAAGGCCAGACCGAACACGAGATCCCCACGTGGGAAGAAGTCGTCGAGCAGCACTCGGCCCGTGTCTACCGTCTCGCCTACCGTCTCACCGGCAACCAGCACGACGCCGAAGACCTGACGCACGACACCTTCATCCGCGTCTTCCGGTACCTCGACCGCTACCAGCCAGGCACGTTCGAGGGCTGGCTGCACCGCATCACGACCAACCTGTTTCTCGACCGCATGCGCCGCAAGCAGCGGATCCGGTTCGACGCGCTCTCCGACGAGTCGGCCGCCCGGCTGCCCAGCCGCTCCGCCGGCCCGGCCCAGGCCTACGACGACACCCACTTCGACGACGACGTGCAGCGCGCGCTCGATTCACTCGCCCCCGACTTCCGTGCAGCGGTGGTGTTGTGCGATATCGAGGGCCTGTCGTACGAGGAGATCTCCGACGTGCTGGGCATCAAGCTCGGCACCGTCCGCTCCCGTATCCACCGGGGTCGTGCGCAGCTGCGCGAGCAACTCGCGCACCGGGCCCCGACGTCGGCGCGTTCGCGCGCCACGCGCGTGCCGGTGGCCGCTCCCGCTCTCTGATTCTGCTCTCTGCTCCGACCCTCGAGCCGCGCACGCGGTCATCCTGAGTTCATCTTCTCGACGTGTTCAGGTGCCGGTTGGCGGTTGGGTGTAGCGTCGCGGCCTGAGAGGATGCGAGAAGGTGTGCGTCAGGGCAGTCGGAGGAGGGATCGGCCATCAACGGGTGGGAACTGGTCATCATCTTCATGTTGGCGATGTTGCTCATCGGCCCTGAGCGGCTGCCTGAGTACGTGGCCAAACTGCGGGGGTTCGTTCGCCAGGCCAAGCAGTTCGCCGATGGCGCGAAGAACCAACTGCGTGAGCAGATGGGGCCGGAGTTCGACGACATCGACTGGAAGAGCTACGACCCGCGCCAGTACGACCCGCGCCGCATCGTTCGCGAAGCCCTCGCCGACCTCGACGACGAAGACGACCCGGTCACCAAGGACGAAGCCGCCTCGAAGTCGCGCCCGAAGTCGGTGACCTTCGACCCCGACCGCCCGACCCCGTTCGACACCGACGCCACCTAGGCGGCGAGACGACGAGGCCACTAGGCCACGAGGCTTATGCACGACGAGGGGGCTGCCACCACGATTCGGTGGCAGCCCCCTCGTCGCGTCGTCAGCGGGGGTTGATCGAGACGCCCAGCTTGCGGCCTGCCAGGCCTCGCGAGCGGCCCGCCAATTCCTTGGCGATGCGGTTCAGTTCTTTACCCGCGGGGGCGTCGGGGTTGCTCAGCACCACGGGGTAGCCGCGGTCACCGCCCTCACGCAGGGTGATGTCGATCGGGATCTGGCCGAGCAGCGGCACGTTCGCGCCCACGGTCTGGGTGAGGGCGTCGGCGACGGCCTGCCCGCCTCCGTAGCCGAACAGCTCGTGCTTGGTGCCGTCGGGCATCGTCATGTACGACATGTTCTCGATGACGCCCGTGACCCGCTGGTGCGTCTGCACGCCGATCGCGCCGGCGCGCTGCGCGACCTCCGCAGCCGCGATCTGAGGGGTCGTGACCACGATGATCTCTGCGTTCGGGATGAGCTGGCCCACCGAGATCGCCACGTCGCCCGTGCCCGGAGGCAGGTCGAGCAGCAGCACGTCGAGGTCGCCCCAGAACACGTCGGAGAGGAACTGCTGCAACGCCCGGTGCAGCATCGGGCCGCGCCACACGACGGGCTGGTTGTCGGGCACGAACATGCCCACCGAGATCACCTTCACGCCGTTGGCCTCGGGAGGCATGATCATGTCGTCGACCTGCGTGGGCGGGTACTCGACACCGAGCATGCGGGGGATCGAGAAGCCGTAGATGTCGGCGTCGACCACGCCCACCTTGAGACCCTGCCCGGCCAACGCCACGGCCAGGTTAGCGGTGACCGACGACTTGCCGACGCCGCCCTTGCCCGACGCGATCGCGTAGACGCGGGTGAGCGAATCGGGCTTGGCGAACGGGATCTCACGCTCGGCCTGGCCGCCGCGCAGCTTGGTGCGCAGGGCGGTGCGCTGCTCGTCGCTCATCACGCCGAGCGTCACGTCGACGGTCTGCACGCCTTCGACGGCCATGAGGGCCTCGCGCGTGTTCGTCTCGAGGGTGTTCTTCAGCGGGCACGCGGCCACCGTGAGCAGGATCGTCACCGCAACATGTCCGTCGTCGTCACACGAGACGGAGCCGACCATGCCCAGGTCGGTGATCGGGCGGTGGATCTCGGGATCTTCGACTCCGGCGAGCGCCGTGAGGAGTTGCTCTTGTGTGGGAACTGCCATGAGGCCACCCTAACCGTCAGATGCAGGGGCCTCAGAAGCGGTCTCACCAGGGCCGGTGCCGGTCGGCTCGCCGGCCGGGGGCACGACGGGAATCGCCCCGGTGGCCGGGTGCGACTTGTCGCTCTTGCTGCTGTGCCCGCTGTGCGACTTGGGCTTCTTGCGGCGCCTCTGCGGCGGAGCGGCGGGCTCTTCGTCGGGCTCCGCACCCGGTTCACGCAGTTCGTCACGCATCTCTTCGAGCAGATCGCGCAGTTCGGAGCGCAGGTAGTCGCGAGTCACCATGTCGCGCATGGCGAAACGCAGGGCCGCCACTTCGCGCGTGAGGTATTCGGTGTCGGAGAGGTTGCGCTCGTCGCGCGCTCTGTCTTGCTCGGCGATGACGCGGTCGCGGTCGTCCTGCCGGTTCTGGGCGAGCAGCAGCAGCGGGGCCGCGTACGAGGCCTGCAGCGACAGGATGAGCGTGAGCAGCGTGTAGTTGAGCGAACGCGGGTCGAACTGTGCCGACTCCGGCATGAACGTGTTCCAGGCGAGCCAGACGACGACGAAGATCGTCATCCACACGAGAAACACGGGTGTGCCCATGAACCGGGCGAATTGCTCGCTGGCGACACCGAAGGCGCCTTCGCGGAGCATCGCCGGACGGTTGATCCAGCGGCGACGGCCCTCGCGGGGCTGGTCGAGCCGGTCGCCGCGTGACGGCTCAGCCATGGGTCACCTCGTGTCGGTCGTCGCGCCAGTCGTCGGGCAGCAGGTTGTCCAGCACGTCGTCGACGGTGACGGCGCCCAGCATGTGACCGTCTTCGTCGACGACCGCCAGGGCGACGTGGTTGTACGTCGCCATCTCGCGGGTGATGTCGCCGAGACTCGCCTCGGGGCCGACGGGTTCGATATCGCGGTCCATGATCGTGCCGATCGCAACGGTCGGAGGTTCGCGCAGCAGGCGCTGGAAGTGTACGAGGCCGAGAAATTTGCCGGTCGGGGTCTCGATGGGGGCGCGGGAGACGAAGACGGTCGCGGCCAATGCGGTGGGCAGCTCCTCGCGGCGGATCATGGCCAGAGCCTCTGCCACCGTGGCCTCAGGAGGCAGAATGACCGGCTCGGTGGTCATGAGACCGCCTGCCGTGTCTTCGTCGTAGACGAGCAGGCGTCGGATGTCGGCCGCCTCCTCGGGCTCCATGAGCATGAGGTAGCGCTCCTGCGCCTCGGGCGTGAGCACGAGCAGCAGGTCGGCGGCGTCGTCGGGTTGCATCGTCTCGAGCACGTCGGCGGCGCGGCCTCCGGGTAGCGAGGCGAGCACCTCGACCTGGTTCTCCTCGGGCAACTCTTCGAGCACGTCGGCGAGCTTCTCGTCGGGTAGCGCGGTGGCCACCTGGATGCGCCGCTGCGGCTTGAGATCGCGAATCATCTCGGCGAGGTCGGCGGGCTTGACGTCGTCGTAGCTTTCGAGCAGGAGTTCGGCGCCCTGATTGACCGCGATCGTGCGCAGCCCGGTGATGGCGTCGACGTCGAGCAACACCGTCTCGCCGCGACGGCGACGCAGGCCCCCGAACGTGCGATGGTTGCCGCCCTGGGGGATCTTGCGGACGAAGACCTTCTCGATCGTCCATTCGCGAGCACGGACCTTCTCGATCGCGATGTCTTCGATCGTGGCCTCGTACGGGTCTTCGCCCGGCTCTTTCGCGGTGACGGTGCGTTCGAACAGCTCAGCCACGGCGAGCACCTCATTGGCTCGCTGCTCGAATCGACGCAGGTTGACCAGGCCGGTGGAGATGACCTGCCCCGAATCCATCGAGGTCACCCGCGTCATGGGCATGAACACGCGACGGCGACCGGCCACCTCGACGACGAGACCGATCGCTCGCGGATGGCGCCTCGCGGCCGTGAACGTGACGACGACGTCGCGGACGACGCCCACCTGATCGCCCAGGGGGTCGAAGACAGCCAGCCCGACGAGTCGGGCTACGAAGGCGCGGGTGTTCGAGGCCACACCGCCAGGGTAGTTGGCCCCTCGACCACGGCGCGATCAGGCCCGCGGCGCCTGCTGACGCGGTGTGGAGCTCTGCTTGCGGAAGTGCCGCACGAGGTACCAGACGATGAACACGAGCACCGCTGCGATGACCGCGTACTGCAGGTACCCGACATAGCCCTCGACCAGGCCCCAGTTCTCGCCGAGCGCGTAGCCGGCGTACACGAGGATCGTGTTCCAGACACCGCTGCCGATGGCCGTGAACAGCGTGAACATGAGCAACGGCATCCGCTCGAGACCTGCCGGAATCGAGATGAGGCTGCGGATGATCGGCAGCAGACGCCCGAACAGGATCACGGGGTAGCCGTGCTTGTTGAACCACGCCTCGGCCTTGTAGACGTCTTCGACGTCGACCAGCGGCATCCAGTCGAAGAAGCGGATGAGCCGGTCGCGGCCGAGGATCACGCCGAGTGCGTACAGCGCCCACGCGCCGACGATCGAGCCGATCGTCGTCCAGATGATCGCGCCCGCGAGGCTGAGGTTGCCCTGGCTGGCGGTGAACCCGGCCAGCGGCAGGATCACCTCGCTCGGGATGGGCGGAAAGATGTTCTCGAGCGCCACCAGCAGGCCTGCGCCCGGACCTCCCATGGTTTCCATGGTGCGGATGACCCAACCGGTCATGCCGTCGGTGGCGGGGCCGGAGGTGGAGGCGATGAGCGCGGAGAGCATGCGGGTATCAACGACTTTCGGTACGGAATGAGTGCTGGAGAAGTGTTGCAGGCGGCCGGGATCCGGTCGACGGTGTCCGGCGGCGTTCGTGCCCAGCCTAACCGTCGGTGTCTGCACACACCCTGTGCGCTGTGCGCGAAGGCCGCCGTGGCGCGCGAACACGCACGGGTGCAGGGGTCGGGAACGCGCGGGCTCGCGGGAGTTGGTGTGCGTACCCGGCCATGGCCGACGCGAGCTGCCGATAGCCTGGCCGAGGCGGGTGCGGCTCTGCATCCGCTGTGGCCGACCTCCCGAAACGCCGCCGACGTTCGTCTCCCTGGAGGGTGATCCCCGTGACCGAGTACCGCCCCCGCCGCTCTGTGCTGTACATGCCCTCCTCCAACGCCCGCGCGCTGGAGAAGGCCACGACTCTGCCCTGCGACGGCATCATCTTCGACCTCGAAGACGCGGTGGCGCCTGACGCGAAGGTCGAGGCGCGGGCCGCGGCGTGCGCGGCAGTGCAGTCGGGACGCTACGGGAGGCGCGAACTCGTCATCCGCGTCAATGCCGCGGACACGCCCTGGCACTCCGACGACCTGGCGGCGGCAGCGGCCGCGGCACCCGACGCGATCCTCGTGCCCAAGGTGAACTCGGCCGATGAGGTGCTCGCGCTCGTCTCCGCGATGGAGGCTGCGGGGGCGCCTGAGAAGACGAAGCTGTGGGCGATGATCGAGACCCCCGCGGCGATCCTTGGCATCGCGTCTCTCGCGGCCGCCTCACCGCGCCTCGAAGTGTTCGTCATGGGCTCGAACGACCTGGTCAAAGAGCTACGTGCCGAGCACGTGCCCGGCCGCGCGCCGATCCTCACCGCAATGTCGCTCGCGGTACTCGGGGTGCGGGCCGCCGGCAAGGTGATTCTCGACGCGGTCTACAACGACGTGCGTGACCTCGAGGGCTTCCGCGAAGAGGCCGTGCAGGCGCGTCAATTCGGCTTCGACGGCAAGTCGCTCGTGCACCCCGGCCAGGTCGGCCCGGCCAACGAGGTCTTCGCCCCCGACCCCGACGCGCTCGAAGACGCACGAGGCGTCATCGAGGCGTGGGAGGCCGGCGCCGGATCAGGTGTGGTCACCTACAAGGGACGCATGGTCGAGGGCCTGCACGTTGAGATCGCCCGCGACACGCTGGCCATGCACGAGGCGATCGTCGCGCTCGGCTGACGCGTCACGCTTGAGCGCGGTCGAGACCATCAACCGGATGCGGTTGAGCTGGTTGACCTCGCTCGCGCCCGGGTCGTAGTCGATACCGACGATGTTGGCCTCGGGCCAACGTCGCCGCAGCTCACCGAACATGCCCTTGCCGGTGATGTGGTTGGGCAGGCACGCGAACGGCTGCACGCAGATGATGTTCGGCACGCCGTGGGTGATCATCTCGACCATCTCGCCGACGAGGTACCAGCCCTCGCCCGATTGGTGGCCGAGCTGCACGACGCTCCTGGCCCCCTCCGCGATCTCGGCGATGGGGGCGGGCGCCTCGAACAGGCCCGAGCGCTCGAGCGCGCGCACGGCGGGAGCCTGCAGGCGCTCGAGGTAGGCGATGAGGCCCTTCTTGACCCAGCGCCCCCACTTCTCCGTGCCGAAGGTGCGGTGGTTGTACGAGCCGGAGTACATGGCCTGCAGAACGAATCCCATGATGCCGGGCACGACCGCCTCGCAGCCCAATTCCTCGATCACGTCGATCGCGTGGTTGTTGGCGTCGGGGTGGAACTTGACGAGGATCTCGCCGACGATGCCCACCCGAGGCTTACGCGTCTCGGTGCGGAGGGGCAGATCGGCGAAGTCGGCCACGATCGCCTCGATGAGCTTCTCGTACGAGATGCGATGCCCAAGCGTCGCTGACCGGCCCGACTCCACCCACTCGCGGGCGATCGTCTCCCAGCGGGCGTGGAGACGGTTGACCGAGCCCTTCTGCACCTCGTAGGGGCGGGTGCGCAGCACACAGGTCTGCAGCACGTCGCCGAGTACGAGACCGCGTACGAGATCACGCAGGAGCCCGGCTGTGAGGTCGAAGCCCTCGTTCTTCTCCAGTGCACCCACGGAGAGGGCCAGCACCGGCACCTGCGGGTAGCCGGCGTCGTGCAGCGCCTTGCGGGCCTGGGCGACGTAGTTGGTGGCGCGGCAGCTGCCGCCGGTCTGGGTGAGGATGACCGTCACCTTGTCGGGGTCGTACCGGCCCGATTTGATCGCCGCGAGGAGCTGACCGATGACGACGATGGCCGGGAAACACGAGTCGTTATTGACGAACTGCAGGCCCGTGTCGACATCGTCCGCGCCGAGCGTGTCGAGGAACTCGATGTTGTAGCCGGCCTTCGTCAGCGCGGCCAGACCGATCGGCAACTGGAAGGGAGCCATCTGCGGCACGAGCAGCGTGTGTGTCTCGCGCATCTCGCGGGTGAACTCGATGCGCTCGCCGAGACCGGTGAGTTCTGGCGTGCTGCACCCCGAACCGACCGGCAGCGGGCGGCCCGCAGTGGCCGTGCCGTTGGTCGGAGTCGCCGTGGACCCCGCGGCGCCTGACGCTTCGAGCGCGGCACGGCGACGACGCTCGCCGGTGGCGGCCTGCAGCGACCGCACCCGGATGCGAGCGGCACCGAGGTTGGTGACCTCGTCGATCTTCAGCGTCGTCGCGATGCGGTCGGCCTTGGTGAGGATGTCGTGTACCTGGTCGGTGGTGATCGCATCGAGCCCGCACCCGAACGAGTTGAGCTGCACCAGTTCGAGATCGGGGCGGCTTGCGACGAACGCGGCGGCGTCGTAGAGGCGGGAGTGGTAGGCCCACTGGTCGCGCACGCGCAGGGGACGTTCGAGCAGCTCGGCGCCTTCTTCGCTGACCGAGTCCTCGGTGAGTACGGCCAGGCCGAGGGAGTTGATCATCTCGGGGATGCCGTGGTTGATCTCGGGGTCGGCGTGGTACGGGCGGCCCGCCAGCACGATGCCGCCGACGCCGTTCGCCTCCATGTACTCCAGCGCCTGCCTGCCCATTTCGCGGATGTCGGCCTTGACCTTCGCATCTTCGGCGAAGCCGTCGTCGATCGCGACCGCGGCCTCGGCCCAGGTGACGCCGTAGTCGGCGAACTCCTCGGCGAGACGGGTGGCGAGGTGCTCGCGGTCGTGCAGGTTGAGGAACGGCATGATGAGTTTCACATCTTCGGTGCCGTTCGGGCCCGCGACCCCGGTGCGCAGGCGCTCGACGTTCTTGTCGATCACCTCTGGGTAGCCCGCCACGACGGGGCAACTGAAGTGATTGTCGGCCTTGGCGCTGCCCCACTGCTCGAACCGCACTGCGGGGTAGAAGATCGTGCGCACGCCGCGGTCGATGAGGTCTTCGACGTGCCCGTGCGTGAGTTTGGCCGGGTAGCAGATGTTCTCGCTCGTGATCGAGTCCATGCCGCGTTCGAACAACTCGTGGCTCGATCGCCCCGAGATGAGTACCCGGAAGCCGAGCTTGGTCAGCACGGTGAACCAGAACGGGTAGTTCTCGTACATGTTGAGCGCGCGGGGGATGCCGATGTCGCCGCGGAACGCCTTCGCCTCGGTGAGGCGGCGGTAGGCGAAGAGACGCTTGTACTTCTCCTCAACCACGTTCGGCAGTTCGCTCTTGGCGCGTCGGCCCGCCTTCGGGTCGAGGCTCTCGCCACGGTCGCAGCGGTTGCCGGTGACGAACACGGCTCCGTCGTCGAACGTCGACACCGTGCGGCGGCAGTGGTTCTGGCAGAGCATGCAGTCGTTCTGCTCGGTCTCGACCGTGAACTCCGCCAACTCGGAGGCGGTGCGCAGACGGCTCACCGGAGTCGGCAGGTGTACTGGTGCCTCTTCGTGGTGCCGCATGCGTGCGGTGAGGGCCGCGCCGAACGCGCCCATGAGCCCGGCGATGTCGGGGCGCACGACCTCTCGCTCGGTGAGCAGCTCGAACGCGCGCAGCACGGCGTTGTTGAGGAACGTGCCGCCCTGCACGACGACGCGCTCGCCGAGCTCTTCGGGCGACTTCAGCTTGATGACCTTGTAGAGGGCGTTGCGGACGACCGCGTACGACAGACCGGCGGCGATGTCGTCGGGCGTCGCGCCCTCCTTCTGCGCCTGCTTGACGGAGGAGTTCATGAACACGGTGCAGCGGCTGCCCAGGTCGACCGGGGCGGTAGCGGCGACGGCGCCGTTCGCGAACGAGGTGACGTCGGTCTTCATCGACGCGGCGAAGGTTTGCAAGAAGCTTCCGCAGCCGGAGCTGCACGCCTCGTTGACCGCGATCGAGTCGATGACACCGTCGACAACACGCAGGTACTTCATGTCCTGCCCACCGATGTCGATGACGCTGGTCACGCCGGGGCACAGGTAGTCGGCGGCCCTGAAGTGGGCCATCGTCTCGATCTCGCCGTCTTCGGCGCGCAGGGCGGCCTTGACCAGGCCCTCGCCGTAGCCGGTGACGCACGTGCGGCGGATCCGCGCTTCCGGAGGGAGCGCCTCGCGCAAGTCGCCCAGGATGCGTACGGCCGCACCGACCGGGTCGCCCTCGTTGCCCTGATAGTGGCTGAACAGGATGCGTCGGTTCTCGTCGACGAGTACCGCCTTGATCGTGGTCGAGCCCGCGTCGATGCCGAGGAAGCAGTCGCCGTGCGCGGTGGCGATGTTCGCCTTCGGGATCACCGCGGAGGCGTGGCGGCGGGTGAACTCCTCGCGCTCGGCGTCGTTCTCGAAGAGGGCACGCATGCGGTGGCTGTCAGCGCCCGACGTGTCGGCATTGGCGAGGCGCTTGTGGAGATCCGCCAATCGGACGGGCGTTGCTCTTTCGGAATCGGCCAGCATCGCAGCGCCGATCGCCACGTACAACTGCGCCCGCTCCGGTGTGGAGAACGACGAGGCCTTACCGTCGAGCGCCTTCTCGAACGCGAAACGCAACTGGGGGAGAAAGTACAGCGGGCCGCCGAGAAAGACGACGCGCCCCCGGATCGGCCGCCCGCAGGCGAGGCCACTGATCGTCTGAGTGGCGACCGCCGCGAAGATCGACGCGGCGAGGTCACTGTGTGGGGCGCCGTCGTTGAGCAGCGGCTGCAGGTCGGACTTCGCGAACACGCCGCAGCGGGAGGCGATCGGGTAGAGGGTGTTCGCTCGCTCCGCAAGGGTGTTCAGGCCCGAAGCGTCGGTCTTGAGCAGGGTCGCGCACTGGTCGATGAACGCGCCCGTGCCGCCGGCACACGAGCCGTTCATCCGTTGCTCCGGCACCGGCTTGAGGTAGGTGATCTTCGCGTCTTCGCCGCCCAGCTCGATGATGACGTCGGCCTCGGGATCACGGGCCGTGATGGCCTCGGTCTCGGCCACGACCTCCTGCACGAACGGCAGTCCGAGCGCGGTGGCGACCTTCATTCCGCCGGAGCCGGTGACGGCACCCCTGACCACCACGTCGGGAAATTGGGCGGTGACGTCGGTCAATACCTCGTCCAGCTCGCGTGCGATGTCTGCGTGATGGCGGCGGTACGTTTCGTAAAGGACGTTGTCACCGTCGAGCAGTACCAGCTTGACGGTGGTGGACCCGATGTCGAAGCCGAGGCGAAGCGTGCAGGTCATGAGTGGCCCTTCCGTTCGTTACCTTCACCACGGTACGGGGGAACTCGGGGATTTTCATCACTGAGGAAATAGATTTCCCAGTGAGGTTGAGCACGTGAGAGGACTCCTCATGAACAACCGGCCCGACAACCGCACGAACGCCGAGGCGAGTGCGGATGCGACGCCGCGCCGCAGGACGCCGACGGCGGGCCGTGCCACGCACAAGCGCGGGCCGCGTTCAGGCGACGAGCACGGCGCCCGCCGCGCGATTCTCGACGCGGCGCAGGCGCAGTTCGAGACGCGGCCGTACGCCAAGGTCACGATGCGCGGCATCGCGCGCGAGGCAGGGGTCGACCCCGCGCTGCTCACCTACTACTTCGGCGGCAAACGGCCGCTGTTCCTCGCTTCGATGGCGTTTCCGCAGACCCCGGCCGAGGTCATAGCCGAGCTAGCCGACGTGCCCGTGGAGAACCTGGGGGAGTCGATGGTGCGCACAGCACTACAGGCCTGGGGAGACCCCCGTTACCAGGCGGCTGTTCGCGGCGTACTTCAAGACGCGTTCATCGGCGACGTGCCCTACGAGACGATGGGGCGCATCGCATTGGCGGAGGTTATCGAGCCGATCGCTGCACGCCTCTCCGGGCCCGGCGCGAGGCAGCGCGCGGCGCTCGCCTCCTCACATGTTTTCGGTGTCGTCTACACGCGGCACTTGGCCGGCATCGAACCGCTGGTGCACACCGACACCGAAACCCTCATCAAGGTCGTCGGAGGCGTGGCCCAGGGTTACCTCACCGGTGACCTGGGGGCCGGGCTGGCGTCTCAGGCTCCAGGCGACGGAGGCCTGGGGGAGTCGTCGCCAGGAGAAGGGGCCGAGGGAGACGACGGGCTCACGCCGCCTCCGTCGCCGTGACTCGGGGCGCTGGTCGAGCTGTGCTCGCTCGGCGCCACCGGCTTGCCCGCGTCTTCGATCTTCTGCCCGTACATGCCCTCGTACGGGTTCGGGCGCGCGGCCGGAGCGGCTGGGTCGCCCGGATAGGTCGGCCCGACCGGACTCCCGCCCGTGCCCTGAGAGCCGATGGGACGACCCGGCATCTTCGACAGGATTTCCCGAGCCTGGTCGTAGGCGGCGTGCTCGACGAGGAGTTCGTATTTCGTGGCGACGACCTGGCTCACCGACGTGAAGTCGCGCTTGCCGCGCGTCATCGAATACCCCAGGCCGGCCCAGATCAGCCCGAACACGGCGCCACCGGCGACAGCCGTCGCGAGTAGGCCGACCTGGGCGTCGTTGCCGAACATCGTGAGGATCAGGCCGACGAACAGGCCCATCCACATTCCGGAGAGGATGCCGCCGCCGAGCACCTTGCCCCACGTCAACCGCCCGGTCACCCGCTCGACCTGGCGCAGGTCGGTACCGACGATCATCACGTTCTGTACCGGAAACTGCTCGTCGGAGAGGAAGTCGACGGCCTTCTGGGCGTCTTCGTACTTGTCGAAGATCGAGAGGCTGCGCGGGAACTCGAGGTTGAGCCGGTCCATCGGAACCCGGGCGTTCGAAGGCTGCGTCATGCCCCCATCTTGCCCGCCTCGGCTGTCGGTTTCCTGTGTGACGCGACCGGGAGGCCGGTCAGCCCAGCAGGCCGGCCATCCACGCCTCGATGTCGTCGACGGTGCGGGGCAGCGTCGAGAGCATCTCGTACCCGTCGTCGGTGATGAGGATGTCGTCTTCGATCCGCACGCCGATGCCGCGTAGCTCTTCGGGAACGAGTTCGTCGTCGGCCTTGAAGTACAGGCCGGGCTCGACCGTGAAGATCATGCCTGGCCGCAAGGTGCCCTCCATGTAGTCCTCCTTGAGGGCCTGCTGGCAATCGTGCACGTCGATGCCGAGGTGGTGGCTGGTGCCGTGAACCATCCAGCGGCGGTGCCACTGGCCCTCCTTGTCGAGGGCCGCCTCGACGGTGACGCCTTCGGGCAGCAGCCCCCAGTCGTGGCAGTACCTCGCGATCACCTCGATGGCTGCGGCGTGCACGTCTTTGAAAGTGGCGCCCGGTTTCGCGGCGGCGAGGCCAGCCTCCTGGGCGTCGAGCACGGCCTCATAGACCTTGCGCTGCGCCGGTGAGAATTTGCCGTTGATCGGCAGCGTGCGGGTGATGTCGGCAGTGAACAGCGAGTCGACCTCGATGCCCGCGTCGATGAGGATGAGGTCGCCGTCGCGCACCTCACCTGTGTTGCGGATCCAGTGCAGGGTGTTGGTGTGGTCGCCGGCAGCGCAGATGGAGTCGTAGCCGACGCCGTTACCGGAGTGCCGGGCATGCAGGCCGAAGACGCCCTCGATCCAGCGCTCGCCGCGGCCGCGTTTCACGGCCTCGGGGAACTGGCGCACGACCTCCTCGAACGCCGCCCCGGTCTCGCGGCAGGCGAGGCGCATCTGGTCGATCTCCCACGGGTCCTTGACCAGGCGCATGGTGGAGACGCGGACAGCCAGGTGTCGGTCGGCTTCCTGGGCCGCCTCGATGATGCGGGCGTCGGAGGTGTTCTGACGGGCGGTCGTGACGAGGGCGTCGACCTTCGCGTCGACTCCGTGCATGGCCCGCAGGCCGACCAGGCCGAGGTCTTTGCCCAGTGCGTCGCCGAGCTGGTCGAGATTCGCGGTCGATACGCCCAGCTCCGCCGACATCGCTTCGAGCGTGGGGCCGGGGCCCACCCAGAATTCGCCGGACCGGTGGTCGGTGAACGACTCCTCGCTGTCTCGTGGAGCCATCGGGTGCAGGTAGAGAACCGCCTCGTGGCCGCCGCCGCCATCGGAGCCGCGCGGCTCCAGCACCAGCACGGCGTCGGGCTCCCTGTCGGCGCCAAGACCGGTGAGGTGCGCGAACGCCGTGTGCGGCCGGAACTGGTAGTCGGTGTCGTTGCTGCGCACCTTGAGGTCGCCCGCAGGGATGACGAGCCGATCACCTGGAAAGGATGCCGAGAGCGCGTCGCGCCGAGAGGCCGCCCACTGTGCCGCCTCCGAGAGCTCTGGCAGAGTGTCGTCGCGCTTGGCCCACCCCGACGCCATGAACGCGACGAACGCCTCCGAGTTCGGGCTGCTCCGATGCTCCGACGTGTTGGATGTTCTGGATGTGCTGGACGCGCTGGACGTGGCCTCGGGGGATTCGCTGCCGGGAGCAGCATCGGTCTGGTCGGCGGAGGTCGACGACACGGCGTGATCGGTCATCGGGCCATCGTCGCACTGTCCTGAGCTGGTCGGTCACATGTCGCGTGTTCCCAGGCCCTCGAACGGAGTGCCGTCGAGGGTGTTCCCGCGCCTGAAAAAGGGCGGTGACGAATTGTGAGATGTCTTGTATGCATATTTTCGGTGCCCACACGGGTTTTGTTTACTCGTGAGTAACTGTGGTGTGAATCGTTGGTGTTGTTGGGGTTTGGGATTTGGACGAGAGTCTTGGTGACGTATTGGACGGTCGTGCAAAAGGGTGTTCAGGACGCGAGTTGAACGTGTGACTTGAACGGGGCTTGCGGAACGGGCGTCCAAGACGGCAATCTTGTTTTGCGGCCGGAAACGGCAGCGGCTCGAGATGGGGATCGAGAGCCAAGGGGGAAAAACCCGGTCGGGGGGCCGGGAGCAGTAACCGCTCGACGAGGGGATCGAGCGGCGGGGGGAGAGAATGGCCCGTCAGTTGGGGACTGACGGTAGGGGAAATGTAGCGCCCGCTGATTGGGGGATCGGCGGTGGGGGATGCAGTGCCCACTCGTTGGGGTCGGGTGGTCGGGGGAAGTTGAAGTGGGGCCGGTGTGTCGCCGGGTTGTGCAGTTCGAGATGGGGATCGGCT
>JAUNUP010000010.1 GCA_030538115.1 Dermatophilus congolensis | reverse complement strand
CGTGCCGTGGCACTTCTGCTGGCGACTAACCCGTGCCGTGGCACTTCTGCTGGGAGGCGACGTGTGCTGGGACATGTGCCACGGCACCACCCCGGATGGAGGTGCCGTGGCACATGTTCTCGCGCATCTCGTCTACCAGCACCTGTGCCACGACACGGGGCGCCGGGGAGCGCCTGCACGTGGGGTTCTACTCTGGCACCTGGGTGCCCGGACGTAGCCCTGCGGCATCGGCCGCGGCCCGCGCGGAGTCGAGTACGTGCAGCACCGGCACACCGCACCTCCGCGCCACTGACGCGCAGTCTTCGTACTCCGGGGTGACGTGCACGATACAACCGTCGACGTGCCCGTACTTGACCCGCACGTCGCCGCTCAGCCGCGCCTCGCGCGACGCATGCGGCTCCGTCGTGTGCTCGTCCTGCGGTTCTTGCAGGGCCACGCGGGCCCATCCGCGCTCGAGTGTGTGACGACGAACATCGTGCTCTCGCACCCCGAGCGTGCCCGTCGAGGTCATCAGGAGCTCGACGAAAACCCGCGGGTCATGGGTCCGTGGATCCACGAGCACGCTGACGACGTGCCCGGTTCGGCCCTTCTTGCCGGCCGACGGGGTCAGCCAGGCGTCGCGCGCTCCGGCAGCGAGCAGGTTGTCGATCACCGACGGCCACACCCGCGGGTCGACATCGTCGAGATTCGCCTCCAGCACTGTCAGCGCTTCGACCGGGAGCGAGACTGCCTCCTGAGACGCCGGGACCTGAGCATCGCCCACCCCCGCGAGTGTCGTCACGGTGACCCGCACGACGTTCGGCCAGCCCGAGAAATCCTTGTGGCCCGCCCCCACTCCGCTCGCGAGCGACGACCTGCCGATGCCGAGCGCGGCCGGGACCGCGAGAGCCGCGAGCACCGCCACACCGGTCGGAGTGGCCATCTCGCCGACACGGGCAAGGTCGCCCTGCCCGTGCGAGTGCTGGTGGACGTGGGAGTGGCCGTGCTGGTGTTCGTGGCCGTGTTCAGGCTGGTCAGCGTGGGCATGATGCCCGATCATGTGCTCGGCGCCCGGCGGCGTCGCCTGCCAGGGCAGACCCGATCGGGTGAGGAGTTCGAGCACCGCAGGCACCGGAACCGGCATGAGACCGTGGGCCGCACGCACCGTGCCGGAGCCGACGCTCACCGGCAGGGTCTCGACGCGTTCGATGCCCAGCGAGTGCATCGCCGCAGCCACGCCGACCACGTCGGAGATGGAATCCCACGCCCCGACCTCATGAAAGTGCACGTCTTCCGGGTCGACACCGTGCACGGCTGCCTCGGCCTCCGCGAGCTCGGTGAAGACCGTCAGGGCGCGGGAGCGAACCCCCTCCGGGAGGTCGTTCGCCCGCTCGATGCACGCACGGACCTCGCTCCACGCCCGGTGGGGCTGGTCGGCGCGAAGCAACACGACCTCGAACGTCGCCGCCGCCATGCCGCGTCGCACGGTCCGTCCGACGCGCAGTTCGACGGTGTCGGGCAGCACCGCCTCGACGCAGCGGCGCACGAACGCCTGGTCGGCGCCTGCGTCGAGAAGGGCGGCCACCAGCATGTCGCCGGCGACACCGAACGTCGGGTCGACCACGAGGGTGCGG
Organism: Dermatophilus congolensis; assembly: GCA_030538115.1. Taxonomy (GTDB): domain Bacteria; phylum Actinomycetota; class Actinomycetes; order Actinomycetales; family Dermatophilaceae; genus Dermatophilus; species Dermatophilus congolensis_B. The sequence continues at coordinate 119,208 of JAUNUP010000010.1, read as the reverse complement.
CCCGACGAAGGTGCCGCCGGCGAGTCGGTCATGCGGGTTCGTCGATCACGAGTCGGTCAGATGACGCCGAGCGCGAGCATCGCGTCGGCGACCTTGATGACGCCGGCGATGTTGGCGCCCTTGACCACGTCTCCGGGCTTGCCGTACTCGTCGGCAGTGCTCTCACACGTGGTGTAGATGCCCTGCATGATCTCTTGCAGACGCTCTTCGGCGTACTCGAACGACCACGAATCGCGCGAGGCGTTCTGCTGCATCTCGAGCGCGGAGGTCGCGACGCCACCGGCGTTGGCGGCCTTGCCGGGCGCGAACTTCACCCCGGCGCCCTGGAAGATCTCGACGGCCTCGGGGGTGGTGGGCATGTTCGCGCCCTCCGCGACCACCTTGACACCGTTCGCGACCAGCTTCTTCGCGCCCGTGGCGTCGAGTTCGTTCTGCGTGGCGCACGGGAGCGCGATGTCGCACGCGACCTCCCAGATGTTGCCGCCCGGCACGTACTTCGCCCCGCACTCCTGCGCGTATTCGCTGATGCGGCCACGGCGCACCTCCTTGACGTTCTTCATGACGTCGAGGTTGATGCCCTTGTCGGAGTACACGTAGCCGCCGGAGTCGGACATGGCGACGACGATGCCGCCGAGCTGCGCGACCTTCTCCGCTGCGTAGATCGCCACGTTGCCGGAGCCGGAGACGACGACCTTCTTGCCGTCGAACGAGGTGCCGGCGCTCTTGAGCATCTCGTCGGTGAAGAAGACGAGGCCGTAGCCGGTCGCCTCGGTACGAACCTGCGAGCCGCCCCAGGTCAGGCCCTTACCGGTGATAACGCCCGCCTCGTAGCGGTTGGTGATGCGCTTGTACTGGCCGAACAGGTAACCGATCTCGCGACCGCCGACGCCGATGTCACCGGCGGGCACGTCGGTGTACTCACCGATGTGGCGGTACAGCTCGACCATGAACGACTGGCAGAAGCCCATGATCTCGCGGTCGGACTTGCCCTTCGGGTCGAAGTCGGAGCCACCCTTGCCGCCACCGATCGGCAGGCCGGTCAGTGAGTTCTTGAAGATCTGCTCGAAGCCGAGGAATTTGACGATGCCCAGGTAGACGCTGGGGTGGAAGCGCAGGCCGCCCTTGTACGGGCCGAGGGCGGAGTTGAACTCGACGCGGAAGCCCCGGTTGATCTGCACCCTGCTCTGGTCGTCGAGCCACGGCACACGAAAGATGACCTGACGCTCAGGCTCACAGATGCGCTCGATAACGGAGGCCTGCGTGTACTCGGGGCGCTTGTTGACGACGGGGCCGAGTGAGAGCAGCACTTCGTGTACGGCCTGGTGGAATTCGGCCTCCCCCGGGTTACGCCGCAGGACGGTCTCGAACACCGTCTCAAGTGCAGGATTGAGCTTCTCCATTTCGGACCTCCGAAAAGATGGTGAGGGGCGGGCAAGCAGGCCCGCGCCACCGCGACGATGCCCCGGGCTGATCGCTGTCGCGTCGAACGGTACTGCACGTGATCGTCCCGCGTGTAATGCGGCCGGAAGACGATCACGTGCAGTACGCGCGTCAGAAGACCTTCACGAGTTCGCGCAGTGCAGCAGCCAGGCGACGTGAGTCATCAGGGGTGTTGTACAGCGCGGGCGTGACCCTGATCACCTCTCCGGCGGCCACGCCTCCGCGGCGCACGGTGAAGATGTTGTGCTTCTCCAGCAGCCACTTGGCGATCGCGGTCGAATCCTCTTTCTTGGTGCGGCCTTCCACTCGGAACGCGGTGAGCGCGCCGTACATGCGGGTGTCGTCGGGAGTGAGGATCTGCAGTCGCGGCAGCTCGCGGCTCGGCTTCACCCACAGGTCACGCAGATAGCGCAGCCGCGCCTGCTTGTTCTCGATGCCAACGGCCTCGTGGAACGACAGCGCGGTCGAGATGGTCAGCGTGTTCGCGGTGTTCGCGGTGCCCGTGTGGATGCGCGACTGGATGTCGTCGGCCGGGTAGTCCTCGTCGGCGAGGTCGCGGTCGATGTCGGCGAGCCGGTCCTTGGCGATGTACATCCAGCCGACGCCGAGCGGGCAGCCCATCCACTTGTGGTAGTTGAAGGCCACGAACGGCACCTTGAGGTCGCGCACCTCGAAGTCGATCTGGCCCCACGAGTGGGCGGCGTCGAGAATCACGTCGACGCCGCGCTTCGCGGCCATCTCGCTGATCTCGCGCACGGGGATGAGCAGGCCTGTGCGGTGCGAGACGTGGGTGAGCAGCAGGAGCTTGGCCTTGGGGTTGTCGTTCAGCAGTTTCTCGTAGTAGGCGAGCACGTTCTCGTACGTGGCGGGCTCGGGCACCGATCCCTTGACCACAGTGCAGCCGCGGCGGTCCTTGAGCCACTCCATGGCGTACTGCATCGAGTCGTAGTCGAGGTCGCTGTAGAGCGCCACGTCGCCGGGGCCGATCTTGTTGTAGCCGGCGATGAGCTTCTGGCAGGCCTCGGTGGCACCGCGGGTGAGAGCCACCTCCGAGACATCACACCCAGCCACCTGCGCGGTGCGGTTGCGCTGCTTCTCCCAGTCCTTGCCCATCTCGGTGCGCATGTAATAGGAGCTGCGGCGGGCGATCTCTTCGCTACGCGCACGGAAGTCGGCGGCCACGACATCGGGCACGACGCCGAAGTAGCCGTTCTCGAGGTTGATCACCTCGGTGCTGACGTCGTACGAACGGGCGACGCGCGCCCAGTACGACTCGTCCTTGGCCAGTTTGGCCGCGGCCACCTTGGGCGCGCGCGGCAGCGGGCGAGGGGCCCGGGCCGCAGGAGCGGCAGAGGCGGTCGCCGGGGCACCGAACGCGAGGGCGGTGGTCGCACCTCCGGCCAGACCGGCGAGAACACCGCGACGAGAGACAGACATGGGAGGCTCCTGATTCCGTTTCAGAGGGAGGCGAGGCGTACGCCGATTCACGAAAGCAGGGGTGAATTCCCTTGTTGCGGCTACGGAGTGCCCAGTGGGTGAACCGCCCGTGAACGACCCCGCGAGCGCTTGGCGTCGGCGCGGTCATGCGGGGCGGTGAAGCGAACGCCCATTCACTCGCACCTCGGGTACCTGAGTGAATGACAACTCACCATCGCGTTCGCCCCGGAAGAGCAAGAGCAAACACTTACAGGGAAATCCCCGTAGTCGCGGTCCGATTCCGCTCAGCAAATGGGGTTTTCCCCCGATTGAGCACATGAACCCTCTAAACGGCGAGGGACCTGACGCAAGCCCGACTGGAAGAAGTCATGAAGCAATCAACCCTGATCAAGTACGGCTACATCCTTATGGCCGTGCTCGCGGTCGCGGCCATCCTTGCCGTCACGTTCATGGTTCGCGCGACGAACTCCGCGACCGATGCGCAAGACACGCGCCTGGCCTCGATCAACGCGGCCGAGCAGTTGCGCGGCGGGTCGGGGCACCTCACCGACACCGTGCGCGGTTACGTCGTGACCGGTGACCGCAACTGGCTGAACCAGTACTGGACCGAGATCAACGAGACCAAGTCACGTGATCGCGCCATCCAGACCCTCACCGAGATGGGCACACCCGCCGAAGAACTCGCGCTCATCGAGCAGGCCGGCAAGAACTCGACCGGCCTAGTGGCCGCCGAGACCCGCGCCCAACGCCTCACCCTCGAAGCCACCGGCGTCGCCCAAGCCGATATGCCCCCCGCCGTCGCCGAATACCAACTCATCCCAGCCGACAGGGCCCTCGAGCCCGCCGAGCAGCGCGCCCTCGCCACCACCCTCGTCTACGGTCGCGACTACCTGGCCGCAGTCGACGAGATCATGGCACCCATCAACCAGTTCAACGAGTCGATGACCGCCCGCGTGCAGGCCGACGTGGATTCGGCCCAAGATGCGCAGTTGCTCTCGGAGATCGCGCTCTCCATCGTGGTCGCGATGCTGCTCGCCGCGCTCGGCGCCTTCCTGTTCATCATGAACACCAAGGTCGGCCGGGTTCTCACGAACTACGCCCGCACCCTCACCGAACGCGACCCGTACGACCTGACCGTGTCCCTTGAGCCCGACGGCGTGCAGGAGACCCAGGTCGTGGCGGAGGCGTTCAACGCTCAGCAGGTCAGCCTCGCCGACGTACTGCGCTCCATCGAGGGGAACACCGTCGACCTCGAACAAGCCGCCACCCGACTGGCCGCGAACTCCGACCAGTTCGCCAGCTCCGCCGCCCAGACCAGCCAGTCAGCCTCCAACGCCTCCAACGCCGCTACCGAGGTGTCCGGCAACGTCGACTCCGTCGCCGCCGGCACCGAGGAGATGAACGCCTCCATCCGCGAAATCGCCAGCGCCGCAGCACGCGCCAGCGAAGTCGCCATGGAAGCCGTCCGCTCCGCCGAAGCCACCAGCGCCACCGTCGCCGAACTGTCCGAAAGCTCCATCCGCATCGGCGAAGTCATGAAATCCATCACCTCCATCGCCGAGCAAACCAACCTCCTGGCACTCAACGCCACCATCGAAGCCGCCCGCGCCGGAGAGGCCGGCAAGGGCTTCGCCGTCGTCGCCAACGAGGTCAAGGACCTCGCCCAGCAGTCCGCCGGCGCCACCGAAGACATCTCCGAAAAGGTGCTCAGCATCCAGGGCGACGCCGCCGCCACCAGCCAGGCCCTGGCCGAGATCACCGAGGTCATCGCGCGCATCAACGAAACCCAATCCACCATCGCCTCGGCCGTCGAAGAGCAGACCGCCACGACCAACGAGATGAGCCGATCGGTTCAGGACGCCGCCAGCGGCGCCCGCGGCATCGCCGAAACCATCCGCGGCGTCGCCAACCTCGCAGGCCAAGGCTCCGAAGCCGCCGGCGTCACCCGCACCGAAGTCACCACCCTCACCGACCTCGCCAACCAAATGAGCGCCTCCGTACGACGCTTCAAGATCAACGCCTGACGGAAACACGCACCACACGACGCAGGCGGCCGGCCCTCAACGGGACCGGCCGCCTGCGTTTGTCGTGTCGCCATGCACACAAGTTCGCTTCGCTTGTATCCGCTGGCAGACCGGTGTCGAACAGCGCGCCGAGGCACCAGGAAAGTTGTCGCCGAACAGGACTGACGCCCTCTCCCATGCACTTTCTCTCAGGTGCTGAGCCTTCGCCCCGAACTAGCAGCTATACCCCTCAGGGCCTCTCGGCCACGGCTCGACTGGAAGAAGCCATGAAGCAATCGACCATTATCAAGTACGGCTACATCCTCATGGCCGTTCTCGGTGTCGCCGCGATCCTCGCGGTCACGTTCATGCTGCGATCGACCAGCGAGGTCCGCTCCGTACAAAACGCGCGGTTGGAGTCGTTCACGGCAGCGGAGCAGCTACGCGGCGGGTCCGCGCTTCTCACGAACACCGTGCGCGGTTACGTCGTGACGGGTGACCGCAATTGGTTGAACCAGTACTGGGCCGAGATCAACGAGACGAAGTCCCGCGACAAGGCCATCCAGTCCCTGACCGAGATGGGCACCCCCGCCGAGGAGCTCGCTTTGATCGAGCAGGCGGGCACAAACTCGACGGGCCTGGTGCTAGCCGAGACCCGCGCACAGCGACTCACCCTCGAAGCCACCGGCGTCGCCCAGGCTGACATGCCCCCAGCCGTCGCCGAATATCAGCTCATCCCCGCCGACCGAGCCCTCGACGCAGCCGAGAAGCGCCAGCTCGCCACCACCATCGTTTTCGGCCGCGACTACCTCAAGGCAGTCGACGAGATCATGGCCCCGATCAACCAATTCAACGAGCAGATGTCGACGCGCGTCACCGACAACGTGGCCTCTGCCCAGCGATCGCAGACCATCGCCGAGATGTCGCTGTTCGCCGTCGTTCTGCTGCTACTCGCTGCTCTGGGCTCGTTCTTGTTCATCATGAACTCCAAGGTCGGCCGGGTTCTCACGGGGTACGCGCGCACGCTGAGTGAGCGGGATCCGTATGACCTGACCGTCGTGCTCGACCCCGACGGTGTAGAAGAGACGCAGGTCGTGGCGGAGGCGTTCAACGCGCAGCAGGCCAGCCTCGCCGATGTCCTCCGCTCGATCGAGGGCAACACGGTCGACCTGGAACAGACCGCGACGCGTCTGGCCGCGAACTCCGATCAGTTCGCGAGCTCGGCCAGCCAAACCAGTCGGTCGGCATCCAACGCGTCCAACGCCGCTACCGAGGTGTCTGGCAACGTCGACTCCGTCGCTGCCGGTACCGAGGAGATGAACGCCTCCATCCGCGAAATCGCCAGCGCCGCAGCACGCGCCAGCGAAGTCGCCATGGAAGCCGTCCGCTCCGCCGAAGCCACCAGCGCCACCGTCGCCGAACTGTCCGAAAGCTCCATCCGCATCGGCGAAGTCATGAAATCCATCACCTCCATCGCCGAGCAAACCAACCTCCTGGCACTCAACGCCACCATCGAAGCCGCCCGCGCCGGAGAGGCCGGCAAGGGCTTCGCCGTCGTCGCCAACGAGGTCAAGGACCTCGCCCAGCAGTCCGCCGGCGCCACCGAAGACATCTCCGAAAAGGTCCTCTCCATCCAGGGCGACGCCGCCGCCACCAGCCAAGCCCTGGCCGAGATCACCGAGGTCATCGCACGGATCAACGAAACCCAATCCACCATCGCCTCGGCCGTCGAAGAGCAGACCGCCACCACCAACGAGATGAGCCGCTCGGTTCAAGACGCCGCCAGCGGCGCCCGCGGCATCGCCGACACCATCCGCGGCGTCGCCAACCTCGCCGGCCAAGGCTCCGAAGCAGCCGGCGTCACCCGCACCGAAGTCACCACCCTCACCGACCTCGCCAACCAAATGAGCAACTCCGTACGACGCTTCAAATTCAACGCCTGAACCCCAGCCGACGACACGCCAAATCACAAAATGCCAGCGGCGATCGAACCGCCGAACTAAGCACCGAGGTTCGCCGTTGACATCCCCAGGGGCGATCGCCATCACCACAGCGCGGACTATGAACGGATCGACACATGACAGCCACCGATCTCCTCGTCGGCACCGCTGCCGGGGAGCTCGGCGTCCTTGACTTCGGCGGGAGCGGACCACCGATACTGCTGGTGCATTCCCCCGGGCACTCGGCCGCCACCTGGGTTCTGCTCGGCCCCCTCTTGACGCAGAACCACCGGGTCATCGCACTCGATCTGCGTGGCCACGGTCTCAGCACCGCCCCGGCGCTGCCCGCAGACGAGGCCTGGATTGACCTGGCCACCGTCATAGAACACTTCGCCCTCGGCCCGACAACGGTCGTCGGGCACGACCACGGATCCTTCCTCGCCGGCCATGTGGCCATCGAACGCCCCGACCTCGTCAACGCAGTTGTGACTATCGATGGCCACGCTGTTCTCGAGGCCGACCAGGCGCTCGAGCAGTTCGAACTGGCATTCGACCCCTCACTCACCGCGGCCATGGCAGAACGCTTCAACCTCGGGGAAATCGCCCGCAACCCGGCGGAGCGCGAGCAGATGATCGAGACCGCTGTCAGCCGCTACGGCGACGACTGGTTGCTCACCGATGCGGACCCCACCGCCATGCGTGCCGAGGTCGAACGCAGCCTCACGCCCCTAGCCGACGGAAGCTGGATCCACACCCCCACTGTCGACGGCCTGCTCGCCTACTACCGGTTCCACTCGGGCAGCACACTTTGGCCGCAGCCGCGCATGTACGAACTGGTGCGACAGCCGACCCTTGTTATCCACTGCAACCAAGGCGGCGCCGCTGACCACTTCGACCTGCTCACGGCCGTACTTGGAGAACATGACCACGTGACGCTGCGCGTGTTCGAATCCGGCCACATGCCTCACCAGTCCGAACCTCTGCTCACCGCGACGGTCATCGAGGAGTTCATCCGGGATAACTCCTGAGCTCAGGCGAAGGTGCTCGTGTCGATGACGAAGCGGTAGCGCACGTCGGAGCCGACGACGCGGTCGTAGGCCTCGTTGACGTACGACGCGTCGATGACTTCGACCTCCGCGCCGATGCCGTGCTTCGCGCAGAAGTCGAGCATCTCCTGGGTCTCGCCGATGGAGCCGATCATCGAGCCGGCCAGCGACTTGCGGCCTCCGACGAGGGAGCCGGCCGGGACCTCCATCGGGTGCTCGGGCATGCCCACCTCGATGAACGTGCCGTCCGTGCGTAGCAGCGACAGGTACGCGCGCAGGTCGAGGTTCGCCGAGACAGTGTTGAGGATGATGTCGAAGCTGCCGCGCAGATCCTTGAACGTGGTTTCGTCGCTGGTCGCGTAGTAGTGGTCGGCGCCGAGTCGCTCGGCGTCTTCCTTCTTCTTCAGCGACTGCGACAGCACCGACACCTCGGCTCCCATCGCGTGGGCGATCTTCACGGCCATGTGGCCGAGGCCGCCCATGCCGACGATCGCGACCTTCGTGCCCTCGCCGACTTTCCAGTGCGCGAGGGGCGAGTACGTGGTGACGCCGGCGCACAGCAGCGGCGCCGCCTCGTCGAGCGGGATCGACTCGGGGATGCGGAGCACGTAGTCCTCTTCGGCGACGATGTGCGTGCTGTAGCCGCCCGCGGTCGGCAGGCCGTCGCGGCCGATGGCGTTGTACGTGCCGACGTTGCCTTTGAGGCAGTAGTTGTCGAGGCCCGCCTTGCAGTTCTCGCACTCGCGGCACGAGTCGACGAAACAACCGATCCCGACGTGGTCGCCGATCTTGTGCTTGGTGACCTTGCTGCCGACCTGTTCCACGACGCCAGCGATCTCGTGGCCGACGACGATCGGGTAGTTCACCTTGCCCCATTCGCCGCGCACCGTGTGGATGTCGGAGTGGCAGATGCCTGCGAACTTGATGGCGATGAGCACCTCGTGCTCGCCGGGGTCGCGCCGTTCGATCGTGCCCTGCTCGAGCTGCCCCGTGGGCGAAGACGCGAGAATTGCCTTGACCTGCATTGGAACTCCCTGAAACTGCGACGGATGTCGGTCGACCTCAGGCTACGCCTGCCCCCCGACCCTGCCTCCGTGCAGTCCCACCTCGCTCGGTGGTGGTGCCGTGGCGCCTCGCCCGGCCTCCGTGCCGTGGCACCGCGCTCGGCCCCCGTGCCGTGGCACCTGCGCTGGGAGGGGAGGTGCGGGGGTACATGTGCCACGGCACCTCGCTCGATGGGTGCCGTGGCACCTGCGCTGGGAGGGGAGGAGCAAGGCTACATGTGCCACGGCACCTCGCTCGGTGGGTGCCGTGGCACATGTTTTCAAGTCGCCTCACCTTGATCCTCAGGTGCCACGGCACAGGGGGCGGCCCGGACTGGGCCTGTCAGATCGACGGGCGCCAGACCACCAACGCTCGCGAGTCGCTCACCGGGCGGCGCGGGCGCTGGCCCGCACGCACGGCGACGACATCGCCGGTGCGGCCCGCAGCGAACACCCGCCGGCCGGAGCCGAGCAGCCGCTTGGCCGTCTCGACCTCGGCCTCCAGGCGGGCGACCTCCGCGTTCAGCTCGGCGACCTCGTTCTCCAGCTCGAGGATGCGGCGGATGCCCGGCAGGCTCACACCCTCCTCCTGCGAGAGGCGCTGCACCTCGCGGAGGCGCGCCACGTCCTTGGCGGAGTAGCGTCGCCCGCCTCCGCGGGTGCGGGCCGGGATCACGAGTCCGAGCCGGTCGTACTGGCGCAGGGTTTGGGCATGCATGCCCGCCAGCTGCGCCGCGACCGAGATGACGAAGACGGGGGTGTCGTCGTCAGGCGCGAAGGCCCGGTGGGCTCGCTGAGCGGCCATGGTCACTCACTCCGGGCCTTGCTCATGAGGTCGGCGCGAGGGTCGTAGCCCTCCTCCTGGGCCTGCAGCGCCTCGACGGCGGCACGTGCCTCGTCGGTGAGCCGCTGAGGCACTGTGACCTGCACCTTCGCGAGGAGGTCGCCGGGGGCGTCCTTCTTCGGCACACCGCGCCCACGAACCCGCAGAGTACGGCCGCTGGGGGTGCCCGCGGGCAGCTTCACCTTGACCGGGTTGCCACCCAACGTGGGCACGGAGATCGTCGCGCCGAGCGCCGCCTCCGCGAACGTGACCGGCACGTCGACGACGAGGTCGTTGCCGTCGAGCTTGAACACCGGGTGCGCCTTGACGCTCACCTTGAGCAAGATGTCGCCGGGCTGACCGCCGAGCGGCGAGGGCTCGCCCTTGCCACGCAAGCGGATGGTCGCGCCGTCCTTGACGCCCGCCGGGATGCGGGCCGTGATCGGCTTGCCGCCGACCCCGTTGACGATCACGGTGTCGCCGTTGACCGCCTGCCTGAACCCGAGAGTCGCCGTGGCGTGGATGTCGTGGCCCTTCGGCGGAGTCTGGGTGCGCGCCCCGCCGAAACCGCCCGGGTAACCCTGCTGGCCACCGAAGCCCCCGCCCTGGCCGTAGCCCTGCTGGGTGAACCCGCCACCGGCCTGCTGGTTGAACATGCCGAGCAGGTCTTCGAGGTTCGGGCCCGCACCCTGCTGAGCGTGGCCGCGAGCGCCACCGAAGCCGCCCGCGTTGCCGAACAGGCCACCGAGCAGGTCTTCGAAGCCCGCCGCGCCCGGGTCGCCGCCACCACCCGCGGTGAAGCGGGGGCCGCCGGCTCGCATGGCGCGGATCGCGTCGTACTGCTTGCGCTGCTCCGCGTCGGAGAGCACCGCGTAGGCCTCACCGATCTCTTTGAACCGGGCCTCGGCAGCAGAGTCGTTCTTGTTGCTGTCGGGGTGGTATTTGCGGGCGAGTTGTCGGTAGCTCTTCTTGATCTCCTTGTCGTCCGCATCGGCCTTGACGCCGAGGATGGCGTAGAAATCCTTGTCGAACCAGTCCTGGCTGGCCATCTACCCTCCCTTCACTTCCTGCTTGGTTGTCGCTTGTCTGTACAGATCTTCGTCAGGCCTCACCGAGGGTCGGCCACCGCCACGAACGCGGGGCGCACGACCTTCTCGCCCATTCGGTACCCAGGCTGCATCACCTGAATGACCGTCGTCACGGTGACACCCGCAGGTAGGTCTGTTTCGGTGTGCGTGATCGCCTGGTGGACCATCGGGTCGAAGGGCTCGCCTTCGGCTCCGTAGCGCTCCACGCCGTAGCGACCGAGGATGCCCTCGAGCTTCTCGGCGATGCGCGCGAACGGACCGTCGACCAGGTCGCCGTGCTGGCGGGCCAGGTGGATCTCGTCAAGTACCGGCAGCAGCGCCTCGATGACCCCCTCCACCGCGCGGTTCTTCTCGACGTCGCGGTCGCGGATCACCCGCTCCTGGTACTTGTCGAAGGACTGCTGGCGGTTGAAGATCTCGGCCCTCAGGGTCGCGACCTCGTTGAGCAGTTCCTCTTCGCGGGCGCTGGTCTCGAGCTCGAACGCGGCGGCGAGCGCCTCAGGCGAGTCGTCGAGCGTGGGCTCGCCCTGCGACTCGGCCGCGGGATCGGCCTGCTCCGAGCGCTCGGGGGTATCAGGGGTCGCCGCCTCCGGCTCCTGCACGGGCTCGGGCTGCTGGCGCTTCGGCGCGTCGGAGTAGGCCGCGCGCGCCGCCGCCTCACCGGCCCGGCCGCTGACGGGAGAAGTCGGACCCGGGGTGTACTCGGCGCCCGACTCGGAGGCGCTGTGGCGCCCCTGGTAGGGCGAGTTGCCGCCCTCGCGTGCGTCGTTCATGTCATCTCCTGCCTAGGTGCGACTCTGGGGCCGCCGCCGATCGAGGCGGCGGCCCCAGAGTCACATACTCACTTCGCGGATGCGGGACCGGTCACTTCTTGTCGTCGTCGACGACCTCGGCGTCGACAACCTCATCGTCACCGGGGGCCTGGTCGCCAGCGTTACCGGCGTCCGTACCCGCGTCGGGGCCCGGGGTGGCACCCGACTCGCCCTCTCCGGCGGCCTGGGCGGCGGCGTACATCGCCGAACCCATCGCCTGCGAGACCTCGTTGAGCTTGTTGACCTTCTCGTTCAGCTCGTCGACGCTCGCGGCCTCGTCACCGGTCTTGGCGAGCGCGGTCTTGAGGTCGACCAGCGCCTCCTCCACCGGGGCCTTGCTCTCGGCCGGAACCTTCTCGCCGTTGTCGGCGATGAACTTCTCGGTCGAGTAGACGAGCTGCTCGGCGTTGTTGCGGGCCTCGGCCTCCTCGCGACGCTTCTTGTCCTCCTCCGCGTGCGCCTCGGCCTCCTTGACCATGCGGTCGATCTCGTCCTTCGGCAGCGCGGAGCCACCGGAGATCGTCATCGACTGCTCCTTGCCCGTGCCGCGGTCCTTCGCGGAGACGTGCACGATGCCGTTGGCGTCGATGTCGAAGGTGACCTCGATCTGCGGCACGCCACGGGGGGCCGGGGCGATGCCGGTGAGCTCGAACGTACCCAGCGGTTTGTTGGCCGCGGCCAGCTCGCGCTCACCCTGGAAGACCTGGATCAGCACCGACGGCTGGTTGTCGTCGGCCGTGGTGAAGGTCTCGCTGCGCTTCGTCGGGATAGCGGTGTTGCGCTCGATGAGCTTGGTCATCAGGCCACCCTTGGTCTCGATACCGAGGCTCAGGGGGGTGACGTCGATGAGCAGCACGTCCTTGCGCTCGCCCTTCAGCACGCCGGCCTGCAGGCTCGCGCCGACGGCCACGACCTCGTCGGGGTTGACGCCCTTGTTCGGGTCCTTACCGCCGGTCAGTTCCTTGACCACCTGGGTCACGGAGGGCATACGGGTCGAGCCACCGACGAGCACGATGTGGTCGATGTCGCCGACGGAGATGCCCGCGTCCTTGATGACCTGGTGGAACGGCTGCTTCGTGCGCTCGAGGAGGTCGGCGGTCATCTGCTCGAACTGGGTACGCGTGAGCGACTCGTCGAGGTGGATGGGGCCGTTCTCGCTCATCGACAGGTACTGCAGGCTGATGTTGGTGCTGGTCGCAGTGGACAGCTCCTTCTTGGCCTGCTCCGCCGCGTCGCGGAGACGCTGCATGGCGATCTTGTCGTTGGAGAGGTCGACGCCGGTGCTGTTCTTGACGGTCTTGAGCAGGTGCTGCACGACGCGGTCGTCCCAGTCGTCGCCACCGAGCTTGTTGTCACCGTGGGTGGCGCGCACCTGGATGGTCGAGAAGCCGTCTTCCGGGTCCTTGCCGACTTCGAGGAGCGACACGTCGAAGGTGCCACCACCGAGGTCGAACACGAGGATGAGCTCGTCTTCCTTGCCCTTGTCGAGGCCGTACGCGAGGGCCGCAGCGGTCGGCTCGTTGACGATGCGCAGCACGTTGAGGCCCGCGATCTCACCGGCCTCCTTGGTGGCCTGGCGCTCGGCGTCGTCGAAGTACGCAGGCACCGTGATGACGGCGTCGGTGACGTTCTCGCCCAGGTACGCCTCGGCGTCACGCTTGAGCTTCATGAGGATGCGGGCGCTGATCTCCTGCGCCGTGTACTTCTTGCCGTCGATGTCGGGGCTGGCCCAGTCGGTGCCCATGTGGCGCTTGACGGAGCGGATGGTGCGGTCGACGTTCGTGACGGCCTGGCGCTTGGCGATCTCGCCGACGAGCACCTCACCGTTCTTGGAGAACGCGACGACAGACGGAGTGGTGCGACCGCCCTCGGCGTTCGCGATGATCGTCGGCTCGTTGCCCTCGAGGACAGAAACGGCCGAGTTGGTGGTGCCGAGGTCGATACCTACTGCACGAGCCATGTGGTTACTCCTGATTGATCGCTGTTGATCGTGGTCTACGTGGCGGGCGCGCTCCGGCTTCGTGCCGCGGCTCCGTGTTTCGCACTCACGCCGCGGGGGCGCTGCCCTCACGCGGTGGGATTGTGTCCGCACCTTGCGTGACCTGCGAAAACCGGTAGACCGAGGCCTGGCCGAGCGACGCGGGCGAAACGCCACCCTGCCGGGGCGTCTGTCGAAACCGAAGCGGCCGACCCGGCGGGGAGGCATCTCGCCCGGCGACCGCGCCGGGGTTGATTCGTTCCTACGCAACTCTCGGACCTGCCGCCGAGCTTGTCAATCGCCAGCTCCGTAAAGTTGCGTCTGATTGGCTCAACTCTTGACTACCGGGGATCATTCCCGACACGCGCGGCGATTTCTCGACGAGATTGCCGCCCCCTGTGGCTTGCCACGACGGGGCACGAGACGCTGCGATGCCACGCACAACGCCGATGCCCCGACCGTTGCGACATGAGGGATGCACTCCGGGCCACCGGGCGCACAAACACTTAGGTGAACGCGGACGGCAACCCACGAAATGCATCCCTCATGTCGCAACGCGCGCGGTGCCCCGATCCTCGCTCGCCCTAGCCTTGGAAGATGGCCGCTCCCGGGACGCTGATCACCGTCGACCGGCGCGACTGTCTCATTCCTGGAGGTCGCTCTCATGCACCGCATCACAGAAGCTCCCACAGCCCATCTGGTGTGCGGCCTGACCGACGACAACCTCTACTCGGATGAGGTGCCGTCCGGGTGGCCTGCCGTCGCACGGGTCATTCACCCACCCGAGACCCTGGCCGGCGAACCGATGCCGTGGAGTTGGGCGCAACCCTCGATGGCAGCGCTCGCCCCTGGTCAGGTGCCACACAACACGCGCCCAGGCCTGACCCGAGACGGCGCGGGGGTGATGGAGCCCTTCGTAGGACACATGCCTCCGGCGATCTGGGCACTCCTTCTGCCGCACCTGCGTCGCCAATGGCGAGGGCAAGATGTTCGCGGCGCCATCTGGAACGGGTGGAGCGAGATCTACCAGCAGGCCACCGACTGGCAGCTGCCGAAAGTGACCCTTGAACACGGTCGCGAATACCTGCTGTTCGCAGGGACCATCGGCGATGTACTCGACGAACCACCCGGCTGGGACAAGGCACACCGCTGGAACCCCGCCTGGGCATACCTGTGGGCAGCCGACGAAACCTGGGCCATGATCACCGGCATCGACGCGTACAGCACCTACCTCCTCGGGCCGGCCGAACTTATCGACTCCGTCGTCTGCGACGACCGCCTCATCGCACACACCATCACCCGAGACGCGCCCCTCCCCCTGCCGACCGCCGACGACCATCTCACCCACCGGAAGGGCGCACCTCTCGGTACCGATGCTGGTGTCAACAGTCGCGCCACGGGACGTTCGTTGACACCAGCATCGGTACCGAGAGACCTACACGGGCCCATCCGCTCCATAGACTCCGGATCGTGACCGATGCCGTGACCCTGACCGAAGTCAAGCGGCTCGACGCTGCCACTGCGGACGTACTGGCTCGGATTCACGAGGAGTCCGCCGTCGCCGCCTACGCGCACATCTTCGATACGCCGATTCCGCGCGAAGAGTCGCGCGAGCGGTGGCAGTCCTACGGAGGCCACGTCGTACTCGCCCAATCACAGGTCGAGACCGTCGGATTCGTGGCGTGGCACGGCGACCGTCTGGACGCGCTGTACGTTCTGCCGAGCGCCGCGAAGCGTGGCGTCGGCTCTGCGCTGATCGCGGCAGCCACGGGGGCCATTCGCCTGTGGGTTCTCGAGGAGAACTCACAGGCGAGGAAGTTCTACACAGACCACGGCTGGCGCCAGTCAGGCAAGACCCCAACCGTCTACACAGGCACGCGCGAGGTGGAGTACGTGCGCGACTGAGGAAGGCTGGGAAGGACACCCCATGCCTCGGAAGCCGCCACCTAACGCCTCGGCGCTGGCCCTACCCTGATCTGGCCAGCAAGACCGCTGCTCCGCTGCCCTCGCTCCTTTAGAGCCCTGGGAATCGTCACAGTGCGGGGCGATGATGGTGAAGAGGTCGTCATCCATGCGATGAAACTGCGCAAGAAGTACCAGGGAGGAGGGCACCGATGAACTTCGAGATCACCGAGCACGTGCCCGGCCTGACCGACGAGCAGGTGGCGGCACTGGTCGCAGAGGCCGAAGCTGGATACGACCTCAGCAGCCTCACGCCTGAAGCGAACCCCCATCTTGAGCACCGCGACCTGGTTCCCGACGACCTCCTCGAGGTGATCGACAAGCGTGCCGCCGAAGACGGACAGTCACCTGAGACCGTCGTGCGCCGCGCTTTGACGGCGTATCTGGGCAGGATCTGACACCTAGCCGCGGCCGCTCCACGGCTGTCGAGCCCTTCGACTTCCCGGGGACGCCGGCTCCACGTCCGCGATCAGGGCGGCAGCAAGCTGGCCACCTTGAGCCGCCACGGCGATTCACGCCCCTAGTCGTCGAAACCGCGTCACCCCGCAAGGGAATCGGCGCTCGCGATCGGCCGTTTACGTGGTGTTCGGGTGGTCGACCCGTGCCCCGCGGCGGGCCTGCCGATACTTCCCGCCAGACTGAGCGGGGCCTTCCGATCGGAGTGTCATGGGTGCTGAAGTCCTCGCCTGGTCTTTCACCTCCGGATGGGCGAGCGGTGTCAACGCCTACGCGGTCGTGCTCGTCATGGGACTGCTCGAACGGTTCTGGCAGATCGACCAGATCCCCGATGTCCTCGCCCGGCCCGACGTGCTCATCGTCTCCGGAGTGCTGTTCGCTCTCGAGTTCTTCGCCGACAAGATTCCGTACCTGGACTCCGCGTGGGACGCGATCCACCTAGGGGTGCGGCCGGTGGTCGGGGCGGCTCTGGGCTACCTCATCGGGGCGCAGGAGTCGACATCGATCGCAGCGGCTCTGGCCGCCACCGGAGGCATCACCGCACTGCTCGCCCACCTGACGAAGGCGGGCGTGCGGGCCGGCGTCAACCTCTCCCCCGAACCGGTGAGCAACGCGGTCGTCAGCAGCGCCGAAGACGTCACCGTCGTCTCGGTGCTCGGCATCGCGGCCGCTTTCCCGCTCCTCGCCGCCGGTATCGCGGGAGTCCTCCTCCTCACCGGGCTTGTCCTCGGTGCCCTCGTCATGCAGCGCCTGTCACGCCTCCGGCGACGGCGCATGGCGGAGTGATCCGGCCTCCGTGCCCCGCATCTCCGCATCTCTGCATCCCCACTGACCTCGCTAGGACGACACGTACGCGCCATCTGTTCCGGCACGCGCCCCGGCGACGGATGCGGTGACCTGGCCAGAGCCGCTGTTGCTGAAGCGAGGTCAGTGCGGCCACCACGTTCTCGCCGCCGGTCGCACCTCGACAGGATCGAGCATTGCGGGGCCGGCGACGCGAATGCAGGGTGGATGGCGTGACCGACGAAGCGGATGAGCTGACCCGGACGGCCTACGACGCCGTGGCCGACGTGTACGCGAACCAACTCCCCGCGACCGAGCCCGAGCAGCCGATCGATCTCGCGATGATCGACCACTTCATCCGTCTCCTGCCCGAACCGAGACGGGTCCTCGATGCCGGGGCGGGAAAGATCCCGTCCCCACAACGGCATCAACCTGCGCGAACAGTCAGGCAAGCCCCTCGGGCGGCGGCTCGCCGTTGACCGGTTCCGAGTTGCCGGGGAGGAACGCGACCATGACGTGGGGGTCGTACAGCATCAGCCCCACCTCGGACGCCGCTGCACGGAACGTCTCGTACACCCTGTCTGCCAGGGCCTCAGCGGCACCACCTCCGGAGTGGATCACGACGTAGATGCAGTCGTGAGCTACCAAGTCCTCCAGGGGCACGCCACCCTCGGTCCAGAGCCGCTCCGGCACATTCACGCGCTGGCGCACCTTGGCGAGCAAGGCCGTCATCTGCTCAGTGGCAGGTCCCTGCGGCCAGTCGTCGCTGTGCGCCGCGTACGAGTCGTACGGGCTCTCACCCTCTGACGGCACAGGCCCAACGTAGAACTCGCAACCCACCGTGACCTCCCTGGGCCGGATCAATCTGCCACCAGACTGACTCACGAGATGCGCGTCCCGCCAGCGGTAACGCACCATTCGGCTGGGGTTCCCGAGCGTCGGGAGCGTTTCCGCTCGGCGCGCGCTCGGTAGGTCGCGCCCCTAGGCTCGAACTTGGACACGGATCTCCCGAGCCAGGAGGGGATTCGGATCGACGCGAGTGGAGCGCCGAGCCGATCTCCGGCTGTGAGGCTCCCGCGAAAAGGAGAGAACCTTGTCCAAGAAAGTTGCATTCCTCGTGGCCGCCGAGGGCATCGAGCAGGTCGAACTGACGGAGCCGTGGAAGGCCCTCGCCGACGCCGGCCACGAGCCCGTGCTGATTAGCCCCGCGTCGGGCGATGTGCAGATGTTCCACCACCTCGACAAGGGCGACACCCAGAGCGTCGACGTCACGGTCGCCGACGCGCGCGTGGAGGATTACGACGCGCTCGTCCTCCCCGGCGGCGTCGCAAATCCCGACGCGCTGCGCACCGACGAGGGGGCGGTCAGGTTCGTCCGCGACATCTTCGCCGCTGGTCGCCCGGTCGCCGCGATCTGCCACGCCGCCTGGACCCTCGTGGAGGCCGACGTCGTGCGCGATCGCCGCCTCACGTCGTGGCCGAGCCTGCACACCGACATCGTGAACGCCGGCGGCGAATGGGTGGACGAACGCGTGGTGATCGACGGAAACCTCATCACCAGCCGCAACCCCGACGACCTGCCCGCCTTCTGCTCCGCACTGCTGGAGGCCGTGGAGCACGGCGCCGCCGCGAGCCCCACCTCCTAACCGCGCCCCCACCGACCCCCGGCGCACCCCGCACCGGCCGAAACAAGGAGACACCCATGAGCGACGCTCCTGACATCCCTCGCGACGGCGAGACCCGCGAGAACACCGAGTCCGCTGAGAACACTGAACTCAACGAACTCAACGACGAAGGCCTGGGCGGCACGATCGGCGAGAAGGACACCTTCGAGCCCGAGGAGTCGGAGCAGCCCGACAAGTGACGCATCGACGACCGTGCCCCCACCGTTTCGGCGGGGGCACGGTCGCATGTGGGGCCATAACCCGGTATCCCCTGGAGCGCCGTCGTGGCCGCTCGCAGCCGCTCCGCGCTCATCACGGGCCAAGCGGCCGCCTCACGGGATCGCGAGATCGCCCTCCGGCTTCACGCGCAGCCAGCGGTAGCCGTAGCCCTCGAGCGCGATCGTGAGGGTGCGGCCGTCCTTCTCGACCACTTCGTCGGCGAAGAGGTCGACGACCTCCATGCCGCGGTCGTCCGGATCGAAGGGCACCGGCACGGTCACCGGGTTCGAGCCGAGGTTGTGCACGGCGATCACGCCGGAGTCGTCGAGGTCGCAGCGGTGGGCGAGCACCTGCTTCTCCGGCTGCTCGATGACCGAGAACTCACCCCAGCCCAATTCGGGGCAGTGGCGGCGGATGCCGATGACCTCGCGCATGAAATTCCACAGTGAGTCCGGGTCGTGGCGCTGCTGGGCCACATTGACGTGCTCCGGACCGTAGCCGTCGGGCACGACCCGCTGGATCAGCTTCGACGGGGCCGCCTTCGAGAAACCGCCGTTCTTGCCGGCGCTCCACTGCATCGGGGTGCGCACGGCCATGCGACCGTCGGCGGCGAGGTCTTCACCCATCCCGATCTCTTCACCGAAGTACAGGGTCGGGGTGCCCGGCAGCGAGAACATGAGGCTGTACGCCATCCGCACCCGCCGCGGGTCGCCATCGAGCATCGGAGGCAGGCGCCGCTTGAGGCCGCGGTCGTAGACCTGCATCTCCTTCTCCGGGCCGAAGGCGTCGAAGACCTCCTGGCGCTGCTTGTCGGTGATCTTGTCGAGGGTCAGCTCGTCGTGGTTGCGCAGGAACGTGGCCCACTGGCAGGTGAAGTCGATCTCGGGGCGGTCGTTCAGCGCTTTGACCAGCGGCGCAGCGTCTTCACGGGCCAGGGAGAGGTACGTCGCCTGCATGGCGATGAAGTCGAACATCATGTGCAGCTCGTTGGCCGCTTCGCCGCCGAAGAACTTCAGCTGGTCCGGGTGCTTGAGGTTGACCTCGCCCAGCATCATCGCGTGGCCGGCGCGACGGTTGAGGAAGCCTCGGATCTTCTTGAGCAGCTCGTGCGGATCGACGTGCATGTCGGCGTCGTCGGTGTTCTTCGTCGTCTGCTCGATGAACGGGATGCCGTCGACCCGGAATCCGTCGAAGCCCAACTCCAGCCAGAAACCGATGATCCGCATCAACTCGTCGACGACCTTCGGGTTGTGCAGGTTGAGGTCGGGCTGGTGCTTGTAGAAGTGGTGCAGGTACCACTCGCCGGTGCGCTCGTCTTTCTCCCAGATCGAATCCTCCTGATCGGGAAAGACGACCTCGTCGGAGGTGTCCGGGGGTTCGGTGTCGCGCCACACGTAGAAATCGCGGTACTCGCTGTTCTTGCTGCGCCGCGACGCCTGAAACCAGGGGTGCTGGTCGGAGGTGTGGTTGACGATGAGGTCGGCGATCACCTTGATGCCCCGGTCGTGGGCCGTGCGGATGACTTCGACCAGCTCACCGTGGTTGCCGAGGCGCGGGTCGACTCCGTAGAAGTCTTTGATGTCGTAGCCGTCGTCGCGGTCTGGGCTCGGATAGAACGGCATGAGCCACAGGCATGTGATGCCCAGCTCGGCGAGGTAGTCGATGCGCTCGGCCAGCCCGGCCAGGTCGCCGACGCCGTCTCCGTTGGCGTCGTAGAACGTCTCGATGTCGAGGCAGTAGATCACCGCGCTCTTCCACCACAGGTCACTGGTATCGGTCACTCGCATGGTCGGCCTCTCTTTTCGGGGTCGGTCGAGTTCGTCGGGTGGTCAACTCCGAAACGCGGGAAGCACCTGCGATCCGAAGGTGTCGAGGTAACGGGCCTGGTCTTGGCCCACGTAGTGCAGGTATATGTCGTCGAAGCCCAGATCGACATAGGCCTGGATCTGCTCGCGGTGGCGGCCGAGGTCGTCGGAGATGAACACCGACTGCTCGACGGAGCCGAGCGAGACGTGCCGCGACAGTTCGTCGAAGCCTGCGGGCATGTCGACGTCCCAGCAGATGGGGGCGGAGAAGACGTTGCTGCGCCACTGATCCATGGCGAGGTGCTCGGCCTCCTCGCGGGTGTCGGCCCACGAGAGGTGGACCTGCAGGCTGAGCGTGCCGCGGCCTCCGGCGTCGCGGTAACCGTCGATGATCGCTCGCAGGTTCTCGACGGGTTGGTTGATCGTGATCATGCCGTCGCCCCACTTGGCCACGCGCGGAGCCGATTCCGGCGAGACCACCGGAGCAATGAGGAGAGGGCGCTCGTCGGGCCTGTCCCAGAGCTTGGCCCGGTCGACGGTGACGAGCCCGTCGTGACTCACCTCTTCGCCGTCGAGCATGCGACGGATGACGTCGACACACTCCTCCAGCCTTTGCGTGCGCAGCTCTTTGGTGAGCCACTTGTCTCCGGTGATGTGCTCGTTCATCGCCTCGCCGCTGCCGAGCGCCGTCCAGAAGCGGCCGGGGAACATCTGGGCAAGGGTCGCGATCTTCTGCGCCACGATCGCCGGGTGATACCGCTGACCAGGCGCGCACACACATCCGAAGCTGAGGTTCGTCGTCGCGAGCGCGGCCCCGAGCCACGACCACGTGTACCCGGAGTGCCCCTGACGCTCACTCCACGGGGCGAAGTGGTCGGAGCACATCGCCATGTCGAACCCGACCTGCTCTGCCTGCTGCACGTCGGCGAGAAGCTGCCGAGGAGCGATCTGCTCATGAGAGCCGTGAAATCCGATCCGCATGCGCCCACTGTGTCAACGTCGCTGCCCCGTGTCGCGGCGAGCGGAATGCACCGGCGAACGGTCCTGAGCAGCAACGAATCCCGACAGCGGAAGAGTTCACGATGTGAACGGTGATTCCTTTCACCTCAACGGAACTGGGAATTGATCTGCGTCAAGGTGGCGGGTTCTCACGGTTCGTAACTTCGTGGTTGTCAGCAAGCGCCCGCCCTCCACGAAAGGCATTCTCATGTCTCGCACCCGCATCTCCACCGTTGTCGCCGGCGCCCTCGCGGCCGCCGCCCTCGTCTTCTCGCCCCTGAGCGCCTCCGCCCACTGCGACACCCATGAAGGGCCGACCGCGATCGACGCCACCAAGGCGCTCGAATCCGGCAACGTCAACCACGCGCTCGTCTGGGTTCCGGAGAAGGACGAGGCCGAGGTCACCAAGGCCTTCGACAGTGCCGTCGCCGTCCGTGGGCTCAACGAGGACGCGAAGGAGCTCGCCGACCAGTACTTCCTCGAGAACCTCGTGCGCGTGCACCGCGCCTACGAAGGCGCCCCCTACACCGGCGTGCAGCCGCACGGCACCCCCGTCGACCCGGTCGTTGCCGCCGCCGACGAGGCCATCGCCAAGGGTTCCATCGAGCCCCTCCGCGGCAAGGTCGACGACTCGCGCCTGCCCGAACTCGAGAAGCGCCTCGCCGTTGCGCTCGACAAGAAGGACTACGCGGTCGACGACGTCGCCGCCGGACGCGACTACATCGAGGCCTACGTCCTGTTCTTCAAGTACGCGGAGGGCGAAGACCACGCCGAAGGCCACGGAGCCGCCCACGGCGAGGCAGCGGCCGCTCACGGAGCCGATCACGCCACCGAAGGCGACGCCCACGGCGAAAACGCCGCGCACGAGACCGAAGCGGCTCACGCCGGGGAGAAGCGCGCACTCACCGCTCACGAAGCCCACGTGGCACACAAAGCCCACGTCGCGCACAAGGCTCACAAGGCTCACGTCGCCCGCCAGGCAGCCCTGACCGGCAAGTGACCTACCGGTGGTGACCATGCCCGCCGCGCGCTGAGGCATCCACCACCTTCAGTGCCGATGCTGGTGTCAACGAACCGGGCCGAGCTCGTTCGTTGACACCAGTTGGGGGTGGCGAGTTCTCTACCGGCTGGCCGGTCACCTCCTCCGGCATCTCCCCCGTCGGAGCTCACGCCACGGCGTGTCATCGAGGCATCTCCTTCAGGCGCGGTGCACCGTAGATACACGAGTTCCTGTCGGCCTCCCTTGTTGGGCAAGGTGCTTCGCGACATCACGCTCCTCCGGGGGGAGGCGGACGCCGCTGGGATACGGGGTTTCCAGTGGGCAGGAATGATGCGTCATGCGGCAGAGCGAGCGCTCGACAGCCGAAATCGGTCACACGAGGTCCAAGGCCAGGCGCGCGTCAGCGCGAGCGCGTGAGCAGCGGCCTCCCGAGACACCCTCGGCGAGCGCACCCGTCGCGACGACCGGGCATCGTCGCGACATCCAGGGTCTGCGAGCGATCGCGGTTCTCGTCGTCGTCGCGTTCCATGCGGCGCTCCCCCTGACCGGTGGGTTCGTCGGGGTCGATGTCTTCTTCGTCATCTCCGGGTACGTCATCACGGCGATGCTGGTGCGCGAGTGGGCGCAGCACGGCCGCATCAGGTTCGTGCGCTTCTACATCCGACGGTTCAGGAGGCTGACTCCGGCCCTGGCCGTGATGATCGTGGTGACGCTGATCGGATCGACACTGCTTCTGGGCCCATTCGGCCCTCAGGAGCTCGCCGCCAACACGGCGGTGGGCGCAGTTCTCCTCGTGGCGAACTTCGTCATCGCCCAGTTCACCGGTGGCTACTTCGATGTCGCGGCCGAGACCAACCCGTTGTTGCACACGTGGTCGCTCTCGGTCGAAGAGCAGTTCTACCTGGCCTTCCCCGCATTACTCGGGGCGGCGTGGGCGCTGGGTCATCGACTTCGACACCGGATGTCGTCGCGCGCCTCCTCCGACCACACCGCGCCGCTCATCGTCGTATGTGCGATCGCAGCAGTGTCGTTCGCGATGGCCATGTTCGGCGCGTTCGGGCCCGACTTCCGAGGCTCCGAGCTGCTCCTTGGGTTCTACTCGCCGTTCAGCCGCGCCTGGGAGTTCGCCGCCGGAGCCGTCATCGCCCTGGCACCCGGGATCTTCCGGGTGCGGTCCGCGCGACTTGCGATGTTCTTGGGGCTGGCGGGCCTCGCGATGATCGCGGCGTGTCTCGTGCTGGTCGGTGCCACAACCCTGTGGCCCGGACCGTGGACCGTGGTGCTCGTCGTCGGGACGATGCTGGCGATCATTGCCGGTTCCGACACATCGGGCGGCGGCTCGGCCAACCCGGTGACGCGGGCGCTCGCGACGAAGCCCATGGTCGCGATCGGCGACTGGTCGTACTCCATCTACCTGTGGCACTGGCCTGTCATCGTGTTCGCGAGCTATCTGTGGCCGAACACGCCCTGGGCCCTCACACTTGCCGCCGTCGCATCGTTCGGCCCGGCGCTGCTCTCCTACCGGTACGTGGAGGAGCCGATCCGCAAAGACAACACGCTCGTCGGACGACGCCTGGCCATCGCGGTCGCGGCCACTCTGCTGCCGGCCCTCGCGTTGGCCGGGGCGTTGCAGGTCGGGACCGCGCGACACTGGGGATCGGATCGAGTCGCCGCCTACGCGGCGGCTGTCGACCAGGCACATGCGTCACGCGAAAACGGGTGCGACCGGCGGCTCCCGCTCGGTGCAGTGTCGGCGGAGAACTGCGTCTGGGGTGCCCGCGCCCCCGGAACTCCGATCTACCTCGTCGGCGACAGCAACGCCGACCACTTCAGCGAGGCCGTGATCACAGCCGGCGAGCGGCTCGCCCGACCGGTGACGATCGCTACGACCAACGCCTGTCCGTTCCTCGACCTCTCGTTCGAAGACCGCCGCCCCGAGTGGAGTTCACAGAACGAGGCCTGCCGCACCTACGTGCAGGAGTCCCTGTCCGACCTGGCCTCGAAACGGGCAGGAACGGTGATCATTGCGAACTCCGACGTCTACTGGGATCGCGAGGGCATCGCCCTGGGAGCACCCGGCTCCGAGCCGAGCCTCGACCCCGCCGCGAAACTCGCTGCCCTCGGACCGGCGCTCGACTCCACCATCGCTAGACTCGAGGCGGCCGGGCACCACGTGCTCATCGCCCAGAGCACCCCCAAGTGGACCGGAACGCACGAGTGGGGGCCCGAAAACTGCAGCACGGTTGCAGTGCTCACTGGGTCGTGCGGTGCCGCGATGACGACGGCCGTGGCGGAAGAGGTGCAGGGGCCGGTTCGGCGCGCTGTGGCCGAACGCGCGGGGGCCGGCGTCGGCGTGTGGGACACGTGGACGACGTTGTGCCCCGCAGACACGTGCACCACGTCGGAGGGCGATCTCGTCAGGTACCGCGACAGCGGCCACATCACCGTCGACCAGTCACGTGCGCTGGCTCCAGAGCTGATCGCTGCTCTCAACGCCATCGGCTGAGATGGGGACCGGTTCCTGACTTTCCCCCTCGCCACGCGGTGATGTCCCTGAGGTTGCGACACCAGGGATGCAGTTCTCCGGACCTCGCGCACGTTTGCCTGCGTCAACGCGCACAGGCGGTCGCGAAACGCATCCTTCATGTCGCAACGTTCGGGACATCTCCGCGTGGCGAGGGCGAAAGAGAATTTCTGAGCGCGACGGGCACGCCATCATGATGGGAGAGGCGTTGTTCGGCTGCCCGGCCGTTCAGCGCCCGCACTCCACACCGAAACGGTGACGCCGCCTGCGGACTTATCCCCTCCACGGACTGCGCACCACGACATCCGACGGCGCAGGCCGCCCAGGAAGGCACACCCATGGCTGACCACACCTCGACAACTCACGACATGCCGGAGGTGAAGCCCGACTCCACACGCAGGGGCGTACTCGGCATCGGGCTGCTGGGATGGGTGCTCATCGCGATCGTTCTCGGCATCGTCTGCGGAATGTTCTTTCCCGAATGGCTCGTGCGCGCCTTCGTGACGTTCAACGGCCTGTTCGGCAACTACCTCAGCTTCGTCATCCCGCTGATCATCGTCGGGCTCATCACCCCAGCGATTTCGGAGCTGGGCAAGGGCGCAGGCAAATGGCTCGGACTCACCGCCGCCATCGCCTACGGCTCGACGCTGTTCGCGGGCTTCTTCGCGTACCTCTCGAGCATCGCGATCCTGCCGACGATCCTCGCCGGTCGGTCGATGACCTCCGTCACCAACCCCGAAGACGCCCTGTTCGGGCCCTTCTTCAAGGTCGAGATGCCGCCCGTGTTCGGAGTCATGACGGCGCTCGTGCTCAGCTTCATCGTCGGCGTGGCCCTCACCTTCATCAAGGGCGATGTCATCCACCGGTCGATGGTGGAGTTCCGCGACATCGTCAACCTCGTCATCCGCACGACGCTCATCCCGCTGCTGCCGCTGTACATCTTCGGCATCTTCCTCAACATGTCGGCGACCGGGGAGGCCTTCTCGATCATCACGACCTTCCTCGGCGTGGTCGTGTTCGTCTTCGCCCTCACGGTGATCACGCTGCTGGTGCAGTACACGGTGTCCGCGCTGCTGTTCCGCCGTAACCCCCTGGTCATGCTCAAGACGATGCTGCCCGCCTACGCCACGGCGCTCGGCACGTCGTCGTCGGCTGCGACGATTCCGGTGACGCTGCGGCAGACCATCCGCATGGGAGTCAGCGAGCCGGTCGCCTCGTTCGTCATTCCGCTCTGCGCGACGATCCACCTCGCGGGCTCGACCCTGAAGATCACGTCGTTCGCGCTGGCGATCATGATGCTCTCCGGCATGAGCATCACCCCGGGCCTCATCGCGCCGTTCATCTTCATGCTCGGCATCACGATGGTCGCGGCCCCCGGCGTGCCCGGCGGCGCCATCATGACCGCCGCGGGCCTGCTCACCTCGATGCTCGGCTTCACCGAGCCGCAGGTTGGCTTGATGATCGCCACCTACATCGCGATCGACTCGTTCGGCACCGCCACCAACGTCACCGGAGACGGCGCCATCGCCGCCGCCATGCACCGCATCATCACGGGCAAGACGTACTCGCGCGACGACGCGGAGCAGGCCACCGTCGCCGCCTGAGACCCGGCGGGGCGCGGCGGCGTCACCGAATCCCCTGGGTACTCGCATGTCGCGAGCCGGTGAGAAAATGTCGTCGGCAGCGACCGAGATGCGCCGCGCCTGGGTTCGACCCGCGACACGAAGGTGGTTCTGCGATGGCCCCTCCAGAGACGGGCGCACACCACCGGGGTCCGTCGTTGCGGTGGTCGCCGTGGCGGATCGTGATCATGTTCGGGGTCACGAGCCTGTTCACCGACCTCGTCTACGAGGGCGCTCGCTCAATGTACGGGCCGCTGCTCGCGAGCTTGGGCGCGACGGCGCTGGTCGTCGGGCTCGTCACCGGGCTCGGCGAGGCTGCGGCGCTCGGGTTGCGGGTCGTCTTCGGGCCGCTCACCGACCGCACCGGCCGGTACTGGGCGGTGACGATCGCCGGGTATGCGCTCACCATCGTCTCCGTGCCGCTGCTGGCCGTGACGCCGTTTCTCGGAGCGGCGGGGCTCGCCGCAGCGGCAGCGCTGATCCTGCTCGAACGCACCGGGAAAGCGATCCGCAGCCCCGCCAAGACGGCACTGCTCGCCCAGTTCGCTCAGAAGGTCGGACGCGGGCGCGGGTTCGGCGTGCACAAGGCGATGGACCAGATCGGCGCGTTCGGTGGGCCGCTGCTGGTGGCGGCGGTCATCTCCGCCACGGGCGCCATGTGGACGGGTCTCGCCGCCCTCGCCGTCCCCGGCGCCATCGCGCTCGTCGTGCTGTTCGCGACGCGCGCGCAGACACCGGAGCCGGGGGCCGCGCCCCCCGGTACGGCACCTCAGAAGTGGTTCGCGCAGGTCACCGGGGCCGATCTGCCTTCCGCGTTCTTCTGGTACGGCGGGGCCGCGGCTCTCATGACAGGCGGGCTCGTGACCTTCGGCATCATCGGCTACCACCTCACCGTGCAGGGCCTCGTCACGCCCGCCGTGGTGCCGCTCGTCTATGCGGGCGGCATGCTCGCGGAGGCCGTGGCGGCGCTGGGGATCGGGCAGCTCTACGACTCCGTCGGGGCGAAGGTGCTGTACGCAGTGCCGGTGCTGGTGGCGCTCGTGCCGGGGCTGGCGTTGGCACCGAGCCTGGCGCTCGTGCTCACCGGTGTCGTGATCTGGGGTTTCGCTTACGGCGTACAGGACTCGACGATCAAGGCCCTCGTCGCCGAACTCGTTCCCGCCCCGCGCCGGGCGACGGCGTACGGGGTCTTCGCCGCGATCCAGGGCGGCGCCGCCGTGCTCGGCGGGCTGCTCGCGGGGTGGCTGTACGAGTCGTCACTCCCGGCCCTGGTCGCGGTGATCGCGGCGGCCCAGGTGGCGGCGGCGGTGCTGCTGGCAGTGGCGCTCAGGAAGGCCCGCCG
This sequence comes from Dermatophilus congolensis, assembly GCA_030538115.1. Lineage (GTDB taxonomy): Bacteria > Actinomycetota > Actinomycetes > Actinomycetales > Dermatophilaceae > Dermatophilus > Dermatophilus congolensis_B. Next base: position 91,223 of record JAUNUP010000010.1, on the reverse strand, counting down.
GGCGACCTGATCCCGAAGGCCTTCGGGTCCACCGGGCGGGTCGCTCGGGGCAGCCTCGCGACCACGAGCAGGTACGACTCCACCACGATATCGCGCACCAGGCCCTCGTCGAGAGAGTCGCCGGGAGACAACGTGATCCAGTGCCGCTTGTTCATGTGGTAGCCGGGCGTGATGTCGGGGTGGGCGTGGCGCAGGGCCTCGGAGTCGCGGGGGTCGGCTTTCACCGTGACCATCAGGCGCCCGCCGACCTCGCTGACGAACAGGAACATCTTGCCGCGCACCTTGTACACGGGGGTGTCGAAGTCGAACGGGTACTCCAGCTCGGATCCGGGCAGATCGGCGGCCTGCTCGGTGGCGACTTGGCGCAGGGTTTCAGCGTCCACGGGTCGCCTCACCCGGTGAGCGCTGCGACGGCCAGAACCACGCCGCTGCCGATCGCGAGGGAGACCCACAGGATCGAGAACGGCACGAGCGCGGCCCCCACCGCTGCACCCAGCACGAAAGCCAGTACCGCACGGCCACGGCTGTTGAGACGATGGCGCGCGCGTGGCGCCATCCACAACCCCCACACGACAGCCACGGCCAACCCGCCGACGACGATCCCGAGGATGGTCGCGAACCCTGCACCCTGCGCCCACCGCCCTCCCGCATACGCGGCGCACATGACCAGCACGAGTTCGGTGACGAACGCGAGCACGTCGAGCCCCGTCACGGAGGTGTGCACGGGCTCGCGCGGTGTCGTCACTCCCCCAGGATGCCACCGGGCACCCGCGCCCCGCCCCCGGTCACGCCTGATCGGCCGAGTCTGGGGTGCGGGTGATGGTGCCCGAGGTGCCGTCGAGGGTGATGACCTCACCCGTGGCCAGCAGGTGCGTCGCGTCGGGGATGCCGACCACCGCGGGGAGGCCGTATTCGCGGGCCACCACCGATCCGTGCGTCATGAGGCCGCCGACCTCGGTGATGAGGCCGCTGGCGATGAGGAAGAGCGGGGTCCAGGCCGGGTCGGTGCCGCGACAGACCAGGATCTCGCCCGGCTGCAGGTCCGTCGTTGCAGGGTCGTGCACCACCCGCACCGGCGCAGTCACCACACCCGGCGAGACGCCCGTGCCCGCAAGGTCGCCGTCTCCGGAACCCGGCGCGGAGTAGTAGGCCCGCCCATCGCCGACCAGAACCGCCGGCACCCGCGTACGGCGCCGCTCCCGCTCGTACGCGGCCCTGCGCTCGGCGACGAGGGCGCGCAGGTCATTGGCGTCGGCGCGATCTGCGACGTCACTGCCTGGAGCGGTGGCGACGGCTCCCGCGGACGGCGCAGTGCGCAGACCCGGTGTGGCGCCCCCGGCACCGGCGCCGAAAGCCGTCGATAGTTCGTCGAGGGTGAGAAAGGCGATGTCTTCGGGGGCGTCGATTCGGCCCGCGTCCACGAGGTCGCGGGCGGAGGCGAGCAGCGCCTCCCGAGCCAGGCCGAGCATGCGGATCATCGTGAACTTCGGGGTCTCGCGCAGCCCGAACAATCCGCGCAGCCGGGAACCGAAGAAGCGCACCTGGGCCGCCTTCGCCTTCGGCAGCGCGCCGGCGAGGGTCTCGATCGCCTCCGCGGCCTCGCGTCGGCCTTGTTCGTAGGCGGCGGCGTGGTCGGTGCCGCCGAGGTACGTCTGGATGGTGCGGATCACCTGCTCCGGTTGTTCGCGCCAGCGTGGCGTGCCCATGTCGATCTCCGCGACGCCGCGCATGCCGTAACGGGCCATGAAGTCGCGCAGAGCGCGGGTGGCGACGGGCGGCAGGGTTCCGGCGAGGTAGGCCGCAGCGACGTCGGCCGGGTCGCCGCCGATCGCCTTCACGGAGGCCGGGTCGGAGGCGATACGCCGGGAGGCCTCGTACATGGCCAGGTCCATCGCGGTGGTGACGTTGTCGGGCAGCGCGCGCAGAATGGTCATCGCGAGGGCGTCGGCGTCGGGCAGGTCGGTCTCGGCGGCAAGCGCCCGGAGGCGGGCGATCATCGCGATGCTCGGGCCCATCACCGGCGCGAACAGGGGCAGGAGCAGCGCGAACGCCCCGCCGACGACCTCGCGGGACGTGGCGATGCGGGCCTGCAACCGCACGGCCGGGTCGACGACGCGGGCAAGCGCCTCCAGCCTCGACTCGAGATCCGTCACCCGTTTCTCGGCTTCGGCGTGGAAGCGCGCGCGGGCGGAGTCAGGGTCGGCGAAGTTGCGGGCGAGGCGGGGCGACAGCGAGACGAGCACGTGGGCCGCACTGCGGGCCAGCCTGAGCTTGTCGGCGCGGCTCGCGCGCGGAGCGTAGGCGGGTTCTTGGAGCAGATGCTCGAGGATCGCGGCCGAGACCGGTTCGGCAATCGTCAGAAAGCGCAACGCGATCGGCCGCGCGGCCCCAACGAGCAGGCGATCGGCCCGTATCCAGAGCCGCCCGCCCGCAGACTCGATGTACGGGTTCGAGCGTCCGTCGATAGGTGTGCCGAGGAGGAGCGTGTACAGGCCCGCAGCCAGGACGCCGAGCATGTCCTGCCCCAGCGGAGTGATCGGAGCGAGCACGCCCTGCACGGCTCCGAAGCTGATGTAGATCGCCTCCGGGTCACCCTCCGGCACCGGAAACAGGCTGGTGATCGCACGGGACTGCACGATCTGCAGGTCGTCACCCACCCGGGTGAACTCGATGTCCTGCGGGGCGCCGAAGGCGTCGGCGATTCGGCGGGACAGCGCGACGAGTTCGCGCAGCTGCCCGTCGGAGAGCACCGGCTCCGCCCCCTGCACCGTGCGTTCGACGATGCGGTCGCCTTCGACCTCGTAGTGGTCGGGGATGACCTGGCCCGAGACGAGCTTCTCCCCCAGCCCCGCCACGGCGTCGACGACCACGCGGTCGCGGCGGCCGGAGAGGGGGTCCACCGTGAACACCACGCCCGACGCCTCCGCGTCGATCATCCGCTGCACGACGACCGCGATCCCCAGACCCGAACCCGCGGCCTGGCCCGCGGCCTGTCCCGAGCCGTCGATGTCGTTGCGGGCGCGGTAGGTGATGGCACGTTCGGTCCACAGGCTCGACCAGCACTCGATCACCTTCTCGATGACCGCGTCGATACCGCTGACCTCGAGGAACGTGTCTTGCTGCCCCGCGTACGAGGCCTCGGGCAGGTCTTCGGCGGTGGCGGAGCTGCGCACGGCGACGGGGTGTGCGGCCAGGTCGCCGATCGTCGCCTCGACCCGCGCGCGTTGGTCGCGTGACATGGGCCGCCGGAACGCCTCCCGGATCGCGGCGGACGCCTCCGCCGCTCCGCGCGGCAGGGCCTCGGCGATCACGGCATCGAGGCGATGCTCCCGCACGAACGTCTCGTACTCCGCGACCGGCAACACCGCGAACGGAGGAACGGGAAAGCCCATCTCCTGCAGCCGAACCAGGTTCGCGCCCTTGCCACCGAAGCTCTCCAGACCGCTCACGTCGCCACCCGTCATCTGCGAACACCCGCACTAATCAATGCGATACAACGTACGCCCGACGCGGACGCATAGGGCCCGGTCGCGTATGCTCGCACGACACCTGAACGATTCGTTGCGCCTCGCCCCTGCACCCGACTGTCACGCACGACAATCGTTGCGTGACAACCTCCCCCGCCTCCCTACGGCTCGCGTTCACCGCTGCGATGTTCGGGATGGCCGGGTCGATGCTCTTTCAGACCCTGCTCGCGACCGCCCTCCCGCAGATCACGCGAGAGCTCGGCGATGTGGAGCTGTACCCCTGGGTGATGGGCGGATATCTGGCGGCGTCGACGGTGGTCATCCCGTTCGCGGGGCCGATCGCCGACCGGCTCGGGCCGCGGCCGGTACACGTGGCGGGCACAACGGTCTTCCTCATCGGAGCAGGGCTCGCCGCCGTGGCCCCCTCGATGGCCGCTCTCGTCGCGGCGCGCACCCTGCAGGGCCTCGCGGCAGGCGCCATCGTTCCCGCCGCGATGGGGGTGCTCGGCATGATGCCCGACGACCGTGCCCGCGGCCGCGCCTTCGGCACCTTCGGGGCGGTCGGCGTGGTCGCGACGCTGGTGGGGCCACTGATCGGAGGGTGGTTCGCCGACGGCCCCGGATGGCGGTGGGGCATTCTGGTCAGCTCGTCCACGATCGCGGTCGGCCTGGTGCTCGCGGTGATCGGGATGCCGAAAGCGCCCGAGCGACCCCCGCGGTGGTGGCGGGTTCGGGTGGCGGACTCGCTGGCCCCGGCGTCCCGACCCGAGCTTCGCCCTCTGCTCATCGCGGCCACTCTCGTCGGCGCCATGACGATGAGCGCGACCACCTACCTGCCGCTCGCCCTGGCCATCTTGCACGGGCTCTCGTCCACTGCGACCGGCACTTTTCTGCTCCCGATGCTCGTCGCCACCGCGCTCGGCAGTGCCGTCGGAGGCCGTCTCGTCACCCGCCCCGCAGCCGCCTGGGCACCGTGGATCGTGCCGCTCGTCGGTCTCCCGATCGCGCTCGCGAACACGCCTGCCGCGCTTTCGGCCGCAGGGGTGCTCATGGGCCTGGCCATGGGTTCGGCACTGCCGAACCTGCTCACGCGCGTGCAGGGGCTGTCGGCTCCCGACCAGCGTGCGGCGACCGGCTCGCTGGTGCAGTTGGCCCGTAACCTCGGCGGGGCCGTCTCGGTGCCGGTGCTGGGCCTCTGGGTGACCACGGGCCTCCCGACGGCGACGGGATTCGTCGCGCTGACCACCTCCCTGTGGCTGGTGTCGCTGGCGGGGCTGGTCATCTCTTGGCGCGCCCGCTGACGACTTCGGCCGACGGCCGCCGACGGCCGCGGACCGTTCTCACCAGTCGTCGTGCCGGGCTGTCGCCATCGAGACGCCGAGGGCCAAGGTGCGCATGATGCGCTCGGTGGCGTCGGTGAGCAGCCGCTCGCCGTCTTCCACGGCGTCTTGCAGGCTCATCGGCACGGCGACGATCGAGGCGATCGCGTCGATCCCGATGTCGTGCACATCGCGGGCTCCCTGCCCGAGGGTCCCCGCAAGGCCGACCACGGGCACCCCGTAAGCGGAGGCGCGGCGGGCGACTTCGGCCGGCACCTTGCCCCGCGGGGTCTGAAAGTCGATCGCGCCCTCCGCCGTGATGACGAGGTCGGCGCCCTTGACGAGCCGGTCGAGGTCGATGCCGGCCAGACCGGAGTCGAGCAGCGCCTCGAACCGCGGCAGGAGCCGTGCGCCGATGGCCGCCATACCCGCCCCCAGTCCGCCGCTCGCGCCGGTGCCCATGCCGGTGAAGAAGTTGGTCGAGCGGGCGCTCTCGACCGCGTCGCGTTGCAGCACCCGCGCCCAGTTGTCGAAGCCTGCGGCGAGCTGTTCGACCTGTTCGGGGCTCGCGCCCTTCTGCGGGCCGAAGACGCGAGCGACGCCTCGGGGCCCGGCGAGCACGTTGTGGGGGTTGAGCGCGAGGGTGAGGCGCACGCGCCCCTCGGCGATGGCCGGGGTGAGGTCGGTCAGGTCGAGGCGGTCGACCTCACCGAGGTGGGCCCCGCCGGGGGCGACATCACGCCCCTCGGCGTCGAGCACCCGCACGCCGAGCGCCTGCAACGCGCCCATGCCGCCGTCGGAGGTGCCGGAGTCGCCACAGCCGACGAGGATGTCGGTCACACCGGTCTCGGCGGCGGCCGCGATGAGCTCACCGACCCCGTAGGTCGTGGTCGCGCCGGGGTCGCGCTGGTCGCGGGGCACGAGCCGCAGGCCGGCCGCGGCGGCCATCTCCACGACCGCTGTTCCGTCGGCGACCCCGCCGAGCAGGGCGAAGTGCGAGTGCACGGACTCGCCGACGGGTCCGGTGACGGTGCGTTCGACGAGCATTCCGCCGGTGGCCGCGGCCAGGGTGGCGGCCGTGCCCTCTCCGCCGTCGGCGATCGGCACCGACTTCACGACGGCTCCCGGGATGGCGCGGTGCACACCCCACGAGATGGCGCGGGCGACGGCGTTGGCGTCGAGCGACTCCTTGAAACCGGAGGGTGCGATGAGAATGCGCTGCAGAACCGAGGACATGACGACTCCTGTCGCGTGGGTTGGTTCGGGTTCGTTCGGGTTGGACTTGGGTTCGATTCGAGTGGGGATCAGCGGAAGAGGGGCATGCCCATCGCGGGCCAGACGACCGCTGCGAAGACGAGCACGAGCACGGCGCTCACCGGGGCGAGCACGGCGGAGAGCCGCAGCAGGTGCCGAGGTTCGTAGCTCTCGATGTTCTCTACGCCCGGCGTGCCCTCGAGGTCGGAGAAGAGGGTGACCGGCTTGGCCGAGCTTGTGAGCGTGTGACAGAAGCCCGCGGCGGCGGTAGAAGCGAAAGCGGCTGCGATCGGATCGACCCCCACGCCGGGCGCCAGCGACACCACAATCGGCACGAGCACCGCAGAGCGGGCCGAGCGCGACTGGATCACGAGGTGCGCGGCGGTCGAGACGAGCACGACGACCACGACGAACACCCATCCCGCGGCGGTGCCCGCTGCAGCGACCGGGGCGAGTACGCGGCCGGCGAGCCACTCGGCCGCGCCCGAGTCGACGAGGGCCGAGCCGAGTGTCAGCGTCGCGGCCATGAACATGAGCATCGACCAGGGCACCGCTTTGAGTGCCTTGCCCAGTCCGACCGACCCGAAGCGGGGGCTCGCGACCACGAGGCTGCCGAGCAGTGCCACCACCGCGGGGTGCAGACCGTGCAGGGGCTCCGTGCACCAGAGGGTGACGACCGCCGCGATGAGCAGCGCCGACCTCGACTGGGCGACCGTCAGCGGCCCCGTGATCGGCACAGGAGCGTGCCTGGCCATCTCCTCGAGGGTCACGGCGACCGGCTCACGCCGATCCTCGCGGGTGGTGAACATCAACAGGATGATCTCGGTGCACAGATGCGACGCCACCAGCGCCAGAGGCAGACCGAGCAGCAGCCAGCGCGCGAACGAGAAACCGTCGTAGCCGGCCGTCGTGAGGATCTGGCTCGTGATGAGGTGCGCTCCCGCTCCGAGCAGCGATGCGACGGCCGAGAGCAGGATCACGGAGGGGAACAGCAACGCCAGAGCCAGCACCAAGCGGCGTCGGTGGGCGAAAACCGTTGCCAGCGCCACGAACACCGGCACGGCGAGGGCGGCGCGCCCGGAGGTGGAGGGCACCGCGAACGCGGTCGCGACGAGGGTCGCGGTGGTGAGGTGGGCGAGCTGCCGCACCGACCTCGCCCCCGTGACGATGAACGCGGCCGCCCGAGTCGACAGCCCGGAGGCGGTGATGCCCGCCGCGATGACGAACGCCGCGAGCAGCAGCCACACGGTGTCTTCACCGAGGGAGGTGAACAGCAGCTCGTCGGGCAGCACACCCATGACGACGAGCACCACGGCGGCACCGAGTGCCACATACGTGTCACCGATCGAGGAGAAGATCCACAACCAGATCGCGAGCGCGAACACGGCGAGTGTGAGGGCTCCGTGCGCGGGCAGCGTGGCGCCGGGCCCGAGGGCGTTGGCGCCGCACCATGCGATGAACGTGACGAGCAGTGCTCCCGCGATGGTCGCGGCCCACGGCAGGCGCCGTAGCGGGTGCGGCCGGGCGGGCTGCTCCGCACGCGCACGTGGAGGCGTGGTCGCCCATCGGGTGATCGTCGTCTCGGCCGGGGCGCTCACAGCTCGTGCCCCAATGCGCTCGTGAGAGCGTCGACGTGGCGTTCGGCCGCGTCGGACCTGGTCGGACGGGAGGGCAGATCGAGACCGAACCGCGTCCCCTCCTGTTCGCTCGACTCCACCCACGCGCTCCCTCCGTGCGCATCGGCCACGGCACGCACGACGGCAAGACCTAGGCCCATGCCGTCTGCGCCGTCGTCGACGACACCCGCGACGCCTTCGCCGGCGGAGCGGTATTGCTCGAACAGCGCGCGGGCCCTCTCCTGGTCGATCACCGGTCCGTCGTTACCGACCCAGAACCGCGCCACCTTCTCGGCGCCTCCTTCGACGAGACCGGCGCCGATGCGGATCCGCTCACCAGGCCCCGTGTGGTCGTACGCGTTGCGGAGAAGCTGGGACATGGCCTCGACGGTGCGGTCGGAATCGATGGTCACCGTGGCGGAGGGCGCGTGCTCCAGCGACCAGTGGCGGTCGGGTGAAGTGGCAGCCGCGATGCCGACGATGCGGCGGGTGAGTTCACGCAGCTCGACGGGCCGTGGCTCGAGGGATTCGGGGTTGTCGAGACGGCTGAGGAGGTCGAGGTCCGACAGGGTCGACCGCATGAGCTCCAACGCTCGGTTCGAGTCGCGCAGCGCCGCGTCGCGTCCGGTCGCGTCGAGGCCGGGGTCGGCGAGCAGGCGAAGGTTCTGCGCCAAGCGATCGCGTGGGGGCACGAGGCGATGCTGGGCCTCGCGCACGAAGTGCTGCGACGTGGAGCGGGCGCGTTCGAGTCGCTCGAGCATCTCGTTGAACGTGACCGCCAGCTGCGCGATGTCATCACGCCCCTCCACGGGGACACGTTGTGACAGATCGCTCGCGTCGATCCGGTCTGCGACCTCCCGGATGTTCCGGACGGGGCGGAGGATCTGGCCCGCCGCGAACCACGCCATCCCGGCCGTGAGCAGCAGGCCCGCGATAGCGACGCCCATGAGAAGCAGGGTGTCGCGGTCGACCTGTTCCTTCTCGACCTCGGTGAACGCTCCGACGATGAGGGTGGCGTTCTCACCCGCGATCTCGGTGGAGATACGTCCCCAGCGCAATTCGCCATGCGGCGTCGCCGTGACACCGGATTCGTCCGGGTGATCGAGTATCGCCTGCAAGCGCGCGCGGTCGCCGGCGAGAGCCTCACCTGCGTCTTTCGCCGCGTTGTCGGAGAAGAAGACCTCGGTGGGGGTGATGCCGATGAGGGCCTCGCCGGTCGCCGGAGTCTGCCGGGAGAGGTACCGCTCCATGAGGGCCGTCACCGACGTGAACGGGGCCGCCGTCGTCGGGTCGACACCTTCGGACGAGAACGTCTCGAATTCGTCGACCTCCTGGACGATGCCGTAGTTCGCCTGGGTCGCAACCTGCGTGAGCAGCACCGACCGTAGCGTCACCATCACGGCGAGCAGGCTGAGAGCGGTTGTCAGCACGATCCAGCCGACGATGCGCCACCTCGCCGACACTCTCGATCCGTGTTCTGCAGCGCGTGTCGCGGTCATCGGTCGTCCTCCTCGTCGGGGATTCCGTCGTCGTCACGGTCACCGTCGAGGTCTGCCGGGTCGCCGATCTGGCGGGGCTGCACCTCGACCGCGTGCGGGGCGCCTGAGGCGGGGCCGGACGCGGAGGTCGCCGATTTCGCACTCGGGGCCGTGACGCGCGGAGCGGGCGCGTCACCCGCCGCACTCGGGAGCACGGCGGGAACCGTGGCGACCGCGGCTGTGGATTCGGGCAGAGCGGGCGGATCGGCGCTCGTCGCAAGTGCCTGGCTGGCGAGCGCCAACAACACAGGCACGGCAAGAACACCGAGAAGCAGTGCAATACGCGAGAGCATCACTTCAATGTCGTTACGTGACATAACGATTCGATGAATATTGAGTGAGAGAAGTCTTAGGTCTCCTTGACAATGGCAGCTCTCTCGACGAGGAAGCCTCTTAACCCGACCGAAGAAACTATTGACAGCATCCTGTCATCAATGACAGCATCCTGTCATGACGAACCACAGCCGCACCGACGTCGTCCTCTACGCGACCGACACCATGGCCGACTGGGAGTACGCCTACATCACCACGCAGCTCGCCGAGTCACAGCACACGCGGCCCGGCCACCGTCGCCTCGTCATCGCGGGCGACACCACGACCACTGTGAGCAGCAAGGGCGGGCTGCCGATCACCCCGGAGGTCGACCTCGACGACCTCCGCCCCGAGAGCACCGCATGCCTCGTCATCCCCGGCGCCGACACGTATCAGGAGGGCCACGACAACCTCCTGGCCACCGTGCGCCGGATGCTCGACGCCGACGTGCCCGTCGCCGCGATCTGCGGCGCGACGTTTGCGTTGGCCCGCGCCGGGCTCCTCGACGACCGCCGCCACACCAGCAACGCACCCGTGTTCCTGCAGATGAGCGGCTATGCCGGAGGCGAGAAGTACGTCACCGAGCCGGCCGTCACCGACGGCGGCATCACCACGGCCTCCGGCACGCGGCCGGTCGAGTTCTCCGCGGAGGTGTTCCGCGTCAGCGGCCTCTACCCCTCCGACTACGTGGACGACTGGGTCGGCGTCTACCGCGACAACGACGAGCAGGCCTTCTACCGCCTCATGGCCGCGCAGGAGGCGCTACAGAATGGCTGACCCGGCCCGGATTCAGCCGCGGACCCCGGAGGGCGACGCACTCACCGAGCTGGTGCTGCCCGTCTTCGAACTCAACGGCGAATTCCTCGCCGCTGCCGAGATGATCTCGAAACCCCACGGGCTGACACCCGCGTGGTGGCAGGTGCTCGGCGCGGTGCTGCGCGAGCCGCTTTCCGTCGCCGAGATCGCCCGCCGCGTCGGCCTCGGGCTCGCGCGGCAGAGCGTGCAGCGCGTCGCCGACCTGCTCGTGGAGAAGGGGTGGGCGCAGTGGCACGAGAACCCGCGCCACGCACGGGCGAAACTGCTCACGATCACGGAGAAGGGGCACGCGGCCGTGCGCGCGATGGCCGCCGACCAGCACGCCTGGGCCGACGCAGTGGGCGCCGAACTCGGCCCCGAAGACCTCGCCACCCTCGCGACGCTCGTCGCACGCCTGACGACGGCCTCGCGCAGCTACCGGGAAGGCCAGGACACCGAATCCCGAGGAGCAGACCGACCGCACGCCGGGCCTGCGCGCCGCTGATGATCTCATCGCGCACGACGTGTGATGCGCCTGGGCAGTGCGCGGGCCCCGGCGCGTCACTACGATCGGGCCATGTACGGGAGCACGGCGAGCCACTTCCACGTGCACCGTCGTGCACTGAGCTGGAACCCTTTCGAGGGCGGTCCCGGCCGGGCCGTGAGCGTGGAGGCGACCCTGACCGCCTCGCCCGACGAGATCTGGCACGCCGTCACGATGCCGGAGCCGCTGGCCGCGTGGCTCGGCGAGGTCACCGGACACCTCTGCGAGGGCGGGCATTTCGCGCTCGAGGGCAACGCCTCCGGCACAATCCATGCGTGCGAACCGAGGTCGCGCATACTCGTCGACTGGGACTTCGGCGACAACCACTCCCGTATCGACGTGCGGATCTCGCCAAAGGCGGGCAGCACCGAGGTGAGCATCACGAACTCGATGCCCGACCCCGGTTCGGCGAACGCCACGACCACGGCCACGAACGGCAGCGCGGACGCCGACGAACATTGGCGAACTTACGGCCCTGCTGCGGGAGGCGTGGGCTGGGAGTCGGTGCTGTTCGCCCTCCAGCACTACCTGCTGACGGGCGAGCGCCTCGACGAAGAGTCCTGGGTGGCCTCCCCCGAAGGCAGGGCCTTCATCGAGGAGTCGAGCAAGGTCTGGGCCGAAGTCCACATCTCCACGGGCGCAGAAGAATCCGAAGCCAGAGCAGCAGCCGACCGCACGAGACGCTTCTACCTCGGCGAGAGCTGAATCCGGAGATGTGGCGGCCGAACGTCACGGCACGGGCCTGCCGCCCCAGCCCTCCGGGGCCACTCGCTAGCGGTCGCGGCTCGATAGGACGCAGAATTCGTTGCCCTCTGGGTCTGCCAACACAATCCAGGTGACGTCTTTCTCGTTCTGGCCCACGTTGACTTTTGTCGCGCCCATCGCGAGGAGGCGGTCGATCTCCGCTTCGCGGTCTTGGCCGATGTGCGGGGCGAGGTCGATGTGGAGGCGGTTCTTCACCTCCTTGCCTTCTGGCACCGGCACGAATACCAGCGCCGGGCCGGTACGCAGCCACGTCTCGACGTCGTCGATCGGGTCTTCGCTCATGTCACGCGGGATCACCGCGACCTCGTGTTCGTCTTCATAGACGATCCTCCAGTCGAGCACCTCCGCCCACCAGCGCGCCTGCGCGGCGATGTCGATGCAGTCGATGACCAGGGTGTACCAACGCAACGTCATGCCCGGAGGCTAACCGCGAGAACCGACAGTGACGTGGGCCCACTGCGGTTTCCCGCCCCGGCGACCTGGTGGTCGCCGCACACGGAAGCCGCCCGGTGACCCTGTGTACCGCGGTCAACGTGCGCGCCGAGCAGCTGAACAGGTCAGGCGACGGTTGCTCCACCACCGCGGTACTGCTGGGCGGCCGATCTCGGCGCGTCTGCCGGTCACCAGTACCGCGGTAGCCATGGCCGGCTCCTCTCTCAAGCCCCCGCAGGCCCGAAGTCGCCCCAACCGCGGTACATAAGCCCGGGGCGCCCCGCGACGGGCATGGTCGGCTTCGAACGCGTTGCCGCCTGGGTTGACTCGACGCCTCGGTCGAACACTCGGTGGCCCCTGTCGACGCCATGCTCCCTTGTCTACCTGCGGGTTTGTGTCACCATCGGGGTATGAGACCGCTCGCGAAGGTGGGGTTCGGGGCGTACGGCGCGGTCGTCGCCGCGCACCTCGGGGCGCAGGTGGCGGGTGCCGACGACCTCGCCCGGTGGAGTCAGTGGGCGCTCATGCCCGTGCTCGCCGCAGCGTTCGTGGCGGACGCGCCTCCCCGCTCCCGATTGCGCAGGCTTGTGCTCGCCGGGGTGGGGTTCTCGTGGCTCGGTGACACCCTGCCTCATTTCGTCGGCGGCACGGTGGGCAGCACCGAGCCCGGGATCACATCGTTCCTGGTCCTCGTGGCGATGTTCGCGATCGCCCAGGCCCTGTACGCCGTCGCGTTCTGGCCGTTCCGGCGCCGCAGTGTTCTGCGGTCGCCGTGGCTGATCGCCTACCTGGGCGCGGCCGTGCTGATGGTGGTGCTGTGCGCGCCCGGAGCCGGCCCGCTACTCCCCGCGATCGTGCCGTACGCCCTGCTCATCGCACTGATGGCCGCGCTGGCGACCGGAGCGCACCGGGTGGCGGCGGTCGGCGCGATCCTGTTCATGGTCTCCGATTCGATCATCGCCCTCGGCGCCTTCGCCCCCTGGTGGAACGTGCCCGGCCAGGGATTCTGGGTGATGTCGACGTACGCGATCGCGCAGGCACTCATCGTGCTCGGCGTACTCGCCCGCGACCAGCGCAACAACCTCACCGACTAGGCTCCCCGGATGGCGCTCAGTCTGACCGCGGCACGCTTCGCCGAACCTGAGGATCTGGCCTTCGTGCAGCAGATCGAGGCGGCGGCGGACACACAGTTCGCCGAGCACATGGACACCTCCGCCTGGGGCGAGCCCCCGACCGGCGAAAGCCGCGCAACGAACGGCATCGTGCTCGTCATCGGCCAGCCCGCCGTCGGGTTCGCTCACGTCATCACGCTCGACGGCCGCTACCACCTCGACGCCCTCGCGGTGCGCCCCGAGTTCCAGCGGCGCAGCCTCGGCTCCCGGCTCCTCCGGGCGGCGTATGGCGTCATCGCCGACCGCGGCGGCGACGAGATCACCCTCACCACGTTCGCCGAGATGCCCTGGAACGCCCCCTGGTACGAGCGGCAGGGCTTCGAGGTGCTCGCCGATCCGCTGCCGGCCGGGCTCGAAGCAATCCGCGAGCACGAGCGCGCAGCCGGGCTCGACGACGGCGGGCGCCGGGTCGTCATGCGGCGCAGCATCGTCGACACACCCACGCCGATCCCGGCCGTGAGCGTGCTTCCCGTGCGTGACGGCCCACACGGCCTGGAGGTGTTCGTGCAGCACCGCGTGGGAACGATGGACTTCGTACCCAACGCCGTCGTCTTTCCCGGCGGCCGGATCGACCCCGGCGACGCAGAACTCGGGGCGGCACTCGACCTCCCGCAGCACCTCGTCGCCGACCACGAGAACGCCTGGGCCCGAACCGCACACGACCGCATCGGAGGCGGGGCGACGGCGTCCCGCACCCTGTTGGCCACCGCCATGCGGGAGGTCGAGGAGGAGACGGGCGCCCGCATCGACCCGACGCACCTCATCCCCTGGGACGACTGGGAGACCCCCATCGGCTACCCCAAACGCTTCGACGTGCGGTTCTTCCTGCTCCCCGTACACGACCCCGCCGTCGCGGAGACCTTCGCCCACACGACCACCGAGGCCCACCGCTCCCACTGGATGCCCGCCCGCGAGGTCGAGGCCGGTGCCGAGAACGGCTCGCTCATCCTCGTCGCCCCCACCCGGATCTTGGTGGAGGAACTCGCCACCCTCCACACCGTCGCCGCAGCGGAGGCCCTGCGCCCGCGAGTCGAGCTGGTGCGCCACGACATGTCCCCGACCCCGGCCCGTCGCGGACGCCTGGCGTAGGCATCCCCAGGCCGGCACACCTGCCCTGACGAGGAGTTCTTGTTACCGTCAAAGGATTCGTGACGCCGCGACGGACCAGCGAAGGGATGCAGCCATGGCCGATGCACGCAACCCGAACGACTCAGACAGCCCGTGGACGAGCGACCCTCGCGAGGTGCTCAAGGCGGGCCCGGAGTTCTCGCTGGCCGACATGGATCGGCGCGGCAAGCCCGGATTCAAGGGCAAGAAGTCCGACGGCCGGGCGTTCGCGAAGGCCCGCGAGCCCCTGCTCTCCGAACTGCAGGAGCGGCTGTACGCCGAGGGGCGGGCTGGCGGATCCCGCTCCGTGTTGTGCATCGTGCAGGGCCTCGACACCGCCGGCAAGGGCGGAGTGGCACGTGATGTCGCTGGTCGACCCGCAGGGTGTGGCGCTCGCGTCGTTCGGGAAGCCGACGAAGGAGGAGCTCGCCCACCACTTCCTCTGGCGCATCAAGCAGAAGCTTCCGCCACCGGGCAAGATCGGAGTCTTCGACCGCAGCCACTACGAGGACGTGTTGGTCGTGCGCGTCGATCGCCTGGCCCCGAAGAAGGACTGGGAGCCGCGGTTCGACGAGATCAACGCCTTCGAGAAGGAGCTGGTCGACTCCGGCACGACGGTGCTGAAGTTCGCACTCATGGTCTCGCACGACGAGCAGGGTGTGCGGCTCATGGAACGGCTCGACCGCCCCGACAAGTACTGGAAGTTCAGCGAGAACGACCTGACGACCCAGGCGAAATGGGACGACTACCAACGCGCCTACCAGGACGTCTTCGAGCGCACCTCCACCGAGCACGCGCCCTGGTACGTGATCCCCGCCGACCGCAAGTGGTACTCGCGTTCCGCGGTCATCGAGATCCTCACGAGAACGCTCATCGACCTCGAACTCGACTGGCCCGAACCCGAATGGGACCCGGCCGACATGAGGGCCCGCCTCGCGGAGCAGATGAGCGTCAAGGCGTTGGAGACCTCGCTCGAAGCCACCCGCGACAACGTGCGGGGCGCCCTGGCCGACGTGGTCGAGACCCACCGCAAGAGCCTGGCCGTCGACTTCGACGGAGAGGACGACCCTGTTGAACTCGCCGAGGCCCAGGTCGAACTCGCCGAGGTCGACGTGGTCAAGGCCCAGTGGCTCGCCGACCTCGCCCGGACCCAACGGCAGAAGCGCGAGCTCACGGAGCAGGCGAGGCAGCGCAACGGCGGGTGACCGAGCGCGCCTGACCGAGCCGGATTCGACGGGAGGCGGCGGGAGACCGTGGGTTGCGCCTCCGCATCAGCGGGCCGCGGCGTCACGGGCGTCGTCGTCAGGCCGGGGTGCCCGTCGCCTCGCGGTAGGCCGCGACGGCCGTGGGCAGGGTCGCGTACACGTGGTCACGGCCGACCTTGTCGATGAACCCCGCACGCTCGAGTTGCTCGAACAGCTCGTGCTTCACGCGGGCCAGACCGAAAACGATGCCCTGGGCCTCGAGATCGCTGCGGAGGCGTTCGAGCTCGTCGCAAGCCGTGAGGTCGATCTCGCTGATCGCCTCCGCATTGAGCACGAACCACTTGACCGGCGCTGTCTCGTGGGTGAGTTCGTGGCGGGCCTTCAGCGCGAAGTGCTCGGCGTTGGCGAAGAACAGGGGCGCGTCGTAGCGGTACATGAGCAGTCCGGGCACGGTCGTGGCCGTCGGGTGGTCGTCGATGTCGTGCATGCCTGCCAGGCCGGGCACGAAGCCGAGCACGCCGTCGTGCGGGTCGGCGATGCGGCGCAGCAGGTCGATCGCCGACAGGGCCACCGCCACACCGATACCCACGAGCACGTCGGTGAGAACCACGCCCACTGCCGTGACGCCCGCGAGCACGACCTCGGAGGTGCGGAAGGCGGCGAGCCGCCGGATCTCGGGCAGATCGACGAGCCGGATCGCCGCGTACACGACCAGTCCGCCGAGGGCCGCGGTCGGTATCTCGGCGATGAGGGGCCGCGCGAACAGCAGCACGAGAACGATCGTGGCCGCTGCGACGAGGGAGAAAGCCTGCGTCCGCACGCCCATCGAGTCGCCCAAGGCCGTGCGGCTGCCGCTGCTGCTGACCGGAAAACCGTGGGAGAGCCCCGAGAGCAGGTTCGTGCCACCCAGTGCGAGCATCTCGCTGTTGGGGTCGATCTGGTCGCCGTGCCGGTCGCCGAAGGCCCGCGAGGTCAGCACGTTGTCGCTGTATCCGACCAGCGCGATGGCGATGGCTGGGCCGACGAGGTCGGTCCAGTCGATGCCGCCGACATCGGGCAGGCCCGGCAGCGGCAGGCCTCCCTCGACGGTGCCGGTCAGGCGCACCGGGAGGTCGAGAAAGTGCACCGCCGCCGACGCACCCACGACGACCAGCAGCGGGCCCGGCCACCGCGGCAAGAAGTGCCGCAGCGCGAAGAGCACGACCACCACCACGCCGGCGAGCGTCACCGTGGGCACATGAACGGAGCCGAACTGCCGGGCGACGCTCATCACCTGCGCCGGCAGACCGTCTCCGGAGACCTTCAGGCCGGTCACCTTGCCGAGTTGGCTCACGATCATCAGCACGCAGATGCCGACGAGATAGCCCACGAGCACCGGCTTGCTGAGCAGCCGGGCGAGAAAACCGAGCCGCAACGCCCATCCCGCGAACGCGACCGCGGCGACCATGAGGGCGAGCAGCGCCGTCGCGTCGCTGCGGCGGTCTTCGGGCAGGGTGGCCATGAGCGGCGCCACCGCCGTCGCCGTCATGAGGGCGGTCGTCGACTCCGGCCCCACCGACAGGCGCCGAGAAGAGCCGAGCAGCACGTAGACGAGCAGCGGCCCGATCATCGCCATGAGCCCTGTCACCGCCGGGAGTCCGGTGATCTCGGCATACGCCATCACCTGCGGGATGCCGTAGGCCGCCACCGTGAGCCCGCCCAGCACGTCTCCGCGCAGGTAGGAGCGGTCGTACCCACGCAGAACCCCGAGACCGGGGGCGATCCGGCGGACGTCCATTCGCTGAGGGTACTGCCGATGAACGACACATGACATCCAGGTGAACGCGTCGCGCCGAGAGTGTGCCCGAGAGGCCTGACCCACAGCGTGATTGGGTTGGTGCATGAAGACCTCGCGCATCGTTCTGGCTCGCCGGCCGCACGGCGAGCCCACCGCCTCAGATCTGCCGCTCGAGACCACCGAATTGCCCGCTCCCACGAACGGGCAGGCGTTGCTGGAGACGCTGTGGCTGTCGCTCGATCCGTACATGCGCGGACGGATGGATGAAGGCCCGTCGTACGCCCCCGCGATGGAGGTGGGCGACACCATCGTCGGAGGCACCGTGTCGCGCGTGCTCGAGTGCCCCGGAGGCGAATTGGCGCCCGGAGACATGGTGCTCGGCTACGGAGGGTGGCAGGCCCACTCCGTCGAGCACGTCGCGGGGCTGCGGCCGATCGACTCCGCAATCGCAGAACCCCAGGTCACCCTGGGTGTTCTCGGCATGCCTGGTTTCACCGCCTGGGCAGGGCTGCTCAACATCGGCAAGCCGCAGCCCGGCGAGACTGTGGTCGTGGCCGCCGCTACCGGCCCCGTGGGGTCGACGGTCGGGCAGATCGCCCGCACCAAGGGGGCCCGGGCCGTGGGCATCGCCGGAGGCCCGGAGAAGGTCGCCTACCTGCGCGAACTCGGCTTCGACGCCGCGATCGACCGCCGCGCCGAGGACTTCGCCGAGCAGCTCGCCGCCGCGACGCCTGACGGGATCGACGTGTACTTCGAGAACGTCGGCGGAGCCGTACTCCAAGCAGTGCTGCCCCGGCTCAACACGTTCGCGCGGGTGCCGGTGTGCGGGCTCGTCTCCGGCTACAACGCGACCTCCCTGCCCGAGGGGCCCGACCGTTCGGGAATGCTCATGGGGCTCATCCTCATCCGCAGCCTCACCGTGCGCGGGTTCATCCAGTCGGAGTTCATGGACGATCAGCTCGACGACTTCATCCGCGACATGTCGGGCTGGCTCGCGGAGGGCCGCGTCAAGCACCGCGAGCACGTGATCGACGGCCTGGAGAACGCGGTCGACGCCTTCAACGGCATGCTCCGGGGCGACAACTTCGGCAAGACCCTGGTGCGGGTCGCGAAGTAGAGCCCACTCCCGACGACCGGCCACCTCACCGTGAGATGGCCGGTCACCGGTACCGCAGCATCGTCCCAGCCTGATGCCCCCGGCTCCGACCTGAGCCGCAGAGGCCGTTGCATGACTCGGGATTCGGTGACGATAGCCTCGGCGCCTGCGGAGGAGGGCCAGGTCGCGTGAAGCGGTGACCTGAACAGTCCCGCGGCTCAGCGTTGCTGGTCAAGAAGCTAATGCAAGAACATGTGCCTGGACCCCGACCACGGACGCGAACCGACCCTGCGCCAACGGACCCCGACCACGGACGCGAATCGACCGTGCACCTGGAGGGACTGACCGCGAAGCCGCAGGCGAGAAAGCCACCGGAAATTGTGCCATGGCACTACAGCGACGACGGGACGCGCAGGGTAGACCTGTGCCATGGCACCCCGGCCGAGCAGGCGAGGATCGGCGCCCGGGGTGTTCGAGCAGCGCTAGCTGGACCAGCTGGATGGCGTGAGGCACATCACATACAGAGCCTTCAGAACGATGTGCGAATCAGGTTGTGCACCAACGGAACTAACGAGGATCGACACGAATTCGCAGACCCGTGAATCCCGTTGCCCCACATGCCCATTCGAACGTCATATGAACTGTATAGCTATGGTTTCCCGAACGCGTGAACGGTAGAATCAGGGTATGCCGGACACCGCCACCGATGACCCCCGCGAGGCGGGTTGGTGGGGTGCGCAGAACCCGGCCCTGGAGCCCCCGACTTACGAGTGGGGCCGCAGCGCCAGGGACACCGACCCCGACTACTGGACTCTCGCCTCGACCGAGTCCGACTCCGCCACGCGAACCAACCCGTGGGAACCCACCCCCGGGGCGGTCGCCGGCGCCGACCTGTCCGACAGCGGAGATCCCGTCGCAGGCTTGAGCGCGGCGTCGAGGTACTGGGACTCGATCCTGGAAACCCCGACCACGACGACGAGCGCGGCCACGACTGCCGCGGGCACCGCGACGAGCGCGGGCCCGGCAGTCGTCAGCGCGGCCGGGGAAGAGCTCCTGGCTCAGTTGGAGTCGGTGCAGCAGATTCTCGCGTCGATGCCGGAGCGGTTGACGGGGGTGTATTCCCCGGACCTGGCCGGCCTGGCCGCGCAGGCGTGCGCTCTGGTGGCCGCTGCCGAAGCGGTCCGGGCCGCGGTCGTCCTGGATGCCGACGCCCGTGGCGTGATCGCCTCTAGTGACAACCCGCGGGTGGACCGCTTCGTCGAACGAGCCCACCGCGACGCGAACGCTCCGGTCTCGTCGCGGGCTGTGTTGGCGTTGAAGGACATCGCGAGGGTCTGTCAGACCCCCGACGTCTCACCCCTACGCGAGGCGATCACCGCCGGGCGCATCAGTGTGGATACGGCTGCGAGTGCGGCGCGGTTCTTCCGCAAACTGCAGGCCGCGATCGGTCCCGGGAACTGGGAACCGGTCCTGGAAGCCATCATCGACGCCGTCGCCGCCGGAGCCACCGCCCGCGAACTCGACTCCCTGGCCGAAGTCCTCATCAGCCAGTACGGCGATGAGGGTGCGTTGGATCGTGACCATGACGCGAAGTACGTCCAACGCGACATGACCACCTTCCGTCGTGACCGGCACGGCATGCTCACCGCCACGCTCCGCCTCGACCCGGCCTCCGAGGCCGTGGTGACGGCAGCGTTGACGGCCCTGTCGATCCCGACCCCCACCCCCGACGGCGACGCGGACCTGCGGACCCCGGGTCAGCGCCGCGCCGACGCACTGGTCAGCCTGGCTCAGGTCGCGACTCGCTACGACGGGCACGTTCCCGGTACCGGCACGAAAGCCAAAGTGCTCGTCACGATCAGCCACGAGACTCTGAGCGGTGCCGTGGCGGGCATGGGCCTGACCGAACACGGACACGTCCTGACTCCCAGTGAGGTGCGGGCGTTGGCGTGCGAGGCCGGGATCATCCCGGTGGTCCTGGGTGGTCGTGGGGAGGTGCTGGATGTCGGGCGTGAGGAACGGTTCACCACTCCGGCTCAACGGAACGCCTTGATCATCCGTGATCGCGGTTGTACCTTCCCCGGTTGTGACGCGCCGCCTTCGTGGTGCGAAGGGCATCACCTGCTCGACTGGGACCATCACGGTCCTACCGATATGGGCAATCTTGCTCTCATCTGCAAACGACATCACGTGGAGACGCATCGTTACGGACACGTCGGCACCATCACTCCCGAGGGGGTCATCTGGACCAGGGGTGACGGCTCAGCCATCGGCAATATCCCCCGTGACTGGCTCTGCCACTGAGACGCTCCTGCCCCCACCCGCCCCCGAACCTCGCCTGCTCGGCCCGGGGTGCCATGGCACAGGTCGACCTTGCGAGTTTCGTTGTCGCTGAAGTGCCATGGCACAGGCTCCGTTGGCCTTCTCCCCTGCAGCCCTCGCCGGCAGTCCCTCCTGGCGCACGGCCGCTACGCGCCCGCGGCCGGGCTCCACTGACGCACGGCCGCTACACGCTCACAGCTGGGCCTCAGACAGGTGGTTCCTCGTCGGCGGCAGCGAGACCGCGGCCGCCCCGGGGCGAGTCGAGCAACAGCCTCCGGGGTACACAGGCGGGTGGCCTCCAACGCGCGTCTGCCCACAGCGACCTGGGCGGCTGCGCGCGCGGGCGCGTTCCTGGGAGACTGGGCCGGTGAGTGACGCGACGACTGATGTGCTGGTGGTGGGTGCGGGTCCGGCGGGGTCTGCGGCGGCGGCGTGGTGCGCCAAGGCCGGGCTGGAGACCACGATCGTGGACGCCGCGACGTATCCGCGTGACAAGACCTGCGGAGACGGCCTCACCCCCCGCGCGGTCGCGGAACTCGACCGGCTCGGCCTCAGCGGCTGGCTGCGCGGCCACACCGTGAACAAGGGCCTGCACACGCACGGCTTCGGCCAGACCCTCTATCTGCGCTGGCCCGGCGGCCGCCTGCCCGACTGGGGTTCGGCCGTGCCGCGCATGGAGCTCGACGACCACCTGCGCACCCTCTCGATGGAGGCGGGCGCGTACGGCATCGACGGAGCCCGCGCCGTCGACGTACGCCGCACCGGCGACCGGGTCTCGTCGGTGGTGTTCCAGCGCGGAGACGACACGTTCGAGATCGCCTGCAAGCGCCTCATCGTCGCCGACGGCGTGCGCTCGCCCCTGGGCAAGGTGCTCGGCCGCGAATGGCACCGCGACACCGTCTATGCAGTCGCGGGCCGCAGCTACGTCGACTCCGGCATGAGCGATCACCCGTGGATCGTGTCGCACCTCGAACTGCGCGGTGACCAAGACGAGATCGTCTCGGGCTACGGCTGGATCTTCCCGCTCGGCGACGGCACCGTGAACCTCGGAGCGGGCACGCTCGCCACCTCCAAACGCCCGGCGGACATCGCGATCAAGCCGCTCATGCGCCGCTACGCCGATCGGGTTCGGCAGGAATTCCAGCTCGGAGACGAGCTGCGCATGCCGACCTCCGCCCTGCTGCCGATGGGCGGAGCCGTGAGCGGGGTGTCGGGGCCGAACTGGGCCCTCATCGGCGATGCCGCTGCCTGCGTCAACCCGCTCAACGGCGAGGGCATCGACTACGGCCTGGAGACGGGCCGATACGTGGCCGAGCTGCTCGCCTCCGGCAAGCCCGGCGACGACATCGCGGCCGCTTGGCAGTCGACCCTGCAGCACCACTACGGCGAGACGTTCTCGATCGCCCGCCGCCTCGCGGGTTACGTCACTGTGCCGTGGGTGCTCCCCCGCCTCGGTCCGATAGGCATGCGCTGGACCTGGCTCATGACACTGGCCCTGCGCTGGATGGGCAACCTCGTCACGGAAGACGACTACGACGCGGCCGCCCGAGTCTGGCGAGCAGCAGGCCGAGGCAGCCGAGGCCTAGACACCCGCCCCCCGTTCAGCTGACCGGCTAGTCCCGACGCCTGCCCTTCAGCTGGCCGGCCAGTCCCGACGCCCGTCCCGCGCTTCAGCTGACCGGCTAGTCCCGCCGCCCGTGCGTTCGCCCGCTCCTCCGTCGTGTCTCCGGAGACGCCCCCAGGCACTATGTACCGCGGTCGAGGCGAGTGCCGGGCAGGTGAACCGGTCGAAAGACCTTTGTTCCACCACCGCGGTACCGGCGACCGGCCACGCGAGGCGCGTCGCACCCTCGGAAGCCGCCCCGCTGCCATGTCGCATTCTTGCGAGCCTGCGTCGGTGGAGTGCGACACGATGGCGTCATGATGCCGAGCCGGGAAGCGTGCTTGCGGGCTGTCGCGAGCCGTGACGCCCGGTTCGACGGTGTCTTCTTCACGGCGGTCTCATCGACCCGGATCTTCTGTCGGCCCAGTTGCCCGGCCCGGACTCCGCGGGCGGAGAACTGCTCGTTCCTCCCGACCGCCGCCGCAGCACACGCTGCGGGCTACCGCGCCTGCAAACGATGCCGACCCGACAGCGTGCCCGGCTCACCGCACTGGGACGTGCGGGCCGACGTTTGTGCCCGGGCCGTCCGGCTCATCGGCGACGGAGTGATCGACCGTGAAGGCGTGCGAGGACTTGCCGGGCGTCTCGGATTCTCGACCCGACAACTGGAGCGGATCATCCTCGCCGAACTCGGCGCTACACCGGTCGAATTGGCACGGGCCCAACGCGCGCACACCGCGCGGGTGCTGCTGGAGACGACATCCCTGCCGATCACCGAGGTCGCCTTCGCCGCGGGATTCCGCTCACTCCGGGCGTTCAACGAGACCATCGCGGCGACATACGCGACCACACCGAGCACCCTCCGCGAACGGCGCCGGCACAACCGACGCGACCGACTCAGTCCCAATCGCGCCCAGAGGACTCACCCCGGCGACAACAACGGCGAGGGCGAACTTCGCAACCGCCTCGGTGGGGCCCGACCCGGCGACCACCTCGGAGACGGCAGCCCCCGCAGCCGCACCGCCGATGACAGCGCGGGGTTCATGTCGCCGATCCGTCTCCGGCTGGCGTACCGCGAGCCGTTCAATCCGAGCAACGTGTTCGGGCACCTCGCAGCCACCGCCGTGCCCGGGGTCGAGGAATGGCGTGACCAGGCCTTTCGGTCGACCGTACGGCTCGCGCACGGCCACGGCATCGTCGCGCTGCGCCCGGCCGCCGGACACGTCGCCGCGACGTTGTGGCTGAGCGACCTGCGTGACCTGGCGCCCGCGATCGGCCGCTGTCGCAGGCTGCTCGACCTCGACTCCGACCCGGAGGCCGTCGACGCCGCCCTGGCGCGCGACCACGCGCTCGCACCGCTGGTCGAGGCGGGCCCTGGCCGCCGGGTCCCGAGGAGTCTCGATCCCGACGCCTTCGCGCTCCGGGCCGTGCTCGGACAGCAGGTCTCGACCACAGCCGCGCAGACGCTGACCGGCAGGTTGGTCGCAGCACGCGGCGAGCCGATCGACGATCCGGACGGCGGCCTGACGCACCTGTTTCCCACTCCCGACCAGCTCACAGACCTGCAGCCGGGCGTGCTCAAGGTCCCGGCCCGACGAGCAACGACGTTCATGGCGCTGGCCGGCGCGCTGGCCGACGGGAGCATCGACCTGTCACCGGGAGCCGACCGCGCTACAGCCCGACACGAACTCGCCGAGCTGCCCGGCATCGGCCCGTGGACTGTCGAGACCGTGGCGATGCGGGCCCTCGGCGATCCGGACGCGTTCCCCGCCTCCGACCTGGGCATCCGCCGCGCGACCGAACGCCTCGGCCTGACAGGCGATCTCGTCTCGCGCGCCGCGGACTGGCGGCCGTGGCGCAGCTACGCCACCCAATACCTCTGGGCGGTCATGGACCACCCCATCAACCACCTACCCGAGGAGGACCGATGCCGCACCGCATCGTAGATTCGCCGGTCGGCCCGCTGACCTTGGTCGTCGATTCTGACGGCGTGCTGTGCGGGGTCTACTTCGACGGCCACTCGCACCCGCCGACGGAGGCGCGGCTCGGCGCCCGCGACGACAGCGTCGCCGACGACGCCGTGCGGCAACTCGGCGAGTACTTCGCGGGCACGAGAACCGAATTCGACCTCGACCTGGCCCCCAACGGCACCGACTTCCAGCGCAGCGTCTGGGACCAACTGCGAGCCATCCCGTTCGGTCGCACGACGGGTTACGGCCAGGTCGCCTCCGCCCTGGGCAAGTCGAGCGCGGCCCGCGCGGTGGGCGCCGCCACGGGTCGCAACCCGATCAGCATCATCGTCCCCTGCCACCGCCTGGTGGGCAGCAGCGGCGCCCTGACCGGCTACGCGGGCGGCGTGGACCGCAAGAAGTGGCTCCTCGACCACGAGGCCGCAGTGTCAGCCCGCCACGACTAGCAGGTGGTCTGCCGCCTGCTCACTGAACCGCTGGGGCACCGAACTGCGAGGCACTGCAGCACCCCCGCCGGATGGTCACAGCCCGCGGACCTGCTCCAACGTGAGGTCGCCGAAACCGAGGTCCTTCGGGAGGCGTTTGCCCTGGGCCCGGAAGTCGGTGCGCAGGATGATCGAAGCCATGGAGATCACCGTGTCGATCGCCGGCGTGGGCACACCGACCTGCTTGGCCAGCTCGGAGGCGAACACGAGCCCGTAGGGGACGTCCTCAGTGAGGTAACGGAAGTCGAGGGACTTCGGGGCCTGCGACTTCGCGAACCCGATGCCCTGGTTGTAGCCCTTGAGGTAGGTGGCCTCCGAGAGGTAGCCCTGGCGCACGCCGAGCTCCGGGTCGAGCAGCAGGTCGACACCGATGGCGCGGCCGAGGGCGACGCGCTCGTTGTCGATCGCCTCGATGAGGGCGGCGGAGGCGGGGGTGACGCCGTCGGTGTAGAAGAGAAAGTCGCCTCCGGTGTTCTCGATGCGGGAGGCGTTGAGCAGCATGATCGCCGGGTGCAGCACGGGGTTGCCGTTCTGCAGGGTGGTCTGGAGGACGTTCTTCGCGGCCTCCGCCTGCGGCCACACGACCTGCAGCTTCGCGAGCAGTTCGGGTGTGCGGGTGCTCGGCAGCGCTGCGACGTACAGGCCGTCGAGCACGCGCGTGGTCACGCGCACGACTCCGGGGTCGACGAGGCGGCAGCCGTACGGCAGGGTGCTGGTCTCGCCGATGACGTAGGTGTCGTCCATGAGGTCGAGGCCGAGGGCCTGCTTGAGCACGACCGCGCCGTTGCAGGCGCTGGGCAGCAGGCAGTACGCGGCGTCCGTGGTGAGCTTGCCGCGTAGCACCGCGCCCATCGCCTCGTGCGAGTAGGCAGGCCCGACGATCAAAACGAGCTCGGCACCTTCGAGCGCCCGGTCGAGGTCGTGGCCGACGTAGTGGATGTCGGCCGCGCCCTCGAACTTCACCCGCCCGACGATGTGCCCCACCGCCGCGATGGCGGCGATGTTCTCGCCGAACTCCTCGAAGTCCCACATCGACACCTGGTGCCCGGCCTGCGCCCACTCGAACGCCGCCGCGGTCCCGCCGTTACCGGAACCCATGATCGTCACGCGCATAGCTGATGCCTTCCCTGGAAGCCGCTGAACCGCCTCCGATCCTGTCGCATCCCCGCGACCCGCGCGCCTCACTTGGCGACCTGGACGGTCAGCCGCGGTGTTGCACGACGTTGACGATCGTTCCGTCGGGGGCTCGCACGTGGAAGCGGCGCACGCCCCACTCCTCCGTCGTGAGGGGGTGGGTGATCTCGTAGCCGGCGGCGCGGGCCTCGTCGTAGGCGGCGTCGACGTCGTCGCAGTGCACGGAGATCGCCGAATCGTCCTGTGCCGTGAGGTCGCTCGTGACGAGCTGCACGTGGGCACCCGTATCCGGATCGGTGTAGCGGGCCACCCAGCCGAGGTTGAACTCCTCGTCACGCAGGCCCATGAATCCCGTGTAGAACTCCTTGGCCGCCTCGATGTCGGCGACGGGCAAGTTCGTGGTGATCCGCCGGACCCGCACGTCAGCGCACCACGTCGAGCACGAGCTTGGTGATGCCGTTGCCGTACGTCGCCGACTCCACGACGCGCAGGTTGGCCTTGTCTCCGTCGGAGGCGAACAGGCGCTTGCCGCTGCCGAGGATCACGGGGAAGACCAGCAGGTGGTAGCGGTCGACCAGCCCCGCTGCCGCCAGCGACTGGGACAGACCCGCGCTACCGTGCACGATGATCGGATCGCCGTCACCCTCCTTGAGGGCGCGCACATCGTCGACCGAGCGGAGCAGCGTCATCGGCTGCCACGCCGAGGCCGCCACCTCGTCGTCGCTGAGCGTCGTGGAGACGACGTACTTGGGCATCGCGTTGTACTTCGGGAAGTCGTCGGTCATCGACGGCCAGACGCCCTCGAATTCCTGCCAAGACTTGCGGCCGACGAGCACCGCCCCGGCCTCTTCCTGCTCCGTGCCCTTGATCTCGTAGGCGGCAGGGTCGAATTCGACGTCTTTGAACGTCCAGCCGCCGTGCGGGTGGTCGCCGCCGCCGGGGGCTTCCATGACGCCGTCGAGGGTGACGAATTCGGAGACGATGAGCTGACGCATGATGGTGCCTTTCGGTTCTCCCGCGATCGAATCGCGGGGACACAGTGAGTATGGGGGCCGCTACGCGGCGTCGAGCACGAGCGGGAGTCCGGCGAGCCGGAAAATGTGCGGTTCGAACCAGCCGACCACGTCGTCGACGAGCCCGTCGGGGCGCACGTGGAGTACCTGGAACTGGAAGGCCTCGTACCGGTCGCCCTTGCGCAGGTACATGCCCACGGCAGGCTGCCCGTTGGAGCGCGTGCGCAGGAACCGCAGATCACCAGGCGCGGAGGCCGGGCAGTGGGTGTGCGAGAGAACCGCCGAGTCGTGCGCGCCCACGTACCACCGGTCGAACGGCGGCATCTGCCACGTCGTGTTCTCGGCAAGCGTCGCGACGATCGCGTCGAAGTCGTGGCGCTCGAACGCGTCTACGAAGGCGTCGACTGCAGCAGCCTCCACGTGCGGCTCGGCGTGCGGATCGGCCTCGGCCCTGGGGAGACCGCCGCCCACCGCCTCCCGGGTGCGCTGCAGCGCGGAGTTGACCGAGGCCACAGTGGTTCCGAGAGTCTCGGCCGTCTCGGAGGCGCTGAACTGCAGCACATCGCGCAGCAGCAGCACGGCCCGCTGGTTGGGAGTGAGGTCGTGCAGGGCCGCCATCCACACCATCGCGATGTTCTCGCGCGCGAGCAGCTTCTCCTCCGGAGTCGGCGCGGCGCTCTTCCAGAGAAACGCCTCCGGCATCGGCTCGAGCCACGCCTCGTCGCGCTGGTTCAGAGGGGCCCGCGGGTCGCCGGGTTCACCGCCGAAACTGCGCGGCAGCATCCGCCGACCGGCGGCGGAAAGCGCATTGAGGCACGTGTTCGTGGCGATGCGGTACATCCACGTGCGCACGGACGCGCGGTGGTCGAACTCGCCGTAGCCGCGCCACGCGCGAAGGTACGTCTCCTGCACCTGATCCTCCGCGTCGACGGGCGAGCCCATCATGCGGTAGCAGTGCGCCAGCAACTCCGGGCGCAGCGGAGCGGTGGCCTGCTCGAATTCGGTTGCCTGACTCATCGATCCTCCCGAGATCGGATCCGGTACCCGATGCGTGCGTCGGCGGGCGCAGGTGCGGATCAGCCGAAGACGCCGGCGTCGGTAGCCCCGGTGACATCCATCCAGAGGATCTCCCAGATGTGTCCGTCGAGGTCGGCATACGAGCGGCCGTACATGAATCCGCCCTGCTCAGTCGCGTTGACCTGGGTGCCCCCTGCGGCGACGGCCCGGTCGACGATCGCGTCGACCTCCTCACGGCTCCCGGCGGAGAGGCACGTGAGCACTTCGTGCTTGCCGGGCGTCGCCGTTTCTGCGTTGTGGAAGGTGGCGAAGAACTCGCGGCCGAGCAGCATCGCGTAGATGTTCGGGCCGAGCTGAAGCCCCAGGGCATTGCCATCGCACATGCGCTCGTCGAAGGTGTACCCGATCGCTGTGAAGAACTCGCGGCTGCGCGCCAGGTCGGCGACGGGCAGGTTGACGAAGACCATGTGGTGCTCGACGGTCGCGGTGGTCGTGCTCTCGGTGCTGGTCACAGTGGACATGATCGCTTCCCTTCGTCGTGCGGGCCACCCCCTGCGGGAGGCTCTTGTCTCTATAGACCAGACAGGCTCCGCGAATTCATCGCGCCTCACGAAAAAAGTCAGTGATTCCTCGGCGGCGGATGCAGCCGGCCCCCCGCCTCACCGAGACACACGCGCCGACCAGGCACGTCACCTCTGGTTCACGCAGCAGCCTCCGAACGTTCTTCTCGCACAGTGAATCAGGTCACTCTCCACCCATAGCGTCGCGGTCGAGCACGGACCAGGCGTAATAGCTCTCGTCCGGGCGATCCCCCTCCTTCGACCGTGAGGACACCATGTACGACTCCGACGACATCAGCACCAACCCCAGCGACAACCGGCACTTCTCCGACGTTCTCGAGTCCAACCTCTCGCGCCGCAATGTGCTCGGTGGAGCGGTTGGTGTCGCTGCCGTCGGATTCCTCGCCGGTGCGCCCGCTGCCGCCGCGAGCGCGCCCACCACTGCCGACGCCGCTGAAGCAGGTGCCGTCGCCGGCCGCCGCGGTCGCGGTCACGGCCCGTTGCTCGGCTTCAAGGCCGTGCCGACCAGCCGCGACGACGAGGTCCACGTGCCCGAGGGGTACATCGCCGAGGTCCTGATCCCGTGGGGCACGCCGCTGCTCTCCAGCGGCCCGGCGTGGAAGAAGGACGCCTCCAACACCGCCGACGAGCAGGCCAAGCAGATCGGCTTCAACCACGACGGCATGCACTTCTTCCCGATCGGCTCCGGCCGCCGCAAGGGCAACGACGTGGGTCTGCTCGTGCTCAACCACGAGTACACCGACCCGGCCATGCTCACCAAGGACGGCCTCGACCAGATGACCCTGGAGAAGGCGCGCAAGCACCAGCACGCGCACGGCGTCTCCGTGGTCAAGGTGCAGCGCGACAAGAACGGGTCGTGGAAGAACGTCGACTCCAAGTACAACCGCCGCGTGCACGTCAACACGCCGGTGAAGTTCTCGGGTCCCGTCAAGGGCGACCACCCCAAGCTCGCCGCCAAGACCCAGGCTCGCGGCACGCTCAACAACTGCTCGATGGGCGCGACCCCGTGGGGCACGTACGTGACCTGCGAGGAGAACTGGCACCAGTACTTCGGCACCACCACCAAGGGCCACGAGAGCACGGTGGAGGAGAAGCGCTACGGCGTCGGCAACGGCGAGACCGACTGGAAGTGGCACGAGGTCGACGAGCGCTTCGACGTTGTCAAGGACCCGAACGAGCCCAACCGCTTCGGCTGGTGCGTCGAGATCGACCCGTTCGACCCGAACTCCACGCCGGTCAAGCGCACGGCTCTCGGCCGCATCAAGCACGAGAACTGCCACTTCACCGAGACCAAGGGCCGCATCGTGGCCTACACCGGTGACGACCAGGACGGCGAGTACATCTACAAGTTCGTCGGCTCCGGTCGCTGGCGCAACCGCCGCATGAAGGGCCAGAGCCCCCTCGACCACGGCACGCTCTACGTGGCGCGCTTCAACGACGACGGCTCCGGCGACTGGCTGCCGCTCGTCTTCGGCAAGGGCAAGCTGACCAAGGAGAACGGCTTCGTCGACCAGGCCGACGTGCTCATCCGCACGCGCACCGCCGCCGACGCCCTCGGTGCCACCAAGATGGACCGCCCCGAGTGGATCACCGAGAACCAGAAGACGGGCCACATCTTCTGCACCCTCACCAACGGCTCCTCGGGCCCGTCGGCTGCGAACCCCCGCAAGCCCAACCCGTACGGCCACATCATCCGCTGGATGGAGAAGGGCAACGACAAGACCTCGCTGCGCTTCAACTGGGACATCTTCGTGCTCGCCGGTGACCCCGTGTACGACCCCAAGGTCAACATCAAGGGCGACATCTTCGGCTCCCCCGACGGCCTGTGGGGCGACCCGGACGGCCGCCTGTGGATCCAGACCGACGTCTCCAACTCCTCGCAGCTGCTCAAGGAGAAGGGTTACGACAACATCGGCAACAACATGATGCTGTGCGCCGACCCGAAGACGAAGGAGATCCGTCGCTTCCTCACCGGCCCGAAGGGCTGTGAGATCACGGGCGTCATCGCGACCCCCGACCAGCGCACGATGTTCGTCAACATCCAGCACCCGGGTGAAGACACCAAGGCCATCGGCACCCCGACCCCCGAGAACCCCAACGCGGTGAGCTCGTGGCCGGAGCACGACAAGGCCGGCCGCCCGCGCCCGGCGACGATCGTCATCCGCAAGAAGGACGGCGGCATCATCGGCTCCTGACGCCGGTGAGCCTCGTGAACCTCTGAGGCACACGTGAGGGGCGGGTCGCTGGTTGGCGACCCGCCCCTTCGCATGCCCGCGCGAGCAATCCGTCAGGCGCGGTTTCCCTAAGTTCTGCTAGCAGAACTCAAGCGAGAGAGCATAGTTTAGAAACTGTGTTCCCGTCACCAAACCTCTGCTGAGTGGTGGGGATCCACTCCGTTCGGAGGACGGCACGGATAGCGTGGCGTCATGGGAGCGCTGCGGTTCGGGATCGTCGGTACCAACTTCATCAGCGAGTGGTTCACGCGTGCTTGCGGGCGCACCAACGGGATTGCCGAAGCGACTGCCGTGCTGTCGCGACGGAGCGAGACCGGGGAGGCGTTCGCACGCGAGCACGGCATCGGGCGCGTCTTCACCGATCTCACCGAGATGTGCGAGGCTGTCGACGCCGTGTACATCGCGAGCCCCAACGGCGTACACCACACGCAGGCGCTGGCCGCGATCGAGGCCGGCAAGCACGTGCTCGTCGAGAAAGTCATGGGCACCACGGAGGCCGAGGTACGCGACATCCTCGACGCCGCCGAGGCGAAGGGCGTTGTCGCGATGGAGGCGACCCGGCACCTCCACACGCCCGCGTACGAGTTGCTCCGCGAGACGCTGCCACAGCTCGGCACCATTCGGCAGGTGAGCTTCGCCAAGTGCCAGTACTCGTCGCGGTACGACCGGTTCAGGGCCGGGGAGGTGCCGAACGCCTTCGACCCCGGCCTCGGCAATTCGGCCCTCGCGGACATCGGCGTATACGTGCTCGAACCCGCCATCGACCTGTTCGGAGCGCCGCTCGCGGCGAGCGGTGCGAGCACGTTGCTGCACAACGGATTCGAGGGCGCCGGCTCGATGATGCTCACCTACCCCGATCTCGTGGTCGACCTGTCGTGGTCGAAGATCACGCAAGGCGTGACCCCGAGCGTGATCCTCGGCGAAGACGCGGCACTCACGATCTCCGACCTCGCCGAACCCACACTCATGGAGCTGCATCCCCGCAAGGGCGACACGGTCACACTCCTCGAAGGCCCGGTCGCACCTCAAGACACGATGCCGCACGAGGTCCTGGCGTTCGCTGCTCAGGTCGAAGCGGGCCGGACAGACCCCCGCTGGTCACGCGTCACGCTGGAAAGCCGCCGCCTCATGGACACCCACCTGGCGGCGCACTCCGCGCCCTGACCCGTGCGTCCGGCGGCATGGCACCTCACGCCCTCCCGGACGTTGCGACACCAAGGATGCAGTTCAGGCGTGCCGCGCCGCATTCACCTAGGTGAACGTGTGCGGCCGACGGAGAAGTACATCCCTCGTGTCGCAAACTACGCAGCACTCCGCGAACGACGCCTCTGCTCCCGGCTCCGACGCTGCGCGCGCCCGTGCTTGCGTTGAAGGCGTCGCCAAGAGGCCGCATCTTTTTCGGCAGCCAGGTGGGCACGCCTGACATCGACCATGATTTCGACGATCTGGCGAACCCACTCCGGCTCTTCACGAACCTGACGCAATGTGAAGGTGAGGACGATCCAGCCAGCGGCATTGAGGAGCGCATAACGGCGTCGATCCTTCTGGAAATTCTCTCTGCCACCATGGAATTCGTAACTGTCCGCTTCGCAGGCGAGCCGGAGTTCTTCGACACCGAGATCAACGAAGACCTTGAGATCTATCGACGAGTCCTCGACTCGCACCTGTGTCGAGAACTCGACACCCCGCACGTCTTGAAGAATCCACCGGAGGGCCGACTCGAAAGGGTTGGCGGCACCTCTATCTGCAGCACTGAGAACGCGGCGCACGCGATCTGCGCGACGGCCGGTGTAGCGATCGCACGCGGATCGCAATTCGCGCGTGCCGATGTCGCCACACCGTAGGGCGGAATCTGCGATGGCCAAGGCCTCGGCGGGGTCGAGATCGCGAGCGCACGCGATGACCGTGTTGAGCGGCGAGGTGCACCGCAACCGAAGCTCCTCAGCGGTGACGGTCGCGTTGCGAGCCGTAATCGGAACGGCAGAGTCCCGGGGGCGCCGCCGTCCCCTGGGGAAGATCAGTTCGACGGAATCGGGCGGGTTGAGAACAGCCCACCGATGCACTACTGCCGCGCTGCGATGCGACAGAACCCCTTGGTGACCCCGCGCGAATGCGAGCAGAGACGTGATGTGATCGTTTGCCGCCGAACTTAATTCATCATCGGGGGACGTCCATGAGCGACAAGCGCCTGCGTCACCCAATGGAGGAATCGCCAGTCGAGGCAGAGTGATCGAACCGTTGCCGAGATGTGTCACCCAGCCTTGTCGTAATGCTGACTCAAGTGCGGCGCGGGACACCGCATGCGTGAGGTCCACGCGGGTGCCGGTGCCGCCTTGCTGGGTGAGGAGGGTGACGATGTCTGCTGCGCGATCCCGTTTTGGCATATCGGAATCGTGGCGAAGTCTTGCGGATGCTGCGACAAGTTTTCCACAAGGGTTATTAGCCATGTTGATAAGTGTTCGGAAAGCCTTGAGATCCGGGACGATTCCGTAATCGGTGCTGTGGATTTCTCATGACTCGGGGCCGCGCTCTGACAAGAGGCTGGCGGGATGGGGCGCACGTTGCGGCACGAAGGATGCACTCTGGAGTGCCTGTGCCGCATTCACCTACGTAAACGTGCGCGTACGTCGGCGAAACGCATCCCTCATGTCGTAACCGGGCGCTGCCCTCACGCACTTGTCCGCGCCGGCTCGCTGTATCGCCGGGTAGCGTGGCGCGCAGCGCCTACCCGTGTACCACCGTCGATGGGAGACCGTATGGATCGGCCGCTGCTCGACGATCTCGGGGCGCCTGTGCAGTTGGTTGCGGAGCCACGGCGGGTGGTGAGCCTCGTGCCGTCGATCACAGAGGCCATCGCCGAAACCGCGCCGGGCTCTCTCGTCGGGGCCACGGATTGGTGCGTTCAGCCTGCGGATCTCGACGTGGCACGAGTGCGGGGCACGAAGAACCCTGACCTCGCCGCGATCCGCGAGCTCCGGCCCGACCTCGTCGTCGCGAACCACGAGGAGAACCGCCGGATCGACGTCGAGCGCCTGCGTGAGTCGGGCGTCACCGTGTGGGTGACCCGCATCGACACAGTTCAGGAGGCCCTCGACAGCCTCGCCCGGTTGTTCCGCGAGGGATTCGGGCACGAGGCGGAGCCAGGGTGGCTGACCACTGCCCGGGAGGTGTGGGACGCGCCGCCCACTCCCTCACTGCAAGCGCTGCGCGTGGCTGTGCCCATCTGGCGCGACCCGTGGTCGTGGGTGGGCTCGCAGACGTACGCCGACGATGTGCTCGGTCGGATTGGCCTGGTCAACGTGGTCGCCAGGCTCGACGCCCGATACCCGCGACTCGACGTCGAGACCGTGCTCGCCGAGAAACCCGACGTCGTGCTGCTTCCCGATGAACCGTACGCCTTCGGCCCCACCGACGGCCCCGACGTCTTCCCCCACCACCGCCACGAATTCGTCGAGGGCAGGACGCTCTTCTGGTACGGCCCGTCGATGGCCCGCGCCAGAGCCGACCTCGAATCGACGCTGGCGCGCTGAGCCACGCGCCAGGTCCCCGACGCGCCGGTCCGTCTAAGCGTCGCGCTGACCGGTGCGCAGGTCCCCGGCGCAGGCCGCTCCGTCTCAGCGCCGCGCTGACCCGTGCGCCCGGTCCCCGGCGCGGGCCGCTCCGCCTATGCGTCGCGGCGCTGTGCCCAGGCGGCCATGACGATTGCGGCCGCCAGCCAAGCGGCCAACGCCGCTGCCTGAGTGGTGCTCATTCCGGAGGCGGTCAGCAGCGGAGCAGCGACCTCGCCGGGGAGCCACTTCACGACCTCCGGAGCCGCTGTCTTGAGCACCGGTGGCAGCCACAGCGCCAGCAGCACGATGACAGCGGCCGGGGTCATCGAGCGTGTGACCTCGGCGATCAGCCACCCGAACACCGTGACGAGCGTGAAGAACGCCGCCATCGACAGAAGCAGGGAGAACTCCCCTGCGCGTCCACTCCTCGCCCCCAGTCCGAGGAGCACCGCTGCCGACGTCACGAGCCCCACGACTCCGGACCCCACGAGCCTCACCGCCCACCGGCGGGCGCACGCGCGCGCCCGGGCCGGGGTCGTGAGCAGCGTCGTGCGCCACTGCCCTGCGAATTCGTGGGCGCCGACGACAGCTCCGAGAGCCGCGCACCCCGCCGAGACTGTGAACAGGGCCACCTGTGGCGCGAGCTGGGCTATCGGATGGTCTGGATAGGCCTGCCGAGTCGCGAAGGCGACACCGAGAGCAACCGCCCACGTCGCGGCCGCCGCCAACCAGGTCCAGGGCAACGTGACGACCTTGAGCATCTCGGCCATTACCCCGCTGGCTCTCCCCAGTCGCTTCACCGCCGTGCGCCGCTCGGGCAGCGGGGCACGCGTGGCTTCGGGCGTTGTCGTCGTCTGCTGGCGAGTCATGCGTCTCGCCTCCGCTCCAGGGCAAGGGCTGCGACGCCGAACGCCACAATCCACGCAGTCATGACGAGGCCGCCGACGAGAGGGCTCGGTTGATGGACGTCGTCTGGTGGGCGCACGAGGGTCATGCCCGAGGTGTCGGGCAGGTACCACGCCAGTGGCGTGATCTGGGTGAGCAGGTACCCCACGGAGATCACCGTCGAGTTGGCGACGAGGTAGATCATCGGCACGAGCCCGCTGCGCAACAGCACGGTCAGCACCATGCCGAGCAGGCCTGTGAGCAGCGCGTAAAGGGCGCCGCGGGCGCCGTCGGCCCAGCGCTCCAGATCGAGCGGAGGCGCGTACTGCCCGAGCGCGGCATCGGCCACGAACAGCGCGACGGCACCTGCCAGCGCTGCAATCACAGCTCCGACGAGCGTGAGCGCCGCGAGTTTCGTGGCGAGCATTCGCAGACGGTTGGGCTCGGCCAGCGCGGAGGTGCGTGCCTGGCTTCCGCCCCCCAGTTCTTCGGGCATGGACCGGTATTCCTGGCCGGCCGTCATCACGCCGATGGCCGCCAGCATCGCCACCACGATGAGCACCTCACCGAGGCCCACGAATTCGGGCCCCGAGATGTCGGAGACGTAGCCCTCATCCAGTTCGGAGCGTGTGCCGCTGCCGTTGAACCACGTGAGCAGAGCAGTCACGACCACCGCTGCCAACGCACACCCGCGCACGGCGCGGAGGGAGACGAGTTTGTGGAGTTCGGCCACGAATCCGCTCATCGGGCACCTCCTGCAGCGACGCCGGCGTCGGCTGCGGTGAGCGTGAAGAAGGCGTCTTCCAGCGAGGCGAACCCCTGCGTGACCTCGCTCATCGAGCCGGCCGCCCGGATCGTTCCGCCACCGATGACGACCACGTCGTGCGCGACCTCCGCCAGTTCGCTCATCACGTGACTCGAGATGAGCACGGTGCCACCGGCAGCGGCATGGTCGCGGACGAGCGTGCGCATCCACCTGATGCCCTCGGGATCCAGACCGTTGATCGGCTCGTCGAGCACGAGCACCTCCGGCTCGCCGAGCAGCGCGGTCGCCACGCCGAGCCGCTGCGCCATGCCCAGCGAGAACGTGCCGGCCCTGCGCTTCGCGTGCTCGGCCAACCCGGCCTCGTCCAGCACCTCGCGGACGCGCCTGCGCGGGATGGCGTTACTCGCCGCCACCCAGCGCAGGTGGTCGACGGCGCGGCGGGCCGGGTGCGCGCCCGCTCCGCCGAGGCAGGCGCCGACCCGCGTCAACGGCCGCTTCAGGTCGACGTAGCGGCGCCCCCCGATGACGGCCGCTCCGCCCGTGGCTCGGTCGAGGCCGAGCAGTATTCGCAGCGACGACGACTTACCCGCGCCGTTGGGCCCGACGAATCCGGTCACCCGACCGGGCGAGGCCGTGAACGTAACATCGTCGAGAATCGTGCGGGCACCGCGCCGCTTGGTGACATGACTGAACGTGATCATGCGGCAACGATCCGCGCAGAGGGGCGGCGGCACATCGGCCCGGCGGCCTCGGCCTCTGGTCCGATGCACTCCGCGCACCGACGCCTACGCTCGTAGGCATGGTTCGGCGCTCGTCACGTCCGTGGCGATTCTGGGGATGGCTCGCGGGGCTGCTCACGGCACTCGCCATGATCGTGGGCGTGCCCGTGGGTCCTGCCGAGCCGGAACAGTCTGTGGCGACGCCCGTCTGGGCCTATGTGCTGATCGCCGCCGTGGGGCTTGTGGCCGTGTGGCTCGCACGCCTGGGTATTCGCGAACAGCGCAGGTACGAGGCCGAACTCGCTCGAGCCGCCGCCCGCGACGCTGTGCTCTCCGACCGGCTAACCATCGCCGGTGACCTGCACGACATCGTCAGCCACGGCCTCGGCGCCATCACCCTGCGGGCCCGCGCCGGCGCGCGTTTGGCCGCCGACCGCCCCGAGGAGGCGAGCGCAGCCCTGGCCGACATCGCCGCGCTAAGCGCCTCCGCCACCGCCGATCTACGCGGACTTCTCTCCTTGCTCCATGCCCCCGACGACCCTGCCTCGCCCGCTCCCGCGCCGACGACTCCGATCGCGGGGCTCGGCGACGTGCCTGCTCTGCTGGAGCGGGCCCGCTCGGAGGGGGTGACGGTCACGGCCTCCGGGCTGGAGACGCGCGCCGCATCCGGAGGCGCCGAGTTGGCCGCCTACCACGTGGTGCGAGAGGCCCTGGCCAACGTTGCCAGGCACGCCGGCCCGACCAGCGCCGCCGTCACCATCACACGCGACGCGGGATCATTGCAGGTCACAGTGGACGATGACGGCCCCACCACCGGCTGGTCAGCCGATCCCGGCGCGGGCCACGGCCTGGCCCTGCTCGCTGCCCGCGTCTCGGCGACCGGCGGCACCCTCGCCCACGGCTCCCACGGCCGGGGCTACAGGGTGCGTGCGACGATTCCCGACCTCGGGGAGGCGATGCCACAGTGACGGGTCCGGCCGGCATCCGCGTCGTCGTCGCCGATGATCAAGCGCTCGTGCGGCACAGCCTCGCGCTCATGGTCGACGCCGAGCCCGACATGGAGGTCGTGGGCCAGGCGGCCGACGGCGCGGAGGCGCTGGCGCTGGCCGCCTCCGCGAGGCCGGATGTCGTGCTGATGGACATCCGCATGCCCCGCTGTGACGGCCTCGAAGCCACGCGACGCATCGCCACCGCCCCTGCCCTGTCGCAGGTGAGAGTGTGCGTCTTGACCATGTTCGAGCTCGACGAGTACGTTTTCGAGGCCCTTCGAGCGGGCGCCTCTGGATTTCTCCTCAAAGATGCCGAACCCGACCGGCTGCTCGGCGCGATCCGCAGCATCCACGCGGGCGAGCCGGCGCTGGCGCCGAGCGTGCTCGCTCGGGTGATCGAACACACGCTGCGAGCCCGAACCGCCGGCGCCCCCGCCTCCGCCCCCTCCCCCGCCGCCGTCGACCTCGCGGGCATCACGCCCCGCGAACGCGAGGTGCTCACCCTCATCGGCCGAGGCCTGAACAACCCGGAGATCGAGAAAGCCCTGTTCATCTCACGGGGAACGCTCAAGACCCACATCGGGCACCTGCTCGCCAAGCTGGGCGCCCGTGACCGGCCCCAACTCGTCATAGCCGCCTACGAAGCAGGCCTAGTCGGCGGTTGACGGCCCTCTCACCCACTGTGCACTCCGGCGTGGCCCGTGGCGTCTCGCGAACGGCCGTGCCTGTGCGGGCACGCGCGGCGCCCCCGGTAGGCTCCAGCAGGGGCTAGGAAGGGATGAGAGTTGAGCACGCGCGCCGTGGGGTTCGATCGCGAGAAGTACCTGGAGTTGCAGTCGCGACACATCGACGAACGGCGTAAGCAGTTCGGCGGCAAGCTCTACCTCGAATTCGGAGGCAAGCTCTTCGACGACCATCACGCGGCGCGCGTGCTGCCCGGCTTCACGCCCGACAACAAGCTCGTCATGCTGCAGACCCTGGCCGACGAGGTCGAAATGGTCATCGTGGTCAGCGCGAAAGACCTGGCCTCCAACAAGGTTCGAGCCGACCTCGGCATCGGGTACGACGCCGACACGCTGCGGCTCATCGACGAATTCCGTGAGCGGAACCTGCACGTCGGCTCCGTGGTGATCTCGCATTGGTCTGAAGACAACAAGCCGGCCAAGGCCTTCAAGCGCAAACTCGAACGCCTCGGGCTCACTGTGTACAGGCACTTTCCGATCAAGGGCTACCCGCACGACGTGGCGCACATCGTCAGCGACGAGGGGTACGGCCGCAACGACTACATCGAGACGAGCCGCGACCTCGTGGTGCTCACGGCTCCGGGGCCCGGCAGCGGCAAGATGGCGACCTGTCTGTCGCAGATCTACCACGACCACCGCCGCGGGCTGCCCTCCGGTTACGCGAAATTCGAGACCTTTCCGATCTGGAACCTGCCGCTCGACCATCCCGTGAACATGGCCTACGAGGCCGCGACCGCCGACCTCGACGACGTCAACATGATCGACCCGTTCCACCTCGCCGCGTACGGAGAGAGCGCGGTCAACTACAACCGTGACGTCGAGATCTTTCCGGTGTTGACGCTGTTGTTCGAGAAGGTGATGGGCGCTTCGCCGTACAAGTCACCGACCGATATGGGCGTCAACATGGTCGGCAATTGCATCAGCGACGACGAGGTGTGCCAGG
Organism: Dermatophilus congolensis; assembly: GCA_030538115.1. GTDB lineage: Bacteria > Actinomycetota > Actinomycetes > Actinomycetales > Dermatophilaceae > Dermatophilus > Dermatophilus congolensis_B. The sequence goes on along the minus strand of JAUNUP010000010.1, from coordinate 51,869 downwards.
CCGCGTCGAAACAAGAGGTGATCAGGCGGTACTTCCGGGCCCTCGCGCACGAGAAGAAGGAGGCGCTCGAGCCCGACACCTCCGAGCGCATCGCCATCCTCATGAGCCGCCTCGGCATCTCGGAGACGGACCGCCCGGTTGTCGAGCCCGCGCGCCGCAGGGCGAAGCGCACCAAGGGCCCGGCCGCCGCGATCGAGCTGCCCGACGGCCGCATCATCACCGGCAAGACGAGCTCCCTGCTGGGGTGTTCGTCTGCGATTCTGCTCGACGCGCTGAAGGCCCTCGGCGGCATCGACGACGACGTGCTGCTCCTCTCCCCGGAGACGGTCGAGCCGATCCAGGAGTTGAAGACAGAGCATCTCGGCAGCCACAACCCGCGTCTCCACACAGACGAAGTGCTCATCGCGTTGGCGGTCGGTGCGACCCATGACGAGAACGCCCGCCGGGCCCTCGACCAGCTGCGCCACCTGCGCGGCTGCGACGTGCATTCGACGGTGATCCTCGGCTCCGTGGACGAGGGCATTTTCCGCAACCTGGGCGTCCACGTGACGACGGAACCGGAGTACCAGACCAAGCGCCTCTACCGAAAGCGCTGATGCGGCAGGGTCATCGACCCCGCTTCGGATCCGCCTTCCCCGTCGCTCCCGACATTGCGGGAAACCCGGCGCCACCAGCACTATCGTGGGGTGATCCTCTCCGTGACCGGCGACGCCGGCCACGCGGTCCACTCACGAAGGAGTGAGATGCCCACCAAGATCATCCTCGACTGCGACCCCGGGCACGACGATGCGGTCGCCATGCTGCTGGCCCACGGCAACCCCGAGATCGAGTTGCTGGCCGTCACCACGGTCGGCGGAAATCAGACACTCGCCAAGGTGACCCGCAACGCCCTCGCGGTCGCCACCGTCGCCGGTATCACCGGGGTGCCTTTCGCGGCGGGCGCGACCCAGCCACTCGTGCGTCCTGTCGAGGTGGCCGAAGACGTCCACGGCGACTCGGGCCTCGATGGGGTCGACTTGCCCGAACCGAGCTTCGACCTCGACCCCCGCCACGGCGTGCAGCTCATCATCGACACCGTGATGGCGCACGAGCCCGGCACGGTCACGCTTGTACCCACCGGGCCGCTCACCAACATCGCGCTCGCAGCCCGCCTCGAACCCGAGATCATCGAGCGGGTCAAAGAAGTCGTACTCATGGGCGGCGGATACCACGAGGGCAACTGGTCTCCGGTGGCCGAGTTCAACATCAAGGTCGACCCAGAAGCGGCGCATGTCGTCTTCGATGCCGGCTGGCCCGTCACGATGGTGGGCCTCGACCTCACCCATCAGGCTCTCGCCACCGACGAGATCGCCGACCGGATCCGGGCCGTCGACAGCCCGCTGTCCGAATTCGTGCTCGGTCTGTTCACCTTCTTCCGCAAGGCATACCAAGACGCTCAGGGATTCGAATTCCCGCCCGTGCACGACCCGTGCGCCGTCGCGTACGTCATCGACCCGACCGTCATGACCACCCGCCGCGCCCCGGTGAGCATCGAACTCACCGGCACACACACCCTCGGTATGACCGTCACCGACCTACGTTCCGACGCGCCTGCCGACTGCCCCACCCAGGTGGCGGTAGACCTCGACTTCGAGAAGTTCTGGGGCTTGGTCATCGACGCGATCGCCACGATCAGCGCCGACCTCAAGGCCGACGAGAACCGACGATGAGTGGCCCGACCGGAGGCGGCCCCGACGCCACCGAGCGCGTCGTCACCTCCCACACCGCGAGCGTCGCGGGAATCATGACCGCGCTGCTGGCAGCGTGCTTCGCGTTCCAGCTCAACGCCTCGATGCTGTCTCCGGCACTCGCGCTCATGGAGACCCAACTCGGGGCCACCACCGCCGAGATCGGCCTCACCCAGACGGCCTTCTTCACCTCCGCGGCGCTGTTCAGCCTGTTCCTGCCGCGGCTCGGCGACATGATGGGCCGCCGCAAACTGCTCGCGGCCATGATGCTCGGCACCGCTGTCGGCTGTGTCATCTCGGCACTGGCGCCCAACGTCGGCCTGCTCTTCGCGGGCCGTGTCATCCAGGGCATCGCCGGACCGACGGTGCCGCTGTGCCTCATCATGCTCCGCGTCGCCGTCACCGACGCCAAGAAGTACGGCACCCTCATGGGAGTCGTGACCGCCGTCAACGGCGGCATCGCCGGAGTCGACGCGATCGCCGGAGGGTGGCTCGCCCAGAACTACGGCTTCCGCTCGATCTTCTGGGTGATGGCCGTCGTCGCGGTGATCGCGTTCGCGGCCGTGCGGTTCCTCACCGACGAGTCGCGCGTCGGCAATCCGCAGCCGATGGATTGGCGCGGTGTCGCCCTCCTCGTCGTCGCCGTGGGTTGCGTGCTCACCGCGTTCAACGAGATGGGCAAGCTGGCGGCGGCGCCGTGGGGTCTCATCGCGATCCTGATCGTCGTCGGAGTCGTGACGTTCGGAGTGTTCTGGAAGTCGCAGGACGCGAGCCCCAACCCGCTGATCCCCACGAAGTATTTGCGCGCCCGCCAGACCTGGGCTCTGCTGGGAACGACGGTGCTCACGATGACCGGCGTCTTCGCGGTCATGAACGGCATCGTCCCCGCGCTCGCGCAGGACATGGAGGTCGGAGCCGGCATGAACGCCGACGTCGCCGCGCTGTTCACCCTCACTCCGTATGCGCTCGCCGGGCTGTTCATGGGCCCTGTCGCAGGCCGCCTTGCGGGCACACACGGGTATCGCGCAGTGCTGCGGGTCGGGCTCATCGGCACCGTCATCGGGCTCGCCGCGATTCTCCTGGCGGTCGACAACCCCAGCCGGATGATGTTGCTCGCCGTCTCGGTGTTCGTCGGCATCACCTACGCCGGAATGTCGAACATCATGCTCAACGGCCTCGGCATCGTGCTCTCACCCGCCGACAACCCGGGATATCTACCCGGGCTCAACGCGGGCGCGTTCAATCTCGGTGCGGGCCTGTCGTTCGCGGCCTTGTTCGCAGCCCAGACCGCGCTCGGCGCCTCCGACCCTGTCGCCGGCTACCGCGGCGCGATCCTCGTGGGTGCCGCCATCCTCGCCCTCGCGTTCCTGATGAGCCTGCTCATCCCACGGCCGAAGGACGAGGTCGCCGAGGCGGCCGAGGCCGCCGCCTCTGCCTGACCGTTCGCACTCGAGAAGGGGCTTGGCCCGCAGATCGCTGCGGCCAAGCCCCTTCTCCGTTGTGCCGACAGAGTTGCGGCGCAGACCTGCCAGATGTCTGTCGCGGCGCAGGCTCGCTGGCCGGCGGGTGGCCTACCAGCAAGAGGCCCAGGCCGTCAGCGCCAGAAGGGTTCGGCCGCGGGGTCGGCGAACTCGGTCATGCCGTCGAGGATCCAGTGCACCAGATGCTCGGCGAAAGACGACCTCGGAAGCACCCGGAAAGTGTTCTCCTCGACCCGCCAGACGATCGCCGGGACCCGCGCGAAGAGAGTGGCGAAGGCCCGACCGACCGGCCAGGCGCTCAGGTGGGTGTCGAGCGAGCAACTCTTGGCCAGCACCGAGGCTGCCCACGGTCCGCGCAATTCCAGGGTCGTGCGGTTGGCCGAGACATCCACTGCCTGACCTCGGTCGGCGCCCACGGCATCGGACAACTCCGCGGCGGCTCCCGCCGCCTCGGCCTTATCGCTCGGGGTCCAGGTGAGGAACTCGTCGGGCGCGAGCCACAGCACGTGTGTGTCGCCGGACGAGGTCGTCTCACCGACCGCGGTCGGCAGCGGGCAGCCGAGGGCCTGCTCGACCCTGCCGGCCGCGGCCGACCCGGGCGAGACCCGCAGCGCCGTCATCACGGCATACGGGATCTCGCGGAGCGCGACCCTGTCGTTGCTCGACTCCTCCATGGCGGCGTGCAGCTCCTGCGCCGGGCTGCGCCGCAGGGCGGCGAGGTGTGTCGTGTCAGCCATCGCGACGTGCTCCTTCCTTGTCGTAAACGACCGTGTCGCCGATCTCGCACTCGACCGCGGCGCCGTCGACGACCGCGCTGATCCGTTCGCCGTGACGACCGTGGCCGCCCTTGACGAGAGCGAGCGCGAAGGGGCGCCCGAGTGCCTGACTCCGGTAGCTGGAGGTGACCCAGCCGCTCATCGGTACCGGACCGTCCTGCGGGGTGAGCGGTGTCCCGACCTCGACCAGTTGGGTGCCCTCCGGCAGGAACGTCCTTCCGTCGAGGGCGTGCACGCTGACCCACTGTTTGCGGACGGCGTCGGTGTGCGAGAGGCGCGCGAACGAGCGCTTGCCGATGAAGTCCTTCTTCTTCGTCGAAACGACCCAGCTCATGCCCAGGTCCTGCGGCGTGACGGTGCCGTCGGTGTCGTGCCCGACGATCGGGTACGCCTTCTCCGCGCGCAACACGTGCATCGTCTCGGTGCCGTAGGGAGTGATGCCGAACTCGGCGCCGGCGTCGGCGACGAGCTCCCAGGCCGCCAAGCCGTACCAGCTGGGCACGTTGACCTCGAAGGCGAGTTCACCGGAGAAGGTGATCCGGCAGATCCTGGCCTCCAGGCCGTTCGCCAGTGTGGTGTGCCGTAGCTCCATGAAGCCGAAGCCGTCCCTGGAGACGTCGAGGTCGGGGGCGACCTTGGCGATCACGTCTCGGGAGCGGGGGCCCGCGACGGCCACGGTGGTCCACTGCTCGGTCACCGAGGTGCAGGTGACATCGAGCTCAGGCCATTCCGTCTGACTCCACTCCTCGAGCCAGTCGAGCACCTTGGCGGCGCCGCCGGTGGTCGTGGTCATGAAGAAGCGGTCGTCGGCCAGGCGCAGGGTCACGCCGTCGTCGAAGACCATGCCGTCGGTGCTGCACATGACGCCGTAACGGCCCTTGCCGACCGGCAACTGCAGAAAGGCGTTGGTGTAGAGCCGGTTGATGAACTCGGCTGCGTCGGCGCCCCGGATCTCGATCTTGCCGAGCGTGGAGGCGTCCATGAAGCCGACGTTCTCGCGCACGGCCCGACACTCCCGCGCCACGGCGGCGGCCATGTCCTCGCCGTCCTGCGGGTAGTACCAGGGTCGCTTCCACTGGCCGACGTCCTCGAACAGGGCGCCGCGCTCGACGTGCCAGGGGTGGATCGCGGTGTGTCTCGCGGCGTCCAGGAAGTCGCCCCGGAAGCGTCCAGCCAGGGCGGCGAAGGCGACCGGCGTGTAGGGAGCCCGGTACGTCGTGGTGCCGATGTCACCCGCGTCGGTGGGCAGGCCGAGGCCCTGGGTTCCCTGGGCGCGCAGCAGTCGTGCCACGAGCCCGCTGGTGATGACCCCGCTCGTCCTGCCCTGCTCGGCGCCGGTGCCGATCGACGTGTAGCGCTTCACGTGCTCGATGTTGCGCATGCCGGCACCGACGGCTCGCAACACGTCCGCGACCGTGCTGTCGCGGTGGAGGTCGACGAAGTGGGTGTCCCACCCTCCGTCGGGCGAGGCGACGGCCCACAACTCGCGGGCCGGGCCGTAGGCCTGCAGCCGGTCTTCGTCGCTGACGGGCATGGACTCGGGCTCGCTCCCGGCTGCCCAGCGACCGACCGCCCTGCCCTCGCGGACCGCGAGCGCGGTGGAGAAGCTGCCCGCAACCGCTCCCGCGACCGCCTGCCCCACGACGGTCGGGACCGCGACGAATGCGCTCAGGGCCGGTTCCCACCGGGTCTCGCCCTGACGCTGGGAGTGCAGGTGAACGGTCGGCGACCAGCCGCCGGAGACGGCTACGAGGTCGGCCTCACGTGTGGTGAGCGGGCCGGTCGGCTCACCGTCTGCGTCGAGCGCTGCGACGACCACGCCCTCGACGTGCTCCGAGCCGTCGACCCGGACGACCGCGCTGCCGAGAACCACCTCGAGGCCCGCCTCCTGGGCGGCGGCTGCACGAGGCGATGCCTCGGCGCGGGCGTCGACCACGACGACCTGGGCGCCGGCTGCGGCGACCTGTTCGGCGACCGAGTAGGCGCTGTCGTTGGTCGTGAAGACCACGACCCGACGCCCGGGCAGCACACCGAAGCGACCGAGGTACGCGCCCACCGCGGAGGCGAGCATGACGCCGGGCAGGTCGTTGCCGGCGAAGACGATCGGACGCTCGGTGGCACCTGTGGCGAGCACCACCCTGCCTGCGGTGATGCGCCACACCCGCTGCCTCGAGACGCCCTCGGGCGCATTGCCGAGGTGGTCGGTCCGCCGCTCCAGCGCCATGACGTAGTTGTTGTCGTAGGACCCGAACACCGTGGTGCGGGTCAGCACGGTCACCTCCGCGGCCGCACCGAGCTCGCGGGCCGCATCAGCGACCCACTCGTGGGCGAGCCGGCCGTCCACGTCCTCGTCCGGAGTGGAGAGCAGCGAGCCACCCAACAGCGGATCGCTCTCGGCGACGATCACGCGGGCCCCGGCGGCGGCCGCCTCGCGGGCCGCGGCGAGACCGGCCGGGCCGGCGCCGACGACGAGCACGTCACAGTGGACGTTGACCGCGTCGTAGAGGGCATCGCCGGGCGTCGGATCGAGGGCGCCGATGCCGTCCTCGAGATCGACGACGAGACCGTCCCGCACCTCGACCGTCGTGGCGGGGACCATCGACTCGTGCGTGCCGTCGTCGCCGTACACCCGAACGAACGCGTTGGGCTCGTCGACGTTCGCCGTGAGGATGCCCCGCGGACGACGCCGGTAGATCGAGTCGCCGACACGGTCGCGGCCGTGTGCGAGGAGCGCCGAGGCCACCGTGTCGCCGGGGTGGGCGGACAGCCGCTCTCCGTCGACGGTGATGGTCAGCGTGGTCCCGCGGTCGACGGCACCGCCGGCGGGCGTGCGCATCTGCTGGTCGGCCATGGTCAGGCCTCCTTCGTCAACTCGGAGGTGGGTTCGCCCGCATCCGGGCCGATCGCGCCGGGCTCCCGGCGCGTGAGGGCGGCGTACTCACCGGGCGGCTGCTCGCCCGCCGGGTAGATCGCTTTGATCTCGTAGGTCACGGTGTCGCGGACGACGTTGAACCACTTGCGGCACCCGGCGGTGTGTACCCAGCGCTCGGCGAGCAGGCCGCGCGGATTGTCGCGGTAGAAGAGGTAGCGGGCCCACTCGGCATCTGTGAGGGCGCTCGGGTCCGCCGGATAGGCGACGTGGGCCTGACGACCGTAGTGAAACTCTTGTTCCTCGCGAGGGCCGCAGTGGGGGCAGGCGATGATCAGCATGGTCGGGCTCCTCGTCAGTGGGCCACGGCGGCGGCGCCGTGCTCGTCGATGAGCGCACCGGTCTCGAAGCGCTCAAGGCTGAATGGTGCGTTGAGCGGATGCGGCTCGCCCGTGGCCAGCGTGTGGGCGTAGGCCAGCCCGGCCCCGGGGACGGCTTTGAACCCGCCGGTGCCCCATCCGGTGTTGACGAAGAGGTTGTCGACCGGGGTGGCGCCCATGATGGGGCTGGCGTCCATCGTCACGTCGACCACACCGCCCCAGGTCCGCAGCACGTGTGCGCGGGCGAAGATCGGGAACAACTCGATGGCGGCGGCCATCTGCTCCTCGATGATGTGAAACGAACCGCGCTGGCCGTAGCCGGTGTAGCGGTCGACGCCGGCTCCCATCACCAGCTCGCCCTTGTGCGCCTGGGAGACGTACACGTGGATGTGGTTGGACATCACGACGGTGGGGTGTACCGGTTCGAACAGTTCGGAGACGAGCGCCTGCAACGGGTGCGACTGAATCGGGACCTGCACGCCCGCGAGCTCGGCCAGCGCGGAGGTACTGCCGGCCACGCACATCGCGACCCGGCCGGCGTTGATCCGACCCCGGGTGGTCTCGACACCCGTGACCCGGTTGCCGTCTTTGACGAAGCCGGTCACGCCGCAGTTCTGCAGCAGGTGCACACCCAGCTCCGCAGCCCGGCGGGCATAGGCCCAGGCCACCCAGTCGTGCTTGGCGATGCCGCCGCGGGGCTGGTAGGTGGCGCCCAGAACCGGGTAGCGCAGGTTGTCGGTGTTGACGATCGGGCACAGCTCGCGCACGCCTGCCGCATCGATGAACTCCGCGTCGACGCCGTTGAGACGGTTCGCCTCCACTCGGCGCACGGACTCGCGCACGTCTTGCAGAGTGTGCGCGAGGTTGAGGACCCCGCGCTGCGAGAAGAACACCTCGTAGCCCAGCTCGGCCTCCAACCCCTCCCAGAGTTTGAGTGAGGCCTCGTAGATCGCGGCCGACTCGTCCCACAGGTAGTTGGAGCGGATGATCGTCGTGTTGCGGGCCATGTTGCCGCCGCCGAGCCAGCCGCGCTCCACGACAGCGACGTTGGTGATGCCGTGCCGGGAGGCGAGGTAGTACGCGGTGGCCAGGCCGTGCCCGCCTCCGCCGATGATCACGACGTCGTAGGAGTCCTTGGGTTCGGGATCCGCCCAGAGGAAGTCGGGGTGCTCGGGCAATTCACGGGGATTGAACGCCATGACAGTCCTCCAGTGAGGTCGAATGGAGCGGGAAACGGTCGGCGACGGTGCGGTCCGGCCCTGTCGACGGCGATGCCGGCACGCGACCGACCATCCCCTTCTCGACAACTGATATATGAGACGTCGTTTAGTATCGGAACGGTTGGCTTGCAATGTCAACCCCCCGAGGCGAACTCGACCCCGGGCGGCCGAACTGCAGGAGTCACCATGTCGTTCACCACTCTCGTCGAGGCACAGGCAGGGGCCGGCGACGGTTCGGCATCACTGGCGCAGACCGCCTACCTCGGCCTGCGCGAGCGCCTGGTGCTCCTCGACATCGCGCCCGGGGCGCCCCTCAACGAGCAGGCGCTCGCCGCCGAGATGGGCGTCGGCCGAACCCCGTTGCGGGAAGCCATCAAACGTCTCGAGGCCGAGCACTTCGTCGTCACCTATCCACGCCGGGGCACCTTCGCAACCCGCGTCGACTCCACGGCGCTCAGCGAGATCAGCGAGGTCCGGCGTGCGCTGGAGCCGGTGGCCGCACGCCGGGCGGCCAGGCTTGTGGATGCGTCGTCCCGCCCCTCGCTCACCGCTATCCGGGAGGAGATCCAGGCACCCAGCGCTTCGACGTCGACCCGCGAGCACATGATGCTCGACATGCGCACCCATCTCGCTATCTACCGCGCTGCCCGCAACGAGCACTTGGAGAGCTCTCTGACGCACTACCTCTTCCTCGCCATGAGGATCTGGTGCCTGGCACTACCCCGCATGGGCAAGGTCAGCGGGCACATCATCGAGCACACCGAAATCCTCGACGCCGTCATGGCCGGCGACGAGAACGCCGCCGCAGACCTGATGCTGGCCCACCTGGACTCGTTCGAAGAAGCGCTGCGCCGCGTCCTGTGACGCAGCACCATCACGGGCGGGCGGCGGCCCTCCTAGGCCGGTGTCAGAGGTCGGTGTTTGCGTAGGCTCGTTGGGCTATCGCGTGGCCTACCGGCAAGGTGACTAGGGCTGCAGCGACGAAGAGGGTTGCGAACGAGAGCGGGCCGGCCCAGAGGAAGTCGGATAGGGCCTCCACCGACCAGGAGTCCGCCCGACCCAAGAGCAATGGGCCCATCCCGACGAACGACAGGGCGACCGCCAGACCGATGGTGACGATCTGCCCCGTCGGGGCGGGCGCGACGTACGCCAGGGTCATCCCGATCGCCGCGATCGCCGTCACTGCGGCCGCGAGCGCGACGAGCACCTTCGCAGCCGCCGTCCCTGCCTCCGGGGAGAAGACGAGGATCAGGGCGGCACCCGCGAGAACCACGAGCATGACCAGCGTCACCGTGAGGTACCTCGCCCGCACCGCGTCTCGGCGTGTGACACCGACCACCGACTGCAATGGCCCCACCGGCCCCAACCGCTGCAGGTCGCGGTGCGATTCAGACGTGAACGACAACCACAGCGCCGGGAAGATCCAGGTGAGGACGAAGAACTCCGTGACGAAGCCGAGGAGCAGACTCGCCAGCGTCAAGCCGCCGAAGATGGTGTGCGGCACCACGTTGACACGCGCGTCGAGCACGAGCGCTTTGAACATGGCAGAAGTCCTTCCTTGTTTCGTCACAGGTCGCGTCGCAAGATTCGTGGCGGAGGTCGTGGCAGTCGTCGCCCGCGTGCTCGTCATCACAGGTCCTTACTCGCGTACGTACGTTGGGCGATGCGGTAGGAGATCGGCGCCGCGACCAGCGGCAGTAGCCACGCCGTGACGACCGCGGAGACAGCGAACCGCTGCATCTCGACATCGGGGTCGAACCCGAGGAGCAACGGTCCCGCCCCGAGCACCAAGAGCCCCGACCCGATGAGGAGAACGCCGTTGACCAGCACCATCGCCCATCTGCCGTAGCGAATGAGCACGGGGATCGCGACGAGCAACTGCAAGAGCACGACTCCTGCCACCGCTGCCAGCGACACAAGCGCGGCCGTGACTCCGCGACCGGTGAGCACGCCGGCGAGGATCGCGGCCACTGCCATCACCGTGGCGGCCACGGCAACGATCATCCCCGCCAGGACATACCTGCCGGTCACCACGCTGCGGCGACTGAGCGGCACGATCCGCCGGAGCTCGGCTCCGTGCTCCTCGGCATCGGCGGTCCACGTCCGCGTGAGGATCATGAGTCCCCAGATCGCGGCGAATACCGCTCCCCCCATGGGGTTCTCGGTGACGACATCGACGACGGCGAAGACCGCCAGGATCACGACTCCCGCCGGGACGACGCCCTTCTCCATCGCGAGCCAGTCGAGGCGCATCGCCGCCCGCACGTCACTCGTGCGTTGCGCCTCCACCTCGATCGGGGGCCGGTAGCGCACGCTCTCGACAACGGCGCTGCTCACACCGCGCGCCCGTTCGGCGGCGCGCCCACCGGCTTGCCCGGTCATGACGCCCCCTCCTGCGCCATGACCGAGCCTGCTGAGCCCGCCGAGCTGGTCATGCCTGCTGAGCGGCCGTGCTTCGCCACGCCGACGACGATCTGGTCGAGCGTCGGCGGTTCGAGGACGAGGTCGCCCGGCCAGGTGTCGGCGTCGGAGGTGAGGGCCAGGCCCTCGAATCCGGACGCGTGCGTGCGCAGGCCGTAGAGGCGCGGGCGCATCACGTCGGTGAGGTCGCGCAGGCCACCGCGCACGAGCCGGTACTCCTGCAGCAGGTCGGCGGTCGGGGCAGAGGCAGCCACGCGGCCGGAGTCGAGCACGGTCACGTAGTCGGCGATCCGCTCCAGGTCTGTGGTGATGTGGGTGGAGAAGAGCACCGCGTGCGTCTCGTCTTGCATGAACTCGGCGATGAGGTCGATGAAGTCGTCGCGGGCCAGCGGGTCGAGGCCGGAGGTCGGCTCGTCGAGTAGCAGCAACTCCGGATCGTGGGCGAGAGCCACTGCGACCTGCAGCTTCATGCCGGTGCCGCGCGACATCTTCGCCACCCGGACGTCGGTCGACACGTCGAGACGGTGCAGCAACTCGCGATACCGCTCCGGCGACCAGCGCGGATAGAACGCGCGAACCGACTTCTCGATGGCGAGCGCGTCCCACCAGCTCATGAAGTACGGGGTGTCGAGCACGACGCCCACGCGGTCCATCGTCGGCACCGCCAACTCGCCTCCGTCGGGTACGACCATGCCGAGCGCCGACTTGATCGTCGTCGTCTTACCCGACCCGTTGGCCCCGACCAGCCCCATCACGTATCCGCGCGGCACCTCCAGGTCGATCGGGCCGAGCTGAAAGGTGCCGAACTTCTTCGTCAACCCGCGGATGCCGAGGGCTGTGTCTTGCTGCGCGTGGTCCTGCGCGTCGAAATCGCGTGCCGATGCGTTCACGATCGACTCCTCTCCCCTGTGTCGTGCCGTTCGGTCATGTCGTCGGAGGCGGCCAGCAGCGCCTCGAAGCTGGCGCGCACGTCGTCGTCGGTGAGACGACCCAGCCGGGCCGCGTCGATGGCGGCCGCGAGGTGCTTCTCGACCTCGCTGACGATCGCCTCGCGCATGAGCTCGCCGTCGCGCGGAAGCACGAAGCTGCCCTTGCCCTGCACGTTCGCGATGAACCCCTCGGCCGCGAGATCGGAGTACGCCCGCGTCGTGGTGATCACCGAGACGCGCAGGTCACGGGCGAGCCCCCGGATCGACGGCAGCTTCTCGCCCTCCGCGAGCTCGCCCGTGAGGATCGCGGCACGGATCTGCGAGGCGATCTGTTCGTAGATCGGCTGCCCGGCCGTGTTCGAGATGACGATGCGCATACCCACCTCCTTACTGTCTATGTTCACTATAGACAGTAAGGCGACTCATGTACACCCGTGGCGAGTGGCAGTTTCTGGCCGGCGTGAATCCTTCGTTTACGTAGGTGCGTCGATCTTGCGTATATCGGAAGATCGACGCACCTACGTAGCTGAAGGAATCACCTGGCGCCGCTTCGCCACGCCATGTCCACAACCTGCAGGGTTCCCGCGTCACACGCTCACCCGCCTGCGGGGGTTTCCCCGTACCGTCGAACCAGACCCCGAGACGACCCCAACGAGGTGGCCACTGTGGAGCACGAGAGCACCGTCGACCCGTACGCCTCGGGATACCGACTCACCGACCGGGTCGTGCCGCGGCATCTCGACTACCCCGACATCACGATTCCGGAGATGTTCGCGGCCTCCGCGCAGCGGCGCGGCAAGGCGACGTGCACCGACTTCATGGGCCGGACCCGTTCGTACCGTCAGGTCGCCCACGACGTGCGTCGCGTGGCCGCAGGCCTGGCAGCCGAGGGTGTCGAGCCCGGAGACAGGGTGGCTGTGCTGCTGCCGACCTGCCCCGAGAACCTCATCACCACCCTCGCGGCCCTGCGCCTGGGCGCACAGGTGGTGCAACACAACCCGCTCTACCCCACCGACGAGCTCGAGCCGCTCTTTCTCGACCACGGTGCGAAGGTCGCCGTGGTCTGGGACAACGCCCTGCCCGCCGTGCTCCCCCTGCGCGACCGCACGCCGCTGCGGCAGGTCATCGGCGTCGACATCACCCACTCGCTGCCGCTGAAGTCGCGGCTGGCCCTGCGACTCCCGGTGCCGAAGGCGCGGGAGACCCGCGCGAAGCTCACCTCCGGCCACCTGCCGCCGAACACCCTGGCCTGGGCCCGCCTGAAGATGCGCGGCCGTCTGCCGAGTTCGTATGTCGGCCCGAAGCCGAGCGACGTCGCGGTGATCATGTACACCTCCGGCACGACGGGCCGCCCGAAGGGCGTGCCGCTCACGCACGCGAATCTGCTGGCCGACTGCACGATGGGCATCGCCTGGACGGGGCTGCAATTCGGCAAAGAGAACTTTCTCGCCGTGCTGCCGATGTTCCACGCGTTCGGACTCACGGTGTGCGCGCTGCTCGGCCTCAACCTCGGTGCGCAGATCACGATGCTGCCCAGCCCCGACGCACAGCTCATGACCGACGCCGTCAAACGCACCAAGGTGACGTTCATCGTCGGAGTGCCGCCCTTGTTCCGGGCGCTGCTCGACACCGCCAAAGCCCGCGGGGTGTCGCTCACCAGCGTGCATTCGGTGCTGTCGGGCGCGATGTCGCTACCGCCGGAGTTCGTGGACGAGTGGGAGCAGGCCACGGGTGGGCAACTCATCGAGGGCTACGGCCTCACCGAGACAGCTCCCGTCGTGGTGGGCAACCCCTTCGACCGCAATCTGAGGCGTCCCGGCACCATCGGAATCCCGTTTCCCGACACCGACACCCGCATTGTCGACCCCGATAGCCCGACGCGCGACGTCCCCGAGGGCGAAGAGGGCGAACTGCTCGTGCGTGGCCCGCAGGTGTTCGGCGGCTACCTCGACGCCCCCGAAGAGACCGAGCGTGCGTTCGTCGACGGCTGGTTCCGCACCGGCGACCTTGCCCGTTGCATCGACGGCTACTACGTCATCAGCGGCCGCCTCAAAGAGCTGATCGTCACGGGCGGCTTCAACGTCTCCCCCGTCGAGGTCGAGGAGGTGCTGCGCCGCCATCCCCGCATCCGTGACCTGGCCGTCGCGGGCGTGCCGGAGCCGGGTGGCGGCGAGTCGGTGGTCGCGGCCGTCATCCCGGAGGGCGAACTGCCACCCTCCGAGGAACTACGCACCTGGGCGAAGAAGCACCTCGCCGCGTACAAGGTGCCGCGCCGGTTCCTCGTCGTCGACGAACTGCCGACCAACCTGCTCGGCAAGGTGCTGCGCCACGAGGTGTCAGCGCTGTTCACGGGTGACGCTAGTGACGCCGAGCCCGATGCCAGCCCCGGCGCCTCCGGAGATGACACGGGCGCCGCGGCTCCCCAGAAGTGAATCGCCTCACCCCGATCGGTCGCACTGCTAAGGCCGCCGCCACACCGTACCGATAAGGGAAGGTCACCGGCACAGTCGACCGTTTCGTTCGTGGGTCCTGTGCCTCCCGCGGTCGCGCCGCCAGGTCAACGTAGCCCGCCATGCCCGTGCGCCCTTGGGAATCACCCACGGCACCCCCTCCTGCCGTCACGAGCAGGAGTTCATGTTGTCGCACGCCCGCGCTCTCGCAGCGGTTCTCTCGACCACGGCCATCGCAGCAGCGGCCGCGATCGCCCTTCCCACACACGCCGGCGCGGCCTCGCCCACGCAATCGTCGTCGCTCCAGTGTCCAGCCGCGACGGTGCAGGTCACGACGGCGAAGGAGTTGCACGACGCCCTGAAGAAGGCCAAGGCAGGCACCGTGATCGGCCTGGCCGACGGCGTCTACCAGGGCCGATTCAAGGCGACCGCGAAGGGCAGCGCCTCCCGCCCGATCTGGCTGTGCGGCAGGCCGGGCGCGATTCTCGACGGCGGGTCGATCCGCACCGGCTACGTGCTGCACGTCAACAAGGCGCAGCACTGGCGGTTCGCCGGGTTCACGCTGCGCAACGGCAAGAAGGGCGTGATGACCGACTCCGCCCGCAACAACGTCTTCGACGGCCTCGACATCGGCACGATCGGCGAGGAGGCGTTTCACCTGCGCACCAACAGCCGCAACAACGAGCTGCGGGGTCTGCGCATCCACGACACAGGCTTGGTGTCGCCGCAGTTCGGAGAGGGCGTGTACGTCGGATCTGCGCTCAACCACTCCGAGATCGAGCAGGGCCGTCCAGACCGCTCCGACGACAACGTGATTCGCGACTCGAGCATCTGGAACACGACGGCGGAGGCGTTCGACCTCAAAGAAGGCACGAGCCGCGGCCGCGTGCTGAACAACACCATCGACGGAGCAGGCACCACCGCGGTCGACAGCGTGCTCGACGCCAAGGGCAACGACTGGCTGATCAGCGGCAACCGCGTCGCCAACCCGCCGATGGACGTCTTCCAGATCCACGTGCGCTGGAAGGGCTGGGGTCAGCGCAACGTCTTCGAGAACAACTGGATGGCCCCCTCGGGCTCACCGGCCCCCGTGCCGCCCGAGCCGAAGAAGCGCTGAGCACTACCGGTCGACGGCCTACCGCTCCACGTCGGAACCGGTCGCAGCCAGGAGGCCGAGTTCCGCGCGACGAGGCAGCCCCTCCCAGTCGCCCCGGGTCGAGACGGCGAACGCACCCATGCTCACCCCGCGGTCGAGGCATGCACGGTCGGTGAGGTCGTCGAGCCGACCGGAGATGTAGCCCGACGTGAACGCGTCGCCCGCCCCGACGACATCCACGACGGTGACCGGGAGGGCGTCTGCGTCCAGGCGGACGCCCGCCGAGGTCACCAGCATCGCGCCCCGTGCGCCCCGCTTGACGACGACCTCGCGGCACCCCTCGCCGAGCAGGCGCGCGACGAGTTCGGTTTCTGTGCGGCCCGGCTCGCCGACGAGGTCGAGCTCGTCCTCGGAGGCGATGAGCACATCCACGTACGGCACGAGTTCCGCGAGGGCGGCCCGGGCCGCCTCCCGTGACCACAGCCCCGCGCGGTAGTTGACGTCGAGGCTCACCCTCACCCCGGCGGACGCGGCGTGCCGCACTGCTGCTCGCGTCGCGTCGGCGGCGGTGGCGGAGAGTGCGGGCGTGATGCCGGTGACGTGCAACCACCCGACTCCGGCGGCGCCGAGCGCGGCGAGCACCGCGTCGACGGTCAGCCGTGACCCGGCGGAATCCTTGCGCGCGTATGCGACGCGGGCGATGTCGGCGGTGCGGCGCTGGAGCAACATCAGCCCAGCCGGGCGCCCGCCAGAGGGGACACGCACGACATCGACACCCTCTGTGACCAGGGTCGACTCCACAAGGTCGCCGAGCAGGTCGTCGGCCACGCCTCCGACCCACCGCACCGAATGTCCGAGCCTCGCGAGCCCGATGGCGACGTTCGATTCCGCCCCAGCGACATGCGCTGTGCATGAAGTCCCGTTGACCAGGGCGCCGTCGGTACGGAACGAGACCATCGCCTCGCCGAAGGTGAGCACGTCGACTCCCGCCCCAGAGGTCACCTCGGACACGACTCGACCGATCGCAGGAAAGTGCGCGTGCGCGAACGGAGTTGGTCGAGATCGCCTCCGGAGGGGGCGTCGCCGACCAACGGGCCGCCGACTCCGGCTCCCAGCGCGCCGGCCGCGAGGTAGGCAGGCAGCTCGTCGGCACCCACGCCTCCGACCGCCATGAACCGCACCTGCTGGAGCGGGTCGCGCAGGGCCCGTAGGTAGGCGGGTCCGCCGCCGGGCCCGGCGGGGAAGAGCTTGACGAGCGACGCTCCCGTCTGCCACATCGCGTAGGCCTCCCCTGCGGTGTAGGCGCCGGCCGCGACCGGCAGGCCCGCCGCCACTGCGGCCTGCACCGATTCGGCGGGGCAGGGGGTGACAGCGAACTCGCCTCCGGCCGCGAGAACGTCGGCAACGTCGCCGCGGGTCAGCACCGTGCCTGCGCCGACGAGGGTGCCTTCGGGTCGCGTCGCCGCCAGGTCGGCGATGGTGTCGAGTGCTCCCGGCGTGTTGAGCGTGACCTCGACGAGCCGCACCCCCTCTTCGAGCAGGATCCGCGCCGTGGCCGCAGAGGCCTCACGCGAGTTGCCGCGCACGATCGCCATCACGCGGTGCCGCCGCAGCAGCGTCACCAGTTCGTTCTCGTCAGACACCTCGTTCACCACACCCTCCGGATCTCGCACTGGGCACACCGGCCTCTCACGCCTCTCACCACTCGGCGAAAGACCCGTCCGCATGACGCCAGATCGGGCCGCGCCAGGCGTGCCCGCGCGCGTCGGCCGCGCGCACGGCGGCTTCGTCGATCTCGATACCCAGTCCGGGCCCGGTGAATCGCTCGATGTGTCCGTCGACGAACTTCAGCGGAGCCGTGTTGAGCACGTAGTCGAGCACCTCGGCACCCTCGTTGTAGTGGATGCCGATGCTCTGCTCCTGAATCAGATGGTTGTACGTGGCGAACCCGACCTGCAGGCACGCGGCCAGGGCAAGGGGCCCGAGCGGGCAGTGCGGGGCGAGCGCCACATCGAACGTCTCGGCCAGCGCGGCGATCTTGCGCACCTCGGTGATGCCGCCCGCGTGAGAGAGGTCGGGCTGGGCCACCGCGATGCCGGCCTGCAGTACGGGTAGGAACTCCTGGCGGTTGTAGAGCCGCTCCCCCGTGGAGACCGGCAGAGTCGTGGAGTCGACGAACCGACCGATGAGGTGCGAGTTCTCGGGCGTCACGGGTTCTTCGAGGAAGAACGGCCGGTACTCCTCGAGCCGGTGCGCCACGGCCCGCGCGGTGGCGAGGGTGAACCGGCCGTGAAAGTCGACGGCCACGTCGCGGTGGTCGCCGAGCACCTCGCGGGCGGCAGCGACACGGGCCACGACCCCGTCGATCTCGCCGACCGAGGCGAGCGGCCGCATCCGCCCGGAGGCGTTCATCTTCACTGCCGTCATCCCCGCGTCGCACTGGGCCGCGATGGCGTCGGCCACCTCGGCCGGCTCGTCGCCTCCGACCCAGGAGTACACGCGGATGCGATCGCGCACCGCTCCTCCGAGCAGTTGATGCACGGGGGCACCGAGGTGCTTGCCGGCGATGTCCCAGAGGGCCTGGTCGATGCCGGAGACCGCGCTGGCCAGGATGGCCCCGCCCCGGTAGAACGACCCCTTGGTGAGCACCTGCCAGTGGTCTTCGATCCGTAGCGCGTCGCGGCCGACGAGCAGTTCCGAGAGTTGCTCCACCGCGGTGCGCACGGTCTCGGAGCGGCCCTCGCACGTCGCCTCGCCCCAACCGACGAGCCCGGAGGCCGTCTCGATGCGGACGAACAGCCAGCGAGGTGCGACGAGGAAGGTCTCGACCCGCGTGACAGCGGTCATCTGCGGCCCCTCAGCCCTTCGTCGCGCCGGCGGTGAGTCCGCTGACGATGTACTTCTGCGTGAACAGGGCGATGACCATGATCGGCAGGGTCACGATGGTGGCCGCGGCCATGAGTCCGCCCCAGTCGATGCTCGCGTACCCGACGAAGTCGAAGATCGCCACGGGCAGCGTCTTGGTGCTTCGGCCCGAGAGCACGAGCGCGAACATGAAGTTGTTCCAGCTGAAGATGAACGACAGGATCGACGCGGTCGCGATGCCGCCCATCGCGAGCGGCAGAGAGATGCGCAGGAACGTGCCGATGGGGGTGAGGCCGTCGACCATGGCGGCCTCTTCGAGTTCTTTCGGGTGCCCGTCGAAGATGCCCATCAGGATGTACACGATCAGCGGCAGCGAGACGAACATGTGGCTGAGGATCAGCACCGAGAAGCTGCCGACCATCCGCAGGTTCGAGAACACGTAGTACCAGGGCACCAGCAGCGAGACACCGGGGATGATGCGAGCCATCAGCACGACGAGGGCACTGCGCTTCATGCCGAATTTCGACATCGCGTACGCGGCCGGCACTCCGAGTAGCAGCGACAAGAACGTGGCCGCCGCCGCGACCCAGGCGGAGTTGAGAATGTACTGCCCGTAGTTCGCCTGCTGCAGCACGTTCGTGTAGTTCTCGAGCGTCGGCGTGAAGATCAGAGCCTTGCTCGAGTCGTAGATGTCGACGTTCGTCTTGAGAGACGCCAGCACCATCCAGACGAGCGGGGCCGTGAGGAACAGGACGACGATCGTGATGAGGGTCGCGCGGAGCGGCCCGAGACGGCCCGTGTTCATGTGCGGTCTCCCTTCGAGCGGGTGAGCAAGAACATCGCGCCCACGATGATGAGGAAGAAGATGACGAGCACGGCCGAGGAGCGGGCGTATTCGTTGTAGTCGAAGCTGAGCCCGTAGGCGTAGACGTTGAGGGTCTCGACCTCGTGGTACGAGCCGCCGCCCTTGCCTTTGGTGGCGTACAGGATGTCGAAGGTCTTCAGTGCATCGATGCCGCGCAGCAGCACGGCCACGATCACGGTGGGCATGAGCAGCGGCAGCGTGACGTACCAGAACCGCTGCCAGCCGCTGGCACCGTCGATCATCGCGGCCTCTTGCGGCTCGTCCGACAGGGCGGTGAGCCCGGCGAGGAGGATGAGCGCGACCATCGGGGTCCACTGCCAGATGTCGATGAACATGACGGTCCACAACGCGGAGTTCTCGCCCGCGAGCCACGGCTGCGGCGGGATGCCGACCCAGCCGAGCATCTGGTTCGCGAACCCGATGTTGGGGTCGAAGATGAGCCGCCACATCATGCCGACCGCCACCGGTGTGGCGACCAGCGGCAACAGCACCGCGACCCGAACCCACCGCTCACCGCGGAAGGGCCGCCACAACAGCAGCGCGATGCACATGCCGAGCACCACCTGCGCCACGAGCGTCACGCCGGTGAACGACGCGGTGCGCCCGACCGCCGGCCAGAACCGCTCGGTGTCGGTGAGGATGTCGATGTAGTTGCCGGCTCCGATGAAGTCGGCGTCTGCCCGCACCGAGCCGGAGGCGTCGGTGAGCGACAGATAGATCGTCCAGATCAGCGGGAAGACGATGAGCGCCGCCACGAACGCCATCGCGGGTGCGGCGAAGACCCACTTGACGTGACGGTTGGCCCAGCGGGAGAGCCCCGACTGCTTCTTCTCGTGCCGCTCGGGGCTGCGACTGAGCGCGCTCGCGGTGGTGGTCATGTGTCCTCGCTGGGAGTAACGGATCTGAAGCCGGACTGGGGTCTGGAAGCCGTGAGTCGGAGTGGCTCACGGGGAGGAGCCGGCCGGGGCGGCAACGCAGGCGAGGCCGCCCCGGCGACGACTCACTTCTCTTCGTCGAGGAACTTCTGGAACGCCTCTTGTGCCTGGTCGGCGGAGGCGGCGGAGTCCTTGCCGGTGATCGCGTCGACGATCGGGGCGCCGACGATCTCGCGCGACTTGGCGACCTGCACGACGACGGGGCGGTCGTGGTCGACGCCACTGACCTGGCTGGCCTTGATGGCCTCGGCAAGGTCGGCGGGGTACGACTCGATGCCCTTGGGGTCGTCCCAGGCCGACTGCCGCGCGCCGGGCACGCCCGCCTGCTGCTGCGTGAGCACCTGCTCCTTGCTCGTGGCCCACTTGATGAAGGCCCAGGCATTGTCCTGGTTCTTCGTCGCCTCGTTCACGCCGAGCGCCCACGAGGGGATGTTGTACGGCTTCGAACCGGCCGGGCCCGCGGGGAAGACCGCGAAGCCGACGTTGTCGGCGACCTTCGACTTGGCCGGGTCGGTGGCGTTCTTGTAGAGCGAGTCGGCCTCGGTGTAGAAACCGGCCTGGCCCTGGGTGAAGATCGCCATCGAGTCGGGCCAGCTCATGTCGGTGCTGACGTTCGCGGGGCCGGAGTCCTTGATGAGGCCGCCGTACATCGCGTACGCCTGCTTCGCCTCCGGGGTGTTGACGGCGGCCTTGCCGTCCTTGACGAAGTCACCGCCGTAGCTGAACAGGAAGCTCGAGAACTGGGTGACAGCCGCGGTCTTGGCGGTGCGGGCCACGAACCCGGCGGTGCCAGGGTTGTCGGCCTTGATCTTCGCGGCCGAGGTCTTCAGTTCGTCGAGGGTCTTGGGCACCTGCAGGTTCGACTTGCTCAGCAGATCCTTGCGGTAGTAGAGCACCTCACGCTCGGTGATGAGCGGTACGCCCATGATCTTGCCCTCGTCGCTCGTCGCCGAGACCGGGGAGGCCTGGAAGTCGTCCCACGCGTACTCGGAGTCGCCCTTCACCTTGTCGGTGAGGTCGGCGAGGTAGCCGTTCTTCGCGAAGAGCTTGCCCTCCTGCAGCGGGCGGTACATCATCACGTCGATCTCGTCGGTGCCCGCGTTGAGCTTGACGTTGTACTGGTCGGAGAGCTGGTCTTCGCCGAGCTGCGTGAGCTCGACCTTGACGCCCGACGCCTGCTCGAATTCGGGAAGGGCCTTCTTGATGTTGTCGGTCCACACGTGGTTCGCGAGCGTGACCCGAACGGTGCCGCCTCCGCCGCCTCCGGTGGCTCCCCCGGAGCCGGTGTCACCACCCCCACCACAGGCTGCGAGACCGAGGGTGGCGACCATCGCGAGCGACGCACTCAGGGCGAAAGAATGACGCATGAAGACCTCCACTGTGCTGCCGACACTCCTTCGTGCCAGGCGGGGGCGAACCAACGCTGCGCATCGGCCCGATGGCGCGAGAGTAAGGCCATAAGGCAGACGAATCAACGGTGTGCCACGTCACGCCGCACAGATGTCGAGGAATCTCGTTGCTACACGGGTGAACAGCAGATCTTCCATTTCTTCGAGTGGGTGGTGGCCTCTGGTGGGGGCGCCTCACGGGGCATGCTGGTATCGAATGGCACGCGCTTGTTGCATTACGGTGCGGAATCTGTCGGTCATGACCAGACCGACGCGGGCTACAAGAAGGGGGCGCCGTGGCCTCGCCACTCGTAGGCGACTTGCACCAGCGGGTGCTCGACAGCCTCGGCAACGACATCGCCTCGGGCCGCCTCCGGCCCGGCGATCGGCTCTCGATCGATGCGCTCAGTGAGACGCTCGAGGTCTCGCGCCCGGTAGTCCGTGAGGCGCTGCGGGTGCTGACCGCCATGGGGCTGGTGCGGTCGAAGCGCAGGGTCGGCACCGTCGTGATGTCTCAAGAGCATTGGAATCTGTTCGACCCCACTCTCATCCGCTGGCGACTGGCCGGGCGTGAGCGGGCCGACCAGTTGCATGCGCTCACCGAACTGCGCGAAGCCGTCGAACCGACCGCCGCGCGCCTCGCGGCCGGACGCGCCAGCTCAGCGGAGAAGACCGAATTGGTGGACCTCGCCCGGCGTCTCTACGCCGCCGGCCAGAACGGACATGCCGAAGAGTTTCTCGTGGTCGACGTCGAATTCCACGAGAAGCTGCTCGCGATCTCTGGCAACACGATGTTCAGTTACTTGGGTTCGACGGTCACCGAAATCCTCGCCGGGCGTGTGCGGTACGGGCTGGTGCCGCAGTTTCCAGAACAGGCGGCGTTGCAGGACCACGTCGATGTCGCCGACGCCATCCAGCGCGGAGACGGAGAGGCTGCTGCGGCTGCGATGTACCGGATCGTGCGGCGCAGCAACGACGAGATGGACGACCTGTTCCACTCCGGCGCCCCTCTACCCGTCGTGTGAGGCCGGCTCGCCCAGCACCTCGGCTGCTACACGCAGGGCTGTGTCGTCGCGGCCCAGGCGCGCGATGAGCTGCGCGCCGATGGGCCACCCCTGCTTTGTGTGACCTGCGGGGATGCTCACCGCCGGGTGTCCCGTCACGTTGAGCGGATGGGTGAACGCCACGAGCCGCTGCACCCGTCTGAACCTCGTCACCGGGTCGGTGCGCAGGCCACCGTGCGGCGGCACCGTGATCGCGAGCGTCGGTGTGAGGAGCAGGTCGAGACCGTCGAACCTGTCGAACTCCGCCTCCAGCGCTGTTCGTGCCGGTGCCACGCGACGCCGCAGACGCGCGGCGACGCGCTTCGGCGGCGCCAGCCAACCGAGCTGGCGGGTGAGCAGTTCCAGGCGCTGCGGGTGTTCGGCGGCGCGCGTGAGGTCACGCATGCCCTCGTAGAAACGCGTGTACGCGACGGCGCCGCACTCCGGCCAGCGCACGTCGACCTCGCACACGTCATGGCCGAGGGCGGCGAGTCGAGCGGCCATCGCGCGCGTCGCCTCCGCGACCTCGCGAGCGACGCGGACAGTGCGGTCGGGGCTGCGCAACGTCCAGCCGATGCGCAGGCGCGGTGCATCGGTCGGCGACGCATGCGGGTCCGCTGAGGTTGCCGTTTCTTCGGGACGGACGCCTCCGATGGCGTCGAGCACCAGCGCGGCGTCGGCCGCTGTGGTCGTGATGGGGCCGAGCACGCGCGACCCGGCGAACAGCTCAGGCCCCGGCCCGCCCGGGATCCGGCCGGGTGTCGGCAGCAACCCCACCACTCCCGCGCAGGAGGCGGGGATGCGGATCGAGCCTGCGACGTCCTCACCGATCGCCACCGGCACCATTCCCGCGGCGACGACCGCGGCCGAGCCTCCGCTGCTTCCGCCTACGGTGCGGCCAGGCGCAGCCGGGTTCTCGGTGACGCCGTAGCGCGTTGATTCGGTGTACGGCAGCAGCGATTCGGGCATGGCCGCCGAGCCGACGATCACGGCTCCGGCTGCGCGGAGACGGGCCACCACATCGCTGTCGCGCGCGGCAGGAGTCGAGAATCCGCGACCCCCGAAGGTGGTGACGTGACCGGCCACGTCGATGTCGCCCTTCACGGCGACCGGCACTCCCGCCAGCGGCCCGTCGGCACCTCTCCGGTCGAGAGCCGTTGCAGCCCTTAAGGCGTCGTCACGGAAGACCGCGATGAACCCGCGGATCCGGTGGTCACGGGCAGCGATGCGGTCGAGCTCTCTCGCACCACCGCCTCGGCGGTGACCCGCCCGTCACGTACGGCTCGCGCGATTTCGCCCGCGGTTCGCTGACGCATGGTTCTCCTCGACTCATAGGCACCAATGCGCCCCGGCGTACCCGACGCCACCCCCGAACGTCACGTTGTCTACACGACCGTACGCGCGGCAGGTGAACAGCTCGGGTACCGCCTCAGTGCTCCGCTGTCACCGTGTCGTCGCGAAACTGCGTCTCGTACAGATCGGCGTAGAGCCCCTCGGCCGCGAGGAGTTCTTCGTGGCGACCCGACTCGACGACGCGCCCACCGTCGATGACGAGGATGCGGTCGGCGCCCCGAATGGTCGAGAGGCGGTGCGCGATAACGAGGGCCGTGCGGCCGGCGAGTGCTGTGTCGAGGGCCTTCTGCACCGCGACCTCGGATTCGCTGTCGAGGTGCGCGGTCGCCTCGTCGAGCACCACGAGGCCCGGGCCTTTCAGCAGGAGGCGGGCGATGGCGAGGCGCTGCTTCTCGCCTCCGGAGAGGCGGTGTCCGCGGTCGCCGACGACCGTGTCGAGGCCCTCGGGCAGGCGCTGCACCAAGTCCCACACCTGCGCCGCCTGGAGCGCCTCGGTGAGTTCGGCGTCGGTGGCCTCGGGACGGGCGTAGCGCAGGTTGGCGGCGATCGTGTCGTGGAAGAGGTGGGCCTCCTGCGTCACGACACCGACGTTCTCCCGCAGCGAACCGAGCGCCAGTTCACGCGCGTCGATGCCGCCGAGCCGCACCGCGCCGGAGGTCGGGTCGTACAGTCGCGCGACGAGGCTGGTGATCGTGGTCTTGCCCGCGCCGCTCGGGCCGACTAGGGCGACATGCATGCCGGGAGTGGCGGTGAACGACACGTCGTGGAGCACGAGGGCGCCGCCGCTGCGGTCTCCGGAGGCGGTCGCCTCCAGCGAGGCGAGCGATACCTCGTCGGCGCTGGGGTAGGCGAAGGCGACGTTCTCGAACTCCACGCCCACGGGCTCGTGTGCGGGCAGGCGTTTCGGGTCTGCGGCCTCGGTGATGAGGGGCGGCAGGTCGAGCACCTCGAAGACCCGCTCGAAGCTCACCAGAGCGGTCATCACGTCGACACGCACGTTGGAGATGGCCGTGAGCGGGCCGTACAGCCGGCCCAGCAGCGCGACCAGGGCCAGCAGGGTTCCGACGGTGAGCGTGCCCTGGATGGCGAGCACGCCTCCAGCCCCGTAGACCATTGCCGTGGCCAGCGCAGCGACGAGTGTGAGGAGGTTGAGAAAGACGACGCGGTTCATCGCGATCTTCACGCCGATGTCGCGCACAGCACCGGCTCGCTGCGCGTACTGGGCGCGCTCGGCATCCGGGTCGCCGAAGAGCTTGACCAGCAACGCGCCGGCCACGTTGAAGCGCTCGGTCATGCGGCTGCCGAGGTCGGCGTTGAGGTTCATCGAATCGCGCGTCAGCCCCGACAGGCGCCGCCCCATGACCTTGGCCGCGAACAGGAAGAACGGCACGAGCACGAGCGACGCCAGCGTCAACTGCCACGAGAGGCTGAACATCGCGACGAGGATGGCGACCAGTGTCAGCACGTTGCTCACCGCCCCCGCGAGCACGGAGGTGAACGCCTGCTGCGCTCCGATGACGTCGCTGTTGAGTCGGCTGACCAGGGCTCCGGTCTGCGCGCGGGTGAAGAACGCGATCGGCTGGTCGAGCACGTGCCCGAACACCTGGGTGCGCAGGTCGTAGATGAGGCCCTCGCCGATGCGCGACGAACACCAGCGCAGGGCCACGCCGAGCACGGTGTCGAGCACCGCGATCAGAGCCACGAGCAGCGCAAGCCGCACCACCAGGCCCGAATCACCCTGGAGCACGCCGTCGTCGACGATCTGCTTGAGCAGCAACGGAGTCGCCACCACGAGCAGCGACGAGATCGTGACGATCACGAGAAAGACGTTGATGAGCCCGCGGTAGGCGTGCGCGTACGCCAGCACCCGCTTCGTGGTGCCGGGCTTCAGCCGCTGCCCCTTCATCGAATCCCGGGACATCGACCGCATCATCATGAACGGAGACTGAGACATCGACCTCTACAACCCTTCGCCGAGGCCAATCCTTCCAGTCACTCCGCTTCGGGAGGCGGTGACGCGCAGGCGCGCATCCCTCCGGCGCGCAGCAGGTCACAGTGCGGTTGCGGGCTCACCCAGGGGCTTCGAGCAAGACGCCTGGGGAACCCCCGCAGGGTAGATTCCCGCCATGGACCTGCGGCTGGCCGAGTACTTCGTCGCCGTGATCGACCACGGCGGGGTGACTAAGGCCGCCAACGCGCTTTACATCTCGCAGCCGTCGCTGTCGCAGGCGATCCGGGGGCTGGAGCGCGAACTCGACGTCGATCTGTTCGACCGTGTCGACCGGCAGATGGTGCTCACGGCTGCGGGCGCCGAGTTGGAGGTGCGCGCCCGGCGAGCCCTGCGGCAGGCGCAGCGGGCGAAAGACCGGGTCGCTGCGGTGCGCTCGCTCGAAGCGGGCCGTCTGGCCATCGCATCGGTGTCGGCCCTCTCCCTCGACCGTCTCCCCGGCCACATGGCGGCGTTCCGGCGGCGGCACCCCGGCGTGATGATCGTGGTCACCAACCCGGGCAGTCCCGAAGACATCGTCAACGCCGTGCGCCACGGTCGGGCAGAACTCGGTTTCGTGAACCTGCCGGTCAACGCAGCGTCGCTGCAGGTGAGGGAGCTGTGGACCAAGACCAGCGTCGTCGTCCTCCCTCCCGAACTGGCCGCCGCACTACCCGACCCGGTGCCGCGTGACGAGCTGGGCCGCATCCCGCTCGTGCTCGAATCCTCGACCCAACGCCGGATGCTGCTCGACCTCGGCGTCATCACGTCGGGCTCCAACGTCGCCGTCCTCTCGTCCCACCGTCAGATGACCTGGGACCTCGTGCGCCTGGGAGTCGGAGCCACCGTGCTGCCCCGCGCCCTGGCCGAGCGCGAACTGGGCGACCTGGTCATGCGCGAACTCGACCCGAAAATCGAACGCACAGCGGGAGTGCTCTTCCGCTCCGGCCCCCTCAGCCCAGCCGCGGAGGCGTTCCTCCGAGTAGTAGGAGTGGAAGACCGCAACCAGCCGTAGACACCTCGACTACCCCTCTCGGAGTCATTAGGGGTGACTCCCCAGGCCATCAGCTCCCTTACGGGTGCGTCGCACCGCGGCGGCGCAGTATCAGTGCCAATGCAAGGGTCGTCGTTGCTGCCAGGGCCGAGCCTGCGTGTACTGCCAGCGGGGAGCCGAAGGCGTAGGCCGTGGAGAGCCAGGCGTAGCCCAGGGCCAGGCCGCCGAATCGGCCCATGTGGTGCAGGCCCAACGAAAGGCCGCCTCTGCCGCCTTCTGCCCCCAGGAGTACCACCGCCGACATGCTCTGCACCGCGGAGATGCCGAAACCCACGACGACCAGCACTGCGATCATCGGCCACACCACGGAGGGGGTCTGGTTCACGGTCTCCAGCCAGCCCACGGCCAGCGGTGCCGCTACGAGCATGAGCAGGCCGCCTCCGAGGGCTGCACTCGTGCCGAACCTGGCCGCGATACGCACCGCGACCGGCCCGAACAACGCCATGCCCGCTGCGACGGCGAACGTGGTCGCGCCGATGGTCGCTGGGGTCAGGCCCACCTCACGGCCGAGGAACAGCGGCACGCTCACCATCGTGATGCCCATGACGGCCATGCCCGTCGACGCCGCCATCGTGCCAACGACGAAGTTCGGTTCGGTGAGCACCCCCGCGGGAACAAGGCGGCCGCGGCGACGCTTCGGCCGCAGCGCCCATGCGAGCACTGCAGCTCCGAGAGCCACGAGCGCCCCCGCTCCCACCAGCGAACCGCCCTGGCCCGCCCACGTGACGCCGGTGACGAGGCACCCCGCAGCGGCGACGATCTGCGCCATTCCGCCAAGGTCCATCGGCGAACCGCCCGGGGGCATCCGCGGGATGAACCGCCACACAGCCAGCCCGACCAGCGCACAGATGCCGGCGTGCACACCGAAGACCGCACGCCAGCCGAGCAGGTCAGCGATGAGGCCGCCCGTCGGAGGCCCGATGGCCTGACCGATGCCGATAGCCGACGCCCACGCGCCCATCGTCTGGTGTTTGCGCTCGGGCCAGAAGCCCGTGAGTCCCTGCTGCACCGCGGGCGGGATACCCGAACACGCAACACCCTGCAGGGCACGCATTGCGATCATCACCCACAGCGACGGAGCCAGCGCCGCCCCCAACTGAGCCACGACCATGAGTACGAGTGCGCCGAGCAGAAACCTCGTCGGCCCGATCCGATCGGAAAGCCATCCCGAGAACGGCGCACACACGACCATCGCCACCGTGAACGAACTCACCGCGAGCACGATCTCCTGCGGCCCCGCGCCGAGAGTGTCGGCGATCTCGTTGATCGGCGAACTCATGATCGTGCTCGAGACCGTGCCGAGGGTCGTGGAGGCGAGGAGCGCGAAGTACGCTCCTCGCCCCGCTGCGGGCCGTGAGTTCCGGTGCATGGTCACCTCAGGTAGAGCCGGACCGTGTCGATCTCCTCGCGCAGCAGCCGCACGTCTTCGAGCGTCGGCCGGGGCGTGACCGAAATGTCGTCTCGCACCGCGAGGTCCCAGCCGGTCGCCTCCTGCACCTGCTCGATCGAGACGCCGGGGTGCACTTGTGCGAGTTCGAGGTCGCCGAACCGGTCGGCCCGGCGCAGGATGCCGAGCGGCGTGATCACCGTGCTAACCCCGAACCCGGCCGGCTGCATCGCGCCCGCCACCTCCCGCGCACGCACAGGGCTCGGCGACGTGCAGAACTCGACCTGATCCGGCAAGGCACCGGGGTCGTGACGTCGCAGCACGACGATGATCTCGTGGGCACTCGCGATGATGTCGGCCGCTCCCCCGGAGCCGGGCAGCCGCACCTTCGGCTTACGCCAGTCGCCGATGAACGACGTGTTGATATTGCCGACCCGGTCGACCTGGGCGGCACCGAGAAAGCCGACGTCGACGTTGCCGCGCTGCAGCACGTACCCGAACAGGGCCTGCATCGACAGCACCGACTCCGCCCCGGAGACGAGCACCGAGTCGGCGATGCCCTCGGCCATCGCCTCCGGGTGCGCACCGACGACACCCGACTCGTAGACCAGCTCGACGTACGGGTTCACCGTGCGTTTGGCCAGATCGACGGCGAGAGTCGGCAGCCCCACCCCCGCGAAGATCCGCGTCACGCCCTGCAGTTCGCGCGCCGCCACAGCCGCGAGGAATTCGGTGCTCGTCAGCGGCACGTCCGATTCGCCCGGCAGCACCGGGGCCACGTCCACAGAATCAGCCGGCATGGCGCCTCCTTCCGTAGTCGATCTCGCCCGACGGTGCGGAGGCGACCACCAGGCCGTCCCAGCGGGCCTCGCCGAGCTTGGCCACGTACTCCGCGTGGTCGGCGGTGCCGCGTACCCATTCGTCGATCCAGGCGCGGATCCGCTGGGGATCGGCACTGATCGGGGTCCACTCGCGGTAGAAGGCCGAGTCGCGGTCGTAATGCCCCTGCGCGTAGGAGGGGTGGGCGCCGCGAGGCACGTGTACCACAGCATCCACCGCGTGAGCGGGGATGAGCGTGCGATTGGGGTCGGCGCGGATCACCTCGACCGGCACGATCTCCTCCACCGTCACGATCACCTTGGTGGCCGCATACGCGGCTTCCTGCTGCGCGCCCGTGATGCCCCAGATCTGCACGTTGCCGAGCACGTCGGCGCGTTGGGCGTGCACGATCGTCACGTCAGGGTTGAGCGCAGGCACGACGTACACCGAGCCCTCGCCGTACGGACTCTCGACCATGCGGATGCGCGGGTTGAGTTCGGGCAGGTCGCTGCCCACGTACGAGCGCAGCGGGTAGAACGGCAGCGCCGAAGCTCCGGCCTGGTATCGGCAGTACATGCCGTAGTGGCTGTACTCCTCCACTTCGAGGGGCTCCGGGTCGTGGTGCTGCACCCGGCGCCGGATCTCGTACAGCGACCCTGCCGACCCGCTCGCGAAGAACGAGGCGACGAGCTTGCTCACACACCCGGCGGCGAGGAGTTGGTCGGTGATGATGTCGGGCGTCATGCGGCAGACCGTCAGGTTGCGCCGCCCCTGGCGGATGATCTCGTGCCCCGCCGCGAACGGGATGAGGTGGCCGAAGCCCTCGAGGGCCACCACCATCCCGTCCGCGACATGCTCGGCTATCGCCTCGCGCAGGGTCGTGAGCTTTTCGACGCGCATCAGGCGGCTCCGGTCTCGGCGAGCTGAGGCTCGTCGGCGGAGGGCGGAGGCGTCACCGTGCCGTCTCCGCGGAACCGCAGCCACGCGCCCAGCAGGGCCGCAACGGCGAATCCGGCGACGGTGCTGTACGTCTCGGGAGCGAGCAGCGCAAGACCGGCGAGCACCGCGATCACGCGGGAGATCAGGCCCATGCGGCGCTCGATCAGCGGCGCCCAGCCCTCGAATCCGGCTGCCATGAAGAAGACCCCGAAGATCGACAGCACGAACGCCAGCGCGACCTCACCGGCCGAGGCCTGCGCCACGAGGGCGGGGTTGAGCGCGAAGCAGAACGGGATGACGTACTTGACCGCGCCGAGCTTCATCGCCGTGAATCCGGTTGCCATCGGCGATGTTCGGGCGATGCCTGCTGCCGCGAACGCTGCGATGGCGACCGGTGGCGTGATGTACGAGGCCGCGGCCCAGTAGATGACGAACAGGTGCGCGGCCACCGCGTTGACGCCGAGCGCGACCAGGGCCGGGGCCATGACGATCGCAAGGAAGACGTAGACGGCCGAAACCGTCATGCCCATGCCGAGGATGAAGCACGTGATCGCACCGGCGATGAGGATGAGCAGCACGTTCTCGCCCACGGCGGCGACGAGCTCGCGAGCCAGCGAGAGCGAGACGCCCGACATCGACAGTCCGCCGACGATGAGGCCGACGCCCGCGATGATGCCGATGATCTCGGCGATGTTGCGGCCGGTGTCGACGATGATGTTGCGCAGCCCGCGGATCGTCAGGCGGTTCTTCGGCAGGATGAACGCGAGCACGAGCATCATCACGACCGTGATGAACGGTGCCTGCGCCTCGTCCTGCTCCACGACCAGCAGGTAGGTCAGTACCACGATGGCCAGCAGGTACGGCCAGCCGGCGATCGTCGTGGGGACCAGCTTGGGCAGCAGGTGCCGCGCCTCACCCTTGAGTCCGCTCTTGGCTGCGTAGGCGTCGACCTGCGTGAAAATGCCGAGGTAGTACAGGAACGCAGGGATCGACGCCGCGATCGCGATCTCCGCGTACGGGATACCGAGAAACGAGACCATGAGGAACGCGGCGGTGCCCATGATCGGCGGGGTGATCGAGCCGCCGGTCGCGGCCGTCGCCTCGATGCCCGCGGCGTACTTGGCCGGATATCCGGCCTTCTTCATCGCCGGGATCGTCATGGGGCCGGTCGTGAGCACGTTGGAGACGGCCGAGCCGCTCATCATGCCCATGAACGCGGAGCTGGCCACGGCCACCTTCGCCGATCCGCCGCGGGCGCGACCGAAGGCGGAGCGGGCCAGGTCGACGAAGAAGTCGGCACCGCCGGTGTGCTGCAGCACGACTCCGAAGAAGAGGAAGCCCACGAGAATCGCGCCCGCGGTCTGCAACGGGAGGCCGAGGATGCTGTCGGCGCCGAGCGCGTGCATCATCGCTGCACCGTTGGAGTCGAACTGGATCCCTTGCAGGAACGAGATCGGCACCGAGCCCGCGATCATCGGGTAGAGCGAGAACGCCAGCGCGATGCACGCCACGATGAGCCCGGCCGTGCGACGCAGCGCCTCGATGGTGAAGGCCCAGAGCAGGTAGCTGAGCACGAGCGGCACCGTGGGCGCCGCGTAGTCCCAGCCGAGGTTGGCGATGTTCTCGGCGTTCTGCGCGAAGTACACGTTGATGCCGACGCTGCCTGCGAAGAGCAGCGCGTCGTACCACGGCACCTGAAACCGGGTCAGGTCGGCGGGGCTGGTCTCGAGCACGTCCTTGACGGCATCCTCGACATCTTCGTGCTTCACCTTGCGCACTCGGAACAGCACGAACACCAGCGAGCCGAAGCTGGCGAGCAGGTAGTAGAGGAATTCGTTGCGGAGCATCGGCTCGCCGAACGGGTTCCACAGGAACACGTGGCTCGCCACCAGCGCCAGCCCGATGAGCGTCATCACCACGGTCACACCGCGCCAGAACCGCTCACGGACCGGGTTCGCGGGGCCCGTGGGCGGGTTCGCTGGGGTGTGGCCAGGAGTGTTGTGCAGGGTCGTTCTCGTGGCGCCGCTGCGGTCGACGTTGTCAGCCATCGAGGTGCTCCTTCTTCCACGCCGCCCACGCGGTCGGCACCTGGTCGTCCGGGATGTCGCCGAGCGACTCCCAGCCCTCGGCGAGCTTGCCCTCACGGGCGAGCAGCTCGTCCTGCTTGGCCTGGGCCTGCGCGGGCCAGTGGTTCTTCTCCTTGAGGAGGCGGATCATCCCGTCGTGGAAGGGCACCTCGACCGGGGTGGTCATCGACGCGTCGATAGACCAGCCCTGGGTCGTGGCGGTGGCGTCCTTGTACTTCGGGTACGTGTCGACGAAGTCGCGGGCCAGGGCGTACGCGATCTCCTCCGGCGTCTCGGCGTACGTGACCACGGGCACGGCGTAGATCATGCCGAGCTGCTGCTCGCCCTCCTTCTGGCCGGGCGCCTTGCCGAAGTCGGCCAGGTGCACAGAGGGCGCGATCTCCTGGATCGCTTTCTCGTCACCCTTGTCGAGCGTCATCCAGCGCACCGGCGTGGAGCTCTCAAGCTCGAACAGCGACGAACCGTAGACCTGCTGGAAGAGCACGTCGATCTTGCCGGCCTTGAGCGCCTCGGCCTGCTCGCCGTATCCGATCGCGACGGGCTCGACATCGTCCCAGGTCAGTCCACCGGCGTGGAGAAACGCCTGGAGCTTGTTGTTGACCGAGGGGTTGGCGGTGACCCTCGGAACCTTCTTGCCCTTGAGGTCTTCGGGGTTGACGATGCCGGAGTTCGCCTTCACGAGCATGCCGTGCGGCCCGGTCGGCCCCCACACGACTCGCACGGGCTGCGGCCCCCATGTCTTCGCAGCGAAGTCGTAGTCACCCTCGAACGCGAAGATGTACTCGTCGCCGGTGCGGGCGAACGTGGCCTGCCCCTTGCGCAGCGGCGTCATCCGGCCGATCGCCGTGTCGGAGGTGATGATCCGGGTGTTGAGGTCTTTCTCGTTGGTCAGCGTGTTGGCCACGGCCGCCATGTCGGCGTAGGTCGAGGTGCCGGTGCCGTAGGTGGCGATCACGGCCATCTCGAGCTGGCCGTCCTTGTACACGGCGCCCTTCGAGGTGCCGCAGGCGGCCAGGGTCGCGCCCAATACCAGCGCCCCGGTTGCCGTGAGTAGTTGTCGTCTCCTCATCGAGACCACCAATCGTTCGTCGGTCCGCCTGACGACGGGGCTTGGTGGAAGCCTGAGAAGAACTGTGCCGTGCGCGATTACCTTTGTTCCAATACTTATTGACCTACCCCTTGTTACCCGGATAGGAATAGTTCACTTCTTGCCCGGTCAGAGGGCTCTTCGCGCAGAGCGCGCAGTCGCAGTTCGGCCACTACGCTCTGCGCATGGACGTGCACCACCTGGAGTACTTCCTCGCCGTGCGCGACAACGGCAGCATTCACGCGGCCGCGCACGCTCTCGGAATCACGCAACCGACCATCTCCCAGGCCATCAAGGCACTCGAGCGGGAGATGGGTGTCGGGCTGTTCCACCGCATCGGGCGGGGCATGGCGCTCACCTCCGCAGGGCACGCGCTCGTCGGCCCCGCACGTCAGGTGCTGCGTGAGATCGCGGCCGCCGAAGGGGCGGTACACGAGGACGAGGAGGCCAGCCGAGGCATGCTGCAGATCGCGGTGTTCCCAGCGCTCGCGGCGGGGCTGATGAGCCAGATCGTCGCACGCGTACGGCAGCGCCTGCCCCGCGTACGGATCTCGGTGGAGGAGCTGCGCGACGAGACCACCGCCACCACTCTGCTGCGTGACGGACACGTCGAGGTCGTCGCGATCCACCTGCCCATCGATGACCCCGAGCGCAACGCCCACGGCCTCGATTTCTCGGTGCTCGGCCTCACCGTGCTGCCGCTCGGTCGCCAGGACTTCTGGCTGTCAGTGCCCGCCGCCTACGCCGACCTGCTGCCCGACCACAACCCCATCGGATGGGACGAAGTTCCCGACATCCCGATGGTCTTCGTGCCGCGTGGAGGCAGCCACGCAGGGGAGATCGAAAGCCAACTCAGCCGCGCGGGCAAGACCTACACACCCGCAGCGACCGTCGAGCAGCGCGAGACCCTGCTTCCCCTCGTCGTGGAGGGGGTGGGCGGCACGTTCCTCGAACGCTCCGTCGCCGAACACGCACGCGAGGCCGGAGTGGCGGTGCGGGCTCTGAGCCCATCGCTGAGCCGCCCCTTCGGCCTCGTCTACGACCCCGACTCCCTCAGCACCGCCGGCCGCGTGCTAGTGGAAGTAGCAGGCGAACTCGCGTCACCGGAGTGACACCGCCGGCGGCGACGGGAGGCACGCCCCTTGAGGCACGCCCCGTGCCGTGCCGTATCTCCGCCGGAGAACGGGAGGCTCGCCCCGTGCCGTGGCACTCCAGGGAGTGCCTGACGTGCGGGATCTCATGTGCCACGGCACCCCGGCTGGGTAGCCGACGCCGAGGAGTCGCCTACTCGGGCGCGGGTCCCGTGGCACATGTACCAGCACAAACGCGTCTCCCAGCGCTGTGCCACGGGACAGGGAGTGTGCCGCGCCACGGGACTCCTCCACACCGACTCGGGCCGGTCGCTCTGGGGCCGTCAGCGGGGGGCCATTCGGATCGCGCCGTCCAGGCGGATCGTTTCTCCGTTGAGGTAGCCGTTCTCCAGGATCGTCGCTGCGAGGTGACCGAATTCGTCGGTGCTGCCCAGGCGGGAGGGGTTCGGCACGGTGGCTTCGAGCGACGCGCGCACGTCTTCGCGCAGGCGGGCCAGCAGCGGGGTGTCCATGATGCCGGGGGCGATCGTGCACACGCGGATGTTCTTGCTGGCCAGGTCACGGGCAGCGGTGATCGTCATGCCGACGATGCCCGCCTTGGCGGCCGTGTAGTTGATCTGGCCGATCTGGCCCTCGAACGCCGCCACCGACGCAGTCATCACGATCGCGCCGCGCTCGCCGTCGACAGCCTCGTTGCGCGCCATCCGCTCCGCGCCGAGACGCAGCGCGTTGAACGAGCCGATGAGGTTGAGCTTGATGACGAACTCGAAGTCTTCGAGCGAGCCCGCCGAGCCGTCCTTCTCGAGGATCCGCATCTTGCGACCAGCGCCCGCACAGTGCACGAGTCCGCGCAGGCCGCTCTGGGCAGCCCCGTCAGACTGAGCGACAGCCACGTCGAGCGCCGCCGCGAACTGCTCCGGGTCGGTCACGTCGGCGGCCGCGAACGTCGCCTTCGGTCCCAGCTCGGCCGCGACGTTCTCACCGTCAGAGGTCGGCAGGTCGATGATCGTGACCTTGCCTCCCGCGTTGATGAGTCGGCGAACGGTTGCGAGCCCCAGGCCGGAGGCGCCCCCGGTCACAGCAGTGGTAAGTCCGTCGAGCTTCACGGTTGGATTCCTTTCGTACGGGGCAGCGCCCCAAGTCTGTCGAGTGAGAGTGATGCCCGGAGGCGAATCATTCGGCGGGCGGGGAACACCTAGGCGCACAGGCTCGGGCGACAATCCCCCCCGGGTCAGAGGAGTTCGAGGATCGTGGCGTTGGCCAGGCCGCCGGCCTCGCACATGGTCTGCAGGCCGTAGCGGATGCCGTTGTCGCGCATGTGGTGCACGAGACGGGTCATGAGGATGGCGCCGGAACCGCCGAGCGGGTGGCCCACGGCGATGGCGCCACCGAGGGGGTTGAGGCGTTCGTCGGTTCCGCCGATCTCGGCCTGCCAGGCCAGCGGCACGGGCGCGAAAGCCTCGTTGACCTCGTACGCGCCGATGTCCTCGATCGACAGACCCGAGCGCTCGAGGGCCTTCTGGGTCGCCTTGATCGGGGCCGACAGCATCATCACCGGGTCGTCGCCGGCCAGCGACGAGGTGTGGATACGGGCCATCGGGGTCCAGCCGTACTTCGCGGCGGTCTCGCTCGACGTGACGAGCAGCGCGCCCGCTCCGTCGGAGATCTGGGAGGAGTTGCCGGCGGTGATGACTCCGTCTTCCTTGAACACCGTCTTGAGCCCGGAGAGCGACTCCACCGAGGAGCCGCGGCGCAGCCCCTCGTCGGCGGTGAGGCCGGCGAGCGGGGCGAGCTGCCCGTCGAACGCGCCACTGTCGATGGCAGTGGCGGTGCGCTCGTGCGACCGGGCCGAGTACTCGTCGAGCCGCTCCCGCGAGAAGCCCCACTTCTCGGCCATCATCTCGGCACCGAGGCCCTGGCTGAACCCGTTGACGCCGTAGCGGTCGAGCACGCTCTGCGAGTACGGCATGCCGTCGAGGCGGTTGGAGCCCATCGGCACGCGGGTCATCGACTCCACGCCTCCGGCGACGGCCACGTCGTAGTGTCCGGCCATGACCCCGGCGGCGGCGAACATGACGGCCTGCTGGCTCGATCCGCAGCGGCGGTCGACGACCGTGCTCGGCACCGACTCGGGCCAGCCTGCGGCGAGCACGCCGACGCGGCCGATGCTGCCCGACTGGTCGCCGACCTGGCTGACACAGCCCCAGATCACGTCGTCGACGACGGAGGGGTCGAGCTGGGTGCGCTCGGCCAGGGCGGTGAGCACGTGGGCGGAGAGGTCGCCGGGGTGGATGTCAGAGTATGAGCCCTTCCGCTTGCCGATGGGGGCACGGACGGCATCGACGATCACTGCGTCGCGCATGGGAAAACTCCTGAAGTCTGGTGAGTGAGGGCGGTCAGGCGCTGGCGTTGATGCGGTCGCGCAGTTCGTTCTTGAGGATCTTTCCGGCGCCGGTGCCTGGCAGTGCGTCGACGACGACCACGTCGCGCACCTTCTGGTACGGCAGCACCCGCTCGGCGACGAACGCCATGAGCGCGGCGGGATCGACGGTCTGCCCCGGTTCGGGCACGACGAACGCGACCGGCTCCTGCCCGATCTCGGCGACATCGCGGCCGACGACAGCGGCCGACGAGACGGAGGGGTGGTCGACGAGGATGTTCTCGAGCTCGCGCGGGTACACGTTGTAGCCCTTGTAGATGAGCATGTCCTTGGCCCTGTCGCAGATGAACAGGAAGCCGTCTTCGTCGTAGTAGGCGATGTCGCCGGTGGCGAGCCACCCGTCGATGTACTGCTCGGCCGTGGCGTCGGGTCGGTCGAGGTAACCGCCGGTCACCTGGGGGCCCTTGATCCAGATTTCGCCGCGCTCCCCCACGGGCAGGGCCTCGCCCTCCGGGCCGCGAATCTCGACGATGGTGTCGTGCAACGGAACTCCGACGCTGCCGACCTTGCTGATGCCGGCGGGGTCGACGGTTCCTGCCGTAACGACGCACGTGCCCTCGGTGAGGCCGTAGCCCTCGACGATGGCGGCGTTCGGGGCCATGCGGTGCATCTTGTCGAGCGTCGGCGGGTCGATCGGGGCCGCGCCGGAGGAGAGCACACGCAGCGAACTGAGGTCGCGAGTCTTGGCGTCGGGGCTGTTCAGCAGGGCGTGCCACATGGCGGGGCTGCCGGTGACGTACGTCGCCTTCTCGCGCTCGATCGTCTCGAGCAGCAGCGCGGGCGAGAACCGGCCGAGGATCACGAGGCGGGCACCCGCGAAGCTGAGGAAGTTCGCGTTGATGAGCGCGTGCGCGTGGTACAGCGGACCGACGACGATCGACACCGCATCACCAGGCGTGACGCCCACGTCGGGCCTCCCGGTGAAGATACTGAGCGTGCACTGCCCCGCCTCGTCGGAGGCGATGCTGTGGCCCGCCCGCCAGCCGACCATCTGCGTGACGTTGGCGACGACGTTGCGGTGCAGCACGCGCACGGCCTTCGGAAAGCCGGTGGTGCCACCGGTGTAGGCGAGGTGAGCGACGTCCTCAGAGGTCACGTTGCTCTCGGGGCGCGTCGCAGGTTGTCCCGCAACGAAATCGGCCAGACTCGTCACGCCCTCCGGCAGCCTCTCTACAGTCACGGGAGCCGCAGCCGAGCCCTCGACCGCGACGATGGTCGTCAGCGCGCTGCTTTCGGCGGCGGAGGCGAGGTTGGTCACGTAATCGGGGTGCGACAGACCGGCTTTCGCGCCCGTCTCCGCGATCTGGGCCTTGAGCGACGCCACCGGAGAGAGGGGGTTCGTCGGGGTCACGGAGGCGCCCGCGAGGAGGATGCCGAAGTAGGCGGGCAAGAACCACAGGCCGTTGGGCATGTGCAGCACGCACACGTCGCCGTCGCCGATACCCGCGGCACGCAGGCCGTTCGCGATGCGGCAGGCCTCCTCATGCATCTGCGTGAACGTGAAGCTCTCGTCACCGTCGACCAGCGCCACGCGGTCGCCGTACAGCGCCGGGGTCGAGGCGTGCAGGTCGGCCGCGGTCACGGGCGGGTAGTGCAGGTTACGCGGCAGGTAATCGGGCCAGTAGCCCTGAGGCTGAGCGGCGGTCGTCATGCGACAACTCCTTCGGTGCGCAGTCGGGTGATCGTGGCTTCGTCGCGGCCGAGTTCGGCGAGCAGGTCGTCGGTGTCGGCGCCCGAGGCGGGAGGCGGGGTCGGAAAGCGTGTGGGTGTCGCGCTGAAGCGCGGAGCCGGAGCCGGGTGGCGTACCCCGGCGGAGTCGGTGACGAAGGCGTCGCGCGCCACGTTGTGCGGGTGCTGCTGAGCTTCGTCGAGGTCGAGCACGGGGGTGACGCAGGCGTCGCGGCCCTCGAACCGCTGCGCCCATTCGTCGCGGGTGGCGGTGGCGAACGCCTCCGCGAGGATCCGACGCTGGGCGGGCCAGGTGGCTCGGTCGCGGTGCTTACCCGGGACGGGTAGCTCGCTCAGGTCGACGGAGCCCGCGAATTCGCTAAGCACGTCCACGAGTTCGGCGTAGAACTGCGGCTCGATGGGCCCGACCGCGACGTAACCGCCGTCGGCGCACGCGTACGTGTCGTAGAACGGAGCACCGGAGTCGAGCAGGTTCTCGCCCCGCCCGCCCGGCCACACGCCGAGTGCCCGGAACCCGTGGGTCATCGCCATGAGCAGCGACGATCCCTCGACCATCGACGTGTCGACATCCTGGCCGACCCCCGTGGCGCGGGCGTTGACGACCGCGGCAAGCACGCCGACGACCAGCAGCATGCCGCCTCCGCCGAAGTCGCCGACGAGGTTGATCGGCACCGCCGGCGGCTCACCGGCGCGCCCGATGGAGGCGAGCGCCCCGGAAAGCGAGATGTAGTTGATGTCGTGGCCCGCCGCCTGGGCGAGGGGGCCGTCTTGGCCGTAGCCGGTCATCCGGCCGACGACGAGCGCGGGGTTGGTCTCACGCAGTGTGGCCGGGTCGAATCCGAGACGCTCCATCACACCGGGACGAAACCCCTCGATGACCACGTCGGAGCGGGTGATGAGGTCGCGCACGATCTCGACTCCCTCGGCGCTCTTGAGGTCGACCGCGAGTGAGCGGCGCCCCCGGTCGAGCACGGGGCTCTCAGCCCCGCGGGTGTCGCCGGGGCGTTGGATCCGCACGACGTCGGCGCCCAGGTCGGCGAGCAGCATCGCCGCGAACGGCCCCGGCCCGATGCCACCCAGTTCGACGACACGAACCCCGGCCAGCGGACCGTGCGCGCCCACTGCGACCTGGCTCATCGCCCCTTCCAGACGGGCTTGCGCTTCTCATTGAAAGCCGCGGCACCCTCGCGGGCGTCCTCCGACGTGAGAATCGGCTCGGAGATGGCGCGCATGCGAGTGAAGCGCTCTTCCATCGGCCAGCCGCGCGACTCGACCATGATCTTTTTGCTCGCCGCCACTGCGAGCGGCCCGTTCGCGGCGATGCGTTCTGCCAGCGCGAGCGCCGCCTCCAGGGCCTTGCCGTCGTCGACGAGGTCGTTGATCAGACCTGCGGAGTGGGCCCGCTCGGCGGTCATGAAGTCACCGGTGAGGGCCATCTCCATGGCGATGGCCGGCGGGATGCGTTCGGGCAGACGCAATAGCCCGCCACCGGCGGCGACGAGCCCGCGCTTCACCTCCGGAATGCCGAACTTCGCACTACGACCTGCGACGACGAGGTCGCAGGCGAGCATCAGCTCAGCACCTCCGGCGAGGGCGTAGCCCTCGACGGCGGCGATCATCGGGGTGGCCGGCGGCACTTCTGTCATACCCGCGAGGCCACGGCCCGGGATGCTGGGCCGCTCACCGCGCAAGAAGGCCTTGAGATCCATGCCGGCGCAGAACGTGCTGCCCGCGCCCGTGAGCACGCCCACCGCGAGGTCGGGGCGCGCGTCGAGTTCGTCGAGCGCCTCGGCGATGCCGTACGAGACGGCCTTGTCGATCGCGTTCTTCGCCTCGGGGCGGTTGATCGTGATGACGAGGATGCCGGGGCGCTCCTCGACCAGCACGGCCGGCTTGTCGGCCTCCGCGGCAGCGGTGGCGTTCGGCACGTCGGTCGTGGTCATGTCGTCTCTCGCTTCCAGGTGATGCAGCGGTGCAGCAGCAGGGGGTGTGGGTGACCGGGGGCTACAGGCCCATGGACTTGGCGACGATCGTCTTCATGACCTCGCTGGTGCCACCGTAGATTCGGGTGACGCGGGCGTCGGCGTAGAGCCGCGCGATCGGGTACTCGTTGATGTAGCCGTAGCCGCCGTGAAGCTGCAGGCACTTGTCGATGACGCGCGACTGCATTTCGGTCATCCAGAGCTTGAGCCCGGCCGCGTCGGCCGGGGTGAGCGTGCCTGCGTCGTGGGCCTCGATCGCCTGGTCGAGAAAGGCCTGACCGGCCTGAACCTCGACAGCGCACTCGGCGAGCACGAACTTGGTGTTCTGGAACGAGGCGACGGTCTTGCCGAAGACCTTGCGCTCGAGCGTGTACTCCTTGGCCAGCTCGATGGCGTTGTGCGCCGACGACCAGGCTCCGACCGCGATGGTGAGGCGCTCCTGCGCCAGGTTGTGGCTGAGGTACTCGAAGGCCTTGCCTTCTTCGCCGAGCAGGTCCTCGACCGGCACGCGCACGTCGCTGAACGACAGCTCGCAGGTGTCTTGGGCCTTGAGTCCGATCTTGTCGAGGTTGCGACCGACCTCGAAGCCGGGCGACTTCGTGTCGACCACGAGAATCGACAGGCCCGTGCGGCGGTTCTCCTCGGAGGCGGGAGCCGTGCGCACGACGACGAGGATGCGGTCGGCGTTGAAGGCGCCGGTGATGAACGTCTTGGCACCGTTGAGGATGTAGGCCTCGCCCCGGTCGTCGGTCACGCGCTTGGCGGTGGTGCGGATGCCCGCGATGTCGGAGCCGGTGCCGGGCT
This sequence comes from Dermatophilus congolensis, assembly GCA_030538115.1. Taxonomy (GTDB): domain Bacteria; phylum Actinomycetota; class Actinomycetes; order Actinomycetales; family Dermatophilaceae; genus Dermatophilus; species Dermatophilus congolensis_B. The sequence goes on along the minus strand of JAUNUP010000010.1, from coordinate 10,705 downwards.
CGGTCATCGCGATCGCGGTCATGATCTCGCCGCTGGCGAAGCCCGGCAACCAGCGCTGCTTCTGCTCCTCGTTGGCGTAGTGCATGAGGTAGGGCAGCACCAGATCCATGTGCACCCGCATCGGGCCGAGGTTGGCGTGCGCGGCGATCGACTCCTCGGTGACGATCGCGTTGAACTTGTACGAGTCCACGCCCCCACCGCCGTATTCGGTCGGCACCTGGATGCCCATGATCCCCACCTCGCCCGCGCGGCGGTAGAAGTCGCGCGAGGGGTGACCGGCCTTCTCCCAGTCGGCGTACTCGGGCGTCAGCTCCTTCTCGAAGAACTGACGAACCATGCCGCGGAATGCCTCGTGGTCCTCGTCGAAGATCGTGCGCTTCATTGCTCTACTCCTGGGTGCGTTCTACGGTGAAACGGCAGGTCACAGTGGGTGATACGGGGGGCGATCAGCGGGCTGCGGCGAGCAGCTTGGCCCGGTCGCGCTCGGGGTTGACTCCGAGCAGGGCGGCGGCACCACCGATGATGGCGAAGATGCCGAAGACCTGGAAGGCCTGGGCGTAGCCCTCGGCCGGAGTGGCCGCACCGTCGACGATCACGCCGGTGAGGTACGGGGCGATGAGGCCGCCGACCGACATGATCGCCAGGAAGATGCCGAGGGTGCCGGCGGTGAGGCGGGCTGGGACGATCTCGGAGATCGCCGAGTTGAACAACGGGAACACGGCGGCGCCGAGGGCGTATCCGATCGAGACGACCGCGACCGCGATGGCCGGGGTGCCGATGAGCGGGAGCACCGCCATCGAGATGCCGCAGGCCAGCAGGCCGATGGCCGGCATGATGCCGCGGCCGAGACGCGAGGTGGCACCGCGGGCGAGCATGCGGTCGGTGAACGGGGCGATCGTGAACATCACGACGAGGCTGGCGATGCTGGGAAAGCCGAACATGGCGCCCGCCTCGACACGGCCGTAGCCGAGGCCGGTCTCGAAGTACGAGGGCAGCCAGGTGAGAACCACGGAGACGAGGGCGTACATCGACATGACGGCCAAGGCGCCGCCCATGAAGGTCCAGGTGGTGAAGATCTTGCCCCACGAGGGCACGGGCTCCTGGATCTCCGGCGCGGAGTCGGCGGCGGCAGCCGCGGCGGCCTTGGCCTTGAGGGAGCTCTTGTCTTCGCCGTAGGGGCCGAGCTTCCAGGTGGGCAGCCACACGAGCAGCCACACGATGCCGATGCCGGCCAGAACGAGGAACGCGGCACGCCAGCCCTGGGTCGCCATGAGCAGCGCGAGGGCGGGGGCGATGATGATCTTCGCGATCGAGGCCGCGGCAGTGAGGCAGGCAGAGGGCAGGCCACGCTTCTCACGCGGGTGCCACGAGTAGGCGCCGGTGTGGATGAGCGCGCTGCTCGGGCCTTCGAGCAGACCCAGCAGCATGCGGCTGAGCAGCAGCACGATAAACGTGGCCGAGAAGATCAGCGGCAGCATGGCCACCGACCAGCCGACCACGAGAAACGCGAGCGACCAGCGCAGCGCCATGAACTTGTTCAGCGTGCCGGCGAAGAAGCCACCGATCGTGAACGTGAGGAAGAAGGCGCTGCCGACGAGGCCGATCTGGGAAGCGGTGAGACCCAGCTCCTCCTTGAGCGGCTGGGCCGCGAGGCCGAGAACGGCCTTGTCGCCCCAGTTGACGATGTAGAGCGCGACGAGGAGGCCGGTGAAGCCCCAGGCCTTGGCGCGGGATTCCTGACCGGGTGCGATGGTCGTCTTCGGGGGCAAGGTCGGTGCTGCGGACATGCGGATCGCTCCTTCGGGATTGTCCGTGGACCCGGCTCGACGTGTGGCGTCATCGCGCTGCGGGCAAAGCAAATGAGAAAAGAAATGGGGCCCGGGCTGCCGTGCATTCGACGTGCCCTCTGTGGCGATGAATTCATCGTGGCCGCTTGGGTGTACCCCCGGCAAAGTCCTGTTGGGTATCCCTCAGATAGGCGATACCTATGGCCTGTCGCGCGCCCTGTCAACCACTATGACCTGGGGATTTGCCGTAGGAGACCGCGGGCAGCACGAAGCCGACCCTCGGTGCCAGGGAACACCGAGGGTCGGCTTCGTCAATTCACACCCGATACACCGGGGTGTGAATCAGCCGGCGAACGACTTCACCATCTGCTTGGCGATGATGAGCTTCTGGATTTCGCTCGTGCCCTCGTAGAGGCGGAACAGGCGCGAGTCGCGGTAGAAGCGTTCGACCGGCACCTCGCGCATGTAGCCGAGGCCGCCGTGGATCTGTACCGCGCGGTCGGCGATGCGGTCGACGGCCTCCGTGCAGAAGAGCTTGCACATGGAGGGGGCGAGGCGGCGGTCACTGCCGTCATCCCAACTGCGGGCGGCTTCGAGCACCATCGCGCGGCCGGCGTAGGCCTCGGTGCGGCTCTCGGCGAGCATGGCCTGCACGAGCTGGAAATCGGCGAGCTTGGTGCCGCCCTGGCTGTTCGTCGTGGCGTGGGCGAGGCTCTCGTGGATGAGGCGGTTCGCCAGGCCCACGACGAGCGCGGCGATGTGCAGGCGCCCCTTGGCCAGCGAGCGCATGGCGGCCGAGAAGCCCTCGCCCTCCACCTCGCCGACGAGGTTCTCCAGCGGCACGCGGGCGCCGTCGAAGAAGATCTCCGAGGTCGCGGCGCCGCGCTGGCCCATCTTGGCGTCCTTCGGGCCGATCGTGACGCCGGGGGTGTCGGTGGGCACGATGAACACCGAGATGCCCTTGATGCCGTCGCTCACCTCGCCGGTGCGGGCGAAGACCATGAGCAGGTCGGCCTGCGCGGCGTTGGTGATGAACCGCTTCTGACCGGTGATCACGTACTCGTCGCCGTCCCGAACCGCCTTGGTGCGCAGGCCGCTCGGGTCGGAGCCCGCCTCCGGCTCGGTGAGCGCGAACGATGCCACCTGCTCACCGCTCGCGAGCGCCGGCAGGTACTTCTGCTTCTGCGCGTCGGTGCCGCAGTTCACGAGTACCTGGCCGGCGATGCCGTTGTTGGTGCCGAACATGGAGCGGAAGCTCGGAGTGGTCCAGCCCAGCTCCATGACCATGCGCACCTCCTCCGACATCGTGAAGCCCATGCCGCCGTACTCCTCGGGGATGGCGTAGCCGAACAGGCCCATGTTCTTGGCCTGCTCCTTGATCCGCTCGGGGATGGTGTCGGTCTCTTCGATCTCGTCTTCGGCCGCGACGACCTCCTTGCGGACGAACGTGCGGATGGCGTCGAGGATCGCGTCGAACTCTTCGGGGTCCATCATGGTGGGCTCCTGTCGGGGGTGGCTTGCGGGTATATGCAGGTCGCAGTGGGAATGTGTCAGGGGATGTGTTCCGTGTCGACGGCGTCGGCCAACGAGGCGGGCGCGTGCTCCTCGGCGACGCCCACGACTCCCCCGGTGACAAGGGCCTCGATGGCTGCGGAGTCGCGACCGAGCTCGGCGAGAATCTGTCGGGTGTCTCCGCCGAGGGCGGGGACGCTGCCCATCGGCAACTCGACATCGCTGAAGGTCATTGGCGGCAGGATGGCGCGGATCGGGCCGGAGGGCGTGTCGATCTGGCGCCACCGGTCACGCTCCGAGAGTTGCGGGTGGTCGATGAGGCCGGTCATGTCGTTGATCTGGGCCGCGGGCACGCCGACCTCGGCGAGCTTGGCGTCGATCTCTGCCGTCGTGAAACGGCGGGTGTTCTCGGCGACGACCTGGTCGCACTCCTTGCGGTTCGCCACGCGGAGCGGGTTGGTGGCGAGCCGCTCGTGATCGGCGAGGTCGGGTCGGCCGAACACGTCGCGCGTGAGCACCTGCCACCCGCGGTCGTTCTGCACGCCGATGAGGATCTGGCCGTCGAGGGTGGGGTACGCGTCGTACGGCGCGATCGAGGCGTGACTCAGGCCCATGCGCGGAATCTGGCGGCCACCGTAGAGCTGGATGTACATGCTGTGGCCGAGCCACTCGGCGGTCGCGTCGAACATCGAGACGTCGACCACGCCACCTTTGCCGGTGCGCTCGCGGCGGAAGAGCGCCCCGAGCACGGCTTGACTCGTGTAGAGACCGGCGGCGATGTCGGCCGACGGCACGCCCGTCTTCGTCGCGGTGTCGGGGGTGCCGGTCACAGAGATGAGACCCGCCTCCGCCTGCACGAGCATGTCGTAGGCCTTGCGGTCGCGGCGCGGGCCGCTCGTTCCGTAGCCGGTGATGTTGGCGATGACGAGGCGCGGGTTGCGCTCGAGCAGCGACTCCGCGTCGAGGCCGAGGCGGGCCGCGGCTCCGGGGGCGGAGTTCTGCACGAACACGTCGGCCGTGGCCAGCAGGTCACGCGCGATCTGCAGCCCCTCGGGCGACTTGAGGTCGAGCTCCAGCGACTCCTTGCCGCGGTTGAGCCACACGAAGTGCGAGGCCAGGCCCATCACCTCGTGGTCGTAATTGCGGGCGAAGTCGCCCTCCCCGATGCGCTCCAGCTTGATCACGCGGGCGCCGAGATCGGCGAGGTGACGAGTGGCGATGGGGGCGGCGACGGCCTGCTCGAGGGCGACGACGGTGATGCCGTCGAGCGGGAGGAGGTCGTTTCGCATGCCTGCAAGAATCCCCCGCGCTTCTGTTGCGAGTCCAATACCTAATCGACGGACCACTATTGACACGGCTGGAATAGTGGACTCGTAGAACCGCCCACCATCCGCGACACCCCTGACGGGGCGGAGTGGCCTCCCCGGAGCGGCACCACGTGAGGCGGCTCCTCGTGGCCACCGAGCGAACGGAGTAGCGATGGACCTGCACCACTTGCGCGCGTTTCTCGCTGTCGCCGAAGAACTGCACTTCGGCCGAGCGGCCGAGCGGCTGCACATCGCGCAGCCGCCACTGACCCGCACGATCAAGCAGCTCGAACGCGAACTGGGCGTGCGGCTGTTCGACCGCACGACTCGACGGGTGCGGCTCACCAGTTCGGGAGAGGCCCTTGTGGAGCCGGCCCATCAGGTACTCGAATCCGTGGCCGCTGCAACGAGAGCCGTGAAATCCGCCAGCCAGGGCGAGACCGGCCGCGTGCGGGTGGGCTTCGCCGGCCCCTCCTCCTATCTGCTCGTCGGACAACTGAGCCGGCTCGTGCGCGAACGACACCCGGGCATCGAGCTGCACCTGCAGGGCACCACCTACGCCACCGGGGCACTGCGGCAACTACTCGGAGGCGACCTCGACCTCGCGATGGTGCGCTGGACCGCGGAGCCGCCCGGCATCGCGAACCGAATCATCGCAGTGGAGAGGTTCGTGCTCGTGGTCCCATCGGACCACCCGCTGGCCACGCGCGAACACGTGGACATGGCCGACGTGGCGGAGGAGCAGTTCGTCACCCTGCCGCCCGACCCGGGCTCGAGCGTGCGCGACGCCTTTCTGCACCGGGCTCACGAGGCCGGGTTCGCGCCGCACATCGTGCAGACGGCCCCCGACTCGTGGACGTTGCTGGCCCTGGTCGCAGCCGGAGTGGGCCTGACGGTCTCGGTCGATACGGCCGTGAACAACGTGCTCCAAGACGGCATCACGGTGATCCCGATCGACCACGAGTTCGCCCCTACGTACTCCCGCCTGGCCTGGCGACGCGGCGACCCCAACCCGGCCTTGAGAGCGGTACTCAAGGCCTCGGAACAGGCCCTACCGACACCGACGCTCCCGGACGACGCGAGCTAGGCGCAACCTTCGCCCCGCCCTCGCTGCCCCTGTTCCATGGCACTTCTGCAGGTACCGCGGACGCAGCGAAAACATGTGCCATGGAACCCCACGTGGAGAGGTGCCGTGGCACATGTCTTCGCGCCCGTCACCTTCCAGCACCAGTGCCACGGCACGGAGCGGCACGGCACAGGGGCGGGTCGACAGAACCCCAACACCCGCCCCCCACGCCCCCGGTTCCATGGCACTTCTGCAGGTACCGCGGACGCAGCGAAAACATGTGCCATGGAACCCCACGTGGAGAGGTGCCGTGGCACATGTCTTCGCGCCCGTCACCTTCCAGCACCAGTGCCACGGCACGGAGCGGCACGGCACAGGGGCGGGTCGACAGAACCCCAACACCCGCCCCCCACGCCCCCGGTTCCATGGCACTTCTGCAGGTACCGCGGACGCAGCGAAAACATGTGCCATGGAACCCCACGTGGAGAGGTGCCGTGGCACATGTCTTCGCGCCCGTCACCTTCCAGCACCAGTGCCACGGCACGGGGTGAGCGGTTTGCCGTCACCTTCCAGCACCGGTGCCACGGCCCGAGGGTGAGCGGTTTGCCATCACCTGCGATATGTGTTCGCGCCGCGTTGATACCTCGACATCAATAGTCTCGCGCGGACAAAGTATTGGAGTTCGCCCCGGCGCACAGGCAGTCTGAAGGGCAACAGCTCGACCCGCCTGCCTCCCCAGGAGACTCACCGATGACGTCTGCCAACACCACCGCCGCCGCGCGTCCCCTCGAGGGGCTGCGCATCGTGGAGCTGTCGAGTTTCGTGGCCACGCCGCTGGCGGGGACGACCCTGCGGCAGTTGGGCGCAGAGGTGATCCGGATCGAGCAGAAGGGCGGGGCCCCTGACCGCACGCGCTGGCCACTCACCGACGACGGCGTGAGCCTGTACTGGAACGGCCTCAACCCCGGCAAGCAGTCGGTGGAGGTCGATCTCACCGATCCGCGCGGGCGGCAGCTCGTCACTGACCTCATCGTCGGCGACGGCGCAGGCAGCCCCGGCGGCATCGTCATCGCCAACAACGAACGCTGGGCCGAGCTCAACTACCCGGCGCTGCGCGAGCGTCGCGCCGACGTCGTCCACGTACTGCTCACGGGCACGCACGACGGCGGCACGGCGGTCGACTACGTGGTGCAGGCCAAGTCGGGTTTCCCGTGGATCACGGGCCCGGCCGACCACGGCGGCCCCGTCAACCAGCTCGTTCCCGCCTGGGACATCGCGGCCGGCCTGTACCTCGCGAACGGGCTGCTCGCCTCCGAACTGCGCCGTCGCTCCACGGGCGAAGGCTCCGAGATCCGCGTCGCGCTCGAAGACGTGGGCTTCGCGGTGGCCGGCTACCTCGGCTACTTCGCCGAGGCCCAGGTGCGCCCCGACCAGCCCCGCGGCCGCGAGGGCAATTACGTGTACGGCACGTTCGGGCGCGACTTCACGACCTCCGAGGGCGACCGCATCATGATCGTCGCGCTCACACCGCGGCAGTGGAAAGACCTGGTCGGCATGACGGGGCTCGGCGAAACGATGGAGGCGCTCGGCCGGGCGCTCGGCGCCGACTTCTTCGACGAGGGCGACCGCTACCGCCACCGCGTGGTACTCGCGGGCCTCATCGCCGACTGGTTCAGCCGACACGACACAGCCACTGTGACCAGCGCACTCTCCGACACGCGGGTGCTTTGGTCGCCGTACCGCACGTTCACCGACCTCGCAGCCGACGACGCCCGCCTGCTGCGCGAGATGCCGCTGTTCGACACCCTCGACCAGCCCGGAGTCGGCGCGCTCGTCGCCCCCGGATCGCCGCTGGTCGTCAACGGCGAGCGCATCCCGGCAGCGGCCGCACCCGCCGTGGGCGAGAACACCACCGACGTACTCACCGCCTTCGGTCTACCCGCCGACCAACTCGAATCCCTCGCGGCCGACGGCGTCATCGGCTCCGGCAGGGGGCCCGCCTCCTAACAACAGACCGGGCGCCCCGGCGACAGCCCGGGCAGCGAACCCGGCGTCGACGACAACCGAACCCGCGATCCCGACCGCCACCGGGCCATCCCCGCATGTCCTCTCACCCGATTCACCGACACGACTTTCTCGAATCCCGACCGAAACGGAGCCGAACGATGGGCCTTCTCGACAACAAGACCGCAGTGATCACCGGTGGTGCGCAGGGCCTCGGCCTCGCGATGGCCGAGGTGTTCGTCGCCGAGGGCGCACGCGTGGTCATCGCCGACCTCGACGGCGCCGCCGCCGACTCCGCCGCCCGCAAGCTCGACCGCGAGGCCGACGGCCAGGTCGCCGTCGGCGTGGCCTGCAACGTCGTCAACGCCGACGAGGTCGAGGCCGCCCTTGAGGCCGCCGTGCAGACCTTCGGCTCCCTCGACATCGTCGTCAACAACGCCGGCATCACCCGCGACGCCACCATGCGCACGATGACCGAGGAGCAGTTCGACCAGGTCATCTCTGTACACCTCAAGGGCTGCTGGAACGGCACCCGCCTCGCCGCGGCCCGCATGCGCGAGCAGAAGTCGGGCGCGATCATCAACATCTCCTCGCTCTCCGGCAAGGTCGGCATGGTCGGCCAGACGAACTACTCCGCCGCGAAGGCCGGCATCGTCGGCCTCACCAAGGCCGCCGCCAAGGAGATGGCCCACCACGGCGTGCGAGTCAACGCGATCCAGCCGGGCCTCATCCGCTCCGCGATGACGGAGGCGATGCCGCAGAAGGCCTGGGACGAGAAGCTGGCCCAGATCCCCATGGGCCGCGCCGGCGAGCCGGCCGAGATCGCCACGGTCGCCCTGTTCTACGCCTCCCACCTCTCCTCGTACATGACCGGCACGGTGGCGGAGGTCACCGGCGGGCGCTTCATGTGACGCGCGCCCGCATCACCCCCATCACGTTCTGACCCCGCCCACGAAAGGCACCTCATGGAAAACCGCGAAGTCGTCATCTGTGATCCCGTCCGTACCCCGATCGGTCGCTACGGCGGCATGTTCAAAGACCTCTCCGCGGTCGACCTCGGAGTCGCCGCGCTGAAGGGCCTGATCGACCGCACGGGCATCGACCCGGCCGCGATCGACGACGTGATCCTCGGCAACTGCTACCCCAACCCCGAGGCCCCGGCCATCGGGCGTGTGGTCGGGCTCGACGCCGGCCTGCCCGTCACCTCCGGGGGCCAGCAGGTCGACCGGCGCTGCGGCTCCGGCCTGCAGGCGCTCATCAACGCGGTGCTGCAGGTGAGCAGCCACGGCAGCGATGTGGTCGTCGCCGGCGGCGCGGAGTCGATGAGTAACGTCGCGTTCTACTCCCTCGACATGCGCTGGGGAGGCGCCCGCACGGGCGTGAAGATCCACGACGGCCTCACCCGCGGCCGCCAGACCCCCGGCGGCAAGTTCTACCCCGTGCCCGGCGGCATGCTCGAGACCGCCGAGAACCTGCGCCGCGACTACTCGATCTCGCGCGAGGAGCAAGACCAGCTTGCGGTCGCCTCGCACCAGCGGGCCGTGGCCGCGCAGCAGAACGGGGTGTTCGAGGAGGAGATCGTCCCGGTCACCGTGACGTCCCGCAAGGGCGACGTCGTGATCGACACCGACGAGCACCCCCGCGCCGACACCTCGATGGAGACGCTGGCCAAACTCAAGCCGATCCTCGGCGGCTCCGACCCCGAGGCCACCGTCACCGCCGGCAACGCCAGCGGTCAGAACGACGCCGCCTCCATGTGCCTCGTCACCACCCCCGAGAAGGCCGCCGAGTTGGGCCTCACCCCGCTCGTCAAGCTCGTGAGCTGGGGCGTCGCGGGCGTCGCACCCAAGATCATGGGCATCGGCCCGGTTCCCGCCACCGCGCTCGCTCTGGAGCGGGCCGGGCTGTCGCTGGCCGACATCGACCTCATCGAACTCAACGAAGCCTTCGCCGCGCAGGCCCTCGCCGTGATGCGGGAGTGGAAGTTCACCGACACCGACCTCGAGCGCACCAACGTGTACGGTTCCGGCATCTCGCTCGGCCACCCCGTCGGCGCCACCGGCGTACGCATGCTCACGACCCTCGCCCGCGAGATGCGCCGCCGCGAAGCGCGGTACGGCCTGGAGACCATGTGCATCGGCGGCGGCCAGGGCCTGGCCGCGGTCTTCGAGCGCGTCAGCTGACCCGTTCTACCGGGGGTGTGTCGTCGCTCGTCCGCCACACGACGACACACCCCCGGAACACCCCTTCACCAACGCACACGTCCGCCGAAGCGCGGCGTACCCCGACGGAGGATTCATGAGCAAAAAGGTGTTCAGCAGCATCGCCGAACTGGAGGCCGCCGTCGGTGAGCCCATCGGCACCACCGAGTGGATGACCATCGACCAGCAGAAGGTCAACGGCTTCGCCGACATCACCGGCGACCACCAGTGGATCCACGTCGATGTCGAACGCGCCGCATCGTCGCCATTCGGGGGCACGATCGTGCACGGCTTTCTCACCCTGTCGATGCTGCCGGTGTTCAGCACGTCGCTGTTCTCCATCGAGGCGGGTACGGCCCGGCTCAACTACGGCCTGGAGAAGGTGCGCTTCCCGGCGCCGGTACCCGTCGGCTCCCGCGTGCGCGCGACGCCGACGTTCAAAGAGGTGCGCAAGGTCAACGCGGGCACCCAGGTACTTACGTCGTGGACCGTGGAGGCGGAGGGCGTCTCCCGCCCGGTCTGCGTCGCCGAGATGATCACCCTGGTAGTGGGCGCGGAGTCCTGACTCACCCCCGACTCACCCCCTGATTCGTCCCGCGGAAGGTCACCCGAAGTCCGGCAACCCCGGGTCACGTTCCGCGGGACTTCCGTGTTTCCACGGGGCCGCCCCCTCCCGCTGCCATGGCACTCACCAGCTAGGTGACGACGCCACAGGACGAGGTCAACGCTCCCTACCCGTGCCGTGGCACCAACCGACGAAGACCAGACAGAAGAGAACATGTGCCACGGCACCGCACCGACCAGGTGACGACGCCACAGGACGAGGCC
>JAUNUP010000040.1 GCA_030538115.1 Dermatophilus congolensis | reverse complement strand
CCTGTCCCGCGACACCGACGCCCTCCTGTCCCGCGGCACCGACGCGACACGCAACGTGCAGACCGACATGTGCCGCGGGACCCCACGGACAAGGCAACCGTGCCTGACGCGGGGGTGCCATGGCACATGTTTCGCCTTCGCCTCGGCTTTGCAGCAAAGGTGCCATGGCACGGGTGGGGTGGTCGTCGTTGTGGCACCAGACGCCCAGCCCGTCCCGCGGGACTTCTCGGATCAGGTGCGCTTTTCGGACGAGCGTTCCCGCGGGACCCCGGCGGATGAGGGGACGTGACGCAGTACCCGAAGGGCCGCCTACTCGGGCGAGATGACCCGAATCCCGATGCGGTCGGCGACCTCAGCAAGCTCCTGGTCGTAGGTAATGATCTCCTCCACCTCGAGCCGAACGGCGGTGGCGAGATGGATCGCGTCCAAGGCGCGAAGTCCCCATCCGGCCGTCGCCGCGCGAGCCAGGTCTTCACGTGCGAGGTCGACGAGCGCGACCGTATCCAGCACGTCTTTCACATCACCGGGAGCGAGCCCGCGACGCCGGGCGAGGGCGCAGTGCAGTTCGGTCTCCAGCAGTTTCGATGCGACGAGACCGTCGGTGTCGACCCGTTGCGTGACGGCGCGGGCCAATGCGTCCGAACCGACTTCCGGGACGCAGAGTTTGAAGGCGGCGGACGTGTCGAGGTAGGTCTTCACTCGCCGTACCTGTCGTCCATCAGCTCCTGGTAGGTGACATTGGTGCTGCGTCGCTGTGTGGTGAAGTCGATGTCCGTGCGCCGAGGTGGCCGCACACCCCCCGACAAGGTGAGCCGCTCGATCACGGACGTCGCAGGCGGGCACATGATCGCGACGACCGTGCCGTGGTTGGTGATCGCGATGGTCTCTCCGGCGGCGACGCGAGCGAGCACCTCACTGCTGTTGTTGCGGAGTTCGCGGTGGGGGATCGTCTCCATGCTGCTACTCCTCGTCGAAGAAGGTGTAGCAATCGTAGCAACCCGCGAGACGGATGGGAATGGTGGCGCTCCAAGCGCGGTGTAGGCGGTCATGGCGGAATCCTGGCACTCACGACCGACCTGAGAATTCCGCTATCCACAACCCTGTGGATAGCGGAATTAGGCACCGTACGCCTGTAGGACCTTTGTCGAGAACTGGGGCCAGTAGCCCGGGGCCCAGGCGCCGAAGTCGCGGTCGCCGAGAAAGACGCAGGCGAGTTGGGCCTTCGGGTCGACCCAGCAGAAGCTGCCGGCCATGCCGAAGTGGCCGAACGTCTCCGGGGAGTTCTCGGGCGAGGTCCAGTGCGGCATCTTCTGGCCCTTGACCTCGCAGCCGTAGCCCCACAGGTTGGGGTTGTAGCGTCCGAAGCCGGGGGTGACGCCTGCGAGGTCGGTGAACACCGGCGTGGAGGCGAGGCGCACGACCTCCGGGAGCAGCAGCCGTGGCGTGAGCAGGTCTTGGGCCAGGTGGGCCAGGTCGGTGATCGTGCCGACCATGCCGTGCGACGGCGGCCCGTCGAGGCTGGCGTACTTCATGTCGAGCAGGTCGAGCACCCGGTCGATCATCTCGTCCGCGAATGGGGTGCCGGTGGCGCTCGTGAGATGATCTGCGGCTTTGTTGATGCCGGTGTTGCTGTAGATGCGCTTCACGCCGGGCCGGGAGAGGGGATCGGGGCCGTCGAAGGTGTACCCGGCGGTGTGGGCGAGCAGGTGCCCGAGCGTGGCTCCGGGAGGGCCAGCGGGATCGTCGAGGGAGACGAGCCCCTCCTGGCAGGCGTCGAGAATCACGAGGGCGGTGGCGATCTTGGTGACCGACGCCCAGCGGTAGCGTCCGCCGGTCTCGTGCATTGCGAGGATCCCGCCGGGCCCGATGACGGCGGCCGCGGCTGAGTCCACGGGGCTGTCGGCGAGTTCCTTGGCGAGATCGAGCGAGGGCATCGGTGCTCCCATGAGGCGTGGGGTGTGAGACGTCTCCGTTGAGTCTCGCACGGGGCGGCTGAGTGCTCGGCCCATCCGAGGGGCGGGCGCGGGTTAGGAGTAGGCGGCGAGCGCTCGGGTGGAAAAGCCCGGCCACCAGTCGACCGCCCACTGGTCGAAGTCGCGGTCGCACAAGAACACGCAGGCCAGGTCGGCTTGGGGGTCGACCCAGACGAAGCTGCCCGACATGCCGAAGTGGCCGAACGTCTCGGGGGAGTTCTCGGGCGAGGTCCAGTGCGGGTTTTTCGGCCCCTTCACCTCGCAGCCGTATCCCCACGGGTGTGGCCGGTAGCGGCCGTACACGGGCAGCACTCCGCCGATCTCGGGCAGCACCGGCGTGGAGGCGAGCCGCACGGCCTCGGGCTTGAGCGCCGTCGGACGCAGCAGCTCTTGGGCCAGCAGGATCAGGTCGGCCAGGGGCCCGACGAGCCCGCGTGAGGGCAGCCCCTCCAGCCGCACCTCGTTCATGCCGAGCGGGCCGAGAAAGCGGGTTTCGAGCTCGACCGCGAACGGGTTACCGCTGACGGCCTCGAGGTGCTCGGCCGCGCGGTCGATGCCGTAGTTGCTGTAGATGCGGTGCCGCCCGGGCTTGACCGTGGTTGCGGCGCTGTCGAACTGGTACCCGGAGGCGTGGCACAGCAGGTGCCCCAGCGTCGACCCGGGCGGGCCGGCGGGGTCGTCGAGCGATACGACTCCGTCGAGGCACGCGTCGAGAATCGTGAGCGCAGTGGCCACTTTGGTGACCGAAGCCCACCGGTACCGCGTGTCGGGGCTGTGCGTGAACGCCTCCGCGGCGACCCCGACGGGCGTGATCACAGCGGCGGCCACAGACTCCGCCGGGCAGTTCCGAACCTCTTCCGCTAGATCCATGGTGGGCTCCTCGGTCCCGCGGGGTCCCTCTAACTTCTGCTATCAGAAGTTAAGCGAGAAAGCAGACTTTAGAAACTATGTTCCCGTCGCTTAAGTTCTGCTAGCAGAACTTAGGGGAACCGTCACTCCAGTTCTACCCGCTGCGGGCCCCCACTACAGGGTGGTCGCGGAAGTCAGCGCGGCGGGGCCCCCCAGGGTTGCGTCACGGGAATCGCTGGCGCGGCTGGCCTACCCTGGCCGACATGGGTGATTTCGCACGTGAGGCAGGGGCCGCGTCGCAGGCCGCCGACGGCGCGGGCACCTCCGAGCCTCCGCGCCTCATCGCCACCGACCTCGACGGCACCCTGCTCGACTCGCACGGCCGCGTCAGCCCCCGCACCCAAGAGGCGCTCGCGGGGGTCTGGGAGCGGGGCATCATGACCGTCTTCGTCACCGCCCGGCCCCCGCGCTGGCTGCACGCGCTCGAGGAGGCGGTGGGCGCGCACGGCATCGCGATCTGCGCCAACGGGGCGTTCGTGTACGCAGTCGACGAGCGCCGCGTCATCTCCTCCACCGGCATGGACAGAGACACCGTGCTCGACGTGGTCTCCGACGTGCGCCGTGAGATCCCGGGCGCCGGATTCGCCGCCGAGCGGGCCACGGGCGTGCACGCCGACGACGCGTTTCTCGCCCTCCGCCACTACTCCCACGTGCTGGACGCGCACGCCGACACCATCGAGGTCAACGCGCCGATCGACTCCGTCAGCGGCACGATCGGCAAGCTCCTCGTGCGAGCCCCGGAGCTCATCGCCGCAGGTGAGCGCGAAGAGTCGGTGCAGGCGGTCGCCGACATCGTCGGCGCGCGGGCGTCCGTGCAGTTCTCGGGAGCCGTGGGGCTCGCCGAGGTCGGCCCGCTCGGCGTCACCAAGGCCAGCACCCTCGCCGCCTGGTGCGCTGAACGCGAGATCCCCGCCTCCGCCGTGTGGGCATTCGGTGACATGCCCAACGACCTGCCCATGCTCACCTGGGCCGGGAGGTCGTTCGCCGTCGCCAACGCCCATCCCGACGTACTCGCCACCGCCACCCACCGCACGGGCCACCACGACGCCGATGGTGTGGCCGAGGTGCTCGAGTCGCTGCTCTGAGGCCTCTGAGGGCTCTGATGCGACCCCGGTCGCAGCGGTTGGCCACGACACCTCTCGGCGCAGGCCGAGTCGCCGCGCGGCTTGAGTCGCTGCTGTGACCTGTCCCATGTGCAGGACGATGGGCCCACCATCGCGCGGCATGACGCAACTAGGCTGGGAGGAGATCCGGTCCCGACACGACGACGTAAGGCGACACCATGGCTGCGGAATCGAAGTCACTCACCCCCGACGAGTGCTGGGAGGTGCTCGGCGGCCAGGAATTCGGGCGTCTCGCCTACAAGCTCGACGGCGAGGTGCAGCTCGTGCCGATCAACTACTGCGTCGGTGACCGCACGATCGTGTTCCGCACCGCCCCCGGCAACAAGCTGCGCGGCATCCTCGCCGACGAAGACGTGGCGTTCGAGATCGACGAGATCGGGCACGCCTGGGCGACCAGCGTCATCATCCGCGGCCGGGCCCGCGAGCTCGAGGGAGCCGAGGCGCGCCGCACCGAGCAGCTGCCCCTGCGTCCGTGGCTGAACTCAGAGAAGCTGCACGTCATCGAGTTGACTCCGAGCGAACTGTCGGGCTTCAAGTTCCGTCTGCACCGCCCGTGGCGCAGCATGTTCCCGGAGCAGGTCAGCGACACCCTCTGAGTCCGCCTGTTCGGCTCTGATCGACGCGGCTCGGGCCTGTCAGAGCCCAGGTTCGCGGCCGGAGGTCTCGGGGTCGATCGGCTCCGTCTCGACATCGGGGCGGCCGTCGCGGTTCATGTCGGCCGCGCGGGCCTTCTTGGCCGAGATTCGTAGCGCGACAGCCGCGAGGATCGCGGAGATGGACGTACCGATGAGCACCGCGATGCGGGCTCCGTCGGATTCGGGCGACCCCATCGGGTAAGAGAGTTCAGCGATGAGCAACGACACCGTGAACCCGATGCCGGTGAGAAAGCCGATGGGGGCCAGGTCGCGCAGTCCGATCGCGTCGGGCAGCTTCAGCGGCGTGACCGCGGTGACGAGCGCGGTTGTGCCCATGACGCCGACGAGCTTGCCCAGCACGAGAGCCGCGGCGATCGCGAGCACCACGGGCTGGCCGAGCACGGCGCCCGGCCCATCGCCTCCGACCAGCGTCACGCCGGCCGAGAAAAACGCGAACACCGGCAGCGCGATGCCGTTGGAGACGGGGGTGACCTTGTCGACGTAGTGGTGCGCGCGTGTGTGGTGCTCGCCGTGCACGGCGACGGCCGGAACCATGAAGCCCAGCAGCACGCCCGCGATCGTTGCGTGCACCCCGGAGGCGTGCATCGCCGCCCAGGCCACGAACGCGATCGGGACGAGCAGCCACCATGCGGGCCGCCGCGAGCGCACGACCAGCGCGAACGCGATCACCGCGACGAGAGAGACTCCCAGCCACAGGGCCGCGATCGACTCCGTGTAGAACGCCGCGATAATGATGATCGCGAGCAGGTCGTCGACCACCGCGAGCGTGAGCAGGAACATCCGCAGGGCCTTGGGCAGTCCGCGCCCGAAGATCGCGAGCACGGCCACGGCGAACGCGATGTCGGTGGCGGTGGGGATGGCCCAGCCGCGCATGGCCCCCTCCTGACCGGAGGCGAGGATGACGCCGGTGAACACGAGGGCGGGCACCGCCATCCCGCCCACCGCCGCGATCATCGGCACGGCGGCCTGCTTGGGAGACCGGAGCGAACCAGCCACGAACTCGTGCTTGAGCTCGAGCCCGACGGTGAAGAAGAAGATCGCGAGCAGCCCGTCGGCCGCCCACTTGGCCAGCGAGAGGTCGAGATGCAGCGCGGCCGGCCCGACGACGGTATTCGACAGAGCCGAATAGGCCTCACGCCAAGGGGTGTTCGCCCAGATCAGGCCGATCGCGGCCGCGCTCATGAGCAGCAGGCCCGCGCTAGTGTCGCGCAGCACCCACTCCCGCAGTCTTGCGAATCCGCTTGTGGGCGAAGCCTGGTGGGTCGTGTCTGTCGCCATGTGGAGGCCTTTGCCGGTCGGGTATCGCCGACCGGGTCGCCGACGACACCGCCGACCAGACTTCCCGGCACACCCCGGGCCCCAGCTTACCCGCCTGTGGTTGGCGTCTCATTTCGAGATGCTGGGTTTAGGGATGTTCAGCTCCTTCATCGTCTCGTTCGGCAACTGTGCAGCGGGGTCTGCGATCACAACAACCTCGCCGTAATCCAGGCCCGATGTGATCTCGGCGCGCCCTTGGCCGACCGCGCCGACTCCGACGCTTCGCTCGGTCGCGGTGCCGTTCTCCAGCACCTGCACCGTGCCCTTGCCGCCCGTGAAGCCCGACATCGCCGAGACGGGCACCGACTTCACCCCGTCGACCGAGGCGACCCTGATCTTCGCCGTCGCGATCGTTCCCGTACCGAGGCTCGTCGGGGCATCACTCACGGTGACATGCACCGGGTATAGGGGCGCGACGGATCCGGAGTCGCTGGGCGTGGTCTCGATGGCGGAGATCCGTGCCGCCAGGGCCTTGCCGCCGCCGGGCCCCGTCACTGTCGCCGGCTGCCCGACACGCAGCAACCCCACCCGCGCCAGCGGCACGTTGACGATCAGCTCGGCGGCTCCCTTACCGGCGACGTTGATCCCCTGGCCGGGCATCGCAGGCTTGCCCTTCTCGAGGCCGACCGACGTGACCTCGCCGTCCATGCCGGCCACGAGCGTTCCGCCGTTCACGGCCTGTTGCGCCATCGCCAGCTCCGCCTCGGCCTTGACGAGGGCCGCGAGGGAGGCGTTCGATCCCGCACGCGCCGCCAGCGCCGCCTGGTCGGCAGTCGCCGACATGCGCTGCATCTGCGTCGATGCGCGCCCCAACTCCACAGAGAGGTCGTCGAGCGAGCTGGAGGCACTGCGGTCGGAGGCCATCGCCACCGCCAGTGCGTCGACGCACGCCTGCACCTGACGGTCCGAGGGTTGGGCCGGCTGCGCCGGGATCGGGGCTCCGGCGGGAAGCGGGCGCGTGAACGACATCGGTTCCACAGCAACGTCGGTGGGCGTGCCCGAGTCCTGTGGCGGCGCTGCCTCTTCCGGCGTGGAGGAGGGAGCCGCGTCTCTGCGGGGAGCCGCACCGGGAGTCGCAGCTGCAGCGGCCTTCGCTGACGCCTTCTCTGTCTGCTTCTCGGTGGACTTCGTGGCGGACTCAGTCGATCCACTGGAGCCAGCGGACTTCGCGGGCTCAGCCGGAGCGGGGGCCTTGCTGGCCCTGTCCGTGGCGTTGCCGGTGCTTCTCGCCGCGGGCGCAGGTGTGGCATCGGCCGTGCGCCTCGCCTCCGGGGTGCGCTTCGGCTCGGCCGGGGCGCGGGGTGGTGCGGGGGCCGGCATGGGGCGGGCCGGGTCGATGCCGGCCGAGTCGGCGAGAGAGGAGCATGCCACGCGTGCCCGCTCGCGTGCTCCGGCCGCGGCCTTGACGGCTCCGCGGGCGGAATCGGCGGCCTGCTGCGCGTTCTTCAGCTCCCCGGCTCCGGCCGCAGATCCGCGAGGAGCGACAGGCTGGGCTCCGGCCCGGGCGCGCACCACATTGGCCTGAGCTTTCGTGAGCGCCTGCTTGGCCGCGGCGGAGTCCATCGTGGCGAGCACCTGCCCGGCACGCACCTTGTCGCCGACCTTGACGCGAACGCTCTCGACCTTGCCGGGAGCCGTCGGTGTGACGAGGGTGCTCGACAGCCGCTTGACGGCGCCGGTCATGTCGACGGTCTGGTCGATGTCGGCCCTGCTGACCGGGGCCGTCTGCAGCGGCCCGGTCGGGGGATCCTGTCGGTCGAGCAGCAGGTAGCCGCCTGCGACCAGCGTCGTGAGCGCGAGCGCGCCGGTCACGGCCACGGCGACCGGTCGTCGTTTGCTGCGGGGGCGAAACGGCTCGACGTCTCGGGGCATCGGGTCGCCGGAGGGCGTGGGCGGGGTGAGCATCGCAGTCACTCGATTCGCAGGGCGTCGATGGGAGAGAGTCGCGCGGCACGGCGCGCGGGGTAGACGCCGGCGACCACGCCGACGATCAGTGAGACGACCAGGGCCATCGCGGCCACCGGCCAGGAGATGACGACCTCCACGCCGATGAGGGGCGTGAGCAACTGAGCACTCACCACGCCCAGCGCGAGGCCAAGGGCGCCGCCGGTGAGGCCGAGCAGGCTCGCCTCCGTGAGAAATTGCATCTGGATGTCGTGCGGCGTCGCGCCGAGGGCCTTGCGCAGACCGATCTCTCGCGTCCGTTCGCTGACCGACACGAGCATGATGTTCATGACCCCGATGCCGCCGACGAGCAGCGAAAATGCGGCGATGCCGCCGAGCAGGGCCGTCAAGGTGCTCGTGATGCTGCCCGCCGTTTCGAGCACGCTCTGCAGCGTGTCGACGGCGAAGTCGGCGTCGTCGGCGGTGACGCCGTGGTTGGTCAGGAGTGCGTTGTGCACCTCCTGGTACGCGGCCGACAGGCGCGATTCGTCGACCGCGGTGACGTAGATCGAACCGACCATGCTCGCCGCGCCCGGCACCACCGTCTGCGCGTAGGTGGTCAGCGGCACGAGCGCCATGTCGTCCTGGTGCCCGCCGAACGCCAGGCCCATGCGGGCCAGCACGCCGACCACCGTGTACGAGGTGCCGTCGACGGTGATGGTGCGCTCGAGAGGCGAGGCGTCACCGAACAACTCCTGCGCCGTGGAGGCGCCGAGCACGACCACGCGGGAGGCGCCGTCGTAGTCCGTCTGGTCGAAGAACCGGCCCGAGGCCATGGCCCGCGAACGCACGCTCATGTAGCTGGGCGTCGTGCCGACCACCGACGCCGACCAGTTCGTGTCGCCTACCGCCATCACCTTGCGGGTGTAGGAGGCGGGGGCGACGGCCTCGACATCGGGCGCGACGGACTTGTCGGCCAGCACGGTCGCGTCGGCGAGGGTGAGGGTGGCGGCGGTGCCCTCACCAGCCCGGACGCCGGAGACCGTGGTGACGCTTCCCGGGCTCACGACCAGCAGGTTCGAGCCCAACTTCGTGACTTCGTCGGTCACCGCCTTCTGCGCGCCGATGCCCAGACCGACCGTGAGCATCACCGCGGTGATGCCGATGACGATGCCCAGCACCGTCAATGCGGTGCGCGAACGGCGGGCCTTGATGGCGCCGACGGCGGCGCGGGCGGTTTCGGTGGCGTTCACGTGGCACGTCCTTGCGCGGAGGAGGCGAGCGCGTCCACGGCCAGGCGCCCGTCGGTCATCACGGCTTGCCGCTGGGCACGGGCCGCGACCTCGTCGTCGTGTGTGATGACCACGAGGGTCCGACCGTCGGCGTGGAGCGCCTCGAACAGGTCGAGCACGTCCGCGGTCGCTGAGGAGTCGAGGTTGCCGGTCGGCTCATCGGCGAGGATGATCGCCGGGTCGGTGACGAGGGCACGCGCGATCGAGACCCGCTGCTGCTGGCCTCCGGAGAGCTCGCCCGGGCGGTGGTCGACCCGGCCGCTGAGACCCACTCGATCGAGTGCGCTCAGTGCCAAGGCGCGGCGCCGTGCGCGCGGCACCCCCGCGTACACGAGCGGGAGCTCGACATTGCCTGCCGCGGTCATCGTGGGAAGTAGGTTGAACTGCTGGAAGACGAACCCCACCGCACTGTTGCGGATGCGCGCGAGGTCGCTCTCGGAGAGGGTGTCGACGTCTGCTCCGGCCAGGCGGTACCGCCCTGAGGTGGGGCTGTCGAGGCACCCCATGATGTGCATGAGCGTCGACTTGCCCGACCCGGACGCGCCTGTGATCGCCCAGTATTCACCTGCGGTGATGTCGAGGTCGACCCCCGACAGGGCCTCGACCGCGAGGCCGGAGGTCGAGTAGACCTTGCCGACGCCGCGCATCGAGATCACCCGTCCGGGCGCGCGCGTCGGTGGTGCGGAAATGTGATCAGGCGTCTCCGTCGGAATCGAGTCGAACTCTGTCCGCCCCCCGTGGAGCCCGCCTCCCCTGGCTGGCTTCATGCCGCCGAATCTATGGCAGGAACGTCAATACTGATGCGTACGAAAGGGAATCTCAGCCTTTCGGCTACGGAAATCCGGGGTAACCCCTACTAACGGCCCCTGACCCCGTCCAGGGGTTGGGGCTCGACGTGACGACCGAGACTACTGAGAGGCAGAGGCCGTCTCTGTCGCAGTGCCCGTGGCTGTGTCGGTTGCCGTGGCGGTCGGGGCGGGGGTCGGGTACGAATCCGCCGAGAGGATCGTGCTGACCGGCTCCGCGCCGGGAGGTGCCCACTTGACCGTGAGCAGGAGCTGCGTACCCGGCATCGGGTACGCCTCCTTCCACGCGAGCGTCGCGCCGGGGGCGATCGCGGTGGTGGGGGCACCGATCTTCTTGTCGGAGTCGGCGACGCGCCCCGCGGGCTTGCCGGCCGAGCGGGCCTCGGTGGTGAAGAAGGCCGTCTGCAGCGGCTGGTCGGAAGTGTTGGTGACGCTGAAGTCCACGGAGACGAACCGCTTCGAGCCCTGCGGGTACGCCGCGATCTTGCTGGGGTTGAAGATCACCGGCTGGCTCACGCTGACGTCGAGCCCCTCCCACTGGATCGTCGTGCCGAACGGCTGACTGCTCGCCCCCGCCGTGGCGCCGCCGTCACCTGAGGTCGTCTGTGCTCCTGACGATGCGGCCACGGGCGTGCCCGTCGCGCTCGCGGGGTCTGGGTCGACCGAACTGCACCCCGCAGCCAGGCCGAGCGTGAACGCGAGTGCGGTGACAGCGGCCAGGGAGACGCGACGCGAGTGCATGTGACTCATCGTATTCACGTGCGCGCGTGCGCGCTGGGAGGGCGCGCAGCGTCTCGGCTCAGACTGCTCGGCCGAGGTAGAAGACGTAGCTGTAGCAGTCGCCGCATTCGCGGTAGGTCTCGATCTCGGTGCGCACGACCGAGGCGACCTCCTGCGCGTCGTGGGTGTTGCCGTGGCGCTTGAGAAAGGCGGGGATGGCGCGCTCGAGAGGCGTGTAGAACTCGTCTTCCCAGGCGGAGGGCGGAAACACGATGGGGTCGAGTACGTCGAAGCCCGCCGCGCGCATGCTCGCGACGTTCTCGTCGATGGTCGTCATCGCCGGGTAGGCCTCGGCGAAGAACTGCGTTGCACCCTCGCAGTGTTCGTCGCTGATCCACGTGAGTTCGCTCACCGCGATGCCTGCGCCCGGCTTGAGGTGGCGGTGCCAGGTGGCCAGCCCCGGGCCGAAGCCGAGGTTGTAGACCGAGCCCTCCGCCCAGAGCAGGTCGACGGAGGCCGGATCGAGCGGCGCCTCCGCGAAGTCGGCGACGACGGTCTGGATGCGATCGAGCAGGCCCGCCTCCTCGGCCAGGGCACGCAGCCCCTCGACGTACGTGGGTTCGAGATCGAACGCGACGATCTGGCACGGGGTGTTGCGCGCGAGCACGAGAGCCGAGCTGCCCTCTCCGCAGCCCATGTCTGCGATGAGGCCTCCGGCGGGCGGGATTCCGAGGCGCTGGAGGGCTTGTAGCGTCAATTCATCGCCGCCGGGCGCGAATCGGGGAAGCCCACGGAAAAGGTCGATATACAGCTCGAACACGGCCCTATTGTGCCCAGGACGCACTGACAACGCCCTTCGAGCCGGGCAGCGGCGGGCGCGCCACGCCCTAACCACATGGATAGTTCGTTGCGATCTTCGCTGACCAGGGCTTCTTTGTGAGGGCCGTCGAGATTACTTGTGGTTTCGGCGCGAGCCCTCACTCGTGCCGGTCGAAATCGTCGGCGAGGCGCTCCAGATCGGCGCGGTAGGCATCGATGCGGGCGCTGCCACCGGGGCGCACGCCGATGCCCTCCTCACGCCAGCGCCGAGTCGCCTCCTCACGCAGGTGAGCAGGCAGTTCGCCGCGCGCGTTCGTGACCCGCCACCACGCGACCTCCCCGCCGGCCCGTGACATCACCCGACCCACCTGGCGCGGGCCGGTGCCGACGAGAGCTGCGATGTCGCCGTAGCTGACCAGTCGTCCACGCGGCACGCACTCCACGGCGCGGAGCACGTCGTCGAGCAACCGCAGGCCCGCAGCTTCCGTCGACGCAGGCGCGCCCGCGTCGTGCGCAGGCGTCGGGTCGGACGAGGGCATACCCCAGGGAACCATGTCGACGGAGCCGTGCCAGGCCTCCGTAGACTCGCCCTGTGACAGGCGACACAAAGGGCGACATGGGCGCCTTCCATGCCTTACTCGTCAATACGTTCATCGCCAACGCCTCGACCGCCGTGCTGATGTTCGCGCTGACGTTCTGGGGTTACCTCGAGACGAAATCGGTGCTTGCGACCTCCCTCATGGGTGGCATGTACATGCTGCTCATGGCGGTGCTCGCCGTGCCGTTCGGGGCGCTGGTCGACAAGCATCACAAGAAGCGGATCATGGTCGTGGCCGCATTCGTCTCGGTCGTGTTCTTCGCGGCCGCGCTGCTGCTCTATGTCGTGATTCCGTATTCCGAACTCGTGCGGCTCGACCGGCCCTGGTTCTGGAGCCTCGTGACGCTCGTGATGCTCGGCTGCGTCGTCGAGAGCATCCGGGGCATCGCGTTGTCGACGGCCGTCACCCTGCTCGTGCCGAGTGAGCGCCGAGCCAACGCCAACGGCCTGGTCGGAATGACGTTCGGGGCCACCTTTCTCGTGGCCGGCGTGTTCGCCGGATTCGCGTACGCGCAACTCGGGCTGTTCTGGGTGATCGTCCTCGCGCTCGCCTTCGCCGTGCTCACGCTCGTACACCTGGCTGCCCTGCGCATCCACGAACCGCAGATCGTGCAGGCGGAGGGAGGTGCCAAGCCCGTCGACTTCGCCGTCGCATGGGTCGCGGTGCGAGCTGTGCCCGGCCTTCTGGCGCTCATCTTCTTCTCCACCTTCAACAACCTGCTCGGCGGCGTGTTCATGGGCCTGCTCGACCCGTACGGCCTCGAACTGATGAGCGTCGAGACGTGGAGCGTGCTCTACGGAGTGAGCAGCCTCGGGTTCATCGCGGGCGGCGCCTGGATCGCGAAGTTCGGCCTCGGCGCGAAACCGCTTCGGGCGCTGCTGCTGTCCTGCCTGTTGATGTGGCTGGTCTCCATGACGTTCACGATCCGCGACTCCGCGATCTTGCTGGCGGCGGGCATCGTGCTGTACATGAGCATCGTCCCGGTCATCGAGGCCGCCGAGCAGACGGTGCTGCAGCGCGTCGTGCCGTTCGAGAAGCAGGGCCGAGTCTTCGGGTTCGCGCAGGCAGTCGAGATCGGCGCGGCTCCGCTGAGCTCGTTCATCATCGGCCCCCTCGCCCAGTTCTGGATCATCCCGTACGCCACCTCCGAGACGGGCCGCGAACAGCTCTCCTGGCTGCTCGGAGAGGGGGAGGGCCGCGGCATCGCCCTCGTCTTCGTTCTCGCCAGTGCCATCGGTCTGATCGTGACGGTGGCGGCCTTCGCCTCCCGCTCGTACGGCCGCATCAGCGCCGCCTACGCCGAGGGCGATGTGAACGCCCACGTCGCAGTGGGCGGTGGCGCCGAAGGAGACATCCTTGAAGGCGCAGAGCGCGTGGCCGAACCGCGCGTGCCCCCCGTGGCCCCGGTGCCCCCGATCGCACCGATGCCCGAGGCCGAAGGCGGCTCGGCACAGACGCCTGGCGAGCGGCCTCAGTAGAACAGGTCGATCACGGGGGTGTCTTCGGGCTCGTCGCGCAGCATGAACTCGGCCGATGCCCGCATGTGGTTCTCCCAGTGCGCGCGTGCCCCCTCGGCGTCCTGGGCACGCATGAGGCGCACGAGCTTGCGGTACGACTTGATCATCGTCGCGAACGTGGAGGCGGAGTCGGCCGACAGCCCACGGGCGATGCTGTGCGTGAGATGCCGGGTGACGATTCCGGCGAGTACCTGCCCCTGCACGGCAAGGGTCTGGTTGCCGCACCGCTCGAGGATCGCCTTGTGAAACCGGTGGCTCAACTGTGACCAGCGCGAATCGTCGGGGATGCCGTCGCTGTCGGCCGCGATGCAGGCCTCGAGAGCGGCGATGCAGTCGTCGAGTTCGGCCAGGTCGTCGTCGGTGCGCCGCTGGGCCAGCAGCATCGCGCAATACGGCTCGTTGACGGTGCGGGCCTCGTACACGTCGGCCAGCGTCGTGCCGCGCATCTGCAGGATCAGCCCTGTATACCGCTCGGCGACGAGCAGATCGGGCGCCATTACCTGCGCGCCCCCGCGTGCCCCGCGGCGCACGCTGATCAGCCCCTCCGTCTCGAGGATGCGAAACGCCTCGCGCAACGTCGGCCGTGACACCCCGAACTGCTCCATGAGCAGCACCTCGGGAGGCAGCGTCTCGCCGGTCTTCAGCTCACCTCGCACGATCTGACCGCGCAGGTGGTTGGCGATGAGTTCGCCGGTCTTGGGCGCGCGCATCACGCGCCCCACCGTGGGTACGACAGCGCGGGCGGAGGTCGCGACAGCGCCGTCTGCGACGCTGAACCCCACCTCGATACCGCCGTCCGGCTTCACGCTACCCATGCGTTCAAGGCTATCGGAGCCCGTAGAGACGGTGAGTTATATCAGTGCATTGATTGACTGATTTGGTGTGCAACGCGGCTCTGAGCCGCTCACGCACGTACGCGGATCAGACCTTCCTGACCGAACGAAGCGACTCGCTTGCCGTCGCGCGCGAACATTGCGCCTACACACAAGGCCCGCTGGTGACCGCTCCATTCGACACCCATGTCGTATAGGAACCACTGGTTGGGATCGGTTTCCTCGTGAAACCACATCGTGTGGGTGATCGTCGCCAATTGCACGGTCGGCTCACCGAAACCGAGGCCATGGGGGCCCAGCGCTGACGTGAGCAACATGCCGTCAGAAATGTACGAAAGGGCGCCGACTCGCCACGAATGCGTCGCCGGAATGTCCGAGATGAGCCGCAGCCAGACCCGCTGTCGTGGTGTCGCCACGCCGTGCTTCGCGATCTGCGCGCGCTGAGGCGGAGTGGGAAAACGCAGGTCGAAGGGCTTGCTCGCGAAGTATCGGTCGAGCCAGCGCAACATGAAGTCGTCTTGCGCGTAGGCCTCCCAGGGGTCCGGGCAGTCTTCGGGGGGCGTCACCAGAGGGCCGTGGCTCTGGTGGGAGAGGAGGTCGCGAGATGGGCCTTGAAGTGCCGTCGTTATGCCGACCGTCATCGTGAAGATGAGGTCGTCGCCCTGCGTCGCATCTACACGGCAGGTCGTATACGTGCGTCCTTCGCGCAGAACGTGTACCTGGTACGTCACCGGTTTGCCCGAATCGCCTGCCCGCAAGAACGAGGCGTGGCCGTGGTGGATCAGCCGATCGCCGGTTGCGCCCCACTGGCTCAAGGTCGCCGCGCGGGTCGCCTGGCCGGCCACCTCGCCACCGAACATGCGTGTGCTCGTGCCCGGCTGGGAGCGGCCTCGAAACCGGTTCTCGCCCAGTCGTTCGAGGTTGAGGATCTCGCCAAGGGGCGTGCAGTCGGCGGGGCGAGCGGTGAAGTCCACGGCAGCTCCTTGGTCATGGGGTGGGGAAGGGTGGGCGGGGGTAGCGCTTGGGATCGTGATCGTTCCGCTCTCAAGAAGCCAAGCATGCAGCCCTCGTAGACGGCCGCCGGATCTCGCTTAATGAGTAAGCTGAATTTATCGCATGCAGTCGAACTGAAGGAGTACTGCGGTGTCCGCTCGTGACGCAGTGATCGTCGAGGCCGTCCGCACGCCGGTCGGCAAGCGCAACGGATCTCTTTCCGGCATCCACCCCGCGACCATCTCTGCCGGGGTGCTCAACGCTCTGGTCGAGCGCGCCGGGGTCGAGGCCGCCCAGGTCGACGACGTGCTCTGGGGCTGCGTCATGCAGGTCGGAGCACAGGCCTTCAACGTCGGCCGTAACGCCCTGCTCGCCGCCGGCTGGCCGACCTCCGTGCCCGCGACCACGATCGACCGCCAGTGCGGATCGTCGCAGCAGACCGTGCACTTCGCCGCCGCCGGGCTGGTAGCCGGGCACTACGACATCGTCGTCGCCGGTGGTGTCGAGAACATGAGCATGGTGCCGATGGGCGCCACCGTGAAAGACCGCGAGCTGGGCCTGCCCAGCCCGAAGGAGATGCTTGAGCGCTTCGGCGTCAAGGGCTTCAACCAGGGCATCGGCGCCGAGATGATGGCCGAGAAGTGGGGCCTGTCGCGTCAGGAGTGCGACGAATTCGCCTCTCGCTCCCACGCGCTCCTCGACGAGGCCATCCGCGCCGGGCGCCTGACGGGTCAGCTCGCCCCGGTCGACCTGCCCGACGGAGGTCGTCTCGAGGTCGACGAGGGCCTGCGCGTGGGCACGTCGGTCGAGTCGCTCTCCACGCTCAACCCCGTGTTCAAGGAAGACGGTGTCGTTCACGCCGGTAACGCCTCCCAGATCTCCGACGGCGCCGCCGCCCTGTTGATGATGACCGCCGAGAAGGCGGCCGAGCTGGGTCTGACGCCGATAGCCCGGTTCCACACTGGGGCCGTGGTCGGTGACGACCCGGTGATGATGCTCAGCGGCCCGATCCCGGCGACCGCGAAGGTGCTGGAACGCTCTGGCCTCAGCCTCGACGACATCGGTGTGTTCGAGGTCAACGAGGCCTTCGCGCCCGTGCCGCTCGCGTGGCTCAAGGAATTCCCGATCGACGAGGCCAAGCTCAACCCCAACGGCGGCGCCATCGCCATCGGTCACCCGCTCGGCGCCTCCGGCGCGCGCATCATGACCCAGATGGTTCACCACATGCGCGACCAGGGCATCAAGTACGGCCTGCAGACGATGTGCGAGGGCGGCGGCATGGCCAACGCCACGATCATCGAACTGCTCTGACCCGTGGGGTTCCGCGGCACATGTCGATCCGCCAGGCGTCTGTCGGTCCGGCAGTGCCGCGGAACGGATACCCGGCTGGCCTGGTGAGCGTCGTGATGGTCCTGTCCCACGGCACTTGTGGATCGACGTGAGGTTCCGGAACTCATGTGCCGTGGGACCGCCCGGGGGTTCCGCGGCACATGTCGATCCGTCAGGCGTCTGTCGGTCCGGCAGTGCCGCGGAACGGTACCCGGTTGGCTTGGTGAGTGTCGTGATGGTCCTGTCCCACGGCACTTTTTGATCGTGGTGAGGTTGCGGAGGTCATGTGCCGTGGGACCGTCCGGGGCCGTTCAGGCGCGGAGTTTGTAGTCCTTGAGGAGGGAGCGGCCGATGATCATCTTCTGGATCTCGGCCGTTCCTTCTCCGATGAGGAGCATCGGGGCCTCGCGGTAGAGGCGCTCGATCTCGTACTCCTTCGAATACCCGTAGCCGCCGTGGATGCGGAAGCTCTGTTCGACCACGTCGGCGCAGTACTCGGCGGCGAGGTACTTGGCCATGCCGGCCTCGACGTCGTTGCGCTTGCCCGAGTCCTTGAGTTTGGCGGCCATCACCATCATCTGGTGGGCGGCTTCGACCTTGCTGGCCATGTCGCCGATGCGGAAGAGGATCGCCTGGTGGTCGATCAGCTTCTTGCCGAACGTCTCCCGCTGCTGGGCATACGCGATGCCGAGTTCGAACGCGCGGCGAGCCACGCCACAAGCACGGGCGGCGACGTTGACGCGGCCGACCTCGACTCCGTCCATCATCTGGTAGAAGCCCTTGCCGGGCTCGCCACCGATGATCTGCGCGGACGTCGACTTGTAGTCCTCGAGGATGAGCTCGGTGGTGTCGACGCCCTTGTAGCCCATCTTCTCGATCTTGCCGGGCACGGTGACGCCGGGAGCGGTCTGGCCGAAGCCCGACTCCTTCTCGACGAGGAAGGTCGACATGTTCTTGTAGACGCTGTCGGCGCCGGTGTCGGTCTTGACGAGCACGGCGGTGAGGTTGGAGGAGCCGCCGTTGGTCAGCCACATCTTCTGGGCGTTGATCGTCCAGTCGTCGCCGCCGGTGTTGACCGCGCGTGACTTGATGGCCGATACATCGGAGCCGCAGCCCGGCTCGGACATCGAGAACGAACCGCGCACCTCGCCGGTGGCCATGCGAGGCAGATAGTGCTGCTTCTGCTCCTCGGTACCGTGCTGCAGCAGCATGTACGCGACGATGAAGTGGGTGTTGATGATGCCCGAGACGCTCATCCAGCCGCGCGCGATCTCTTCCACCGTCAGCGCGTACGTGAGCAGCGATTCGCCCAGGCCCCCGTACTCCTCGGGGATCATCAGGCCGAAGATCCCCATCTCCTTCATCCCGTCGACGATGGCCTGGGGGTACTCGTCTTTGTGCTCGAGGTCGGTCGCGACGGGCAGGATCTGCTCTTCCACGAACCCGCGCACGAGGCCGAGCAGCTCGGTCTGGTCTTCGGTCAGGCCTTCGGTGCGCTGAAGTCGCGACATGTGAACCTCCAAGGGCGGCCGGGGGAATCCCGGCGTTTGGTGAAACGGTAGCCAACGGAATCCGCGCTGTGACCTGGCTATTGATCCGAATGTCGGAAGGGATTGATACCCGGCCCCTCGCCATGCCTCCGTGTGGAGGGTGAACGAGGGCCAGATAGCGGTGCCTAACCGGCCCTCGGCCGCGGGATCCGTGCGAGGGTTTCGATATGGCTTCATCAGCACCGCCGCTGGCCGGTATCCGGGTCGTCGAGCTCGCCGGCATCGGCCCGGCGCCTTTCGCGTGCACGTTGCTCGCGGAGTTGGGCGCGCAGGTGATCCAGATCGACCGCCCCGGCGGCGGCGGGCCGATCGCCGAGTTGTCGCCGGGGCTGCTGCGTAGCCGGCCGGCGCTGGCGGTCGATCTCAAGAGCCCTGAGGGTGTGGAGGCCGTGCGCCGCCTCGTCGACCAGGCGGATGTGCTGGTCGAAGGCCTGCGGCCGGGCGTCACCGAGCGGCTCGGACTCGGCCCTGATGAGCTGCTGGCCCGCAATCCGCGCCTTGTCTACGCGCGGATGACGGGCTGGGGGCAGACCGGTCCGCTCGCCCAGCGAGCCGGGCACGACATCTCGTACCTCGCGGTGACCGGCATGCTGCACGCCATCGGTGACCGCGAGAAACCGGTGATGCCGCTCAACATCGGCGCCGACTTCGGTGGCGGAACGATGTACCTCGTCGTCGGAGTGCTCGCCGCGCTGCTGGCGCGCCAGAACAACGGCCGCGGCCAGGTGGTCGACGCGGCGATGGTCGATGGCGCCGCGTCGCTCATGACGATGTTCTATTCGATGCTCGGGGCCGGTAACTGGGTCGACGAGCGCCGCTCGAACTTCATCGACGGCGGCCACCCCTACTACGACACCTACCGGTGCGCCGACGGCGAATTCGTCGCCGTGGGCGCGATCGAACCGCAGTTCTTCGCGGCACTCGTGGAGGGCCTCGGCGTCGAGCTGGAGGGCCACCAGAACGACCCTGCCGCCTGGCCGGGCCACCGGGCCGCGTTCGAGGCCGCGTTCGCGAGCAAGACCCGCGACGAATGGGACGAGATCTTCCGCGACACCGACGCGTGCGTCTCGCCAGTGCTCTCGATGACCGAGGCCCCCACCCACCCGCACAACGTGGCGCGCGGCCTGTTCACGCAGGTCGGCCCACGGATCGAACCCCGCAGTGCCCCGAAGTTCTCCGACACGCCCCTGCGCGAGCCCGTACCCCCGGAGGTGAGTCGCGCCAGCTCGGCGAAGGCCGCCCTGCAGGCCTGGGGTTTGGATACGGGCGAGGTCGATTCGCTGCTCGCGAACGGTGCGCTTCGCGACATCTGATGTCCACTACGACCAGCGCGAACAGGTCTAGGCCAACGGGCGGCACCAACAGCCACAGGCAGCGATCAGGCAACAACACAACCGACACGCAGCAATGACAGCAACCACAGCAACGACAGCAAGGAGACAGCGATGAGCGAACTTCTCACCGAGGTGCGCGACGGCGTACTCGTCGTCACGATCAACCGCCCCCAGGCCAAGAACGCCGTCAACGGAGCGGTGGCCGAGGGCATCGCAGCAGCCATGGACGAGCTCGACTCCAACCCCGACCTGCGCGTTGGCGTGCTGACGGGGGCCGGAGGCGTGTTCTGCGCCGGCATGGACCTCAAGGCATTCGTCGCGGGCGAGACGCCGATGCTGCCCGGCCGCGGTTTCGGTGGCCTCACCGAGGCGCCGCCGAAGAAGCCCCTCATCGCGGCGGTCGAGGGCTGGGCTCTCGCGGGCGGGTTCGAGTTGGCCCTGGCCTGCGACATGATCGTCGCCTCCAGCGCAGCCAAGTTCGGTGTGCCCGAGGTGAAGCGCGGCCTGTTCGCCGCGGGTGGCGGTGTCGTGGTGCTGCACAAGCGCATCCCCAGGGCCCTCGCCATGGAGATGGTGTTGACCGGTGACCCGATCACGGCCGAGCGTGCTGCCGAGATCGGCCTGGTCAACCGCATCGTCGAGCCCGAGATCGCCCTCGATGGCGCCCTGGCCCTCGCGGCGACGATCGCAGCCAACGGCCCGCTCTCCGTGGCCGTCTCCAAGGAACTCATCACGCGCAGCGCCGACATGAGCATCGCGGAGGCCTGGGAAGACCAGAACTCGTACTTCGACAAGGTCTTCAACTCCGAAGACGCGAAGGAGGGCGCCACGGCCTTCGCCGAGAAGCGAGCCCCGGAATGGAAGGGCCGCTGAGGCGCTCGCACGTGTTCTGACGGCGGCACGGAGCGCCCGGCCCGGCGGTGTCGGACTGGGCGTTTCGTGCCATGTAGTTTCTGACGAGTTTCTGTTCGGGATGCAACTGCATCCGTGCTAGAAACTCTTTATGAAACTCGATCCCCTCGGTGAGATCTTGCAGCGCATCCTCGACGGGGCCACGGCAGACTCTCTGGAGACGGACCTTCTCGACTTCAAACGGGATCCTCACACTGTGAGCGGCCGTGGCGCACCTGGAAATCCCCAGGCCCGGCTGGTCGAAGAGCTTGTCGACGCGGTGGTGTGCTTTGCCAACGGCCGCGGGGGGCGGATCGTTCTAGGAGTCGATGACCGTGCCTCCAGCGAGAGCGCGTTCGTGGGCACGGCGGCCGATTCGACGTTTCTGCGCAATCGCATCTACGGAAACACGAAGCCTCAGTTGACTGTGCCGATCGATGAGATCGAAGTAGCAGGTGCGCGACTGCTCGTGATCACGGTGCCGGAGGGCCTCGACCTCGTGACAGACAGCAAGGGTAAGGCGCTGCGCAGGAGCGGTACGTCTTGTGCTCCTCTGAGTGAGGATGCCAGGCGAGCGCTGGCGCACGAGCGACGAAATCCCGACTTCACGGCCAGGGCATCGGATCGGACGTGGCGCGACGTCGCACCCGCTGCCCTCAAGGAGGCGCGCGATCTGTTGGGGCAGCTGGTGGATCTGCGCAGTCAGATGGCGGATCTCGACGATATCGGCCTGCTGCGCGGGCTCAATGTTCTGGACCGTGATGATCGCCTGCTGATCGCGGGCGAGATTCTGTTCTGCGCACCCGATCAGGACACTCTCGACATTCTCACGCGCTCCTCCGCGGGAGCTGAGCCGTCGGTGCGGCGCCTCCGCGAGCCCCTTGTGTCATTGTTGCCGAATGCGCTGGACTCTGTGCACTCCGCCATCGACCCAGAGATCGCGCACATCGCACTCATGGGTGGACAAGAGATCGCACTGCCCGACTTCTCGCCGATCGCTGTCGACGAAGCCGTGACCAATGCTCTCGTGCATCGCGACTACGCCCGTCCGGAGCGTGTTGTGATCGACCAGTCGCCGCACGCACTCAGGGTCTGGTCTCCTGGCGGACTCCCGTTCGGAGTGACCGAGGATCGTCTGCTCAGCACTGTCTCGACGCCGCGCAACGTCACGCTCATGGCCGCTATGCAGCAGTTGGGACTGGCGGAGCGGGCGTCTCGCGGCATCGATCG
This sequence comes from Dermatophilus congolensis, assembly GCA_030538115.1. GTDB lineage: Bacteria > Actinomycetota > Actinomycetes > Actinomycetales > Dermatophilaceae > Dermatophilus > Dermatophilus congolensis_B. The sequence continues at coordinate 5,660 of JAUNUP010000040.1, read as the reverse complement.
GATGTTTCGCGAACAGGTTCGGGTGGGGCAACGGGTCCCTGGCATTCGCGCAGACGAGTACTCCGTCGAGGTCTATTTCACGAGTGGGGCTCCCAATCGGGCTTTCGCGGGCTACGTGGCGACCCTCCCACGCGCTCTCCGCGAAAACGTCGACGCGATGCTCTCGCTTGTTCACTTGTGTCAGCGTTCGACGCTCTCAGTGGCTGAAGCCGCACGGTTGCTGCAGGTGAGCGCAGGCGAGGCGACAGATCGCCTTGACGCGTTGAGCGCCGGCACCGAGGCGTTGGTTGAGCGCGACGGTGACTCGCGCCGGGGAGTGCGGTGGCGACTGCGGTCGTCGGTGGCCGCGGGGCTCGGAGCAGCTGTTCAGTACCGGGCCAGGGCAGAGTCGGTGAGGCCACGAGTAGAAGCTCACCTCAAGGAGTACGGCTGGATCACGAATAGGACCATCAGGAACATGTTCGATCTGGATGTGCAGCAGGCCACCCAGATCTTGAATGAGCTTCGCGCCGCGAACGTCCTGATCAAAGACCCGGATGGCCCCATGCGAGGTCCTTCGATCCGTTGGCTTCCGGCCAAGCGGACAAGAGCCAAGTGAGCGCCGTCGCGCCTTGAGCCCGTCGTCCCCTGGGGCACCGGCCTCAGGGGGCGAACCAGGGTTGCGTCGGGGTGAGCCCCAGGTGCATCGGCGACCGCGGACTCCTAGCGTTGTAGGTGAGCAGAAACCTCTGCACCCGCGTCACTGACAACAGGGAATCAGCGATGAGCAACGACCCCCGCACCTCCGACCCGAGCGCCTACCCGCCTCCGCCTCCGAGCGGCGGCCCGGTGTTCAACACGCCGCCCACCTACTCGACCCAGGGCTACGACCCTGCCGGTCTGCCCGTGAAGCGCGATGACGCGTCGATGGCTGTGCTCGCGCACCTGTCGACGATCGTGTCGATGCTCATCAGCGTCGGCTGGCTCAGCTTCGTCGGCCCGCTGGTCGTGTGGTTCCTCTACAAGGACCGCTCCGGCTTCGTGCGCCGCTGCGCCGCAGGGGCGTTCAACTTCAACGTGTCGATGTGGATCGTCAACGTCATCGGCTGGATCCTGACGATCACCATCGTCGGCGCCATCGTCGGCATCCCGATGCTGATCTTCTCGTTCGTGATGCAGCTCTGGTGCCACATCCGCGCCGCCATCAAGGCCAACGACGGTGTCGTCTACAGCTACCCGATGCAGTTGCGCATCCTCAGCTGAGCCTCGACGACCACAGCCCGAACACGGCAACCGCCCCTTCCGCCCGGAGGGGGCGGTTGGCGTTTTGCGTGGCATTTCGCGGAGCGTGATGCGAAGCCTTCGCCCGCCCCGTACGTGTGGGTAGCCGATAGGGTTGGCCATGTGAAGAGCTGGCAGGCAGGCCGAACTTTCGACGGCCCGTACGAGGGGCAGGGCATAGACCCGGCCCAGCTGGCCGAGCGTAAAGGTGGGCTGCGCGTCAGCGTGATCCTGCCGGCGAAGAACGAGGAGCAGACCGTCGGGCAGATGGTCGAGGCCATCAGGCGCGATCTGATGGAGGCCGCGCCGCTGGTCGACGAGCTGATCGTCATCGACTCCGACAGCACCGACTCGACAGCGCAGGTGGCCCGCGACGCCGGCGCCACGGTCTACGCGGCCAAAGACATCGACGCGGGGATGCCCGCCGTCATCGGCAAGGGCGAGGCGATCTGGCGATCGCTGTTCGTGGCAACCGGCGACGTTCTCGTTTTTCTCGACGCAGACCTCACCGAGTGGAGCACCAGCTACGTTTCAGGGCTGGTGCTCCCGTTTGTCGAGAACCCTCACATCGTGCTGAGCAAGGGCTTCTACCGTAGGCCGGTCGACGGTGAATCCGGAGGCGGGCGCGTCACCGAACTCGTGGCCCGGCCGATGATCGCCCTGCACAGGCCCGTTCTCGCGGGCATCGTGCAGCCGATCGGAGGCGAGTGGGCTGTGCGGCGTGACACGATCGCGTCGATCCCGTTGCCCTCCGGGTATGCGGTGGACCTGGCGGTGCTCATGGGTGTCTACGACTCCAAGGGCGTCGACGCGATCGCCCAGGTCGACCTCGGGATTCGTATGCACATGAACCAAGATCTGCACGCCTTGGGCATCATGTCGATGCAGATCATCGCCTACGCCGAGCGCCGCTCGGGCCTGCAGCCCGACTTCTGGCTCGTGCCGCTGCGGCAGTACGACCCCCAGACCCACGACCCGATCGACCGCGAGGTCGAACTCGTGCTGCGACCTGCGGCGGCGATGATGCCGACCTACGTGCCGAGCTCTTCGACCTGACGGGCCGTATGCGGTTCACACTCGGCTCACGCGCGTTCGACGATCGTTCACGGCTGGTGATGGCGATCGTCAACCGCACCACCGACTCGTTTTACGACAAGGGCGCCACCTGGGACGACGGGCCTGCATTCGACCGGGTCGACATGGTCGTCGACGAGGGCGCCGACATCATCGACATCGGCGGCATCAAGGCTGCTCCGGGCGAGAAGATCGATGCCGCGGAGGAGATGCGGCGGGTCGTCGGGTTCGTCGCCGAGGTGCGCGCACGACATCCCGAGGTTCTGATCAGCGTCGACACGTGGCGCGCCGAGGTGGCGCGCGAGGCCGCAGCCGCCGGGGCCGACCTCATCAACGACGCCTGGGGCGGGCACGATCGCGAACTCGCCTCCGTCGTGGCTGAATTCGGGGTGGGGCTCGTGTGTACCCACACCGGGCGCGTGATCCCGCGCACGCGCCCGCACCGCATCGAGTACGACGACGTGGTAGTCGAAGCCATCGGCGACACGACTTCCGAGGCGGAACGCGCCGCCTCCCTGGGGGTGCCGCGCGACCGAATTTTCATCGACCCGGCTCACGACTTCGGCAAGAACACCTGGCATTCGCTCGAGATCACGCGACGGCTCGACGAATTCGTAGCGACCGGGTGGCCGGTGCTGGTGTCGCTGTCGAACAAGGATTTCGTGGGGGAGACCCTCGATCTGCCCGTGGCTGAGCGGCTCACGGGAACGCTCGCGTCCACTGCGATCTGCGCTTTCAAGGGTGCGCACGTGTACCGCGTGCACGAGGTGGCGCAGACGCGGCAGGTGCTCGACATGGTCTCGAGCATCCTCGGCGACCGGCCGCCGGCGCGCACCGTGCGGGGGCTCGCGTGATCGTCTCTGCCGCCCTCGTGCCGTGTGCCCCGGTGATGCTGCCGCGATACCGCAGCCTCTCCGACCCAGGGGCGCCGTGGCGCGAGGCGAGCATCGCGGCCCTTGTGAAGGCGCTTCGGATCGCCGAGGCCGGGCCGGGTGCAACCGAACTCGTGGTGCTGGGGTCGGTGTCGACGGGGGCTGTGACCACGACGCACGCCTACCGGTCGGCGCCGTTGAGCCTGCGGGTGGCGCGCATGATCGTCGAGGGCGCGATCGTGGCCGGTGCCTATGACCCCTCCGTGATGCCGGTGGAAGAGGTCGTCATCGCCGAGGACGCGACGCGCGAGGAGGCCGAGACCCTCGGTCTCGTGGTGTCGAACCTGCCGATCGCGCAGGGGTCGAGCGAGGAGGGACGCACGGTGCTGCTGGTCGTCGCCGACGGGTCTGCCTGCCGCGACCTGCGCGCCCCCGGGCACCTCGACGAGCGGGCCCAGACGTTCGACTCCGCGTGGATGAGCGCGGTCGAATCAGGTTCTCCGCAGGGGCTGCTCGACATCGACGCTGACCTTGCGACGGAGCTGTGGTGCTCCGGTCGGGCGCCCCTTCAAGCTCTCGGCGCGGCCACCCGCGATCGCGTGGTGAGCGCTGAGGTGCTCGCCTCTGGGGATCCCTTCGGGGTCGCGTACTCGGTTGTGGTGTGGACATGCGGCTGATATTCGGGGCCAGTGGAGCAGCCACGGACTCGCCCGCCGGCGGTGGCGGAGGTGACAACGGTGGCAGCGCTGGCCTGACCGACGAGCAGCTCGCCGATGTGTACGCGTACCCGGGCGCCGAGGCGGGTACCGCCGACGGCGTGTGGTGGCGGGTCAACATGATCACCTCCCTCGACGGGGCCGGCGTCGATGCGAACGGGCACTCGGCGGGCTTCGGCTCCGAGGCCGACCACAGGGTCTTTCACCTGCTGCGGAGTCTGTGCGATGTGGTCGTCGTCGGTGCCGGGACTGCTCGGGCCGAGGAGTACGACCTCGCCCGGCATTCGCCACTGGTCGTCGTGTCGGGGCGCGGACGGCTGCCCGAGTCGGTGGCCGAGGCGTTCAACGATTCGGGAGCCGAGGGGGATGTGCTGCTCGCGACGTGCGAGTCGGCTGCCCCTGAGCAGATCGCCTCCGAACGAGACTTTCTCGGTTTCGACAATGTGCTCGTCTGCCCAGGTCGCCGTGTGGATGCGAGGTGGCTGCGCGGCGAATTAGCCGCGCGAGGGTTCGCGCGCGTTCTCGCCGAGGGTGGGCCGTCGCTGCTCGGCGATCAGTTCGCTGCGGGGGTTGTCGATGAACTGTGCCTGACGATCTCCCCGATGGTGGCCGGAGGCGAGGGCGGCCGCATCGTCGCCGGTGCCGAACTGGGCGACGGAGTGCGCCTGAATCTGCACAGCGTCGTCGAGTCAGACGGCATGCTCCTCACCCGCTGGGTGCCCTCACCGAAACAACGCTGAGCACTCAGGGGGTCGTCGAGGTGAACGGCTTGCGAGGGTGGATTTCGTGGCATAGGAACGAGGCATGAATTCCGTCACGCCACTTGTCCCGTCGCGGCCCCGCATGGTCGGTGCCAGCGTCGTCGTTGACGCTCCCGCCGACGCCGTTTTCGCCCTTCTTGCCAACCCGCACCGCCACCACGAAGTCGACGGGTCCTCGACCGTCGGTACGCAGGTCATCGGTCCGCGTGAGCTTCAGCTCGGCGACAAGTTTCGGGTGTCGATGAAGCTCAAGGGGATTCCGTATTCGATGACGTCGACCGTCAGCGACCTCATTCCTGGTCGGGTCGTCGAGTGGCAGCTCCCCGCAGGTCACCGCTGGCGGTGGGAGATCGCGCCCGAAGGGGAGGGCACGAGGGTCACCGAGATCTTCGACTGGTCCGGTTCGAAGATCCCCGTGGTGTTGGAGAAGCTCAAGGCGCCTGAGCGGAACGCGAAGAGCATCGAGGCATCGCTCTCCCGCCTCGCGCTGCTGCGCCTGACCTGATCTGCCCTGATCTGACGTGACCTGGGCGCCCTGCCCCGTTCACGTCCCATGGCACCTTCGCATTTCAGGTGCCATTCGCCGAAAACATGTGCCATGGGACTCGGGCGCGAAGCGACCGATCCGTGGATCTCTCGAACGGCCACTTCGCGTCCGTGTTCCGCGGCACATGTCTTCCTGCGAGCTCGAGCCTTCTTGCTGGTGCCGCGGAACGCTGCCCGGTTGCGTTCTCGCGCAGGCGCACTTCGCTGGTGGTGTCCTCGCGTTTCGCGCTTCCTGGGTCTTGTCGGCATCAAGGCAATACTCGGTATTGACCCCGGCTCGCATACTCGGTATACGTTGTCTTGCCTGGATGAATACTCGGTATGCGCAGGGGGTGCACCGGGGCGGTCGTTCAGGCGTTGCCCCGGGGAGAGGTGGCCGGTTCATCAGGGGAAACCGCCACCACCGGGTGGTCGGCGCCCGTCTCGGCAGG
>JAUNUP010000039.1:23178-27477 GCA_030538115.1 Dermatophilus congolensis | reverse complement strand
CCGTGGCACATGACGGTCTTCATGTCACCGTCTCACGCAGGTGCCACGGCACAGGATCCAGCGACCGCGAGCGAAGCGAGCCGCCCCTGCCAAGGAGCGGACCGAAGCGCTTCGGCCTCAGCCGACAAGAAGACGGCTGAGGCCAGCGCCCGTGGCCCACGGCCCGTGCCATGGCACCTGCGGGAAGAGCCGAGCCGGTGCACCGACATGTGCCATGGCACCCCATCTGGGCAGGTGCCGTGGCACATGACGGTCTTCATGTCACCGTCTCACGCAGGTGCCACGGCACAGGGTCCAGCGACCGCGCTAGCGTTGGGGCATGGCTTCTGTGTTCACGCGGATCATCAACGGCGAGCTTCCCGGGCGATTCGTCTGGGCCGACGACACGTGCGTCGCGTTTCTTACCGCCAACCCGCTCACTGACGGGCACACGCTCGTCGTGTCGCGGGACGAGTTCGAGCAGTGGACGGATACGAAACCGCAGGTCCTTGCACGGATGACGGAGGTCGCGCGGCTCATCGGCGTGGCGCAACAGGCCGAGTGGGAGTGCCCCCGCGTCGGCCTGCTCGCTCAGGGCTTCGAGGTGCCGCACGTGCACCTGCATGTCTGGCCCACGTTCAGCGGCCGCGACTTCGACCTGCGCAATGCTCAGTCGACCCCTGACCCGAGCACGATGGACGCCGCAGCGGCCCGGATCCGGGCCCGCCTGCGCGACCAGCTCGCCGGCACGACCGAGTCCGAGAACGTACCAGCAGACCCGGCAGCGTAGGACTACCCGCCTCGGAGCCAGCAGGCCAGACGACCTTCGGGAAAACATGTGCCGCGGAACCAACGGACCAACTGAAACGCCCCAGGAGACCTGTTCCGCGGCACCCACCCGGCCAGGCGCGCGAACACCACCCACGAAACATGTGCCGCGCATCCTCCACTGTGACCTGCGGGTTCACAGTTTCGGTACGTAGACCTCGCCGCGCATCGCGTCGAGGACGAGCACGATGCCGCGTTGCACAGCGCGCAAGCGTAGGCCCTCGGTTTCGATGGCGTGTCGGGCGGCTGCGACGGCCTCAGGGTCCACCTCGTCGGCCAGCTCGACGCGCACGGTGCGGAACGCCTCCCGCATCGCCTCCAACTGTGCGGCGACGTGCAGCGACGCCACCCAGGCCAACGCGACCGGGTGCCTGCGCCAGACCGCGTACGCGCGGTAGTCGGCCGGGCACTGGTCGATGAGCCACAACCCGGCAGACGCCTCCCACCCCTGAGTCCCAGGCGGCTGAACCTGCGGCGGCCATCCCGGAGGCGTGACGGTCGAGGGTCGTTTCTCGGAGAGCACCGACGGCCGGCTCCGGCGCCGTTCGACACCACGGTCGACGAGGCGAGACACCGTCAGCGAGGCATCACCGGAGCGCTCGCCGCCGCCGTCACCCCGTCTCGCACTCATGTTCCAAGAGTCGCACCGGCCACTGACAGAGTCATCCCCCTTGACCACTTCCTGAAACACCTGTTCGACACAGCGCGAGCCGCCTCGAACCGACCCCCAGCCCACGAGAACGAACCCGCGATGCCCACGCCGACATTCACCCGAGCTCCGGCGCGACGGGTGTGCGACGCTTCGAACGAAGTGATCCATCACATCGCGGGAGGACGACCATGACACCCGAAACGACAGCTCTCGTGCTCATCGAATACCAGAACGACTTCGTCACCGAGGGCGGTGCCCTGCACGGCGCGGTGGCGGAGGTGATGGAGTCGACCGGCATGCTCGACAAGACGGCCGACGCTCTCGCGAAGGCGCGGGAGGCGGGCGCGACGGTGATCCACTCCCCCATCGAGTTCGCGGAGGGGTACAACGAGATCACCGCGCACCCGTACGGCATCCTCAAGGGCGTCGTCGACAACAACGCCTTCGTCAAGGGCGCATGGGGCGCGGAGATCGTCGGCGAGGTCGCGCCCGCGGACGGCGACATCGTCATCGAGGGCAAGCGCGGACTCGACGCGTTCGGCAGCACGAACCTCGACTTCATCCTGCGCAGTAAGGGCATCCGCACGGTGGTGCTGGGCGGGTTCCTCACGAACTGCTGCGTGGAGTCGACGATGCGCTCGGCGTACGAGCGCGGCTACGACGTGGTGACGCTCACCGACTGCGTCGCCGCGACCTCTACCGCGGAGCACGAGAACGCGATCACCTACGACTACCCGATGTTCTCCCGCCCGATGATGGCAGCCGACTTCGTCGACGAACTCACCGGAGACGCCGAGGCCGGAGACGCGAGCCGAGGTTACTGACCGACCTCACCGACACGGACCCTCTACGAATCCAGCAGATTTCAGTGGCGACGCACGGCTCACCCGGAAACCCAGCGTTGCAGGTCACATGACTTTTACGTATATACGTATGGAACTGGCGATCGAGTGACGGTAGGATGAGGTCATGTCCGCGAGCCCGGTCGTCGTGCCGCTGCACCGGGCCGCGCTCACTGCTCGAGCGGCCGGGTGGCAACTCGATGACGCCCTCGACTCTGCGCCGCCGGTGCTGGTCATGGAGCGGGTGCGCGACTGGATGGCCGACATCGACGTCACCTGTTTGGAGGCTCGCGAGCAGGTCGATCTGATCACCGAACTCGAGCGGATCAAGTCGGCCGCGGCAGCCACCCAGGCACGTTCGACCGTAGCGTTCACCACCGACAAGGTCGCGGCCGCGCTCGACGGATACCGTGCCCAGGCTGGGCCGATCGACACCGACGCCCGCACCATCGACATAGACGCCCGCCGTCGGGCCCACGAAGAGGCCGACGTCGTCGCCGCATGCGTGCGCTCGGTCGGCTCCGAGATCGCGCTGGCCCGTCGCGAATCGCCGACGCGCGGTGACCGCTTCATCGGCATGGCGAAAGCACTCGTACACGAGATGCCCCACACCATGAACGCCCTCGAACGCGGTCGGGTCTCCGAGTGGGGTGCCACCGAGATGGTCCGCGGCACAGCGGTGCTCAGCATCGAAGATCGCGCCGCTGTCGACGCGATCCTGGGGCCACGCCTCGAATCGATGAGTCCTCGCCAGATCGACCAGGCCACCCGGCGTGAGGCCGCGGCCCGCGACGCCGCCGCAGTCGTGCGGAGGCGCGAGCAGGCCGTGAAATCCCGTCGCGTGTCCATCCGACCCGCCCCTGACGGCATGGCCTACCTCACCCTGCTCACCGGACTGAAGGAAGCAGTCGCCGCGTACGCGTCACTGCACCGCCACGCGCAGTCCGTCGCCGCCGGCACCGCTTTCCACGCCGGGTCCGACGGCGAATCTGTGCAGGAACTGCCCGCAGGGCGTGGGCTCGGCGCGATTATGACCGACAGCGCGATCGCCCGCCTCACCGGGTTGCCCACCGGCGTGCCGGCACCTGTCGAGGTGCAACTCGTCATCACCGATCGGGCGCTGCTCGGCACTGGTGACCCGAGCCGGTCTATCGACGAGCCCGCCCGCATCCCCGGTCACGGGCCTGTACCCGCGCCCACCGCACGCGCCTGGCTCCGTCCCGACAATGCCGGGACCAGCGGTGCCTCCGCCGCGAACTGTGACCTTGAGGAAACCGTCGACCCCCGCGACGCCGAACCCGCCGTCGGCCTCGCTCGTGACAACGCGGAGAACGAGTCAAGCCTCGTCTGGCTGCGGCGCCTCTACACCTCTCCCGACGGACGAGACCTCGTCGCCATGAACTCTCGCCGACGCACCTTCACCGGACTCCTTCGCCGCATGCTGATCCTGCGCGACGACGTGTGCCGCACTCCATACTGCGATGCACCGATCGCACAACACGACCACATCACCGCACACGCGGTCGGTGGAGTGACGGGCTTCACCAACGGTGAAGGCCTGTGCATCCGCTGCAACCAAGTCAAAGAAGTATCCGGTTGGAAGCACACTGTGACCAGCAGCGACTCCCCCACCGGCCAGGGCCCCCGCTCTCGCGTGCCCTCTCGCGGGCGCACACCGACGCCTCACACCGTTCGTGTCATCACGCCCTCCGGGCAGATCCACCACTCCTCCGCGCCACCACTTCTCGGATACGGCTGGGCGCCGCCGAACCGTGGGCCCGACAACTCCTGTCCCCCGGCGTGAGCAACCCACCCACTCGCCCGAGCCTTGAGCGGGCGCATGATCGCCGCGCGCCTACGGCCAGGACCAGGTTTTCACCCACACTGCGGGATGAGCGAAGTGGGGCACCCCGGGGTGCGGGGGGGCCCACGCCCCCGGCAGCTGTGTACGCGGCACGCCGGCGCCCCGCGGGCCCGGGACGACAGCGCGGAGGCGGG
>JAUNUP010000039.1:0-23168 GCA_030538115.1 Dermatophilus congolensis | reverse complement strand
GCCGCGCCTCCGGCCTGCCCCGTGTTTCCCCCCCCAGTGGGGGTGGTGCGAGGGGGGCCCCCGGGGTATCGGGGGGCCCCACTTCGCCAGTCAGCTGTTACCGCGTCACGCGCTCGCCAGCTGGCGCAGGACGTACTGCAGGATGCCGTCGTTGCGGTAGTAGTCGGCCTCGCCGGGGGTGTCGATGCGGAGAACCGCGTCGAACTCCACCTTCGAGCCGTCGTCCTTCGTCGCCGTGACCGCGAGGGTCTTGGGCGTGCGGCCCTCGTTCAGCTCGGTGACGCCGACGATGTCGAACGTCTCGGTGCCGTCGAGGCCCAGGCTGTCGGCGTTCTCACCCTCGGGGAACTGCAGCGGCAGAACACCCATGCCGATGAGGTTCGAGCGGTGGATGCGCTCGAAGCTCTCGGCGATGACGGCCTTCACGCCGAGCAGGCGCGTGCCCTTGGCGGCCCAGTCACGCGACGAACCCGAACCGTATTCCTTGCCACCCAGCACGACCAGCGGAACACCGGCCTCCTGGTAGGCGACCGACGCGTCGTAGATCGTCGTCTGCTCGCCACCGGCGAGGAAGTTGCGGGTGAAGCCGCCCTCGACGCCGTCGAGGAGCATGTTGCGCAGGCGGATGTTCGCGAACGTGCCGCGCACCATGACCTCGTGGTTACCGCGGCGGGAGCCGTAGGAGTTGAAGTCCTTCAGCGCCACACCGTTGTCGGTGAGGTACTTGCCCGCGGGGCTGTCGGCCTTGATCGAACCGGCGGGGCTGATGTGGTCGGTGGTCACCGAGTCACCCAGCTTGGCCAGCACGCGCGCGCCCGAGATGTCCTGCACCGGGGTGAGCTCCATCGTCATGCCGTCGAAGTAGTTCGGCTTGCGCACGTACGTGGAGGCGTCGTCCCAGGCGAAGGTGTCGCCGTCGGGGGTGTCGAGGCCCTGCCAGCGCTCGTCGCCGGCGAACACGTCGGCGTACTGGCCCGCGAACATCTCGCGGTCCATCGAGGAGGCGATCGTCGATTCGACGTCGGCGGCCGAGGGCCACACGTCCTTGAGGAAGACGTCGTTGCCGTCGGAGTCCTGGCCGAGTGGCTCGGAGTCGAAGTCGAAGTCCATCGTGCCCGCGAGCGAGTAGGCGACCACCAGCGGCGGCGAGGCCAGGTAGTTCATCTTCACGTCGGGGTTGATGCGGCCCTCGAAGTTGCGGTTACCCGAGAGCACCGCGGTGACGGCCAGGTCGTTGTCCTGAATGGCCTGCGACATCTCCGGAGCCAGCGGGCCCGAGTTGCCGATACAGGTGGCGCAGCCGTAGCCGACGAGGTGGAAGCCGAGCGCCTCGAGCGACGGCCACAGGCCGGCCTTCTTGTAGTACTCGGTGACGACCTTGGAGCCGGGCGCCATCGACGTCTTGACCCACGGCTTGGCCTTGAGGCCCTTGTCGGCGACGTTCTTGGCCAGCAGACCGGCCGCGAGCATCACCGACGGGTTCGAGGTGTTGGTGCAGGAGGTGATCGACGCGATCGTCACGATGCCGTGGTCGATGTCGAAGGTCTCGCCGTCCTTGCTCACCGAGACGACCTTGTGCACGCGCTTGCTGCCGTTACCGCTCGCTGCGGGGGCCTCGACGTCACCGTCGGGGTCGCTGTCGGGGGTGGGCGGGTCGGAGGCGGGGAACGAGTCGGCCTGCTCGACCTCGACCGGCGAGCCGGCGTAGGTGGGCAGTGACTCGCGGAACGACTCCTTCGCCTCCGAGAGGAGGATGCGGTCTTGGGGGCGCTTCGGGCCGGAGATCGAGGGAACGACCGTGGAGAGGTCGAGCTCGAGGTACTCACTGAAGCGCGGCTCGACCGACGGGTCGTGCCACAGGCCCTGCTCCTTGGCGTAGGCCTCGACGAGGGCAAGCTGCTCCTCGGGGCGGCCGGTGAGGCGCAGGTAGTTCATCGTCTCGTCGTCGATCGGGAAGATCGCACAGGTCGAGCCGAACTCGGGGCTCATGTTGCCGATGGTGGCGCGGTTGGCCAGCGGGATGTTGGTGACGCCTGCGCCGTAGAACTCGACGAACTTGCCGACGACACCGTGCTTGCGCAGCATCTCGGTGATCGTCAGCACCACGTCGGTGGCCGTGACGGCCGCCGGGATCTCGCCGGTGAGCTTGAAGCCCACGACCCGCGGGATGAGCATCGAGACGGGCTGACCGAGCATGGCCGCCTCGGCCTCGATACCGCCGACGCCCCAACCGAGCACGCCGAGGCCGTTCTCCATGGTGGTGTGCGAGTCGGTGCCGACGCAGGTGTCGGGGTACGCAACTCCGTCGCGCGCCATGACGACGCGGGCGAGGTGCTCGATGTTGACCTGGTGCACGATGCCGGTGCCCGGGGGGACGACCTTGAAGTCGTCGAACGCACCCTGCCCCCAGCGAAGGAACTGGTAACGCTCCTTGTTGCGGCCGTACTCGAGCTCGACGTTGCGCTCGAACGCGTCGGGGCGGCCGGCGATGTCGATCTGCACCGAGTGGTCGATGACGAGCTCGGCCGGGGAGAGGGGGTTGACCTTGGAGGCGTCTCCGCCGAGGTCGACGACGGCCTCACGCATGGTGGCCAGGTCGACGATGCAGGGCACGCCGGTGAAGTCCTGCATGATCACGCGGGCGGGGGTGAACTGGATCTCGGTGTCGGGCTGCGCGTTCTCGTCCCAGGAGCCGAGGGCCTTGATCTGCTCGGCGGTGACGTTGGCGCCGTCCTCGGTACGCAGGAGGTTCTCCAGCAGCACCTTGAGGCTGTAGGGCAGGGTCTTGCTGCCCTCGACCTTGTCGATGCGGAAGATGTCGTAGGAGGTACCCGATACCTCCAACGTGCTCTTCGCCTGGAAGCTGTTCTGGCTCACACTGGCTCCTTCGCTGGGTGATCCTCGTCGACACCCGACAGATATCTCGACGTCAAGACACTTTGTTACTGCCGATCCTATGCTCAAAGTATCTTGACATCAAGATAAATCTTGTCGTGGCGCGCAAGGGCACGGTCACCAACCAATCTTGCCCCCTCGCGGGCACCGATTCGCGCTCTGGCACGCCTCGACCCTCACGGACCGGTCCGGCCTCTCACCGAATGGAAGAACGCCCTCCGGCAACGGGCCTCAGAATCGCGACGCACTCGATGTGATGCGTCATCGGAAACAGGTCGAAGGCACGCAGCTCAGCGAGTTCGTAACCGGAGGCGGCAGCCGTCGCGAGATCGCGCGCCAGCGCTGCGGGGTCACACGCCACGTACGCGACCACGCGGGGGCTCAGGGCGGCAATCGCCTCGATCACCTCGGCACCCGCACCGGAGCGCGGCGGATCGAGCACCACGACCTCCACCGCGCCGTCGGCACCGCCTGCGCCGTCTGAGCTGTCTGAGCTGTCGCCGGTCGCACCGGACAGGTTCGCCAGAGCCCGCTCGGTACGTGCCCGCACGAGCCGCACCTGGGGTGTCGCGTGGAAGGTGCGTTTGGCCGCGGCGATGCTCGCCTCGTCGGACTCGACCGCCGTGACCGCGCCCTCGGCTCCGACGGCGTCTGCGAGCGCCGCCGCGAAGAGACCGACGCCCGCGTAGAGGTCGAGGCAGCGCTCCCCCGGCTCCGGGCGGATGCCGTCGAGCACCGCGCCGACCAGGGTCGCGGCGGCCCCCGGGTGCACCTGCCAGAAACCCCTGGTCGGCACACGGAAGTCGCCGGCCCAGGCGGGAGTGTCCACCGCGACGGTCTCCGTGACGAAGCCGGCCTTCTTCACGCCTCCGGGCAGCGGCACCACCTTCGGTTCGCCCACCGACGGCACGACGACGTCGACGCCCTTCGATCCCGGCCAGCGGCGCCTGAACACGCCGGTGCCCGCGACCGCCTCGACGGCGATGGGGCAGTCGGTCAGCGGAACGACCTCGCGGCTGCGGAACCGGCGCAATCCTGCGCGCCCACTGCGGTCGACGGCCAGCTCCAGCCGGGTGCGCCAGCGCAGCCCTTCGTCGAGTTGACCGCCGCCTGGCACGGCCTCGACGACGACCTCCCGCTCGATCCCCGCCAGCCGCTGCAACTGCTCGGTGACGACGCGGCCCTTGAGTTCGCGCTGGTAGGCGATGTCGACGTGTTGAAAGTCGCACCCGCCGCAGCCGCCCGGCCCTGAGACGGGGCAGCGCGGCTCCACGCGATGCGGCGACGCGGTGAGCACGGAGACCGCATCGGCGAAGACGAACCTGTCGCCCTCCTTGCCCTTGGTGACGACGGCCTCCACCAACTCGCCGGGTAGGGCATGGCGGACGAACACGACCTGCCCCTCGTGCCGTGCGACGGCGTGGCCGCCGTGGGCGATATCGCCGACCTCCAGGGTCAGCCGGGTACCGATCACGCTCGACCTCCGCCGCTCGTTCGTTCGTTGGCGCGATCACGGGCTGCCTGGGCCTCGCCGGTCGCGTGGGTGGGAGTCGCGCTTCGGGGGCCACGCAGCGGCATCGTCGGCCCGGTTTCGAGTTGCGAGCTGTACCAGGCCCCGAGCTCCTCGGATGAGTTGAGCCGCCACGGCACGCTCACCATGACGACGCCCGGGGTGAACAGGAGCGCGGCTTTGAGGCGCAGGGCGCTCTGGTTGTGCAGTAGGTGCTCCCACCAGCGCCCGACGACGTATTCGGGCACGTAGACGCTGACGATGTCGCGCGGGTGCGCCTCACGTAGTTCGTTGAGGTATTCGAGCACGGGCCGGGTCATCTCGCGGTAGGGCGAGTCGAGCACGGTCAGCGGCACCGGAATCTCGCGTTCGTTCCACTCGCGCACCAGTTCGTCGGCCGCCTGGGAGTCGATGGCGACCGTCACCGCCTTGACGTCGGCCGACCGCGAGGCCCGGGCGTAGGCCAGCGCCCGCATCACCGGCTTATGGATCTTGCTGACCAGCACGACCGCGTGCACCCGCGAGGGCAGAGCACGCTCTTCGCGCACGTCGTCGGAGAGGGCCAGCTCGCGCGACACGGCCGCGTAGTGGCGGCTGATGCCGAGCATCACGGCGAAGAGCACGGCCATCGCGGCCACGGCGTACCCCGCTCCGTGGGTGAACTTGGTGACGAGCACGACCACGAGAACGGTGCCGCTCATCGTCGCGCCGACGATGTTGATGAACCGCGAGCGCACCATCCGAGTCCGCTCCGGGCCTTCGGCGACTTCGAGTTCGCGGTTCCAGTGCCGCACCATGCCGATCTGGCTGAGCGTGAACGAGACGAAGACACCGACGATGTAGAGCTGGATGAGGCGCGTGACGTCGGCGTTGTAGATGACGACGAGGAAGATCGCCGCGCCGGCCAGGATGACGATGCCGTTGCTGTAGGCCAGCCGGTCGCCACGCTGGGCGAGCTGTCGCGGCATGAGTCCGTCGCGGGCCAGCACGGAGGCGAGCATCGGAAACCCGTTGAACGCCGTGTTGGCGGCGAGGATGAGGATGATGCCCGTGACCGCGGCCATGAAGTACATGCCGGGCGCGAAATTGTCGAAGACCGTGTGGGCGAGTTGGCCCATCACCGTCTCCTGCACGTAGCCGTCACCGACCGGCACGCCGTCGCGGAGCAACTGGTTGGCCTCGTCTTCGGCGAACTTCACGCCGGTCAGGTTGGCGAGGGTGACGATCGAGACAAGCATCGTGATCGCGATCGTGCCCATCATGATCAGCGTGATCGCCGCGTTACGGCTGTGTGGCTTACGGAAGGCGGGCACGCCGTTGCTGATCGCCTCCACACCCGTCAGCGCCGCGCACCCGGAGGAGAACGCGCGCAGCAGCAGAAAGATCATCGCGAAGGAGCCGAGCTGTTCGTAGCCGGATTCGGGCACCATCTCGAGGTCGGCGCTCGGCGCCATCGGCAGCGTCCCGGCGGAGTAGCGCACGAACCCCCACGCGCACATGCCGAGGACGCCGATCATGAACGCGTACGTCGGTATCGCAAACGCGGCACCGGATTCGCGTATCCCGCGCAGGTTCACCGTGGTGAGCAGCACGATCACGATCACTGCCGCGAGCGCTTCGTGCCCCCGGATCCACGGCAGGGCCATGGCCGCGTTCTGAATGCCAGAACTCACCGACACCGCCACCGTGAGCACGTAGTCGACGAGCAGAGCGCTCGCCACCGTCATCCCCGCCTTGGGGCCGAGGTTCACGGTCGCGACCTCGTAATCACCTCCGCCGGAGGGGTAGGCGTAGACGTTCTGCCGGTACGACAGGACGACGACGACCATCACCGCGACGACCGCGAGCGTCACCTCCCACGAGTGGGTGGCCGCGAACGTGGCCCCCGCGAGCCCGAGGGTCAGCAGGATCTCGTCGGGCGCGTAGGCCACAGAGGAGAGGGCGTCGCTGGCGAAGACCGGCAGTGCGATCCGCTTGGGCAGCAGCGTCTCCCCGAGCCGGTCGGAGCGCATGGCCCGCCCGACGATTGCGCGCTTGACGGCGCGGGTGAGGTTCGACACGCGACAACTGTAGGTCTCCGGCCTCGTGGCGCCGCATCGATGCGAGCACATGGGCAACAACGACGCGTGCCCAGGTGGCGGCTACCAGGGCAGGTGTACCGTCGTGCCGTGCACTTCGTCATCATGGGCTGCGGCCGCGTGGGCTCGACCCTCGCCCTGAGCCTGGCCGCACGGGGCCACGACGTGGCCGTCATCGACCAGGAGCGGGCCGCGTTCCGTCGTCTCGGGCCCGACTTCGAGGGGCGCCGCGTCGTCGGCCAGGGATTCGACCGCGAGACCCTCATCAAGGCGGGCATCGAGCACGCCTACGCCTGCGCTGCGGTGAGCAGCGGTGACAACTCCAACATCCTCACGGCCCGCGTGGCGCGCGAGGAGTTCGGCGTCGCCAACGTCGTGGCGCGCATCTACGACCCGGGTCGTGCCGCGATCTACCAGCGACTCGGTATCCCCACGGTCGGCACCGTGCGCTGGACCTCCGACCGCATCATGCGCCGCCTGCTCCCCCACGGCGCCACCCCGCAGCACGCCGACCCGAGCGGCCGCGTCGTCGTGGCCGAGGTCGCCCTGCACGAGGCGTGGATCGGCTCGACCTACGCCGAGATCGAGGCGCACACCGGCACGCGCGTCGCGTACGTGCTGCGTTTCGGAGAGGGCATGATCCCGGCCGCGAACAGCGTCTACCAGGCGGGCGACATCGTGAACGTCGTCGCCCTCGCCGAGCGGCTCACCAGCCTCGAGCGCGTGCTGGAGCAGGCGCCGAAGGCCGACGACTGAGCGGCCGCCGCTCCACATTCTCGAAAGGACGTCTCATGAAGGTCGTCATCGCAGGCGCCGGTAGCGTCGGCCGGTCGATCGCCCGTGAGCTCATCGGCAACGGGCACGAGGTGCTGCTCATCGACCGTGACGTCGAGGTCACGCAGACGAGTTCGGTGCCCGACGCCTCGTGGCTGCTCGCCGATGCGTGCGAACTCGCCGCGCTGGAGGAGGCCGGGCTCGACAGTTGCGACGTCGTCGTCGCCGCGACGGCCGACGACAAGGCCAACCTCGTCATCTCGCTTCTGGCCAAGACCGAGTTCACCGTGCCGCGCACTGTGGCGCGGGTGAACAACCCGAAGAACGAGTGGCTGTACGACGAGAACTGGGGTGTCGACGTGGCGGTCTCGACGCCGCGGCTCATCACAGCTCTCGTCGAAGAGGCCGTGAGCGTCGGCGACCTCGTGCGGATCTTCGAATTCCGCCAGTCCGGAGCCTCGCTCGTCGAGATCACCCTGCCCGAGCACAGCCCGTGGGTCACGATGCGCGTCGGCGACGTGCCGTGGCCGACCGACACCGTGCTCACGTGCATCGTGCGCGATCAGCGTGCGATCGCCCCCACGGCCGACGACCTGCTCGAAGTGGGCGACGAACTGATCATCGTCACGTCACTGGCCGAGGAGAAGTCGGTGCAGGCGCTGTTCAACCCGAAGTCGGTCGTCGCCGACGACTAGGCGTCGCGGCCCTCCGGGGCCAGCACGTCGTAGGTGGGGTTGAAGATGACGGGTCGACCGTTCTTCATCATCACGCGGCCGCTGACGTGCATGCGGGTGCCTGGGCGGATGCCGGGGATGAAGCGGCGGCCCATCCACACGAGGGTCACGTACCCGGATCCGTCGAACAGCTCGGCCGTGAAATTCGGGCCGTCGCACCGCGGGGGCATGGTGACCGACGACAGCACGCCGCGAAACGAGTGCATCTTGCGGTCTCGGCATTGTTCGACGCTCGAGGCGCCGCAGCGCCCGCTCTCGTCGCGCAGTTCCTCACGGTCCTGCTCGTGTTCGTGCCGCACGAGCTTTTGCAGCACCGCGCTCAATCCAGCCATGACAACGGCCTTCCTTGACCGAGCCCGCACCGTGATGGCGCGGACCTGCCATCGCCGACGCATCGGCGAGCGCTCCACTCCCCAATATGCGGAGCGCGGATGCGACTGTAACCCCGCGAGCTGAGTTCTCGCACGCCGGGGCGCGTCGGATAGACACTTCGCCACGGCCGTCGTGGCGGGGCACTCAGCGGATCTCGGTGATCTCCGGGCCGCGCTCGAACGGAGACAATTCGGCCTCGTAGTCGATGCCCTGAGCAGCCTGCGGAGCTGCGGCTTCGATGTTCTTGGGCATGTGCATCGGCAGCAGTTCACGCGGCGCCATCGGCCCGTCGCCGCGGTGCACGACGACCACGCGGAGCAGGTCGATGAAGGGTTTGGCCAACGACTCGTCGGTGGCCGCGGGCCCGCTGATCACGCCGCGCAAGAACCAGCGCGGGCCGTCGACGCCGAGAAACCGCATCGTCGCCGTCGCCCCGGCCCCTGCCGGCACGGTGGCGACGAGTTCGTCTCCGTACGGGCCGGTCTGCTCGACTCCGCTGCCTCCTCCGGCCTTGAGGCTCTCGGCGATCTCGGCGCGGATCTCGCCCCACAACCGCTCGGACTTCGGGGCCGCGAATACCTGCAGCTGCAGCACGGACGCGGCGATCTGCACGCGCAGGGCGGTGACCTCGTCGGTGTTCGGGTCGGCCTCGACCATCAGCGTCACGCCGGGGATGTTCGGCAGCCAGAGCGAGCCGAGGTCGAGAAAGCCCTCGGGGCGGGGAACAGCGCCGGAGTCGAACGGCCCCAGGTCTTCGGCACGGTGGTCACCGAGAACGGGCTCGGACGACTGCTGAACCTCAGCGGCCTCCGCCGCCTCCGCGACGGAGATGCCGTCTGTGCCCGGTTCAGCGGCTGCCGTCGCGGCGCCGACGTCGGACACCTGGGTCTCGTCGTCGGTCGAACGCTTGCGGCGGAACAGTGCCATGCTCGTCTCCTGCTCGTCTCGTGCTGACCGGGGCACACCTGAGGGCGCTGCCCGGCCGGACTCGACTTTCAGTGTCCCGCAACCGGGTCGCCAGCGCCGAATCCGCCTGTATCCCCGAAGCCCGTGTCGCCCCGCTCCGTGGAGGGCAGCTCGTCGACCTCCTCGAATTCGAGGGTCGCAAACTCCTGCAGCAGCAACTGCGCCACGCGGTCACCACGACGGATCTCGAAAGGTTCGGCCGGGTCGACGTTGACCAGCGGCACCATGATCTCGCCCCGATACCCGGAGTCGATCGTGCCGGGCGCGTTCACCACGGTGATGCCGTGCTTGATCGACAGCCCGGAGCGGGGGTGCACGAGCCCCACCCAGCCCGCCGGCACCGCGATGGCGATGCCCGTCGGCATGAGGTGCCGCGCGCCGGGGCGCAGAGTCACGTCTTCGCGGGCATACAGGTCGACCCCGGCGTCACCGGGCCGCGCATGGCGCGGCAAGGGAAGGCCGGGGTCGAGCCGACGACACGGGAGGCGCACGGTCAGGCCACGCACTCCTTGCACACCGGCAGGCCGTCGCGCTCGCCGGCGAGCTGGCTGCGGTGGCGCACGAGGAAGCAGCTGCCGCACGTGAACTCGTCGGCCTGCTTGGGGATGACGCGGACCGACAGCTCTTCGCTGCTCAGGTCGGCGCCGGGCAGTTCGAAGCCCTCCGCCGAGTCACCCTCGTCGTCATCAACGATCGCGGAGGACTTGTCGACGCGCCGGGACTTCAACTCCTCGATCGAGTCTTCGTTGATGTCCTCATCGGTCTTGCGCGGCGCATCGTAGTCAGTCGCCATCCGAGCCTCTCTCTGGTCTGGTTTCGCATGGGGCCACGAGTGGGGCCGTAGCGGTAGCGCCGTGACGATCGGGCCCCGGGCTGCACGCCCTGCGAGCCCCGCCCGAAACGACGGGGTGACGCGGGGATTGTGCCTCATTCGAGACCGTTCGTCACGCCACTTCGTCCACGTGCCCGGATTTGCGACATCCCACAGTGCCATTTGTGATGAATGTCACACGAACGCCGTGCTGCTGTCCGTTCACTCGTCCACGGGCGACGCGGACCGCATGACCCCGTCATCGGCCCCTTGCGCAGCGAGCAACGCCTCCCGCATGTCACCGTGCAACCGAGGAGGAGCCACAAGAATTCCGTCGGCCAGCGGCGCCGCAGAAGCGATGCCGGTGACCACTGCTCCGGCCTCGGCGGCCACGAGCCAGGCGCCCGCGATGTCCCACGCGTGCACTCCCCGCTCGTAGTAGGCGTCGAGCTCGCCGGAGCCCACCGCACAGGCGTCCAGCGCCGCGCTGCCCGCGCGCCGGAGGTCGCGCACCTGGGGTAGCAGCGCCGCCACCACGCCCGCCTGGCGCTCGCGCACGTCGGCCCGGTAACCGAATCCCGTAGCCACGAGGGAGTGGCTGAGCTGCGGATCACGCGAGATCGTCAACGTACGCGTGCGCCCCTCGGCGTCACGCAGGCGCGCACCACCGCCGAGCCGGGCGTGGTAGACCTCACCGCGAGCGGGCGCGGCCACCGCCGCCACGACCGGGCTCCACGCGCCGGGAGTCGTCACATCGCCCACCACGACCGCCACCGAGACCGCGTAGTCGACGCGGCCGTAGAGGTAGTTGACCGTGCCGTCGATCGGGTCGAGTACCCAGGTCAGCCCACTGGTTCCCGGATCGATGCGGCCTCCCTCCTCCTCGCCGAGAAACCCGTCGGCGGCGTACTCGGCGCGGATGCGGCCCTCCAGGTACTGCTGTGCCGCCGTGTCCATCTGCGTCACGACGTCGGTGTCGCTCGACTTCGTGTCGATCTCGAACCGGTCGGGGCGCTGCTCCCTCACGAGGCGCCCCGCGCTCGCCGCGATGTCGACGGCGAACTCTTCGAGGCGGGCCAGCGTGTCGGGATCGGGTACGTGCGCGTGCTGCATGTCTCTCCTGTGGTCGATCGTGCGGTGCCTACGCGCCCTCGAAGGCGGCGGCCCGGGTGTCTGCAGTGCTAGGAGCTCCAGGCCGGGCGATCGGGGCGCAGCATCCCGCCGGGCACGGGGCCGCTGCCTCGCCTGCGGCGAGCGCGAGGTCGGTGAGGCAGGCCGCGACGGCCGGATCGTCGCGCAGCGTGGGCGCTCGGTGCCAGGCCAGCCCCAGCGTCGCTGCGTCGGCCGCCGCGACGGTGTCGAGGTCTTGCACGACCTCCATGTGGTCGGCGACGAAACCGATCGGCACAGCCGCGACGCTGCGAACGCCCTGGCCGGCGAGTTCGGCCAGAGCGTCTGAGATGTCGGGCTCCAGCCAGGGCTGGGAGGGAGGGCCGGAGCGGGAACAGTAGGCCAGGCTCCACGGGATCGACCGGCCCACCTCCGTGGCGACGTGCGCGGCGATCAACTCAGCCAGACGGGTGAGTTCGCGTACATAGGCGCCACCGTCGTCGGGCGGGCCGGACGCCCGGTTCGCGGCGAGGGGAATGGAATGGGCGACGAACACGAGCCGCGTCTCACAGGCCCCCGACTCGCCCTCTGCCGCAACCGCACCCGTCGGAGCACCCGTCGAATCGCCCGACGAGGCACCTGCGGCGGACTCCAGGGCCGCGCGGGTGGCCTCGGTCGCCAGACGCCCCCAGGTCGCCACGACCTCGGGCTGCAGCCCCCAGGGGCGCACGAACGACAGGGCGGGCAGCTTCTCGCCGACCGCGTCGCGGGCACGGTCGACGGCGTCCGCGACGTTTTCGCGGTACTGACGACACGACGAATAGCCCGAGTACGCGCTGGTCAACACGACCGCGAGGTGACGTCGCCCGTCGTAGGCAGCCTGGATCAGGGCCTCGTCGATGCCCGGCGACCAGTTGCGGTTGCCCAGGTACACGGCCACGTCCTCGCGGCCGCGCGCACCGAGCTGCGTGCGGAGTGCCGTGACCAGCGCCGCTGTCTCCGCGTTGATCGGGCTCACGCCACCGCGTGCGAAATAGTGCTCGGCGACCAGTTCGAGTCTCTCCCTGGGGACTCCCCTGCCCGCCGTGACGCGTTCGAGAAACGGCATCACGTCTTCGGGCGCCCTCGGGCCTCCGAACGACACGAGCAGAATCCCGTCGACGGCATCAGCCACACGACTCTCTGTGGGTGCCGCCGTCTCGGACTCTCCGGGCACAACCCCTCCTCGTAACCCCTTACGCCACCGCGGCATCGCCCCGAGGTCGACACCCCGCGCGACGCCACGCCACCTGCCCCAACGTATTACCTGCGCGCACAGCGCGGCGACCTGGGTAGGCTTCCGGTGACGCGGAGTGTGTCCGTCTGCGCTCGCCTGCCGTTTCGCCGAACGGAAGCGAGGGGCTCGCGCTCCGCCACGAAGCCATTCTCGTGCACCTCGACTGCACCTCGACGGGAGACTCCACCATGCGCGACCTGTTCCTCATCGGCGTCCACGAGAGCGGTGAGTACGTCGTCCTCGGCTCGAACGAGACCGGAGACGAGTACCGACTGCCGCTGGACGACGCCTTTCGCGAGGCGGCTCGCTGGGAGACGGGCTTCGACACGGGCCACAAAGAGACTCCGAACCTGAGGCCTGCCGAGGTGCAGGCGCTCATCCGTGCCGGCGCCAGCGCCGCCGAAGCCGCCGAGCGGGCGGGCTGGAGCGTCGAGAAGGTGCGCCGCTTCGAGGGACCGGTACTCGCCGAGCGCGGCCACATCGCCGAACTCGCAGGGCACGCGCACGTGCGCGGCCACAGCTTCGGGCAGGGCGTCGAGCTGCGCCGCCTCGTGGAGGAGCGCCTGGCCGAGCACGACATCGACCCGTCGCTGCCCCGCTGGGATTCACGCCGCGGTGAAGACGGCCAGTGGATCGTCGAGGTGCGTTACCCGGCCGAGCACCAGGCCCACGTCGCCCAGTGGCGTTTCTCGCGCAGCACGATGACCGTGGCCGCGCTCAACGACGAGGCCCGTGCCATCACCGACGACGAACCCGTCGCGGCTCCGGAGGCGGGTCGGCGCGAGGCGCCCTCCGTCGCGCCTGCTGCTCCGGTCTCGCGGGCCGGTGCGAACGCTGGAACGAACACGGCCGGCACCGAGCCGGGCGACTCCGGTGATGACGACCTCGTGGCCGATCTGCGTGAGCGTGCGGCCGCCCGCATCCGACGCCGTGGCACCCGCGCGGCCGCCTCCGGGGTCACCAAGGTGTCGGCCGGGCCCGCGATCATGACGGAGCCGGCGGTACACGCCGACGACGAGCTCCCGTTCGACGCTCCCCCAGCCCCGGCCGCCGACACCGAGGCAGCCGAGGCAGCCGAGGCCATCGAAGGCACCGAGGGCATGCGGGGCGCTGAGGACACCGACGACACGAACGCGCCCGAGATCGCGGAGGCCATCGAGGTCGATGAGGTCACTGACGCCGATGAGGTCGCTGAGGTGGCCGACGTGACCGAAGGTGCGGAGGTCGCAGAGGCACCTGCGACGACCGAGAACGTCGACAGCGTCGACACGACCGATGAGGCGGTTTCGTCCGATTCCACCGAGGCTGAGGCGGTCACCGAGATCGGTCACACCGAGCCCGCGCTCGACCTCGACCTGCCCGAGCCCGTCGCGGAGAAGGCCGCTGAGGCTCAGACCGACGAGCCCGCCCCGGCTACCGACGCCGACGCTTCCGAGCCTGCCCCCGCGGCTGCCAAGCCGGCTCCGCGCAAGCGTGCTCCGCGAGCCAACACCCGACGCGCGAGCCAGTCGCGCACCCGGGCCACGACCGGTGCTGCCGCGGAGCCTGCGGCCACCCCCACCCCGGCTGCGAAGCCCGCCGCGACACCCAAGCCCACTCCGCCTGCTCAGAAGGCCAAGCCCGCCGGTGCGCCCACGGGTACGGGATCGACTACGGGGGCAGGAACCCGAGCAGGCACGGGGTCCGCGTTCACGAAGCAGGGCGCACCCGCCTCCGAGAAGCCGACGCCCCCGCAGCCGCGGCCCAGCCGTGCGAAGTCGGCGTCGCGGGGCCGCGCCAGTGTGCCGGCCTGGGACGACATCATGTTCGGAGCCAAGCCCGGCAGCGAGTGAGTCAGCCTGTCAGTGGCGACACGACCGGTTCGAGGCCCGTTGACGCAAGCCCAGCCCCCACGGGGGTTCGGCAGGTGTCAGCGGGCCTCAACCGTGAGCAGCGGGATCGCGATCTCGTCTTCGCTCATCGCCCCGTGGTGGCCGACGAGCGCCATCATCTCCGGCCGGGCGCGTCGCGAATCGAGCACCACGTAGGTCCCGCGCATCGACACGACGATGTCGCCGAGCCTCTCGATCACCCGCGCGTCGACGGCCCCGAAGACCCCGGAGGCGACCGCTTCGTCACGCTCGACGACCCAGGCCCGTTCGCCTAGGGTCTCGCGCCAGGCGGCCAGCACGTCAGCCGTGGCGCCGGGCTCGACGTGCACGTGGGGTGCGCGTGCGTCGCCTGCCATCGCACGTAGCCCGTTCGCGAGTTCCGGAGTGATCGCGAGGTCAATGCGGGTGTGGTCGGCGGTGTCGACCATGCCGTGGTCAGCCGTCACGTGAACGCTCGTGCCCGAGGGCATGGAGGAGCACAGGCGACGCAACGCAGCGTCGACGTTCTCGAGCTCGTCTCCCCACTGCCACGATTCGCAGCCGTGCTTGTGGCCGAGCTGGTCGAGGCGCCCCCAGTACAGGTACACGAGGGCACGCGGGGCGTTGCGCAGCACCGCAAGGGTCTGATCGACGCAGGCTTCGAGGTCTTCGGCCGCCGCATACCCGGGCCCGCGCAGCGCCGCGCTGGTCAGCCCAGAGCCGTCGAACTTGCGCTGCCCCACGCTGGTCACCTCGAGCGTGGCCGCGGCCTTCTCGAACACGGTCTCGAAGGGCTGCCACGCCAGCGGGTCGGGGCCGTCTTTCCAGCTCAGCTCGTTGAAGATCGCCTGCTTCTCGGGATCGAAGGCCTCGTACCCGAACAGCCCGTGAGCCCCTGGAGGTAGCCCGGTGCCGAGGGAGGCGAGGCTGGTCGCCGTGCTCGACGGGAAGCCCGCGGCCAGGCGACGGCCCTGCGGCAACAGCGACCTCAGAAAGGGCGCGTGGCCGCTACGGCGCCGCAACAACTCGTCTCCGAGCCCGTCGATGAGCACGACTACCGCACGTTTCGCCTGCGGCAGCTCGAGCCGGCCGTCACGCCCCGCGACGAAACCGGGCACGCCGAGAGATCCGGCGACTGCGGGCAGCACCCCCGCGAGACCGCCTGCGTCGTAGGCCGGCCTCGCCTGATCCGCGTACATGCTCAGCGCGCTGTCGCGCTCTCAAGCGCTCGCGCGAACGCGACGGCCTGGCGCAGGGCATCTTCGCCGTCGGCCATCGCGCTCACACGCACGCTGATGTCGTCGGCGGTGAGGGTGCCTTCATAGCCGTGGTCGGCGTCGCAGTTCGGGTCGCCGCACGTTGCCGGGATGAGGTCGACGCGGGTCACAGAACCCCACCCGATCGTCACCGTGAGCTCCTGCCCGAGCCCGCCGGCCTTGTACGCCGCAGGGTCGCCGACCACGTGCGTCAGCATCACGCCGCGCACGCCCGAGATCGGCACGCTCTCAGATGTGGCGGTCGCGGTCGTCAGCGGCGTGCCCGGCTGAGTGTCGTCGTCGGCGTGCACGACGACCAGGCGCGAGTCGGTCAGCACCAGCACGGTCACGTGGCGGCGGATCGAGTCGTGGTCGAAGGTCGTCTCCTGGTGCACCAGGTGCGACACGACCGTGTCGTCGGCCAGTGCCGTCTTGACCACGTCGTGTACGAGGGCGGGGTAGTAGCCCGCCCTCTCCACGTCTTTGACGAGGGCGGCCGGAAGCGACGACCCGGAGACGGACCTGGAGAAGCTCATGGGGCCATTGTGACCCACAGGGCAGCTCAGGCCAGCGCTCGCCGCCCGGCATCTGTGCGAGCCCCGGCTTCGGCGACCGTGATCCGGGCACCGAGCACGTCGACTCCGCCGGGCCGCGTGTTGACCGGGTTGAGCTCGAGCCTGGCGATGTCGGGCAGCAGATCGGCCAGCACCGACACCCGCCCCACCAGTTTTCCGAGCGCCAGGCGGTCGACCGCCGGACCCATCCGCCCGTCGAGCAGCGGTGCCGACTTCAGCTGCCGGTGCATGCTCGCGATGTCGATGTCGGTCAGCGGTGGGATGCGGTGCACGATGTCGCCGAAGAGCAACGAACTCGCGCCGGCCAGCCCCAGCGTGATGACCGGGCCGAACACCGGATCCTCGACGGACGAGAGCGTCATCGGGGTGCCGTGCTCGGCGAGCCTCTGCACGACGACCTGCGGCTCCGGCCCGAACGCGTCGACGAGCGAGCTGTACGCGTGCTCGACTCCGGTGGCGTCGCCGATGTCGAGACGCACCGCACCGGCACCCGGGCGGTCACGCACGTCAGGGCGCACCGAGCGCAGCACGACCGGATAGCCGAGCTGCTCGGCGGCCTCCACGGCCTCCTCGGGGCTGTCGACCGGCAGCGCCTTCCACAGCTCGATACCGGCCGCTGCGAGCAGAGCCTCGGCCTCGTCGGCGCGCAGCTCGCGACCCTCGGGGGTCTCGGCGAGCGCCGTCTCGATGATCTGCGCCGCCGCCGACCGGTCGATGCCGCTCGGGTGTACCCGCTCGCCCCTGTCGGAGGCGAGCCAGCGCGCATACCCTGCAGCCGCGCCGATCGAGCGCACGCTGTCGAGCGGCGCCTTGTACGTCGGCACCACCCGGCGGCGACCGTCGGGCAGCAGACGGCCGGCCTTACGCATGGATTCGGCAGTGTCGCGCATGCCGAGGAAGGTCGTGGCCACGGGCTTGTTGTGCGCCCAGGCGGCGTGCGAGACGGCTTCGGCCATCGTCTCCTCGCTGTTCGCGATCGGCGGCACGAGACAGACGACGAGGGCGTCGACGTTCTCGTCGTCGAGCGACTCCTCGACCATCGAGCCGACCTCGGCGACGGTGCACTGCAGGGGCAGCACCGGGTTCACGCGGCCGATCTGCAGACCGCGCCGCCTCGCCTCCTCGGTGAGGATCGCGACGATGCCGGAGGCGTTGCCGACGATCGCGATGCGGTTACCGGTCGGCAGAGGTTGCTGGGCCAACAGCTCACAGATGTTGACCATGTCGTGGATGCTCTCGGCGCGGATGACACCGGCCTGGTCGAGCAGCGCGTCGAACGCTCCCGCGGGCAGCGTGGTCGTACGCGCACGGTGACCAGGCGGAACGATGCCGGCCGTCCGCGATTTCACGCACACAACCGGCTTACGCAGCGAGAGCTGCCGGGCGATACGCGAGAACTTACGCGGGTTACCGACCGACTCCAGGTACAAGGCCACGGTCGTGGTCGTGTCGTCGTCGATGAGGTACTGCATCGTGTCGTTGCCCGAGACATCGACCCGGTTACCGGCCGACAGGAAGCACGAAACGCCCAGGCCGCGCCGGGCGACGGAGGCGAGCAGCCCGGCACCGAGGCCGCCGCTCTGCGTGAAGATGCCGAGGCCGCCAGGGAACGAGGGAGAACGCGCGAGGCTGGCGTTGAGGCGTACCTCGGGGTCGTTGTTGACCAGGCCGAACGAGTTGGGGCCGACCACGCGCATGCCGTGGGCGCGGGCCCGGCGCAGCAACTGGGCCTGACGCTCCTCGCCCTCCGGACCTGCCTCGGCGAACCCCGCCGAGACGACCATGAGCGTGTTCGCCTTGACCGCCGCGCAGTCTTCGACCACGTCGAGCACCGCGTCTGCGGGCACGGAGACGACGACGAGGTCGACGTGCTCACCGATGTCGCTCACCTTGCGTTTGGCCTTGATGCCGCGCACAGACGTGGCCTCGGAGGTGACCACGTGCACGGGGCCGGTGAAGCCGGAGTCGAGGATGTTGTCGAGCAGGATCGTGCCGAAGGCGTCGGGGCGACGACTCACGCCGACCACAGCGATCGAGGCGGGCTTGAGCACCCGCGACATGCTCTGCGATTCGGCGCGGTGCTCACGCGCGAGCTGCACACCGCTGCTCTTCTCGGTGGGCTCGATGCGGAACGAGACCGCGATGACCCCGTCTTCGAACGCGTGGCTCACCTCGTAGCCGGCGTCGACGAAGACCTTCATCATCTTGCGGTTCTGCGGCAGCACATCGGCGACGAACTGTGTGACGCCCTCTTCGCCTGCGATGGCCGCGAGGTGCTCCAACAGCACCGACCCGAGGCCTTTGCCCTGGAAGTGATCGGAGATGTTGAACGCGACCTCGGCGATCGAGCGGTCGTCGAGTCGGTCGTATCGGGCGATGCCAATGATGTCTTCGCCGATGAGGGCAACGAGGGCGACCCGCTCGTCGTAGTCGACGTGCGTGAACCGGTGCACGTCGGATTCGGAGAGGTGCTTGATCGGCGCGAAGAAGCGCATGTAGATGGATTCCTCGGACTGCCCGTCATGGAACCTGTGAATGCCGGGGCCGTCGGAGGGCAGGATCGGCCGCACGTGTGCCAGCGACCCGTCTCTGAGCACGACGTCGCCTTCCCAGGCCTTCGGGTAGGCGACGGGCGGCTGCTCTGCGGCCCCCTGGCCTCCGTCGGCAGGCGTGGTCGCGGACACGGGCTCCTGCGGCTCGTTACTCATGCGTTCCATCCTCGCAGTATGTGATGCAAAGATCAGTAAACCAAGCACGGCGATTCTCGACAGAGACACCCCACCCGGCGTTGTATGCACCGGAGGATGACAGGCTGACGCGGTGGACGTCACCGAAGCACTCCGTCGCCGCCGGATGTGCCGCGACTTCGATCCTGCCGCATCCGTCCCGCGAGACACGCTGAGCGACCTGCTCGATCTGGCCCTACGTGCGCCCAGCGCCGGTTTCAGTCAGGGCACGAGCTTCGTCGTGCTCGACACGACAGACGATCGCGACGCCTTCTGGCGTACCGCGACGGCCCTCTCCGGCCGTTCGGAGGGTGGGGCGCGGCCCAACGCCTGGCTGCGCGGTGTCGGCGCGGCGCCGGTACTGATCGCCGTGTGCGCCGATCCCTCGCGATACACGCAGAGGTATGCGCGCCCCGACAAGACGCACCCCGACTCCGACCCCGCCGCATGGCCGACACCGTTCTGGGATGTCGATGCCGGCATGGCCGTCATGTCGCTGCTCGTCGGCGCGGAGGCCGCCGGGCTGGGCGCGCTGTTCTTCGGTGTACCCGCGCAGGCCCACTCCGCGGTGGGCGACCTGCTCGACATCACCGAACCGATCCGGCTGATCGGCATGGTGGCGTTGGGCGCACCACGCCCGCCCGACGACAGCCCACGTGGGGGGCCTCGCACCAGGAGTAACGACCGGCCAAGGCGCGAACCGTTCGAGGCGCGCGTACGTTTCGGTGTGGCCCCCTCGGCCGTGCCGCCCCCGGTATTCGAGCCCTGAGCGTCTGCCGTGGTGCCGCTTTTCCGTGAATACTGGGGGCGATGACCCCGGTTCCGTCCGGGCACCTGTCGCTAGGAGCAACGTTGAGACTGATCACGCCAGAACTGGTACTGCTCGGGATGCCCGCAGCGAGCCGGGCCGACGCGATCGCCGCGCTCGCCGACACGCTGGCCGCGACCGACCGACTGGCCGACCTCGACGGGTATCTCAAAGACGTGCACACGCGTGAAGGGCAACTCGCCACGGGCCTACCGGGTGGCGTCGCCATCCCCCACGCCCGCAGCGCCCACGTCACCGTGCCCTCGGTCGCGTTCGGCCGCTCCGAGCAGGGCATCGACTGGGGAGTCGACGACGGGCCCGCCAAGCTGATCTTCCTCATCGCCGTACCGAGCGGCGCGCCCACCGACCACCTCGCGATTCTCGCCAAACTCGCCCGCCGCCTCACGCACCAGAGCTTCAGGCAGCAACTCGGCACGCTCGAGGATCCCGCCGCAGTCGCCGACCTCCTCCAGGAGTCGCTGCTCCGGGCCTGATTTACAGCCGCCCCAGCGACGCCGCACTGACGCGGCCGTGACGTCTGGGGCGTCGCGTAGCGAGTCGCGAACGGCGCGGACGCCCGCGATGAGGCAGGATGACCGTCGGTTCCCCTCATCTGTCAGGAGGCTCGCGCACGCATGGCACGGTCGAAGAACACGACGCCGCCACCGCCGGTGGAAGAACGCATCATCGACGTCGACGTCGAAGAAGAGATGCAAGGCGCGTTTCTCGAATACGCCTATTCGGTCATCTATTCGCGTGCCCTGCCCGACGCCCGCGACGGACTCAAGCCCGTGCAGCGCCGCATCCTCTATGCGATGCGGGAGATGGGGCTGCGGCCCGACCGCGGGCACGTCAAGAGCGCCCGCATCACCGGCGAGGTGATGGGCAAATACCACCCCCACGGTGACGTGGCCATCTACGACGCGATCGTGCGCCTCGCCCAGCCCTTCGCGATGCGGCTGCCGCTGGTCGACGGGCACGGCAACTTCGGCTCCCTCGACGACGGCCCCGCCGCGGCCCGGTACACCGAGGCGCGAATGGCGCAGGCCTCGACCTCCCTCGTCGGCTCGCTCGACGAGGACACGGTCGATTTCGTACCGAACTACGACGACTCGCTTCAGCAGCCCGGCGTGCTGCCCGCGCAGTACCCGAACCTGCTGGTCAACGGCGCGGCCGGTATCGCCGTCGGTATGGCGACGAACATGCCGCCGCACAACCTCGGCGAGGTCGTCGCAGCCGCGCGGCACCTCATCGACCACCCCGACGCGACCCTCGACGACCTCATGCGGTTCGTGCCCGGCCCCGACCTGCCCGGCGGCGGCCGGATCATCGGGCTCGACGGCATCCGCGATGCCTACGCCACGGGCCGCGGCAGCTTCAAGACCCGCGCCACCGCCCGCATCGAGAACGTCACGCCCCGCAAGAAGGGCATCGTCGTCACCGAACTGCCCTACCTCGTCGGCCCCGAGAAGGCGAAGACCAAGATCGCCGAACTCGTCAAGGCCAAGAAGATCGAGGGCATCAGCGACATCGACGACTACTCCGATCACGAGCACGGCCTGCGGCTCGTCATCGAGATCAAGAACGGGTTCAACCCGGAGGCGGTGCTCGAGAAGCTCTACAAGCTCACGCCGCTCGAAGACAACTTCGGCATCAACAACGTCACGCTGGTCGACGGGCAGCCTCGCACGCTGGGGCTCGTCGAACTGCTGCGGGTATATGTCGACTTCCGTATCGACGTCGTGCGTCGCCGCAGCGCGTTCCGGTTGAAGAAGCGCGAAGACCGGCTGCACCTGGTCGAGGGCCTGCTCATCGCGATCCTCGACATCGACGAGGTCATCGCGCTCATCCGCGCCAGCGACGACACCGCCGCCGCCCGCACCCGGTTGATGCAGGTCTTCGACCTCACCCAGGTGCAGGCCGAGTACATCCTCGAACTGCAGTTGCGGCGCCTCACCAAGTTCAGCCGGATCGAGCTGGAGAACGAGCGCACGGAGTTGAACGCCGCTATCGCCGAGCTGCGTGAGCTGCTCGCCGACGAGGCCAAGCTGCGGGCCCTGGTCTCCGACGAACTCGCCCAGGTGGCAGCTGAACTCGGCACCCCGCGGCGAACGATCCTGCTTGAGTCAGCGGGCGCGCCGGCCACGTCGGCGGCACCGTTGGAGGTCGCTGACGACCCGTGTTTCGTCATGCTCTCCTCCACGGGGCTGCTGGCCCGCACCTCCGACCGGGCGCCGCTGACCTCAGACGGCCCGCGCGGCAAGCACGACGCCGTCGTCTCGGTCGTGGCCGCCTCCGCGCGCGGGGAGATCGGGCTCGTGACTTCCGCCGGGCGCGTGCTGCGGCTGTCTGTGCTGGAGCTGCCCACGATCGTCGCGACCAACGGGCCGCCGAGCCTGGCTGGTGGCTCGCCCGTGGCGGCATACGTGCAGCTCGCCGCACAGGGGGCCGCGTACCGGGGCGCCCCGGCCGAGGTTCCGCTGGCGCTGTGTTCGCTCGACCCCGACTCCCCCGGGCTCGCGCTCGGCACCGCGAGCGGTGTGGTCAAGCGCGTCACCACCGACTACCCGGCCGGCCGCGACGAGTGGGAGACGATCGGGCTCAAAGACCGCGACCGCGTCGTCGGCGCCGTCGAGCTGCGAACGGGCGACGAGGAACTCGTGTTCGTCACCTCCGACGCGCAGCTACTGCGTTTCGGCGCCGACAAGGTGCGTCCCCAGGGACGGCCTGCGGGCGGCATGGCCGGTATCAAGCTCGCTGCGGGTGCCGAGGTCGTGTTCTTCGGAGCCGTCGATCTGTCGGCCGAGAACATCGTCGTGACCGGGGCGGCCGCCGACAGCGCTGCTCCGGGCTCGCCCGTCGACGCCATCAAGGTGACCCCGCTCGACGAATACCCCGGCAAGGGCCGCGCCACCGGAGGCGTGCGCTGCCACCGCTTCTTGCGCGGCGAGGCCAAACTCGGCCTGGCGTTCGTCGGCGCCGCTCCGGCCAAGGCCTCGGCCGCCAACGGCGTGGCCCGCGCCCTCCCGGAGGCGATCGGCCGCCGCGACGGCTCCGGCTCGCCCGTCTCGGCCGCGATCGGGGCCGTCGCCCCGGCCCTTCCCGCCCAGGTCACAGTGGGCGCGGGGTCGGCGGAGAACGTGAACTCGGTCGCGCCGTTCAGGGCCTCCGACGCAGACGCACGCACCGCTGAAGACGCCGGTCGCGCCACTGATTCCGCGCCTCCGGCTCCCGGTTCGGGGCGCACGAGAGGCCTGGCGAGCGAGCCGATGTTCGACTTCGACGAACCCGCACCGCGCCCCCGCGCGAGGGTGGACCGAGACGACTACGACCCGGACTCCCTGGACGACGTGGTCCAAACCGGAGACGAATAACCCCAGCCTCAGTCCCGTGCCGTAACCCGAGCTCCTGTCCCGTGCCGCAACCC
>JAUNUP010000038.1 GCA_030538115.1 Dermatophilus congolensis | reverse complement strand
CCCTCGATCTCGGCCCGCTTGAGGAGCCGCTCGACGAGCTGGTGGGGGTCGGCCATCATGGCGATGACGGCGTTGAGCCGGCGCCGGCTGCTCACGAGGGCGCCGTCGAGGGCCTCGACCTGTTCGAGGGTGCGCGGGTACCCGTCCAGCAGGAAGCCGCCACGTTTGCGCACGTCGGGGCTGGCCAGGCGCTGGAAGACCATCTCGTTGGTGACCTCGTCAGGCACCAGGTTGCCGCCGGCGATCAGCGTCTCGATCCTCTTGCCCAGCGGGGTCCCGAGCTCGATGTTGTCGCGGAACAGCTGCCCCGTCGAGATCGTGACGATGCCGTAGTGGTCGGCGATCGCGCCGGCCTGGGTGCCCTTGCCCGCCCCGGGCGGGCCCATGATCAGCAGCCTCACCGCAGGAAGCCCTCGTAGTTGCGTTGCTGCAGCTGGCTCTGGATCTGCTTGACCGTGTCGAGGCCGACACCGACGACGATGAGGATCGAGGTGCCTCCGAACGGGAACTGCTGCGCCGTGCCGAGCGCCAGGAACGCGAACGCCGGCAGGAGGGAGATCAGGCCCAGGTAGGTCGCACCGGGCGCCGTGAGGCGGCTCAGGACGTGGGCGAGGTACTTCTCGGTCGGCTTGCCGGCCCGGATGCCCGGGATGAAGCCGCCGTACTTCTTCATGTTGTCGGCGACCTCCTCGGGGTTGAAGGTGATCGACACGTAGAAGTACGCGAAGGCCACGATCAGGAAGAACATGATGATGTTGTGCCACAGGCCTTGGCCGGACATGTTCGTGTTGATCCACGACGACACCGGGTTCTCGGGCGCGAACTGGGCGAACATGATCGGCAGGTACAGCAGTGAGCTGGCGAAGATGACGGGGATGACGCCGGCTTGGTTGACCTTGATGGGGATGTAGGTGGTGCTGCCGCCGACGAGGCGACGCCCGACCATGCGCTTGGCGTACTGTACCGGGATGCGCCGCTGCGCCTGCTCGACGAACACCACACCCAGCATCACCAGCAGGCCGACGGCGAGCACGCCGACGAACGCCAGCCAGCCGGCCGAGTTGGGCAGGGTCAGGCCGTTCCACTCGGTGGAGCCGCGGGACAGGGCGATCGCCCAGACCTGCGTCGGGAAGGCGGCGGCGATCTGGGTGAAGATCATCACCGACATGCCATTGCCGACGCCGCGCTCGGTGATGAGCTCGCCCAGCCACATCACGATGCCGGTGCCGGCGGTCATGGTGAGCACCATGACCAGGATCGGGAACAGCGAGTTGTCGTAGGTGAGCGGCAGACCGCACCCGGGGAACAGCTGCCCGCTGATCGCCATCGTGACGAACGCGGTCGACTGCATGACCGCCAGGACGATGGTCAGGTAGCGCGTGTACTGGGTGATCTTCTGCTGGCCGGCCCCGCCCTCCTTCTTGAGGGCCTCCAGCCGGGGGATCACCACCGTCAGCAGCTGCAGGATGATCGAGCTGGTGATGTAGGGCATGATGCCGAGCGCGAAGATCGCCAGCTGGAGCAGCGCACCACCCGAGAACAGGTTGATCATCGAATACAGGCCGGCGGCCTGCCCGGTCGACGCCTGCAGGGTGCACTGCTGCACGTTCTGCATGTTCACGTTCGGGGTGGGGATCACCGAGCCGAGCCGGAAGACCGCCAGCACCGCCAGGGTGAACAGGATCTTCCGGCGCAGGTCGGGAGTCCTGAGCGCGTGGGCGAAGGCGGAGAGCATCCGGTTCCAATCAACTGGTGACAGCACAACAAGGTTGGGCCGTGGGCCCAACCGGTCTGACTCTACCAAGCCTTGCGCGTGGTCGGCGCATCGGGTCCGCCGTTGCCCACGGGGGTGAGCAGCTCGGGGCCATCGTGCCGGACGTTGTTCACCATGGGCACCACCCGGTAGGTGTCGATCTCGCTCCCCTGCGGCGCGTGCAACAGGCCCCGGACGCCGTCCGCTGCGGTCACGCGGGGGTCGAGCCAGGCGTCCCAGTGCTCGCGGAGGATGGTCATCGGCATCCGGTCGTGGATGTGGCCCAGGGCATCGGTGGCCTGGGTCGTGATGATCGTGCACGTGGTCAGCCACGGTGCGTCGGGGCCGAGCGTCTGGTCGCGCCAGAACTCATACAGGCCGGCCATCACGAAGGGGCCGTCTTTGGCCGGGCGGATGAACCAGGGTTGCTTCGCGGGTTTGCCCGTGGGGCCGGTGGTCGGCGTCCACTCGTAGAAGCCGTCGGCCGGGATCAGGCAGCGCCGCTCGGCGAACGCCTTGCGGAATGCGGGCTTGGTGTCGACCGTCTCGGCGCGGGCGTTGATCATCCGCGCTCCCCCACGTGCGTCCTTCGACCAGGACGGGACCAGCCCCCAGCGTGGGGTGATCAGCTTGCGCACCACGGCGTCCGTGCCCTTGTCGATGCGCTCGACCACCGCCGGCACCGGGTCGGTCGGGGCGGCGTTGAACGTGGGCAGCGGCTCGTCGACGACCTCGTCGATCGCGAAGGTCTCGATGATGTCCTCGGTGCTCGCCGAGGCCGCGAACCGCCCACACATGCGGGCCACCCTACGCCCGCTCTCCCCTCGTCCGGTCGAACCCATCCCACCGGGATGGCTTTGACTCGCCCTGACCCCGAACCGCGTGCCGAAGCCATCCTCCAGGCATGGGTCCGACCGGACGCCGACGCGCGGGTCGGCTCCCACCCGGCCCCACACGGACAACAATCGGACAACACCTTTCCTGTGGACAACGCTCGGTCCCGGACGCGCAGCGGTGAGGCTCGCTGCATGGCATTCGATCCCAAGCTCCCTTTCCGCGCCCGGGACGCCCTCGCCGCGGGACTGACCCGGCGCGCGTTGGCCTCGCCCCGGTTCCGCAAGCTCCTCCCCGGCGTCTACATCGACGCGACGGTGAAGGTGACCCCGCGCATCCTGGCACCGGCAGCGCTGCTGCTCCTCCCGCGGGACGGGTTCGCCTCACACCACTTGGCGGCCCGCGTGTACGGCGGGATCGTCCCCCACGCCGAGGTGCTGCACGTGAGCGTCCCGGAGCACCGCAACCGGTCGCGCAAGCAGGGCCTCTTCGTGCACCGCTCCGCCCATCGACCGACCTCGTTCGCCGGGGTACGGCTGACGACGGCGACCGACACCTTCGTCGACCTGGCCGGCCACCCGGGGCTGGTCGACCTCGTGGTGCTGGGCGATTCGCTGGTGAAGAAGCAGCGCACGACCCCCGCCGCTCTCGTGGCTGCGGCGGCGTCGGCACCTGTTCGGGTCCGGAAGCACGCCCAGCGGGCCGCCGCCCTGGTCCGCGCCCGGGTCGACTCCCCGATGGAAACGCGCGTGCGCCTGCTGCTGGTCCTCGCCGGCCTGCCCGAGCCCGAGGTGGACATCAGGTTCTGGCACGACAACGGCGATCTGCGGCGGCGCATCGACCTCGGCTATCGCGAGGCACGCCTCGGCATCGAGTACGACGGACGCCACCACGTCACCGTCGTCGGGCAGTGGGAGAACGACATCATGCGGCGCGAGGAGTTCGAGAACGAGGAGTGGCGGCTGGTCACCCTCGTGTCCAAGGACATCCACAGGACGCCCGCCGACACGTTGCTCCGTGTCGTGGCCGCGATGCGGGCACGAGGCATGGAGGTTCCACCGCTCCGCGACGAGTGGCGGGCGTACTTCCGCGAGGTGCCGGCGTGAGGCCGAGTGGTCGAACCCATCCCATCGGGATGGCTTCGACTCGCCCAGACCCCGATCCGCGTACCGACCCATCCCCCAGGCATGGCTCCGACCCGGACGCCGGCGCGCGGCCCCGCTCCCACCCGGCAGCAGACGCAACGAAGGGCGTCCCCGAGTGGGAACGCCCTTCGCAGGTGGGTGATCAGGTCACAACTCGTTGGCGCTGCCGCCGGCTGCCTCGATCTTGCTCTTCGCCGACGCGGTGTACGCGTGGGCGTCGATGTCGAACTTCACGGTGGTCTCGCCGGTGCCGAGGACCTTGACGAGGCGGTCCTTGCGGATCGCACCCTTCTCGACCAGGTCGGCGACGGTGATCTTGCCACCCTCGGGGAAGAGTTCGACCAGCTTCGCGATGTTCACGACCTGGTACTCCACCCGGAACGGGTTCTGGAAGCCACGCAGCTTGGGCAGACGCATGTGCATCGGCATCTGGCCGCCCTCGAAGCCCGCGGGGACATTCTTGCGAGCGCCCGTCCCCTTGGTGCCACGGCCGGCGGTCTTGCCGCCCTTGCCCGCCTCACCACGGCCGACGCGGTGCTTGTCGGTCTTGGCCCCGGGGGCCGGACGCAGGTGGTGTGCCTTGAGCGCCATGTCAGTCAACCTCCTCGACGGAGACGAGGTGGATCACCGTGTTGACCATCCCGCGGTAGTGCGGCAGGTCCTCACGCTCCACGACGTCGCCGATCTTCTTCAGGCCGAGGGTCCTGAGGGTCTCCGCCTGGTTCTTCTTGGCGCTGTTGGCGCTCTTGATCTGGGTCACGCGCAGGGTAGCCATCAGGCAGCCCCCTCCTTGCGTGCCTTCAGCAGGGCGGCCGGGGCGACGTCCTCCACGCGGAGACCACGACGCTTGGCAACCTGCTCCGGCTCCTCGAGCTGCTGGAGCGCCTCGACCGTGGCGTGCACCACGTTGATCGCGTTGGCGCTGCCCAGCGACTTGGCCAGCACGTCGGAGATGCCGGCGCACTCGAGCACGGCGCGGGCCGAGCCACCGGCGATCACACCGGTACCCGGGGACGCCGGGCGCAGCAGGACCACGCCGGCGGCCTTCTCACCCTGGACGGGGTGCGGGATGGTGCCCAGGATGCGGGGGACGCGGAAGAAGTTCTTCTTCGCCTCCTCGACACCCTTGGCGATCGCCGCGGGCACCTCCTTGGCCTTGCCGTAGCCGACGCCCACGGTGCCGTCGCCATCGCCCACCACGACGAGCGCGGTGAAGCTGAAGCGACGACCACCCTGCACGACCTTGGCGACGCGGTTGATCGCAACCACGCGCTCCAGGTACTGGCTCTTCTCCTCACGGGCGGCGTTGTCGCGCCCGCCTCGACGATCGTCGCGGCCGCGACGCTCGCCACCGCCCTGGCCGCGCTGGCCACGGGCGTTCGCGTTTTCGTTCGCCATTGTTTTCCTTTCCGCTTCGATCAGAATCCGAGGCCGGCCTCGCGCGCAGCGTCAGCCAGCGCGGCGATCCGTCCGTGGTACTGGTTGCCGGCGCGGTCGAACACGACGGACTCCACGCCCGCCTTCTTCGCCCGCTCGGCGAGGAGCGTGCCGACCTGCTTGGCCTTCTCGCTCTTGTCACCGGACACCGAACGCAGGTCGGCCTCCATGGTGGACGCCGAGGCCAGCGTGTGGCCTGCGGTGTCGTCGATGACCTGGGCCAGGATGTGGCGCGCGGAACGCGTCACGACCAGGCGGGGACGGTCGGTGGTGCCGAAGATCTTCTTGCGGCCGCGAGCCTGACGACGCAGGCGCGACTTCGCGCGCGCAGCCATCCCCTTGTTCTTGACGGGAGTCGCCATGGTCACTTACCAGCCTTTCCGACCTTGCGGCGAATGCGCTCGCCGGCGTAGCGGACGCCCTTGCCCTTGTAGGGCTCCGGCTTGCGGAGCTTGCGGATGTTCGCCGCAACCTCGCCGACCACCTGCTTGTCGATGCCCTCGACGGAGAACGCCGTCGGCTTCTCGACATTGAAGGTGATGCCCTCGGGGGCGTCGATGATCACCGGGTGGCTGAACCCGAGCTGGAACTCCAGCTGCTGCGGGCCCTTGCTGATGACGCGGTAACCCACGCCGACGATCTCGAGCTTCTTCACGTAGCCCTCGGTGACACCGATGACCATGTTGTTGACCAGCGTGCGGGTCAGGCCGTGCAGCGAGCGCGACTCGCGCTCGTCGTCCGGACGCGAGACCTCGATCTGGCCCTCGTCGTTGCGCGCGACCTGGATCGGCTCGGCGACCGTCAGGGAGAGGGTGCCCTTGGGGCCCTTCACCTTGAGGTCCTGGCCGTCCACGGCGATCTCGACACCGTTCGGGATCGCGATGGGGAGCTTTCCAATGCGGGACATGTTCAGCTACCTCCCGTCACCACACGTAGGCGAGCACTTCGCCGCCCACGCTCTTGAGGGATGCTTCCTTGTCGGTCAGCAGGCCCTGGCTGGTCGAGATGATCGCGATGCCGAGCCCACCGAGGACCTTGGGCAGGGCGTTGCTCTTCGCGTAGACGCGCAGACCGGGCTTGCTGATGCGGCGCAGGCCGGCGATCGAACGCTCGCGGCTGTCACCGTACTTGAGGGTGATGTTCAGGGTCTTGCCGACCTCGCCCTCACCGGGCTCGACGACCTCGTACGAGGTGATGTAGCCCTGCTGCTTCAGGATCTCGGCGATACCCACCTTGATCTTGCTGTGCGGCATGGAGGTCGAATCGTGGTACGCCTGATTGGCGTTCCGCAGACGCGTGAGCATGTCTGCGATGGGATCCGTCATTGTCATGGCTTGTTGGGCCTCTTTCTCACAGTGGTTTCCCCAGGGCACGTGCCCGGGGGACCTACCGCGTCAGGATTCGTGGGTGATGGAGTCGCTCACCAGGAGGACTTGATGACGCCGGGCAGCTCGCCCTTGTGCGCCATCTCGCGCAGGCAGATGCGGCACAGGCCGAACTTGCGGTACACCGACTTCGGACGCCCGCACTTGTTGCAACGGGTGTACGCGCGCACCCCGAACTTCGGCTTGCGGCTCTGCTTGACCTTCAGACCAGTCTTTGCCATCAGTGGGTCACCTTCTGCTCATCTGCTTCTTGATCTGGCTCTTGGAGCCAGTGAAGGCGCGCCGGCGGGCGACGACCTTCTTCGGGTCGTTCTCGGGAGCCTTGAACGGGAAGCCCAGCGCCCGCAGGAGCGCCCGACCCTCCTCGTCGTTGGTGGCCGAGGTGACGAACGTGATGTCCATGCCCCGCACGCGGTCGATCTTGTCCTGGTCGATCTCGTGGAACATGACCTGCTCGTTCAGGCCGAACGTGTAGTTGCCCTGACCGTCGAACTGGCGGGCCGAGAGGCCACGGAAGTCACGGATACGGGGCAGCGCCAGCGTCAGGAGGCGGTCGGCGAACTCCCACATGCGGTCACCGCGGAGGGTGACATGGCAGCCGATCGGCATGCCCTCACGCAGCTTGAACTGCGCGATGGACTTGCGGGCCTTGGTGACCTGCGGCTTCTGGCCGGTGATGGCGGTGAGGTCCTTGACGGCACCATCAATCACCTTGGAGTCGCGCGCGGCCTCACCGACACCCATGTTCACCACGATCTTGACCAGACCGGGGATCTGCATGACGTTGTCGTAGTTGAACTCGCTCTGGAGGGCCTCGCGGATCTCCTCGCGGTACTTCTTCTTCAGGCGGGGCAGTTCCTTGACAGCGGTCTCAGCCATCTCAGATCTCCTCTCCGGTCTTGCGGGCGATACGGACCGAACGCATGGCGGTGTACTCGGTGCCGTCGGGACGGCGCTTGGTCACCTCGACGCGCTTGTAGCCGACGCGGGTCACCTGGGCCTTCTTGCCCGTACCGATGACGAGCTGGACGTTGCTCGCGTGGATCGGGGCCTCGGTCTCGATGATGCCGCCGGTGGTCTTGCCACCCTGCGGGTTGGCCGGGGTGTGCTTCTTGACCAGGTTCACACCCTCGACGATGACGCGGTTCTCCCTGGGGAACACGGCGATGATCTCGCCGATCGCGCCCTTGTCGTCGCCGGCGATCACCTTGACGGTGTCACCCTTCTTGACGTGGAGCGAGTTCATGTCAGATCACCTCCGGGGCGAGCGAGATGATGCGCATGTACCTCTTGTCGCGCAGCTCACGGCCGACGGGGCCGAAGATGCGGGTACCGCGCGGCTCGCCGTCGCCCTTGAGGATGACGGCGGCGTTCTCGTCGAACTTGATGTACGAGCCATCCGGGCGACGGGTCTCCTTGGCGGTGCGAACGATGACAGCCGTGACGATGTCACCCTTCTTCACGTTGCCACCCGGGATGGCGTCCTTGACCGTGGCGATGATCTTGTCGCCCAGGCCGGCGTAGCGGCGCCTCGTGCCCCCGAGAACACGGATGCAGAGGATCTCCTTCGCACCGGTGTTGTCGGCGACCTTCAGTCGCGACTCCTGCTGGATCATTTCTTCTCTTCTTTCGTGTTTCGCCGGTTCCCTCCACCGGAGGGCCTTGCGGAACGGATCGGATGCCACCTCGCGGGTGGCGTGCCGGCGGTCTGCGCTGGTCGGGTTTCCAAGCCGGGGTCAGCTCGTCGTCGGCTCCGAACGGGGTCAGGAGAGGGGGCTCAGAGCCCCCTCTCCATCAGTCGATGGGGTTCGCCTCGGAAGCAAACCTCACCAAGCGTACGCGATTACTTGGCCTTCTCCACAATTTCGATGAGGCGCCAGCGCTTGGTTGCCGACAGCGGTCGGGTCTCCATGACGCGGACGCGGTCGCCGATGCCGGCGGTGTTCTCCTCGTCGTGGGCCTTCAGCTTCAGCGTGCGGGTCATGACCTTGCCGTACAGGGCGTGCTTGACGCGCTGCTCGATCGCGACGGTGATGGTCTTGTCCATCTTGTCGCTGGTGACGATGCCCTCACGCACCTTGCGCGCGTTGCGCTCAACAGTCTCGCTCATGAATCAGGTGCCTTACTTCTCGAGGTCCGGGTCGGGGACGATGCCCAGGTTGCGCTCCTGGAGCACGGTGTACACGCGGGCGATGTCCTTGCGGACCTCGCGCAAGCGACCGTGCGACTCGAGCTGGCCCGTCGCGCCCTGGAAGCGCAGCGTGAACAGCTCCTCCTTCAGCTCGAGGACCTTCTTGTTGAGCTCCTCACGGCTCAGGCCGCGGAGGTCTGCGGCGACGAGTGCCTTCGCCATCAGATGTCACCTGCTTCCCGCTTGATGAAGCGTGCCTTGAACGGCAGCTTGTGGATGGCCAGACGCATGGCCTCGCGCGCCACATCCTCCGGCACGCCGGAGAGCTCGAAGAGCACGCGGCCCGGCTTGATGTTCGCGATCCACCACTCCGGCGAACCCTTGCCGGAACCCATGCGGGCCTCGGCGGGGTGCTTGGTCATAGGACGGTCGGGGTACACGTTGATCCACACCTTGCCGCCACGCTTGATGTGACGGGTCATGGCGATACGGGCCGACTCGATCTGACGGTTGGTCAGGTAGCCCGAGTCGGTGGCCTGGATGCCGTAGTCGCCGAAGGCGAGCTTCGTGCCGCCCTTGGCCATGCCGTCACGCTTCGGGTGGTGCTGCTTGCGGTGCTTGACGCGACGCGGAATCAGCATTGTCACACTCCTTCGGTGTTCGCAGCCTCGGCCGGGGCCTCGGCTGCGGCTTCGGCGCGGCGGCGACCGCCACGCTCGGGACGGTCGCCGCGGGGGCCACGGTCGTCACGACGCGGGCCACCACGGCCCGGGCGACGCTGGCCACCGGCGGCGGCTGCACGGGCGGCCTTCTGGGCAGCGCGCTCGGCGCGCGTCCCGGAGACGTCACCCTTGTAGATCCACACCTTGACGCCGATGCGACCGAACGTCGTACGGGCCTCGTAGAAGCCGTAGTCGATGTCGGCGCGCAGCGTGTGCAGCGGGACGCGACCCTCGCGGTAGAACTCCGAGCGGCTCATCTCGGCGCCGCCGAGACGGCCGGAGCACTGGATCCGGATGCCCTGGGCGCCGGACCGCATGGCGGTCTGCTGCGCCTTGCGCATCGCGCGACGGAACGCCACGCGGGCGCCGAGCTGCTCGGCGATGCCCTGGGCGACCAGCTGGGCGTCGATCTCGGGGTTCTTGACCTCGAGGATGTTCAGCTGGACCTGCTTGCCGGTGAGCTTCTCCAGCTGCGCACGGACGCGCTCGGCCTCAGCACCGCTGCGGCCGATGACGATGCCCGGACGCGCAGCGTGCAGGAAGATCGTGACGCGCTCGGAGCGACGCTCGATCTCGATGCTGCTGATGCCCGCACGCTCGAGGTTGGTGCGCAGCCACTCGCGGATCTTGACGTCTTCTGCGACCAGCTCGGCGTAGTTCTTGTCGGCGTACCAACGGGTCTTGTGGTCAGTGGTGATGCCCAGGCGGAAGCCATGGGGGTTGATCTTCTGTCCCATGCTCAGGCTCCCTTCGTGCCCTTGGGCTCGACAACGACGGTGATGTGGGATCCACGCTTCATGATCCGGCTCGCGGAGCCCTTGGCCCGCGGGCGGATGCGGCGCAGCGTGACGCCCTCATCCACGAACGCCTGGGAGATGAACAGGTCATCGGTCCGCAGGCTCTCGGTGTTCTCGGCGTTGGCGGCCGCGGACGCGACCACCTTGTAGACCGGGTCGGAGGCGGCCTGGGGTGCGAACTTCAGCACCGCCAGGGCCTCGTTGACGTCCATGCCGCGGACGACGTCC
Organism: Dermatophilus congolensis; assembly: GCA_030538115.1. Taxonomy (GTDB): domain Bacteria; phylum Actinomycetota; class Actinomycetes; order Actinomycetales; family Dermatophilaceae; genus Dermatophilus; species Dermatophilus congolensis_B. Next base: position 17,649 of record JAUNUP010000038.1, on the reverse strand, counting down.
ACGACACGACGCACCTTGGTCGGGGACATCCGGACGTGACGCGCGATGGCGTAGGAGCCCGGACGGTCCCCGAGCAGCGCAGCGCGGCGGCTGGGCCGGCTCTCGTTGTTGCTCATGTGTTGGTTTCCTTTTCTCAGACTCAGCGCCGGCGCGACTTCTTGTCGTCCTTGACGTGACCACGGTAGGTACGGGTCGGGGCGAACTCGCCCAGCTTGTGACCCACCATGGCCTCGGAGACGAACACCGGGATGTGCTTGCGACCGTCGTGCACCGCGATGGTGTGCCCGATCATGTCGGGGCTGATCATCGAACGGCGCGACCAGGTCTTGATGACGTTCTTGGTGCCCTTCTCGTTCTGCACATCGACCTTCTTGGCCAAGTGCTCGTCGATGAAGGGACCCTTCTTCAGGCTGCGTGGCATTTCTTCCTACTCCCCGATCAGCGCTTCTTGCCGGACTTGCGGCGACGGATGATGAGCTTGGAGCTCGCCTTGTTCTTGTCGCGGGTGCGACCCTCGGGCTTGCCCCAGGGGCTGACCGGGTGACGGCCACCGGACGTGCGACCCTCGCCACCACCGTGCGGGTGGTCGATCGGGTTCATGACGACACCGCGGACGGTCGGGCGGATGCCCTTCCAGCGGTTGCGGCCCGCCTTGCCCCAGTTGATGTTGGCCTGCTCGGCGTTGCCGACCTCGCCGACCGTCGCGCGGCAGCGGACGTCGACCATGCGCATCTCGCCCGAGGGGAGGCGCAGGGTGGCGAAGCGACCCTCACGGGCGACCAGCTGGATGCCGGCACCGGCCGAACGGCCCATCTTGGCGCCGCCACCGGGGCGCAGCTCCACCGCGTGCACCGTGGTGCCGACGGGGATGTTGCGCAGCGGCAGGTTGTTGCCGGGCTTGATGTCAGCGCCCTCGCCGGCCTCGACCATCGCGCCCTGGGCGAGGCCCTCGGGAGCGATGATGTAGCGCTTGGCGCCATCGACGTAGTGCAGCAGCGCGATGCGGGCGGTGCGGTTCGGGTCGTACTCGATGTGAGCGACCTTGGCCGGGACACCGTCCTTGTCGTAGCGCTTGAAGTCGATGATGCGGTAGGCCTGCTTGTGGCCGCCACCGATGTGGCGGGTCGTGATGCGGCCCTGGTTGTTGCGACCACCGGTCTTCTTGATCGGCGCGGTCAGAGACTTCTCGGGGGTCGAGCGCGTGATCTCGGAGAAGTCCGAGACAGACGAGCCGCGACGACCCGGGGTCGTGGGCTTGTACTTGCGAATAGCCATGATTCAGTCAGTCCTTCTCAGTTGCCCTGGCCGAAGATGTCGATCCGCTGGCCCTCGGCCACGGTGACGATCGCGCGCTTGGTGTCGGGACGCTTGCCCGTGCCGTAGCGCAGGCGGCGGCTCTTGCCCTGGCGGTTGATGGTGTTGACCGCGGTCACCTTGACGCCGAAGACCTTCTCGACGGCAATCTTGATCTCGGTCTTGTTGGCCCGCGGGTCGACGAGGAACGTGTACTTGTTCTCGTCGAGCAGGCCGTAGCTCTTCTCGCTGACGACCGGCGCGAGCAGGACGTCGCGGTGGTCCTTGATCTTCAGTGCGTCACTCACTTCTCGGTCTCCTCAACCTCGGACTCGGTCGCGACGGCCTTGACCGACTTGCCCTTGTTGGGGCCCGCGACGAAGGCGTCCAGCGCCGCGGTGGAGAACACCACGTCGTCGGCCACGACCACGTCGTAGGCGTTGAGCTGGTCGGGGGCGATCAGGTGCACGCTGGCCACGTTGCGGAGGCTCAGCCACGCGATCTCCTCGTCGCGGGTCAGCACGACGAGCACGCGCTTGCCGGCGATCGACTCCATCGCCTGGAGGGCGGTCTTGGTGGAGGGCTTGTCGCCCTTCACGAAGGTGTCGATCACGTGCAGGCGGCCATCGCGGGCGCGGTCGGACAGCACGCCACGCAGGGCGGCGGCGACCATCTTCTTGGGCGTGCGCTGGGCGTAGCTGCGCGGCTGCGGGCCGTGCACGACGCCACCGCCGGTCCACTGGGGCGCGCGACGCGAGCCCTGGCGGGCGCGGCCGGTGCCCTTCTGGCGCCACGGCTTCGCGCCACCGCCGCGGACCTCGCCGCGGGTCTTGGTGGCGTGGGTGCCCTGGCGGGCGGCGGCCAGCTGGGCCACCACGACCTGGTGGATCAGCGGGATGTTGGTCTGCGCGTCGAACAGCTCGGCGGGCAGGTCAGCCTTCTTCTTCGTGCCAAGGATGGCAACGCTCAGGGACTCGGCCATGCTCAGGCTCCCTTCTTGGCGGCGGTGCGCACGACGACCAGGGCACCCTTGGGGCCGGGCACGGAGCCCTTGACCAGGATCAGGCCGCGCTCGGCGTCCACCGAGTGGATCGTGAGGTTCTGCACGGTCACCTTGTCGACGCCCATGCGGCCGGCCATCTTCATGCCGGCGAACACGCGACCCGGGGTGGCCGACTGGCCGATCGAACCGGGGGCGCGGTGCTTGCGGTGGGTACCGTGCGAGGCGGAGAGACCGCCGAAGCCGTGGCGCTTCATGACACCAGCGGTGCCCTTGCCCTTGGAGACACCGGTGACGTCGACGACCTGGCCGGCCTCGAACGTCTCGGCGGTGACCTCCTGGCCGAGGGTGTACTCCGACGCGTCAGCGGTGCGCAGCTCGACGAGGTGCTTGCGCGGCGTCACCCCGGCGGCCTCGAAGTGGCCGGTCTCGGGCTTGTTCACGCTCTTGGGCTTGACGGCGCCGAAGGCGAGCTGAACGGCGTTGTAGCCGTCCTTCTCCGGGGTCCGGACCTGCGTGACCACGCAGGGGCCCGCCTGAATGACGGTGACGGGGACGACCTTGTTGTTCTCGTCCCAGAGCTGGGTCATGCCGAGCTTGGAGCCCAGGATGCCCTTCACAGTGCGGTTGTTGTTCACGGCAGCGGACCTCACGGAAGCTTGATCTCGATGTCCACACCGGCCGGAAGGTCGAGTCGCATCAGCGAGTCAACCGTCTTCGGCGTGGGGTCGAGGATGTCGATGAGCCGCTTGTGGGTGCGCATCTCGAAGTGCTCGCGGCTGTCCTTGTACTTGTGGGGCGACCGAATCACGCAGTACACGTTCTTCTCGGTCGGCAGGGGCACCGGGCCGGCGACCTGTGCGCCGGTACGGGTGACCGTGTCGACGATCTTCTTCGCCGACGTGTCGATGACCTCGTGGTCATAGGCCCGGAGTCGGATCCGGATCTTCTGTCCCGCCATGGGTATCCTTCGTCGTTCGTGGCGTGGGGGCATCACTCCCCCGCCTCGCGGTGGGCTCCTCGGGTGAGAAACCCCTTGTCACTCCGACCCCCGCGGTCGGGCGTGTCGCGCCTTTCAGGGCCGCACAAATCGCTCTTTCGATTGACTTGGTTGGGCCCGGCGACGACCGCCAGACTTGCTCGGGTTGGCTTCACCGGCGGAGCACCCCCTCGAGCACGCTCGAAAAAGGCGCCTTGCCGCCACCGGCGTCAAAGCAACCCCGCAATACTACGACGGACGCCGTGGGCTCGGCAAATCTGGTGGCCGGGACCGGCAACGGTCGTTCCCGCCGACCGGGCCGACACGCAACTTTGCAACAACAACGGCACTTTGCCAGCCCGTCTCGTGTGGCAAGGTTGCGTGTCGACCCGCGCTCCCCCGGTGGGAGGATGCCCCCATGCGCGTGCACAACTTCTCCGCCGGTCCGGCGATGATCCCGACCGAGGTCCTCACCCAGGCCCAGGGCGAACTGCTCGACTGGGGCGGGTCGGGCATGTCGGTGATGGAGGTCTCCCACCGCGGGAAGGCGTTCGTCGCGACCGCCGCGCAGACCGAGGCGTCGCTGCGGGAGGTCATGGGCATCTCCGACGACTACGCGTGCCTCTTCCTCCAGGGCGGCGCGCTGGGCATGTTCGCCGCCACGCCGATGAATATCAGCGCCCCCGGCGACACCATCGCGTTCCTCAACACCGGCGACTGGAGCAAGAAGGCCATCGCCGAGGCCAAGAAGTACGCCAACGTGTCCGTCGTCGCCGACACCGCGTCCAGCAACTTCACCACAGTGCCGGCGCCGGGCTCCTACGAGGTGCCCGCCGACGCGGCCTACCTGCACTACACCCCCAACGAGACGATCCGCGGCCTCGAGTTCCAGTCCGTCCCCGAAGCGAGCGTCCCCGTGGTGGCCGACATGAGCTCGACGATCCTGTCCCGCCCCGTCGACGTGGACGCCCACGGCGTCATCTACGCGGGCGCCCAGAAGAACATGGGGCCCTCCGGCCTCGTCGTCGTCATCGTGCGCCGCGACCTGCTCGGACGCCCCCGCCCCGAGACCCCGACCGTCTGGGACTGGACGGTCCAGGCCGGCGCCGACTCGATGATCAACACCCCGCCGACGTTCGGCCTCTACCTCCTCGGCCTCACCCTGGACTGGGTCAAGGCCAACGGTGGCCTGGCCGGCATGGCCGAGCGCAACCGGGCCAAGGCCGACCTGCTGTACTCGTTCATCGACGCCTCGCCGTTCTACTCCAACCCGGTCGAGCCCACCTTCCGCTCCTGGATGAACGTCCCGTTCCTGATCGCGCAGCCCGACCTCGACAAGCAGTTCGTCGCCGAGGCCGAGGCGGCCGGGCTGACCAACCTCGCCGGCCACCGCTCCGTCGGCGGCATGCGCGCCTCCATCTACAACGCCATGCCCCTGGCGGGCGTCCAGGCGCTGGTCGACTTCATGAAGGAGTTCGAGCGCACCCACGGCTGAGCCGTCGCGCCCCATCACCATGACCTTCCGCATCCGCACGCTCAACGCGATCAGCCAGGCGGGCCTGTCCCGCCTGGGCGCCGACCAGTTCGACGTCGGCCCCGACGTGGCTCACCCGCACGCGATCCTCGTCCGCTCGGCGAGCCTGCACGGCGAACCCGTGCCGGCGTCCCTGATGGCCGTGGCCCGCGCCGGGGCCGGGACGAACAACATCCCGGTCGCCGAGATGTCCGCCCGGGGCATCCCCGTGTTCAACACGCCCGGCTCCAACGCCAACGCGGTGAAGGAGCTCGTCGTCGCGGGCATCTTCCTCGCCGCCCGCAACATCGTGGACGCCGCGGCCTTCGCCCACCGCCTCGAGGGTGACCACGAGACGATGGAGAAACTGGTCGAGGCCGGCAAGAAGAACTATGTGGGCTTCGAGCTGCCCGGCCGCACCCTGGGCGTCATCGGTCTGGGCGCGATCGGCGTCGAGGTCGCCAACGTGGCGATCTCGCTGGGCATGAGGGTGCTCGGCTACGACCCGGCGATCACGGTCGAGCACGCCTGGCGTCTGTCGAGCAACGTCGAGCGGGTCGTCTCGCTCGACCAACTGCTGCGCCGCTCCGACATCGTCACGCTGCACATCCCGCTCGTGAACGGCACGAAGGGCCTGATCGGGGACAACCAGTTCCGGGCGATGAAGAACTCGGCGGTGCTGATCAACTTCGCGCGCGGCCCGATCGTCGACGAGACCGCCCTGATCGAGGCGCTCGAGGCCGGCCAGCTGCGCGGCTACGTCTGCGACTTCCCGACGCCGCTGCTCAACAAGCGGCCGCGGGTGGTCACGCTCCCCCACCTCGGGGCGTCCACGCGCGAGGCCGAGGAGAACAGCGCGGTCATGGCCGTCGACCAGCTGCGCGAGTACCTGCTGGAGGGCACGATCCGCAACTCGGTGAACTTCCCGAACGCGCAGCTCCAGCGCTCCGAGGGGGCTCGGCGCATCGCCTTGGCCAACGCCAACGTGCCGAACATGGTCGCGCAGATCTCCACGATCGTCGGCGAGGCCGGCCTCAACATCGCCGATCTGCTGAACTCCTCGCGCGGCGAGCTGGCCTACACGCTGGTCGACGTGAACGGCGAGGTGCCCGCCGACCTGCTCGCGCGCATGCGCGCCATCGAGGGAGTGCTCTCCGCGCGGGTGGTGTAGCGCACAGCCAGTTCTACTACCACTTGTAGGGCAACACCCGGCAAGGGGGCACCCCGGCGCGCGCCGGCCGCGCCGGAAGTAATAGGGTGTGAGGAGTCCGGCACCCGTCCGGGGTGTCGGCGGACACGACACGAAGAGGTAGGTCCGCATGTCGGCTGACTCCGAACAGCTCACCCTGGCCGGTGGCTTCGCACCGGCCACCGACGCCGCGTGGGAGGCCGAGGTCCTCAAGGTCCTCAACCGCGGGCGTCCGGAAGACAAGCAACTCACCACCGAGCAGGGCCTCAAGCGCCTGACCTCGACCACCCTCGACGGCATCGACGTCGCCCCCCTGTACGTCGCCTCCGACGACGACGCCCCCCTCGGCTACCCCGGCTCCATGCCGTTCACGCGCGGCTCGGTCGTCCGCACCGGCGAGGCCGTCGCGTGGGGCGTCCGGCAGTTGCACGAGGACCCCGACGCCGACGTCACCCGCCGCGCGATCCTCGACGACCTCGAGCGGGGCGCCACCTCCGTCTGGCTGCGCGTCGACCCCGACGCCATCGCAACCGACTCCCTCGCGACCGTGCTGGCCGACGTGCAGGTCGACCTGGCCGCCGCGCGGGTTTTCTCCCGCACCGATCAGGACGCCGCGGCCTCGGCCCTGCTGTCCGCCATCACGGGCTCCGGCGCCGACCTGGCCACCGCCAAGGGCAACCTCGGCATCGACCCGCTCGCGTTCGCCGCCCTGAACGGCACCGAGCCCGACTTGGGTGCGCTCAAGCGCTGGGTCGATGAGGTCGCCGGCCTGCCGGGCGTGACCGCGCTGACCGTCGAGACGCTGCCGCACCACAAGGCCGGCGCCTCCGACGCCCAGGAGCTCGCGTTCGCGATCGCCACCGGCATCGCGTACCTGCGCGCGCTCGACGAGGCGGGGGTCGCCCCCGCGGACGCCGTGGGCCAGCTTGAGTTCCGGGTTGCGGCCACCGCCGACCAGTTCGCCACGATCGCCAAGCTGCGTGCGCTGCGCCGCCTGTGGGCGCGCGTCACCGAGGAGTGCGCGGTGCCCGAGGCGTCCCGCGGGGCGCGCATCCACGCGGTCACCAGCCCGCGGATGATGGCGAAGGTCGACCCGCACGTGAACATGCTGCGCGTCACGATCGCCACGTTCGCCGCCGCCGCCGGCGGTGCGGATGCCATCACCGCGCTCCCCTTCGACCACGCGGCCGGCCTGCCGACCGCGTTCAGCCGTCGCATCGCCCGCAATACGCAGGTGATCGCGGCTGAGGAGAGCCACGTCGGTCGCGTCCAGGACCCGGCCGGTGGCTCGTGGTTCGTCGAGTCGCTGACCGACGAGCTCGCCCGCTCCGCGTGGGCGATGGTCCAGGAGATCGAGGCCGCGGGCGGCATGGCAGCGGCGCTGGCGTCCGGTGAGCTCGCGCAGCGCATCGACGCCGTCAACGCCGACCGGGCCACCCAGCTCGCGACCCGCAAGATCGAGCTGACCGGCGTGAGCATGTTCCCGCTGGCCGGTGAGAAGGCCTACGAGGCCAAGGCCCGCCCCGAGGCCCCTACCTACGGGGGCCTGAAGCAGATCCGCGACGCCGAGGTCTTCGAGGCGCTGCGCGACCGCGCGTGGGCCCACGAGTCCTCGACCGGTTCCGCCCCCGACGTGCTGCTCGCCTGCCTGGGCGCCCAGCGCGACTTCGGCGGACGCCAGGGGTTCGCTTCCAATGTGCTCCTGGTCGGCGGCATCGACGCCACCCAGAGCCACGGCGGCAGCCCCGAGGAGATCGCGGCGAAGGCGTCCGGCCACAAGGTCGCCGTGCTCGCCTCCTCCGCCAAGGTCTACGCCGACCAGGCCGTGCCCGTCGCGCAGGCGTTGAAGGACGCCGGCGTGGAGAAGGTCTACCTGGCCGGCAACCTCGCCGAGGCCGGCGAGGCCCCCGAGGGCCTGTTCGACGGCACCATCGCCCTGGGCATGGACGTCGTCGCTTTCCTCGATTCCGTCTTCGACACCCTGGGAGTGGCCCGATGATCCCCCGCTTCGATTCCGTCGAGCTCGGCGACGCGCGTCCGTCCGCCGACGCCGCCGAGGCCTACGCCGCAGCCCTGGCCGCGGCCGGGGCGTCCGACACCGTCTGGGAGACACCTGAGCAGATCAGCGTCAAGCCGCTGGTGGGCGAGGCCGACCTCGAGGGCCTGGACTTCCTGGACACCCGCCCCGGCCTGCCGCCGTTCCTGCGCGGCCCGTACTCGACGATGTACGTGAACCGGCCGTGGACGATCCGCCAGTACGCGGGCTTCTCGACCGCCGCGGAGTCCAACGCGTTCTACCGCCGCAACCTGGCCGCAGGCCAGAAGGGCCTCTCGATCGCGTTCGACCTCGCCACCCACCGTGGCTACGACTCCGACCACCCGCGCGTGGCCGGTGACGTCGGCATGGCGGGCGTGGCCGTGGATTCGATCCTCGACATGCGCCAGCTGTTCGAGGGCATCCCGCTGGACCAGATGTCGGTGTCGATGACCATGAACGGCGCCGTGCTGCCGATCCTGGCGTTCTACGTGGTGGCGGCCGAGGAGCAGGGCGTCAGCCCCGACCAGCTCGCCGGGACCATCCAGAACGACATCCTCAAGGAGTTCATGGTCCGCAACACCTACATCTACCCGCCGACGCCGTCGATGCGGATCATCTCCGACATCTTCGCGTACACCTCGGCGAACATGCCCAAGTTCAACTCGATCTCGATCTCGGGCTACCACATGCAGGAGGCCGGAGCGACGGCCGACATCGAGATGGCCTACACGCTGGCCGACGGCGTGGAGTACATCCGCGCCGGCCAGGCCGTCGGGCTGGACGTCGACAAGTTCGCGCCGCGCCTGTCGTTCTTCTGGGCCATCGGCATGAACTTCTTCACCGAGGTCGCCAAGATGCGCGCCGCGCGCATGCTGTGGGCGCGTCTGGTGAAGGACGCCGGCGCCAAGAACGCCAAGTCGATGTCGCTGCGCACGCACAGCCAGACCTCGGGTTGGTCGCTCACCGCACAGGACGTGTTCAACAACGTGACCCGCACGTGCCTGGAGGCGATGGCGTCCACGCAGGGCCACACGCAGTCGCTCCACACCAACGCGCTGGACGAGGCCATCGCCCTGCCGACCGACTTCTCCGCCCGCATCGCCCGCAACACCCAGCTGTTCATCCAGCAGGAGTCGGGCACCACGCGTCCGATCGACCCGTGGGGCGGCTCGGCGTACGTCGAGCGCCTGACGGCCGACCTGGCCGCCAAGGCGTGGGCCCTGATCCAGGAGGTCGAGCAGGCCGGCGGCATGGCCAAGGCCATCGAGGCCGGCATTCCGAAGATGCGCATCGAGGAGGCCGCGGCCCGCACCCAGGCCAAGATCGACTCGGGTCGCCAGCCGGTGATCGGCGTCAACAAGTACCAGGTCGACGACGACGAGGGCATCGAGGTGCTCAAGGTCGACAACGCCCAGGTGCGCGCCGAGCAGATCGCCAAGCTGCAGCAGCTGCGCGCCGAGCGCGACGAGGCCGCTACCCAGGCCGCCCTCGACAAACTCACGTGGGCCGCGGCGAACGCCGACCCGACCGACCCCGAGCGCAACCTGCTCAAGCTCGCCATCGACGCCGCGCGCGCGAAGGCCTCGCTGGGTGAGATCTCCGACGCCCTCGAGAAGGAGTTCGGGCGCTACACCGCGCAGATCCGTACGATCAGTGGCGTGTACAGCAAGGAATCCGGGTCGACCGAGGAGACCGAGGCCACGCGCGCCCTGATCGAGAAGTTCGAGGAGCTGGAGGGTCGCCGCCCCCGCATCCTCGTCGCGAAGATGGGCCAGGACGGCCACGACCGCGGCCAGAAGGTCATCTCGACGGCGTTCGCCGACCTCGGCTTCGACGTCGACGTGGGCCCGCTGTTCCAGACGCCCGAGGAGGTCGCCCGCCAGGCGATCGAGGCCGACGTCCACATGGTCGGCGTCTCGTCGCTGGCCGCCGGCCACCTCACGCTGGTCCCGGCCCTGCGCGAGGAACTGGACAAGCTCGGGCGCGACGACCTGATGATCGTCGTGGGCGGCGTCATCCCGAGCCAGGACTTCGACGAGCTGCGCGAGAAGGGCGCCGACGCGATCTTCCCGCCCGGCACGAAGATCCCCGCCTCGGCGCACGAGCTGCTCCAGACGCTGATCACGCGCTTGGAGGCCGCTGAGGCATGAGGCACACACCGGACCCGGCGACCCTGGCTGAACACGTGGTCGCCGGGTCCCGTGCCCATGTCGCCCGGGCGCTGACCCTCGTCGAATCGAGCCGGCCCGACCACCGCGACCAGGCACGGGAACTCCTCACCATCCTCCGCCCGCACACCGGCAAGGCGATCCGGGTCGGCATCTCGGGCGTGCCCGGGGCCGGCAAGTCGACCTTCTGCAACGCCATGGGCGTGCGGCTGATCGAGCGCGGGCATCGCGTCGCGGTGCTGGCGGTCGACCCGAGCTCGTCGCGGTCGGGCGGGTCGGTGCTCGGTGACCGGACGCGCATGGCCGACCTCGCCGTCAGCGACAACGCGTTCATCCGGCCCTCCCCCTCCGGCAACCACCTCGGCGGCGTGGCCCGGGCCACCCGCGAGGGCATGCTCATCATGGAGGCCGCCGGCTTCGACACGATCATCGTCGAGACGGTCGGCGTGGGTCAGTCCGAGGTCGCGGTCGCGGGCATGGTCGACACGTTCCTGCTGCTGATGATCGCCCGCACCGGCGACCAACTGCAGGGCATCAAGCGGGGCATCCTCGAGATGGCCGACGTCATCACGGTGAACAAGGCCGACGGCGACGGGCTCACCGAGGCCCGCGTCGCCGCCCGCGAGCTGACCATCGCGATGAAGCTCATCCGCTCCGAATCCGGTGGTCGCCGCACGCCCGTGCTCACCTCGAGCTCCTACACCGGCGACGGCCTCGACGAGGTCTGGGACGCCGTCGTCGCCCACCGCGCCGCCTTGGAGGAGTCGGGGTCACTCGCCGAGCGTCGCGCCGAGCAGCAGCGCGACTGGATGTGGGCGTTGGTGCAGGATGACCTGCTCACGGCGCTGCGCCGTTCGCCGTCCGTGCGAGCGCTCGCACCCGGGCTGGAGGAATCCGTCGCGGCGGGTGACCTCAGCGCGGTCGAGGCATCCGTCGACATTCTGGCGGCCTTCCGGTCGGACTTCGCCGCTCGCCCCCAGGGTTGACCCCACAAGCGCACCTGAAGATGCAATCCGCACCCGATCGATCGGGTGCGGATTGCACTTCCAGGTGCATCTGTCTCGCTAGGCCAACCGGACGCCCCACGTCGCCGCCGGCTTACCGGGCTTGCCGCACGACTCGGGCAGGTCCTCGCCGAGAACCTTGTCGACGACGAGTTCCCACGTCCGGCCGTCGGCGTGCTGCACGGTGACCGTTCCGTCAGAGCCGACGACCACCAGCGCGGCCGGGTCGGTCTCCCCCTCGTGCGCGCGCACCCACGACACCGCAGCCTGCTCCCGCGGCGGCAGGTGGCTCGAGCCCCGGTCGTGCACCTCGCTCAGGGTGCCGACCGCGAAACGACCGGACGCCGCGGCGTCCAGCACCGCGCGACCCAGCTCGGCCGTCAGCCGCCCGACGACCTGGCCCAGCGGCAGGACCACGCCCGTGGGCGCGAACCGATGGCCGCCGGTGTGGGAGCACTCCCAGACGGCGAGCCCGGCCTCGGCCAGCTCCTGCACGATCGGCCGCCCCCGCAGCGCGCAGCACCGGTCACGCTTGGCATTGGTGCACACCAGCAGCACCGGGCCCTCGGCCGGCGCGAGCCACGGGCAGGCGGCCAGGACGGCGTCCCGGTCGCCGAGGGCGATCTGCTCCCAGGGCAGGGCGTCGAACTGGTCCTCGGATTCAGCTGTGCCCTCCAGCAGCCACGCCGACCCGGACAAGCCGCCGGCGACGAGCACGCGGCGGTGGGCGAAGTCCTCCTCGGCGACGTGGTGGCCGGGGGCGCGCATCAGCAGCAGGCGTCCACCCGCGTCCGACGCCGCACCGCCCCAGCGGGCGCCCAACTCGGCGTCGAGGCGCGACTCGACGAGGGCGTCCCGACCCCACGGGCCGGGTTGTTCGAGGGCGACCCAGAAGGTGGCATGGACGGCGCTCCCCCACGCCGACAGCCCCTGCCAGGCGAACGAGCACTCCATCAGCGGGGCATCCGGCGCCACACCGCCCGCGGGAGGAACGGGGCCACCGAGAACATCACCCGAAGTTGCCATGGGATCCACAGTACGACAGGCCCGCCGTGGCGCAGCCTGGCCACGACCGCGTCGGCGACCTGGTCGGGCGTCGAGCTGAACGGCGCGTGCTTCATGCCGCGCGTCATCCGGCCGATGACGAAACCAGGGCGCGCGATGACGAGGTCGACGCCCGACCCGTGCAGGGCATCGGCCAGCCCGGACGCGAACCCATCGAGGCCGGCCTTGGCCGAGCCGTAGACGTAGTTCGCCCGCCGCACCCGCACGCCGGCGACGGAGGAGAACGCGACGATCCTGCCCTGATGCGTGGGACGCATCACGTCGGCAAGGACCGTGAGCAGGGATGCCTGCGCGACGAAGTCGGTGTGCAGGATGCGCGCCACCTCGGCCTCATCGCGCTCGGCCCGCTCCTGGTCGCCGAGGATCCCGAACGCCAGCACGGCGGTCTCGATCGGCCCGAACCGCTCGGCGATGCCCGCCACCACCCCGCGGTGGGAGGCGACGTCGTCAGCGTCGAAGTCGACCACCTCGGCGCCGGGCAGCAGCTCGGCCGGGGCCGCGGCGTCCGGGTTCGGGCGCACGGCGAGCACAACGGTGGACGCCTCGGGCGCCAGCCGGCGAGCGATGGCCAGCCCGATCTCGGAGCGGCCGCCGAAGATGGCGACGACGCCGGTCACAGGGCCTCGCGCAGCGCCTTCAGCCGGGCCAGCGACGACGCGCGGCCCAGGATGACCATCGACTCGAACAGCGGCGGCGACACCCGCGAACCGGTCACGCCGACGCGCACGGGGCCGAAGGCGAACTTCGGCTTGATGCCCAAGTCGTCGACCAGGCGGGCGCGCAGGGCGGCCTGGATCGACTCGTCGTCCCAGGTCGGGAGCCCCTCGAGCACGGCCAGGGAGGCGTCGAGGATGTCGGCGGCGTTGTCGGGCAGCGCGTCGACCGACGCCTCGTCGAGCTCGAGCTCGGCGTCAGGAGTCAGCAGGAACTGCACCTTCTCCAACGCCTCCGACAGCAACACGAGCCGCTCCTGGATGAGCGGGGTCGCGGCGCGGAGGATGGTGACGTCGCGCTCGCTCGGGTCGGTCCAGACGCCCGTGAAGCCCAGGTGCTCGACGATGCGGTCGGCCAGCTCATCCGAGCAGAGGGAACGGATGTAGTGCCCGTTCAGCCAGTTGAGTTTGTCGAGGTCGAAGACCGGGCCGACCGTGTTCACCTTGGCCCAGTCGAACTGGTCGACGAACTCGGCGAAGCTCTGCACCTCGCCCTCGTCGTCGCCGGCGTACCCGAGCAGCTGCAGGAAGTTGACCAGCGCCTCGGGCAGGTATCCCTGCTCGCGGAACCACATCAACCGCGCGGCCGGGTTCTTGCGCTTGGAGATCTTCGACTTGTCCGTGTTGCGCAGCAGCGGCATGTGCGCGAACGCCGGCACGTCCCAGCCGAGCCACTGGTAGAGCAGCACGTGCTTGGGGGTGGAGCTGATCCACTCCTCGCCGCGCACGACGTGGGTGATGCCCATCAGGTGGTCGTCGACGACGACGGCCAGGTGGTAGGTCGGGAACCCGTCGGTCTTCAGGATCACCTGGTCGTCGGGCACCGGCGCCGCCACCGGGCCGCGGATCAGATCCTCGAACGTCGTCTCCACGTCGTCGGGGATCAGCATGCGCACGACCGGGGTCTCGCTGAACCCGGGCAGCGCCGCCCGCTCCTCGCGGGTCAAGCCAAGGCAGAGCCGGTCGTAGCCCGTCGTCGCCTGCTTGGACGCCTGCTGCTCGGCCCGCATCTGCGCCAGCCGTTCGGGGGAACACCAGCACGCGTAGGCGTGCCCGGCCGCGATCAGCTGGTCGACGTAGGGGCGGTAGGTGTCGAGGCGCTCCGATTGCCGGTAGGGCGCGTACGGGCCGCCGACGTCGGGGCCCTCGTCCCAGACCAGGTCGAGCCAGCGCAGGGTGTCGAAGATCTGCTGCTCGGAGTCGGCCACGTAGCGGGCGCGGTCGGTGTCCTCGATGCGGAGCACGAACTGCCCGCCGGTCTTCTTCGCCCAGGCGAGGTTGAACAGCGACATGTAGGCCGTGCCGACGTGCGGGTCACCGGTCGGGGACGGCGCCACGCGCAGCCGCGCGGGCGGATACGAAACATCAGTCATGGTGCCGCCCAGACTATCGTTTCGGCCGTGACCTCCCGACTCCGCCCGCTCGCCCTGCCCGACCTCACCGGCCGCACCGCGCTCGTCACCGGCGGGTCCTCCGGCATCGGCCTCGAGACAGCCCGCGCCCTGTCCGCCGCCGGGGCGTCGGTGTGGGTCACCTCCCGCACCGAACAACGAGCCTCGGACGCCGCCGCCGCGGTCGGAGCCCTGCCGGAGGTGCTGGACACGTCTTCGTTCGCCTCCGTCGACGCGCTGCTCGAGCGGTGGGGTTCGCGACCGGTGGACGTCCTGGTCCTGAACGCCGGCATCGCGGCGCCGTCCCACCGCGTCGAGAGCGTGGACGGCCACGAGCTGACCTTGGCCACCAACGCCCTGGGGCACGTCCGGCTGGCCCACGGGTTGCGCGACGCCGTGCGCGAGGCGTCCGGGCGGGTGGTGACGGTGGGGTCGATCGCCGCCCACACCGCGGACGGGTCGGCCGGCGACCTCGAGCTGTCCCGGCGCTGGAGCCGCGGGCAGGCGTACTCGCGCAGCAAGCTCGCCTCGATCGTCCTCGGCCTCGAGCTGCCGGGGCGTGCCGGGATCGCGGCCACGCCCGCGCACCCCGGGTATGCGACGACGCCGTTCTTCGGCGACGGTGCAGGGTGGCGCGTCGTGGCCCCGGTGGCGCGAAGGATCTCGGTCGGCCAGGACTCTGCCGACGGCGCCCAGCCCCTCATCGCCGCAGCGGTGGGCCTGGAGTTCCCGCGCGACACCGGCTACCTAGGGCCCCGCCGCGGGCTCGTCGGCGCCCCCGGCCCGGCCTCGCTCCCCCGCCCCGCGCGCGACCTCGACATCCGGGCTCAGTGGTGGGACGGGTTGTGCGACCTGTCCGGAGTGCCCCGCTCCTGGAGCTGATCGGCTCTGCGGCAGACGGACGCCCGCACGAGTTCGATGGTGTTCGTTCGAGCTGTTGACGGTGCAGGCCGTTTCACCGTCAACACAAGGGGCCCGATTTTGACGGTGAAAGGCGTTTCGGCGTCAACGTCCGTGGTCAACGATGCCGCCGGGATTCACATCGCCCGGTAGCGGCCCCGCTCGTGCACCAGCGGCGCGCCCTCGGTGAGCGCGACGTGCTCGAGCACGCCGACGACTTCGCTCGACCAGCCCAGCTCGCGGGTGGATTCGACCCGCACCCCGGCCCACGAGCGGCCGGCCAGCACGGGACCCCAGTCGGAATCCATGAACGCCTCGCCGCGGAACAGCCCGCCCGGGGCCGGCGCGAGCCCGGCGAAGGCCTCGGCCAGGCCGTGGTCGCCCTCCTCGAGCACGGACACGGCGAACGTCTCCCCCAGGCCGAGCGCGAAGTCGGAGTCGGGGTCGACCAGCCCGAGCACGCGGGCCGGCTCGCCCAGCGCGACGAGCAGGGAGCTGACCGTCAGCCCCACCCGGGACGCCCCGGCCCCGGCCGCCCACACCGTCACCGTCGACGCCAGGCGGCCGCGGAGGCGACGCGCGGCGTCCCGCTGCTCGGGTGGGGTGGCGAACGGGTGCGAGGAGTGGATGGTCACCCCGCCACCCTAACCACCCCGGACATGCCACAGCCCCAGATGCGCCACAGGGGGCACCGGGCTGACCGGTGCCCCCTGCGGGACTTGTGCGAGCGTGCGGCTCAGGCGCGGGTCGCCCCGTCGCGGGCCGTCACGACGGCCTGGCTGCCGACCTTGTTCAGGGCCCAGCCGAGAATGATCAGCGTGAGGCCGAGGCCGAAGGCGAACAGCGACACACCGTAGGCGAGCACCGAGGTGAACAGGGACGCGCGGAGGAACGAGCCGTTCATGACCGAGGTGCGCTGCTTGGTGAACTCCTCGGCCTTCGCGGTCTCCTCGTCGGCCTTGGCCTGGTCGCCGGCCTTCTTGGCCTCCTCGGCGGCCGCGCGGGCCTTGCCGGCCTCGGCACCGAGCTCGGCGTAGGTCTTGCCCTCGGAGCCGGCCAGCGCGTGCTTGTTGATGATGTCGGCCTGCGCAAGCGCGGCGAGCGGGTTGTTCACCGGAGCGCCGGGCAGGAAGGCGTCGTTCGGCGTGGTGATGCGCTCGTCGGCCAACTGCGCCGTGATGATCCCCCACGTCACCGCACCGGTGATCGCGAAGAGGATGCCCATGATGAGTGAGACCAAACCTGCGGTCTTCAGGGGCTTGAGGTTCATGGTGATGTGCTCCCTTCGAGCAACGACGTCGTGGCTCACTCCCTGAGCCGCGGACCGATGAAAATTTTACTACTACTTCACGTAGCAGCACAAACTCATACCCCCCGGGAGTATGCAACAAAACGGTAACAGGCCCGCACCCCCCGATCGGGGATGCGGGCCTGTTGAATCCGGCGTGGCCTAGATCACTTGATGATCTTGGTCACGTTGCCGGCGCCGACGGTGCGACCACCCTCACGGATGGCGAACTTCAGCGCCTCCTCCATGGCGATCGGCTTGTTGAGGTGCACGGTCATGGCGGTGTTGTCGCCGGGCATGACCATCTCGGTGCCCTCGGGCAGCTGAACGACACCAGTCACGTCCGTGGTACGGAAGTAGAACTGGGGGCTGTAGTTGCTGAAGAACGGCTTGTGACGGCCACCCTCCTCCTTGTTCAGGATGTAGACCTGAGCCTCGAAGTCGGTGTGCGGGGTCACGGAGCCCGGCTTGCAGACGACCATGCCGCGCTCGACATCGTCCTTCTTGGTGCCGCGCAGCAGCAGGCCGACGTTCTCGCCCGCGCGACCCTCGTCGAGGATCTTGCGGAACATCTCGACACCGGTGACCGTGGAGGTCTGCTTGGTCTCGCGGATGCCGATGATGTCGACGGTCTCACCGGTGCGGACGATGCCGCGCTCGATGCGACCGGTGATGACGGTGCCACGACCGGTGATCGTGAAGACGTCCTCGACGGGCATGAGGAACGGCTTGTCGGTGTCACGAGCCGGCTGCGGGATGTACTCGTCCACGGCGGCCATCAGCTCGAGGATCGACTTGCCCCACTTCTCGTCGCCCTGCAGCGCCGGGAAGGCAGCGACCTGCACGATGGGCAGGTTGTCGCCGTCGAACTCCTGGGCCGAGAGCAGCTCGCGCAGCTCCATCTCGACGAGCTCGATGAGCTCCTCGTCGTCGACCATGTCGCACTTGTTGAGGGCGACGACGATCGCGGGGACGCCGACCTGACGGGCGAGCAGGATGTGCTCACGGGTCTGGGCCATCGGGCCGTCGGTGGCGGCCACGACCAGGATCGCACCGTCCATCTGGGCGGCACCGGTGATCATGTTCTTGACGTAGTCAGCGTGACCGG
>JAUNUP010000037.1 GCA_030538115.1 Dermatophilus congolensis | reverse complement strand
GTCGTCGACGGCGTCGATGCCTCGGCGGACGATCCTCTCGTCCGCCGGGAAGACCACCGTCGTGTCCTTGCCCTCGTAGTCGAACTGGTTGAGGAAGAACCGCATCGCGTTGATGCGGGCGCGCTTCTTGTCGTTGCTCTTGATCGTCGTCCACGGGGCGATCTCAGTGTCGGTCAGGCGGAACATCTCCTCCTTCGCGTCCGTGTACGCGCCCCAACGGTCCAGCGACTCCAGGTCCATCGGCGACAGCTTCCACTGGCGCACCGGGTCGATCTGCCGGATCGCGAACCGGGTCCGCTGCTCCGACTGCGTCACCGAGAACCACAGCTTCGTCAACGACATACCGGAGTCGATCAGGGCCTTCTCCAGAGTCGGCGCCTGCTGCATGAACCGGTTGTACTCGTCGTCGGTGCAGAACCCCATCACCCGCTCGACTCCGGCGCGGTTGTACCAGGAACGGTCGAAGAGCACGATCTCGCCCGAGGTCGGCAGGTGCTGCACGTACCGCTGGAAGTACCACTGCCCCGACTCGCGGTCGGTGGGCTTGGCCAGCGCCACGGTGCGGGCGTACCGCGGGTTGAGGTGCTCGGTGAACCGCTTGATCGTGCCACCCTTACCGGCGGCGTCGCGGCCCTCGAAGATGATGACGTGCTTCAGGCCGTTGTCCTGGGTCCAGTACTGGAACTTCAGCAACTCCACCTGAAGCTGGTACTTCTCCACGTCGTACTGCTCGCGCGGCATGCGCTCGTCGTAGGGGTAACCCTCGCGCCAGGTGTCGACCGCGCGGCCGCCCGGGTCGATGAGGTCGGGGTCGGAGCCGTGCTCATCGCTGCGAACCGTGTAGCCCTCGGTGCGCATCGAGTCGATGTACTCCCGCATGCTCATCTGCATCGTGCGTTCCCTCGCGTTCTCGTATGTTGCGTCGTTGACGTGTCTTCGCCGCGGAGCCTAGGCGGGCCCATCGAACAAGTCTGACCTGAACAACGGGTTACCGGTGAACGAAATCACCGCCGGAATTCCGATGGTCACGAGCCTACGTAGCCGTGGTCGAACAGCGATAGTCCCCACCGGATACGGTGGGCAGATGTCAACGACGGCGCCGATCCTGTTGTTCGTACACGCTCACCCCGACGACGAGACCCTGGCGACCGGGGTGGCGCTCGCGCACTATTCACGTTCCGGCGCTCGCGTGCACGTTCTGACCTGCACGCTCGGCGACGAGGGCGAGGTCATCCCGCGCGAGCTCGCACACTTGACCCCCGATCGCGACGACGCCCTCGGCGCCTACCGCAGGAGCGAACTACGGGCAACGATGGCGACGCTGGGTGTCTCGGAGCGGGTGCTCGGCGAAGACCGCGACACTCTCACCGGTGCCCGGTACCGCGACTCCGGTATGGCCGGCACGGACGAGAACAACGACCCGCGCGCCCTCTGTCGGGCCCCGCTCGCGCAGGTGGCGGAGGCGATCGGCGCGCACATCGCCGAGATCGCGCCCGACGTCGTGGTCACCTACGACGGGACCGGCGGCTACGGCCATCCCGACCACATTCGGGTTCACGAGGCCACCCGCGCCGCCGTCGCTGCGCTTCCGCACCGGGAGCGGCCCGCGCTGTTCGCCACCCTCGTGCCCGCCGACGTCGCGTCCGCAGACCGGGCCTGGATTCGCGAGCACGTGCCCGAGAGCGACCAGTGCGATGTCGTGGTGCTGCCCGCCTCCGACGACCCGTACCCGCCTTCGGTCGTCGACCCGGCGGTGATCACCCACGTGGTCACCGGAACTCCCGAAGACCTGGCCCTGCGGGACGAGGCCCTGCGCCACCACCGCACGCAGGTGAGCGTGTACGACGGCTTCTACGCCCTCTCCAACGACATCGCCGCCCGGCTGGCGCGCGCCGAGTACTTCGCGCGCCTCGACCCCGACACCGGCGAAGTGGTGCCTCGCGCGCCGGGAGAGGCCGGAACGTACACGGAGGGGCTGCTGTGACCGACCTGACTCTGCCCCGAGACGAATTCCGGCAGGCGATGAGCAGATTCGCCACCGGGGTCACGGTGCTGACGACCCACGACGGTCGGCTCGACCATGCGATGACTGCGAACTCGATCACGTCGGTGTCGTTGGAGCCGCCGCTCGTGCTGGCCTGCATCCACAACGAATCGCGTTTTCTGGAGGCCGTGAGGGAGGCGAAGGTCTGGGCCGTTCACGTGCTCGCGTCGACGCAGCGACCTGCGGCCGACTGGCTCGCGGTGCACGGGCGCCCCGCCCACGGGCAACTCGACCGGGTGCCGCATCGGCGCAGCGAGAGCGGCGTGGCGCTGCTCGAGGAGGCGAGCGCAACCCTCGAGTGCAGCACGTGGCAGGAGTACCCCGGTGGTGACCACGCGATCCTGGTCGGCCGCGTCGAGACCGTGCACCTGCCCGAACGTGTCGGTGAAGCGCTGCTGTACTACCGGGGCGCCTACCGCACGCTGGACTGAGCACGAGCGACCGAGGCAGGGGTGTCGGCTCACTTCGCCGACCTTGCCACCACCCGGAGACGTCGCGGCCTCGCTCTGGTCGTAGGGTGGACCCGGCACCCCGGTACGTCTTTTGCACGGGCATACTGGGACAGTTCCACGCTCACCAGGAGGTTCGTACCCATGACTTACGTCATCGCCCAGCCGTGCGTCGACCTGAAGGACAAGGCCTGCATCGAGGAATGTCCTGTCGACTGCATCTACGAGGGTGAGCGGATGCTGTACATCCACCCCGACGAGTGCGTCGACTGCGGTGCGTGCGAACCGGTCTGCCCCGTCGAGGCGATCTTCTACGAAGACGACGTGCCGGACGAGTGGGCCGACTACTACAAGGCCAACGTCGAGTTCTTCGACGACCTGGGCAGCCCCGGTGGTGCCGCGAAGCTGGGCCTCATCAAGAAGGACCACGCGCTGATCTCGGTCCTGCCTCCGCAGGGCGAGTGAGGCGTGCCCGGCACCGCGGGCGCGCAGGCCGGTGTGAGGTCTCTACCTGATTTCCCCTGGGATTCGCTGATCCCGTACCGGCAGACGGCCGCAGGCCACCCCGACGGCGTCGTCGACCTGTCGGTGGGCACGCCTGTCGACCCGACGCCCGACGTGATCCGCAAGGCTCTCGAATCCGCCTCCGACGCACACGGTTACCCGCTGACCTACGGCACCGCACCGTTGCGTGAGGCTGTGGCCGCGTGGTTCGAGCGGCGCCGAGGCGTGCCGGGTGTCGACCCCGACGGCGTGCTGCCGACGATCGGCAGCAAAGAACTGGTGGCGTGGCTGCCGACGCTGCTCGGGCTGGGCGCGGGCGACGTGGTCGGCATCCCGGCAGTCGCCTACCCGACCTACGACGTGGGCGCTCGCATCGCCGGCGCCGAACCCGTGGTGATCGACGGGCTGGCGGCCTTCGGGCCTCCCGGCGCGGGGCGTACCCCGAAGTTGCTGTGGGTCAACAGCCCTGGCAATCCGACCGGCAAGGTTCTCGGAGTCGAGCACCTCGCGAAGGTCGTGGCCTGGGCCCGCGCGAACGGCGTGATCGTGGCCAGCGACGAGTGCTACGCCGAACTCGACTGGCGCCCTGAGGCCGCAGACGCGATAAGGGCGGGGCAAGCGACGGGCGTGCCGAGCATCCTCGACCCGCGGGTCTGCGGAGGCGACCACACCGGTCTGCTGGCCGTGTACTCGCTCTCCAAGCAGAGCAACCTCGCCGGATACCGGGCCGCGTTCGTGGCCGGTGACGTCGAGATCGTGCAGTCGCTGCTGGAGATCCGCAAGCACGCGGGCATGATGATGCCCGCTCCCGTGCAGGCGGCGATGCGGGTGGCGCTCGGCGACGACGAGCATGTAGCCGTGCAGCGTGAGATCTACCGTCGTCGCCGCGAGATCCTGCTGCCCGCGATCACGAACTTCGGTTTCGAGGTGAGCGATTCGGAAGCCGGCCTGTACCTGTGGGCTTCTCGCGACGAAGACTGCTGGGATTCGATCGCGATGCTCGCAGAGCGGGGCATCGTCGCAGCTCCCGGCGCTTTCTACGGTGTTCGTGGGCAGCGCCACGTGCGGATTGCGCTCACGGCCTCCGACGAGGCAGTGCTCTCCGCCGCCGCTCGACTGTCCGTGTGAGTTACCGTCAAAGGGACGAACAATCCTCGGAAAGGACGCCACCCCGAAATGACCAACGCCGAGCTCACTTATGGTTCCGGAAGCGTCTCCCTACCGCTGGTCGAGGCCAAAGAAGGCAACAACGGTTACGACATCGGCAAGCTGCTCGCCACCTCCGGCGACACCACGTTCGACGTCGGCTATGCCAACACCGCGGCCTGCCGTTCTGAAATCACCTACATCGACGGTGACGCAGGCATCCTGCGTTACCGGGGCTACCCGATCGACCAGCTCGCCGAGAAGTCGACGTTCATGGAGACGTCGTACCTCGTGCTCTACGGCGAGCTGCCCACCGCTGCGCAGCTCGAGGCGTTCACCAACAAGGTGAACCGCAACGGCCTCATCGACGAGCGCATGCGCGACCTGTTCCGTTGCTTCCCCCGCCGCTCGCACCCGATGCCGGTGCTGTCGGCGGGCATCATGGCGCTGTCGACCTTCAACCCCGACACGCTCTCCGTCGACGACCCTGACGAGATCGAGGCCGCGACCATCCGCCTGCTCGCCAAGGTGCCGACCCTGGCGGCCTACGGCTACAAGAACTCGATGGGTCAGCCGTTCCTCTACCCCGACTGGAACCTCGGCTACATCGAGAACTTCCTGCGCCTGTCGTTCGGCTTCCCCACGGAGGAATACGAATTCGACGAGAAGATCGTGCGCGCGCTCGACACGCTGCTGATCCTGCACGCCGACCACGAGCAGAACTGCTCGACCTCGACGGTGCGCATGGTCGGTTCGGCGAAGGCGAACATCTACGCCTCCGTCGCGGCGGGCGTCAACGCCCTCTCCGGGCCGCTGCACGGTGGCGCGAACCAGCAGGTTCTCGAGATGCTGGCGCAGATCAAGGAAGACGGCGGCGACGTCGACAAGTTCGTCGCCAACGTCAAAGACAAGAAGAGCGGCATCCGGCTCATGGGCTTCGGCCACCGGGTCTACAAGAACTACGACCCGCGCGCCGCAATCATCAAGAAGCACGCCGACGCGATGCTCAAAGACCACGGCCAGGGTGACCAGCTGCTCGACCTGGCGCTGCGCCTCGAAGAGATCGCGCTCTCCGACGACTACTTCAAGGACCGCAGCCTCTACCCGAACGTCGACTTCTACACCGGCCTCATCTACCAGGCGATGGGCTTCCCGGTCGACATGTTCACGGTGCTGTTCGCACTCGGCCGTCTGCCGGGCTGGATCGCGCAGTGGCGTGAGGGCAACGCCGATACGAAGAACAAGATCGGCCGTCCGCGGCAGATCTACGTCGGTGCCACGGAGCGCAACTACGTACCGATGAACGAGCGCTGAGGTTTCGACTCGTCACGAACGCCGCTCCCACCACATCGGTGGGGGCGGCGTTCGTGCTGCTGATCGTTCTCCTTGTGCCTCAGGGCATCACGAGAGCGGCCAGCGTTCCACCGAGTTCGTAGGCGCGGGCGAGGGCGTCGTCGTCGACGTCGCCGAGCAGTTCGAGGGTCTCGGCGGCCTGGCGCCAGGGGAGTGCGCCCGTGATGGCTGCGACGGAGCGGACCGCGCCCGTCGTGTCGTAGCGCCCGTGCACGTACACGCCGTACGGGGTTTTCGTGGACTGACTTGTGGCTTCGCCGGCCGTGTCACCTGAAGTGTCGCCGCTACCGTCGCTGCCGAGTGCGCCGCCGATCTGGAGAAAAGTCGAGTCGAAGAAGTGCTTGAGGGCGCCCGACATGTAGCCGAAGTTCGCGGGAGTGCCCAAGAGGATGCCGTCGGCCACGAGCACCTGATCCGCCGTGGTGTCGAGGGCTGCACTCACTGTGACCTGCACATTTTCGATCTCGTCGTCGTTCGCGCCGGCGACCACCGCCTCGGTGAGGGCGCGCATCGACCGGGAAGGGGAGTGGTGCACGATGAGCAGTTCGGCCATGCACCTCAGGCTAAGCGGGTCTCAGCCGGTGCGCAGCGTCGCCGAGCGCGTACCCGGCGCGTTGGAGTCCGGCGCCCAGCGCAGCGTCGTCGCGTCACTCGCCCGCGTCCACGTGTGGCCGTTGTAAGAGACCGACGTGATGCCGTGTCGCGCCGCGTTCGCGACTCCCCACGAGGCTATGGCGGAGGCGCCGCGCGGAGAATCGGTGTTCACACGCACGGCTCCGTCGGACCCGCGCGCCCGCGTCCCGAACAGGTCGTTCACCTCGGTGGCGATATCCGAGGCCGAGGTGCTCCGCGAAGGCCCGTCGAGCCGGCACGTCACCGAGAAAGGGGCATCGCCCGTGAAAGCGTTGGCGATCACGGTCGCGTCTTCTTCGTGCTTGGCGTAGGCGTCGGGAAAGCCGCTCTTCTGCACGTCTTGGGCCACCTCGGTGAGCGGACGGTCGAGATAGCCGTCGACCTTCACCAGGTGTCGGTAGAACTCGCGCGTGGCGTACACCGGGTCCTGCAACTGCGCCGGGTTGCCCCACCCCTGGCTCGGGCGCTGCTGGAAGACACCGAGGGAGTCACGGTCGCCGTAGTCGAGATTGCGCAGCTTCGACTCTTGCATCGCCGTCGCCGTGGCGATCACGGCAGCGCGACGAGGGAGGCGGTCGTCGAGCGAGACCGCACCGATGATCGAGGCGATGTGCGCCTGTTCGGTGGTCAGGGGCAACGACCCGCCGCCCTCGGTGCGCACCTCGCAGGTGCCGGGCAGCACGGTGGGCCCGCCGAGCTGCGTGAGCGCGGCGATGGCTCCCGTGGCGAGAACGGCGCCGGCGACGACCCAGGTCACAACCTGTCGCCGCCGGCGTCGGGCCTGCTCCCTGGAGCGGGGAGAGGCGGAAGTCGAATCAGTCGTTGGCATGCAGATCTGCGTTGAGGACGACCCCCGCGGAGTCCTTACGTGCCTTCGCGCGGACCTTGCCGCTCACCGAATCGCGAATGAACAGCAGACCGTTCACGCCCGACAGTTCGCGGGCAGGGATCACGCGGTCGTCGTCGAGAGTCACCTTGGTGCCCGCGGTGACGTACAGGCCCGCCTCCACGACGCAGTCGTCGCCCAGGGCGATGCCCACGCCCGCCTCCGCGCCGACGAGGCAGCGCTTACCGATGCGCACACGCTGCGAGCCGCCCCCGGAGAGCGTGCCCATGGTCGAGGCGCCGCCGCCGATGTCGGAGCCGTCTTCGACGATGACGCCCTGGCTGATGCGGCCCTCGATCATCGAGTGGCCGAGCGTGCCGGCGTTGAAGTTGACGAAGCCCTCGTGCATCACCGTGGTTCCGGAGGCGAGGTGCGCGCCGAGGCGGATGCGGTCGGCGTCGCCGATACGCACGCCGGCAGGCACGACGTAGTCGACCATGCGGGGGAACTTGTCGACCCCGTACACGGTGACCGGGCCGCGGGCGCGCAGCTTCAGGCGGGTGGCCTCGAAGTTCTCGGCGTCGCACGGGCCGTGGTTGGTCCATACGACGTTGGGCAGCGCACCGAAGATGCCGTCGAGGTTGATGCTGTTCGGCTCGACGAGGCAGTGGCTGAGCAGGTGCAGGCGCAGGTAGGCGTCAGCGGTGTCGGCCGGGCCGGCGTCGAGGTCGATGACCGTCTTGACGACGGAGGTGGCAACGCCGCGCTCCACGTCGTCGCGGGCGAGGGAGGTCAGGTCTGCGGGGGCGGCGTCGTCGGTGGGCTCACCGAGCGCGGGCGCCGGGTACCACGTGTCGAGCACGCGCCCTGCGGTCGTCGTCGTGGCCAAGCCCCAGCCCCAGGCGGATCGCGAAGTCATGCGGGCCAGCCTATTGCAGGCCACCGACACCGAGGCACCGTCGCCCGGGTTGCGGGCGTCCGCGCCGCCTCGCGGATGTGACGGGGCGTTCGTGTACGCCGCTCAGAAGCCGGGACCCCCAACCGATTGGGCACTCGGCCGACTGGAATGGAGAACACCGTGACGTCAACTACGCAGGTCGCGACCCGAGGCACAGAGGGTGCTGGGGGCGTCGCGCGTGCCGCAGGGGTGCTCGATCGCGTGGGCCTTCGGGTCAAGATCCTCGGCATCGCGGTCGTCGGTGCGCTGGCCGCGGTGGTCGTCGCCGTGGTCGGCGGCCTCGGCATCCAGTCGTCGCAGGAGTCGGCAGAGCAGGTGTCGCACGTGCACGCGGTCAGCGATGCCCTCGCCGACCTCAACCTGGGCCAGGCGAACGTCATGCTCGCGTTGCGGTTCACCATGATCAACGGACTGCAAGACCAGCAGGAGGACGTGAAGAAGGGCCACGGCATGTACGCCAAGGCCAAAGAGGGCCTGAACGCGACGTGGCCGCGGTTCGACACCTCCCGAATGAGTCCCGAGGCGGTCACCCAGTACGAGGCGACGCAGCAGGCCGTGGCCGCGTTTCTCGCCTCTACCGACAAGGCGATGAAGGCCCTTGAGCGCGGTGACCAGGCCGGTGTCGACACGGTCGGTGTCTTGTGGGATCAGGAGACCGGAGCCGCGCTGGCGGCGATGAACGCGGCTGTCGCCGACATGCGCGCAGCAGCCGACGGGGCGATCGCGGCCGAGACCGAGGCCGAGGCGAACCAGGCGCGCGCCGCCCTCATCGCCCTGGTGGTCGCGCTGGTCGTGGCACTGATCGTCGGCGTCGGCATGGGCTTGGTGACGTCGCGCATCATCATCCGGCACGTCCAGGCGGTGCGTGACTCCCTGGAGGCGATGGGGCGTGGCGATCTGCGAGTCGCCGCGAAGGTCGACAGCAGCGACGAGATCGGCCAGATGGCCGAGTCCGCCGAAGCGATGCGCGTGTCGATGCGCGACGTACTGTCGCGGGTGAGCCACACGGCGGGGCTGCTGGCCAGCGCCACGACCGACGTTTCGCGGCAGGCCGCCGACATCCTCTCGGGGGCCGTGACGACGGCCGAGCAACTGTCGGCCTCCTCCGGCCAGGTCGAAGCGGTGGCGCGCAGCGTCGACACGGTCGCGGCGGGCACGGAGGAGATGGCCGCGTCCATCCTAGAGATCTCGCGCAGCGCCAACGACGCCGCGCACGTGGCCGGTGAAGCCGTACACGTGGCCGAACGAGCCGGTGACACAGTCGCCAAACTCGGGCGATCGAGCTCCGAGATCGGGGAGGTCGTCAGGTCGATCACGAGCATCGCGGAGCAGACCAATCTCTTGGCCCTCAACGCGACGATCGAGGCCGCCCGCGCCGGCGAGGCGGGCAAGGGTTTCGCGGTGGTCGCGAGCGAGGTGAAAGACCTGGCCCAGGAGACCGGATCGGCGACCGAAGACATCGAGCGCCGTGTCGAAGCGATCCAGTCGGACGTGGAGGCGGCGGTCGGCGCGATCACGGAGATCGCCTCGATCGTCGGCGCGATCAACGACTCGCAGGCCACGATCGCCTCGGCGGTGGAGGAGCAGACCGCGACCACCGGCGAGATGGGTCGCAGCGTGACCGACGCGGCTCACGGCGCCGGTGGCATCACGGGCAGCATCACTCAGGCGGCGAGCCAGGCCGTGGCCGCCCGCGACGGCGCGCGCACGGTGGCAGACGCCTCCGGAGGGCTCGCGAAGCAGGCGGCCGAGATGAACGAGCTGGTGGCCCACTTCACGCTGTGACCTGCGGCATCACAGCGGGAAGCAGCGTGACACAGCAAGAGGCAGCGTGACGCCGTGTGCTGGGGACCTAGTCACCATAGGTAGCGCCACACGGTCGGTTAACTGATCGCACTGGTCAGGGGCATGGTCGGGCGGTGGGTGCCCTGGCTACCTTCGAACACATGCAACGGAGCCTGTCACCCGAGGACGCAGCCTTTCAGGCGAGCATCCGCTCTCGAATCGACGATGCCATCCCTGCCGAGCTGCGCCAGAGCGAGGCAGGCACCTACCCTGCGCCGGATGTGACCCGACGCTCCCAGGCCCTGCTCGCCGAAGCCGGGCTCGCGGTACCGGGCTGGCCCGTGGAATGGGGTGGTCAGGAGTGGACCCCGCTGCAGCGCCACATCTACAACGAGGAGATGCAGGCCAGCGGAGTGCCGCGGCCGCTGCCGTTCAACGTGGCGATGGTCGGGCCGGTCATCGCGGCCTTCGGCTCCGAGGAGCTCAAGGCCCGCTTCCTGCCCAAGACCGCGAGCGCCGAGATCTGGTGGTGCCAGGGCTTCTCGGAGCCCGACTCCGGCTCCGACCTCGCATCGCTGCGTACCACGGCGGTGCGCGACGGCGATTACTACGTCGTCAACGGGCAGAAGACGTGGACCACGCTCGGGCAGCACGCCGACTGGATGTTCGCGCTCGTCCGCACCGACCCGACCGCGAAGAAGCAGGCCGGCATCTCGTTCATCCTGTTCGATATGCGCAGCGAGGGCGTGACGATCCGTCCCATCCGCATGCTCGACGGCAGCGTCGAGGTCAACGAGGTCTTTCTCGACAACGTGCGCGTGCCTGCCGACCAGCTTGTCGGCGAAGAGAACAAGGGCTGGGAGTATGCCAAGTTCCTTCTCGGCAACGAACGCGTCGGCGTGGCCAACACGGGACTGCTCAAGCGCTGGCTCGTCGCGCTCAAAGACCACGCCGCCGAGGTGAAGTGCGCAGACGGGACCCTGCTCGACGACTCCGGCATCGCCTCTCGCATCGCCGAACTCGAGGCCGACGTGATGGCGCTGGAGCTGACCGTCGTGCGGATCAGCGCGGGCTCGCGTGACGGCAAACCCGACCCGGTCTCCTCGATCCTCAAGCTGCAGGCCTCGTCACTGCAGCAGCAGATCCTCGAATTCGCGATCGACGTGAGCGGGCCGATGTCGCTGGTCTGGGACGACTTGCCGGCCATCCCCGGCTGGGCCTCGCACGCGGTGCCCGCCGACCTCAACTACCGCAAATCCACCATCTACGGCGGCACCAGCGAGATCCAGCGCAGCATCATCGCGGCCACCATCCTCGGACTCAAGGGCTAAGGGGCTCGCGACGTGGACTTCATCGTGACCGAAGAGCAGAAGGCCCTGGCCGAAGCCGTGCGCGGGGTTCTCGCCCGTCACGGCAAACCCGCCGCGGAGGCGGGTCGCTCGGCCGCTCCCGCCGCCCACGACCCCGAGCTGTGGGGCGCCCTGGTCGAACTCGGCCTCCCGGCGATGCCGTGGTCGGAGGACGACGGCGGTGTCGGAGCGGAATTCGCCGACCTCGCAGCGGCCGCCACCGAGCTGGGTCGCTCGCGGGTGCAGGTGCCGCTGGCCGAGATCGTCGCCGCCGGTGCCATGGTGCGCCGCTGCGCCTCCGACGAGCTGCGCACCCAGATCCTCGGCGGCATCTCGGAGGGTGAGGCGCTGGTCGTCCCGGCTCTCACCGAGCCGTTGCGGGCGTGGACCCAGCCGTTCCCCGCTCCGGTGGAGGTGAGGGCGGAGCAGGCGGGTGACGGGTGGACGCTCACCGGATCGAAGGCGCCGGTTCGCTACGCCCCGGCGGCTACGCACCTCGTCGCGACGGCCGCGGTCGACGGCACGACGGCGCTGTTCCTCGTGGAGAGCCCCGGCGTGAGCGTCGAGCAGGTCGACTTCGACTCGACCCCGGCCACGCTGCTGGCCACGGGCGAACTGGCCGAGCAGGCCGTGCAGGAGGGCATCGCCCTCGGTGCGGTGCTGCTGTGCGCCGAGGCCGTGGGTGCGATGGGCGAGGCCCTGACGATGACGGCCGACTACCTGCGCACGAGGCAGCAGTTCGGGGTGAAGCTCGAGACTTTTCAGGCCCTCACGCACCGCGCCTCCGACATGTACGCCGCGCTCGAACTCTCGCGCAGCGCAACCCTGTTCGCGGCGATGGTGGCCGACGTGCAGCCGCTCGACATCGCCACCGTGCTGCGCGCCCGCGTCGTCGTCGACAAGGCGGCGAAGCTCATCGGCCGCGACGCGATCCAGATGCACGGCGGTATCGGTGTGACGGCCGAGTTCCCTGTCGGCCACTTCACCGCGCGACTGCGAGCCATCACGCACACCTGGGGCGATTCGCGAGCGCACCTCGCGCAGCTCGGCTCTCGCGTCGGCGACTACCGCACTGTGGAGGTGCTCGCCTGAGTCGCGTCGAGAACAGCACGTCACGGGCGCGGTGTAGACACGTCATCCCGCGTCACAGTGAGTGACAGCATGCGTCGACGGAGCCGCCGGTCTTGCGCCGGCGGCTCAGTCGTGTCGCGTGAGCCCGTCGTTGGTCACGTCGAGCTCGACTCGGTCGGCCCGGAACCGGGTGTTCGCGTACTGCAGCGGCGTGCCGTCGATCAGGGTGTTGAGCGACCGCAGCACGAGCACGGTGGTGCCCTGAGGTACACCTATGTCGGTCGACTCGGCCGCGGTGGCGGTACGTGCCCCGATCGTCGTCCAGGCGCGCAGGTAGTCGTCGATTCCCACGGCACGCAGGGCGGATGTGATCGACCGCGTGCGGGCGAGGTGTTCGTCGAGTCCGGGGGTCAGGTCGGCGTCGAACCACGACGTTGCCCGCGAGATCGTGTTCTCGTTGACGGCGCTGGTCGTCTCGATCCGTAGAGCGGCTCGCCCGCTCAGGTCGAGGTGGGTCGCCACGTCGGCGGGCGGAGCGCTCTCCAGCGCCGCCGAGAGTAGCCGGATCGAGGTCGAATCGCCCTGCCTGCCGCTGTCGCTTAGCCGGGTACGCAGGCCGATGCGGTGGACGAGCAGGGTCTGGTCCATGACGAAGGTTCCGCTGCCGTGCCTCTTCTCGACGAGGTCGTCGGCCACAAGCGACGCGATCGCCTGACGGGCCGTGTTGCGGTGCACGCCGAAGCGGTCGGCGATCTCGCTCTCGGTCGGCAGTTTGGAGCCGGAGGGATAGGTGCCGTCGGCGATCTGGCTGCGCAATTCCTCGGCGATGAGGCGCCAGGCGGAGTAGCCGCTGGTCGAGCGCGTTGCGGGAGACATGGTCTGTCGAGATTACCGCGCAAGCCCGCTTCGGCGGTGTCGCCAGGTCTTCACCCCACGGTCATCGAAAAGTTGTCTAGATAGATAGACGACTTCTGTTCATTCTGGATAGCGTGCAGTCGTCCGCACGAGAGCACAGCCGTGGAGGTCCGCGTGACCGTTTCGTCCCCGACAACCGAGACAGCTCAGACAGCAGGCACAGCTCAGGCAGCTCAGGCGCATGACGCGAACGCACCCAGGCGCCGGTGGATGGGGGTGCTCGCCCGCGCCACCTCCGCCGAGCTCACCGAAGCCTGGGCCGCCTGGGAGCCGAAGCCGCAGGTCGACGCAATCCGCGGACCGCAGGTGGGCCTGGTGATGGTGCGGGGCCGCATCGGAGGCGGCGGCGACCGGTTCAACGTCGGAGAGGCGGCCGTGACGCGCGCGACGCTGCGTCTGAGCGGTGAACCGCTTGCCGCGGATCAGGTAGGCAGCGCCTACGTGCTCGGCACGGCCCACGCGCACGCCTGGTTGGCCGCGACCTTCGACGGTCTGCTCGCCGACGAGACCGTGCGTGAGCGCGTGCTCGCCGATGTCGTCGAGCCGCTGGAGCGCAGGCAGCACCAGCGCGACGCCCTGCGCGATGCCGAGGCGCGCAGCACCAAGGTCGACTTCTTCACTGTGGCCAGGGAGAACGGATGAGCCAGAACATGCACGTACCCGCCGGGAGCCCCGACCCCGCCAACCCAGCCGACTCTGCCGTGGGGGCGCAACGGGTATTCCGCGGTGTGCTCGAGGCGCTGTCGTATCCGGGGCGCACCGTGGCGATTCCGCCGCTCGCTGGGGCGCCGGCAGCCCTCGGAGGCGGGCTCGCCGCCGTCGCCCTGACTCTGCTCGATGAGGACACTCCGGTCTGGGCACACCCGACGCTCGCGAACGACGCGGAGGCGATGGCGTACCTCGCCTTCCACGCCGGAGTCCGACCGGTCGCCGACAGCATGGACGCGGCGTTCGTCATCGCGACGCCCGACACGATCCCTTCGTGGCGCGACCTGCGTTTGGGCACCGACGAGGCTCCGCACGAGTCGGCCACGATCCTGCTCGACGCCCGGGAT
The DNA here is from genome assembly GCA_030538115.1 of Dermatophilus congolensis. Taxonomy (GTDB): domain Bacteria; phylum Actinomycetota; class Actinomycetes; order Actinomycetales; family Dermatophilaceae; genus Dermatophilus; species Dermatophilus congolensis_B. The sequence continues at coordinate 14,347 of JAUNUP010000037.1, read as the reverse complement.
CGGGAGCAGGGCGAGGGAGGGACGTTCTGCGCGACCGGGCCGGGCATCGACGGCTCGATCACCATCGACGCCCCGTGGGCGCCGGCGGATTTCGTGACGACCTGGCGGCACAACGGCGAGCTGTTCCCTCGGGGAGTCGACCTCGTTGCGGTCACCGACGAGTCGATCGTCGCCCTGCCACGGACGAGCGCCGTCGTGCCTGCGGCGACCGGAGAGGTGGCCTGATGTACGTCGCGGTCAAGGGTGGCGAGAAGGCCATCGCCAACGCGCATGCCCTGCTCGCCAAGGAGGGGCGCGGAAACCCCGAGGTGCCCGTGATCGGCCACGAGGCGGTGGCGGGGCAACTGCCGGTGCTGGTCTCGCGGGTGATGACCGAGGGATCGCTGTACGACCCGGATCTCGCGGCCAGGGCGCTGCTGCAGACGCAAGGCGACGTGCTGGAGGCGGTAACGCTGGTGCGGTCCTTCCGCACCACCTTGCCCCGGTTCGGGTACACCGAGCCCATCGACACGGCCGCGCTGCCGCCCCAGCGCCGGATCTCGGCTCCGTTCAAAGACATTCCGGGTGGCCAGCAGCTCGGCGCGACGTTCGACTACACGCACCGGTTGTTCACCGAGCGCGACACGGCCGGGCCCGAGCCCGACACTGATCCCAACGGTGATCCCGGGACGCCCGTGGCTATGCCGCGCGTCTCCGACATCCTCGGAGCCGGCGCGCTGCTCGAACCCGACCGTCGCGAGAACTGGGACGACCCCGAGCCCGCCGACCTCACCCGCGAACCGTCGGTCTACCCGATGAGCCGCGCCGAGCGCCTGCAGGGCCTGGCCAGGGGCGACGAGGGATTCCTTCTCGCGCTCGGCTACTCCACGCAACGCGGCTTCGGCAACACGCACCCGTTCGCCGGCGAGATCCGCGTGGGCGAGGTGGAGGTCGAGTTCGACGCTCCCGAACTGGGCTTCGCTGTGCCGCTGGGCCGCATCGAGGTCACCGAATGCCATATGATCAACCAGTTCACCGGCAGCGCAGACACGCCGGCGCGGTTCACGCGCGGCTACGGTCTCGTCTTCGGGCGCGGTGAGCGCAAGGCCATGTCGATGTCGCTCGTCGACCGGGCCCTGCGGGCCGACGAACTCGGCGAGCGGGTCGTCTCGCCCGCGCAGGACGAGGAATTCGTGCTCAGCCACGCCGACGGCGTACAGGCCGCGGGCTTCGTCGAGCACCTCAAACTGCCGCACTACGTCGACTTCCAGGCCGAGTTGCACCTCGTCAAGCGACTGCGTCGAGACCACGACGAGCGACACAGCACTGACGAAGCGCACAGCACACGCATCGGGTCGAACGGGCAGGAGGCCCAGTCATGACGACCGATCCCATCCACTACAACCTGGGCTATCTCGATGAGCAGACCAAGCGGATGATCCGCCGCGTGCTGCTCAAGGCCGTGGCGATCCCCGGCTTCCAGGTGCCGTTCGCCTCCCGCGAAGTGCCGTTGCCGCGCGGCTGGGGTACGGGCGGGGTGCAGTTGACCGCCGCGATCATCGGGCCCGACGACGTGCTCAAGGTCATCGACCAGGGCGCAGACGACACGACGAATGCGGTTTCGATCCGGGCCTTCTTCGCCACGGTCGTCGGCATGTCCACTACGACCAGCACGGATGCGGCCACGGTCATCCAGACCCGGCACCGCATCCCCGAGAAGCCGCTGACCGAGGGACAGATCATGGTCTACCAGGTGCCGATCCCCGAGCCGCTGCGCTTTCTCGAGCCACGCGAGACCGAGACCCGGCGCATGCACGCCCTCGACGAGTACGGCCTCATGTACGTCAAGCTCTACGAGGACATCGCCAAGTACGGCCACATCGCCAAGACCTACGACTATCCGGTGCTGGTCAACGGCCGGTACCTCATGTCTCCCTCGCCGACCCCGAGCTTCGACAACCCCAAGCTCGACCACAGCCCGGCGCTGCACCTGTACGGAGCCGGGCGCGAGAAGCGCATCTACGCCGTACCCCCGTACACCCCGGTCGAGAGCCTCGGGTTCGAGGACTTTCCGTTCGAACCGCAGGAGTTCGAGCGCCCGTGCGCGCTGTGCGGATCGACGGGTGTCTACCTCGACCAGGTGATCACCGACGACCAAGGAGGCGACATGTTCGTCTGCTCCGACAGCGACCACTGCGAGACGGTCGGCATGGCTGCAGGCGCCGGTGCACCTGAGCCCCATGTGATTACTGAGGCCGCTGCGACCAGCGAGGTCACCCGATGAGCGACGCGACCCCGCTGCTGCAGGCCCGCGGTGTCGGGCACCGCTACGGCACCAGGTACGGCTGTCGCGGGGTGGATGTCGAGCTGTGGCCGGGCGAGGTGCTTGCCGTGGTGGGCGAGTCGGGATCGGGCAAGTCGACACTGCTCAGCACCTTGTCGCAGCGGCTGAGCACCGACGAGGGCACGGTCCGTTACCGCCTCGCCGACGGGCGAGTGGTCGATCTCGCCGACCTGTCGGAGACCGCGGTGCGCCGGCTGTGGCGCAGCGAATGGGGATTCGTGCACCAGAACGCCGCCGACGGCCTGCGTATGCACGTGAGTGCGGGCGGCAACGTCGGCGAGCCGCTCATGGCCAACGGATGGCGTCACTACGGCGACATCCGGGCGGAGGCGATCCGCTGGCTCGAGCGGGTCGAGATCCCTCGCGACCGCGTCGACGACGTCCCGGCCCAGTTCTCCGGCGGCATGAGGCAGCGGCTGCAGATCGCCCGCAACCTCGTCGTCTCGCCGCGCCTGGTGTTCATGGACGAACCGACGAGCGGGCTCGACGTGTCGGTGCAGGCCAAGCTGCTCGACCTCATCCGCACGCTCGTCAGCGACCTCGGCCTCGCCGTCGTCGTGGTCACCCACGACCTAGCGGTCGCGCGCCTCATCTCGCACCGCACGCTGGTGATGAAGGACGGCGGGGTCATCGAATCGGGACTCACCGACCGGGTGCTCGACGACCCGCAGGCGCCCTACACCCAGCTCCTCGTCGCTTCGATCCTGCAAGGGTGACCATGACCGCCACGACAGCCACGACAGCCATGACCTCCACGACTTCCACCACGCCGGTCCTCGCGCTCACTGGTGTCGACAAGTCGTTCACGATGCACCTGCAGGGCGGCCAGAACCTCACGGTGCTGCGCCGGCTCGCCTTCGAGGTCCACGCAGGGGAGTGCGTCGTGCTCGGCGGCGTCTCCGGTGCGGGCAAGAGCTCGATCCTCAAGATGGTTTACGGCAACTACGCCGCCGACCGAGGCGAGATCCGCCTGCGCACTGCGGGCATCGACCTCGATGTGGCCGTGGGGGATCCGCGTTCGATCCTGCAGGCCCGCCGGTACGCGATGGGCTACGTCAGCCAGTTCTTGCACTGCGTGCCGCGCGTGCCCGCGCTCGACGTGGTCGCGAGCCCACTGCTGGAGCGCGGAGTGGAGGTGGGACCAGCCCGTGAACGAGCGGCTCGCCTCCTGACTCGGCTTGCGATCCCGACGACGCTGTGGTCACTACCACCTGCGACGTTCTCCGGAGGCGAGCAGCAGCGGGTCAACATTGCCCGCGGCTTCATCGCCGACCTCCCGCTCCTGCTGCTCGACGAGCCGACCGCCTCGCTCGACGCCGCGAACCGCGATGTCGTGGTCGCGTTGATTCAGGAGAAGCTCGCGGCCGGCACCGGGGTGCTCGGCATCTTCCACGACGCCGACGTGCGTGACCGGGTCGCCGACCGGGTGGTGCACGTCGAGGAGTTCACCGAACACAATCTTGTCGCCCACGCCTCGGAAGGCCGCGCATGACAACCGAACTCGTTCTGTCCAACGCCCGTGTCGTGCTGCGTGACGAGGTGCGGCACGCGGCGGTGCTCGTCCGCAACGGCCTCGTCGCCGACATCGGCGACACCCAGTTGCCCTCGGCCCACGATCTCGATGGTGACTACGTGCTGCCCGGCATCGTCGAACTGCACACGGATCACGCCGAATACCACCTCAACCCGCGCCCCGGCGTGCGCTGGGAGGCGCTGCCCGCGGTCCTGGCCCACGACGCCCAGATGACCGCCGCGGGCGCCACGACGGTGCTCGACGCGGTGCGTCTCGGCTCCGCCGACGAGGAGGCCTCGATCGCCGAGGCCGTGGCCGAGCTGCTGAGCGTGATCGACTCGGCCGCGACCGCGGGGTTGTTCAGAGCCGACCACGCGCTGCACCTGCGCTGCGAGGTCTCGGCCGCTGACTGCCACGAACAGTTCGAGCGCTATGCCGACAACCCACGCATCCGGCTCGTCTCGCTCATGGACCACACGCCGGGACAACGGCAGTTCGAGAGCCTCGAGCAGTACAAGCTCTACTACGTCGGCAAAGGCCTGGTACCGGAGCACGAGTTCGAGGCCTTCATCGACTCGAGAATGGCGCAGGGAGAACGTAATTCCGAACGCAACCGGAAGGGAGTGGCCGCCGCGGCCCGCGAGCGTGGCCTGTCGCTGGCGGCACACGACGACGCGACCCCGGAGCACGTCGCGGAGTCCCTCGCCGACGGAGCCCGCATCGCAGAATTCCCCACCACCGTGGCGGCGGCCGAAGCGTCTGTGGCACACGGGATGTCGGTCGTCATGGGGGCACCGAACATGGTGCGCGGAGGCAGCCACTCCGGCAACGTCGCTGCCGAGACGCTGCTCGATCGCGGGCTGCTGCACATCCTCTCCTCCGACTACGTGCCGTCGAGCCCGCTGCAGGCGGTGTTCGGCCTCGTGTCTCGGGGCAAGATCGACCTGCCGGAGGCGGTCGCGCTCGTGAGCACCAACCCGGCCAGGTCCGTCGGACTCGACGACCGCGGGGAGATCGCGCCGGGGCAGCGCGCGGATCTCGTGCGCGTGCATGCCCATCCGACTCCGGTCTCGCAGAACCCCGCCTCCATCGGCGTGCCGGTCGTGCGCTCGGTGTTCAGGCAGGGTGCCCGCGTGGCGTGACCAGCCACGACTGCATAGGTCTGGCCTATCGGTTGCTTCGCGGCTACGTCTTTGACCCTTCTTCGGCCCTGCCTTTGGATTGAGGCATACAGGCGCTCACCTGCACGCCGCCACACGCCGACACGTTCGATGTCGTCGGCGCTCCTCATCTGGAGGACGTGCAGTCGTCGACCCGGCTCCGGTTGTGACAACCCGGCCCGTGTCGCCGCGCCGCCCGTCCATCCGCACGCCGATGCGCCGTTGTCGTACGCGTGCGACCCCAGCGAAGGGATCGAGCCCGTGAGGGAAGCAGTCATCGTCAGCGCAGTCCGTAGCCCCGTCGGTCGGCGCGGAGGCGTTTTCGCCGACCTGCACCCGGTCGAGCTCGGGGCCCAGGTGCTCCAGGGGCTCGTCGGAGGTGTCGGAGTGGACCCGGCGCACATCGACGACGTCATCTGGGGTTGCGTCGGCCAGGCCGGTGAGCAGAGCGGCGACATCGCCCGCACCACGGTGCTCGCGGCGGGCTGGCCGCTCGAGATCCCCGGCGTCACCGTCGACCGCCAGTGCGGTTCGTCGCAGCAGGCCCTGCACTTCGCCGTGGCCGGTGTGGTCGCGGGCCACTACGACGCGGTCGTCGCCGGCGGCGTCGAGTCGATGACGCGCGTGCCGATGGGCTCGCCGCGCGGCGATGCCGACAACTACGGCCCCAGCTTCCGTGCCCGCTTCGGTCAGACGCGCCCCAACCAGGGCGTCGGCGCCGAGATGATCGCGGAGCAGTGGGGCATCCCGCGGGAGCAGTGCGATGAGTTCGCGCTGCTCAGCCACAGCAGGGCCGCGGCGGCTCAGGACTCCGGCGCCTTCGACGACGAGATCGTGCCGATCACGCTGGCCGACGGAACCGTCGTCACCCAGGACGAGGGCGTGCGCCGAGGGGGCACCCTGGAGAAGCTCGCGACCCTCAACTCGGTGTTCACCGAGAACGGCACCGTCACGGCGGCGAGCTCGTCGCAGATGTCCGACGGTTCGGCCGCGGTGCTGGTCATGACCGCCGAGAAGGCCGCCGAGCTCGGCCTCACCCCGCTCGCCCGCGTGCACACCGCCGTGGTCGTCGGCTCCGATCCGGTGATCATGTTGACCGGCCCGATCCCGGCCACTCGCAAGGCCCTCGAACGCTCGGGGCTGAGCCTGGAGGAGATCGACACGTTCGAGGTCAACGAAGCCTTCGCGCCCGTGGCGCTCGCGTGGCTGAACGACATCGGCGCCGACCCGGCCAAGCTCAACCCGAACGGGGGCGCCATCGCCCTCGGTCACCCCCTCGGCGGCTCGGGAGCGCGACTCATGGCCACGATGATCCACCGCATGCGGCGCGAGGGCCTGCAGTACGGCCTCCAGACGATGTGTGAGGGCGGGGGCCAGGCCAACGCCACCATCGTCGAGCGCCTCTGACGCTCGCGCTGAGGTCGCGACGACGTCGCGGGCCCGCCTCCGCAGTGCCGATGCTCATGCATAGGCGTGGGCTATCACTTGGTTCGGCTTCTGGTCTTTGCCGCCGAACTCCCCTGAATGTTGTGCTTTCTCCAATGAAAATTCGCGGCTCACACAGGTTGCGCTTCGGCGAGAAAACCGAGAGTCCCTGATCGATGAGGATCACCCATGAACTCGACACGCCTTCGTAAGTCCGCCCTCGCAATCGTCGCGGCAGGCGCTCTCGGTCTCGCAGCCGCTTGTGGCAGTGACGGCGACAGTGGTGCCAGTGGCGACGGCGGCGCCAAAGACCTCCGCGTCACGATGGTTCCCGGCGTCTCCAGCCTTCCGGTGAAGGTTGCGATGGAGAAGGGCTTCTTCAGTGAGCGCGGCCTGAACATCAACCTGACCGAGGGTCTCGAGGTTTCGGCCTGGCAGTCGGCGGCGGGCCAGCAGTTCGATATCGTTTTCACTCACAGTGGCGTGTACACCCCGTCGCAGGCGAGGGGTCTGGACAACACCCTTCTGAACAACACGACGAATGCCTCTGACGAGTACGTCAGCATCACGTTGGCGACCAAGCAGAAGCTGAACAACCTCAGCGAACTGCGCGGCGCGAAAATCGGTGCCCCCACGCTTACGGGGCTTACCGCCGAGTCGCTGAAGTACCTCCTCGCAAAGGAGGGCGTAAAGCCGAACGAGTACGAGATCGTGCAGATGCCGTACAACAGCCACCCCGACAACCTCAAGGCCGGCAATATCGACGCGGCGCTCACCGCGAACCCGTACTACGGCGTTCTCGAGCGCGACGGGTACGTGCTGTGGGGCAAGGACCTCGCGGTCGAGGCGCACAAGGTCGCCTCGGGTGGCCAGGTCACGACCGCATCTTCGTCGAACTACGCAGCCAAGACCGAATGGGTCAACAACAACAAGGAGACCGTCAACGCCTGGCTCGATGGTGTTCAGGCCGGTGCGGACTTCATCCGCGACAACGAAGACGAGTCGCGCCGGATTCTCAAGACGTGGCTCAACCTCACAGACGAACTGGCCGCCGACGCAATCATTCCCAAGTACACGCTCGAACTCGACGAAGCGCAGTTCAAGGCGTCCTGGGATGTACTCGCCACCAATGGCGTGCTTCAGGGTGAATTCCCGGCCGACAAGTTCAAGATCTACCAGCGCTGAATCGTCAATCGCGGTCCGGGTGTTCTACGTCGCACCCGGACCGCGCACCATTCCGACCGCATTTGCGGCGCTCCACCGCTCCCACCTCCGGCCGTAAAGGGATCCCCCATGTCCGAAGCCATGTACGAACTCGACTCCGTCGCGGTCGACCTGTCGAACAGGTCGGGATCCCGGCGCATTCTGGCCGATATCACGATGTCCATCGCTCCGGGTGAGGTGATCGGCATCGTCGGCCGATCGGGAACCGGAAAAACCACCCTCATGCGGGCACTGGCGGGGCTGACTCCGATTTCTGAGGGCTCGTTGAAACTGCAGGGAAAAACTGTTTCGGGGCCACCCGAGGGAGTCGTGACGATTTTTCAGGACTACGGAAATGCTCTGTTGCCGTGGCGCACGGTGTCGAAAAACATCGCTCTCCCGCTCGAGGGAAAGCTGAGCAAGTCCGAGATCTCCGAGCGGGTCGAGCGCGCCATCGACCTCGTGCAACTGCGCGGACGTGAGAACGACTATTTGGCGAGCCTCTCCGGCGGTATGCAGCAGCGTGTACAGATCGCCCGCGGCCTCGCCGTCAACCCACGCGTCGTTCTCATGGACGAGCCGTTCGGCGCCCTCGACGCGCTCACCAAGGCCGCGTTGCAGGACGTGATTCTGCAACTGCACGAGGTCAACGAGGCGACCATCATCTTCATCACGCACGACCTCGAAGAGGCGATCTACCTCTCCGACCGCACGTACGTGATCTCCGGCAACGTCTCTGCAGGTACGCCGGGGCACATGTCGATGGAGGTCGACGTGAACTTGCCCCGGCCGCGCCACCAGGTCACCACGCGCGAGCTGCCCGAATTCCTCGGGCTGCGGCACAAGCTCGCCGAGTCGATCGACCTCGCCAAGGGCGCCTGAGATGAGCCGCGTCAACCTTCCGGGTCTGGCCGTCATCGCCGTCGCCATCGCGTTGTGGCAGGTGGTAGCCACTGTCGGGCCACTATCGGATCTGCGCTCGCTGCCGTCTCCGACCGAGGTCGTCGTCGGCTTCACCGAGCTGATCGAGAACAAGGACCTCATCGAACCCGTCGTGCACACCGTGCTCTCGGCGTTCGCTGCCACGGGTATCGGCATCGCCATCGGCGGCTTCTTCGGGCTGCTTCTCGGCCTGTCCAACGGATTCCGCACGTTCACGAACTCGTCGTTCGACGTGCTGCGCACCGTGCCGGTGACCGCGATCATGCCGGTCTTCCTGCTCGTCTTCGGTGCCGAACTGCGCACCGAGATCATGGTCGCCTCGCTCGCCGCGATGTGGCCGATGCTCGTCAACACCGCCGACGGAGTGCGGGGCCTGCACCCGCGGCTCGCCGAGGTGGGGCGGATGTTCGGGTTCAGCAAGGTCACGTCGGTCCGCAAGCTCACGCTCCCCGCGATCATGCCGAGCCTGCTCGTCGGCGCCCGCCTGGCGGCCGTCACTGCGCTGACCGCCGTGATCGTCGCGGAAATGATCATCGTCCCGTTCGGTATCGGGTGGGGGCTCATCAGCGCCCAGAACGCACTGCAGACCGGGCAGCAGTGGGCGCTGGTCGTCGTGTGTGGCTGGCTCGGCTGGCTGTTCAGCGTCGGCCTCACCACCATCGTCAACCGGCTCCAGCCCGAAGGGGTGAGATGAGATGAGCGTCGCCGAAACGACCTCCCGCTCCGCTCGAAAGAACCCGCGGAACCCTAAGAAACAGCCGAGACGGGCGAAGAGCAGTGGCAAGGGCATCGACGGCCGGGCCGCCTTCCTCCTCGGCCTCACCCCGCTCGTGCTGGGCCTCATCGCCTGGCAGGTGCTCGGCAGCCCGATGTCGTTCACCTTTCCCAGCCCCGACACGTGGTGGGAAGCCACCAAGAACATGCACGCCGCCGACGAACTCATGCCTGCGCTCATGCGCACGGTGCTCACGTTCGTCTACGGCCTGGCGTTGTCGGTGGTCGTGGGCGTGGCGGCGGGCTGGTTCATCGGCTCGAGCCGCCTCGCTGAACGAGCCCTCAGCCCCATCCTCGACTTCTTCCGGGCCATGCCCTCGCCCGCGCTGGTGCCGGTCGCGACCGTCATCTTCGGCGTCACCGTCGGCATGTCGGCCGTGGTCATGCTCATCTCGATCGTCTGGCCGATCCTGCTGTCCACCATCAGCGCCCGTAAGACGATCCCGCCGGTACGCCTCGAGATGGGACGCGTGCTGGGCCTGAGCACATTCGACCAGATGCGCAAGATCGTGTTGCCCTCCCTGCTGCCGGCCATCATGACCGGCACCCGGGTCGCGGTTTCGCAGGGGTTCGTCATCGCGCTGCTCATCGACATCATCGGCGCCGGCGCCGGCATCGGACGCCTGCTGGTCGTGCGCCAACAGACCTTCGACGCTGCCTCCGTATGGGCGCTGCTCGTGGTGATCGGACTCGTCGGTCTCGTCGCCAACGGCCTTGTCGCCCTCCTCGACCACCGCGTCCAGCGGGGTTGGAAGAACTGACCTACACCGCCTCAGCCGACCAGCAGATTCCCGCGAGGAGCCCAGGATCATGACCGAGACACAGAAGATTCAGCCCGGATCCACGGCAGCCGAGGCGTGGGGCGAGGTCGAGTTCGCGCTCTCCCGCACGAACACTCCGCTGGCCTGGTTGCTGCGGCACGCCCACGAGCTGAGCGACCACGTGGCGCTCCGCTTCGAGGGCAACTCGACCACGTACCGCGAGCTGGCCGACGAGGTGCGGCACATCGCCTCCGTACTCGCGGACAACGGTGTCGGGCGCGGCGACCGGGTGCTTCTGCTGTCACCGAACCGCCCGGAGTTTCTGCACGTCACGCTGGCCAGCTGGTACCTGGGTGCCGTGCTCGTGCCGGTGAACTTCCGGCTCTCCGCCGGCGAGGTCGCCTACCTGGTCGGCAACTCCGAGCCGTCGGCGGTGGTGGCCTCGGACCGGCTCATGCCGGTCGCCCGCGCCGCCATGGACGAGGCCGGTATGGGCGGTACTGGCGTGCCCTTGTGGCCCCTCGAGGCCGGCACGGAGCACGGTGCGTCGCTCTCCGAGGAGGAGGCCGGCCCGGCCGTGCCGCCGGCCGTCACCCAGGCGGGCGACGACGCCGCGATCATGTACACCTCCGGTACGACCGGGCGCCCCAAGGGGGCGGTTCTCACGCACGGCAACTTCTCGTCCAACGCCATGCGCACCGCGCGGGCCTGGATGATCGACGAGACCGACATCGTGATGATCGCCTCGCCCCTGTTTCACATCGCCGCGATGTGCGCGTGGCTCGGGCACTTCAACATGGGTGCGACCGCGCTCATCATGCCGAGTGCCGCGTTCGACGCGACCACCATCCTTGACGCGATGGAGGCCGAGAAGGTCACCACCACGTTCATGGTCCCGGCCCAGTGGCAGGACCTGTGCGACGAACCCCGTGTGGGCGATCGCGACCTACACCTGCGGTTCATGTCGTGGGGCGCTGCGCCCGCCACCGCCGCGCTGCTGCGGCGGATGCTCGACACCTTCCCGAAGGCCGGCATCACCGCCGCGTTCGGGCAGACCGAGACCACCGCCTCCGGGGTGTCGCTGTCGGCGGCCGATTCGTTCCGCAAAGTCGGGTCGGTGGGCAAGGCCATCCACTCGTTCTCCGTGTCGGTGGTCGACCCGATGATGAACCCCGTTGCTCCGGGGGAGGTCGGCGAGATCGTGTACCGGGGGCCGGGCGTCATGAGCCGGTACTGGCGCGACGAGGCCGCAACGGCGGAGGCGTTCAGGGGCGGCTGGTTCCACTCCGGCGACCTCGTGCGAGTCGATGACGAGGGCTTCTTGTACGTTGTCGACCGGATCAAAGACATGATCATCTCCGGCGGCGAGAACATCTATTGCGCCGAGGTCGAGAACGTTGTCGCCGACCACCCGAAGGTCGCCCAGGTGGCGGTCGTGGGCCGCAAAGACGAGAAGTGGGGCGAGGTGCCGGTCGCTGTCATCATCCCGATGGACCCGTCGACCGCCCCGACGCTGGAGGAGATCAGGGCCTTCTGCGACAGCCGGTTGGCCCGCTACAAGCACCCGCGCGAGGTCGTCATCCGCACCGACTACCCGCGCTCCGGCACGGGCAAGATCCTCAAGAACGTCCTCCGAGACGAGATCTGAGTCGCCTTCGCTGTCGCGATCGTAGGCTCGGGCCATGGCATACCTCGACCCCGCCCTCGATGTCGTCGCTCTCACTGCCGCCGTGTGTGATGTGGAGTCCGTGAGTGGTGACGAGGCTCGGCTCGCTGATGCCGTGGAGACGCTGCTGCGCACCGCCCCCCACCTGGAGGTTTCGCGGCACGGCAACGTCGTAGTCGCTCGCACGGACCTCGGGCGGGCTGAGCGGGTCGTGCTGGCCGGACACCTCGACACCGTTCCGATCTCAGAGGGGCCGCACGGGCGCAACCTGCCGACCCGCCTCATCGACGGCGTGCTCTGGGGGCGCGGCACCGTCGACATGCTCGGAGGAGTCGCGGTGCAGTTGCGCCTAGCTCTCGACGTGCCCGAGCCCAACCGCGACATCACGTACGTCTTCTACGACAACGAAGAGGTCGCCTCGCACCTCAACGGCCTCGGCCACCTCGCCGACGCGCGCCCCGACCTGCTCGAAGCCGACTTCGCGGTGCTCCTCGAACCGACCGGGGCCGACATCGAGGGCGGCTGCAAGGGCACGCTGCGTGTCGAGGTGACCGTGCCCGGGGTGGCCGCCCACTCGGGGCGACCGTGGATGGGCGACAACGCGATCCACAAGGCGGGAGCTGTTGTCGACGTGCTGCGCGCGCACGAGGCACGAGTCGTCGACGTCGACGGGCTCACCTACCACGAGGGCCTCTCGGCCGTGAAGATCGCCGGGGGAGCGGGCAACAACGTCATCCCCGACGAGTGTGTCGTCACGGTGAACTACCGCTTCGCCCCCGACCTCTCCGGCGAACAGGCGGTGGCGCTGACGGAGCAGTGGTTCGCGCCGTACGAGGTACAGGTCGTCGACCTTGCGGGGGGCGCCAGGCCGGGCCTCGACCGGCCCATCGCTCAAGACTTCGTGCGCGCGGTCGCCGCCGCCTCCGGTGGGGCAGGTTCCGCAGGCGAGGGCGATGCCCAAGGATCGGGCGATTCCCACAGTGATCAGGATGAACGCCGAATCCAGGTCAGGGCGAAGGAGGGCTGGACAGACGTGGCCCGCTTCTCGGCCCTGGGAGTGCCTGCGGTCAACTTCGGCCCTGGCGACCCTCTCCTGGCCCACAAGGACGACGAACACTGCCCGATCGATCAGATCGAGACCTGCCTGAACGCCCTCCGCCGCTGGCTGACCTGACTCGCAGGCACTGGGCCTGCCCGGACTTACTCGCCGGGGAGGACTCCCGTGCGGGCCATCTCCAGGCAGCGGTCTTCGGTCTTGACCTGGCGCAGGCCCACCGAGGCCGCGTCGGTTCCCGCCGACTTCCAGCCGTTGTCGTACACGCTGACCACCTTGGCCTGGGTGCCGTCGACGTACTCGACGGTGGCGGTGGCGCACGACGGCCACTTGCCGTGGTGCACGATGCCGTTGACGTCCACGCCGGGACGCTCGGCTGCGGCCCAGTTCTGCACGGAGGCAGCGAGTTCGGGGGCGGGCTTCTCTTCCGTGGCCCGTGCGATGTACACGGCCCACACGGCCAGGGCCACCGTCGTGACGGTCGCGATGAGGATGACCATCACTTTCAGCTGAAGGCTCATGTCGTCGGTCTTCTTGGCCGCCACTGTCGCCGCCCACCCTCTCATCACTGCGTCGGTCACGCTCATCACGGACCCGTCTCCGGGCCCATCATCGCGCAGCCCGCCCCCAGCGGGTCGTCCCGTACCGGAAACCTGCTGTTCGATAGGTGTTTACCGCACTGTCAACCCCGCGCTGATAGGTGTCGACTATCGACTCGATGAGCGCAAACGATCAACAATGACTTCAAAAAAGCGTCGAGAAGATATAGATTGTCTATCGGAAGCAACCCCCACCACTTTGTGAGGTACACAGCATGTCCGTGTTGAACAGCAAGATCCTCCCCTTCTCGACCACCGCCTTCAAGCAGGGCGAGTTCGTCGACGTCACCGAGGCCGACGTCCTCGGCAAGTGGGGCGTGTTCTTCTTCTACCCGGCCGACTTCACCTTCGTCTGCCCGACCGAGCTGGGCGACATGGCCGACCACTACGACGAGCTGCAGAAGCTCGGCGTCGAGGTCTTCTCGGTCTCCACCGACAGCCACTTCGTGCACAAGGCCTGGCACTCCGACTCCGAGACCATCGGCAAGATCCAGTACTACATGCTGGGCGACCGCAACGGTGTCATCACCAACAACTTCGACGTCATGCGTGAAGGCGCCAACGTCGCCGACCGCGGCACCTTCCTCATCGACCCCGACGGTGTCATCCAGTACCTGGAGATCACCCCCGAGGGTGTCGGCCGCTCCGCCTCCGAGCTGGTCCGCAAGATCAAGGCCGCCCAGTACGTCCGCAACCACCCGGGCGAGGTCTGCCCCGCCAAGTGGGAAGAGGGCGAGTCGACCCTGGCTCCCTCGATCGACCTCGTGGGCAAGATCTGATCATTCTCCACTGAGCTTCACGCGGTGTGCGGCCTTCCCTGATACGGCCGCACACCGCCCCCGCCCCAGCACGTGGCACCAGCGACGGCGGGGGGGCGCATTCAAGCGGCTGCCCGCCGTCGTCAAGCCCGCGCACGGCACATCCGCG
>JAUNUP010000036.1 GCA_030538115.1 Dermatophilus congolensis | reverse complement strand
GCGGTCTGACCCCTGAGAGTGCAGGTGTGGCCAGGCGAAGCTCCAACGCGCCCCCGGCGGGGCCGGCGGCGGCCTGGGCCGGCGGGCAGGGCGGAGCCCGGAGCGCCGGTGAGGCCGACGCTCTTGACCCGGTAAAGAAGTCTTATGCAGACCTAGAAAAGCTCGGGATCTCTCTCCCCTGTTCACGCCCGCTCCGACTCAGGGATGAGAGCGGAGAGACCATCGAGGTTCGCTGTGGGTCTCGCAGGCGCGCAGCGTGTCCAAGTTGTGCGGCACTGTATGGCGGCGACGCTGCGGCGATCCTGAGATCTGGCGCACTCGACGTAGATAAGACGGCGGTGGTCGTCATGCTCACGCTCACCGCGCCGTCGTTCGGACGAGTGCATCGGGTTCCGAAGCCGGAGGCGTCTCCGCGCCTGTCGGCTTCGGCGCAGCGCGCCTGGCGCATCCGCGCTGCTCGGTCAGCCTGCCGTTGCGGCGTTCGACACGAGCCCGGTGACTCCATCGCGGGCACGCCGCTCGATGTCGCGGCCTACGACTACCAGGGACAAGCCGCGTGGAACAGCGGGACCGGTCGCCTGTGGAACAGGACCGCGACCCGCCTTACACGCTCACTCGGCCTAGAGGGCAGATTGGCGTACGCGGGCGTGGCCGAGATGCAGTCGCGCGGCGCAGTCCACTTCCACCTGCTCGTTCGCCTGCCGGGCTGGGTGACGCTCGACCTCTACACCGACAGCTCGGAGCGCCGTCGCTCCCGCGTGATCGAGAAGGAGGTCGCGGCCTCTTCAACACGATTCCAGGGGCGCGAGATGGCCTGGGGCGCTCAGTGCATCGCCGAGATCATCGTGACGCCCGGCGATGACCACCGCCATGCGCGTCGCACGATCGGTTACATCAAGAAATCGCTCGCGTACGTCACGAAAGACCTGCTCACCGGCGACGGCGACTCGTCGGATCACATCGTTGACTGTCAGGTGGCAGCGGACATCTCCTGCCCCCGCTGTGGCACCGATGACCCCGAGAACCCGCCGCGACATCCCTGCCGCTCACCTCGCCATCGCGCTCTCGGCTACTCGGGCTGGCCACTCCGACGCTCGCGCTCGTGGTCCACGGTCACGTTCACCACATGTCGCGCGGCTCGCCGCGCCTGGCATGGAGAACAAGATCACGCATGCTCTCCGCGAGTGTGGACCTTCCTCAACCAGGGATACGACGGAACAACCGATGCCCTGCTGTCCCACCTCATCGACGCAGAAACCCCTCCCCCTCTCGCCACAGGTGAACCACTAGACGCGGCGACAGCCGCAGTGCGGCGCTGGTGCCACTCGGCTGGACGGCTCCTGTGAAGGCCGAGCGCGAGATCAAGATCTAAAACGTGTCGTCGATGGCTATTGCCATCCTTCACTAGCCAGACTAGACTCACTGATGTCAGCAAAGACGATCAGGGAGGCAGGAATGCAGAGTCTCAGGTCCGTCGCCAAGGCAGTCGGCATGAGTCGGCCCATCATCGAATCCTGGGTCGCAGCAGGACTCGCAGGCGAGACCACCAACACACCGTCCGGCATCTTCATCAGCGATGAAGCCACACACGAACTCGCGAACACGAAGGTCATCGAGACCATCGCCGACATACCTCGCAACGTCGGCGACTACCTGCAACGCTCCCCCGTGTTCGTGGCGCGATGCCGACCGGAGACACCTCGCCCCACACCGGAGACAGGCCCGATGGGCTTCAACGCTCAGACAGCGGCCAACGGCGACTGGCGCGGCTTCGATCGCTGGTGGACGATCTCCGACCGGGCAGAGGTCGGCATGCGGGACATCATCCAGCGCGAAGGAGGCATGCCCTTCTTGGTAACGGTTCGCGGACTCGTCGGCTTCGCGGCCGAAATCGTGGAGATTCACCGCGAGACGGACTCCCGAGACGTGAGCTTCACTCTCGCAAACGTAAACCCGTGGTGGGCAGCACCTTTCGCGAAGTCCCGGCTGAACGCCGGAGGCGGACCACGCAGCACGTTCTGGCCGACGTTCCCCACCGTCAACACGTCGCCGTTCATCGCCGGGAAATCGTCATGAGGCGCCCAAAGGTCGACCTGAGTGGTTGCACGGTTTTTCTGCTCAAGGCAGAACCGAAGGCCAATCGCCTCACAGGCGAAGTGCAACGAGACGCGAACGGCGTGGAGAAATCCACGGCTGACGTGTACATCAGTGACGAAGCCGCTGGCGAGAGCGGCATGGTCCGGATCACCGTGCCGGGCACCGCCGTTCTCGAGATTCCGCAAGGCACGCTCGTTCGCCTCATCGGCTGCCGAGTCATGCACTGGGACACGAACGGACGAAGCGGTCTCGCCTGGAGCGCGGAAGCAGTCGAGCCCGCCACACAGCGACCAGAGAGGAGCGCGGCATGAGCGACGATGCAGGACTGACGATCACACTTCCGCCGAATGGAGTGAGATTCCTCCGCACGGTCCTCGCGACTTTCGAGGAACTCGCGCTAATGGCGGACGGGCTTGGCCCTGACACCGAGGGCCTGGCACGCATCGCACGGCAGATGCGCGAGGACATCGACCTCGCCACCTCTGCGGAGAACTGATGTCAGCGGCGAGACAGATCGCCGCGATAGCGAAGAGGACCGCCACCGCCGTTCCCTGGCAGGCGCATGCGGTGGCGGTCCTCGGGCTGATCGCGGTCGTAGTCGAATACCACGAAACGATCACGGCAATCCTACTGATGAGTGGCATTGTGCTCGCGCTCATCACTGCCTGGTCGCTCCGGCTTGCTGGCAGCTTCCGCGCTTGGTTGTGGCTTTGGACCTGGCCTCGGCTCGCCCGCGGATGCGACCTCGTTGAGAAGCGACCAAGCGGCGAGATCCAGGTTCCCCGAATCCAGGTTCGCGGAACCAAAGCAGCGGCTTCGGTGTTGGTCCGCCCCGTTGCCGGAACCTCGGTAAAGGACTACCGAAGGGCAGGGGAAGCGATCGGATGTGCGTGGCGTGCGCCGGTACGCATTCGAGAGGCAGACGCAGGAAAAGTCGAACTCAGGGCGCTCCTTCGTGACCCGTGGGCGAGCAGCAACTTCATCGCCGGAGCAGACCAGGTGCAGGTTGCCGATGACGACCTGCAAGCGGTCGTCGGCATCCGCGAAGACGGCAGCCGATGGCTCGTCCCGCTCGATCGATCCGTTTTCGTCGGCGGCGAGCCTGGCTCTGGAAAGAGCAGCTTTCTGGCGGCGCTCATCGGCTCCGTTATCTCTCGACCCGAGGTCGCACTCGTCCTACTCGACATGAAGGGCGGCGTCGAACTCGGCGTGTGGGAACCGAGAGCGTCGGCATTCGCCGAGACCACCGACGAGGCGACGCAGGTTCTCCGCGCGCTGGAAGAGATCCGCGTGCGCCGCATGAGCGAACTCCGAGCCGCAGGACTCGTGAGCGCGCGGGATCTCGGTTACAGCCGGTTCCGGCCGTTGCTTCTCACCGTGGTCGATGAGGTCGCCGAAGTCTGCACCCCCGAAAGCCCAAGCAAGGAAGACAAGGATCTCGCAGCCGAACGGGTTCGCCTGCTATCGCGGCTCGCACGACTAGGCCGCGCCGCCGGGATCGTCATGGTGCCCGGCACTCAGAAACCCACGGCGGATGCCGTGCCGACGCAAATTCGAGATGCGTGCCCCGGAAAAATCGCATTCCGCTGCGCCACCGACGAGCAGGCGAGGGCGTCTCTCGGCGACAGCGCTCGAGAGGACGAACAGATCACGCCCACTCGCATCCGCCGCGAGCAGCGAGGGGTGGCCGTCACTGACTGCGGCGACGGCCCGGAATTCGTTCGCGCCTGGTGGGTGCCAGAGGAGGTCCGCAAAGACCTCGCCACACGCCATCGCGGTCTCGCCACCGACCTCGAACAACTCCTCCCACCACGCCTTATCACCCTGGAAGGGGATGTGACATGAACACATTCGCCTACGACGGACGCGCCTACGTGTCCCCACTCCAACGCGGGGTGACGCTCATCGACCTGCCGGAATACCCAGACCTGACCGACTTTCTCCCGACCGGAGACACCTACCTCACGATCCAGATCACCGCTCTCACCGAAGACGAATACCACGAGGAGGGCCGATGACCTCGAACCCGGTGATGCCAGGAAGGGGGCGACGGCCGATATCCAGCCCCCAGCGTGCGGCACGGCCTGGGTCAAGGGTGGCCGCAGGCCATCGCGCAGCGACGCGCAGCGTCCTTGACGCAGGTCGGGACGGACGCAACCAGACTCGCGAAGTAGCGGGCGTCGCCCCCGCCCCGCGCCCCACGTTCGGCGACGCACTTCCCGCCGCGTTGGCCCTTGGCCGTCTTCGCTGGTCTCCTGGAAGCGCAGCTCGCTTCGAGGGCGTCGCCGCTAACTACCTCGGTCGCTGGGAAGTCTGGTCTTTCGATGAGATCAACCGCAGTGCGGTTCTCGACTGGATGACCGAGATGCACACCAACCACGTCGGCCCAAGCACCCAGGTCAAGGCTCTAGCGGTCTTCCGCGCGACGTGGATCGAGGCGCAACGCTCCGGCTTGACCGATGCCCCCGACCCGTCGGTCGGCGTCTCAGTCAGAAAGGCTGCCTGGCGCATGGGGCGAACTCTCAGCACGGATGAGCTGGCGAGGCTCGTCGCCACCACCGGCGACAACGATGCACTTCGTGCTCAGTTCCTTTTTGGAGGCGTGCTAGGGCTTCGATGGGGAGAGATCGCCGCACTCAACGTCGGCGACCTCGATCTCGGCAATGGTCTGGTCCACGTCCGTACGTCGCTCGCGCGCGGCCAAGGCACCTATGTCGTCAAGGCTCCGAAGAGCACGGCGGGGGCACGAGCAGTCGCTCTGCCGCTCGCATTGAGGCCCTTACTCGGGCGCATCAGCCGAGGTCGGCAAGGCCCGTTGTTCACCACAGCGTCTGGGCAGCGATTGAACTATCACAGCAGCCGAAGGGCGCTCATCAAGGCTAGCGATGCAGCGAGCGTGCCGGACTGCACCGGCTGGCACGTTCTCAGACGAACGGCCGCGACATTAGCCCTGCAGGGCGGCATGACCCTGAAAGACGTTCAGTCCCTCCTGGGCCACAGCCACCCGTCTCAGACGCTCACGGCATACGTCGCCGCTCGGGACGCACTCGCTCTCGCACCGACTCTCGACGATCTCGCGCGCCGCGCAGTCGGCGACGCGACAGCGGGAGTCCGCGTCCCCCCGCCGCCATCTACGACTCACAAGGAAACGTGACGCGGATCACTCAATATGTGCCTGAACTACATGTAGCCATCCGGCTCTGCGTGGGCTAGGCTAACCGATGTCAGCAAGACAGTGCGGCCGAGAAATCGGTCTCACCAGGTCAGAGCAGGAGCGCTTGAATGACGACCGAATTTTCGTTCTCCCACTTCTCCCCGTCCGACTGGCGCATGCTTCGCGCTCTCGTGCTTGGGGCAAGCGTCAAGACCGACCCAAAGGTGGGGTATCTGTGGCTCTACAAGGCCAAGCAGGACATCCAGAAGGCATACAACTTGGACCCGCAGAGCGTCACACGAGCGGAGCTGAGGGACGTTGAGGACTTCTTGAAGCGAGCCGACCCGAAGGGCGGAGCGATCGGAGTCGAACCGAGCGACGATCAGACGCGCGAGAACGCGGAGATCTTCGTCCGGATCGATGTGGCCCTGGCAGCGCTCAGGGCAGGACTACTCGACTAGGCCAGACGCGGCGAGGTCCCTCGGGTTGGGACCTCGCCGCTTTTCTCCCCACGTAAGCGAACCCCGGCACCCATCAGACAAATCGGGTAAGCCCCACCCGCAGCTCCCGCATGAAGCGGTTGAGCACCAGTTCGAAATCCTTTCGAGTCAGACCGACTGAACTGCACCGCAACCCGCCCTCCGGAGGCGGGAGCGCAGGTTCGAATCCTGCCGGGGGCGCCGACACCGAAGGCCCCGACTCCATCGAGTCGGGGCCTTCGTCGAGTCCGCAGGTCATCCGCGAGTCGCGGTCAGTCTTCGCGCAGTTCAGCCGCCCGCTCGCGAATCGTGGGCAGCTTCGCGTACAGGTACCGGCCGGGGCAGGTCGTCGGGTTGACGTCGCGGTGACCGACCACCACGGGACGCTCGCGGTCGTTGAGCTCCATCGTGCCGGTCGGGTCGACATCGATGACCCGCGACTTCCACGCCACGATCTTCGCGATGCGCTCGACGGCCGCGGCCGACGGGCGGACCTTCTGGTAGTCACCGATGAGCGAGATGCCGACCAGCTGGTCGTTCATGCGGGCGGTGTGGGCGCCGCGCGGGGTGCCGTCGAAGCTGCCCTTACGCCCCTCCCAGATACCGCCCCACTTGTCGACGAGGTAGTTGTAGCCGATGTCGCTCCAACCACGGTCTCTCACGTGGAACTGCTGGATCCCGCGCAGAATCCGCGGCACCTGCGACTGGGTGTAGGCGTTCGTGCCCGCCGTGTGGTGGATGGTGAACCCGATCGGGTCCTCCATCTCCTCGGTCTTCTTCGTGATCTTCTCGTTCGCCTTCCACATGCCCCGCGAGCGGATCGGCGGGAAGTCCGCATCGCGCGACGGCATGACCGCCGCGACGGCTGCGCCGCCCGACATGCCCGCGGCGCTGCGCAGACCGGCTGCAGCCACGCGGCCGGACGAGGCCGCTGCGACCGCAGACGCGTCGTCGCCGCTGGCGCTGGGGCTCAGGATCGACAGGCGCGCGTCCTTCGGCGACGCCGTCGTGCCCACCAGGCGTGCCTGGATGCGGGAGGCGCCGGTCACCGGGATCGCGTCGGAGCCGTCGCGGGCCCCCTTGCGACTGCTCTCGTCGATGGCCGGGTCGGAGTCGCTGGTCTCCCACGCGCCCCACTTTCCGTTCGACTCGAGGCGGTACTGGAGCACCGCGCCCGGAGCCGAGTCCTTCGCCCACGAGGCGCCGACCACGGCCAGCTCACGCGAGATCGCGACCGTCGCCGTGGTGGCGATGACCTTCTTGGCCCGCGCCGCGGCCGCGACGCCACCGGAGAGCGCGCCGCCCGTGGCCTGGGCACCTGCGGCGGCGGTGAACGGGATCCGCCGCTCCCCCACTACGCCGTCGGCCTTGGGCAGACCCGGCACGGCCTGCACGAGCCCTGCCGCCGGCTGCGCCGCTGACGGGGCCTCGGAGAAGGCAAACGAGGCCCCCGGAGGCGTCAGCGCCAAGCCGGGGGCGAGAACGAGGGCAGACACGGTGAGGGTCATCGGTCTGGAGCGCATCGGTCGATCCTTCGCTAGCTACAAGTGGTGAGCTCGCTCTGAAGGAGGCACACGGGCACGCCGAAACGCGCTATTGCCCCTCCCCTGCGGAGCAGTCGGCGCTCACCCTAACCAGCCGAAGTGACGTGCCGGAAAACGGAAGAGGGCCACCGCACCATCTTTCTGGACGATCGTCCATGTAATCATCTGGGGATAACCCGATTTCACGCTGCGTGAACGCCCGTGATCGCGTCTCGCGTTGTGGCACCAAGAATTCGCACACCACTCGGACGGCCGGGCGTGTCGTCGTCACTGCGAAAAGTCACTGCCAGAGGCTCACTGTTACTGCGCGAGGCTCACGGTGGCCGCGCCCCGCACCCCGTCGTACCGACCCGGGGTACACGTGAGCATCACCACCTGAGCGTGCTCGCCGACGTGCTCGAACGCCGCCGAGGTCGCGAGAATCCGGTCGGGGTCGGAGTAGCCGAGCGCGTCGTCGATGACGACCGGCACGCCCTCGGCCGGGTCGACGAGCTGCGCGCAGGCCAGCCGCACGAGAATCGCCAACTGCTCCTTCGCCCCGGTCGACAGTGACCCGTAAGGCACGTGCACCCCGTCGAGCGCCCGCTCCTCGATCGTGAGGTCGGGCGCCACGACGACACCGAACGACGATCCGTAGACCAGGCGCCCCAACCTCTCGACCGCTGCCGTGAACGGCGCCACGTACGCGGCCTTGGCGGCATCGCTGTGCCGGCGGAGGGTCTCGAACAGCACGCGCGCCGCCTCGGCATGGCGCGTGATGTCGGCGGCGGCGCGCTCGGCCGCCTCCAGCGCGGTGGCCGCGTGGTCGAGTCGCTCGGCCCGGCCCTGACCACCGACCTCGTCGAGAACGGCCTCGATGCGGTTGAGTTCGGTCTCGGCCTGCCGCAGACGTTCGGCCGCTGCGGTCGCGGCACGCTCGGCCGCCTCGAAGAGCTGATGCCCGACCGCAATCTCGACCTGGCCGGCGAGTTCGTCGCGCTCGCGCAGGGCGAGCGCCAGCGACGCGGCCGCATCGGTGAGGCGACCGCGCAGGTCGTCGTCGCCTACGGTTTCTCTCGCTGCCGCCAGCGCCTGGACGCGCGAGGTGAGTTCTCTGCGGCTCGCCTTCGCGTCAGCCTCCGCAGCGGCGGCCTTGAGACGGCGTCTGTCGACGTCGGCCCGCGCCTTGTCGGCGATCTCGCGTGCCCGGCCCAGGCGTGCCCGCGATTCCGCCTCCGCCGCTTCGAGTTCGGCGCGGCGCGCCGGCGAGATCTCGACAGCCGCGTCGGATTCGTCAAGCTCGCCGGTCTCGCCGGTTTCGTCGGCTGCGCTGCCTGCGCTGCCTGTGCCTGGTTCGAGGTCTGCAATAGACGTCACGAGCTGCTCCAACTCGCCGAAGCGGTCGCGGAGCACCCCGAGGTCGTCGCCGCCGAGCACGCCAGTGCGGGCCGCTTCGAGCTGTGCTCGTGACGCCTCGGCCTCACGTCGCGCGTCGGCCTGGGCGTACGCCTGCGCAGGGTCAGCGACGCCAAGCGCACCCAGCAGGCTCGTCAACGCCTGGCGCGCCGATTCGACCTCGGCCGCGCGGTCGCTCGCCCCGGCCTCCGGTACCAAGCGCACCCGAACGACACCCGGCACCTCGAGCGTCATCGTCTCGGTGAGCGCCCAGGAGCGATCGGCCTGCAACGCCCGCAGCTCCCCGTCGACCACGACGTTGACATCGGAGGCCAGCGGTGAGGCCTGCACCGTCGCAGAGGCCGAACGCTGAGCGACCAGCGCCCGGTCGAGAGCCCGTTCGGCCGACTCGACGCGCTTGCGCTCCTGCTCGCCCACCCGCATCGACGCGAGCGTGGCCTTCACTGCGGCGATCTGCTGCGAGAGTTCGTCCACGCGCGCCAACCTCTCGGCCAGGCGCGCGTGCTCGGCCCGCCACGCCGCACGTTCGAGCTGTTCGCGTGCCTCATCGAGGGCCTTTCGGGAGCTGTCTGCCTCGTCTGCGGCCTCGACCAGCGCCTCGTGCGCACGCTCGGCCTCGGTGACCGCGAGTTCCACCGCGAGGTTCAGCTCCGTCACCTGCGCGTCTGCCTCGTCGCAGGCGACGGTGCGCTGTTCGACCTCGGCCACCATTGCCTGACGAGCGGCCAGCGCGGTCGAGGCATCGCTCTCGGCGCGCCTCGCGCGCCCCAACGCGTCGTCGGCGGTGGCCAGCAGTCCGCGTAGCCGCTCGGCCTCCTGCCGCTGCACGGCCAGCTCGTCGCGTTTTGCGCGCGCGTCGGCCAGTCGCGTCGCGGCCTGCTCGATCTCGGCGCTCACCGATGCGTGCCTGGCCACGTGGCCCTCGACCTCGGCCACCGCCCGCTCGGCCGCCTGCGCATCGGCCCTCGCTGTGCCGACCGCGCGCAGCGCCTTGTCGTAATCGCCGGTCGGCTTGCCGGTGGTCGGCGTGTGGTACCGGCGGTACTCGGCCTCGGCCGCCGCGAGCACCGACTCGCCGTCATCGCCCGACGCGTCGCTCGTTCCCCCCGCCCCGGCGGCTGCGTCGAGCGCGGCCCGCAGTTGGGAGCTGCCCGACAGCGTCACCGGAGACAAGGTGGTCGCCTGCATGAGCCGAAGGGCCTCCCACAGGGGCCGGTCAAGGGTCTCGTCGAGGATCTCGGTCGCCTTGGCGGCCGCTTCGGCACCCGTGAACGCCCGCTCGTACGGTTCGAGCACACGCAGTGTCGTCTGCCCGCCGCGCCCGCGCGAGCTGCCGTCGCCCTTGCGAGCCCACCGCTTGGCGTACACGAATCGATACGGGCCGCTGGTCATCTCGAGTTCGACGAACGGCGCCTCGTCACGCCCGATCGGGTGCGCCTCGAGCACGCGCCGGTGCGACGACGAGTCTTTGTACTCGAAGAGCAGATCGATCGCCTCCATGAGACTCGACTTGCCCGCCTCGTTGGGGCCCTCGACGACGAGCACGCCGGTCTCGGGAAAGACCAGCGCAGGAGTCTCGCCGATGCCCTTGAAATCGCGCACGACCAGCCGGTGAAACCTCATCGCCGCACACCTCCGGCGAGGCGGAAGAGCAGCGAGAGCGCATCGCGAGCCGCTGCGGAATCGTCGGCCGGTGAGGCGGCCGCCTCGGCCAGTTCGCGAGCCGCGCTCTCGACGAAACCCGAGACGTGCATGTTCTCGATGTCGTCACCGCTCATCGTCACCGCGATGTCTTCGTGCCGTTGCCAGGCGAACAGCGCGGCGAACGCGTGCCCGTGCCGTTCGAGCACCTCGTCGAGCAACGCCCGCTCGCGGAGCGTGAGGGTGCCGACGAGCTTGGTGCGCACCACCGTGCGGTCTTTGGGGTCGAGCGCGGTGAGCGTGCGGTCGAGCGCCTCGACATCTGCCTCGCCGAGTAGCCGCTGCTCGACCTCGCGAAACGCCCAGGTGCCCACGTGACGCGGCTCGACCTCGACTCTGCCGATACCGCCGTCGGCCGTCACGTCGACTAGCAGAACCTCGCCCGGCAGTTCTTCACGGAACGAGGTGACCTCGCTCGCGCCGCTGTAGTGCACCCTGCCCGTGGTGCCGACCGCCAGCCTCGTGTGCTTGTCGCCGAGCGCGACGTAGTGCACGCGCCCTTCGCTGATCGCCCGCTCGATCCTGTCGAGACGCATGGCCGCCGCGTTGGCGCCGCTCGGGTCGAGCACGTCGACGATGCCGTGCCCCACCGCGATGCGGGGCACGGTTGCAGGCTCGGTGAGTTCGTCGAGTTCACGGCCGAGCAGATCGGCCCGCGGGTCGTTGGAGCGCAGAGGTGCTGCAACGATCTGCGCGCCGCATTCGGTGACGTTGAGCCCCTGTTCGAGCACGTGCACGTTCGGCGGACAGTGCCGCCGCCACACGGCCGACGTGTAGATCGACACCGCGTCGAGCGCGTCGTGGTTGCCGGCCAGCAGGTAGACCGGCACCCCGATGCTCGCCATCGCGTCGAGAGCGCGCTGCACGGTGGCGGGCGAGACGAGGTTGGAGTCGAACACGTCGCCCGCCACGACGACCATGTCGGCTGCGTCGGCACGCGCGAGTTCTCCGATCGCACGGATCGCGTCGATACGCGCCGCCGTGTAGCGCGCCTGCGCCTCGCCGGCGAGAAAATGCCGCGTCATGCCGAGCTGCCAATCGCTCGTGTGCACGAACCTCACGATGCCGCCTCTCACCTACCGGAGCTGGTCGGATGCGTTCGAGACCGACCCGAACACTCAACGGGCCGACCGTCGCGCCAACCTACAAGCGGGCACCGACAGAGTCGCCTATCCGCAGCACGACCCCCGCGAAACCCCGACGGCGCGCGCGTCGCCTCGCACCCGGCAGCGGTCACGCGGCCCGGCCATACGTGACGTTCGACGACCAGATCGTGCGCAGCCCCGTTGTCTTGCCGCGTCGCGGAGCGTCGTACATGCGCCCCTCGCCCGCGTAGACCCCGACGTGGTACGCCGGTGAGCCGAAGAAGACCAGATCACCCGGCTTCGGGTCGGACACCTTCTTCGTTGCCCGCTGCTGCTGCGCCGCCGTGCGCGGGAGGGTGATGCCCGCCTTGCCGTACACGTGCTGAGTGAACCCCGAGCAGTCGAACCCCTTGGTGCTCGTGCCGCCCCACACGTACGGAATCCCCTGCAGCCCGCTCGCGATCCCGACGACCCCCGAAGACGCCTTCTGCTCGGCCGTCTTCGGAGCCGGGGTCGCCCGCGGCTTCGGAGCAGCCTTGTTCCGCTCGGGCGCGGGCTTCGGCACGACTGTCGACTTGGAACTCGGTGTGGCACTCGGTTGGGGCTGTCGGTGTCGTCTTCGGTTGCGCTGTGGGGGTGGTCTTCGGTGTGAGCCTCTTTTCGGGAGCACTCGTCACCGGACGGCTCGGCTCCGGTCCTTCCGCCGGGTTGGCCTGCTTACTCGGCATCGGCGCCACCGGAACTCCGGCCACCTCCCGAGCTCCGGCCCTTCCTGACCGGCGCGCATCCGAGGCCTCGTCGCTTCCGCCGTCACCCCGGCCGTGAGCATGGTCTTGCTCACGGTCCTGCTCACGGCCTTGGTCATAGTCGTCTACCGAGCCATCGTCACTGCCGCCCTCGCTGTTCTCCCTGTCCTCGGTGTCGTCCCTGTGCGGACTGTGGCTGACATGCCCGGCTTGCCCGTCGTCGTGGCGGTGTTCGCCGCTTCCGCGGTGGCTCCGGTGTCTGTGACGTTCACGCTGTTCGTCGCCCTCCGAGTCCGACCAGTGATCCGAGTCGCTCCCCTCGTCCCGCGGCTCCCGCTCGTCGCCCTCGCCCCGCGGATCCAGAGAGCCACGATGGTCCTGCCGCCCGTGAGACTCGTCCCGCGGCTCCTGAGACGGGGTCCACGGCCCGGCCACGTTCGAGCGCGCGCCCTCCGCGACGGCCGAAGCCCGGAGCAGCACCGACTGTTTGGTCAGGTCTGTCCCGCGCCACTGCGGCCCCTCGGGCGAGGGCATGTGCGCGGTGGCGGGCGCAGCGGCGGCCAGCACGAGCCCGCCGGTGAGCACTAGCCCGGTGGAGGTGAGCGCCAGACGCGCTACGTCGCCGGTGGTGGAGGTGGGACCGCACCGGGTGTCCCGGTGGCGGCCCTGGTAGCGAGCAAAGGTCGAGCACGACATCACGCAGCCCTTTCGACATCACGAATCGGATGCGTGAAGGCTTGCCGATGTTGAGCTCACCCTGCAGGCGTCACCCACAGAAGTCTTGACATCTGCAGCAGAAAGGCAGGGTTGTGGAAAACCCTCTCAGGCAGAGGCCCCGGCGGCATCGCTGTCGGCGCGCGCACCGTCGACGGGGTCGACGAAGAGGAAGCCTGCGAGTTCGCCGTCGAGCCAGAGCGCCTGGTCGGCGGGCGTATCCACGCCATGCACGACGACCCCGGAGCCTTCGCGGCGGGTCGTTATCGAGGCGCCCGGTACGACTCCGGCCTGCGCCATCTGGGTGAGGATGTCTTGCTCCGACTGCAGCGGCTCACCGATGCTGGCGAGAACCACCACGGAGCCGTCAGGCACCGCTGCGACGCGCGTGAGCGGCGCGGGGGGCCTGTCTTGGCCACCGAACTGGCCGAGGCCCGGAATCGGGTTGCCGTACGGGCTGTGCGCGTGATCGCCGAGAAGGGCGAGGATCTTGGCCTCGACCCTGTCGCTCATCACGTGCTCCCACCTGCACGCCTCTTCGTGCACGTGCTCGTATTCGAGCCCGATGACCTCGATGAGGAGCCGCTCGGCGATGCGGTGTTTACGCATCACGCGCGTGGCCCGCTCGCGCCCCGAAGTCGAGAGCTCGAGGGTCCGATCGCCGAGAACCGTGAGCAGACCGTCACGTTCCATGCGGGCCACGGTCTGCGAGACGGTGGGGCCGGAATGGTCGAGACGTTCGGCGATGCGCGCCCGAAGCGCCGGCACGCCCTCTTCTTCGAGTTCGAGGATCGTACGCAGGTACATCTCGGTGGTATCGATCAGATTGCTCACACAGGCCACCCTCTCATTCGGTCCGCGACAGAACCAGAGCGCCGCTACCGTTGCGGGAGTAATTCTGCGGCACTAGAGTTTCTAGAGCGATCACCGAGCGGATCCCCGACCGCCGAAGGTGACGCCACCCGGGTCGTGCTCGAGACGACCCCGCCGGCGATCCCCCCTGTGTCGCCGGCCATCGGAGGCGGGGCCGTGCACGGCCCCGCCTCCCTTTATGCCCTCACACCGCCCTCTCGCGTACGCCCTCATGCGCATGCCCTCGCAGCGCCCAAACGCTGCCCTCGCGCAGTCGCGGACTGTGCAGACAGCGCGCGTCAGGGCTGTAGGCGCTCGTGCGTCCACCCGGGGGCGTCGAGGTCGCCGGGCTCGTCACGCACGTACCTGAACCTGTCATGCAGACGGTCGGGCCGCCCGACCCAGAACTCCACCGATCTCGGGTGCACGCGGATCGCTGCCCAGTCGTCGGGCACCGGCACCTCGCCTCCCTCGGGCCACCGCTCCGCAGCGCGCTCGAAGGCGGTCTCCAACTCGGCGCGCGAGGCCACCGGCGACGACTGGCTCGACGCCAGCGCGGCGATCTTGGCTCCCCAGGGCCGGTTGTGCCAGTACTCCTCCGAGGTGCTTCGGTCGATGTCGACCGGCACCCCGCGCAGGCGCACGGCGCGGAACAGCGGGGTCCAGGTGAGCGAGGCTGCGATCACGCCCGTCGCACGCAGTTGCCGCAGCTTGGCGGAGCGTTCGCTCGAGACGAACCCGGGCCCCGACGGGTCGAAGAAGCGCATGAGCACCTCGCGCACGTCGGGCACACCGTCGGCGTCGACTGTCGCGACAGCCATCGCGAGGGGCTCATGGAGAGCGGGGTCGACTCCGACCGAACTCACGACCAGGTCGACCCAGTCGGCGAACAGCGGCCACGGCGTGGCCGGAACTCCGCCGTCGTCGATGCCGACGCCTCGGTAGTCCCAGCGGGGGCTCGATGCTGCACTCATGACAAGACAGTAGACGCACCGGGCGCAGGCGAACACCGGCGACGTCCGGTACCGTCGAGGCCGTCGGCGGACGTCGACAGCCATTCACACCCACGAGTCACAGGATGGAGCCGCCCCGTTGGCCAACCGCAACGCGCTCATTCGCCAGCTCGTTCGCCTCGGCATCACGTACGGGCCGATTGCCTATCAGGGCCTGCTCAAGAACAAGGGCGCCGTGCAGGAGTTGACTCGTCGCCAGATGCACCAGCGCAATCACCGCGCGATGGCCTTCGAACACGCAGGTCAGCTCATCGACGGCTCGGTTCTGCCGGTGTTCGACGGCGACACCCGCGTGTACGTGGTGTTCAGCGGCTCCGCGCCGGTGGCCACGCATCCGGTCGTGCGCACCCCGATGGACAGACTGCTCGCGCACTACGACCTGTCGCGGCGACTGCGCCCCGACGCCGCGGGCGCTGACATCGCGGACGAGCCCCCTACCCGGCACATCCCGCCCACGCCTGACCGGGCGGGTATGTGGAAGCAGCGGCTGGCCGGCCGTGGGCCCCTGCGGCGCAAGCCGGGCAAGCTCAGCAAGCCTGGCAAACCCATGTCGAGTACTCAGGACTCCCCGGCGCGTGGCTTCGACGACCTGCCGCCCGTCTCCGATCTGCCCACGGTGCGCCGCAACGCCACCTGGCCTACCGAGCCGCCGACGCAGAAGAATCCGCCCCAGCGCTGAGCTGCGTCAGAACATCGGCGCAATAATCACGGCGCCCAGCATCGCCACGAGCGCGACGATGACGACGACTCTGCGGGTCTTCGGGGTCATGTGACACCTCTCTTGAGCGATTCGAGAGCAAATCGTTGCCGGCACTGCGCCCCAGCCTAGTCCCGGGTACGCCTCCGCCCGCACCCGAAGTGCCGGGATACGGGCGGAGACAGCGGGCGAAACGCCAGGTCAGACGCCGAAAGCGTTCTGGATCGGGTCCATGGCGAAGTAGACGATGAACAGCAGCGAGACCAGCCACATGAGCGGGTGCAGCGTGCCTGCTTTGCCACGGGCGACCTTGATCGCGACGTAGGCCACGAACCCGGCGCCGATGCCCGCGGTGATCGAGTACGTGAACGGCATGAGCACGATCGTCAGGAAGGCGGGGATCGCGATCTCCATGTCCTGCCAGTCGATGCCCGTGACCTGCTGCATCATCAGGAAGCCGACGATGACGAGGGCAGGTGTGGCGGCCTCGTAGGGCACGATCTCGACCAGGGGCGACGCGAACGTGGCGAGCAAGAACATCAGGCCCGTGACGACGGAGGCGAAGCCCGTGCGAGCGCCCTCGGCGACACCGGAGGTCGATTCGATGTAGGCCGTGTTGCTGCTGGTGCCCGCTGCGCCACCGGCGATGGCGGCACAGGAGTCGATGACGAGGATCGCGCGGGTGTTCGGCGGGTTACCCTCCTCGTCGAGAAGGTCGGCCTCGGCGCCGATGGCGACCATCGTGCCCATCGTGTCGAAGAAGTCGGCGAGCATGAGCGTGAACACGAGCAGCACGACCGAGACGATGCCGATCTTCTCGATCGAGCCGAGCAGGTTGAAGTGGCCGAGAAGGCCGAAGTCGGGCATCGCGACGACGGAGTCGGGCAGGCGCGGGATGTTCAGGCCCCACCCGGTGGGGTTGACGACCTCGCCCGTCGAATCGGTCTGTCCGCCGACCTTGAAGATCGCCTCGACGACGATCGCCAGCACGGTGGCGCCCGTTATGCCGTACAGAATCGCGCCCTTCACCTGGCGCACCATCATCACGACGATGGCCAGCAAGCCCAGCACGAACACGAGGCTCGGCCAGCCCGCGAGGAAGCCACCCGGGCCGAGCTGCACCGGCGTCGCCGGGGCCTTACGCACGATGCCCGCGTCGTACAGGCCGACCAGTGTGATGAACAGGCCGATGCCCACGCTGATCGCGGTCTTGAGCTGCGCCGGGATCGCGTGGAAGACCGCCTCGCGGAAGCCGGTGAGCACCAGTAGCAGGATGACCAGACCCTCGAGTACGACCAGGCCCATCGCGTCGGCCCAGGTCATGCCTGGTAGCGCGGCCAGCGAGAAGGCGACGAAGGCGTTGAGCCCCAGCCCCGCCGCGAGCGCGAGCGGGAAGTTGGCGACGACACCCATGAGGATCGTCATCACCCCCGCGACCAGCGCCGTGGCTGCCGCGACCTTGCCGAGGTCGGGCGCGCCACCGCCTCCGAGGAACTGGCCGGTGCCGTCTTGCACCAGGCCGATGATCAAGGGGTTGAGAACGACGATGTACGCCATCGTGAAGAACGTGGCCAGGCCGCCTCGGACCTCCCGCGACATCGACGAGCCACGCTCGGTGATGCGGAAGTAGCGGTCGATCGGACCGCGGGCAACGGCCTGTTGTGAGGGTGGGGCTGTCGGCATGGGCCAAACACTAGCCATAACCCAGGTGGCACTCAGAACCGGCTCAGACTGCGCTCGGTTCCGTCTCGAACGGTCACCGAGCGCGCCAACGGAGCGACGGCAGCCCACCCGCTTCGACGCGGGCTCGCTGCCAGCGGAATTCAGACGAGGTCGACCGCGAGGTCGTCGACGACCGGCCGCGAGACCGCCGGAGACGAGGCTCGCGCAACATCGGTTTGGCTGTGGGCACCGCAGCCGTGATCGAGGCTGACGACAGCCCCGTCGGAGGGCGACCACGGGCACGCGCAGACACCGAATACGGCCCTCAGCGCACCCGCCAGCGGCAGGAAGTAGCCGCACGACGTGCACGACGCCTTCGAGGCGACCGCGACATCGGCCGTGGGGCCGTGGTCGCCGTCATACCAGCGCTGAGCAGCGGCGTCGCGGCCCTCGGCCGACAGCACGCGCTCGCGGCCCAGCCCGAGCTCCCAGATCGCCATGCGGTCGACGTCTTCTTCGCCCGTGGCCTCGAAGCCGTGCTCGAGCAACGGGTCGTCCTCGCGGAACGGGAGTACGTCACCCGCGCGCAGGTCGCCGGGGGCGAGGCGCTCGGCGTACGGCACCCAGTCGGGCGAGAGGATCGCCTCGTCGCCAGGCACGAGGCCCGCCTCGCACACCGTCACCTTGCGGCTCCGCGGCGCGCGCGCGAGGGTCACCGACCAGCGCCACCCGCGGTAGGCGCGCGCGGTGCAGTCGAACGTGTGGGTCGCCAGGCGGTCGCTCTCCATCACGGCGGCGAGGTGGTCACCCACCGTGCCCGGCTCGGCGATCTCCTGAGCCACCTCACGGGCCAGGTCGACGGCCTCCGATGCGCACAGGGTCGCGTCTTTCTTCACAGCGGCCATGATCACCCTCCATCGAGGTCGTCGGCGACAGCACGCAGCACCGCGGCGACCTTGCCCGCCACGGCCTTGTCGGGGTAACGCCCCTTGTGCAACTGCGTCGACACACCGTCGAGCAGCTTGATGAGATCTTCGACGATGACGGTCATCTTCTCCGGATCGGGCCGGTGCTTCGCGTGCTGGGCCTGCGCCACAGAGGGCGGCTCCGACACGATCGTGACCTGCATGGCCTGGGCCCCGCGGCGACCCTGCGCCACGGAGAACTCGATCCGGGTACCGGGGCGAACCGTGGCCGTGCCTTCGGGGAGCGAATTCGCGTGCAAGAACACGTCTCCCCCGGCGTCGTCGGTGACGAAGCCGAACCCCTTGTCGGCGTCGTACCACTTGACCTTGCCAGTCGGCACAGAGATCACCCTCGTCACCGGCCGGTGCGACCGGCCGTCTCGGCGGAAAAGGCAGCGACGGATGCCCGCCCTGCCTGTGACCAGCCTACCGGCCTTGTCACCCCCGTCGACACCCATCCATGCCAGCGCTACTCAGCGATACCCGTCCGCCGCGCCCCCTTATCGCGGGATGCCCCCGGGATTCAGATGGCCAGCGAATCGGCGACGTCCTCACGCAGCGCCGCGAGCCTCGCCTCGGCCTGCGCGCGCGGAGGCGTGCCGTGCGGCGGACAGTCGAGTACGACCTCCAAGTAGCACTTGAGCTTGGGCTCGGTGCCGGAGGGGCGCACGATCACGCGGTCGTCGGCGTCGGTGAGCAGCAGGACCCCGTCGGTGGGCGGGAGGCCGTCGTGCCCCTCAGCCAGGTCGACGACGCTGGTCACGCTCGCCCCGGCCAGGTGAGTCGGCGGGTTCGCGCGGAGGCGAGCCATGGCGTCGGAGATGATGCTCACGTCGTCGACGCGGAAGGTCAGCGGAGCGGTGGCGTGCAGTCCGTGGGCGCGGGCGAGGTCGTCGAGGGCGTTGTGCAGGGTGCGGCCCTCGCGGCGCAGGTCGTCTACCAGCGTGGCCACGAGAACGGCTGCGCTGATGCCGTCTTTGTCTCGCACCGAGTCGGGGTCGCTGCAGTAGCCGATCGCCTCTTCGTAGCCGAACAGCAGGTCGGGAGTGCGGGCGATCCACTTGAAACCTGTGAGCGTCGTCGCGTGCTCGAGCCCGTGGGCTGCGGCGATTCGGGCCAGCAGTCGGCCGGAGACGACCGAGCACGCCAGGGCACCCGTGCGGCCATCTCGCTCGGCTCGGCTCGCAGCCTGCTCGCCTAGGAGGGCGCCGAGTTCGTCTCCGCTGAGCTGCCGCCATCCGCCGGCGGATTCGGATGCGGATTCGGGATCGCCGTCCGCCACCGGGATCGCGACCGAGCAGCGGTCGGCGTCGGGGTCGAGGGCGATGACGACGTCGGCGCTCACCCGCTTCGCGAGCGCCAGCGCGAGGTCGAGGGCGCCCGGCTCTTCGGGGTTCGGAAAGGCGACGGTCGGGAAGTCCGGGTCGGGGTCGGCCTGTTCGGGTACGAGGTGCACGTCGGTGAAGCCCGCTGCGGCCAGGGCGGTCACGGCCGTCTCACCGCCGACACCGTGCATAGGCGTGAGCACGATGCGGATGGGCGAGGATTCGTTGCTTCCCCGTAGGCCGGAGGCGCGATCGAGGTAGCGACGCAGCACGTCATCCCCTGCGGGCGTGACGAATTCACTCGAACGGGCGATCACGTCAGCGGGAGGCGCCTGGGCGATGCGGGAGGCGATGTCGGCGTCGGCCGGAGGCACGATCTGCACGCCGCACGCCTCGTTGTTCGCGAGGCGGCCGCCGAGGTAGACCTTGTAGCCGTTGTCGGCGGGCGGGTTGTGCGAGGCGGTGACCATGACCCCCGCGTCGGCACCAAGGTGACGCACCGCGAACGCCAACACAGGAGTGGGCAGGCGTTCGGGGAGAACGATCGCCTCGGCTCCGGCGCCGCTGACCACGCGCGCCGCGTCGCGCACGAATTCCGTGGAGCCGTGCCGCGCGTCGCACCCGAGCACGACCACCGGCCTGCCCGCCTCGCCCAGCGAGTCGTGCAGGTAGCGCACGAGGCCCGCAGTCGCGCGGGCCACCACCGCGGTGTTCATGCGGGACTCCCCTGCTCCCACGGCTCCCCGCAGGCCCGCCGTGCCGAACGTGAGCGGGCCGGAGAATCGGGAGGCGAGAACGGCCGCGGCGGCCTCGTCACCGCGTCGGGCGGCCTCCACGACTGCCGACAGTTCGGTGCGGGTCGCTTCGGCCGGGTCGTGGGCGATCCACTCCTCCGCCCTCGCGACCAGCGCAGCTACGTCAGGTGCGTCGCACATGCCGGTCACAGGCCTTCGAGTACCGCGCGAGTGCCCGAAAGACCCAGGCGGGTGGCGCCGGCCTCGATCATCGCGAGCGCGGCCTCCGTCGTGCGGATGCCGCCGGAGGCCTTGACCCCGAGCCGTCCGCCGACCGTGCGGGCCATGAGCGCGACTGCCTCGACCGAGGCCCCACCCGCGGGGTGGAAACCGGTGGAGGTCTTGACGAAGTCGGCGCCCGCGCGCTCGGCGGCCTCGCAGCAGCCGACGATCTGGCGGTCGGTGAGCGCCGCCGACTCGATGATCACCTTGAGCACGACGGCTCGATCATCGGCCGTGCAGGCCTCGCGGACCGCGCGGATGTCGGCCTCGACCTCGTCGAACCGGTCGGTCGTGGCGAACGCGAGGTTCACCACCATGTCGACCTCGTCGACGCCGTCGCGCACGGAGCGGGCCGCCTCTGCCGCCTTGACCTCGGCGTGGTGGGCGCCGGAGGGGAAGCCGCAGACCGTGGCGACCTTGACCCCTTCGGGCACCTGCACGGGCAGCAGGTTCGGCGAGACACAGATCGAGTACGCGCCGAGTTCGGTTGCCTCACGGGCGAGCTCGGCCACCTGAGCCGGGGTCGACTCGGGCTTGAGCAGGGTGTGATCGACCATGCGGGCGACATCGGAGCGGGAAGGCTTGGACATTGTTTTCTCCTGGTGTGACGGGGTTGTCGGGGTGTCGCTGTGTGACGAGGTTGTCGGGGTGTCGCTGTGGTTTTCGTGACCGGCGAGTCCGGCGACCAGCCCCCGTGCCGTGGCACTTCTGCTGGTAGGTGAGGTGGCGGGGGTCTTGTGCCACGGCACCTTCGTCGGTGGTTCTGCCGTGGCACATGCCCTCGCCGACGTCGCCTCCCAGCACCTGTGCCACGGCACGGGATCCGAGGTCGCGCGGGTTCAGCCGACGCGGTCGAGCACCACGTCGCCGCGGGCGCCGGTGCCGTCGGCGGCCGACGGGTCGATGTCGAAGCCGCCGTCGAGGGAGGCGATCGCGCGCTCGAAGCGCTCGGGGATGTCGGTGTGCAGGGTCATGAGCTTCTGGCCTGCGGTGACGCGCTCGCCGGGCTCGACGTGGATCTCGATGCCCGCGCCTGCCTGCACCGGGTCTTCCTTGCGCGCGCGGCCGGCGCCGAGGCGCCAGCTCGCCACGCCGACCGCGAGGGCGTCGAGGCGGGTGAGCACGCCGTCACTCTGCGCCACGACCTCCTGCTGGTGAGCCGCCACCGGCAACGGAGCGTCGGGGTCGCCGCCCTGGGCTGCGATCATGCCGCGCCAGGAGTCCATCGCACGGCCGTCGGCGAGACGTTCGCGCAGTTCGTCGGGGGTGGTCTCGACGTCGGCGAGGCGGAGCATCTGCTCCGCG
Organism: Dermatophilus congolensis; assembly: GCA_030538115.1. Taxonomy (GTDB): domain Bacteria; phylum Actinomycetota; class Actinomycetes; order Actinomycetales; family Dermatophilaceae; genus Dermatophilus; species Dermatophilus congolensis_B. The sequence goes on along the minus strand of JAUNUP010000036.1, from coordinate 6,812 downwards.
AGGGCGACGGTGAGGTCGACGACGTCGCGCGGGCCGCCTCCGGAGAGAACCTCGACCGACTCGGCCACCTCGAGGGCGTTTCCGACCTTGCGGCCGAGGGGGCGCGACATGTCGGTGAGCAGCGCCACCGTGCGCACACCCGCGTCGGTGCCGAGGTCGACCATCGTCTGCGCGAGTTCGCGGGCGATGTCGAGGTCTTTCATGAACGCGCCCGAGCCGACCTTCACGTCGAGCACGAGCGCGCCCGTGCCCTCGGCGATCTTCTTACTCATGATCGAGCTCGCGATGAGCGGGATGCAGTCGACCGTGCTCGTGATGTCGCGCAAGGCGTACAGCTTCTTATCGGCCGGCGCGAGCCCCGCTCCGGCGGCGCAGATGACCGCGCCCACGTCGTCGAGGATCTGCATCATCCGCTCATTGCTGAGGTCGGCCTGCCAGCCGGGGATGGCCTCGAGCTTGTCGAGCGTGCCGCCCGTGTGGCCGAGGCCGCGGCCCGAGAGCTGCGGCACGGCGACTCCGTAGGAGGCGACGAGCGGCGCGAGCGGCAGCGTGATCTTGTCGCCGACACCGCCGGTGGAGTGCTTGTCGGTCGTGGTCTTGCTCAGGGAGGCGAAGCTCATCCGCTCGCCGGATTCGATCATCGCGTGGGTCCAGCGGGCGATCTCGGCGCGGTCCATGCCGTTGAGGAAGATGGCCATCGCGAGGGCGGCCATCTGCTCGTCGGCGACGACCCCGCGGGTGTAGGCGTCGATGACCCAGTCGATCTCGTTGTCGGACAGGCGGTTTCGGTCGCGCTTCGCCTTGATGACATCGACGGCGTCGAACTGCTCTGACATGGGATCTCCCCTTTCGTGCCGCGCTGCGTCGGGCGGCTCGGGTGCCCCTGGCACGGATTCAGCAGAGGCACGAATGTTCGCTCTTGTGGAACAGATGTGCATCATCCTATGCTGCAGCCACGAACGTCTGTCAACGCCTCAGCGCACATCCGTTCACCCTCACGGGCCGCACCGCTCACGCACAGCGGCCACGACCTCGACAAGGCCGTCGAGCTGGCTCCGACGGCTGGAAGGACATGATCATGTCGACAAAGCCGCCGACAGTGACGCCACCCGATGACGCGGGCCTGCTCGAACTCGCCCGCGAGGCCGCCCGCAACGCCTACGCCCCGTACAGCGACTTTCAGGTCGGGGCCGCGCTCCTCCTCTCCGACGGCACCGTCGTGACCGGGTGCAATGTCGAGAACGCCTCGTACGGCCTGGCCATCTGCGCCGAACGCACCGCCGCGACCCGCATGGTCGTACAGGGCGGCGACCGGCGCATCGTCAAGGCCGCCGTCATCGGCCTGAAGGCCAAGCCCTGCTTCCCGTGCGGCGCCTGCCGCCAGGTGCTCAACGAATTCGCATGCGAGCAGGTGATCGTCGAGGGCGAGAACGGCCCCGAGACCTACCCGTTCGAGCAGATCCTCCCGCACAGCTTCGGCCCGTCCGATCTGGAGAACTGACATGGAACGCTTCCAAGGCCTGCTCGGCATCATCGCGATCTTCGCGATCGCCATCGCGTTCTCGCGGCACCGCACCCGCATCAACTGGCGCACCCTCGGCGTCGGCCTGCTGCTGCAGGTCGCGTTCGCGCTGCTCGTCATCAAGTGGGAGCCGGGCTTCAAGGCTCTCGAATGGATCGCCCTGCGCATCACCGACGCGATCAAGTTCACCGACCGCGGCACCGAATTCGTGTTCGGCGGACTGCTGCCCAAGGACAACGGGTTCGTTTTCGCGCTCAACGTGCTGCCCGTCATCATCTTCCTCGGCGCCATCATCGGCGCGCTGTACTACCTGCGCGTCATCCAGATCTTCGTCGACATTCTCGGCACCGCCCTGCAGAAGCTGCTCGGCACCAGCAAGATCGAGGGCGTCTGGGCATCGACCGTCATCTTCCTCGGCCAGAGCGAAGCCCCGCTGATGATCGCGCCCTACATCAAGCGCCTCACAAAAGCCGAACTGTTCACCTGCATGACAGGCGGATTCGCCGCCGTGGCCGGGTCGACCCTCATCGGCTACTCGCTCCTCGGCGCGCCCCTGCCCTACCTGCTCGCCGCCAGCGTCATGAACGCGCCTGGCTCGCTCATCATGGCCAAGGCCTTCTACCCCGAGACCGAAGAGCCCACCAATGACGCCGGCGTGCGCGACGTGCGCGACACCGAATCCCGCAACGTCATCGACGCCCTCGGCGCCGGCGCCATGAACGGCGGCAAGATCGCCGTCATCGTCGGCTGCCTGCTCATCGCGTTCGTCGCCCTCATCGCCTTCTTCTCCGCGATCATCGGCGGCATCGGCGGCTGGTTCGGCCAGGACAACTGGTCACTCGAAGGCCTCTTCGGCCTCATTTTCGCGCCCATCGCGTGGCTCATCGGCACGCCCTGGAACGAAGCGATGACGGTCGGCAACTTCATCGGCCAGAAGACCGTGCTCAACGAGTTCGTCGGCTTCACCGCGTTCAGCCAGGAGGTCGGCAACCTCTCGCCCAAGGCGATCATGGTCTCGACCTTCGCCCTCGCCGGGTTCGCGAACTTCGCCTCCATCGCCATCCAGATCGGCGCCTTCGGCGGCCTGTGCCCCGAACGCCGCGGCGACGTGGCCAAACTCGGCATGCTCGCGCTGCTCGCCGGCACGTGCACCAACCTGCTCAACGCGGCCATCGTCGGCGTCGTCGCCTTCTAGCGCCGCGCGCCCGTCGCCCTCCCGCCCCGGTCTCTTCGGAGTCGGGGAGGGAGGGCTGCGGTGCATTCCCTCGCCCCTCCGCAACACGACCTCCGGGAGTCGGACATGAATCCCCGCGACACCTCCGCCATCGACGCCGCGCGCCTGTACTACGAGCAGGGGCTTTCGCAGGCGGAGGTCGCACGCAGCCTGGGCGTGTCACGGCCGACGGTGTCGAAGCTCATCCAGCACGCGAAGGATCGCGGGTTCGTCACCGTGGCCATTCACGATCCGCGCGAAGACGACTCCGCCCTCGCCGACGCCCTACGACGCACCTTCGGACTCACCGAGGTACGGCTCGGGCGAACCTTCGACGACGACGCGGCGACACTCGCCGAGCTCGGCCGCGTCGGAGCCGAGGTGCTCTCCGAGCAGGTACACGACGGCGACCTCGTGGGCGTGACCTGGGGCGAAACCATGTACGCCGTCGCGCGCCACCTCACTCCCCAACCCCGTACGGGCGTGGAGATGATCGCGCTCAAGGGAGGGTCGTCGCTCACCTCCCGCTCGACCGGCGACGCCGAGACCATCGGGCTGTTCTGCGACGCCTTCCACGCCCACGCGCGCACGCTGCCGCTTCCGGTGATCTTCGACGACGTGCTCGCCAAGCAGATCGTCGAGAAGGAGCGGCACATCCGGCACGTCATCGACCTCGGCGTGGAGGCGCAGGTCGCGATCTTCACGGTCGGCGCGGTGAACCCGTCGGCGATGCTCTTCAACCTCGGCTACCTCTCCGATGCCGAATGCGACCACCTGCTCGAACACGCCGCGGGAGACATCTGCTCACGCTTCTTCGACGACTCCGGCGCGGTCGCCCTGCCCGAACTCGACTCCCGCACAGTGGGGATCTCGCTGGCCGACCTGCGGCTGAAACGAACCCGAATCCTGGTCGCGGGAGGAGCAACGAAACTCCGCGGACTGGGCGTAGCGCTCCGGGCCGGCTACGCAACCCACCTGGTAACGGACCGCACGACGGCCCAACTGATCCTGGAAGCGGAAGCGCAATAGTTGCGATCAAGTAACCGGGGAGTTCCTTGGGACTGTAAGCGGGCGCGCCACGGCACAGGGGTGACCCCCGCCCGGGAGTCTGTGCCGTGGCACCTCCGTCCGAACCCGGACATCACGGAAAGAACATGTGCCACGGCACCCCCACCGGGAGAACCGCACCAGATCCGTAGGCGTCCCGTGGCACATGTGATCGCATCACCGCACCTCCAGCGAAGGTGCCACGGGACAGGGCGAGCGGGCACGCCACGGGACTGTCCGGGACGCCATCACATGACGCCCCGACCCTCCCGTAGCGTGGAGGTGTGGGTGCGCGGAAGACATCGGGGGGCGACAAGCGGGGGGTTTTCTCCGACGACCTGCGTGCTCGGACCGACGCTCAGCTCGTCGACCTGCTGCTCGCCCGGCCGGATTTGGCTCGGCCGCCGTCGTCCGATATCCCGACGCTCGCTTCTCGGGCGTCGAACCCGGCGAGCGTGGCCCGAGCCCTCGACACCCTCGACGGAAGGGCCCTGACAGCGCTGCAAGCCCTCGTCGTCGCCGACGGTGACATCGACGATGCGGCCGCCCTGTGCGGAGTCGACCGCGCCGAGTTCACCGCCGTCGCCGACCACCTGTGGCGACTCGCACTCGTCTGGCAGGCAGGCGCGCGGTACCGGTTCTCCGGCACAACGGTGCAGGCGCTGGGCCCGTACGTCGCCGGCCTCGCGCCCGCATCAGGCACCACGCCGGCGCACGACGCGCGCGAGGTCCAGGCCCTCCTGCGCGACATCACCCCCGAGGCGCGGCACCTGCTGGAGTCGATGACCTGGGGCCCCCCGGTCGGCGAGCTCACGGCCGAAGCGCCCCACGAACTCCGTCGGGCCGTCGACTCCCTCGTGACCCGCGACCTGCTCGATCCCGTCAGTGGCACCCGGGTGCAACTCCCCCGGCACGTCGCGCTCGTTCTGCGCGGTGGCCGCATCGCGCCAGGCACTCCGCTGTCGCCGCCCGTTCCCCGGCTCACCCCCGTCACCGACGCGGCCCGCGCCTCGACGCTCGCGGCCGTGAACGGTCTGCTGGAACGCGTCGACGAACTCGGGCACCACCTCGGCGCGGAGCCACCCAAGGTGCTGCGGGCCGACGCGCTCGGGGTGCGCGAGCTGCGCCGCATCGCCACCCACCTCGACCTCGAGCGCGACGATGCGATCATCCTGCTCGAACTCGCCTGGGCAGCGGGGCTGGTCGGCACTGTGGAGATCGGCGGTTCCCGCTCCGACGACCTCGTCTACGCCCCCACCCAGGCCTTCGACGCCTGGCGCCGCCTCGACGCACCCCTGCGCTGGGCTTCGCTCGCGCTCGCGTGGTTCGGCACCGACCGGGCTCCCGGCCTCATCGGCGACACGCCACCCTCCGCCGGGTCGAAGAGCACAGTGATCCCGCCTGCCGTGTTCGGCAGAACCGCGTCGTCGGCGATGGTGCGGGCGGTGCGCCACGGGGTGCTGCACGTACTTGCGGGCCTGCGCGCCGAGCACGGAGACGTCTCCCTCCGCTCCGATGACCTGCTCAGTCTGGTCACGTGGCGGCAACCGCGTCGCGACCCCGCGATACTGCGCGACGGGGTGAGCATGGCGGTTCGTGAAGCCGCGGCGCTCGGCCTTGTCTCCGTGGATACCGGTGTCTCCGCGGATCTCGGTGACACCGCAGGCGTTCTGCGCAATGTCGCCATCACGGACGCCGGGGCCGCGTTGTGGCGCGCCTGGCGGAGCAACCCCGGCGACACCTCCGCAGAGACCCTGTCGCACCCCGACGAACAGGACCCGCCGGAGCTACGCGACGCCGCCGACACCCTCGCCGGCCTCGAGTCCGCGCTGCCCCGTGCCGCACACGAGTTGCTGCTGCAGGCCGACCTCACCGCCGTCGTCCCCGGACGCCTCGACGGATCTCTCGCCGACCTGCTCCGATCGTCCGCCGACCTCGAATCACGCGGTGGCGCAACCGTGTTCCGGTTCTCGGCCGACAGCGTGCGGCGTCACCTCGACACGGGCGCCACCGCCGACGAACTGCTCGCCACACTCGAACGCCGCGCACCAGCGGGCGTGCCTCAACCGCTCGAGTACCTCGTCCGCGACGTGTCTCGACGCCACGGCCGCCTGCGGGTCGGGTCGTTAAGCACGTTCATCGTCAGCGACGACGTCTCCGCCCTCGACGCGGCCGAGCACGACAAGGCCGTGCGCGACCTGCACCTGCGTCGCCTCGCCCCGACCGTGCTCGCCTCGCCGGCAGCGAAACGCACCGTCGTCGCCACCCTGCGCAAGGCCGGGCACGCGCCCGTGGCGGAAGGGGCCGGCGGCGGGGTGGAGGCAGACGGCCCCAAGGCCGTTCGGGCGAACGACGCCCGGCTCGGCCACTCCTGGAGCCCCTCATCGCGCCTGTATGCAACCCAGGTGACCAGCGAAGACGCGATGCGGGCGGTGATCGCGCTCCGTCTCGGAGACGAGCACCTGAGCCGCCGCGAAAACGCCGACGCCACCAGCCCCCGGATCTCGGCCACCGACCCGACCGTCACCCTCGACGTTCTCCGCGAGGCCACCGCCACCGCCACGCCCGTGTGGATCGGGCTCGCTGCAGGCGACGGCAGCACCTCACGCCTGCTCTTCCACCCGGCTCACGTGGAGGCGGGCCGCGTGCGCGGGACCGTGGAAGGCTCCGACGAGCAGCGCACCTTCTCGGTGCACCGGCTCATCGGCGCCATCCCCGCCACTCGGGAGTGACCAGATTCACCAGATGCGCACGCGCTTCTCCTGTGTCGGGGTGGTCGGCGACCGACTCGCCGTGCCGTGGCACTTCTGCTGGGAGGTGCCGTGGCACATGTCCCTGCACATCTCGCCTACCGGCAGCAGTGCCACGGCACGGGGTACGGGGTGCGGGGTGGTGTGGACCTACCAGATGCGCACGCGCTTCTCCTGTGTCGGGGTGGTCGGCGACCGACTCGCCGTGCCGTGGCACTTCTGCTGGGAGGTGCCGTGGCACATGTCCCTGCACATCTCGCCTACCGGCAGCAGTGCCACG
>JAUNUP010000035.1 GCA_030538115.1 Dermatophilus congolensis | reverse complement strand
ATCACCATCCGGGGTGGTGCCGTGGCACATGTTGTCGCGCAGCTCGCCGTGAAGCTGCTGTGCCACGGCACGGGGTGCAGACGCGAGCACGCCACCCGTCAGTCACCGTGCACAGCATGTGCGGGCGCTGGGCCCGACGAGTTAGTCGCTCGCCGTGCGGCTCCAGGCTGCGTCCATCACGACGTATGGGCCTGGGGTGGCGTGCTCGATGCCCTCGGGGATGACGTTGTGCATGGTCATGCGGAGTTGCTCGCCCTCCGGCGTGATCTCGATGGTCCAGCCCCACCCCTCGTACTCCATCGCGAGCGTGATGCGGGCTTCGCCGGGGTCGCCCGTGACCGTGCCGGTGAGCAGACGCAGTTCGGGCTTCTGGTGCCAGCTGTCGACCCAGCCGGCCGTGATCGCGTCGCCCTCCATCGGTGAGCCGAGCAGCAACGTTCCCGATTGCTCGCCGTCGTCGGGGTGTACCCACGTGTATCGCAGAGACCAGCCGTGGCCGTCCGCCTCCACGGAGGTCGCAGCGCGTGAAGGGCCCGAGGCCAGGTCGTCGTGGGGCATGAGGCGGAAGCCGCAGCTGCCGTTCCACGTGCCGACGAATTCGTCGAGGATGCTCATGTCCCCAGAGTGGGCAGTACTGATGCGTACGACAAGCCCGTGTCGATGTCGTGAGAAGACGCACACCGCCGACCGGGTCGCGGTAGGCAACGGCAGCTTCGGCATGGGACCATCGCGCAGGAACGATCGAGCCGGGCAGCCCGGTACCGAACCGACATCGACCATCGACCGTCGACCGTCGACACTGACGATGGCACTGAGAGCCTGCAGCGACGATTGAGCGACGACAGACTGACCACTGCGATCACGCGCGACAAGGAGCCCTGATGGCCAAGGCCGCCGCCGAGCAGGCCGGGACGCACCCGGCCGACAATCACGACATCATCCGGGTGCAGGGCGCGCGGGAGAACAACCTCAAAGACGTCAGTGTCGACATCCCGAAGCGGCGTCTCACCGTGTTCACGGGCGTCTCCGGCTCGGGCAAGAGTTCGCTCGTCTTCGACACGGTGGCGGCCGAGAGCCAGCGGATGATCAACGAGACGTACAGCGCCTTCGTGCAGGGCTTCATGCCCACGCTGGCCAGGCCGGATGTCGATGCGCTCGAAGGCTTGACGACCGCGATCATCGTCGATCAGGAGCGGCTCGGCGCCAATCCGCGCTCCACGGTCGGCACCGTCACTGATGCGAACGCCCTGCTGCGGATGCTGTTCAGCCGCATCGCCGTGCCGCACATCGGGTCGCCGCAGGCGTATTCGTTCAACGTTCCGTCGGTCACCGGGTCGGGAATGATCAAGGCCGAGAAGGGCGGTCGCACAGAGAAGGTCGCGAAGACGTTCACGGTCGTGGGCGGCATGTGCCCACGATGCGAAGGCAAGGGCGCTGTCTCCGATTTCGACCTCACGGCCCTGTACGACGACTCGCTGTCGCTGGCGGAGGGCGCGCTGAAGATCCCCGGGTACTCGATGGACGGCTGGTACGGCCGCATCTTCCGCGGCTGCGGGTTCTTCGATCCCGAGAAGCCGATCAAGGACTTCACCAAGCGCGAACTCGACGCGCTGCTCTACAAGGAGCCGACCAAGATCAAGGTCGAGGGCATCAACGTCACGTACGAGGGCCTCATCCCGAAGATCCAGAAGTCGATGCTCAGCAAAGACCGGGAGGCGATGCAGCCGCATGTGCGTGCCTTCGTCGACCGGGCGATCACGTTCGACACGTGCCCCGAGTGCGATGGAACCCGTCTCGCCGAGCACGCCCGCACCTCGAAAATCGGTGAGGTGAGCATCGCCGACGCGTGCGCGATGCAGATCGACGAACTCGCCGCCTGGGTGCGCGGGCTCGCGGAACCGTCGATGGCGCCGCTGCTCAAGGGTCTGCAGCACCTGCTCGACTCGTTCGTGGAGATCGGCCTCGGCTACCTCTCGCTCAACCGCCCATCCGGCACGCTCTCCGGGGGAGAGGCGCAGCGCACCAAGATGATCCGGCACCTCGGCTCCTCGCTGACCGACGTGACGTACGTCTTCGACGAGCCGACCATCGGGCTGCATCCGCACGACATCGCGCGGATGAACACGCTGCTGCTTTCGCTGCGCGACAAAGGCAACACGGTCTTGGTCGTGGAGCACAAGCCGGAGGCGATCGCGATCGCCGACCACGTCGTCGATCTGGGCCCGCGGGCGGGGTCGGGGGGCGGTGAGATCTGTTTCGAGGGCACTCTCGCCGGGCTCCGCGCGAGCGACACACTGACGGGCCGTCACCTCGATGACCGAGCCGCGCTCAAGCCGTCGGTGCGTAAGGCCAAAAGCGTGTTCGAGATCCGTGGCGCGAACACGAACAACCTCGAGAACGTCGACGTCGACATTCCGCTCGGTGTGCTGACAGTCGTCACGGGCGTGGCGGGATCGGGCAAGAGCTCGCTCATCCACGGCTCGATGAGCAAGCGCGACGACGTGATCGCCATCGACCAGGGCGCGATCAAGGGCTCGCGGCGCAGCAACCCGGCGACGTACACGGGTCTGCTCGACCCGATCCGTAAGGCCTTCGCCAAGGCAACTGGCGCGAAACCGGCTCTGTTCAGTGCCAACTCGGAGGGCGCGTGCCCGGCGTGCAACGGCGCCGGCGTCATCTACACGGAGCTCGGGTTCATGGACACGGTGACGACCCCGTGTGAGGAGTGCGAGGGCAAGCGGTTCCAGCCCGCGGTCTTGGAGTACACGTTCGGTGGCCGCAACATCGCCGAGGTGCTCGCGATGCCCGTATCGGAGGCGCTGGACTTCTTCGGAGCGGGGGAGGCCCGCACCCCGGCGGCACACAAGATCCTCGAGCGCCTCAACGACGTGGGGCTGGGCTACATCAGTCTGGGCCAGCCGCTCACCACGCTGTCGGGAGGCGAGCGCCAGCGCCTCAAGCTGGCCACCCACATGTCGGAGAAGGGCGGCATCTACGTACTCGACGAGCCGACGACCGGCCTGCACCTGGCCGACGTGGAACAGTTGCTCGGCCTGCTGGACCGCCTGGTCGACTCCGGCAAGTCGGTCATCGTCATCGAACACCACCAGGCGGTGATGGCCCACGCTGACTGGATCATCGACCTCGGCCCAGGAGCGGGCAACGAAGGCGGAAAGATCGTCTTCGAAGGCTCCCCCGCAGACCTGGTGAAGGCGAAATCAACCCTCACGGGAGAACACCTCGCCGCCTACGTCTCCGGTTGACGATCGGGTGAGCCGACTCTGGCTCGGAGGCGTGTCCCACGGCACTCGAAGCGAGACGTGAGGCGTCCGAAGAGGGCGTGCCGTGGGACTGGTGACCGGCGGGTGAGTCGACCTGGCTCACCAACGCGATCGGTACCGCGGGACTGACGGGCCAACTGTGCCTACGCAAATGCCCATGCTGCGGTGCTGGGCGAATGCGGCGAAGGGCAACGACAACGCGCTGCATACCGGGGTGGGATGCGAAGTGCTACCATTGTCGTATGAGTACTCAGATCGCAGTACGCCTCCCCGACGAGGTGATGTCCTTCGTCGATCAGGCCGTGTCTGACGGCAAGGCGCCGAGCCGCGCGGCCCTGGTCGTGAGGGCGCTGCGGCGCGAGATGCGGCGTCAAGCGGCCGAGCGAGACGCCGAGATTCTCGCGAGCACGCCTCCGGACGAGGACATGGACGCGTTCGTCGCCTGGGCCTTCTCCGACTTGCCGTTGGGTGACTGAGGATGCGTGAGATCTGCCTGATCAGGGCAGACAAGACCCGTCCAGCCCTGATTTTGACCCGCAACGCTGCGCGCGCGGCCATGACGAGTGTGACCGTTGCGCCCATCACCTCCACCGTGAAGGGCTTGTGCAGCGAGGTTGCGGTGGGGCCGGCCAACGGGCTTGATCACCCGTGCGTCGTCTCCTTGGACAACGTCATGACTCTGCCGGTCGAGAGATTGGGGCGCACTCTTGGGTATCTCAATGAGACTCAGGAGGTCGCACTGGCGAAGGCCGTGGAGCTCACCTTCGACCTCGACTTGAGCGACCCCCTTTGAGAACCGGTGCACGAACCGTCAGGCGTCGGAGTCGATCCACTGGCGTAGGGCCGGCATCGGGAGCGCGCCCTGGCGGGTGCTGACTTGTTTGCCGCCTTTCATGAGGATGAGTGTGGGGATCGCCTGCACCTCGAAGCGTGCCGACGTATGAGGATTCGCGTCGACGTCGACCTTGACGAGTTTGAGCTTCCCCGCACGCTCGGCGGCGAGCTGCTCCAGCAGCGGTGACACCTGGCGGCACGGCCCGCACCACGTGGCCCACAAGTCGATGAGTACGGGCACCTTCGAGGAGTCGGCCACGGCATCGAAGTCGGAGTCGGTCGCGTCGGCGATCCAAGGCACGTCGGATTTGCACTTGGGGCACCGCGGCAGGCCACTGGCCGCAGCAGGAACCCGGTTACGCGTACCGCACGAGGGGCAACTGACGATCTTCCCAGCCATACCCCCAACGGTCCCCGTGGGCGATTCCTCCTGCGCCACGGTGCGGGGAGGGGCGCGCGGTCGCCGCAGCTTTCCTGTGTCGTGGCACCTGTGCTGGGATGCGACTCGGACGAGGACATGTGCCACGACACCCGCCCGGGTGGGTGTCCCGTGGCACATGTGTGCGCATCATCGCGCCCTCCAGCGAAGGTGCCACGGGACGGGAGAGGCGGGGCCTGTCCTGTCCCGTGGCACCGTCGTCGCCGGGTCAGTTCGGGTCAGCCGACGTGGGTGATCGTGCCCGTGCCGCCCTTGGCGAGGTGGCGGGCGATGACCATGCGCTGGATCTGGTTGGTGCCCTCGAAGATCTGCATGACCTTCGCCTCGCGCATGAACCGCTCGACCGGGAAGTCGCGGGTGTAGCCGTAGCCGCCGAAGACCTGCACGGCGTCGGTGGTCACCTTCATCGCGTTGTCGGTGGCCAGCATCTTGGCGATGCTCGCCTCCCGCGAGAACGGCTTGCCCTGGTCGCGAAGGCGCGCGGCGTGCAGGGTCATCTGGCGGGCGGCCTGGGTGCCGGCCTCCATGTCGGCGAGGATGAACCCGAGGCCCTGGTGGTTGATGATCGCGGTGCCGAACGCCTCCCGCTCCTTGGCATAGGCGACAGCGTTGTCGAGCGCGGCCTGCGCCAGGCCGATCGCGCACGCGGCGATGCCGAGGCGACCGGAGTCGAGGCCCGCGAGAGCGATCTTGAGCCCGTCGCCCTCCTCGCCGAGGCGGCGCTCCGCAGGGATACGCACACCGTCGAGGCGCATCGTCGCCGTCGTGGAGCCGGTGAGGCCCATCTTCCGCTCCGGCGGGTCGGCGACGAGACCGGGAGTGTCGGCGGGGATCAGGAAGCACGAGATGCCGCCGCTGCCCTCACCCGTGCGGGCCATCACCTTGTAGAAATCGGCCTGGCCACCGTGCGTGGTCCAGGCTTTGGCGCCGTTGAGTACGTACTCGTCGCCCTCACGCTTCGCGGTGGTGCGCATCGCGGCCGGGTCGGAGCCGGCATGCGCCTCCGAGAGGCAGTACGCGCCGAGCAACTCGCCGCCGAGCATGTCGGGCAACCACTTGTTCTTCTGCTCTTCGGTGCCGCGCGTGTAGAGCCCGAAGCAGGAGAGGGCGTGTACAGACACCCCGGTGGCGACGCTCGCCCAGGCGCTGGCCAGCTCCTCAAGAACCTGCAGGTAGACCTCGTACGGCTGCCCGCCACCGCCGTACTCCTCGGAGTAGGGCAGGCCCAGGATGCCCGTCTCGCCCAGCATGCGGAACATGTCACGGGGGAACGCCTCTGTGGCCTCGGCCTCGGCGGCGCGGGGGAGTAGCTCCTTCGTGGCGATGTCGCGGACGAGTTGCAGCAGCTCCGCTGCTTCTTCGTTGGGCAGGGTGCGGTCTGCGGGCATCTACGCCTCCGGAAAGTCGTGGACAATCAATGGCTTGACAGTGATACTCAAGTATCCCGCACAGTATCGTTCGGGAAAAGCGAAAGCCATACCCGAGTTTCGCCCGCCACGATCACACCTACTGCCCGCTCGAGATCGAGGGAGATCCATGACCGACCGCCTGACGCCCGAAGCCCGAGTCGACCAACTGCTTGCCGAGTACGACGGCGAGAACATGGTTCTCGCCGATCTGTTGTGTGACCGCCATCCCGCAGGAGACGTGGCGTTCACGATCATCGAGCCCGACCTGTCGTCCACGGATCTGACGTACGGCGAACTCAGCGAACGCTCCAAGAAGGTGGCTGCTGCGCTGGTCGCGATGGGTGTGCAGCCCGGAGACCGGGTCGCGACCCTCATGGGCAAGTCGGAGTCCTATGTTGAGACGGTGCTCGGGCTGTGGCGGGCGGGTGCCGTGCACGTGCCCCTGTTCACGGCCTTTGCGCCGGCCGCGATCGCGCTGCGGTTGGCGGGTTCGAGCACGAAGGTCGTCATCAGTGACGCCGATCAGGCCGTCAAGCTGGAGGCGGGCGAGGACATGCCCGCCGACGCGCCCTGGCAGACCGTGATCGCTGGGCAGCTCCCCGGCTACGAGGAGGCCGACCCGGCCGACGCCCCGGTCGTGCCGTGCACCGGCGCAACGGAGTTCGTGCGGCTGTTCACCTCCGGCACGACGGGTGACCCCAAGGGTGTGCCGATTCCGGTGCGGGCGATCGCGTCATTCCAGACCTACCTCGAGTACGGCCTCTACGTCACCGAAGACGACGTGTTCTGGAACGCGGCCGACCCCGGCTGGGCGTACGGCCTGTACTACGCGATCATCACGCCGATGGCCGCCGGTCGTCGTTCGCTGCTCCTGCACGCGGGCTTCTCGCCCGAGCTGACCTGGAAGGTCGCCTCGACGTTCGGTGTGACGAACCTCGCGGCCGCACCCACGGTGTTCCGGTCGCTGCGCAGCGCGGGCCTGCCCATCCCCGAAGACCTCAAGATCAAGCGCATGACCTCGGCGGGGGAGCCGCTCAACCCCGAGATGGTTACGTGGGCCGAGGCGACCCTCGGATCCGCCATCCACGACACCTACGGGCAGACCGAGCTGGGCATGTGCGGAATCAACGGCTGGCACCCCGACGTTGCCGGGCCGGTCATGGAGGGTTCGATGGGCCGCCCGCAGCCGGGCTGGACGATGACCGTGCTCAAGAACACCTCCGACGAGATCGCGGATCCGGGGGAGTCGGGCCGTATCGCGGTCGACCTCAAGGCAACCCCCGCGATGTGGTTCACGGGCTACGTCGACGCTCCCGAGAAGACCGCCGAGCGGTTCTCTCGCGACGGCCGCTGGTACATCACCGGTGACGCCGGTCGCCGCGACGAGGACGGCTACATCTACTTCGCCGCGCGCGCCGACGACGTCATCATCATGGCCGGCTACCGGATCAGCCCGTTCGAGGTGGAGTCGGTGCTGGTCGGCGACCCGAACGTGGTCGAGTCGGCGGTCATCGGCGTGCCCGACGAGTTGCGCGGCGAGGTCGTGGAGGCGTACGTCGTGCTCAAGCCCGGTGTCGAGGGCAACGACGAGCTGGTCGAATCGCTGAAGCAGCGGGTCAAGAACAAGCTCGCGGCCCACGTCTTCCCGCGTCGCATCCACTTCGTCGACGAGCTGCCGAAGACCCCGAGCGGCAAGATCCAGCGCTTCGTGCTGCGCGAGCGCGCTGCCGGATGACCCGGACGCGACCCCTCGGTGAGTCCAGGTAAACCGGCGCGGCGCACGCCGCGACAAACCGAACTCCTCGGCCAGCTCGTCACGTTGATGCTGGCCGAGGGGTTCGCCGAGTTCACTCTCGACGATCTCGCGGCTCGATTGCACTGCTCCAAGACGACGCTGTACGCGCTTGCGCCGACGAAGCATGAGCTGGTCGTACAGGTGGTCAAGGAGCTGTTCAGGGGCGCCGCCCCGGCGATCAAACCGCGAGTCGACGCGGCTGAAGACCCTGCGGCCAAGATCGAGGCCTACCTGTTGGGCGTGGCCGACTATCTCGCACCGATGTCGCGCACCTTCCTCGACGACATGGCCGCCTTCGAACCGACGGCGGAGGTGTATCGCCGCAACACCGCCATCGCGGCCGACCGCATCCGCGAACTCATCGCAGTAGGCGTCAAGGCAGGGGCGTTCCGCTCCGTCCGTGCCGACTTCGTGGCCGAGGTAGTCGTGGTCTCCATGCACGAAATCCGAGCCGGCGAGATGTTCGCCCGCCTGGAGATGAGCGACGCAGAGGCCTATCAGGAATTGGCGTCGTTGGTGCTTCACGCCTTGCGCTGACGTGACGACATCAAAGCTGCAGTTCTCCGGGGCTCGGCCACGTTTACCTAAGTGAATGTGCGCGCCTCGTTGAGAACTGCAGCTTTGATGTCGTAACACGAGGCGCAGTTTGCGGGATCAGTGGATCTGGTGGGCCGTGACGGCAAGGTGTTCGGCGCGCGATCCGCAATCCGGCGCTGCAGTACTGCCGCAGAGGTGCTGCGCTGTGATCGTGGTGGCGGCAAGTGAGGCGTGTTGAAGTGCCGCGGATCGGGTGTCAAAATAGTCACATTGAGGGTATTAAATGTGGCCACAAGGAGGATGTCGTGACGGACGTGGGAGTTCGTGAGCTGCGAGACAGTCTGAGTCGCCACCTCGCGCGGGTCCGGGAGGGGCACACCATCACCGTGACCGATCACGGTCGGCCGGTGGCGCGGATCGTCCCAGTGGGGGTGCCCACCAAGTTCGAGCAGCTCGTCGCGTCCGGGAGGGTGACCGCGGCTTCGCGTGGCAAGGGAGGTCGCCCGGCGCCGATCAAGGCACACGGCATGGTCAGCGATCTCGTTGAGCAGCAGCGACGGTGATCCTCTACGTCGACACATCGGCCTTGGTTCCTCTCCTCATCGAGGAGGAGTCATCGGCAAGCTGTGGGGAATTGTGGGACAGTGCCGACACTGTCACCACGACTCGCCTGGCCTACGTGGAGGCGGTGGCTGCGGTCGCCCAGGCGGCTCGACTCGGGCGCATCTCGCTCGACGAAGCTGCGGAGGCCCGTGAGGTGCTTGAAGAGCTGTGGAGCGCGATCGACATCATCGAGCTCGACAGAGTGCTCATGATGTCTGCCGCCGGACTCGCCGTCTCCCACGGACTTCGAGGCTACGACGCGACCCACTGCGCGGCAGCGATCGCCATCAACGACGCCGAGCTCGTCGCCGCCACCGGAGGCCGACAATTGCTTGCAGCATGGCGCGCCGAGGGCGTCGCGACCTGGAACGCGAACACGTAGCTCGGGCCAGGCCATCTTCGATCGCCGATAATCTACATTATGTCAAAATAGTGATGTCCGGCCCTCCCCCTGAAAGACACGGTTGTTACCAAACCCCGCCTGAGGTCGCGCCACGCCCCCCGCGCCGCACCCTGATGTTGCGTGGAATACGTTTACTGTCATGTCGACTCGTATCGATCGCCCCGTTCGTATCGCGGTGCAGATTCAGCCGCAGCACGCCGAGTACGCCCAGATCCGTCACGCGTTCGCCCGTGCCGAAGAGATGGGCGTCGATATCGCGTTCAATTGGGATCACTTCTATCCCCTCTACGGCGAGCCGGAAGGCAAGCACTTCGAGTGCTGGACCATGCTCGCCGCCTGGGCCGTGCAGAGCAGCCGCATCCAGATCGGCGCCCTTGTCACGTGCAACAGCTACCGCAACCCCGAGCTGCTCGCCGACATGGCCCGCACCGTCGACCACATCAGTGACGGTCGCCTCATCCTGGGTGTCGGCTCCGGGTGGTTCGAGAAGGACTACGACGAGTACGGCTACGAATTCGGCACCGCCGGAAGCCGACTGAACGATCTGCGCGACGCGCTCCCCCGCATCGAGTCTCGCCTGGGCAAACTCAACCCGCCGCCGACCCGCGACATCCCCGTACTCATCGGAGGCGGAGGCGAGAAGAAGACCCTGCGCATGGTCGCGCGGCATGCAGACATCTGGCACACGTTCAGCCAAGGCGACGAACTCGCCCACAAGATCGACGTTCTGCGCGGCCACTGCGAGGCCGTCGGGCGCGACATCGGCGAGATCGAGATCTCCGTCGGCGTCGGCGGGCGCGGCCGCGAGGGACGTAAGCCCGACGCACCGGAGGTCGAAGGCGCACCGCTACTCGAGCTCGGCGCGAGCCTGTTCACGATGGGCGCAGGTGGCCCCGACTTCGACCTGTCCGCTCTCGAACCATGGCTCGCCTGGCGCGACGAGGTGAACGCGTCACTGCCCCAGGGATGAACCGTGCTCGCCGACATGGTCACGTGGGAGCATCGGATCTGGCTGTTCATCCCCGTCCTCTGCTTCACCATGGGCCTGCAGAACGCCATCGTCACCAAGGCCTCCGACTCCCAGATCCGCACCACGCACGTCACCGGCATGGTCACCGACATCGGAATCGAACTCGGCAAGCTGCTCTACCACCACAGCCGCCACGATCTAGAGCCCGTCGTCGCCAACACCACTCGGCTACGGCATCACCTGGCGATCGTCGGATTGTTCTTCGCCGGGGGCATTCTCGGCGCGTTCGGCTACCTCGCCATCGGGTTCTACGCTCTCATCCCGGCAGCCATGTGGCTCATGGTGCTGGCGCTCCCCCCGCTTGTCGCCGACTATCGAGACTGGCCCGAACTGCCGTCGATTGAGTCACATTCCGTCTGAATCGAACTCGGATCGCCGTTGGTCTCCCGGCGCTGCTCACGCGCTTCGAGTCGTCCGAAGCGGCATGAGGTGTGGGCCACATCGTCAGCAGTTGCGTTGATGTTCTAGGGAATTGGCGACTGCACCGGGGCGATGTGGGTCCGTAGTCTCTTGCATCCAAGGCCCACCGCCACGGAGGCTCACATGGCAACGGTTAAGTCCGGCAACGGTATCGGTTCTGAACAACCCGCCCCTGGGGGCGCCGTCGAGCAGCACTTCGACGTCATCGTGGTCGGCAGCGGCTTCGGCGGATCGGTCACGGCGCTGCGGCTGACCGAGAAGGGGTACAGCGTCGGCGTCATCGAGGCCGGGCGGCGGTTCTACGACTACGACTTCGCCACGACCTCGTGGAACCTGCGCAGGTTCCTATGGGCTCCCAAGCTCGGGATGCGGGGCGTGCAGCGCATCCACGTGCTCCCCGACGTGGTGGTGCTCGCCGGAGCCGGGGTCGGCGGCGGCTCCCTCAACTACGCGAACACCCTTTACCAGCCCGACTCCCCCGCGTTCTACGCCGACCCGCAGTGGGCACACATCACCGACTGGCGGCGCGAGCTCGCTCCCCACTACGACCAGGCCGAACGCATGCTGGGCGTCGTCACGAACCCGACGATGACCCCCGTCGACGAGGTCTACAAGAAGGTCGCCCAGGAGATGGGCGTCGGCCACACGTTCCGGCTGGCCCGCGTGGGGGTGTTCTTCGGCGAGCACGGTGCACGCGGCGAGAAGACCCCGGGAGTCGAGGTGCAAGACCCGTACTTCGGCGGCGCTGGTCCCCGCCGCGCCGGATGCCTTGAGTGCGGCGCGTGCATGGTCGGGTGCCGCCACAACGCCAAGAACACGCTGGTCAAGAACTACCTGTTCCTCGCAGAGCAGGCCGGGGCGGTCGTGATCGAGAACTCCACGGTCACGCGGGTGGCGCCGACCGAGGCGGGCTACCGCGTCGAGACCGAGTACACCGGAGGTTGGCTCCCCCACCCTCCGCGCGTGTTCACCGCCGAGCACGTGGTCTTCGCGGCCGGCACGTGGGGCACACAGAAGCTGCTGCACGCACTCAAGAGCAACGGGTCACTCCCCCACATCTCCGATCGACTCGGCGAACTCACCCGCACGAACTCCGAGGCCCTCGTCGGTGCCAGCGCCTCGCTGGGCACGCGCGACCGCATCGACTTCACCCGGGGCGTGGCGATCACCTCCTCGTTCCACCCCGACGACAACACGCACATCGAGCCCGTGCGCTACGCCAAGGGCTCCAACGCGATGGGCCTGATGAGCACACTGATGACCGACGGAGGGGGGCGCCTCCCCCGCTGGCTGAAGTTCCTGCGGGAGGTCGTGCTGCACCCTGTGGCGTTCCTCTCCACGATCCTCGGGCTCGGGTCGTGGTCCGAGCGCACGACCATCGCCCTGACCATGCAGAGCCTCGACAACTCGATCACCGTGCGGCCGCGGCGCAGGCTCCTCGGAGGAGTCGGCCTCACCTCCACGCGCGGCCACGGCGAGCCGAGCCCCCGCTGGATTCCGGCGGCGCACACCGCGGCCCGCACGATCGCGCGGATCATCGGCGGGTACCCGGGGGCACCTATCGGTGACGTCTTCGGCATCCCGATGACTGCGCACTTCCTGGGCGGCTGCGTCATCGGCGACTCCCCCGACTCCGGGGTGATCGACGCCTACCACCGCATGTACGGGCACCCCGGCCTGCACATCGTCGACGGCTCGACGGTGTCGGCGAATCTCGGCGTCAACCCTGCCCTGACGATCACGGCCCAAGCCGAACGCGCGATGTCGATGTGGCCGAACAAGGGTGATTGCGACCCCCGCCCACCTCTCGGAGAGGGCTACACGCCGGTCTCCGCGGTCGCGCCCTGGCGTCCCGTGGTCTCGAAGCACGCCCCGGCAGCGCTCCGACTCCCGATCACGCCCGTGCGGCGCGCTCCGTCGCAGTCGGAGCGCGCGCGAACGCCGCGCTAGTCGCCTCGTCGTCGGGTCAGCGTCGCGTCAGCGTCGCCGGTACACGTCTGCGCGGTGTTCGACCACCAGGATGGTGATGTTTTCGTCGTCGACCTGGTACAAGACTCGAAAATCGCCTCGTCGGGCCGTATGAATTCCGGTGAGCTCGAATCGCAGCGGCTTTCCCACCCGGTGAGGGTTCTCAGCCAAGGCGCCGTAGGCGAATTCGATGACGGCCGTGGCTGTCTTCTCCGGGAGGCGGCGCAGTGCACGCTTTGCGGCCGGTGCCCACGTGATCTGCATCGTCAGTCACGCAGGAGAGCCATGGCCTCGTCTTTGGTGAGGGTCTGCGCGTCTCCCGCCGCCACCGCGTCGAGGCTCTCGCGGATCTGAGCCATGAGATCTGAATTGCCCATGACATCGAGGGTCTCTTCGAGAGACTCGAGGTCTTCCACCGAGAGCACCACTGCCGCAGGACGGCCGTGTTTCGTGATGACGACACGGTCATGTTCTCTCTCGACCTGGTCGACAACCTCGGAGAGTCGGTTCTTCACATCCTTGAGCGCCATGGGCCCGGTCACGGTCATGGCTACAAGTGTAGCCACCGCAGCGACGGGCTGGCTAGGGCCCGGCGCAGACCGGCATCGTCAGTGTCTGCCGTGCTTCGCTAACCGAATCGAGCGCGCCACGTAGCCTGGGGGCATGGCTTTTCCCGAGGTCTCGGTCATCTTTTCTCCGCACACGCCGCCTGAGGAGTACGTGCCGCTCGCGCGAGAGGCCGAGCGGGCCGGGCTTGCCGAGGTGTGGGTGTGGGAGGACTGCTTCTACGAGTCCGGCATCGGCGCGGCCGCGGCGATCCTCGGGGCCACCGAGCATCTGCGCGTCGGTATCGGGCTGCTGCCCGTGCCGCTGCGTGCGGTCGCGCTCACGGCCATGGAGATCTCGACGATCTCCCGCATGTTCCCGGGCCGGCTCCTGCCCGGTATCGGGCACGGCATCCTCGACTGGATGGGGCAGGCCGGCGTGCGGGCCGCCTCACCGCTGACGCTGCTGCGCGAGCAGGCGATCGCCCTCAAGGCGCTGCTGGCGGGGCAGGAGGTGACGACCTCCGGGCGGTACGTGAACCTCGAGGGCGTGCAACTGGCCTGGCCCGCCTCGCCCACTCCCCCGGTGTACATCGGGGGCCGTGGACCCAAGACCCTCGCGGTGGCAGGCGAATTCGCCGACGGACTCATCCTCGACGGTCCGTTCGACGCGCAGGCCCACCGCGAGTCGCTGGAGACCGCTTTGGCCGCTAGGCGTGCCGCCGGTATCGATGCGCCGTTCGACCTCGTGAAGTTCGGTGAACTCCCTTGGGACGCCTCCGCCGAACAGATCGCCGACATGGCCGGCGCTCACGCTGAGGTCGGCATCACCCGGTGGTCACTGCTCACCCTCGACCGCGAGCGCCGCCCCGAGCCGCGCGACGGCATCCCCCGCCTCATCGAGGCGATCGCCGAAGCCCGAACCCAGATGCAAGGAGACTGACCATGAGCCGCGTCATCCACTTCGAGATTCACGCCGACGACGTGCACCGCGCCCGCGACTTCTACGGAGCCGTGTTCGGGTGGGAGTTTCAGGACTGGAGCGAGTACGCGGGCGCACCGTACATCGGCTGCACCACGGGCACCGACGACCAGCCGGGCATCAACGGCGCGATCATGCAGCGTCACGGCCAGGCAGCCCCGGCGGGCGCACCCGTGAACGGCGCGGTACTGACAATGGGCAGCGACGACTACGACGCGACCCACGGCAAGATCATCGCGGCGGGCGGCACGGTGGCCCTCCCGAAGCAGGCGCTGCCCGGAATGGCCTGGCAGGGCTACTACCTCGACACCGAGGGCAACGTCTTCGGCGTGCACCAGCCCGACCCCGACGCGAAGTAGCCGGTCAGAACCGGAAGCGGCCCACCAGGCTCGTCAAGGTGTCGGCCTCCGACTTGAGGTTGCCCGACGACGCGAGCATCTGGCCGGCGTTGGTCTCGAAGTTCGCTGCGATGCGGCTCGTGTCGTTGACGAGCTTCGCGGTGTCACCGGTCGAGCGCACGGCGACACCGAGCACGGAGTTGAGGCGCTCTGCGGCGCGGGCCTGCTCGTCGACGACCTGAGTGATCTCGTCCTGCGATTCCCGGATCTTGCCCGCGGTGGTGGCGATCGACTCGATCGCGGACACCGCGGCCTGCGTGTCGCTCTGGATCTGGCCGATGCGGTGAGTGACGTCTTCGGTGGCCTGGCCGGTCTGCGAGGCCAGGTCTTTCACCTCACCCGCGACGACGGCGAAGCCCTTGCCCGTCTCGCCCGCGCGGGCCGCCTCGATCGTCGCGTTGAGCGCGAGGAGGTTGGTCTGCTCGGCGATCGCCGAAATCGTGGAGATGACCGAGCCGATCTCAGCCGACGAGGTGCCGAGCTGCTCCATCGTGCCGACGGTCACGCCCACCTCCGTGACGGCCT
Organism: Dermatophilus congolensis; assembly: GCA_030538115.1. Lineage (GTDB taxonomy): Bacteria > Actinomycetota > Actinomycetes > Actinomycetales > Dermatophilaceae > Dermatophilus > Dermatophilus congolensis_B. The sequence goes on along the minus strand of JAUNUP010000035.1, from coordinate 13,680 downwards.
CGTCGGTGACGGCGCTGCTCGACGACGAGGCGGACGCGATGCGCCGCATCGAGTCCTCCATCTCGCCCACGGCAGAAGCGGCCTGCTCACCGGAGGTGATCGCCTGCTCGGAGGCGTCCTTGGCCTGCTGCAGGTGCGACGCGGTCTCCTTGGCAGCGGAACTGACCTGCGACGAGATCTCGCCGACACCCGAGGCGGCCTCGTTGACGCGTCGTGCGCTCGCCTCCACCTGGCGCAGCGTGTCGGAGAGGGAGGCTATCGTGCCCTGCAGGGAGTGCGCCATCTGACCCATCTCGTCGCGCGAGGTCACGGCGGGAACGACCGTGAGGTCGCCCTTGGCGATCGCGGCGAGCGAGGCGTTGATCTCGTTGATGCCCTTGCGGACCCCGACGATGACGATGCCCATCGGGGTCATGATGAACACGCACGCCACGAGCACGGCGAGGCTCACGACGATGCGGGTGCGCACGACCGCAGCCTCGGCGCTGGCCTGCGCGGCGTCTTTCAGCGCGACGAGTTGGGCGGGGTCGGCGCCGCGGGTGGCGGCGTCGGCGAGCTGATCGGCGGCGCTCGACAGGTCGGCGAGCGCGCTCGCGAACGAGAACGACGACCAGATCGTCGTACCGGCCACCATCACGGCACACAGCACGGTGACAAGGCCGTTGAGCAGCAGCTTCGTCACCAGGCCCATGCCGGGCTGGAACTCGCCGTTCTGCACCGCGGCGCGCGAGCTCGCGGTGGTGGATCGCGGCTGCCTACTCATGTGACGGCCCCTTCGGTGCGTCGTATCGGATTCGGGCGGCTGACGGCCGCGACAGGCCCCCCGCGGAGCGGGTGCTTCGCGTTCCAGATCGACCGTCCGGAATCAGGGTTGAGGGGAAGCCCCCCAGGGGTTACGCAGCTCTAGGGATTTCGCGGTGTGCTCGACCAGGCGGTATGACGGATGGATGACCGCTCCAGATCCCCGCACCGCCAACGCGCCGGTGATGTCGCCGGAAGACCGATCCGCCCGTCTCGCCGTGACCGTGTTCCCGATCCTCGTGCTCGCCGCCGCGGCGTTCGGCTATTTCGCATCGCCGACGGCCAAGCAGGTCGGCCCGCACGTCAACACGCTGCTCATGATCATCATGTTCGGCATGGGCCTGACGCTCACCGTTCCCGACTTCAAGCTCGTGCTGACGCGGCCGTGGCCGATCCTCATCGGAGTCCTGGCGCAGTACGCGATCATGCCGCTCATCGGATTCGGGGTCGCTGCCGCGCTCGGTCTGCCGCCCGACCTTGCGGCCGGGGTGATTCTCGTGGGCTGCGCGCCTGGCGGCACGGCCTCCAATGTCGTTGCCTACCTGGCGAAGGCCGATACCGCGTTGTCGGTGACGATGACCTCGATCTCCACACTGCTCGCCCCGCTCATGACCCCGATGCTCACGCTGTGGCTCGCGGGGCAGTACATGCCCGTTGACGGCCTCGCGATGGCGAAGAGCATCATGCAGATCGTGCTCATACCCGTGATCGGCGGACTCGTCATTCGTATGCTTCTCCCCCGCCTCGTCAACCCGCTGCTTCCGGCCATGCCGTGGGTGTCGGTGGTCGCGATCTCCGGCGTTGTTCTCGCGGTCGTCGGCGGCTCGGCGGAGCGGGTCGCGGCCGCAGGCGCGATCGTCTTCCTCGCCGTGGTGCTGCACAACGGGCTCGGCTACCTGCTCGGCTACCTCGCCGGCCGCATCACGCGGCAACCGATCCGCTCGGCCCGCACGATCGCCATCGAGGTCGGCATGCAGAACTCGGGTCTCGCCGCCGGACTCGCGGCCCAGTACTTCAACCCCGCCGCTGCCCTGCCAGGCGCGGTGTTCTCGATCTGGCACAACCTCTCCGGCGCGTTCCTGGCGATGTACTTCCGCCGCCGCTCCGATGTGACGCGGGAAGCGGCCGATTCCTGACCCTCGGCCGCAGGGTCGCGCACCACGTACAAGGAAAGTCTTCGGCTGTGTCACCGCGACCAGGCATTTCGTGGTGAGTCGCCGGACTTGGCATGTACGTTTGGCGCGACCCCGTCCGCAAGGGGAGGCGGTGGGTCAGGCCAGGCGGTTCGCTGTCGCTTTGGCCGCGTCTGCCAGGGCTTCTCGCAGGAGGGGCTCGTCGCGGTCGAGGAGCCACATCACCGTGATGCCGAAGAGCAGGCCGAGCAGTTGTTCGACGATGATCGGCACTGGTGCGTCCCAGGACTGGTCGGTCTGGTCTGCCAGGTCGGTGAGAAGGCGGCCGAGGCTCTCCCGGTAGACGGTCGTCGCCTCGGCGACGAGCGCGCCGAGCGACGGGTCGCGCACCGCCATGAGGGTGAGCTCCTGTTGCACGAGTTCGGTCTCGGGGTCGGCGACGACACGGTCGGTGTACTCCCGGAAGGCGCGCTCCAACACCTCGGCAGGAGTCGCGCCCTGCGTCGCGACGGACTCGAACAACCGCACGGCCGAATCGGAATCGGCGGCGATCGTCGCCTTGAGCAACCCGTGTTTGCCGGAGAAGGCGTAGTGCACGGAGCCGTGGGGCACGCCGGCCTCCACGGCCACCGCGCGGGTGGTCAGCGCCGATACGCCATCGCGGCCCATGACCCGCAGCGCCGCCTCCGTCAGCTCCTCCCGGCGTTGCGCCATCGGCACCTGCGGGCGTCGTGGCCGCGGGGTGCTCACGATCCGACTTCCGCGGGATGCTCGACCGCGGTCCCGGCGTGCGCTGCAACTCTGGCGTCGGGGCCGCTTGCGGCCTCGCCGCCAACTGAAACTCCAGCGCTGGCTGCCGCTTTCGCGCCGCCGGCTGCGTCGGCGAGGTTCGACCGCGTGGACGACTCCACGGAAGGCTTCGGGGCCTTGCGCGGGTCGAGGCCTCGCCACGCGATGACGAGCGACGCGAGGATGACGATCGAGCAGACCGTCGCGACCACGTCCATGCCGTGGGCGAAGGACGCGGACGACGCCGCGCGCAACGCCTCCCCCGCGGTCGAGGGCAGGGTGTCGGCGAGTTCGTGGGCGGCGCCGAGGGTCTGGCGGGCAGCGTCTTGCTGCGGGCCGGTGAGGCCGTCGATCGCCGCGATGCCGCGGGCGTAGACCGCCATGCCGAGCGTGCCGAGTACCGCGGTGCCCATCGCTCCGCCGAACTCGTACCCCGTCTCCGAGATCGCACCGGCGGCGCTGGCGCGCTCGGGTGGGGCGGCGGCGAGGATGACGTCGTTGGTGAGGGTCTCGGCAAACCCCGAACCGAGGCCGACGAGAACCGAACTCAGCGCGAACGTGGCCATGCCGGTGGCGTCGTCGAGGCGGGTCGCCGTGGCGAGGCCGGCGGTGATGAGTGCGAGGCCGGTGACGATAACCACCCGCACCGGCGCGAACCGCGCGAACACCGGAGACAGGAACGACCCGAGCACGGTCGCCGCGGCGAGCGGCAGCAGCCACGTGCCCGCCTCCGCAGAGCCCAGGCCCATCACGAGCATGAGGTACTGCGGAAAGAAGAACAGCACTCCGACCAGCGTGAACACGACGATCACGTTGGTCATCACCGCAGGCGAGAAGCCGGGGCGGCGAAACAGGCCGAGGTCGAGCATCGGGTGCTCGACGCGGCTCTGGCGCCGCCCGAACGCGACGAGAAGGCTCACGCCGACGACGAGGGCGAGTGCGGCGGTCCAATCGGGGTGCCGCACCCCGGCCTTGAGCGCGTAGACGACCGGCAGCAGTCCGCCGATGATGAGCAGCGCGGAGACGGGGTCGAAGGGGCCGGGAGCGGGGTCGCGCGACTCCGGCAGCAGCGGGACGGCGGCGACGAGGAAGAGCACCATAACCGGCGCGTTGATGAGGAAGACCGAGCCCCACCAGTAGTGCTCGAGCATCCAGCCGCCGAGCACCGGCCCGATGGCTGCGCCTCCGGAGAACGCCGCGCCCCACACGGCGATGGCGGCCCGGCGCTCGCGACGCTCAGGAAAGATCGTGCGGATCAAGCCCAACGTCGAGGGCATGAGGGTCGCTCCCCCGATGCCGAGCAGCGCCCGTGCGGCGATGAGCATCTCCGGGGAGGTCGAGAACGCCGCGATCACTGACGCGACCCCGAACGCGGGGGCCCCGATGAGCAGCAACCGCTTTCGCCCGATGCGGTCGCCGAGGCTGCCCATGAGTACGAGCAGGCCGGCGAGCAGGAACGAGTAGATGTCGATGATCCACAGCAGTTGGTTCGAGCTGGGGTCGAGGTCTGCGCTGAGCGCGGGTACGGCGATGCCGAGCACGCTCATGTCGATGCTGACGAGCAGCACCGGGAGGATGAGGATCGCGATTGCCGACCAGCGGCGAACGGCGGACACGAGAAACCTACGTCTTTCGGGATGACCTCTGAAGGGTCGTCGATCAAGGAGGTGCCAGTGTCGCAAAGTTTGGCCGCCCGGCCAAACATGGTTGTTTTCGGTCGGCCGGGCACCGGCTGCTAACCTGCTCACCGAGAAAGGGAGTAGTCCTCAACAGTCGCGTCGACATGCTGGCCTTCGGGTCCGGCGCGGCAGGCCACCTCCGGGTGGCGGACGAGACTTTCGGCCACCTGACGACCCAGTGCGGGCGCCTCCGGCCGAGAGATCCCTGCGGGTTCACCTCGGCTGCGCGCCGAAAGGACCCCCATGTACGCCTTCCTGCTCTCCACCGCGGTGATCTTCGTGGCGGAGCTCGGCGACAAGAGCCAACTCATGGCGATGACCTTCGCCACCCGCTACCGCGCCCGCGACGTGCTCATCGGCATCTCTGCGGCGACGGCGATCGTGCACCTCGCCTCCGTGGGCATCGGTTACTTCATCGGAGCCTCGTTCGCCGAATATCAGGGCGTCATCGCGATCATCGCGGGCCTGGCCTTCATCGTCTTCGGTGCCTGGACCCTGCGTGGTGACGAGCTCACCGACGCGGAGGCGTCGAAGGCGAAACACGCCACCGGCGCCGCGATCCTGGCCGTTGGCATGGCGTTCTTCCTCGCTGAACTCGGCGACAAGACGATGCTCGCCACCATCACCCTCGCCACGCAGCACGGCTGGTTCGGCACGTGGATCGGCTCAACTGTCGGCATGGTCGCGGCCGATGCCCTCGCCATCGGAGTCGGAGCGGTGCTCGGCCGCCGCCTCCCGGAGAAGACGATCAAGATCGGTGCCGCCGTGCTATTCGTGCTCTTCGGTGTGTGGATGATCCTCGAAGGCATGGGCGTCCTCGGCTGACGCCACGAGCGGAGCGCGAGGGACCTTTGCCGTGCGGCCCAACTGGGTAGGCGAACGCGCCATCTCGCCGAAGGGCCTCCGGCGCACGGGCAGGGCTCAGCGGCCGGCGAAGAGCTGCCCGATGAGGGGGTTCGCGTCGCGGTAGCCGTCGAGGAGTCGGCGTGCGGTGGTGACCGAGTCGACGAGCGGATGTAGCGCGAACGCCTTGAGCGCCAACGACGGCGAGGGTTCGAGCGCGGATGCGATCGTGAGCCGCTCCACCTCTTTGACCTGCTGCATCAGCCCGGCCATGTGACCCGTCGGAGCGGAGACCGGCAGCGGTCGGGGTCCGTTGCGGTCGACGGCGCACGGCACCTCGACCACGGCGTCGTCCGGTACGCAGCCGACGACTCCCCCGCTGGGCACGTTGAGGATGAGCGTCGCAGGTTCACCGCGGCTGATCGCGGCCATGATCGCGAGGGCGACTCCCTCGTATCCGCCGCCCTCGATGTCGGCGGCGTCGCGCTGCTCCTCCGCCTCTCGGGCCTCTTTCATGTACGTCGCGTCGCGCTCCTCGCGCGCCCGCCGCCAAGTCGCGAGTGCCTGCTCGGGTGTCCGCTCGATCTCCGCGTAGAACGCCGATTGCTGTTGGCGGAGAAATTCGCCCCGGGTCTGATCGGCAGCGAGGATCGCGCCGACCGCGTCGCGGGTGAAGTAGTAGTAGTACAGATATTCGTTGGGGATCGCGCCGAGCAGGCCCAGCCACTCCGGCCCGAACAGACGCCCCTCCTCGATGGTCGCCAGCCGCGCGGGATCCTGCACGAGCCCGGGCAGGAGGTCGCGCCCGTCCGCCCGCAGCCCCTGCAGCCACCCGAGGTGGTTGAGGCCGACGTAGTCGATGTCCAGGTCGGTCACCGCGGGATCGACACCGCACGCGCGGGCAGCCCTGCGTGCCAACGCGATCGGCGAGTCACAGATGCCGACGACCCGGTCTCCCAGCACCCTGCCCATCGCCTCCGTGACGATGCCCGCCGGATTGGTGAAGTTGATCGTCCACGCATCGGGTGCGCATGCCCGGATCCGTTCGGCGATCCGCACCGCCTCCGGCACCGTCCGCAGGGCATACGCGAGCCCGCCGGGGCCGGTCGTCTCCTGTCCGAGCACCCCCAGGGAGAGGGCGACGCGTTCGTCGATCGTGCGCGCCTCGACTCCGCCGACCCGGATCGCGGAGAACACGAAATCGGCTCCGGCGAGGGCCCCGTCGAGGTCGGAGGTCGCGTGCACGCGCGGTGGATCGTCGTGACCGGAACCCATCTGCGTGAGCACAGCGGAGATCGCCGCGAGCCGGGCCGCGTCGACGTCGTACAGGGCCACATCGCTCACCCGTGACGAATGTGTGTCGCCCAGGAGCGCGCCGTAGACGAGCGGCACCCGAAAGCCGCCTCCTCCGAGAATGGTCAACTTCACCCTTCGGAGGCTAGCAACGCACCTCATCCCCCGCGGTTCTCCGGTCGCCCGCTCCGGTTTGCAAACACCCGTAAACAGGCAACAATGCGCGAATGACCCCGACGACGGCGTACGACCCCCTTGCGCACCTGCGCGGGGACGCGCCGCGTGCCGACCGTGACGACGACCTCGACGTGTTCCTTCACGGCACCGTCTTTCTCGACATCATCTTCACGGGCCTGGGTGGCCTGCCCGAGCCCGGCACCGAGGTGTGGGCGGAGGGGATGGGCTCGTGCCCGGGCGGCATCGCCAACCTCGCCGTGGCCGCCTCCCGGCTCGGGTTGCGTACCGGTCTCGCGGCCGCGTTCGGTGACGACGACTACGCCGACTTCTGCATGCGCACGCTGAGGGACCAGGAAGACGTGAGCCTGGCCCACTCGAAGCGATACGAGAACTGGCACACGCCCGTCACGGTGTCGATGGCGATCGACCGCGACCGCAGCATGGTCAGCCACGGGCACCCGGCTCCCGAGCCGGCCGAGGTGCTGATCGGCACGCCGCCGACCACCCGGGCGGTGCTGCTCGACCTGCAGGCCGACGACGACCACTCGTGGGCGATGGCGGCCCGTGACAAGGGCGCTCTCCTCTTCGCCGACGCGGGCTGGGACCCCTCGGGAGGGTGGAGCGCGGAGATCCTCGAACGGGTCGAGGGCTGCCACGCGTTCACCCCGAACGCGGTCGAGGCGATGGCCTACACCCGCACCGACAACGCGCAGGACGCCCTGTACGTGCTCGCCGACCACGTGCCGCTCGCCGTCGTCACCAACGGGCGGATGGGCGCCCTCGCCATCGACTCCTCCACCGGAGAGGAGGTGTCGGTGCCCGCGCTGCACGTCGACGCGATCGACGCGACGGGGGCGGGCGACGTCTTCCACGCCGCGATCGCGCTCGGCACGCTCGCCGGGTGGCCTCTGGCGAACAGGGTCGCGTTCGCGACTCTGTGTTCCGGCCTGGCCGTGCAGCACTTCGGCGGCTCGCTGGCAGCGCCAGGCTGGGGCGACATCGCGGACTGGTGGGTCCGCACCAAGAGCTGCGACTGCTCGACCGCCCGCTGCGCCTCGGTGCGTCGCCGGTTCGCGTTTCTCGACGACATCGTCCCCGACGTCCCCCAGCATGCGGTGCGTCGCGCTCAGGCCACCATCGCGAGGCGCTCCGATGCGTGAGGCGCACTCGCGGACTCGTCCGGACTCATCCTCGGCCCCGCCCCGCCCGGACCCCCGTGCCGTGGCACTGGTGCTGGGAGGCGGCGTGCGTGAGTACGTGTGCCACGGCACCGCCGCCGGTGGGGGTGCCGTGGCACATGACCTCCGCCATCTCACCTTCCAGCAGAAGTGCCACGGCACGGTGGGTGGGGGTCGGGCCACGGCGCCCGAATCGACGCCCCGCAAACGCTTGACGCAAGACGCTTGAGACACGCCCCGCCAATGTGAGGAGAACCGTTCATGAACCGCAGGCACACCACCTTTGCCGCAGTGCTCGCTTCGACCCTGGCCCTCGCGGCGTGCGCGCCCGGGAGCGGCACCGACTCCGGGGCGGGCTCGACCCCCGCTAAGCCGGCCGACCAGGTGAACACCGACCCCGCCTCCATGGGTGACGTCACCCTGACCATCTGGGACCAGGAGGTCCGCGGCGGTCAGGAGAAGCAGATGAGCGCGCTCAACGCTCAGTTCCAGGAGAAATACCCGAACATCACAATCAACCGGGTGTCGCGCTCGTTCGACGACCTCACCAAGACCCTGCGTCAGGCCCTCACCGGCAACGACGCCCCCGACATCGTGCAGGCCAACAACACCCGCTCGCAGATGGGTGAGTTCGTCAAGGCCAACCAGATCATCAACCTCGACCCGTACGCGGCGGCCTACAAGTGGAAAGACCGCTTCCCGGCCTCCGTGCAGTCGCTCGTGTCGTACTCCCCCGACGCCGCGACGTTCGGAGAGGGCAGCATCTTCGGTCTGCCCCAGGTCGGTGAGGTCGTCGGCGTCTACTACAACAAGAAGACGATGAACGAGCTCGGCATCACGCCGCCGACAACCTGGGACGAGTTCGAGAAGTCACTCGAGACCGCCAAGGCGAAGAACGAGACGCCGCTCATGCTCGGCAACCTCGACAAGTGGCCGGCCGTGCACGTCTTCGGCGTGCTGCAGGGGCGCTACGAGGGCACCGACGCCATCCGCACACTCGCATTCGGCCAGCCCGGCGGCAACTGGAGCGACAAGGGCAACGTCGATGCGGGCACGAAGTTCGTGGAGTGGGTCGACAAGGGCTACTTCAACAACGGCTTCAACGGAGAGGGCTACGACCCGGCCTGGCAGAAGTTCAGCAAGGGCGAGGGCCTGTACCTCATCGCGGGCTCGTGGCTGCAGGCCGACCTGTCGGCGGCGATGAAGGGCGACGTGGGGTTCATGCTCCCGCCGGCCGGTGACGGCGGCAAGGCAGTGACCACCGGCGGCTCCGGCCTGCCGTTCGCGATCACCTCGAAGGCCGCGAACCCCGACGCGGCGGCGGCGTACATCGACTTCATCACCTCCGACGACGCGATGAAGGTGCTGGCCGACAACGGCAACATGCCGATCATCGACACCGCCAAGTACGAGACGGCCGACCCGCTGGGCAAGGAGATCTTCAACGCCTTCGGTGAGGTGAGCACCAACGACGGGCTGGTCCCGTACCTCGACTGGGCCACGCCCACCATGGGTGACACCATCGGCGCCGCGCTGCAGGACATGCTCGCCAAGAAGCAGACCCCGCAGCAGGCCATGGAGACGATCGGCAAGGACTACACAGACTTCACCTCCAAGTGACGCGCGTGAGCACGCACGCCACGCGCCAGGCCGGCCCTCCGGGCGAACCCCGGAGGGTGGCCTGGCTCTACCTGCTGCCCGGCTTTCTCGTCTACGCGGCGTTCGCTCTGTATCCGCTGCTCAAGGCGGTGTGGATCTCGTTCTACGACTGGGACGGTCTCACCGTCGGCACCTGGGTGGGCCTGGCCAATTACGTCGACGTGCTCGGAGACGAGCGGCTGCGCTCGTCGTTCGTACACGCCCTCGTGCTCATGGTGTTCTTCGCGCTGATCCCGCTCGCGATCGGGCTCACCCTCGCCGCCATCCTGCAGCGGGCGCAGGTGCGGGGGCTCGGCTTCTTCCGCACGGTCGTGTTTCTGCCGCAGGTGATCGCGATGGTCGTCATCGCGGTGGCGTGGCGGCGCATCTACTCCCCCGACGGCGGCCTCAACGCCGCGCTCTCGTCGGTGGGCCTTGACGGTCTGGCCCGCGGCTGGCTCGGCGACTACACGTTCGCATTGCCCGCGGTCGGCGTGATCGGCACCTGGTTCGAGACCGGCCTGGTCACAGTGCTGATGCTGGCCGGCATGTCGCGCATCCCGAAGGAGCTGTACGAGGCGGCGCGGCTCGATGGAGCAGGCCCGTTCCGGGAGTTCTTCGCGGTCACTCTCCCGGCCGTGCGCGGGGAGATCGCGGTGGCGCTCACCCTCACGGTCATCGCCGCACTCAAGACCTTCGACCTCATCTACATGACGACCAAGGGCGGCCCCGGGCACACGACGACAGTGCCGTCGTACGAGGTGTACCGGCAGGGATTCGAGATAGGTCAGGTGGGTATGGCCAGCACGATCGGCGTGGTGCTCACCGTGATCATCTTTCTCATCTCGTTCGTCATCACGCGGGTGGGTGATCGGGCATGAAGGTCTCCGCGGTGGAGAAGATCGCGAATTACGTGATCCTCGTGCTGTTCGCGGTCTTCGCCCTGGCCCCGATCGTGTCGATCGTGCTCGCCGCGCTCGAGCCGGACACACAGGCCCCGGGGGGTCTCGCGAACTTCGGCGCGGCGTGGGAGATCGGCCGCTTCGGCACCTACCTGCGCAACTCGGCGATGGTGTCGGTGTTCGTGGTCTCGGTCAGCACGGTGCTGTCGATCCTCGCCGGCTACGCGCTGGGCACCATGAAGTTCCGGGGAGCGACCGTGATGTTCTACGTCATGCTGCTCGGCATCATGATGCCCGCGGAGGCGATCGTCGTTCCGCTGTTCTACGACCTGCGCACGATCGGCCTCACCGACACCTTCTGGGCGATCACCCTGCCGCAGGTGGCGCAGTCGGTGGCGTTCGGCACGTTCTGGCTGCGGTCGTTCTTCCGCGGCAGCAGCCGGGCCCTCATCGAGGCCGCGCGCCTCGACGGAGCAGGACACTTTCGGGTGCTGTGGCAGGTGCTCGTGCCGCTGGCGCGCCCGGCCATCCTCACCCTCGTCATCCTCACGTTCATGTGGACGTGGAACGAATTCCTCATCCCCCTGGTCATGGCGCCGACGAACGAGGCGATCCGCACCGCCCCGCTCGGTCTGGGGTTCTTCAGCGGTCAGTACACGCAGGGCTTCTCGCTGCTCGCGGCCGGGGCCACGATCATCGCCGCCCCGATCGTCGTGTTGTACCTCTTCCTCCAGCGGCACTTCATCTCGGGCATGCTCGAAGGCGCGGTCAAGGACTGAGCTGCCTGCTGAATCCCCGACTGAATCTCTGACCGAGCCGGCGGTACCTCACCGGATGCCCGGCGCGCTCAGCTGCCAGCGTTGCGGTTGCGGCGGGCCAGGGCATGAGCGATCGCGGCCGCCGTCAGGCCCGCGCCGAGCGGGATGATCAGGGCCACCCGCAGGCCCGCGTTGTCGGAGATGAGTCCGATGACCGGGGACGTGACGAGAAAGCCCAGCCGCATCAGCCAGCCGAGGATGGCGATGCCGGTGCCGTGAGGTAGCCCGGGCACTCGGGCGGCAGCCGCGAACGCGGCGGGCACGAGGGTGGCGCAACCGAATCCGATGAGGGCGAAGCCCGCGAATGCCCACAGGTAGCCCTGGCCGAACATCGCCGCGAGCACACCGACGGTGATCGTGATGCCGCCGGAGCGGGCCACGGCTGCCCTCCCCCAGCGATCCGTCATGGGGTCCCCGAGCATGCGCCCCACGAACTGGCTGCCGAGCATGATCGTGAACCCGAGCCCGGCGAATGTGGCCGGAGCGTCGGTCTCGCGGAGAACGAACAGCGCCGACCAACTGCTGGCGAACTCCTCCAGCAGCGTGCCGCTGATCGAGAGCACCACCAACGGCGCGAGCAACTTCCACGGACGTACCGATGTGCGGGCCTGAGGCGACGCCTCCGTCTCGTCGGACTCATCACTACCGACGTGGGTGATGACAACTGGGGCCTTCGACAGCACTCCGGCAGCGACGGCCACGATCGACCACACGACGCCGTTGACGACCAGTTGGGGTTGGAGCGGGATGCCGTTCGCTGCGGCCCACGTCCCGATGAGTCCGCCGCTCGTGGCGCCGAGGCTCCAGATCGCATGAAGGGAGTTGATGATCGACCGTCCGTGCCATTGTTCGACGATGACGCCCTGCACGTTCTGGGCCGTGTCGATGATCGCGTCGACCAGGCCGCCCACAGCGAGACAGATGGCGAAGAACCACGCGGTCGGGCTGCCTCCGGCAACAGCGAGAATGGCGGCCAACAGCACCGTCCCCGCCGACGTCACCCGGCGAGCACCGAACCTCCGCACGATGGGCGCGGCGGTGGCCGCGGCGAGGATCGCGCCGATCGGAAAGCAGATCACGAGCAGCCCGAACGCGGTGTCGCTCAGCGCGAACGCCTCTTTCACCTCGGGATAGCGCGGGAGCAGGTTGCTGAAGAGCACACCGTTGGTGAAGAACATCAGCGAGACCCCGAGCCTCGCTCGGCCAGGTGTCGGCGTGGCGGAAGACATGCCCTGACCGTAGGCGAGATGTCCGAATGTGCGCGAATCGGCCCTGGGCTGCCCTCGTCGCCGAAGTGGTGGAGCCACCTGCTGTTTTACCGAAATTCACTACAGCGGCCAGGGCTCGATGTGGCATAGACAACGTTGTCAAACTCGCGAATGCATGACTAGTGTTCTGGACACGGGGTCAAAGTCGACCTCATTCCCCTCATCACCAAGGGATCAAACATGAAACCACTTGTCATTCGGAGCGCGCTCGTCGCCTCTCTCGGCGGGTTGATCTTCGGCTTCGACACGGCGGTCATCTCCGGAGCCGAGAAGCAGATCCAGTCGGTCTTCGGCCTCTCCGACGGGATGCTGGGCTTCACCGTCACGACCGCGCTGATCGGCACGATCATCGGTGCGATGGTCGCCGGCAAGCCCGCCGACCAGTACGGCCGCAAGAAGGCCCTGTACGTGATCGGCGTGCTCTACGTCGTCAGCGCCATCGGTTGCGCCTTCGCACCCAACGTGTGGGCGCTGCAGTTCTTCCGCTTCATCGGTGGCCTGGGCGTCGGTGCCTCGTCGGTCTGCGCGCCGATCTACACGGCCGAGGTCGCGCCGCCGAAGAACCGCGGCAAGCTCGTCGGCCTCGTGCAGTTCAACATCGTGCTCGGCATCCTCGTCGCCTACGCCTCCAACGCCGTCATCCGCTCGATCATGGACGGCGAGCACGCCTGGCGCTGGATGCTCGGCATCATGGTCGTCCCCGCCGCCATCTTCCTCGTGCTGCTGGTCACGGTGCCCGAGACGCCCCGCTGGCTCATGTCGAAGGGCCGGGAGGCCGAAGCACGTGCCATCTCCGAGCGTCTGTGCATGACCAAGGAAGAGTCCGACGGACAAATCGCCGAGATCGCCGCAGCCCTCGCCGAGAGCCGCAACGCGGTCTCCGTCCCGTTCTTCACCCGCGGCCACGCCAAGGTCATCTGGATGGCCATCGCCATCGCGTTCTTCAACCAGATGTCGGGCATCAACGCGATCCTGTACTACGCCCCGCGCGTGATGCAGGAGGCCGGCGCCGCTGAGAACACCGCGTACCTCATGAGTGTCGGCGTCGGTGCCATGAACCTCATCGCGACGATGGCTGCCCTCACCGTGATCGACCGCATGGGCCGCCGCAAGCTCATGCTCGTCGGCTCGATCGGCTACCTCGTCTCGCTCGGCTTCCTC
>JAUNUP010000034.1 GCA_030538115.1 Dermatophilus congolensis | reverse complement strand
CCGAGTGACCCGAGTGACCTGGTTGCTACGGCGCGCCCGACCTATACGACGCAGATCTGCGGATCAGTCCTCGTCGTCGCCGCTGGAGCGCGCCGCGGCGGTGCGCTGCGGGCGCCCGGCCGAGTAGAGCTCGGAGGGCGTCGGCTCGGGAGTGAAGTCGAGCGGAACCACGTCGATCGCAGTGCCCGAGCGGTTGCCGACGATGTCTTCGTCGCCGACCTCGTCATCGAGGCGCCGCAGGATTTCGGTGGCCACGGTGATGGCCTTGCGGTCGTCGAGCCGGCGCGCAGTGAGCAGGTCGGAGAGGAGCCGCAGCTCGTGCAGCAGGGTGGCCCGGTGCCGTAGCGCAGGATCGGGCGGCTCGTGCAGGCTGCGTGCGTAGGAGTCGAGCACGGTCTCGGCCGCCTCGGGCGCGGCCAGGGCCAGCACCGAGGCGAGGTCTTCGGCGGGGTCGCCGACCTGGGCGTACTCCCAGCTCGTGAGAGCGACGACGCGGGAGGTCGAAGCATCGTCGGCGTCGCTGAACCCGATCAGTACGTGCTCGGCGTCGAGGCGGCCGTGCACGGGCCGGGTCGGGAAGCGCCACCACGCGACGTCGTCGAGCATCGTCTCCCAGCGAGACAGGAGGCCGGTCGGCACGAGTCCGGTCTGGGCGCCGAGGTCGACGTCGGACTGGCGACGGCGTCGGCAGTCTTCGGAGTCGTACGAGGGCATGCCGGCCTCTTCGTAGAGGACCGGGTCGAGGTTGTGTACGGCCGCGATGGCCTCGCCGAGAGCCGTGGCCGCTCCTGGCCCGGGGGGCAAGGCCTCGAAGCTGAGTATGCGGCCGGAGATGAGCGGGTAGACCATGGCGCGGCGGCCGTCTCGCAGGGCCGCGAACCCGGCAGGGCGCGGCACCGCAGCGGAGAGCCGCCCGTCGAGCAGCCCCAGCAGGGCGAGCGACTGGTCTTGAAGGGCGGCGGCGACGGCGTCGGCGGGTAGCCGCACGACCCAGCGCCGGCCCTGTTCGTCTTCGGCGAAACCGACGCGAAAGCGCTCGCCGACCCTCTCGACGACTTCCTCGACCCGGGTGGGACGAGCGCCGGGCACCGCCGCGTCCAGAAGCGCGGCAAGGGTGAGGGCGTGTCGGGTCACGCCTCTCACCGTATCGCCGTGCGGCTTCGGTGGCGGTGCGACGAGGCCGTGCGGCGCGGCACGGGTGCCGTGCTTCGCCGCCCGGCGGCGGCGCGTGTCTGTTGTCGGTGGCGCCCCGTAGGCTCGGTTACGTGAGCGACGTACCCGATCCCCTCCGCGACCCCGGCGCAGCGCGGGCTGGGTTCGACGCGAAAGCCGATGTGCTCGACCGGTGTTCGCAAGAGCGAGCGCAGCCGGGCGTGCTCGAACGTCTTCTTTCCGATTCCGGTACACGGGTGCTTCCGCTCTGGCAGGGCAAGGTGCCGGTGGCCGGTGATCCGATATGTCTCGAATTCCGGGCGCCCGAGGCTGCCGATGCGGGCAGACCCGCGTGCTTTCTCGGTCGCAGTGCGGGTGTGGCCCTGGTCGTCGTGGACGTCGAGGCCGGCGACGAGTCGTGGCGCGGGGCGCGAGCGGTGGGGCCGTGGCTGCCGCGCGCCGAGCTCGATGTGTTGCTCACCGCGATGGCGGTGACGAACTGGCACCGCAACCACCCGCGGTGCTCGCGGTGCGGCGAGCCGACGCAGCCGGCCACCGGTGGGTGGACCCGGAGGTGTCCCGCCGACGGCAGCGAGCACTACCCGCGTACCGATCCGGCAGTGATCATGTCGGTGATCGACGCGAACGACAGGTTGCTGCTCGCGCGCAACGCCTCCTGGGATCTGGGGCGACGCTCGGTGCTGGCAGGCTTCGTCGAGCCCGGTGAACGCCTCGAAGACGCCGTGGCACGCGAGGTCTTCGAAGAGGTCGGCGTGGTTGTCGGCGACGTGCAGTACGTCGACAACCAGCCGTGGCCGTTTCCGAGTTCGCTCATGCTCGGCTTCACTGCCAGGGCTCACTCGGTCGAGCTGATCGCTGACCGCACCGAGATCGTCGAGGCCGAGTGGTACACGCGCGACGACTTGGTCCGTGAGGTCGAGGCCGGCCGGGTGCTGCTGCCCACGCGCATGTCGATCGCTCGGCGCCTCGTGGAGCGGTGGTTCGGTGGCCCGCTCGCGACCGGTGAGGAGCCGCCGGTGGTGGGCCGATGACAGTGGGGGCGACACCCGGCTCACCTGCGGCTCTCGACCCCGACGCGATCCTCGAAGGCCTCGACGACGCGCAGCGTGCGGTCGCGGCGAACCCGCTGGGGCCCATGTGCGTGCTGGCCGGTGCGGGCACGGGCAAGACGCGCGCGATCACCCACCGCATCGCCTACGGGGTGCATTCGGGAGCTGTGGCGCCGCAGCGTCTGCTGGCCGTCACGTTCACGGCGCGGGCGGCCGGCGAGATGCGTGAACGACTCCGTACGCTCGGCGTCGCCGGGGCGCAGGCGCGCACCTTTCACTCGGCGGCATTGCGTCAACTGCACTTCTTCTGGCCGCGGGCCATCGGCGGAGGGGTGCCGGATGTGCTGCCGTACAAGGCTCCGCTCGTCGCCGAGGCCGCCCGAAGGCTGCGCCTCACCGCAGATCGGGCCTTCGTGCGCGACCTGGCGGCCGAGATCGAGTGGGCGAAGGTGAGCATGCTCACCGAAGCGACGTATCCGCAGGTCGCGCAGGCTGCGGGCCGCGAGGCGCCGGGAGTCGATCACCTCGTGATGGCGCGACTGCTGGGCGAATACGAGGAGGCGAAGACGCAGCGCCGCGTCATCGACTTCGAAGACGTGTTGCTGCTGATGGTGGGTCTGCTCATCGAACGGCCCGATGTCGCCGAGCAGGTGCGCGCGCAGTACCGGCACTTCGTCGTCGACGAATACCAAGACGTCAACGCCGTGCAGCAGCGGCTGCTCGATCTGTGGCTCGGCGACCGCACCGACATCTGCGTGGTCGGCGACCCGGCGCAGACGATCTACTCGTTCACCGGGGCCACGGCGCGGCACCTCGTCGAGTTTCCTGCGACCCACCCGGGCGCGACGGTGGTGAGGCTCGAGCGCAACTACCGCTCGACCTCGCAGGTGGTGGCGCTCGCGAACGCAATGCTCGGGGCTCAGCGGGGGCAATTGCGCAGTCCGATTCGGCTACACGCCGCGTCAGGAGACGGAGGCGATCCGGCCTCTGGGCCGGCCCCGCGGGTCGAGATGTACGCCGACGACGAGGCCGAGGCCGCGGGCATCGCCGAGACGATCGCGGCCCGGTTGGCGGCAGGGGTTCCGGCCCGCGAGGTGGCGGTGCTCTTTCGCACGAACGGGCAGTCCGAGCTCATCGAGGCGGCACTCGACTCCGCGGGCATCCCGTACCTGGTGCGCGGCGGCGAGCGGTTCTGGTCACGCGAAGAGGTCAAGCGCGGAGTTGTGTTGTTGCGCGGCGCGGCCCGATCCGACGACGGCTCCGTCGAGCTACCCGACCTCGTGGCCGATGTGCTCGCGGGCACCGGCTGGTCGCCGCAGGCGCCGTCGGGCCGAGGGGCGCGGCGCGACCAATGGGAGAGCCTGGCCGCGCTGGTCGAGCTGGCCCGTTCGCTGACCCGCACGTCGCCGCAGGCGAGGTTGCGTGATCTGCTGGCCGACATCGACGAACGTATCGGCGCCTCGCATGCGCCCGCCGTCGACGGGGTGACGTTGGCGACTCTGCACTCGGCCAAAGGGCTGGAGTGGGATGTCGTGATTCTGGCGGGATGCAGTGAAGGGCTGTTGCCGATCTCGATGGCCGCCGGCGACGAGGCCAATGAAGAAGAGCGCCGGCTCGCGTACGTGGGAGTGACCAGGGCACGTCGCGAACTCCTGCTCACCTGGGCCGGAGCACGTTCACCCGGCGGACGCGCGACGCGTCGTCGCAGTCGCTTTCTCGATCCGGCGGCGTCGCTGCTGGGGGAGGCGGGGGAGCCGGTCGTGCGCACGCGCACGAGTGCCCGCTCCGGTGCCGCGAAGTCGTCGCGTAAGCCGCCGGCGAAGTGCCGTGTCTGCGGCACCATGCTGAATTCGGCTGCCGAGCGCAAGCTGCGGCGCTGCGACGACTGCCCGCCCAGCTACGACGAGGCCACATACGAGCGGTTGCGCACCTGGCGCGCGCTCACCGCGACCGCGGCGAAGGTGCCTGCGTACGTGGTCTTCACCGACGCCACCCTCACCGCCATCGCCGAGAACGCGCCGCACGATCGCGCGAGCCTGTCCGCGATCTCCGGGGTCGGTGCACGCAAGCTCGCCC
Organism: Dermatophilus congolensis; assembly: GCA_030538115.1. Taxonomy (GTDB): domain Bacteria; phylum Actinomycetota; class Actinomycetes; order Actinomycetales; family Dermatophilaceae; genus Dermatophilus; species Dermatophilus congolensis_B. Next base: position 24,910 of record JAUNUP010000034.1, on the reverse strand, counting down.
TGTACGCCGACGACGTGCTGGCCGTGCTCGGTGGCGCGGATCCTGACGAACTGGTCGGCGGCGAGGCAAGCGAGTCGGCCGCAGTGATGCCGCAGCTGCCGGAGTGAGGCTCAGCTCTCGCGGACGAACCCGGGCAGCCACCGCTCCATGTGCGCTTTGGCGTGGATGGGGGCGCCGAGCTGGCATAACACGCCCAGCCCACTGCCCCAGACCCGCTCGATGAACAGGTAGTCCGGCGGCACGTTGAAGTGTGCTGTCGTGCGCCAGGCCGCCGCGCGAGGGTCGCGGAAGCGTGAGAACTGCTCGCGCAGCCACGCCCGCGTGAACGTGTAGACCTCGGGGCGGAGGCATTCGATGTACGGCTGCACGAAGTCGAGCACCTCTTGCGCGGGGAGTTTGGTGTCGGGGCGTAGAAAGCCCTCGGCGACGAGGCCGTCGAGCAGCGCCTGGGCGTTACCGTCGAGAGCCTCGCGCATGAGCGTGCCCATCGCCAGGGGTAGGCCGTCGGGAAGTTCTTCGACGCTGCCGAAGTCGAGTACTCCGAGGCGGCCGTCGTCCATGATCCGGTAGTTGCCGGGGTGCGGGTCGGCGTGCAGCAGCCGCGCCCGGCCGGGAGAGCTGATGAGGAACTCGACGAGCAGTTCTGATGCCCGCGCCCGCTCGTCTTCGGTGCCCTCCCTGATGACCTGGGAGAGGGGAGTGCCGCCGATCCACTCGGTGACCAGCACGTTTCCGCGCCGGTGTACGACAGCGGGGATGAGAAAGTCGGGGTCGTCGGCGAACGCCTCACCGAAGCGCACCTGCCGTTGCGCCTCGAGTTCGTAGTCGAGTTCTTCGGCCACGCGTTCGGAGAGGCGGTTGAGCAGCGGCTCCATGTCCATGCCGGGCGCGAGGCCGCCCGAGAGCCGAGCGATGCGGCTGAGCTGCTTGATGTCGCTCATGAGCGCCGGCCCGGCACCGGGGTACTGGATCTTGACGGCGACCTCTCGCCCGTCTTTCCACACCGCGCGATGCACCTGTCCGATGGAGGCGGCCGCCGCTGGAACGACGTCGAAGTGCGCGAACTTGGTGCGCCACCGCGACCCGAGTTCTGAGGTCAGTACGTCGTGCACGGCCTCGGGCGGCAAGGGTGGCGCGGCGTCCTGCAGTCGGGTGAGGGCGTCGCGGTAGGGCCTGGCCAGCTCTTCGGGCAGTCCCGCCTCGAAGATCGACATGGCCTGGCCGACCTTCATGGCCCCGCCCTTGAGCTCGCCGAGCACGGCGAACATCTGCTCGGCCGTGCGTTCGGCGAGGGCGGCGTTCACCACGTCGGCGGAGGCGCCACCGAGACGTTTTCCGGCACCGATGGCTGCTCGCCCGGCCATGGACAACGGCAGCGAGGCGAGCTTCGCCGTGCGAGTCACGGCCCGCCTCGGTAGCCCAGTCACGATTCCATTGTCCCCGATGCCCCATGGGCAGGACACCTCGGATGCACCTGCCATTCGTGCCGTTCGACGTCGGGGCCGGGCAAACGCCAGGTGATCGAGGTGTGCGCGCCGGTCGGGCGGGCGGCGGAGCGGGCTCTCCTGCCTCTGCGCCCAGCGACGTATCGGGCAGTGCCGGCAAGTCCGTGCACGGCCGAAACCGCCACGGCGACCGCGAGCCGCATCGCCACGATGTCGTCGGGGGTGCGAGCGGGTTCTTCGGCGTCGGTGGCGTCGTAGCCGGCCACCTGCGCGAGCAGGACGGGCCACGACGGGTCACGGTCGCAACGGGTCAGGTCGAGGCAGCGCAGACACGGTCCGCCGGGCTCGACGACGGGCCCGACGGTGACGAGCGGACCGTCGAAGACGACGGGGATGTGCGGGACTCCGGCCCGCCGCCACGGCTCACCAGTGAGAAACGGGACGCCGCCGCGGTCGACCAGCACCGCCAGGTCGGCGCGCTGGGCCAGGCCTCTGGCGAGCGATTCGGCTCCGGCGCGGGTGGGAGCCACTCCACGCGGGTGAGTGGCCGGCACGATGCGGTACCCGACCTCCGCGAGCCCCGCCCGAACGGTCGGCACCAGCGTGCCGGCGCCCTCGATCGCAAGCCGGGGAAGGGTGCGGCCGCCCGAGATGCCCGGAGGCGGAGCGTCGGCCCGTATCTGGAGCAGCCCCCGCTCGTCGAGCAGCGCGAGCAGATCGTCGGCGGTCTCCGGAGGCGGAAGCGTCGGCGTCTCGACGTGGGTGTCGAGCGAGGCGAGGTACGCGAACTGCTCGTCGCTGAGGTGTTCGAGCACGATGCCGTCGCTGGTGCCGGTGCCGATCTGCACCGAATCGTCGGCGCGGCGCAGCACTCGGACGTTTCGTTTCAAACGCGGGCGATACGACATGTCGGCTCCTTCATCGGGTACCGACAGTCTGCTCGCAGCGGCGCCGGAGCCTCGTCGCTCATCCACACCCCCGGGGGCCGCCTGGGGATGACGCGCGAAAAGTGCACGGACACAGCGACGGCGGGTACATCGGCCCCGAGGCCGACGTACCCGCCGTCGTCAGAAATCAGGCGCGTCCGAGGATGCGGTTGAGACCGGTGCCGCACTGCGGGCACTTGCCCTTGGCCATGCGGCGGCCGTTCGTCTCGACGACGTTCCCCTCCGCCTGCCGCTTGTCCTTGCACTTGACGCAGTAGAACTCGCCCCGGTACACCTCGCCGGTGTCGCTCATGGACTCTCCTGTCCTTAAGAAAACTGTTGTGTCGATTCTCCCGGCACCGCCCGCTCAGAGGCGCCGGTTCGGCCAACGCGGGGGCTGACCGGCGATCAGCCTAGTGCGCGCCCCCCTCGGCACCCCGCAGGATGGGCGGCACGTCGCAAACCCTTACCAAATACGTACCGCGATCACGAGAAGCGCTGTGCTGGCTACGATTTCGCCGATTCCGATGTCGCGGGGGCGGAGCTTTCGCCCGGCCAGCAACCAGGCCCGCACGGTCAGGATCGCGAAGAAGACGGTGAGCGCGGCTGCCGCCCGCAGGCTGACGCCGGGCACCCGGATCGCCTGTTCTGGAACCACGATGAGCGCCGCGATGACCGCCCAGACCAGAGTCCAGAACACGTGGTAGCCGACTGAGGCCCACTTGTACCCGACCGACGTGCGTTCGCGGATGATCGTCTTCACGTACAGGGCCGTACCAACGAAATAGGCGGCGCAGGCGACGATGATCGCACCCATCACGTAGTGGTTACGCGTGATCGTGCCGCCCGGTGAGTATCCGGCCATGAACACGACGTAACCGAACATGCTGGCCGCAACGATCGTGACGACGTCGTTGAGCATCGAGCGTTCGCGTCTCGTCCACGAACACCACCCGGCGACGGCGACGAGCGGAAAGAAGAACGGGACGAACCGCAGCAGATCGGGCCGCGCGATGAGCGTGATCACCCCGAACACCGTGGCCAGCGCGGTGTATACGAGCAGCGGAGGCAGGTTCAGCGGCTTGCGGCGGCTCGCGACCCAGACTCCGAACGCGTTGAACGCGAAATAGCCGAACAACCAGAAGAACACGAGCGGCACCTGCACGGCGTCGCCGCGCGAGCGGATTACGCCGATGATGATCGGCACCGCGAGCATGGCCCAGGCCCCGTGCTGGCGCGGGATCCACGCCTTGCTGCGGCGGGGCTTTCGGCCGACGCGCTGTGTCGTTGCGGACGTCACTCGTTGGGCTCCCTCTTCTCTTCGGGCTCGTCCTTTTCCGCATCGGCTCCTGCGAGCAGTTGCTCAAGTGCGAGGTCGACGTCGTCCTGGCCGTCACCGGCGACCGCGCGGTCGACATAGGCGAGCACGTCGTCGAGATCTTCGGCCGTGGGAGCGGAGTCGGGGTTGTTCCAGGCCTGATCGCGCAGCGCCTCGCCGCCGGCGTTCTCGAGAGCGGCGAACAGGTTGGCGGCGTCACGCATGCGGCGCGGCCGCATCTGCAGACCGACGAGGCGCTCGAACAGCTCCTCAGCGGGGCCGCCCGTGGCGCGGCGACGGCGAACGGCCTCCCCGAGCGCGGCCGAGTGAGGCAGGTGAGAGCGGGTGGCGCGGTCGGCGACGGTGTCGACCCAGCCCTCGACCAGCGCAAGCAGGGTCTCGAGGCGACGCAGCGCGACCTGCTGCGCCGGGCTCGGCTCCGGGGAGAACAGCTCGCCGGCCAGGGCCTCCTGCAGCCCCTCCATGTTGCCCGGGTCCATGCCTTCGATCGTGCTCTGGATGCGCTCGGTGTCGATACGGATGTCGCGTGCATACGCCTGCACGGCGCTGACGAGCTGGGGCCCGAGCCACGTGACGTCGCCGAACAGGCGAACGCGGGCGCATTCGCGCGTGGCCAGGTACAGCAGCACCTCGTTGGAGTCGATCTCGAGGCCGTTGCCGAACGCACCCACGTTGGCGGGCAGCATCGCCACGACGCCGTGCCCCACGAGCGGCAGACCGACCTCGGTTCCGCTGACGACATCGCCTGCGAGCGCACCGACTGCCTGCCCGAACTGCACACCGAAGATCGAGCCGCTCATCCGGGCCAGCATCGGCTGCATCTGTCCGATCACCGAGGCCATGTCGGTGCCGGGAGGCAGCGGAGGCATACCCGGGATCTGCGGCATCTCGCCGTCACCGAACTGCTCGAGCTGTCGCCTCATCGCGTCGGCGATGGCGTTGCCGACACCGGCGGCGAGCGGTCGCACGAGGTCGGCCCACGTGCCGATCGTCGCCTCGACCCATTCGGCGCGCGACCAGGCATGCACGGCGGTCGGCTGGCTGTCGAACGTCGTCACCGAATCGACCCAGAGGGAGGCGACCCGCACCGCTCCCTCGACCGCGGCCTTCACCGACTCGGGGACGACCGCGTCTCCGTCTTTCGACACTGTCTTGCGAGCGATGTCGGCGCACACGCTCACGTCGATACCGTCGGCCGGCGCGGAGGCGAAGAACCCCTGGAGCTGACCGGCCAGCATGTTCACCGCAGCCGGATCGAGTTTGTCGATGCCCATCTGCCCCAACGCGTCTCGAAGAGGCGCACCATCGGGAGAGTTGAGCATCTGCTGCAGCATCTCGAGAAAGTCGGGGGCGTCGTCGTCGCCTGGGCGCGGCGTGTGCGGGGTCTGCGACATGCTTGCTCCTACGCTTCCTGCGTCAGAATGGGTGCTCCCCCCAGATAACCACGAGGAGGGCGATATGACTTCCACAGTGTCGTCACAGCCGCCCTCTCTGCTGCTCGTGGGCCTGGACGGGACGGGCCCGAGAACGTTCTTGCGGGTCGCGCGCGACCGTGAACCCTCGGTGCCGCAGCCGGAGGCGGGCGACGCCGCTTCCGGACACAGTCCTCTCGCGTACACGATCACGACGCGGCTGCGCAGCCTGGAGACGCTGGTGGCCCAGATCGGGGCCGAGGCACCGATCTTCCCGGATCTGCCGCTCCAGGCCGACGTCGTCGTGGCCTGCACGCTCAGTACCGACGTGGGCGCCGACGTCGTGGTTCCCGCGGAGGCGCGCCGGGCCGCGCTCGCGGCGATCGTCGACGCAGCCGCGCAGGTGGCGGCGCCGCAAGGGCGCGTGGTCGTGATGTCGTCTGTGCGCGCCTTCGCCGCTTCTCCCGGCAATCAGGTGCCGATACCGGAGGACGCACCGGTAGCCGGAGCTGACGATGCAGGCTTCGGGGGCGACGTGCTGCACCTGGAGCGGCGGGTCGAGGCCCTGGCCGCCGAACGCCCGGACCTGACGATCACCGTCGTCCGACCCGCCTGCCTCGTGGGGCCCGGTATCGACACGTCGATGACCCGTCACTTCGAGCCCCGACGGCTACTCGTCATCGACGGCGACGAACCGCTCTGGCAGTTCTGCCACGTCGAAGACCTGGCAGAGGCCGTGCTGACCTGCATCGACGCGGGGCTTTCAGGCCCGGTCACCGTCGCCAGCCCCGGATATCTCACGCAAGCAGCGGTCGAGACCCTCTCGGGCCGCGGCCGGTTCGCGGTGCCCGAGGCGATGGCCATGCGCTCCGCCTTTCGGCTGCACCGGCTCGGCATGCTGGTTACCGCAGGCGAAGACCTCGCGTTCGCGCGGTTTCCGCTCGTCGTCTCGTCGGCGACACTCAACGAAGCGGGCTGGCATGCACGCCACGACAACGCCGACTGCGTGGCGGTGATGCTGGAGGAGATACGAACGAACCGTATGCTCGCATCGCTGCGTCGTGACGCCGTGGCGACCACGGCCTCCGCAGCGGTGGCGCTGGCGGGGCGGGCAGCGCTGGTGGGTATACGTCGACGGCATTCAGGAGCGAATCGGTGAAGGCGCGCGTGCACAGCGGGGTTCGTGGCGAGCCCCTCGACCTGCAGGAAGCCGTCGACCTCGTGCGCGACCCACGAGTCGGCGCCGTCGTGACGTTTCTCGGTCTCGTGCGCGACCACGACTCCGGTAAGGGAGTCGAGGGGCTCGGCTATTCGGCTCATCCCTCGGCGACGGCACATCTGAACGAGGTGGCCGAAGAGGCTGCGGCTTTCGAGGGTGTGCACGCCGTGGCCGCTGTGCACCGCACCGGTGACCTGGCCATCGGTGACGCCGCTGTCGTGCTCGCAGTGGGAGCCGAGCATCGGGGGCAGGCGTTCGACGCCTGCCGCTACCTCATCGACGAACTCAAGGCGCGTGTGCCGATCTGGAAGCACCAGGTGTTCGACGACGGTTCGGACGAGTGGGTCGGCACTCCGTGAAGCCGGCGTTCCCGAGGGCGTCGTGGCGCCTCGACGAACGCACGCTTCGGTTTCTGCTGGGTATGGCCGTCGCGGTGGCGATCGCGCTCGCGGGCTCGTGGATCCACCCTCCGTACGTCATCAACAAGGCCGGCCCTGCGGTGAACACGCTCGGCGACCTCGGCGGCACCCCGATCATCGAAGTGGCGAGCGGCGAGTCGTACCCCACGAGCGGCACGCTCTCATTCACGACGGTGGCCCAGTTCGGTGGCCCCGGGTACGAGATCAACGTGTGGGACTTGCTCGCGGCCGTACTCGACCCCGAGGCGGAGGTCGTCGACCGCGACTCCATCTACTCGCCCGACCTCACGCAGCAAGAACTGCAGCACGCGACGAGCGTGCAGATGGCCGGGTCGCAGAACACCGCCGAGGCCGTCGTCTTCCAGTCGCTCGGCTTCTCGCAGCGCTCGCAGGTGGCATCGGTGAGCGCGGACGGGCCCGCGAACGGCAAACTCCGCGAGAGCGACGTGATCACGGCCATCGACGGCACCCGGATCACGCGGACCGCGCAGATCACCGAACTGATCCAGGCCAGTGACCCGAGCGGCCCGGTGGAGGTCACGATCGCGCGCGCAGGCGCCTCCCAGGTGGTCGAAGTGACCCCGCGCGAGGTCAACGGTCGGCGAATGATCGGCGTCGGGCTGCAGGCCCTTTTCGACGACGCCCCGAAGGTCACGATCAACGCAGGTCACGTCGGCGGGCCCTCGGCCGGGATGATGTTCGCGCTCGGCGTCTACGACAAGCTCACCCCCGGTGAGATGACCGGCGGCGCGTCGATCGCGGGCACAGGCACGATGGCCTACGACGGCACGGTCGGACCCATCGGCGGCATCGAACACAAGATGGTCGGCGCCGAACGCGACGGTGTCGCATGGTTTCTCGCGCCCGCAGCCAACTGCCCGCAGGTCACGGGCAACGTGCCCTCGGGCCTGAAAGTCGTGAGCGTCGGGACGTTCGACGAGGCCCGTGCCGCCGTGGAGTCGATCGCGAAGGGCACCGGAGACGCCCTCCCCACCTGCAGCTGAGCCGCGTCTGCGACGGCGTCAGGCGTGTGCCGTCACTCCTCGTCGGGCAGCAGCGTCGCGGCCAGGGCTGCGAGCAGGTCGGGGGCGATGTCGTGACCGATCGCCACCTTGTCGTCGGAGTCGTGGACGCGCTGCCGCAGCAGGCACGTGCCGGGGACCCCGCGCCGCACGCCGGCGAACAACCGCACCTCGACCCGCTCGGGGTGAGCCGCCACGGCTTCGGCGAGCGCGTCGGGGTCGTCGGGCAGATCGGCCATGGCGGAGGGGGGTAGCACCAGCCGCTCGACGGCCAGGGCTACGCCCTCGACCTCATCGGGCCAGGCCAGTGACGCGAGCAGTGTGTCAAGGGCCGCGTCGGTGCCGAGCTTGCCCGCGCCCAGCGCCTCCTCGAGACCTTCCTGCTCGATGCTGCTCAGCGCCTCGTCGTCGGTGACCTCCAGCGTGCCCTCGAGCGTCTGCTCCATCTCGAGGAGCCGTGACGTGCGGACGAGCGCGAACAGTCGCGGAGGCTGCTCCCAGCCCGCGGCGGCGACGTGGCGTTCGGTCTCGACGAGGGCGTCGAGCAGAGGATCGGAGACGGTGCCGTTGGTCACCCGCACATTCTTGCCCATCTCCGGCGAAGGGGTGAAAGGGGTGCTCGCGGCGGTCCACTCCCGGGGATGATGCGGCCGTGAGCAGCGCCCGCTTGCGGGGCGGCACAGGCAACATGCAGCGGAAATCGGTAGCGTAGGGGGCAACTGCACGCGCGAGGCAAGGACATGCACACGTGAACGACTCGACCGACGGCAGCGGCGGCTTCGGTCCGGGCGGCCCGGCGGGGCCACCGGGAGGCGGCGGCAACGGGGGCTCTGGAGGGCCTCCACGACCACCAGGGTCCGGTGGACCTGGGGGCCCGGGAGGTCCCGGACGACCAGGCGGACCAGGGGGACCGGGCGGGTTGTTCGGCTTCGGTGGTCCACCCTCCGGTGGCAGGCCCGGCACACCGCCCACGCTGACCAAGCCACAGAAGCCCGGCCCGCTCGCGATCACCGGAATCGTGGTGTTCGCTCTGGTGACAGTGCTGACCGCGCTGAGCCAGTTCTGGACCGAGATCATGTGGTACGACTCCGTACAGGCGTCGACCGTCATGTGGACGACGATCTGGACCCAGGTGGCGCTGTTCGTCATCGGTCTCGTGCTCGTCGGTGGTCTGGTCGCGAGCAGCCTGATCATCGCTCACCGGACCCGCCCCGTGTACGCGCCGACGACGCCGCAGCAGGAGGTGCTCGACCGCTATCGCGAGATGATCGAACCACTGCGCAAGGTGGCCGTTTTCGTCGTGCCCGCGCTGTTCGGGATCTTCGGTGGCATGGCTGCCGCAGGGCAGTGGAAGACCGCACTGGCCTTCCTCAACCGTGAAGAATTCGGCACAACCGACCCGACGTTCGGGATGGACATCGGGTTCTTCGTATTCACGATGCCGATGCTCGAGTTCATCGCGTCGTTCGTGACGATGGCGCTCGTGCTGGCCCTCATCGCGGCCGGTCTCATGCACTACATCGACGGTGGCGTGCAGTTCAACCCCAAGGGGTTGACGACGACGCGGGCGGCCCGCATCCACCTCTCCTTGCTGGCTGCAGCGCTCGTGCTCGTGCGTGCTGGCACCTACTGGCTCGAGCGGTACGCGCTGACGACCCGTAATTCGCAGCGGATCACGGGTCTGACGTACACCGATCAGCACGCCGTGATGCCGACCAAGGCGATCCTCGCGGTGGCAGCCGTGATCTGCGTGGCGCTGTTCATCGCGACGATCTGGACCTCGTCGTGGAAGCTGCCGGTCATCGGCGTGGCGATGCTGCTGACGATGTCGGTGGTCGTGGGCGGGCTGTACCCGATGGCGATCCAGAGCCTTCGGGTCAACCCGAGCGAGGCGGCCCTCGAGGCGCCGTTCATCCAGAAGAACATCGACGCTACGAGAGATGCCTACGGGCTGAAACAGATCGAGAAGGCCGAGTACGCGGCCCGTACCGAGGCCCAGCCCGGTCAGCTCCGCGCCGACGCGGCCACCATCCCCGGCATCCGCATTCTCGACCCGATGATCGTGGCCCCCACGTTCACGCAGATGCAGGGCCTGTGGCAGTACTACGCCTTCCCCGACGCGCTCGATGTCGACCGCTACCAGCTCGAAGGCGGCCTGCAGGACGCCGTGGTCGCGGCCCGCGAACTCAACCTGGAGGGCGTGCCGCAGCGCAACTGGGTCAACGACCACACCGTCTACACGCACGGGTACGGCCTCGTCGCGGCGCGCGGTAACAAGCGCACCGAAGTCGGCGAGCCCGACTTCTTCACCCGCGACATCCCGCCCACCGGTGAGCTGACGCCGTTCGAACCGCGCATCTACTTCGGCGAGCGTTCGACGCAGTACTCGCTGGTCGGAGCCGAAGAGGGCGCCGCTCCGCGCGAGCTCGACTTCCAGAGCGCCGAGGGCGAGCAGAAGGTGACGTACTCCGGCAGCGGAGGCGTCAAGCTCGACAACTTCTTCAAGCGGGCCGCGTACGCGATCAAGTACCGCGAGATCAAGATCCTGCTCTCGGAGCAGGTGGGCGACTACACGACGATCCTCGACCGCCGTACTCCGCGTGAGCGCGTCGAGGCGGTCGCGCCGTGGCTGACGCTCGACGGCAACATCTACCCGAGCATCGTCGACGGTCGCATGCAGTGGATCGTCGACGGCTACACGACCTCCGACCAGTACCCGTACAGCCGCCTGCAGTCGCTCGACACGGCGACCAGTGACGCGATCACCGCGCGCTCCACGGCGGTACAGCAGGCACTGGCCGGCCAGGTGAACTACATCCGCAACTCGATCAAGGCGACCGTCGACGCGTACGACGGCACCGTGCGGCTGTACGCGTGGGACGACCAGGACCCGCTGCTCAAGGCGTGGTCGAAGGCGTTCGACGGCATGGTGCTGCCGATGAGCGAGATCAGCGGCGACCTCATGAGCCACCTGCGTTACCCGGAGGCGCTGTTCAAGGTGCAGCGTGAGCTGCTCACCCGATACCACATCACCGATGCGGGCAGCTTCTACACCGGTGGTGAGTACTGGAAGGTGCCGAACGACCCGACGCAGCAGGCGCCGCAGGGTGGCGAGGCTCCCGACCAGCCTCCGTACTACCTGTCGATCAAGATGCCCGACCAGCAGGCGCCGTCGTTCTCGCTGACGACGTCGTTCTCGCCCGCCGGTGACAGCCGCCCGTACCTCACGGGGTTCATGGCGGTCGACTCCGACGCGGGTTCGGAGGCTGGCACGCGGCGCGAGGGGTACGGCAAGATCCGCCTCCTCGACCTGCCGAGCACGACCAACGTGCCTGGTCCGACGCAGGTGCAGAACCAGATCAACACGAGCAACGCCGGCAGCGCCGACTTCCCGGTCACGCTGAACAACTTCCTCAACATCTCGCAGTCCGGTTCGCGGGTGCAGCGAGGAAACCTGCTCACGTTGCCGGTCGGTGGTGGTCTGCTGTACGTGCAGCCGGTGTACGTCTCCGGTCGTGAGGGCGGCGGGTATCCGTTGCTCCAGGCGGTGGTGGTCTCGTTCGGTAACAAGATCGCCTGGGCGAAGACCCTCGACTCGGCGCTCGACCAGCTCTTCGGAGGCAACTCCGGTGCGCAGGCGGCCGATTCGGACGTGGCCGGAGGCGGCGACAAGCCTGCAACCCCGGCGACACCGCAGACGCAGAGCCAGCAGCTCAAGACGGCGCTCGACGACGTCAAGAAGCAGTACGACGCCGGTCAGGCCGCCCTCAAGGCGGGCGACTGGGAGGCGTACGGCAAGGCTCAGGACGCGCTGGCCGCGGCGATCGCCAAGGCCGTCGAGCTGGCCCCGGAGGGCGGCTCGATGGAGGGCGTCGCCCCCCAGCCGGTGGCCCCGACCGCAGGAGCCACGGCAGCGGCGAGCTGAGAGCAGAACACGACACGTCGGGCCCGACCACGCAAGAGGTCGGGCCCGACGTCGTTCTGCGGGCAGCACGGCAACCGGTGGGGCGCGGGCACGCCGTCGGAAGGGGCGGCAGGCCCGCTCTGATACACCCGATTTGGTCCGTCGATCCGATTCGCGTAAGGTTGGACTTACCGACGCGGGGTGGAGCAGCTCGGTAGCTCGCCGGGCTCATAACCCGGAGGTCGCAGGTTCAAATCCTGCCCCCGCTACGACTTCGAAAGGCCCGGGACCACTGGTTCCGGGCCTTTTCGCTGTTCAGAGGCGATGTCGCGGCGGTTTCTAGCGCGGCTCCCGGGGCCGGAGTGAGGGTTGCCTTCGGCGGTCGTACGCTGGACGTGAGCCCCAATAGCCATCCAGGAGGACCTGTGTCCGCTGCCCAGGATCGTCACCACATCGTCATCGTCGGGTCCGGCTTCGGTGGCCTGTTCGCCGCGCAGTCGTTCGCCGGGCGTCGCGACGTGAAGGTCACGCTCATCTCCAAGACCGACCACCACCTGTTCCAGCCGCTGCTCTACCAGGTCGCGGCGGGCATCCTCTCCGAGGGCGAGGTCGCACCGGCCACGCGCGAGATCCTGCGGCGGCAGCGCAACGTGCGGGTGCTGCTCGGGCTGGTCGAGAACATCGACCTCGACGCGCGCACCGTGACCTCGCGCGTGCACGACCACGTCACGGTCACCGACTACGACTCGCTCATCGTGGCCGCCGGGGCAGGGCAGTCGTATTTCGGTCACGACGAATTCGCCACGTTCGCACCCGGAATGAAGAGCATCGACGACGCGCTCGAACTCCGATCCCGGATCTTCACGGCGTTCGAGCGGGCCGAGCTCGAGACCGACCCCGTCGAAGTCGAGCGGCTGCTCACCTTCGTGGTCGTCGGCGCGGGCCCCACCGGAGTCGAGATGGCCGGCCAGATCAGGGAACTCAGCACCGACACGCTCGCCCGCGAGTTCCGCACGATCGAGCCGTCTTCGGCGCGCGTGATCCTGCTCGACGGCGGCAAGGAGGTGCTCGCCAGCTTCGGCGACAAGCTCGGCGGCCATGCCCGTCGGTCGCTGGAGAAGCTCGGCGTCGACGTGCGACTCGAGGCGATGGTCACGGATGTCGACGGCTCCGGAGTCGAAGTGAAGTATGCCGACGGAAGAGTCGAGCGCATCGAGGCCGAGTGCAAGGTGTGGGCGGCGGGAGTGCAGGCCAGCGCCCTCGGCGAGATGGTCGCCTCCCAGAGCGACGCGGAGGTCGACCGCACCGGTCGAGTGGTCGTCGAACCCGATCTCTCACTCAAGGGCCGACCCGAGGTGTTCGTTGTCGGTGACCTCATGTCCGTGCCCGGGGTTCCGGGAGTCGCGCAGGGCGCGATCCAGAGCGGCAGCTACGTCGGCTCCGTCATCAAGGCCCGGCTGGATCGCGCGGCGGGGCAGGAGACCGAGCTGCCCCCTGCGTTCTCGTACTGGGACAAGGGGAGCATGGCGATCATCTCCAAGTTCCGTGGTGTGGCGAGCATCAGCCGTTTCCAGTTCTCCGGGTTCCCCGCTTGGGCGATGTGGCTGTTCATTCACCTGCTCTTCCTCGTCGGGTTCAAGTCGCGGGTCTCGACTCTGCTCCGCTGGGCGATCACGTTCGCGAGTGACCGTCGCGCCGAGCGAGTGACCACCAACCAGCAACTCGTCGGGCGCCTCGCGATGCAAGAACTGGGGGCGGGCGTCTCCGGCTCGCTCATCCGGGGAGAGAAGCCGCGACGCAAGGGAGAGCGGCGGCACAACTGACGACGGCGTCACGCTGCATGTGGGCCGGGTGTGGGGTCTGCGAAAGGCCCCCGCCCCCGGCCCACTGCCATATTTCGGGATGAAATGCATACAAGTTTCGGGCCCGAGAAATAGGTCGAGGAATAGGTGACAATGAGTCCGAAGAGTGTTCTCGGGAGCTTGAATTAACCATTCAATCACTCGTCCTGGACGCGAATTGGACGCTAGACCTGAAGGGCCTCCGGCCTGCGAACTGGTCGAGCGACCTGGACGGGCTTGCGGAACGACCGTCCAAGAAGCATTCTTCATATGTCGCCGCTACGGCGATGCACCCGATGGGGGTCGGGTGGTGCACGACACCGATGGGGGTCGGTGAGCAATAAGCCCGATGGGGGTCGGGTCGGGGAGATCATTCGGCTGGGGGGTCGGGTGAGCACAAACATCGGCTGGGGGGTCGATGAATCACACCTCAGGGTGTGCCGAAGTGGGGATCGGAATGCATTCGCACGGACGCGGAATGCACTAGGCGTAAGGCATGGATGCCGCGTCGCCGGGGCGGACCGAAGGGCTCGCCCCGGCGATCGCCCTGTTGACATCAGGCTCGCCGACGTATGAGTCTTCGACGTACGCGACGATGCCAGTGGTTTGGGGGAGACCATGCGAACGACGGATCACACCGAACGGCCGGAGAATTCGTGCACGGCAGCCGGCCGTGTCGTGCCGGTTGTGCTCACGGGCCTCATGGCCGGTGCGCTCGCTTTCGGTGTCGCTGCGCCCGCCCATGCTGCCGGTGACAGTCCGGCTCCGCCGAGCGGAACCATCGCGTCTGCGGCAACTCGCGAATCGACTCCGGTTGCGACGAGCCGCCCGACGAGCAGCAGTACCAGCCGGCCGGTGGCAGAACCGATCTCGCGCGACAAGGTGATCGTGCGCGACGACGCGCCCGCGGCGGTGGCAACGATCGAGCCCGGCGCCGAGGAGGCGCCCTCGGAGCAGGGGGAGGCCAGCGCCTCCGACGCGCCCGCAGCGTCTGCCACTGACGAGGCAGACGGCCGCGACGAAGCATCGCAGGCCAGCGGGGGAGCCACGACCGCGTCGCCAACGCCGACGGCGAGCCCGCAGACCGCTGCTTCGACCGAATCGCCCACGGCCACCGCCACGCTCACCGCGGTGCCCACAGTCGCGCCCCTCGGGATCGCGGTTCCCAAGCTCGAGCGGCCGACGCGCGTGCCCGAGGCTCCCTTGACGCCACGTCCGTGGAAGGCGTACCCGGTGCCGGCCGATCCGTCTCCGGCGAAGCCTTCGCCCAAGTCGACCTCGACCGTTCCGGTGCTCGCGCGTGGCATGAGCATGAGCGCGATGGCGGCACAGCGAGGCGTGAAGGTGGCCGCGGCACCTGCTGAAGAGGAGTCCGCGATCAGTTCGACCGTTCTCGGTCTGTTCGGTCTCTCGCTGCTGGCCGCCGGAGCGACACTCCTGGTCGCGGTGCGGGCACGCGCCAAGCGCTGACCATCACGCTCACCGCACGCTCTGGGAGACAACCGGATTCAGTGGGTCGAGCCTGCGCCTCTAAGCTGTACGGATGCCGCTGACCTACGCCATCGAGGACACAGTTCTGCCCAATGGGCTGCGTGTGGTCGTCAACTCCGACCACGCGGTGCCGCTCGTCGCGGTCAACCTGTGGGTCGGAGTGGGCGCACGGCACGAGAACCCCGGCAGCACCGGGCTGGCGCACCTGTTCGAGCACCTCATGTTCCAGGGCTCCGCCAACGTCGCGGAGGGCGAGCATTTCGCGGCGCTCATGGCCGAGGGAGCGCGCCTCAATGCGACAACGTCGTTCGACCGCACCAACTACTTCCAGACCCTTCCGCGCGGTGCGGTGGAGTTGGCCCTGTGGCTCGAGGCCGACCGCCACGGCGGTCTACTTCCGGCGCTGACGCAGGAGAATTTCGACAACCAGCGTGATGTCGTCAAGGAGGAGAAGCGCCAGCGGTACGACAACGTGCCCTACGGCGACTGGCTCGACGTGACGTTTCGGCTGGTCTTTCCGGAGGACCACCCGTACCACCACATCCCGATCGGCTCGATGGCCGACCTCGATGCCGCCACCCTCGCCGATGCGCAGAACTTCTACCGCGCCCACTACCGGCCCGCGAACACGGTGCTGACCCTGGCCGGTGACGTGACCGCCTCCGAGGGATTCGCGTTGGCGGAGAAGTACTTCGGGCACATCGAGAACCCGGCCGAGGCGCTGCCGTCGCGTCCGGATGCGGCGCCGCTGCCTCCGCTGGCCGAGCCCGTCGCCGTGGTTCGCGAGGCGGAGGTGCCGCTGGAGCGGGTCTACCTCGCCTTCCGGCTGCCCGCCGCGAACACCGACGACTTCTTCGCCGCCTCCCTCGCGCTCGACGCACTGGGCGGCCTGACCGCCTCCCGATTGGAGAAGCAGCTGGTGCGCCGCGACGACCTCGCGACCTCGGTGTCGGCGTTCGCGCTGGGTCTCGTCGAGAACACGTCGCTGGGCGTGCTCGTCGCCGAGGTGGCAGAGGGGCGCGCGCCGGCCGACGTCGAGAACGTGATGTGCGCGATCCTGGCCGAATTCGCCGAGCAAGGCCCGACGGAGGTCGAACTGGAGGCGGCACGCGCCCAACTGGAGCGCGGCTGGCTGAGCTCGCTGGCGTCGCTGCCCGAACGGGCCGACCACATCAGCCAGTTCACGTGCCTGCACGACGACCCGCGCGGCATCGAGACGTACGTCGACCGCGTCTCCGCGATCACCGCCGACCACGTGCGCCGTATCGCCTCCGAGCGTCTACGCCCGGAGCACAGGGCGACGGTCACGTACGTGCATGCCGCCGCTGAAACCGCCACCGAGGAAGAAGCATGAGCATTCAGCCCCGTCCCGTTCCCGAGGCCCCGCGCGAGTGGGTGTTTCCGACTCCGGAGCGGTTCGAGTTGTCCGGTGGTTCGGTTGCGGCACCGTTCGCGGGTCTGGCGTTCGATACGCCTGGGCAGCACGTGATTTCGGTGCGGCTGGCGATTCCGTTGCCGGTGACGCATGAGCCGCGTCACGTGGAGGGGATCGCGCGGGTGTTCGCGGCCACCCTCACCGAGGGCACGGCCGCGCGTGACGCGATGGGTTTCGCGGAGACGGTGGAGCGGCTCGGCGCGTCGATCTCCGTGCACTCGGGGGAGCGGGCGCTTCTGCTCGACCTCGACGTGCCCTCTCGTAATCTCGAGCCCGCTTTGGGGTTGCTCGTCGAGTGTCTGACCGGGGCGACGTTCCCGGAGGCGGAGGTCGCCCGCGAGGTTCGCCGGGCCGTCGCGGGCATCGCGAGCACGCGAGCGCACCCCGCGCACCGCGCGACGATCGAGTTCGCGGCCACGTACTACGCCGCGGGTGACCGGTTGAGTCGTCCGTTCTCGGGGTCGCAAGAATCGGTCTCCGCGATCACGCGTGAAGACGTGCTCGCGTATGCGGGGGCGCTGGGCCCGAGCGGGTCGACCGTGGTCATCGCCGGTGACCTGGGCGGTATCGACCCGCAAAGGGTGCTCGGCGAGGCCCTGGGGGCGTGGACCGATGGGCTGGCACGGCCCGAATCCCCAGTGGTGCCAGGTGAGCTCGCCGATGACCGCGCCCGCATCGTGATCGTCGACAGGCCTGGCAGCGTGCAGAGCGAACTGCTTGTCGGTTGCCCGGGCCCCGGTCGTCGTGTGGAGGGCGGATGGGCGCCGTATCCGGTGCTCTCGTACCTCATCGGCGGCACCCCGAACTCCCGTCTCGACGCCGAGCTCCGCGAGAAGCGCGGGTTCACGTACGGCATGCGTAGCGCCTTCCGCCCCCGGTCGCGCGACGGCCAGTTCGTCACGAGTGGGTCGGTGCGTACCGAGGTGACGAGCGATGCCGTGGCGGCGACGCTGGAGATTCTCGATGTGGCCCGAGAGGGATTCATGCCGGAGGAGACGAAGGCCGGCGTCGACTTCTTGGTGAAGACGGCGCCGTCGCGCTACGAGACGGCCGACATGATCGCCGACGAGGCGGTCTCGCGGGCTCTCGACGGCAGCGACACCGACGAGGTGACGCAGGTGCTGCGCGACACGATGACGCTCACGCCCGATCGTCTGCAGGAGGCGTATCAGCGCTACGTAGACGGAGCCTGGACGGTAGTGGTCGTAGGCGACGCAACGACGTTCGCCGACGACCTCCGCGCTCTGGGCCGAGGAGACGTCTCGGTAGTCGAATAGGGGAGCCGCGCCTGGGGGATCAGGCTAGGGCCTTCAGGACTTCGTCGTGGAGTAGGCCGTTGGTGGCTACTGCGTTGCCGCCCCAGGGGCCGTCCTTGCCGTCGAGGCTCGTGAAGCGCCCGCCCGCCTCCAGGATGATCGGCACGAGCGCGCCCATGTCGTAGAGAGCCAGCTCGGGCTCCGTCGCAATGTCTACCGCGCCCTCCGCGAGCAGCATGTACGACCAGAAATCGCCGTACGCCCTTGTGCGCCACACCGACTCGGTCAGGCCCATGAACGCGTCGAGCTTTCCGAGGTCCTTCCAGCCCGACAGGCTCGAGTACGACAGCGACGCGTCGGAGAGCTTCTCCACCTTCGACACGTGGATGCGCGTAGCCGACGAAAGGCTGCGGCCCGTGTACGCACCAGCGTCTTTGGCCGCCCACCAACGGCGTCCGAGCGCGGGAGCAGCGACGATGCCGACGATCGGGTCTTCACCGTCGTACAGGGCGATGAGCGTGGCCCACACCGGCACACCGCGCACATAGTTCTTCGTGCCGTCGATCGGGTCGATGATCCAGCGCCGCGAGCCTCCGCCGGTCTCGCCACCCTCTTCGCCGAGCACCGCGTCACGCGACCGCGCGCGCTTGAGCTGCCCGCGGATCAGCTCTTCGGCGTCGATGTCGGCGTCGGTGACCGGGGTCATGTCGGGCTTGGACTTGACGACCAGCTCGTTGGAGCGGAAGCGCGGCATCGTCACCCGCTCGACGGTGTCGGCGAGCACGTGTGCGAGACGCAGGTCATCGGTGTAATCGGCCACGTGCCTAACTTATCCGCACGACACGCCCATTCGTCGCTTGACGCACCGACCCCGGTCCGCTGGGCGCGGCCGGGACCGCCGCTACCGCCTCAGTCCTCCGGGTCTTCCAGGATCTTGCCGTTGCTGACGACGTCGGCGGCGTGGTCGGGCACCTCGAGTTGCAGGCTCCGGTCGGTGCGGCGGTAACCGGTCGACGCGGGGCGCTTCGGCAGCACGATCTCGGGCTGCTCGACCCGCTCCCATGGCACCGAATGCAGCAGGTGGGCGATCATGTTGATCCGCGCCGAGCGCTTGTCGTCGGAGTCGACCACGTTCCAGCGTGCCTCCGGGATGTCGGTGTGCACGAACATCTCGTCTTTGGCGCGGCTGTACTCCTCCCAACGCGTGATGGATTCGAGGTCGGTGGGGGAGAGCTTCCAGCGGCGCATCGGGTCGGTGAGGCGACTCTGGAAGCGCCTCTGCTGCTCCGCATCGCTCACCGAGAACCAGTACTTGCGCAGCATGATCCCGTCTTCCATGATCATGCGCTCGAAGATCGGGGCCTGGGCAAGGAACCGGCGGTGCTCGGCCGGCGTGCAGTACCCCATGACGCGCTCGACGCCTGCCCGGTTGTACCAGGAGCGGTCGAAGAGCCGGATCTCCCCGGCAGCGGGCAGGTGCTCGATGTAGCGCTGGAAGTACCACTGCGTGCGCTGACGCTCGGTCGGGGCCGGGAGCGCGACGATGCGCGCGGTGCGCGGGTTGAGGTATTCGGTGATCCGCTTGATCGAACCGCCCTTGCCGGCCGCGTCACGGCCTTCGAACACGACGACCAGGCGGGATCCGGAGGCCTTGACCCAGGCCTCCATCTCGACGAGCTTGAGCTGCAGCCGCTGCAGTTCGGCCTCGTAGAGGTCTTTGTTCATCCGCTTGATCTTCGCCATCTACCCATGGTGACATCTGCCGTACCCGCGGTGACAGCCTCTCGGACAGACCGATAGAGCGAATCTCAGGGCCGCGGCGGGGATTCGTGGATGACCGTGCTGTCGGTTTCGCCGCGTCGCGCGCGCAGCAGACGGCGCAGGGAGCCGAGGCGCGTGCGCAGTGCTTCGCGCTCCTCCACCTCGGCTGATTCGACGAATTCGTCAAGCCCGCACTCGGCTTCGTCGTGCGAGCAGCCGCGCGGACAGCCTTCGGTGCCCTCCACGAGATCGGCGAACAGCGACACGATCCGCTCGGGCTCTACGTGTGCGAGGCCGAACGAGCGGATGCCGGGCGTGTCCACGATCCACCCGCCCTCGCCGCCCGGCATCGGAGCCGCGATGGCGGAGGTGGAGGTGTGCCGCCCACGACCCGTCACCTCGTTGACGTGCCCAGTTGCCCGACCGAGGCCCGGCACGAGCGCATTGACGACGGTCGACTTGCCAACGCCCGAATGTCCGACGAGCACGGAGGCGCGGCCGGCGAGCCGTGCGCGCAGAGCATCGAGGGCGGCAGGCTCCAGGGCCGTGTCGTGGGAGTCGGCATCCGTCTCGTCTGGGGGCTCGGTGTCGGCTGTGCCGCCGGCGAGACCGCTGACGATCGTCTCGACCCCGAGCGGCGCGAAGTGCGCGACGAACGCGGCCGGATCGGCGAGGTCGGCCTTCGTGAGCAGGAGCAAGGGCTCGATCCCGGCGTCGTAGGCAGCGACCAGGCACCGGTCGACGAGCCGCGGACGGGGCTCGGGGTTGGCCAGCGCGGTGACGATGACCATCGTGTCGACGTTCGCGACGACGACACGCTCGACAGGGTCGGTGTCGTCGGCGGTGCGCCGCAGCACCGTGGTGCGGGGCTCGGACCTGACGATGCGCGCGAGCGACCCCTCCGTGCCCGAGACGTCACCGACCAACGCCACTTCGTCTCCGACCACCACAGACCGGCGGCCGAGCTCACGAGCCTTCATCGCCATCACGGTGACGCCGTCGACGACCACGGTGAAGCGGCCGCGGTCGACACGCACGACGCGTCCGATGACGGCGTCGGCGTGCGCGGGCCGGTCTTTACTGCGCGGACGACTGCCCCTGCGTCCCGGTCGGACCCGGACGTCGCTCTCGTCGAGATGCTCGTACGAACGGCGGCGCGTCACGGGCGTCTCACGTGGTCACGCCCCGGCGCTCGCCGACGTGCGTGCCCCGCTAGGCGCGCCCGAGCCGTTCGTGCCACTCGACTCCGCGACGCCGAGCATGCGCGACCACATCGACGCGAAGCCCGGCAAGGTCTTGGCCGTGGTCTCGACATCTTCAACGCGCGTGCCGGGCGCCTTGAGGCCGAGCACGGCCCCCGCAGTCGCCATGCGGTGGTCGGCGTAGCTGTCGAGAACCGCGCCGGTGAGGGGGCGGGGGCGGATGCTCAGCCCGTCCTCCTCCTCGGTCACGTCGCCGCCCAGTCGGTTGATCTCGGTGGCGAGCGCGGCCAGCCGGTCGGTCTCGTGGCCGCGCAGGTGACCGATACCGCGCAGGCGCGAGGGCCCGTCGGCGAGGGCGGCGAGCGCGGCGACGGTAGGCGCGAGTTCGCCGGCATCGGAGAGGTCGACGTCGACGCCGTGGAACTCGCCCGTGCCCGAGACGGTGAGCCCCTCGCGCATGAGCGCCACGTCGGCGCCCATGGAGTCGAGGATGTCGCGGATCGCGTCTCCGGCCTGCGTCGTGTACTGCGGCCAGTCGGGAATGTGCACGCGGCCGCCGACCACGAGAGCGGCGGCGAGGAAGGGTGCAGCGTTGGTGAGGTCGGGCTCGACCACCACGTCGAGGGCGTAGATCTCGCCTGGCTCGACACGCCAGCGGTTCGGGTCGGCGTCGTCGACGTCGACTCCGGCGTCACGCAGCACCTCGACCGTCATCTCGATGTGCGGCCGGCTGGGCACGGGCGGTCCGGAGTGCACGACCGTGAGCCCGTTCTCGAAGCGTGCACCCACAAGGAGCAGCGACGATACGAACTGCGAAGAGGCCGACGCATCGATGGTCACCGTGCCACCGGCGACACGGCCGGTGCCGGTGACCGTGAGCGGAAGCCGCCCGTCGTCGGAGGTGACGCCGACCCCGAGGCCCTGCAGCGCCTCCACGACGGCACCCATCGGGCGCACGCGCGCCCCGGGGTCGCCGTCGAACCGAACAGCACCGTCGGCCAGCGCCGCGACGGCGGGCAAGAACCTCATCACGGTGCCGGCCAGCCCGCAGTCGACCTCGACTCCGCCCCGCACAGGCCCCGGGGTGATGAGCCAGTCGGGCATCGCCGGGTCGTCGCCGGGCAGGTCGGTGATCGTGGCGCCGAGGGAGGCGAGCCCCTCGGCCATGAGCACCGTGTCACGTGAACGCAACGGTGCCCGTAGACGCGATTCGTCGGCGGCGAGAGCCGCGAGCACGAGGTATCGGTTGGTGAGGGATTTGCTGCCCGGCAGGCGCACCACGGCATCCAAGGGAGCGGGGATGTCGACGGCGGCGGGCGCGGGCCACGCGGGAGTGTCAGGCACGAGTTCTCAGTGTTTCCGGTGTTCTCGAGAGTGGATGAGCATGGTTGCGGGTGCGGATCGGGGCTGCCGCTCGGTAGAACGGCAGCCCCGATGGACGCATCACTTGAGGGCCAGGCGTGCTTCTGCCGCGGCGAGACGGGCTTCGCGCTTGGCGACCTTGGTGGCGTTCTGCGCCCGCCACGTGAGGCCGGGCTTGCCCTCGGTGTCGACGGCGGCCAGGATCAGCCCGCCGAGGAGGCCGAGGTTCTTGAAGAACTGCACCCGGTCGGGCACCACTGCGTCGCCGGTCTTGTTCCAGAAGTCGTGTCCCACATAGGTGGTGGGGATGAGCGAGGAGGCGAGCAGCGCGCTCGTCAGACGCGGGAAGCGGTTGGTCGCCAGCATGGCGCCGCCGATGAACATGAGTGCGCCGTTGGTGCGCACCGCCAGCTCCGGGTCGTCCGGCATGCCGGTGGCCTCGGCGAGCTGGCCCACGAGCGGAGCGGCCTTCTCGACGCGGCCGCCCGGGTGCCGCAGCGCTTCAAGGCCTCCGGTGACGAAGATGGCTGCGAGCATGGGACGAGCGAGTCTGCGGACGATGGCCATGAGATCTCCTTCTCGTGGAGTCGACGAAAAACGTGAGTGCGGGCCGAGGCGCCGCAACCTGTGGTGAATCGTATGCACCTACGGTAGACGCTGCACTCCGGCAGCGGGCGGATGATCGGGCGAGGCGACGGCGAAGGAGAGACACGTCGATGTGCGGACGATACGCGGCGAGCAAGGCCACCGACGACCTCGTCGAGGAGCTGGAGGTCGATGCCGACCGCACCTCCGAGCCGGTGCGATCGGTGCTGGTCAACCCGCAGAATCCCCCTGCTGGCACCCCTGACTACAACATGGCCCCCGGCAAGAACGCGCGGGTCGTGCTCACGCGTCGGGTCGCTGACGGAGGCGACTCGTCGGCAGACGGGGAGGCCGGGGCACAGACGGCGGAGACGGGCGAGGCGCCCGTCGAACGGAGCCTGCGACTGCTGACGTGGGGGCTCGTGCCGCCGTGGGCGAAGGATCTGCGTACGGGCATGAAGATGACGAACGCCCGCGTCGAGACCGTGCTCGAGAAGCCCTCGTATCGCAAACCGGCCCACCAGCGCCGGTGTCTCATCCCGGCAGACGGCTGGTACGAGTGGCAGGTGAGCCCGACCGCCCTCGATGCGAAGGGCAAGCCCCGCAAGCAACCGTTCTTCACCAGCCGCGCAGACGGTGCGCCGTTGACCTTCGGCGGACTCTACGAGTTCTGGCGCGACCCGGCGGGGGAGAAGGGCGACCCTCTCGCGTGGCTGGTCACGTTCACGATCATCACCCAAGCTGCGGAGCCGGGTCTCGACCGCATCCACGACCGCCAGCCCCTCGTCGTCGATCCGGCGAACTGGGCTGCCTGGCTCGACCCCTCGCTCGTGGAGACGGCCGACGTCGCAGACCTTCTGCGCCCCGCGGCTCCGGGCCGGTTCGAGGCGTACCCGGTCGACAGGGCCGTGGGCAGCATGCGGAACAACGGTCCCGGCCTGCTCCGCCCCCTGGGCCTCGACGAGTTGGTCGGCGCGGTCGACCCGGCGACGGGCGAGATCATCGGGGAATGAGGGGCGCGCTGCCCGGCGTTGAGACGGTCGACAGCGCCACCGCTCCGGCAGGCGCCGACCATCGCAACCAAGCGCCCCCCGTCGAACGGAGGCGCGGAGGGAGTGCCTCGTGCTCGTTCTCGCACCTGATGCGGCCCACGACGTGGCGCCCGGCATCGACGCGCGAGGCGGACGTGCCGCCGAGCCCCTAGTCTGTACGGTGATGAGTCCTCAAAAGAGCCGTTCCACCGCTCCCACCGACGACGCGCCCGCAGACGCGGCAGCGGCCGCCGCGTCGACCCCGGTCGACGAAGCCCCCGTGGTCGACGTCGCCAACGAGACGCACGAGCAGCGCGTCGCCCGGTTCGAGGCCGAGGCGATGACCTACCTCGACCAGCTCTACAGCGCGGCTCTGCGCATGACCCGCAACTCGGCCGACGCCGAAGACCTGGTGCAAGAGACGTTCGCCAAGGCGTTCGCGGCGTTCCACCAGTACCGCCCGGGCACCAACCTCAAGGCGTGGCTCTACCGGATTCTCACGAACACGTTCATCAACACGTACCGCAAGAGGCAGCGGCAGCCGCAGCAGTCCGACGCGAGCGATATCGAGGACTACCAGCTCGCGCGTGCCGAGTCGCACACGAGCAAGGGGCTGCGCTCGGCCGAGGCGGAGGCGCTCGACCACCTGCCCGACAGCGATGTGACCAGGGCGTTGGCCGAGATCCCCGAAGACTTCCGCATCGCGGTCTACCTCGCCGATGTCGAGGGGTTCGCGTACAAGGAGATCGCCGAGATCATGGAGACGCCGATCGGCACCGTGATGTCGCGTCTGCACCGGGGCCGCCGCCAACTGCGCGAGTTGCTCACCGATTACGCGGCCGAGCGCGGCTACGCGGCAGCGAAGGGGGCAGACGCGTGAGCCCCGACGACCTGGCGAACACGGCCTCCGGCGCGACGGCCGATCTGCCCTTCGACTGCTCCGAACTGGGGCGCAACGTCTTCGCCTACATCGATGACGAACTGACGCCCGGCGATTGTGAGCGCATCAAGTCGCACCTGGCCGAGTGCCCGGAGTGCCTCACGGAGTACGAGCGCGACCTCGTTCTCAAGAGCCTCATCCGCAGGTCGTGCCACTGCGAGAGCGCGCCGGCCTCGTTGCGGGTGCAGATTCTCACCCGCATCACCTCGATCACGTCGATCACCTACGAACGCTGACGCGCCTGCGTCGCAGGATTTCGCAGCGCCGCACACGTCGAAGGGGCGCCACCCACAGCGGGTGGCGCCCCTTCGACGTGTGCG
>JAUNUP010000033.1:13393-30890 GCA_030538115.1 Dermatophilus congolensis | reverse complement strand
AACTCGAAGAGCTCGAAGAGCTCGGGGAAGAACCTGAACTCGACGACGAATCCGACGTGCCGGAGCTGTCGCTCGTAGTTGAGGCGCTGCCGCCCGAGCCCGAACCGCTCTTGCCAGAGGTGCGGGAGTCGTTGCGGTAGAAGCCGGATCCCTTGAACACGACGCCGACCGAGGAAAACACCTTGCGCAGGTCACCGCCGCATTCGGGGCATTCGGTGAGTGCGTCGTCGGTGAAGGACTGCACGATCTCGAAGGCGTGTCCGCAGTCCTTGCACGTGTAGGGATAGGTGGGCATGCCTCGTTCTTTCGCCGGTTCCTGCAGGGCGTCAAGAAGTGTACGTGCAGGTGACGCCCGCTGCCGGAGTGGTCCGGAAGACGAGGCTAGACCTGATCGTCGCGCGTGCGTTCAGGGCGTCCGATGGGGCCGCGGGTATGCAGCTTGCGGTGGTAGGCGGCCTCGCCGGGCGCCCAACCCGCGAGGCGTCCGTGCCTGTCGATCGCGAGGATCCGCGTCGTCACCGCGGTGCGGTGTTTGGTGGGGCAGACGAGGAGCACCTGGTCATTGGTGTAGAACACCCATTCGTCGTCGGGGACGATGGTTTCGCCGTCGCGCACGATCATCGACACGTCGGCCCGCCCAGGCAGCCGCAGCTCGCGCACCGACATGCCTCGCAGGCCCGAGTTGCGACCGACCGTGATGTCGATGAGTTCGGCGCCCGCCCGCTCCAGGGGTGTCGAGTCGATGTCGACGTCGTGCGGCTCCGCCTGGTCGACTACCCCGAGCCACCGCACCACGTACGGCATCGGTAGCGCCTGCACGACAGTGAACACGATGACCAGCACGAAGACGAGGTTGAAGATCCACTCCACGCCCCGCACCCCGGTGATCACCGGCACGGTCGCGAGCACGATCGGCACGGCTCCCCGCAGGCCGGCGAACGACAGGAAGATCTGGTCGCGTACCCCGAACCCGAACCACACCGTCGAGGCCAGCACCGACAGCGGTCTCGCGAGCAGCAACAACACCGCGCCGAGCACGATGGCGGGTGCGAATTGCGTGGCCAGCTCGGCCGGGGTCGTGAGCAGGCCGAGCATGACGAACAGGCCGATCTGGGCCAGCCAGCCGAGCGCCTCCGCGAACCCGCGGGTCGTGGTGCGGTGGGGGAGTTGGGTGTTGCCGAGCACGAGCGCGCACAGGTAGACGGCCAAGAAGCCGCTGGTGTGGGTGAGGGCGGCGAGGCCGTAGGAGAGAAGCGTCCAAGCGATTACGCCGATGGGAAACAGGCCGGAGGCGGTGGAGCCGAGCTGCGCCATCACGCGTCCCGCCGCCCAGCCGATGCCCACGCCGATGAATGCTCCGCCGACCAGCTCGGCGAGCACGAGCAGCACGATCAACGTCACGGGTAGATCGGTCCCGCCGCGGGCGAGGTGGTCGCTCAGCGCGACGACGACGAGCACGACGGGTGCGTCGTTGAAACCCGACTCCGCCTCCAGCACACCCGAGAGGCGCCGTGACGGGTTCACCTCGCGCAGCACCGAGAACACGGCCGCCGCGTCGGTGGAACTGAGGATCGCGCCGATGAGCAACGCCACGTGCAACTGGATGCCGAGCAACAGATGCGCGGCGGCCGCAACGACGACGATCGACACCACCACGCCCACCGTGGCCAGCAGCGCAGCAGGCGCCACCGACTTACGGATGTCGCTCCACCTCGTCGTGATGCCACCCTCGATGAGGATGAACACGAGCGCAACGTAGCCGAGAAACCGGCTCAAGCCCAGGGATTCGAAGTGCAGCCCCAGCCCCGCGTCACCGAGCGCCAACCCGATCGCGAGGTAGAGCAGCAGCGAGGGCAGGCCCGTGCGCACCGACAGGCGCACGGCGGCGACGGCCACGATGAGCACGAGCGCCGAGATGAGAAGGATGGGGCCGAGGGCATCGACGTTCAGGGTTCCGAGGGACCCACCCATCGCCCCCTCCTTCGCCCGCGCGCCGTTGTGCCGATTCTGCACCTTCACTGGTGGGCCGAGGGAGATGCATCGTCGCATGTCGTGAGGGCCATACCGGGTTCGGCCGACGCCTAGTGGCTCGACCGGGGTCTCCGCCATGGCCGGGTGCGCCACCACGCGTGCCGTCTATCGTGGTGCGCATGCTCAGCGTCGCCGATCACCGTTCGCGCATCCTCGCGGATGTGGCCCCGCTCGAGCCCGTCGACCTGCCGCTTCGTGCGGCGCGCGGGCTCGTCGTCGCCGAGCCCGTTCTCAGTGCCGTCGACTTGCCCGGCTTCGACAATTCCGCGATGGACGGGTACGCGGTTCGCGCCGCCGACGTCGCCGAGGCGACTCCCGAGCGGCCCGTGTCGCTGCCCGTCGTTGGTGACCTGCCCGCCGGCGCACGCACCCCGACCTCCGTGGGAGCGGGGCGGGCCTTCCGCATCATGACCGGTGCGCCCGTGCCCGAGGGGGCAGACACGATCATCCAGGTCGAGCACACCGACGGGGGCGCCGATGTCGTGCAGGTGCAGCATGGCGCGGAGCCTGGGCGGCACATCCGTCGCGCGGGCGAGGACGTGCGGCGCGGAGACGAGGTGCTCCAGGCAGGATCGGTGCTCGGGGTACGCGAACTCACGCTCGTGGCCGCCTCCGGTTGCGGGCGCGTACGCGCCCACCCCCGGCCGAAGGTGCTGGTCATGTCTACGGGCGACGAACTCGTCGAGGTGGGGCGGGTGCCCGGTTTCGGTGAGGTGGTCGACAGCAACGGAGCGATGCTCGAAGCCCTGCTCGACGCCTACGGCTACGAATCGGTGCGCCTCACCGGCGTGCACGACACGACGGAGGCCGTACTCGCCGCCCTCGCCGAGGGCGCCGCCGCCGGGGCCGACGCCGTGATCAGCACCGGAGGCGTGAGCATGGGGGTCTACGACGCGGTCAAAGCCGCGCTCACCGACCGCGGCGTGCGCTTCGACAAGATCGCGATGATGCCGGGCAAGCCACAGGGCTTTGGCGTCATCGAGCTGGCTGGGCCTGCAGGCGCACAGCAGGCGGCTGCGGAGCAGGCGGGTGCGCGGGTGCCCGTGTTCACGCTGCCCGGCAACCCCGTCAGCGCATACGTCTCGTTCCACGTCTTCGTACTCCCCGCACTGCAGCGGATGTCGGGCGCCGAGCCCACCGGGTTGCCGCTGGTCAGGGTGCGTGTCGAAGGTGCGGTGCCCGCTCGACGCGAGCGCACCCAGTACCAACGCGCCCGTCTCCGCGAGACCGACGATGGTTGGGTCGCCTCCGTCGTGAGCGGCCAGGGATCGCACATGCTCGCCGGCCTCGCGGAGGCTGATGGGCTGCTCATCGTGCCCGCGACCTCTGACACCGATGACGAGCCAGGGCTCGACGGCGAGCGGCGGTTCGACTGCCTCGTGTTCATCGACGGCGCGGTCACGCCCGCCCAGTTCAGCGGCCTTGACGGCGGCGAGCGCCGCGAACGGGCTGTGGTCACGACCTCCGGAGGAGACGCATGAGCGCCCGACTCACCCACATCCGCGACGACGGTGCGGCTCGCATGGTTGACGTCTCGGGCAAGCCCGTCACGGCACGCTCGGCCTCCGCCACGGGAGCGGTGTTGCTGTCGGAGGCGGCGATCGAGGCGTTGCGGCAAGGCACGGTGAAGAAGGGCGACGCGCTGGCGGTGGCACGGATCGCCGGCATCCAGGCCGCCAAACGCACCCCGGACCTCGTGCCGCTCGCCCACCCGGTTGCCGTACATGCGGTGGAGGTGGACCTCGAGGTAGGCGACGACCGCGTCGATATCGCGGCCACCGTTCGCACCGCTGACCGCACGGGTATCGAGATGGAGGCTCTGACCTGCGTCACCGTCGCGGCGCTCACGCTCATCGACATGATCAAGGCCGTCGACAAGCACGGACGCATCACCGACGTGCGGGTCACCGCCAAGTCCGGAGGCCGCTCCGGTGATTGGCAGGAGCAGTCCGAGTGACGCACTCCGATCGCCCCCACGGGCACGCCGGGCATGCCGGTCGATCCGGTCACGGGGGACACGCCGGCCACGACCGGCCCGCGGCTCCCAGCGCGAGCGACCTCTACCGCGACGCTGCGGTTCACGCGCATCCGTTCGGCAAGGGTCGCCCCGGCGTCGTGATCACGTGCTCCGACCGGGCCTCGGCCGGCGAGTACGTGGACAGATCGGGCCCCGTGGCCGTCGACCTGCTCCGCCGTTGGGGATTCGAGGTCGCCGACGCGCGCGTCGTTCCCGATGGCGATGCCGTGGGGCGGGCACTCGCGGAGGCGATCGACTCGGGCGCCGCAGTCGTCGTGACCTCGGGTGGCACGGGTGTTTCTGCGCGCGATCTCACTCCGCATGTGACCGAGCCGCTCCTCGACGTGCAGCTTCCGGGCATTCCCGAGGCCGTCCGTGCGCTGGGGGTGAGCCGGGGGGTGCTCACGTCGGTTCTCTCGCGAGGGCTGGCCGGTATTGCCACAGGCAGCGTTGTGGTGAATCTTCCGGGATCCGTGGGTGCGGTGCGGGATGGACTGGATGTGCTGGCGACGGTGTTGCCGCACCTGCTGGCAGAACTCGGGAGAGGCGAACGCCCCGGAAGTGAGCGCGTGTGAGTGCCGCCTTATGGCCGCACGTATTGACGTTGCCGCGGCCGAGCGGAGGTCACCTCGTGCTGCGCGCCTTGCGCCAGCGCGATCGTGACGAATGGGAGGCGCTGCGCGACGACAACAGCGGCTGGATCGCCCCGTGGGAATCGGAGCCGCCCGTACCGGGCCGACGACTCGGGTTCAGACGCCTCGTGCGCCATTACGACGCTGCCGGCCGCGATGGCACGATGCAGCCGTTCGTCATCCAATGGGGCCCTCGCCTGGTCGGGCAGATGCACCTGTCAGGCATCACCTGGGGCGCGCAACTCTCGGGCACCGCCGGGTACTGGGTCGGGCAGCGCTACGCGGGCCTCGAGATCGCCCCGATGTGCCTGGCCGCCCTCGTCGACCACGCGTTCACGGGGCTCGGACTCCACCGGGTCGAGGTCAACATCCGTCCCGAGAACGTCGCCAGCCTCCGGGTGGTGGAGAAACTGGGGTTCCGTAACGAGGGGCTCCGGCGCCGGTATCTCTTCGTGGAGGGGGAGTGGCGCGACCACCGCGCGTTCGCCGTCACGACCGAAGATCTGGAGGGCTCGCGCATGTTCGACACGTGGTTCTCTGCAGCGTCGGCCCGCTCTCCGGGTGCCTTGGAGAAACCTGAATGACATCTGTGTGATTTAGTTGCCGACACACCGCTTTTTCGGTCGTTCTGCCTGGTCATAACCCTGTACGGTGAGCATGTGTCGCCGAGCAGTCTGATTTTCGTGGCCGTGGTCGCCTCGTGGGCAACGTATCTCGTTGTCCACGTCGCACGCCGACGGGAACAGTTGGCGACGGCGCGCAACGTCGATCGGTTCTCCTCCCAGATGCGGGTATTGCAGCGGCGCGCTGCTGCGAACGCGACCGTGGAGTCGCGCGGCCGCGTCACGTCGACGAGCCTCGGTGTCGACCACCCGCTCGTCGCGGGCTCGACTCGCCGCACGCACGCTTCCGCCGTGCAGGCGCACACCCTCGTCGAGGGGCGCCCCACGATCGATGTCGACGCCTCGCCGGTCTCCGCCACTCTGCGCAAGGGTCGCGCTCGCGTCTCTCCGGTTTTCGGCGTGATGGGCCGGTTCGCGGGAGTCTCGATGCACGAGGTCCGCGCGGTTCTGCTGCTCACCTCGATGCTCGTCGCCCTGGTCACCGGCGTTCTGGCGGTGTTCGGGGTTCTGTCGTGGATCGTCCCGGTCGTCTCCCTCTCGGTTGCCGGCCTCGTCGTCGCTCGGATGCGCGCAGCGACCCTGGCCCGCCGCGCTGCCCGCAGCCGCGCCGCTGCCACACGTCGCCGCGAGCGTGAGCGGGGCGAGAAGCTCGCCCGCGAGGCTCAGGTTGCCGCTCGTCCTGAGGTTCCGGCCATGCCGGTGGCGCAGGAGTTCGTGCCCGCCCGCGATGTAGAGCCCGCTCCCGTTGCGGCTGCGCTCGGAGTGAACGGCAGTAGTGACGTGAACGACGTGTTCGACTTGTCGGCGTTCGAGCCGGTGGCGGTCGTGGAGGCCGAGCCGGTTGATCCGCTGTTCGCGGAAGACGGCTGGGCGCCGACGCCGGTACCGCCGCCGACGTACACGCTCAAGGCCAAGGCGTACCGCCCTTTGCCGCCTCCGATGGAGGTCAGTGAAGTTCCGGTGCCGATCGAGGTCGAGGCCGACGAGGTCGCGTGGGACGAGCAACTGCGCCAGCCGCGCATCCTCGGCGCATAGGCCGATTCGGTCGCGGATGGTTCTCGATGTTAGAGTTTCATCCGCACCAAGGGGCTGTAGCGCAGCTGGTAGCGCACCTCGTTCGCAACGAGGGGGTCAGGGGTTCGAGTCCCCTCAGCTCCACCCCACGCACAAGGCTCGAACCCTTGCCAACATCAATGTTGGTAGAGGTTCGGGCCTTGTCGGCATCTGCGGCCCAGGTCAGCGCGTTGGCGTTGACCTGCGGGTCGAGCAGCATTTCGAAGGGCCGGTTGTGCTCGACGCGCAGCTCGTTGTCCTCGTCGATGAAGACCTTGGTGAAGAATGCCTGGTTGCATAGCCGCCGGTTCGTGTCGTCGCAGCGGGCGTAGATGTCGGCGCAGTTCGCGAGGAGCCCGAACGCGTCGTCGAGGTGCGCGCGGGCGTCGGCATAGTCGCCGTAGTGGGCGTCGATGCGCCGGGTCACCTTGTCGAGCTCCGCAGTGATGCGGTCCTGCTCGCGTTTGAGGACGCTCAGCGGGATGGCGTCGGCGTAGTGAGCTTGCATGAGCCGGTCTTGCTCGCCTTCGAGCCGATCGCGGTTCGCGGTGAGCCGGGCGAGCTCGTCGGTTTCGGCGGCCATGAGTCGGTCGAACTCGTGGTGCAGCATCCCGGCGAGCGCGTCCTGCTGGGCCGGGGTGATCTGGACGCGCTTGTAGTAGTCCTCGACGAGCTTCTCGACGTCCTCGATGAGCATGGCCTGGCGGCTGCAGTCGGTGCGCTTGGAGTGCCGACCGGAGCACACGAAGTAGCAGTAGACGTTGCCGTGGCGGTTCTTCGCGTTGGAGACGATGAGCCGCGAGCCGCACTGTCCGCAATGGACCGTGCCCTTGAGGTAGTGGCCGTGGACTTGGGTCGCTTCGACGGCGCACTGGTGCGCGGTGAGCACGGACTGAACCTGGTACCAGACCTCGGCGGGGATCAGCGTCGGGTGGTTGCCCTTGTAGCGGGTGCCTCGGTAGATGACATCGCCCTTGTAGTACGGGTTTGTCAGGAGCCGGTGGACGCTGGACACTGCCAGCGGCTTGGCTGGTCGCTTCGGTGTCGGCAGGCTCCGCAGCCCCCGTGAGGTGAGCTCGTCGTGGAGTTGGCTGACGCTCCAGTCCCCGGAGGCGTATGCCTTGAAGGCCCACTCGATCAGCGGTGCCCGCTCAGGGTCGAGTTCGATCGTGCGCAGCTCACGTCCCAGCTCGTCGCGCGTGCGGACGTTGAGGTAGCCGATGGGGGCCTTCCCATTGGTGCCGCCGCCGATGGCTTTCTGGTTCATGCCTTTGGCGACCTCGGTGGCCAGGTTGCGGCTGTAGAACTCGGCGATCGTGGACATGATGCCGTGCAGCAGCATCCCCGAGGGCGTCTCGTCGATGTTCTCCGTCGCGGAGACGAGCATGACCCCGCACTGTTGAAGGGCGAGGTGGATGCTCACGTCGTCGGCGCGGTTGCGGGCAAGCCGGTCGACCTTGTGGACGATGCAGTACGAGACCTTGTTGGCCTTGACGTACTGGATCATCCGCATCAGCTCGGGCCGGTCGGCAGATTTGGCCGAGGCGCCCGCATCGATGAACTCCTCGACGATGCCCGCCCCGAGCTGCTCTGCCTTGCGGCGGGTGGCTTCGCGTTGCGCGGGGATCGAGAACCCCTCGTCGGTGCCGCCCTTCTCCGCCTGCTCCCGGGTGGATACCCGCAGGTAGGACACGGCGACAGCACCGCCCTTTGGTGGGTCGATCAGGCTGGCCGTTGGATCGTCGGCGACGGCGGTCATCGGGGGCTCACTCTCACGCGGTTCGACCCTCGCGCTCCCCGTTGCCGTGGGGAGGAGTGTTGATCGTGAGAGCAGCCGATGAAGGCTGTAGGGCGAGACCCGAATCGAGTCTCGGTGCGTGTTGCCCGCCAGATGACGAGGTTTGGGCCACAACACCCCGCATCGCGAGGCTTGTACGTTGATTCTACCTGGCCGCCTCGGACGCGGCCAGGACAACCGAGTCCGCGCGGTAGGTGTCGGGTGCTCGGGCCGTCGCGCGGGCGGCTCTGCTCTCGCCGGTCTCCTGCAACGTCAGCCGGATGAGGACTTCGGCGAGTTTGTGCAGATCGGCACGGTCGCGGTGAACGGCTCGGACGGAGAACGACCGCTCCTCGTACGGGCGGCGATCAGTCTTCTTGGTGTAACGGCTCATCGGTCTACGGAGCTTCGTCATCGTCGCCGAGGGTCGCGTAGAACTCGTCTTCCGCTTCCTGGCGCCTGCGGACCTGCGCGATCACGAACTCGACGAACTCGGCGTCGCGGTCGTCGAACGTCATGTCCTCAATCGGGGCCTGTGGCGCCTCGCCGGGCCAGAACGCCTGACGGGTCGGGCGGTCCCGATCGCCGCGCGTGCCGCAGGCCGTGACCCAGTAACGGAGCCGCTCGCGCGCGTCGGCGAAATCGCGATGCCAGCCAAGCGGTGCTGACGCATCCTGCTCGGGGTCGTAGGCGGCGAGCCAGTGCAGATGCAGCGCGGAGAGCTCCCACACGAGTTCTGGGTGATGGTGCCAAAACGGCGGCACCACCGACGCCTGGAGACCGTAGGTGCGTCGCAGCCAGTCCACCCAACGGTTGAGCGCGAGCCATTCCTGCTCCAACTCGTGGGCGGTCAGAAGGTTCCAGTTCACCGGATGCGGGGGCTCGGGCATGTCGGCGTTCGTGACGCGGGGCGGTCCGTCGAATACGTCAGGTTCGTCGGCTTCGGGCCGGTCGATGCGCGGAGCATCGGGGTGCTGTTCGCTCATCGTCGTCACCGCCGGTCACATGCTGACGGCCGAAGCCTGCGCCGTCGGCGTCGATCGCTGCGGCGGCTCGTATGCGGCGGTCTCGCGAGCCATCGAGTTACGGGGCGAACGGTCCACCTCATAGCGGGTGCGGGCCGCGTCGTGGCCGATCTTCTTGGCGACGAACTCCTCGGTCTCGACCGCCTGGCCGTTGCGCTCATAGTTGACTTCGCGTGTGTATCCCTCGGCGACGAAGTTGTCACCCGGAACGAAGTTCGCGTGGGCGTGCTCGGCGGAGCGGCCGAACATCACGAGATGGTGGTAGGTCGTCTCGGTCTGCGTGAACGAGCCGTCCTCTTCGCGACGGAAGTGCTCCTTGCCGATCCGGGCGAAGAACCGTGCGTCTCCCTTGGCGGTCTGCGTGAGCAGCGGGTCGGAAGCGATGAATCCCGAGAGGGACTCCTGCGTGTGAATGGCCATGAGGCTGTCCTCCTGATCTCAGGCGGCCAATTCGTCGTGGCCGCTGTACTAGGTAGGTGCGCCCCAGCACCCAACCCCCGCGTCAGGGTGCGGGGCGGCGCAGGAGCGCTTCGAGCTCGGCGCGGTCGCCGCGGAGCTGGGCAGCGTCGGGACGGTCGGGCCAGGCGCGTAGGTCGGTGACGATGGGTGGCGCGGAGCGCAGCAGGGTGATCCCTGTGCCGAAGGGCAGGGTGCGGATGCGGTCGGGTGGCAGGATCGGAACCCGCCGCACGGAGCGCTGGTTCGAGCGGGTGCCGCGGTCGCCGAGGGTCACGCTGTCGGTGTACTCGTCGCGCTCGCCGATCAATGTGGAGAGGTCTTGGAGGTCGCGGCTGCTGGACGCGCCACCTAGGATGATCTTGACGATGCTGGCGTCCCAGATCGCGCTGGCCTGGTTCTCGCTCCACCGGTCACGGGCTTGGGCGAGTGACTGCAACACGGGCATGGTCGTGATCCCGGTGCCGCCGCCTTCGGCCATCAGCATCGGCATCGACGGCAGGGGTGCGAGGTTTCCGATCTCGTCGAGTGCCAGCAGTAGGGGCGGGTCGAGTCGAGCTCCGGGTGACCGGGCGGCGAGACGGCGGGCGGTTTCGATGAGGTCTTCCACGAACGCGGCGACGAGCGCGGCGGACGCGCCGGCCCCTGCTCCGGTGGCGAGCAGGTAGAGCGTGCCGTGCTGGGTGAGGAAGGTTTCGGGGTCGAAGTGTTCGTGTGGTCCGGGTGTGACGGCATCGAGCACGCGGGGGTCAGCGAGGGCTGCGAGGGCGAGGGAGACGCCTTGCCAGATGCTGTCGCGGGTCTTGGGGTCGGCGTCGATCATCGCGCCGAGGGAGTCGCCCCACCCCATCGCGGCGTTCGGGTTCGAGTTCAGGATCGCGACGGCCTCGGCCGCAGAGCTGGGATCGAGGGTCCACCGGAACAGCTCAGCGGGCGGGCGGCTGTCGAGCGCGGCGGCGTGCAACAAGGCTTGGAGCGCGGTACGGGTCTTGCCTTCCCAGAACCCGCCGGACTCCACGCCCCCGGAGGACAGGCCGGTGGCGGCGGCGAGGCCGTTGGCGCGGATCATCGCGGTCAGCGGGTCCTGGCACCCGCGCACGGGCGACCAGCGCAGCCCGGCGGGGATGCCCTCAGCCAGGTGTTGCGGGTCG
Source organism: Dermatophilus congolensis (assembly GCA_030538115.1). Classification (GTDB taxonomy): domain Bacteria; phylum Actinomycetota; class Actinomycetes; order Actinomycetales; family Dermatophilaceae; genus Dermatophilus; species Dermatophilus congolensis_B. The sequence continues at coordinate 20,125 of JAUNUP010000033.1, read as the reverse complement.
AACACCGCGACCGGCCCACCCGTGCGACGACGAGCGCGCAGCGTGGCGGTGAGGTTCTCCGGTCTGGTTGAGGTGGTGACGACCGCGCCGGGTGCGTCGAGGATCGCGTTGACGACGACATGCAAGGTCTTGCCCGAGCGGGGCGGGCCGATCAGCAGGATCGAGTCCTCCACCGACGCCCACACCCCCCTGCCACGGCTCGAACCGAGCAGGTAGCCGACATCTGCCGGGGTCGGCGTGGTCAAGGTCGGGCGGAGCGTTCCAGCGCGGCGCAGGAGTGCCTTCGCGGATGCCGTGGTCTTGACCTCGTGCGCAGTCGCGATCCCGGCGAGGCGGTGCGGGTCCGTCTCGACCTTGCGATTGTGGCGGCGAAGCCACATCCACACCCACGCAGCCCCGACGACGAGCCCCGCGAGCAGCAGGGTCGTGACGACCCAGTAGACGACCGGACTCAGACTTTCCGCATCGAGCGCCCCAGCGGGGTCGGCGGGGTTGAACAGCACCCCGAGCCCCGACGCCGGACCTGCCTGTGGTTGGGGTGTGCCGGAGAGGAACGCGGCCAATGAACCGGCGCCGCGCAGGATGAGCGCGAGTCCGAAGGCCCCGATCAGGGCGATGAGGGCGGCGTTGGTGAGTTCGTCGCCCATGCTCCCGCCCTGTCTCGGGTTCACTGCAGCCGCCGGATCGCGGTCGTGCCCGAGATGCGCCCGAACAGGATCACCTCGCCCGTCGCGTCGGGCGGGAGGTCGTCGAGATCGACCAGCACCCGAGCTGTCCCCGTGTGGGCGGCGTCGGTGTGGCTCACTATGACCGCGACAGCCACATCCTCGCCCGGCACGAACCCCTCGCCATCAACTTCCATGAGCCGCAGGGCCCGTGGCATGGCGGCGCGGCGACCTCGCCGCGTGCCCGGCACCGGTTCCTGCTCGGCGGCTCGGGCGCGTGGAGCTGGTTTGCGGGCGTGGATGATGTCGGTGAAGACGCCGCCGTCGCACTCGCGGACCTCGACCCTGACCGAAACGGTGCGGTCTTTCGTGATCTCGTCCATCAGCGGCCCGAACGTCGCCCGAGTCCACGCCCCGGCAGAAGGTTGCGGGTGGGCGATGCCGTCGACGGCTGCGGTGAGAGTGCCGTCGGCAGCGACGGTGACGACCACATTCGGCAGATCGACGGGCACCTCGGGCTCGTGATCGCGGGCGTGGTGTGGGCCCCGTGAGAGGTTCATCGGTGGCCCCCAGCCGCGCGAGAGCTCGTATCGAACAACGCGAGCTCGGCAGGGTGGAGCTGGTGCTGGGTCACGAAGCTCCTGGCCTTGATCCGCCAGAGCCCTTGGCCGACGCCGAGATTCGGGAGGAGTTGCTGCTCGGTGCCGGTCAGGCCGAGAGCTTGGGCGGTGGGTCCGAGCTGGTCGGATTCCTGCCGGTACACGATCCTCGTCTCCGCATTCGCCAACAGGCTGTTGGCGAGTGAGCGCATGGCTGAACCCTGGTCGCCGACGTTGTCGAGGTCGGTGAGCTTGTGGAAGATCAGCATGTTCGCGATCCCGTAGTGCCGGGCGAGCCGCCAGTGCGCATCCATCCGCCGCAGCAGCGCGGGGTGGGACATCAGCCGCCAGGCCTCGTCGTAGATCACCCACCGCTGCCCACCATTCGGATCGAGCAGGGCCGATTCCATCCACGCCGACGAACACGTCATCAACACCGAGATCAGCGTCGAGTTCTCCGTCACCCGCGACAGGTCGAGCGAGATCATCGGCAGACTCGGGTCGAATGTCACGGTGGAGGGGCCGTCGAACAGTCCCGCGAGGTCACCAGCAACGAGACGACGCAAGGCATGACCGACGAGCCGGCCGTCTTCGGCCAGGCGGCCGTTGGGGTCGGTGCTGGGGTTGAGGATGCGGTCAACGACCATCGGCAGGATCGGCACCTCGTTCTCCCGCACCGTCTGCGTCAACGCCAGGTCGATCGCGGTGTGCTCCAACGGCGACAACCCCCGCGCCAGCACCGTCTCCGCCAGCGCGCCGATCAGATCACGGCGTCTGGCGGCGACGGTGGAGGCCCACTGCTCATCCGACAACCCGGAAGGGCGATGGCCCTCATCGAGAGGGTTCAGCCGGGTATTGAGGCCGTGGCCAAGGACGATGGCCCTGCCGCCGACGGCGTTGGCGACAGCGGTGTGCTCACCCTTCGGATCACCGGGGACGTAGACCCTGCGACCGAACGGCAACGACCGCGTGTAGAGGGACTTCGCGAGGCAGGACTTGCCGGAGCCGACGATCCCGGCCAGCACCACGTTGGGGGCGGTGATGATGCCGCGCGCGTACAGCACCCACGGGTCGTACACGAAGGAGCCGCCGGAGTAGAGGTCTTGGCCGACGAACACACCGTCGGCACCGAGGCCGCCTTCGGCGACGAACGGGTACGCCCCCGCCAAGGTCGCGGAGGTGTCCTGGTGGCGCGGGAGCCGGAACCGTCCCGGCGTCCTGAGCTGCGCCGCTCCCGGCTCGCCGCTCTTGGGCAGGTAGATCGTGGCGCGTCGCTCCGCCCGCTCCGCCTCGGCCTTGGCTTTCGTGGCGGCGAGTTCGGCCTTGCGCTGTTCGGCGTGGAGGCGTGCTTCGGCGCGGCGGCGCTGTTTGCGGAGCTTGCGGCGTTCCTTCGACGGCGCGACCAGCACGGCAGTGTGGAGCCGCTCTCGATCCTGGTTCACAGTCCCAGCCCTCGTGACTCGCGGACGGCGGTGATCTTGGCGGGCTCGAACCACGACCGCCCCTGCTTCGCTTGCGGCAGGTCGCGACGCTTCGGAGCACCCGGCGAGGAGTACGAGACCAGCAGTTCCGGCCCGTCCTGTGTCGGCGACCGCTCGTCGATCGGTTCGGCACTCGCGTCGGGTGCGGGGTGGCGGCGCAGCAGCGACACGTACCCGACGTGCGGGTTGACGACCAGCGCGTAGTCGCCGGACATCATCACCCGATCGTTGGTGCGCTCGCCGGGTTCGTCGTAGACGTACCCGTTCTCCAACGCCGCCTGCGTGGTCTCTTCGCCGTAGTCCCACTGGGCGAGGTAGTCCACCGCATCGACGTGACCCAGCTCGCCGAGGATGCGCAACGGCCGGTCGGCCTCGTCGCCTTGAAGGAACACCACGGTGATCCACCGCGACGGCACCGTCTCTTCGACGGCGGGTTCGGGATGCCACGCGATCCGCCCCGCCGCAACGAACCCTTCCGCGAGCCGGTCGTAGGCCTGATCCACCAGACGCGCAGACCGGCGCAGCTCCTCCGCCGTCGCGAGCGCATCCCGCACTCCGGCTGCGTGGTCGCCGTCGTCGTTGAACGCATGCGCCACCTTCCTCTCGTGCACGTCAGCGAGCTGTTCCAGCACCTGGCGCAGCGACCGCATCCCAGAGGACAGGTCACCGATCACCCCGTACATCTGCGCGGGCTGATCGAACGTGCGGCTTGCGTGCGCGAGACCCCGCAGAGCCTCGGACGCCTCCGCGGCGTCGGCGGCGGAATCGAAGAACGTGGGCACGGTCGGCCTCCTCGTAAGTCGTGTGATGGCAAGGTGCGCTGAAGACCCCAGGCGTTGTCGGAGGTGGCTGACATACTTGGTGGAGGCGTCGGAGGGAGGCACGAGGCAGTCACCGGCGAGGAGGAGGACGCACATGGAAGACGCGCCCGAGCAAGTCGCTGGCGAGGGCAACGGCCTTGATGAGCGACGCGGTGACTGTGACGATGCCGTTCCGACAGCGCACGGAGTCGAACTGATTCATGACGGCGAGGGGCTCGCTGTGATCGGAGAGCCGTCTGCGGTCGAACGCTTCCTGGGCTCCGTGGGGCTCTTGTCGCTCGCTCAGGACCTTCCGCTCGTCAAGCTCGGAGCAGCCCTCGACAGCGGCTCGAAGCTCGCCGACTCCGCGGCCCGGGTCGTTGAGAACGCTGGAAGCTACGTGCGGCTCACGAAGGAGTCAGCCGAGCAGGTCAAGGAGTTTGGTCTGATGCCCACCAAGACCAAGGGAATCAGTCACGCCATGCTCGGCGATCCGGGCTCCATCAGCAAGTGGATTCAGGTTGAGGATGGCCCGGCATCCTTCCTCACGAACCCTGCCGTCCTCTCAGGTGCTGCAGGAGTGATGGCTCAACTCGCACGGCAGCAAGAAGCCAAGGAGCTGAAGCAACTGCTCGTATCCATCGACGGAAAGCTCGATGATGTGCGTCGTCGGCAGCGGGACGAGGTGCTCGCCAAGATGGATCGGGTCAGTTTCGTGATCGACGAGGCCATGGCCATCCGCGAGCACGGTGGAGATAGAGAGACTGCTTGGGGCAAGGTCAAATCTGAGGTCGGCACGATTGCCGAGGTTCAGGCGGATGCGCTTCGTGCCATCGAAGCACTCGCCGACAAGGCAACTGAGAAGACCGGTGTGGGCGCGCTGGCGAAGGCGACGCAGGAGATCGAGTCGGAGGTCGGCGTCTGGCTCGCGGTGCTTGCACGTTGTTTCCAGCTTCAGAACGAGTACGCGGTCTTGGAGCTGGATCATGTTCTTGACACCGCGCCGTCGTCTTTGGACGGACATCGTCTTGGCCTCGATGCAGCCCTCCAAGAGAGGCGAGGCAAGATCGTCGCGAAGACCGGACAGCTGATGAACCGGTTGGACGTCGCCGGTGGCATAGCTCGTGAGAATGTTCTGCTGCATGCTCGCGCGTCCCGGGCTGTGATCAACTCGATCAACACCGTCGGTGGGTCGATTGACGACTTCCATGTCCCGTTCGCCATCGAGCCTGATCGAGAAGCGTTGACGCCGATCCGTTGGCGAGATGCGATCCGGGATTCTCAACAGTTGAGAAACGCCGCGGCGGAGGCCGGGCCGAAAGTGGCGGCGACCGTGGTCGGAGCGGGAGCGCTCGTGCTCACCGTTGTACTCAAGGGCGGTGACTCGAAGGACTCCTCCGGCGGTCAGGCCTGAGCTCTCGGCTACACGCTGCGGCAGAGCGGTAGCGCGGCGGCGGTGAACGCGGCGGCTTGCTGGCCGACGAGGAGTCGGGTTTCGCAGGAGGCTTGGATCGCGGCTTGTTCGATGGCGGCGGCGGCGGCGTCGAGTTCCTCGATGGTCGGGGCGGAGATGGCGATGAGTCCGGTGTAGCGGAGGATGCCGTGGCCTGCGGTGAGGTCGGCTTCTTGTTGGAGCACGTCGTGGTATTCGGCGGTCTGTGAGGCGTCTTCGATCTGGCCGATCTTGGCTCGTTGGGCTTGGTCGGAGATGTGCTCGACCTTCTTCTTGCGGATGTCTCGGGCGGCTTGGTCGGATCGCATTGGCGTGCAGATCAGCGAGAACGACCGCTGAATACCGGTAGACAGCAGCACCGGCGACAAGAACCCCGGATACACAAGCGAGCGCGGCCATTCGCTGATCCACAGCACGGCGTGGTGCGCCGAGTCGGTGCGGAGCCTGTCCCAGGTTTCGGTGACCGCGACCGGCCCTGCGGTCGCGAGAGATTGCCCGAGTTGTCCGTGGCGCTCCAAAGTGGCGGCGATGGCGGGGTCGTAGGCGGAGCGAAGCATGACCGCGATCTGGCCTGGGGTGAGCCAGCCCGACGGTGCGAGGTCGGCGGAACGGAGCGCGGCGACGAGGGTGTTCATCTCTTGGCGCAGCACGTTTGCCGCCCCCCGGATGCCGCCCCCAGCGGTTCTGATCTGCCGAGCCGCCGTCCCCATATCCAAGGAGAGGGACAGGGTGGTGGCGTGGCGTTCGCCTGCGGGTCCGGCGCGTTCGATCAGCTCGGCGTAGGTGTCAGCGGCCCATGACCCGTCCGGCGTGCCGTGCGCGGCCCACCACTCGGCAAGCCCGGTACCGGAGTCCGGCAGAGTCCGCTCCAACACCTGAAGCGTGGCGACGCGGCCGGATCGGCACACGGTGGCGAGCACGCGACCCCAGGAAGTGACGCGGCGTTCCTGCTCTCCAGGATCGAGGAGCACGAACGCCGGGTGGGTGACCTCACAGACCACGGTCAACGTCGCCTGGTGCGGGTCGTGGATCATCCCAGCTCCGGTGTCAGGGTCGTCGAACTCCCGCAGCCGCGCCATGTCGCCGGGCAGCGCGAGCGTCCCAACCGGACGCGGTGTGACGATCCTTCGCCGGTACAGGAGCTGGCCGCCGGTGGTACGCCACAGCCACCAGCACGCGACCGGCAGCCATTCCACGATGGGTCGGCCTGCAATCGGTATCCAGGTCAGCGCCGCCGAGAGCACCCAGACCGGGGCCGTGTAGGCGAGGAGTATCCCGCCTCCGGCATAGAACGCCACGATCAGCGTCGCGCCGCCGATGGCCAGGGTGATGAGCTGGGTCAGGGAGAGGCCGAGGAGGATGCCGCGGCGGGTGAGGCGGGAGAACTTCACCGGCACGATATCGCCCGTGCTTCGCTGGTTCTGGTTCACGATCTACTACTCCTTCGGCGCTGGTGGCGCAGGCGGTGCGGGGTCGTTCCTCGGTGCTGGCGGTGCCGAACTCGACTGCGGCGGCGGCACCTGTGCAGGCGCGCCTGGGGCGTGAGCGGCAGGCGGTGGCGGTGGTGTCTGGGCGGCGGCACCCGCGGCACGCTCGCCTTGCGCACCGAGCGCGGTTCCGGCCTTCGGCCCGGCGGTCGCGGCTCCCTTGGCGACCTGTGCCCCGACGACCACGGCAGCAGCGGGTCCAGCAGCCGCAGCACCGACGCGTAAATGATGTAGCCGGCCGCCACAA
>JAUNUP010000033.1:12175-13383 GCA_030538115.1 Dermatophilus congolensis | reverse complement strand
GCACCACTCCCCCGTGCGGCGGCGCCGCCACCGGACGCGGCCGCACCTCCACCTGACGCACCCGCCCCGCTTCCGGCCGAGGATGCAGGTGTGGGCTTCGGTGCGGGCGGCGCGCCGCCTCCACCGCCACCACCGGAACCGCCGGTATTGCTTGCACCGTCGAGTACCTTCTTCGGCTCCGCGCCGCCGCCTGCACCGCGTCCGGGCACGGGGACGGGCCGGTTGAGGGCGTGTTTGGCGTCTTGTTCGGAGCCGATCGCGTGGTACATGTCGAACCCGACGAACGCGATGAACTTGTACGTCAGGTACGGGGCGAACGCGGCCATCGCCATCAGCACGATCCCTGCGATGGGGTCGCTGATCGACGCGAGGTCAGCATCGATGGGGGCCGAGACCTGCGTGATCGCGACCAGGAACATCACGACGAGCACGAGCTTGGAGCAGATCAGCGCGACGACGAACATCGCCCACTTCCCAATCCACCCCCGCGAGGCATCCCACGACGCACCAGAGAACGCGAGCGGGGCGAACACGATCGCCACCAGCAGCAGCGCCTTCCGCACGAGAAGCGAGAGCCAGACGATGGCGGCGGCGGCGATCGCGAGGCCGGCCATGAAGATCGTGATGATCGCCCCGACACCGGGGGCAGCGATATTGATCCCGACCAGGCCGGTCGCGAGCAGAGCGATCTTGTCGCCCATCGACTCGGTGGTCTCGCCTGCGGCTTGGACGATACCGATGCACAGCTGATCCACCACCTCCAAGAGGAGAGCGGTCAAGGTGATGACGACGAACGACCCGAGCACGGACTTGGCGAGGCCGAGGGCGGCTCGGGTCAGGGCAGTGGTGTCGCGGCGGATCAGGCCGGTGATGAGTTGGAGGCAGAAGAAGATCAGCATCACGAACACCGCGACACCGAACAGCAGGTTGTAGACGCTGACGTAGCCGGGCCGTGTGACATCGACGAGGGTGGTGGTGTCGAACACCGACCAGACCGCCTCGAACAGCCAGCCCGCGGCAGCTCCCATCGCTTGGGCGAGCCAGTCGAACGGGGCCGCCACCAGAGTGGCGGCCCCTTCGCCGACGGCATCACAGACCGACGAGATCACCGGGATGTCGCACACGCTCATCACGAACCACCAGACCTCTCGACAACGCCGGGTCAGACCTGCTGGCCGACGTTCCAGAAGAAGTTGATGAGCGTCACC
>JAUNUP010000033.1:0-12165 GCA_030538115.1 Dermatophilus congolensis | reverse complement strand
CCGACGCGCCGCAGATCACCGCCGCCCCGCAGGAGACGAGGACGCCGATCTTCCCCCGCGACGCGAGATGCGGGTTGCTGGAGTTCGCGCCGAAGCCCCACACGATCGCCGAGACGATCAGTGCGAGGACGGAGAGGATCAAGCCGATGGTCATCACCGCGCCGACGATGGTGCGCAGCTGGTTGATCCCCGGCAGCCCGTTGGTGTTGGGGTCGATGTTGATGTCCATCGGCACCAGGCCGACGGCGGGCAGAACGGTAGTGGTGAGCAGATCGAACACGGTAGGTCTCCTTGACACGGGCGGTCGGCCCGCCAGCGCGGATGCACAGACGGGGTACACGCCACAGGTGCGCTGGAACACCCGAACCGAGAGATAGCGATGCCCACGCCATGGCGGGCGCGGGCATCGTCGAGACGGCGAATCAGAGCTGTTGGCCGAGGTTGATGAGCCAGTTCATCCACGCCACTCCCGCTCCGGCGAGGGCAGCAGCACCGATCGAGACGAGGACACCGACGCGGCCTTTGCTTGCGGTGGAGTAGTTGCCGTGGGCGGATGCGATGGCCCACACGATCGCTGAGACGATCACCATGAGCACCGCCACGATGAGCACGAACGTGAGGAGCGCGCCGACGACGGCGCGAAGGTCGCCGAAGCCACCGAGGCCGTCGAAGTCCGGGAAGACGCCCATCGTGGTCACCCTGCTTTCACGGTGACGTGCAGGTGATCGAAGTGACCTCCCGTGATCGAGGCGGGATCGTGCATGCCTCCACCGTTGTAGGGTCGCCAGCCGTCGGCGTCACGGCTGACGGACCAGATTTGGCCTTGCCAGATGAGGTATTCGACGCCGAGGATCGCCGCGTTGTCTTTCATCCAGTTCGTCACGGCCCATCCGGCGTCGAGCTGGGCGGAGTTGGGGCGTTGGCCGATCCGGTTACCGAAGGTGATGTCACACGCCCGCCCGAGCGGGTGCTCCGACTTGGTGCCGGGGCGCGGCGAGTAGCAGCCCCAGCCAGTGTCCGGGAACGCCGCGAGGGTCTGCTGGTAGAGGTGCAGCAGCCTGGCGGTGATCTTCCCGCCGCTGGTGGGATCGTCGACGAGCCGGTCAGGGTCGCCATCGACGCCGGTGGGCGGGCCCGCGGTTCCCGCCGCACGACAGGCGGCGGGTGATCCGCTGGTCGCTTCGGGGAGGTTCGCGGCGCCGTGCTGATTGAGCCAGGCGGCGGGGTCGACAAAGTCGCCGTTCGTTCCGCCTTGACGGACCTCGAAGTGCAGGTGCGCCCCGGTGGAGTAGCCAGAGGAGCCGACATCGCCGATGTGCTGCCCGGCCCGTACCTGGTCGCCCGCTTTGACGTGGACGCCGTGCTGCCACATGTGCGCGTACGCCGTGGCGATCTTCTGGCCGTCGATGGTGTGCTCGATGACGATGAGACCGCCGTAGCCGCTGGTGAACTCGGCGACGGTCACGGTGCCGTCGGCTGCGGCGAGGATCGTGGTGCCGTCAGCCGCAGCGAAGTCCGCGCCGGTGTGCAGCTTGTACTCGCCGGTGATTGGATGCACGCGCATCCCGAACGGCGAGGTCGCCACCCAGGTCCCCTCCGGGAGTGGGAACACAACCCTCGACGACAACGATGCTGGGCCAGCGGCCCCCGCCGGTGTCGTGCCGGAGCTGCCTGTGGTGAGGGTGGTGAGGATGGTGTCGGCGACGGGTGCGTAGTTGCGGTAGCGGTCGGGGTAGGCGGAGACCTCGACGGCTTGGGCGGCTTCGCCGGGGTCCATCGTCTGCCAGCCGGGGATGTCGAGCAGGCCGCGCGGCGAGGGGTAGTTCGGGCCGGTCGGGCCACCGAAGAACGCTCGCGCTTGGTACGTGGGGTCCATGAGTTCGGCGACAGTGCCCCAACCCGACTGTGGGCGCATCTGGAACAGACCGAGGGAGTCGTGGTCGGAGCCGTTGCCGTCGTTGGGGTAGTTCGCGCTCTCGGGGTAGGTGCCGGTGTTCGACAGCATCCGCAGCGTGGACTCGGTGAGCGCGGCCATGAGCGCGATCTTGATCCCCGGCCGTCCCACGCCGTCGGTGCTGTTGCCGACGGCGATGATCGTGGCGGCGTGGGTGAGCTGCTGCCGGTTCAGCGTGAACGTCTCACCGTTCGCCGTCGTCACGGTGAGCGAGTCCGGCACAGGCTCAAGGCTGACCGCGCCTGTGGTGGTGGCGCAGTTGGCGGCGGCGGCGGCGGGGTTCATCAGTGCCCCGATCCCGAGCAGGAGGACGGACGGGGCGAGGAACATGAGCGCGAGGGCTGCGATGGCGGCTTTGCGGAACATGGCGGCACCTCAGCGCAGGGGGTTGTCGAGCTGGGACAGCCGCAGCAGGTGGCAGGTCGGGTACGTCGGGGCGCAGACCACGAACACGGTGAACGAGACGGGATGCTCGGAGGTGACGGGCTGTTCGTTCCAGATGCCGGAGCGGTGGCGGGTGCCCTCGATCGTGACCGCGGTCGTGCCGGGGGCGATCTGCCCGGGCTGCGCCTGCGCCACTGCGTCGGCCCAGGCGTCAGGGACGAGCGAGGTGTCGATGACGAGGTGCTGGGTCGTGGCGTACTGGCGCAGTTCGGTCCAGGCGTCCCGGTTCGGCAGGTAGGTGGCGATGTCGGAGGCCAGGCCCGCTTGCTCGTCCCCGGACGGGTCACCGACGGCGAGGATCGCCGAGGTGTAGTCCAGCGGCCAGAGCCCCAGGGCGGTATCCCACGCGAACAAGGTGGTGGCGACACCTTCGGCGAAGGCGGCCGGATCGGTCGAGCGCGGCACAGACGAAACCTGTGGTAGCGGCGGCGTTGACGGCCCCGGCGACTGCGGCCCAGTGACGGTCGGCTGCGGCTCGGGGCGCGGATCGTCGGCGCTCGTGGTGCGAGGGCCGATGAGGAGGCCGTAGACGCCGACCCCAGCCAGGAGCAGCAGGACGATGCCAGCGGCGATGAGGGCGACGAGTCGGCGACGGGTCTTGGGATCAGCGGATGCGAGGCTCATGCCTGGCAGGTACACACCCGCCACCGGCAGAGCGGCGGGACCTCAGAGGGCGCGCAGGACCGGCTTTGCGTCGCGGGCGTCGCGTGCGGTGTGGAGGTCGTCGGCGAAGCGGGCGGTGGCTTCGGCGACGGTGAGGAAGTTCTCGTACTGGTCGTCGGTCAGTTCGACGGCGAGCACGTCGGTGTCGTAGTGGGTCCACCAGCTGGCGAGTTCGCCCCAGGTCTGGACGAACGCCCGCACCGGATACCGCACCGGTGGCGCGTTGTCGGGCACGAGTGGCTTGGGTCGGGGCTTGGGCTTCTTGCCCTTCTTCATCGCGTTGGCGCGGGCGACGGCATCCTCAGCGAGGGCGTGCATCGTCGCCTCCCGCACCTCGCGCGCAGCATCGGCGCTCTCGCGGATCGCCAGGTAGAGCGGATGCACCGAGTCACCGGCTTCGATCCGCTCCAACGCGGCGGCCGCTTCGGCTCGGAGGGTCTCGGGTTGGGCGGGGTTGGCGGCGATCTCCTCGATGAAGCCGACCTTCTCCAAGGTCTTGTACGACGCGCCGCCGGGGATCATCGCTGCCGCCTGTTCTCGGGCCTTCCCGGTGGAGCCGTTCGACGGTGGTGGAAATTTTCCACCACCGTCATTTCCTGGCTGGTTCTCGGCGCTGAACCGCGTCGACGCCTGTCGGCGGGCGGCGTCTTCGGCCATGACTTCTTTGATCTCGCGGTACAGGCCCGCGGCTTCGAGCTGGTTGTATGGCTTGTGCAGCATGTTGTCGTCCTGCTCGGCCAGGAGCTTCCCGAGCCGATCGGACAGGCCGCCGCGTACCCAGACGCTGACGGTGCGCCAGCCGAGCATCCTGATCGCCGCCAAGCGGCGTGCCCCGCAGACGAGCACGCCGTCGATGGTGATCGTCAACGGTTGGAGCAGACCGTCGCGGTCGATGGACGCAGCGAGCGCGTCGAGGTCGCCGAGGTCGGTGCGGTGGCGCTTGCCAACGATCAGGGAATCGACGGCCCGGTCGAGCTGAATACCGGTCTGCGGCTCGGTCATCGCGGCTCACCGCCCCGGACTCTGGGTGCCGCAACGGCGAGGGCGAGGATCAGGTCGTCGTCGCGCAGCAGCAGCTCCAAGGTCTCGCCGAGGAGAAGCCGCAGCAGCATCCCACGTCCCGTGCTGGTGGCCGCGTAGGCGGGGTGCGGGTTCCCGAGCAGCGCCCGCAGCAGCGCGGTCCAGGTGCGGCGGGGCAGGTCGAGGAGGACGCGGGCGTGCCTGTCCCGCCGCAGCGCCTCATACGCAGACTGGCGGGTTCCGGCTTTGGTGAGGGCTCCGCAGACGTGCTCGACCGAGGCCCGCGCAACATCAGCGGGCCAGTCGAGCAGGCACAGCAGCGCGATCGCGTCCTCGGCCGCCGACGTGGCTGACATGCAGGCCTGCGCCGACCCCAACAGATCATGCGGTGCAGGTTCGGTGTCGCTGGGCAGGTCGTCGGAGACCTGGAACGCGGGGTGGTACTCCGAGAGTGCGGTGTCGCGGTCGGAGAAGCGTTCGGGGTCGTGGAACGCAGAGACGTGGAAGCGGCGGGCCTGATGCACCGAGCAGAGCAGGCCTTGGGCGCGTTCTTCGTAGATGCAGGTGATCCGCACGGCGTGGGTGATGACCGCCCACGGATCGTTGGCTTCGAGGGTGGAGCGGTTCTGCATCGCGTCGAACGCCGCCGCGACCGCCTCCCAGGTATCGAGGCGATGCTTGCGCGCCAGCGCCTTGTACTTCTCGGCGGCGAACTCCATCAGATCGCGTGCGACCGGATCATTGACCCAGGCATCCTCACCACCCGAGTGGAGCCGGTGCAGCAGAGCCCGCAGGCCCTCGCCGGTCGTGAAATCCTCGCGCTCGAATCCTGCGTTGTGGGGTGTGCTTGTTGTGGTCATGGTGTCGGCACCTCCTGGCAGGTAGGTGCGCGCCCGCTCCCACGAACGCGCCCCTACCTCTGCGGTTGCCGTCTGGACCACGACCTGTCATCCCCTCCCGACCCCAGGCCGTGTCGGGGCCGACTTGGTGACGGTGCGGCGCCCGAACGCGGTGATCGGTGGCAGGCGACGTGCCCGATCTCGTGCGGCCTGCATCCCGATCCGCAGTGGTGTGCGGGTGCGGCGGGCGAGCTCGGCTTGGAAGTCCAGGCCGCGACCGGCGACGTTCGCCGAATGCCGGGCCATCAGGTCAGTCGGGCGTACCCACTCCAGACCCCGGCCACGCGCCACGGCGGCGTGCTGTCTCTCGGTGCGGGCGACCTGTGCGGCGCGCACTGCCTCCGGCGTCGTCGAGGCTTCAACGGCAGACTCGGGACGTTCGCGTGGCACCGAGAGTGCCTCGTCTGCTGGGGTCGGCACGAGCCGCTGCGAATCGCGGCGGGGATCAACGTGCTGCGGGCTATCGGTGGTGTTCATGGGGTGGTCTCCTCCCGCTCGTCGGCGGACTCGGTGATGTCAGTGGGAAGGTGTGCGGGGGTGAACCAGCGGCCCACGGTCGAGGGATGCACGCCGAGCTCGCGGGCGATCCGCTTGTTCGACCACCCCGCCTCACGCAGCTCCCACCCCAACGCCCGACGATCTGCCGGATCGAGCGACTCGGCTTCAGTAGGCGCGGACTCCATCTCAGCGACACCAAGTGACGCGGGCACCGCTTCCAGCTCGTCCGGCGCTAACTCGGCAGTGGTCTCGTCGAGCAAGGCTCCGTGAGGTCGGCCAGGTGTCTCCGGTTCCGGCGCGGGAACCGGGGTGCGGGTGAGGATGACGGTGAGGTGGGTGATCGCGAGCAGCACGACCGGGGGTACGGCGGCGACGGAGGCAGCGAGGATGCCGGGCACGTCAGCATCGGCTGCGACGACGGCGTGGATCGCGTTCGCGGTGACCGAGACGAGCGCGCCGCCGGTCAGGAGCGCCCACGGGTACCAGGTGGAGCGTTGCCCGGCGAGAGCGACGACGGCGACGGTCGCGACGACGATGATCCCGTCCACGATCAGCGGCCATGCCCACGCCTGCCCCGCCCCGATCCCCGAACGCGCGGCAAGGTCAGCGAGCGAGGTGAACGACAGCCAGAACGCCCCGGCGGCGATGAACACCGTTCCCGCCACCGCCGTCCCAGCGGCCCACCGTCGCGGACTCGTCTCACGCATCACAGCCCTTCCCTCCTCGGCGAGACGGCGGGAGAAGACGCCGAGCGCGAGCACCACCGATCCGGACCCTGCCTCCGATTGGCAGAGGCGGCATCTGCAGTGGTGGCGCGGTAGGCGGAGCGCACGGTTGTGGTGATCTCACGCTCGCTGAGTCCGGCCCGCACAGCGGCAGGGCCGAGTGCGTCGAGCGTCTCGGCGGGTGGGGTGCCGTTCTCGGCGAGGCGGCAGGCGGCCCAGAACAGGCCCCGGTTCCGTTCGCCCTCGCCACGGCTCGCGACCCAAGAGGCGAGCCGTTCGGCGTCCACCTCGACTGTGCCCCCGTCGTTTCGCGTCGGTGGGGCTGGTCGGGGGTCGAGGAAGTCGCGGAGTCGTGCGGCATCGACGGGTCCGATGGAGTTGGCGGCGAGGTCGGTGATCTCGTAGCGCCGCAGGGTGCTGTCGATGGTTCGGCGGGAGGGTGGGGCGATGATGTAGCCGCCGTCGCCCCGGAAATCGACCCCGGCACTGGCGGCCTGCCACGACCGCTGCTCCACACCCAGGGTTGCCGGGAAGTAGGCGTGGGCACCGCCGGTCGGGGTCCGCACCAGCAGACCCGCCCCATCGACCAGCCCCGCGGCCGAGGCCCGACGCCAGGCGGCGCGACCATCGACAGGGCCGTGAACATCGACATCCACCACGACGACACCCGACGGCGCCCCGGTGGGGAGGCCAATGTTGGCGTCCGGGGTGCGCGACCACCACTTGGCGACCCGGGCCGGGTCGCTGGTGGCGTCTAGGAACCCGCGGCGGGTGAGCGGCCGCTTCCCATCGGGCTCGCACGGGAACACCGGCACCCCAGCCGCAGCGAAGCTCCGTGCCGCAGCGGCGAGGTCCGGTGTCCGGTCCACGCGGATGAGCGCGGCGAGAGCGTCGAAGGGGTCGGGCATCACAGCCCCCGTCCTGCCAAGACCGGCTCGGCATGCGGTCGATCGGGCTCAACCTGCCGAGCCGACGCGCGGGTCGGCTTCGCCGTCGGGGTGTCGCGTTCGAGGCCGGGAGGGGTGCCGTCGCCGAGCTGTGGGGTGTCGAGCTGGTCGAGGATCGCCAGCGCCGTCTTCCGCACTCGCTCGCCGGTTGCCTGCACGATCTGTGCGGGCTCTTTGTCGTCGGCGCGGGCCGCCCAGGTCGAGACGTACGGGATCGTGTAGCCGTCGGTGGTCATGCCGTGCGCGGCACCGATCATCAGCGCCACCGACTCGGCTTCGACCTCGCGGATACCGCGATGCTGCCGCACCTCCATGTCGTCGGGGTCGTGCATCGTCACATGCGCGAGCTCGTGCGCCAGCGTCTTCACTCGTGCAGCAGGAGACATGTTCTCCCGCACCGACACCGTGCGCGCCTCGTAGTCGGTCATGCCGTTCGCGCCCATGATCGCCTTCTCGTCCGGCACGGGGACGACCTCGAACCCCGCCGCCTGTATCTGGGCGGCGAGGCCGTCCCAGAGGCCTGCGGGGGCTTCGCCCTCCAACAGCACCGGCGCAGGCGTGGCGGGGAGGTGTTCGCCGTCGGTCTGGGAGACATCCCAGACGTACGCCGGGCGGGCACCGACCATGCGCGAGCGCACCACCTCACCCGGCTTCGGCTTCTCCCGCGGCCCCAGCCTCCGCCACGAACCAGAATCCGACGGCGTGGCCGTGGCGAACCTGCCCGTGACGGGGGCGAAGATCATGTACCCCGGCTGGCCCTTCATCACCTGACGCCCCAGCGCCTGCCACTGCCGATACCCGGCCACGAGCGTGGGGAACGGCTCGGGCACGCGGCCGGCCTCGAACGCGACCTGGTGCTGCACCCAGATCAGCATCGTGTTGTTGAACGACCGGGAGCGGAACCGCGCGGCGAACGCGAGCGCCTCGCGCCAGTCGTCGCCGGAGACGAGCTGCTCGACCGCGCCCGTCAGCTTCTCGTGCAGCTCGTCGAGCTTCGCCTCGCGCGCCGCCCGCTGGTCCAGTGTCGATGCCATGACCGGGTCTCCTCTCGCGACCACCACGACACTCGTGGGCGCGGCGGTACACCTACGAGGTAGGCACCCCCTCCCGCCAGGACGAGAGCACACCTGCCGGGCCAGCCGTACTGGGCGGCCTGCCATTGCGGCGCGCCTCCGCGAGAAGCCGCGCGGGATCGGCGCGAGAGCCAGCATCGGTCACCTCTTCTCTGGCGAGAGCGACCCACCCAAGCAGGCAATTGAGCATGCTCAAACGGGTCGGAGTTCCCATTGGAGCACGGCCGTTGAGCATGCGCAAGCCTTGATTTGTGCATGCCCAACGAGTAGCGTTGAGCATGCACAACCGCCCTTCGGGGTGGACAACAGCGATGCCTTGCCCGTCACAAGGGAAAGGAGGTCAGCAGCCATGACCGAAGAAGAGAGCCAGGCTGCGGCAGTCGATCTCGCCAACCGCTTGCGGCTCCTGATGGACGTTGCCGAGGCCGAGTCCGGCGCAGAGCCGACCTACTCGCAGATCGCGGACTACCTCAAAGACCGCGGCGTCAACCTGTCGCGCTCGCGCTGGACGTACATGGTCAACGGCCACCGCTACGTCCAAGACCCCGCCGTCTTCGAGGGGCTCGCCGCCTACTTCGATGTCGATACCGACTTCCTCCTGGGAGCCGACGGCGCCACCACGCCCGAGAAGGTCACCGCGCAGCTCGACCTCGTTCGTTCCATGCGTGCGGCGAAGGTGAAGTCCTACGCCGCACGTACCCTCGGTGACATCTCACCGAAAGCACTCCACGCCATCACCAAGTTCCTGGATGAGGAAATGACACACATGCCTGAGCACTGACAGGTATCGCGCAACGCGACGCCGATACCGGCCACGTGCTCTCCACCGAGAGGGGCGCACCGTGAATATCGAACAGACCGTATCGGCGGCCGTCGCGGACCTCCAGCTCGGCCACACTTTCACCCTCGACGACCTCATCCACGCGATCCAGGCCCGACGCGGGCGACCACTGAAGGTCTACGAACGCGACGACCTCGACACCAGCGACGGCATCTGCGCGCTCTGGTTCGCCATCGAAGAGGCCGACGTGATCCTCCTGGCGCGAACCGACTCGACGCTCCACCGCCAGCAGTTCGTGCTCCATGAGCTCGCGCACCTCATCCTCGGCCACTGCGACGGGGAAGACTGCGCCGCCATGGACATGCTGCTACCCGACATCCCACCAGACACCATCGCGCGACTCCTCAGACGGCAAGACCTCGACCGCGAGACCGAGATTGCCGCCGAATCGCTCGCCGACCGCCTCGCCGCAGGCATCCGAGGACACGCCTTCGCCGAGTCCCGCTACTGGGAGGTCTTCGGATGACCCAGATGCTCGTCGCGGCCCTGATGTGGGTGCTCGTGGCGAGCCTGCTCATCATCCGCAGGAAGCGCCCAGACCGCAGCGTCACCTACGCCGCCATCGCCATCGCGATCGCGATGACGCTCAACGTCGATGCTGTCTACGAGTCCGTCGATCCGCTCCTGGGCGGCGCCAACATCGCCACCCTGATTGCCGACGCGGTGCTGATGATCGGGCTGTTCTTCCTCGGCCGCGCTGTCATGCACACCGGCGAACACCGCCCCCGCGTCGTGAGCGCGGCGCTGAGCCTCCCCATCCTGCTCCTCTCGCTGGCCGCGATCATCGCCGCGTTCATGTTCATCGACCTCGGCCAAACCACCGCCCGGTTCATGGTCGACCTCGGCGCACAGCCAGCAACGGCGATCTACTCGATCATCAACTTCACCTACTGCGGCATCGTCATCGCCACGATGCTGGTCCTAGCCGCCCGCCAATACCGGAACAGCAGTGGAATCCAACGCCTCCCCGCAGTGCTATTGACCATCGGGTCGGCGTTCGGGGTGCTGCTCTGCCTCGCCGTGATCGTGATGGACATCACCCACACCACCGGCCATCGGCGTGCTCCGCGCTGTCCAGCCCACCTATTCGCCCTTGTCTCTGCTCACCTTCCTATTCCTGTGCGCAGGCTTCACGGCACAACCCGCGATCCGGCGCGGCCGCCACTATGCGCGCCGTCGCCGCACGGTGGCGCTCTCCGCCGAGATCGAGCCGCTCTGGGAACGAGCCACCCGAGAACGGCCGGGCCTGAGCCACGTCGAACCACTCGCGGCCAGCGACGAGCCAGAAGCACGTCTCCATCGCAGGATCGTCGAAATCCGAGACGCCATCATTGACGGCCGCGTCGAGTTCACCATCACCCACGACGAGCGCGCGCTACTCCAAGCCGCCGAACAGCACCTCCTCGGCCATGCGCAGGCAGACACCACCCCTGCTAAACCGAGCGAGCTGATCGTGGGAGAACGCACCGCCGAGGGCAGTGGGGAGCATGCCTCATGAAACGCGCCGTCACTCTTGGAGCTGGGCTCCTCGCGGCCGGAGCGCTGGGCACAGGGTGGGCCATCGCACGGCGCCTCACTGCACCCGCTGGCCCGCGCATCTTCGACCTCGCCATCCGCGAGATCGAGCACGACGACGAGACTCAGCAGATCGTTCTCGACCGCACGCCGCAGACCACCGCCAAGGGCATCTACAACCTCTGGATCGACGGTGGCGGCTGGGCACAACTCTCCACAGAAGCGTCCGACCGCGGCCCAGCCGGGATCGCCCGCACCGTCGCCGGCACCTCGCCAGGGCTGAGACTCGTACACGGTGACCGTGCCTCGTGGAGCGGCATCTACTGCGCCACCCCACCCGAGGCCGGACTCAACGCACGCGACATCACCATCACCACCACAGCCGGCCCGTGCCCGGCCTGGCGCATCGACGGCGACCCCTCGACCTGGGCCATCCACATCCACGGACTCGGCAGCACCCGCGCCGGAACCCTCCGCGGCGCCCAAGTCGCCACCGAACTCGGCTACACCTCCCTCGTCGTCACCTACCGAAACACCACCGAAGGCCCCCGCGTCGGCACCGGCCGATCAACCCTCGGCCACACCGAGACCGCCGACGTAGACGAAGCCATCGGATACGCCGTCCGACGAGGAGCCCAACGGATCGTCCTGTTCGGCTGGTCGATGGGAGCCGCCATCGCGCTCCAGCTCGCCGCACGCCCGCGCCACGACGGCCTCATCACCGCACTCGTCCTTGACTCGCCGGTCCTCGACTGGACCGAGACGATCAAAGCCAACTGCGCGCGCAGCGGACTCCCAGGCGGCGCAGGGCTCCTCGCCATCCCCTGGCTCAGCACCGGGCCGCTCGCACGCATGGTCGGGCTGCCCGAGTCGATCCCGCTACGCCGATTCGACTGGATCGCCCGCGCCGCCGAGCTCACCACACCCACGCTGATCCTCCACGGCACGAGAGACGGCTCTGCACCCATCCGGCTCTCACAAGCACTCCAAGGCCGACGCGCCGACATCGTGATGCTGGAGACCTTCGACGCCGACCACACCCTCGCCTGGAACACCGACCCCGAGCGGTGGCGGGCCGTCGTGAGCGGCTGGCTCACCTCGCAGTTAGCGAACTGATCGGCACCGGAGCCGCACCGGTTCGGATCGGCCACGCCCTGACAAACCCAGTTCAACCCGCAGCCGCCCCGGTAGGCTTGCTGTTGTCGCCCCGCCCGGGGCCGCACCGTGCGAGGGAGGACCAACGTGGCTGAGCCGTGGCTGTCCGCAGACGACATCGCCGCCCACCTCGGGGTCACCAAAGACACCGTCTACACCTGGATCGCTGAGAAGGCCATGCCCGCCCACAAGGTCGGTCGCCTCTGGAAGTTCCAAGCCAGCGAGATCGACGACTGGGTGCGCCGAGGTGGCGCAGCCGCCGACTCTGACCCATCCCCGCCAGGATGATCGTTCCGCTCAGTTTGAGCCGCTGCTGACGCTTTGTCGGTGGCACCCCATATCCTGATCCACTGCCCAAAACCCGGAGGGAGGCATCCCGTGGAACGTTCCCGGTTTGGTGGAGTTGGGTTTGGCGGGTTTCCCTTTCTGAG
>JAUNUP010000074.1 GCA_030538115.1 Dermatophilus congolensis | reverse complement strand
CAGCCGAGTACGACTCAGGCGCGCGAACACTCCAGGAAATCGCAGCCTAAAACCCAATCGACAAAAACGGGAACACTCCACGGCTTGGTCGCCGAACACGCCGCCCCAGCCGCTGAAGGGCAGGTTACTGGTCAAGATCAGCGAGGCGTGCTCGTAGCGACTGGACACGAGTTGGAAGAAGAGGTTCGCGGCGTCTTGCTCGAAGGGCAGGTAGCCGACCTCGTCGACGATGATCAGCCCGTACGGCGCAGCCGGGCGAGTTCGTTGGGGAGTCTGCCGGCGCGGTGGGCGTCGGTGAGCCTGGTGAACCGATCGACGGCCGTGGCGAACAGGACCCGGTGCCCGTGGTGCGCGGCCGCGATGCCCAGCCCGGTGGCCAGGTGGGTCTTGCCGGTGCCTGGCGGACCCAGGAACACGACGTTGCGGCCCTCGTTGAGGACCCGCCTGATGCCAGTGCGGCGATCTGCTGACGCACCGCGGGCTGGGCGTCCCAGTCGAACTCCTCGAGCCTCTTGCGGGATCCGAAGCCGGCGGCCCGGATCCGCAGCTGGGCACCGGAGGCGTTCCGGGCGGCGACCTCACGATCCAGGACCGCGGCGAGGTATTCCTCGTGGGTCCAGCGGGCGTGGTCGGCCAGCCGGGCGGCGGCTTCGGTGATCCGGGGTGCCTTCAACGCCGACGCCAGGTAGGTGACCTGTTTGAGCGCCTCGACCTTGGGCAGGGCGTGTGAGATGTCTTGTGTAAGCCGCTGGTGGTGAGCTGAAGGAGTTCACTGCCGCGCCCCCAAGGCATGTAGGAGACACTCCCTACTCGCATCGACTCATGTAGGGCGGCTCCAGCCCTGTTCAACCGACGTCAGCGATGTCACCGGGGTTGCATCCGGCCAGGATGGTCCCACGGTAGCCCACTGCAGGGCGCCTCGGTTCCAGGTACCAGGCCTGCTTCACCGAGGCGAACTGCGCGTGGCAGACGAACTGGTCTTGCATCCCCGGGGTGTCCGCCTCTGGAACCGCCCGCACCACGCGGCGCCACGCTTCGTCTGCCACATCGCGCGACGGGTGGTTGCGCAGGTAGTCGGTCGGCGTCACCTTCAGGGCGCGCTCCTGGTCGCGGCTCACCCAACGCGCGTCGGCGACTAGCGGCGGCAGCGCGGACAGCGGCGTCGGCTCGTCCCGACCGGTAGGCGCTACCGACGGCGCAGGCACCACGGTCGTCGCCGGATCTGTCACGGTCGGCCCCTCTCCCCCGATCTTTGTGCCGCACGCGCTGAGCATGAGGGCGCAGCACAGCACGAGACCCGACGGCGTCAGAACACGCGAAGGGACCCGGGCGCGAGCCCGGGTCCCTTCGAAGTGATCAGCCGTAAGGCTCACATCACTTGATGATCTTGCCGACGTGGCCGGCGCCAACCGTACGACCACCCTCACGGATGGCGAACTTCAGGCCCTCTTCCATAGCGATGGGCTGGATGAGGTCGACCTTCATCTCGGTGTTGTCACCGGGCATGACCATCTCGACACCCTCGGGAAGGTGAACGACGCCGGTGACGTCCGTGGTCCGGAAGTAGAACTGCGGACGGTAGTTGTCGTAGAACGGCGTGTGACGGCCACCCTCGTCCTTGGACAGGATGTAGACCTGCGCCTCGAACTCGGTGTGCGGGGTGATCGAACCCGGCTTGCAGACGACCTGGCCGCGCTCGACATCCTCGCGCTTGATGCCGCGGAGCAGCAGACCACAGTTCTCGCCCGCACGACCCTCGTCGAGCAGCTTGCGGAACATCTCGATGCCCGTGACGGTCGTCTTCGAGGTCTTGTCGTGGATACCCACGATCTCGACCTCTTCGTTGACCTTGAGGATGCCGCGCTCGATACGGCCGGTGACGACCGTGCCACGACCGGTGATCGTGAAGACGTCTTCGATCGGCATGAGGAACGGCTTGTCGATGGCGCGCTCCGGCGAGGGGATGGCCTCGTCGACGGCGCTCATGAGCTCGAGAACCGACTCGCCCCACTTGGCGTCGCCCTCGAGCGCCTTCAGCGCCGAGACGCGCACGACCGGGAGGTCGTCGCCGGGGAACTCGTACGAGGACAGCAGCTCACGGACCTCCATCTCGACGAGCTCGAGGATTTCCTCGTCGTCGACCATGTCGGTCTTGTTGAGCGCCACAACGATGTAGGGAACGCCGACCTGGCGGGCCAGGAGGACGTGCTCCTTCGTCTGCGGCATCGGGCCGTCGGTCGCCGCGACCACGAGGATCGCGCCGTCCATCTGCGCGGCACCCGTGATCATGTTCTTCACGTAGTCCGCGTGACCAGGGCAGTCGACGTGAGCGTAGTGACGCTCTTCCGTCTGGTACTCGATGTGTGAAATCGAGATCGTGATGCCGCGCTGCTTCTCCTCCGGCGCCTTGTCGATGGCGTCGAAGGGCGAAGCCTCGTTGAGTTCCGGGTACTTGTCGTGCAGAACCTTGGAGATCGCAGCCGTCAGCGTCGTCTTGCCGTGGTCGATGTGACCGATGGTGCCGATGTTGACGTGCGGCTTGGTCCGCTCGAACTTCGCCTTCGCCACTTGGGTCCTCCTAAAGGACTTGGGGGTTGAACGCCGAGCTACCCGGGTCGGGCGACGACGCTGTTTGGTTACTTACTGCGGTTGCAGCGTGAAGAGCTGACGGGTGAGTGTACCCGCCTCACTCGCCTCGCATCTTCTTGACGATCTCATCTGCGACGTTCTTGGGAACCTCGGCGTATGAGTCGAATTGCATCGTGTAGTTGGCGCGGCCCTGCGTCTTGGAACGCAAGTCACCAACGTACCCGAACATCTCGGACAGCGGGACGAGGGCACGAACGACCTTCGCACCGCTGATGTCCTCCATGGCCTGGATGTGGCCACGGCGGGAGTTGATGTCACCGATGACGTCGCCCATGTACTCCTCGGGCGTACGCACCTCGACGGCCATCATCGGTTCGAGCAGAGCCGGGTCGGCCTTGCGGAGGGCCTCCTTGGTGGCCATCGAACCGGCGATCTTGAACGCCATCTCCGAAGAGTCGACGTCGTGGTACGCGCCGTCGATCAGCGTCGCCTTCACGCCCACCAGCGGGTAGCCGGCGAGGATGCCGTGCTGCAGCGCGTCCTGGATGCCCTGGTCGACGCTCGGGATGTACTCACGCGGAACGCGGCCACCAGTGACCGAGTTGCCGAATTCGTACATCTCGCCGTCGTCCGTCTTCAGCGGCTCGAACGTGATCTGCACCTTGGCGTACTGGCCGGAGCCACCCGTCTGCTTCTTGTGCGTGTA
Organism: Dermatophilus congolensis; assembly: GCA_030538115.1. Taxonomy (GTDB): domain Bacteria; phylum Actinomycetota; class Actinomycetes; order Actinomycetales; family Dermatophilaceae; genus Dermatophilus; species Dermatophilus congolensis_B. The sequence goes on along the minus strand of JAUNUP010000074.1, from coordinate 452 downwards.
GTCGTACTTCTCGACCGCACGACGGATGGTCTCGCGGTACGCGACCTGCGGCTTACCGATGTTCGCCTCGACCTTGAACTCACGACGCATACGGTCGACGAGGATGTCGAGGTGCAACTCGCCCATACCCTTGATGACGGTCTGGCCGGTCTCGGCGTCGAGCTCGACCTGGAAGGTCGGGTCTTCCTGAGCCAGCTTCTGGATGGCCGTGGAGAGCTTCTCCTGGTCACCCTTCGTCTTGGGCTCGATAGCGACGGAGATGACGGGCTCGGGGAACGTCATCGACTCCAGGACGATCTGGTCCTGCGGGTCGGAGAGCGTGTCACCCGTGGTGGTCTCCTTGAGACCGACCGCCGCGTAGATGTGGCCGGCGAGGGCCTCATCGACGGGGTTCTCCTTGTTGGCGTGCATCTGGAAGAGCTTGCCGATGCGCTCCTTCTTGCCCTTGGTCG
>JAUNUP010000073.1 GCA_030538115.1 Dermatophilus congolensis | reverse complement strand
GTCGCGGCGTAGTCGCCTGTCGCCCCTACCCCCGGGGCCCCCCACCCCCCCCGGGTTGGGGGGTCGGTTGCAATTGGGGTCGGGCGTGGCGTCTATCCCACCCCCGAACCGCCTAACCAAAATGCAACACAGCCAGCTACGTGTGGATCGCCGACTCCCGCCGTTGCTGGGACAGCCGGGCCAGCCGGGCGCTGCGCCGGTCGGACAGCACGATGGAGACCACGAGCGCCAGCCCACCGATCGCGGCGAGCAGGAAGAACACCACGGCGAGCGCGGGGTAGCCGAACAGCAGCGGCCCCGAACCCGAGCGGGTCATCAGCGCCGCCGCGATCGTGATGGCGGCGAGCACGACACCGATCGTCAGCCGGTTCACCATGCGGTGGGCGTCGCGCAGCACGCGATCCTCGTCGATGGCCCGGACGCGCACCTCGAGCTCGCCGTCGGCCAACGCGGAGACGATCTGGTTGGCCCGGCGGGGGAGGTTCTCGACGAACTCCTTGCTCTCCAGAGCCCCGACGGCGACCGACGCGAGCGACGGCTTCGCGCTGGCGGTCAGCACTCGGGGCAGGTGGTCGGCGATCGCGGCCGCCGGCTCGAAGCTCGGGTCGAGGTGCTGGGCGCTCTGGTCGAGGTTCATCAGCGTCTTTCCGACGAGCGACATCTCAGCCGGTGGCCGCAGTCCATGGTCGCCCGACAGCCGCACCAGCTCGACCAGGATCGTCCCGGCCTGCAGGTCCGCGCCCAGCGACAATGTCCCCGAGACCAGGTGCGACACCTCGTCGCGGAAGCTCGCCGCGTCGTAGTCCTCCAGCGGGTGGCCCAGGGACGCCAGCGTCGCGGCCACCGCCTCCCCATCGGCCTCCGAGACCGCCAGGAGCAGCTTCACCAGCCGCGACTGCAACCGCTTCGGCACCGTCGTCACCATGCCGAGGTCGATCAGTCCGATCCGGCCGTCGTCGGTGACGAGCAGGTTGCCGGGGTGCGGGTCGGCGTGCAGCAGCCCCTCATCCAGCATCGTGCGCAACATGAAGCCGAACAGCGAATCGGCCAGCGCCGGGCCGTCGATGTCCATCAGGCCGAGCGGCCCCACATCGGTGACCTTCTTGCCGTTGATGCGGTCCATCGTCAGCACGCGCGACGAGCTGAACTCCCGGTAGGGCTTGGGCACGACGATGAGGTCTTCTGGTTCGGCCAGCCGCCCGAACAGCTCGAGGTTGGCCGCCTCCTTGCGGTAGTCGAGCTCGTCGGCCAGCGTCCGGCGGAAGTGCGCCAGCATCGCCTGCGTGCCCACCCGCCGACCGACGCGGGTGGCGTCCACCATCTTCGCGACCTGGTCGAGTGCCTCCATGTCCGCACGGACCTGCCCGCGCACTCCCGGCCGCTGCACCTTGACGACCACGTCGCGGCCCGAGCGCGTCACCGCCTTGTGCACCTGCCCGATGGACGCCGACGCCAGCGGTTGCTCGTCGAAAGAGCTGTACAGGTCACGGGTGCGGGCGCCGAGGTCTTCTTCGATGGTGGCGTGCACGTCGGCGATGTCGAAGGGCTCCACGCCGTCCTGCAACCGCTGCAGCGCCTCGGTGTAGGGGCCCGGCAGCAGGTCGTAGCGGGTCGACATCAGCTGGCCGAGCTTCACGAACGTCGCGCCGAGGCTCTCCAGATCGCTGGCCAGCCGCTCGGGCGAACCCGCGCGGGGGTCGGCGATCGCCTCGTCGACGCCGAACGGGTCGGCGTCCCCGGACGCCGTGAGCGCCGGCCCGGCGTGGCGCGCGGCGACCATGAGGATGCTGGAGAGTCGAGCAGCTGAGTGCGGCATGGTTCCCCCTTCGTGCGCGTCAAGGCTAGTGGGCCCGGGGATGGTTGGGGCAGACCCGCGACAAATGTGAGTGCCGCGGGTGTGGGAGAATGCTCATCATGCAATCCCTCGCCTCGCTGCTCACCGCGCGCGTCGAGGCCGCCGCCGGGATCGACCCGGAGATGCGGCCCGCCACCAAGCCCCAGTTCGGTCACTTCCAGAGCAACGTGGCGCTCCGCCTCGCCAAGTCCGAGGGCCGCAACCCGCGTGACGTCGCCGTCGAGCTGATCGGCCGCATCGAGGTCGACGACCTGTGCGAACCGCTCGAGGTGGCCGGCCCGGGGTTCATCAACTTCCGCATGAAGAGCAGCGTGCTGGCGCAGGCGGCCACGGACCTGCTCGCCGACGAGAACACGGGCATCACCCCCGCTCAGAGGTCGCAGGTCGTCGTCATCGACTACTCCGCGCCGAACGTCGCCAAGCCCATGCACGTCGGCAACCTGCGCTCGACGATCATCGGTGACTGCTTCAACCGCGTGCTCACCGCGTGCGGCCACCGCGTCATCGCTGCCAACCACATCGGCGACTGGGGCACCCAGTTCGGCATGCTCGTGCAGTACATCCTCGACGAGGGCATCGACACCGCCACCCTAGACCTCGACGGCTCGGTCGCCCTCTACAAGCGGGCGCAGGAGCGGTTCAAGGCCGACGAGGCCTTCGCCGATGCCGCCCGCCGCCGGGTGGTCGCGCTGCAGTCGGGCGACGAGCAGACCCTCGCGATCTGGCGCACGCTCGTCGAGGTGAGCAAGAAGGGCTTCAACGAGGCGTACGACCGCTTGGGCGTCATGCTGACCGACGACGACCTCGACGGCGAGTCCTTCTACAACGACATGCTCCCCGACGTGGCCCGCGACCTCGAGGAGCGCGGCATCGCGGTCATCGACGACGGCGCCCTGTGCGTGTTCATCGAGGGCCAGGAAGCCCCGCTGATCGTCCGCAAGAGCGACGGCGGCTTCGGCTACGCGGCGACCGACCTGGCCGCGATCCGCTACCGCACCACCCAGCTCGACGCCGACCGCATCATCTACGTCGTCGGCATGCCGCAGAGCCACCACTTCCAGCAGGTGTTCGCCGTGGCCCGCGAGGCCGGCTACCTGCCCGCCGACGTCACCGCCGAGCACGTCGGCTTCGGCTCGGTGCTGGGCAACGACGGCAAGATGCTGCGCACCCGCGCGGGCGGCACGGTCACCCTGCAGTCGCTGCTGGATGAGGCCGAGGAGGTCGCCACCCGCCCGATCGCGATGGCGGCGGTGAAGTACTCCGACCTGTCGAACCAGCTGCAGAAGGACTACGTCTTCGACGCCGAGCGCATGACCGCGACGACCGGCGACACGGGCCCCTACCTGCAGTACGCGCACGCGCGCGCGAACCAGATCCTGCGCCGCGCCGAGGCCGACGGGATCGCCTGGGACACCATCACCGTCCTGAACGAGCCGGCCGAGCAGGCGCTGGCCCTGCAGCTGAGCCGCTTCGGCGAGGTGGTTGCGGGCGTGGCCGCCGACCTGCAGCCGCACAAGCTGTGCACCTACCTGTTCGAGACCGCGACGGCGATGAGCACGTTCTACGAGCAGTGCCCGGTGCTCAAGAGCGAGGGCGACGTGCGGGCGTCCCGCCTCGCGCTGTGCGCGACCACCAAGAGGGTGCTGGCCCGGGGCCTCGACCTGTTGGGCATCGAGGCACCCGACCAGATGTGAGGGCTCAACCCTTCTTCTTGTCCTTCTTGTCCTTGTCGCTCTTGTCCTTGCGCGCCGAACCGTAGCGCAGGGCGTCGGGGTTGGTGAGCGCGTCGACGGCGAGCCAGGCTGCGCCGATGATGCCGGCCTGGTTGCGCAGTTGCGCGGGCACGATCGGCGTCTTGAGGTTGAGCAGGGGCAGGAACTGGTCGGATTCCTTGCTCACCCCACCCCCGACGACGATCAGGTCGG
>JAUNUP010000032.1 GCA_030538115.1 Dermatophilus congolensis | reverse complement strand
ACTCCAGGAAATCGCAGCCTAAAGCCCAATCGACAAAAACGGGAACACTCCACCGTGACAGAAGCAACAACCGACGAGACGTTGACGCTCGCGACCATGCGCGCGGGCCAGCGCCTCCGAGGCCTGGTGCCGGGCCAGACCGTCACGCTGATCGCCATCGACCCCATCGACGCGGACCTGTTCGAGGTCTTCTACCGAGACGATTCCGGTCGCAGCGGTGCCCGCGCGATCACCGATGCCGACGCGGCGCGCTTCGAGATCGCGGGCGACTTCGACTCTGCTCCGGCCTACGACGCAGACCCGGACGAGTTCCGGCTCGCGGCCGAGGCGCTGCGGATCAAGTACGCCGCACTGTATGACCCGATGGTCGCGGTCAACAGCTCTGACGTTGACCCGCTGCCGCACCAGATTCGGGCTGTCTATGAAGAGCTGCTGCCGCGCATCCCGCTGCGGTTCCTGCTCGCGGACGATCCCGGCGCGGGCAAGACGATCATGGCCGGCCTGTACCTGAAGGAGCTGATCCTGCGCTCGGACTGCGAGCGGGCGATCATCGTCGCCCCTGGTGGGCTGGTTGAGCAGTGGCGTGAGGAGCTATCGCAGAAGTTCGACCTGCGCTTCGAGGTGTTCGGCCGCCAGATGGTCGATGACGCCCAGGGTCGCAACGTCTTCGCGGAGCACCCGTTCCTGATCGCCCGCATGGACCAGCTCTCGCGCAGCGAAGACCTGATCGAGCAGCTCGGTGAGGTCACCTGGGATGTCGCCGTCGTGGACGAGGCCCATCGCATGTCGGCGCACTACTCGTCGTGGGCGGGCGAGGTCGATGAGACCAAGCGGTTCAAGCTCGGACGCCTGCTGGCCGAGACTGCGCACAATTTCCTGTTGATGACCGCGACCCCGCACGCGGGCAAGGAAGAGGACTTCCAGCTGTTCATGTCGCTGCTGGACCGTGATCGTTTCGAGGGCCAGTACCGCCAAGGCGTGCACCGCACCGACACCCACGGTCTGATGCGCCGCATGGTGAAGGAAGACCTGCTCACCTTCGAGGGCAAGCCGCTGTTCCCCGAACGCAGGGCCTACACCGTCGAGTACGAGCTCAGCCCCGCCGAGCGGGAACTCTACGAGCTGGTCACCGACTACGTCCGCACCGAGATGGGACGCGCCGAACGGATCGCTCAAGCGGGCGACAAGAAGCGCGGCAACAACGTCGGCTTTGCGCTCACCGTGCTCCAGCGACGCCTAGCATCCAGCCCCGAAGCAATCCTGCGATCGCTGGAACGACGCCAACAGCGCCTCGACACGAAGCTTCGGGACATGCAACGTGTCGCCGAAACGGCCCGCTTGACCGGCGCCGTCGCCCAGCTACCGGTCGACGATGCTGCGCTCCCGGCGTTCTCGATTGAGGACTTCGAGGACTTCGACGAGGAGACCACCGACGAAGAACGCGCCCAGTTCGAGGAACAAGCCGACCAAGTGGTCGATCTCGCGACCGCGGCGCAGACGATCCCGGAGTTGCGGGCTGAGATCGCGATCCTCGAAGACCTCATCAGGGTCGCCCGCCGCGTCAGGCTGCAAGACGACGACAAGAAGTGGGTGCAACTCCGCACCATCCTCGACGAGCAGCTCCTGACCCACGACGGTTCCGGCGACGCGCGCAAGATCATCATCTTCACCGAGCATCGCGACACGCTCGACTACCTGCAAACCAAGATCACGGCTCAGTTCGGGCGCGCGGACTCGGTCATCACGATCCACGGCGGCACCCGCCGTGAGGATCGCAAGCTTGCCCGCGAGCGTTTCACCCACAATCCCGACACCGTGGTTCTGCTTGCCACCGACGCCGCCGGTGAAGGGTTGAACCTTCAGCGTGCGCATCTGATGGTGAACTACGACCTGCCGTGGAACCCGAACCGCATCGAGCAGCGCTTCGGACGCATCCACCGCATCGGCCAGCGCGAGGTCTGCCACCTGTGGAACATGGTCGCCCGAGACACCCGCGAGGGCGACGTGTTCACCCGGCTGCTGTCCAAGATCGATCAGATGTCGATCGCGTATAACGGCAACCTGTTCAACGTGCTCGGCGACGCCGACGCCTTCCAGGAACGCTCGCTGCGTGACCTGCTGATCGAGGCGATCCGCTACGGTGACCAGCCCCAGGTCAAGGCCAAGCTCGACCGCATCATTGACGCCAGCGTGTCACACGGGCTTGATGAGATGCTCGCCGAACGAGCACTCCATCCCGAGATGTTCTCCGCGCTCAACCTCGACGAGGTCCGGGCACGGATGGAGAAGGCCCGCGAACGCCGCCTCCAGCCCGGCTACATCGCCGCATTCTTCATCCCCGCGCTCGCACGGCTCGGCGGACGCATCCGCAAGCGAGAGAAGGGCCGCTACGAGATCACCCGCGTCCCCGCACGAGTGATCGACACCGCGCGTCGCCTCAACCGGTGGGCACCCGTTGCCGAACAGTACGAGCGCATCACCTTCGAGCTCGTGCGCATGCACCCCAACGGACTCGCCGATGCCTCCCTCATCGCCCCCGGGCACCCACTGCTGCACGCCGTGATCGAAGCAACCATCGACGACCTCGGCCCCACACTCAAGCAAGGCACCGTGCTCATCGACCGCCGCACCAAACAGACAGACGCGCCGATGCTGATGTTCAGCGTCGAACAGCGCATCGAGAACACCGCAGCCGACGCCGACACCGTCTCCCACCACTTCGACTACCCACTCCTCGAACAAGATGGCACCGTCACCGTCTCCGCAGCCCCGCCGTACCTCGACTACGACCGACCCGAAGCGAGCGAGACAGACGCCATCACGGAGATCGTCCGCAGTGACTGGGCGCGGCAGAACCACGAGAAGGTCGTGCGCGCTTGGGCCTACCGTGAAGGGCTCCAGCCCCGCATGGACGAGATCAAGACCCGCCTCGGCATCGAAACCACACGGACCCGGGCGCAGGTGAAAGATCGGCTGCTGGCCGAGATCAACCACTGGGACCGCGAGCACAATCGCCTCGAAGTACTCGAACGCGCAGGAACCGTCGGGAGGCTTCGTGCCGAGACCGCACTCGTCCGCGCACGCCAGCTCGATGAGCGGCTGAGCCACCGGCTCGAACAGCTCGATGAGGCCGCCAACCTTGTCGCCGTACCTGCCGTGATCCGCGGTGCCGCTCTCGTCGTCCCCAGTGCACTCCTCGCGACCGGTGCCGAACCTGAAGCACAGACCTTCGCACGTCAGATCGAGGAAGTCGAGCGTCGAGCAGTCGAAGCTGTGCTTGCTGCCGAGCGAGCACTCGGACGGGAACCGGTCGAGATGCCGCGCAACAACCCCGGCTACGACATCCAGTCCACCGACCAGAGCGGCTTCGTCCACTACATCGAGGTCAAGGGCCGCATCGAAGGCTCCGACACGTTCACCATAACCACGAACGAGATTACCTTCGCCCAGACCCAAGGCGACCGTCACCGGCTCGCCCTGGTCGAGGTCTCGACCAGTGGTGCCGCCAACGACCAGTTGCGCTACGTGAGCGACGCCTTCACCCACCTTGAGCCATCCGCGACCACCCGCTCCTACAACGAGGTCTGGCGCGACTACTGGGAACGCGGAGGACCACCGCGATGACCCACACCACTGACAGCAACCAGCCCGACGCCAGCGAGAGAAGCACAGTGACCAACGCACCGAAAAAGAAGCTCATCGAGGTCTCGCTGCCGCTGGAAGCCATCAATGCCGAAGCGTCTCGGGAGAAGTCAATCCGGCACGGCCACCCTTCAACCCTGCACCTCTACTGGGCACGGCGCCCACTTGCCGCAGCACGAGCAGTCCTGTTCGCGCAGCTCGTCGACGACCCCTCGTCCCGCCCAGAAGAGTTCCCGACCGTCGAAGCGCAGGATGCGGAACGTGCTCGGCTGCACTCCTTGATGGAGGAGCTCGTCGTCTGGGAGAACAGCAACGACGACGAGCTCCTGCGGAAGGTGCGCGAGGAGATTCGCAAGAGCAACAACGACGAATTGCCTGCCGTGCTCGATCCCTTCGCCGGTGGGGGCGCAATCCCACTCGAAGCGCAGCGTCTCGGCCTTGAAGCCCACGCCAGCGACCTAAACCCACTGGCAGTACTGATCAACAAAGCGCTCATCGAGATTCCACCGAAGTTCGCCGGCAGGCCTCCGATCTTCCCTGGGGCATCGGGCACCAACTTGACCGGATGGAGTCGCGCGGAAGGGCTCGCGGAAGACCTGCGCCGCTACGGCGAATGGATGCGCGACGAAGCCGAGAAGCGAGTTGGACACCTCTACCCGAGAGTCAAGGTCGAAGGCGGCACCGAGCACGCCGTCATCGCCTGGATTTGGGCACGCACAGTCAAGAGCCCCAACCCCGCAAATCCGATCGAGGTACCTCTCGTGCGCTCGTGGTGGCTGAGCAAGAAAAAGGGCAAGGAAGCCTGGGTGCACGCCGAAGTCATCGACGGCGAGATGCACTATGAAGTCCGCCACGACGCGAACGGACCACATGCGGATGAGGACGGCACGATCAAGCATGGAAAGGGGGCTTGGTCAGTTGTTGACGGAACACCTTTCACCTACGACTACATTCGCGACGCAGGGAAGCGTGGCGAGATCGGCGCTCATCTGATCGCAGTCGTTGCCGAAGGCGTTCGTGGGCGTGTGTACGTAACACCGACGCCAGAGCAGGTTGCGGCAGCCAACGTAGTTCGACCTGATTCAGGAATCGATGCAGACGTCCCAACGAACCCACGTTGGTTCTCGCCGCCTGCCTACGGCCTGACGAAGTTCTCTGACCTTTTCACGAATCGGCAGTTGGTGGCGCTCACGACACTGAGCGACCTCGTAGGCGAGGCCCGAGAGAGGGCTCTCGCCGACGCGCTCAGTGCAGGACTCCCGGACAGCGAGCGACTCGAAAATGGTGGTGCCGGCGCACATGCCTACGCAGACGCCATCGCTACCTTCCTTGGACTGTGCGTAAGTCGAACTACGGACCTCTGCAACGCACTAGTGACCTGGTCGAACGGCCGAGATCAAGCCCGTAACCTGTTCGCCCGCCAGGCAATCCCCATGGCTTGGGACTTCGTTGAAGTCAACCCCTTCGCCCGTGCGGCTGGAGATGTTGGTGTTGCTGTCGATACTTCCGCGAAGGCTCTCGAACGCCTTCCAGCCGCACCGGAAGGAGTCGCAAGCCAAGCAAACGCCATGGAACGCAGTTACCGTTCACTGGCAGTATCTACCGATCCGCCGTACTACGACAACATCGGCTACTCCGACCTGTCGGACTTCTTTTACGTGTGGATTCGGAGATCGCTCGCTGGCATCCAGTCGAGAACTGTTGGCACGATGTTGACTCCGAAAACCGAGGAACTGGTTGCCAACCCCTATCGTCACGACGGCAGGGACGGAGCCGAGAGGTTCTTTGTAGGCGGGTTCAACTCGGTGTTCGCCCGCATTCGTACGGATGCGAATCCATCTGTGCCTCTGACGATCTACTACGCGTACAAGCAACAGGACACGCGCGATACAGGTACGACGTCCACCGGCTGGCACACGCTCCTGGATGGGTTGATCGACTCGGGATGGGAGATCACGGCGACGTGGCCCATGCGCAGCGAGCGCGGAGGAAGGATGATCAGCATCGGCACCAACGCACTCGCATCGTCCATCGTCCTCTCGTGCCGCCCCCGCCCTGAGAACGCGCCAGCAACGACGCGTCGTGCGTTCGTCGCAGCGTTGAAGTCCGAGCTTCCTGAGGCACTACGCAAGCTCATCCAGGGTTCCATTGCGCCGGTCGACCTGGCCCAAGCAGCAATTGGCCCGGGCATCTCGGTGTTCTCCCGCTACTCGCGTGTACGCGAGGCTGACGGGTCCGACATGAGTGTGAAGGATGCGCTGCTGCTGATCAACTCTACGCTTGACGAGGTGATCGGCGAGCAGGAATCTGACTTCGATCCGGACACTCGGTTCGCGGTGAAGTGGTACCGGCAGTACGGCTGGACGCAGGAGAACTCCGGTATCGCGGACCAGCTGGCGCGCTCCTCGGACACCTCAATCGGCGCACTGGAACGTGGCGGCATCTTCGAGGCGAGGGGCGGTAAGGCGCGCTTGTTCGCGCCTGGCCAGCTCGACGGAGCCTGGGATGCAGCGGCGGATGAGCGCGTGAGTGTCTGGGAGGCAACCGTTCGTCTTGCTGCGGTGATGGCCAAGGGTGGCGCCGACAAAGTTGCCGAGCTGCTGCCATCAGTGCAGACACGCGTGAACCTTGACGCAGTGAAGGAACTGGGCTTTCTGCTGTTCCACGAGGCCGAGAAGAAGAAGGACACGAAGGACGCCATCCTCTTCAACGGCTTGGTGAGCGCCTGGGGTGACGTGAACGAGCAGGCGCGCAAGTACACCTCGACGCCACGCTCGTCACAGCAGGCGTTCGACTTCGACGAGGACGAGGGTTAGGTTGTGCCTGGCAGTCGAGATCAAGTCCGGAGCGGTGGCGCAGCAGCGCGTCGCTCTGGCGCGGACCTGACTCCGTTCCGGGCCATCGCGGAGTCGGTCAGCGCCGAGGGCGGCGAACTCGTAGAGCAGGTGTCGGCCCTGATCGACCAGGCGCAGGCGTTCGCGGCCGCGCAGGTGAACGCCACCTTGACGCTGCGGAACTGGTACATCGGTCGATTGATCGACGTGGCCGTGCTGCGCGAAGGACGCGCCGGGCACGACCAGGAACTTGTTGCATCACTGGCGCAACAACTGACCTCACGGTACGGCCGAGGCTACGACCGAACGAACGTGTATCGGATGGTGCGGTTCTCCCAGCAGTTCACAGAGCCCGAACTTGTTGCGTCACTGGCGCAACAAGTCAGTTGGACCCACTTCCGCGAGCTGCTTCCGCTCGCAACCGACGACGCACGAGCCTTCTACGTGAAGGAGATCATCGACCGCCACCTCAGCGTCCGTGACCTGCGCCACGCCATCTCCCGCAAGGCGTTCGAGCGCCGTGAGATCGCGGACTCGCAGATTCCCGAGGGCTCGGCAGTCCCGCTGGATGCCTTCCGCGACCCGGTGCTGCTGGACATGCTCGGGCTGGCCGACACCTTCTTGGAGCGCGACCTCGAAGCGGCTCTGCGCCACGACATGGAGGCGTTCCTGTTGGAGGTCGGGCGCGGGTGGGCGTTCGTCGAACGCCAGAAGCGCATGACCTTCGACGGAGACGACTACTACCTCGACCTGCTGTTCTACTCCCGTCCACTGCGTCGGCTGATCGCGGTGGAGTTGAAGGTCGGCAAGTTCAAGCCGAGCTACCAGGGGCAGATGAACTTCTACCTGAAGTGGCTGGACCGGCACGAACGCCAGGCAGACGAGAATCCGCCCATCGGCCTCATCCTGTGTACCGAGGCGAGCCGTGACCAGATCGAGCTGCTCGAACTGCACAAGGACGGGATCGTGGTCGCCGAATACTGGACGACCCTGCCTCCGAAGGCGGAGCTCCAGGCCCGTATCCAAGCGGTCTACCGGGAGGCACAGGAGCGGATCGCGCGGAGGCAGCTCACCGCAGCGGCGGAAGAAGACATTGATGAGTAGGGATTGGCCGGCGCTGGATGCAGCCTCGTCGGCAGTAAGCAGTGGGTTCTAGGAGACAACGATGGCGATGAACAACCGAGATCGAGTGGGCAAGGCTTTCGACCTGCTCTCCGAGGGGCTCCTGGACGAGGTCGATGAGGTCATGACGCGGGCCTACAAGACTGCTGACTGGCCGACCGCGTGGGCGAAGGAGGATGCCCAGCGCCGGGGCGGGCCGCTGCGCACGCTGACCAAGCGCGATGTGCAGGTGCAGCTCCGCGCGATCACCGAGCAGGGCTATCACTTCAAGGACGTGCTCTCCCGCGCCCAGCAAGGCTTCGCATCCGAGCTGCGCGAGACCCGGAACCTGTGGGCGCACAACGAGCCCTTCAGCTCCGATGACGCATCGCGTGCGCTCGACACGATTGAGCGTCTGCTGCACGCGGTCGGTGCGGTCGATTCTGCAGAGGACGTACGGAAGCTGCGCGTCGATCTCCAGCGCACGGTGTTCGAGGATCAGACCCGCAAGCAGGTGAAGCGTACGAAGGTGTCACTCGAGCCTGGCTCCGGGCTGCGTCCGTGGCGTGAGGTGATCCGGCCCCACGATGACGTGGCGCGCGGAGCGTTCACCGCCTCGGAGTTCGCGGCCGACCTTCACCTTGTCCACACGGGTCAAGCGACGAGCCCCGAGTACGGCGATCCGGTCGAGTTCTTCACTCGCACCTACCTCACCGAGGGCTTGCGCGACCTGCTGTCGCGGGCGCTGCGACGCCTGAACGGGGAAGCGGGCGCGAGCCCGGTGGTGAACCTTCAGACCAACTTCGGTGGCGGCAAGACCCACTCGATGCTGGCGCTGTACCACCTGTTCAGTGGCACTCCGGTCAAGGACTTCCCGCAGGAGCTTCAGGAACTCATCGCCGCGAACGGCAACCCCGCCCTCGGTGCGCTCGATGTCCGACGGGTCGCGCTCGTCGGCACCTACCTGAAGGCCGGCTCGCCGATCATCAAGGACGACGGTACCGAGGTTCGCACGCTCTGGGGTGAACTCGCCTGGCAGCTCGGCGGGCGTGAAGCCTACGACCTGATCGCCGAGGACGATCGCGCTGGCACCAACCCCGGTGAAGCGTTGCGCACTCAGATCGTTCGCTACTCGCCGTCGCTGATCCTGATCGACGAGTGGGTGGCGTACGCCCGCCAGCTCGTCACGGACAAGGAACTCCCGTCCGGCTCATTCGAGACGCAGTTCACCTTCGCGCAGTCCCTGACCGAGATCGTGCGCTCCGTGCCTGGCGTGATGCTCGTGGTCTCGATCCCGGCCTCCGACACCGGCACCGAAGGGCGCGGCAGCGACATCGAGATTGGCGGAGCGAACGGGCAGCTCGCGCTGGAACGCCTCCAGAACGTGATCCGCCGCGTCGCGGACCAGTGGCGGCCGTCGAGCAAGGACGAGTCGTTCGAGATCGTCCGGCGTCGGCTGTTCCAGGCTCCGAACGCCGACGGACTCACGACCATCTCGGCTGTGGCGCGCAGCTTCACGAGCCTGTACCGCAACAACACCGCGCTGTTCCCGCGCGATGCGGCGTCGCCGAACGATGACTACGAGAAGCGCATCCGCGCCTCGTACCCGCTGCATCCCGAACTGCTGGATCGCCTGTATGAGGACTGGTCGACACTGGAGCGGTTCCAGCGCACCCGTGGCGTGTTGAAGCTCGTTTCGTCGATCGTGCACGAGCTGTGGGCATCGAACGATGCCTCGCCGCTGATCCTGCCGGGCAACGTGCCGCTGGATGCGACGACCGTGAACACGGACCTGACGCAGTATCTCGAAGATCAGTGGAAGCCGATCATCGACTCTGACATCGACGGCCCCGGCTCGACTGCGCAGCAGATCGACCTCGACCGTCCCAATCTCGGCCAGCGGTTCGTCACTCAGCGCATCGCACGCACGATCTTCATGGGCGCAGCACCTCGGATCAAGAGCACCCGCAAAGGGCTCGACAAGCAGTACCTCTGGCTCGGCACCGCAGTTCCCGGTGACACCCTCGGGAACTTCGGCAGCGCCGTCGAACTGCTCGCGCAGCGCTCGACCTACTTCTACGAAGAGCAGGGCCACTACTGGTTCGACACCCAGCCCTCGGTCACCAAGACCGCGAACGACTACGCCGAGCGGCTCCGCGAGGATGTCGAGACGGTCTGGAACGAGATCACCCGCCGCCTCCAAGGAGAAGAGCGCGTGCGCGGTGTTTTCGACCGGGTCCACATCGCGCCATCGTCGTCCGCCGACATCCCCGACCTCGAAGACACGCGCCTGGTGATCGCCCACCCGCGACACTCACGTCGCAAGCAAGACGGCGCCGACTCGGCCGCGCATGCGTGGGTCCGTGACGCTATCGAGAGCAAGGGTGCCAGCCAGCGCATCCACCGCAACACGCTGATCTTCCTGCTTGCCGACAAGAGCGAGCTGGAAAGCCTCGAAGCCGCCACCCGCAGCTACCTCGGCTGGAAGCGAGTCCAGGCCACCAGCGACAGCCTCAACCTGTCCGCGCAACAGCGCAAGCAGACCGACGACTGGGTGGCACGCCTCGACCAGACAGTCTCGGACCGCATCCGCGACACCTTCGTCTGGGCCGTCTACCCCGAGCAATTCGACCCGACAAAGCCGTTCGAGCTGATCGCCGACCGCGTGCCCGACTCCGGCGGTCGATCGCTCGCGGAGCGGGTCGGCACCAAACTGGGACGTGAAGATCAACTCGTCACCGACTTCGGCGCGCCGATCCTCGGCGCCACCCTGCGCAACGAACTCGGTGCGCTCTGGCGCGATGCAGGAGAGATCAATGTTGGCGAGCTGTGGGGGTACTTCACCCGGTACACCTACCTGCCTCGTCTCGTCCGACGCGAGGTGCTCGACGGTGCGATCCAGCAAGCGCTGACCACCGTCCTCGTGGACAGCGAACGTTTCGGCATCGCGGCAGGCAAGGACACCGACACCGGCCGCTACCGCGGACTCGTTGTCCCGCCCGACCCGAACGCAAGCATCCAGGTCACGAACAGCACACTGCTCATCGACGCCGACAGGGCCCAGGAACAGCTCGACGCAGACCGGGCAGCAGCCAGAGAAGCCGCTGCCCGGCAGACGGAAGACGGTGCCGAGGGTGTCGGCCCGGTGGACTTCGCATGGACTGAAACCCATCATCCTGCTTCCGACAGCGACTCGCTGTCTCCGGCAGAGTCTGCGCTCGAAGCAGCGCTTGCGCGATTCTTCGGCTCGGTCAAGATTGACCCCGACCGCTACTCCCGCGACATCGGCAACGTCACCCGAGAAGTCATCGACCGACTCTCCGGAGCAGGTGCACGCTTGGAGATCACCATCGACATTCAGGCCACCAAGCCGGAAGGCTTCGACGAGGCAGAGGTTCGCACCATCAGCGAGAACGCCCGCGTTCTCAAGTTCGACCCCAGCTCCGGCTTCGAGAAGAGCTGAGAGCAGCCTGTGTCGCGGTCCTGGACTGAGCGATGAGGAGGCCTGACTGACATGGGACGTCCACCCGCGTGGAGGCATACGCTCGACGAGGCTCGGCGACAGGCCCTCGTCGCGATCGACTTCTACAACCGTCCCGGCGATCGGCGGAGCTTCAGCGACTTCATCGTCCACATCCACCTCGCCTGGCAGAACCTGCTTCACGCCGACCGAATGCGCCGTAAGGCGGAAATCTTCTACCGCGAGTCGGGCGGCCGACGCCTCTTCAGGAGGAACCCGGACGGCTCCAAGAAGACCTGGGACCTGAGCCAGTGCTTGAAGCACGAGTTCAAGGACAACGACCCGGTCAGAGCGAACATCGAGTTCTTCGTCGGGCTTCGGAACCACGTGGAGCACCGCTTCCAAGACTCAGTCCTGGTAGCAACAGCCGCAGAGGCCCATGCCTGCATCATCAACTTCGAAGCAGAACTGGTCCGGAGGTTCGGCACAAACGAGACATTGGGTTCGGAGCTGAAGTTTCCGGTCTTCGTGCAGTCGCTGAGTCCGACAAGATACGAGGAACAACGCAATCTGCGCCGAGGTCTGCCAACTTCCGTCTCCACGTTCATCACTGAGTTCCAGGGCCGCCTACCGGATACCGTGCGAAGCGATGAGCGCTACGCCTACCGGCTCTTGTTGCTTCCCATGAAGGGTCCCAAGACGGAAGCAGACCTCGCGCTGAACTTCGTACGGCAGGACGAACTCAGCGAAGAGGAGCTTCAGGCTCTTCTCGGCCAGGAAGGCAGCGTCATCGTCGCGGAGAAGTACCGTGAGGCGATCCATGGTGATGAGATGCTCCCCAAGGCGGCTGCCGCCGCAGTCGAGGCGCGCATCGCCTTCAAGTTCAGCGTCAACGACTTCACGCGTATCCGCAAGGAGTGGCAGATCGGGCCAGCCAAGAGCGGCGACAAGGAGCAGTTGCCCAAGTCCGACGGATACTGCCTCTACTCGCCAGCCTTCAAGCAGTTCGTCTACCGGCCCAAGCTTGTGGAGCGAATGGCCGAGGCCGTTAACACGGCAGAAAAGTACCAGGCGCTACTCGGGCACGCGCCCGCTCCGAAGAGCAAAACCGACTCGTGAAGGCACGAGCAAGGGTCCGAGCGCGCGCACCGCTTGGATAGGGAGAACGCCGTTTCCGAGTGCGGTGATCTGCTGATTGGGCGTCAGCTCGCCAGTGTCGGTGACCCACCCGGTCGGCAGGCCCATGAGCCATTCGACGAACGCGGGTGCTGGGCGGGGTCCGTCGGCGTCGTTCAGGAGTGCGGGGGCGGGTGCTAGTCGTCCCGTGATGTGTTCCCAGCGGGTGATGGCGTCGGCGTAGCGTCCCCAGCGTTGAACAGTCCGTCGATCAGCGACCACAGCGTCTCCGACTCGCGTCTCTTGTTCGGCGAGCCAGCTGGTCCGTGCAGAGCGAAGTCGATGATCTGGTGTGACAGTGCGATCGTCCCTCGTCTTGCTCGCACCTGATCGAGTGTCTCGCCGCCTCGTGATGAGTCGGTCGCGAGTGGTGTGCGGAAGCGTGCGGTGGGCGAGGATGAAGATGCGGAGGCGGTGGTGAGGAGCGCCGACAAGGGAAGCCGGTAGGCCGATCCATCGTGCATCCAGCCGCAGGTCGGCCAGATCGCCGAGAACGGCGCCGAGAGCCCGTAGAGGTCGAGCTGCGTTGTCTCCCAGATGCCACGGGTCAGGTTCCAGCTTGCGAAGGGCTGCGCCGTCGGGGGTTGCGTCGCCGGGGTTGCGTGGTTCACGGTTGTCTCCTTCTGCTGGTATCCGCGTCGCTGGCGAGGACAGCAGGCCTCGGACGTTTTCGATGACGACCCATTCGGGTTGGAGCGCGTCGATCGCTTCGGCCATGTGCGCCCACAGCCCAGACCGGGTGCCGGGTGCAAGGCCAGCGCGCTTGCCGACCGTCGATACGTCTTGGCAGGGAAACCCGCCAGTGAGGATGTCCACGGGCTCGACCTCGTGCCAGTTGATGGTCTTGATGTCGCCGAGGTTCGGGATGCCGGGCCAGTGGCGGGAGAAGACGGCGGCGACGGGTTCGTTGAGTTCGGAGAACCACACGGTTTCGGCGTTGAAGACGTGTTCGACGGCGAGGTCGAGACCGCCATAGCCGCTGAACAGCGACCCGATCTTGAGTCGAGACGGCTCGTCTTCCTTGTCGTGCATGAGGGCTCCGAATGACGGGCGACCCCGACCTCAGTTCTTCTCGTTCTGACGCCGGGCTGGTCACCTGTCAGGTGCACGACCACGCCACGCGTAGCCGTCCTCATGACGTCAAGCCCCACCGTCACTCGAATGCCCGCCGCGCCGAGTCCGACCACCCAGCCCGCTCGTCTCTTCGACCCACCTACCGAGAGGACACGCGTCTTGCAGATCGAGGTTGACCGAGCTTTGTTGCCGCAGATGTCACCGGTCGTCGGTGCTCACCTGCTCGTCAGGAAGGGAGGCGCAGATGACGGTTTCGATGCGCGTGATGAGCGCGGGCGATGGCTACAAGTACCTGCTGAAGACCGTCGCAGCCGCCGACGGCGACCGGCCTCTCTCGACGCCGCTGACCCGCTACTTCATCGAGGAAGGCACCCCACCGGGCCGATGGCTCGGGGAAGGAGTCGCGTCGCTTGGGAAAGGCGAACTGGTCGTCGGTGATCTGGTCTCTGAAGCCCAGCTCCAGCTCCTCATGGGAATGGGACACGACCCGATCACCAACACTCCGCTGGGCCGTGCGTTTCCTGCCTACAAAGATGCGCCGAAACGCATTGAGGCCCGAATCGCAAAGCTCGACGCCACCCTGACACCGGGCGCGAAGGGCGAGGCTGTCGCGTTGATTGTGGCCGAGGAGAACGCGCGGGTTGGGCGTCGGGCAGTGGCTGGATTCGACTTCACGTTCTCGATCCCGAAGTCCGCAAGCGTGCTCTGGGCAGTCGCAGATGCAGGGGTTCAAGCGATGATCGGGGCTGCGCATCACCGGGCGGTTGCGGAGGTGGTTGCGTTCATGGAACGAGAGGTTGCCGCCACTCGCACCGGCGCAACCGCAGGCGACGGAGCCGTTGCGCAGGTCCCGGTCGAAGGGCTGATCGCGACCGCGTTCGATCACTTCGACTCGCGTGCCGGCGACCCCCACCTCCACACGCACGTCGTCATCAGTAACAAGACCAAGACGAAGCTCGACGGGAAGTGGCGCTCGCTCGACGGCAGGCCGATGCACGCCGCCGTCGTTGCACTCTCCGAGCTGCATGAGGCGGTGTTCGCCGACCACATGACCCGTATCTTCGGCGTCGGGTGGGAGTCCCGAGACATGGGACGAGATCGGAACCCCGGCTGGGCCATCGCCGCCGTCCCCGAGACCCTGGTGACGGAGTTTTCCAGTCGCGCCCGCCACATCGACGCTGAGAAGAACCGGCTGATCGACGAGTACGTCGCTGAGCACGGCCGCCAACCGTCGAACGCCACGGTCCTGAAGCTCCGAGCTCAGGCGACACTCTCGACCCGGCCTGACAAGCAGGTACGATCCTTGGCCGATTTGACCCAGGAGTGGCGAACTCGGGCCACCACGGTCCTCGGCCGGGACGCGACCCGGTGGGCGATGGACGCTACCGGCAATGACCGGCCGCTCTTGTTGCGGGCTGACGACATCCCTCTCGATGTGATCCGCGAGATCGGTCGATCAGTCGTCGAGACGGTCGGTGAGAAGCGTTCGACCTGGCACCGGTGGAACCTCATGGCCGAAGCCGCGAGGCAGACGATGGGCTGGCGCTTCGCAACCACCACCGATCGCGAGTCGGTGATCGCGATGGTCACCGACGCCGCCCAGCTCGCATCCCTCCGGCTCACCCCACCCGAGCTCTCGCTCTCTCCCGTAGTGTTCCGCCGCGACGACGGCACGTCGGTGTTCCGACCTGTCAACTCAGCGATCTTCACCTCCGAGGTCCAGCTCCTGGCTGAAGACCGGCTCCTGGGCCGCTCCCGCGACCTCACCGGCCCCACTGTCTCCCTCGCGACCGTCGAGAAGGTCGCCCGCAAGCCCGATGCGGACGGTCTGGTGCTGGGTGAGGATCAAGCAGAGGCGCTGACGCGGATCGCCGTCTCGGGGCGAGTGCTCGACGTGCTCGTCGGTCCCGCTGGGGCGGGCAAAACCACCGCCATGAACGCGCTCCGCCGAGCCTGGGAAGCCGAACATGGCAAAGGCTCCGTGGTCGGGCTCGCCCCGTCGGCGGTGGCCGCGCAGGTCCTCGCTGACGATCTTGGGATCGAGACCGAGAACACCGCGATGTGGTGGCAGAACCACCTCACCAAAGGCCTCACCTTCCTGCCTGGGCAGTTGGTGATCGTCGACGAAGCCTCCCTCGCCGGCACCCTGTCCCTAGACCGGATCACCGGCCTCGCCCAGCAGGCGGGGGCGAAGGTGCTGCTCATCGGTGACTACGCACAGCTTCAATCGGTCGATGCCGGGGGCGCGTTCTCCATGCTCGCCCACGACCGCACTGACGCCGTCGAACTCATCGACGTCCACCGCTTCCACCAGCCGTGGGAGAAACTCGCCTCCCTCGACCTCCGTCACGGCCACACCTCCGTGATTGACACCTACCTCGCCCACGGCCGCATCCGAGACGGCGACACCGAGACCATGACCGACGCCGCCTACACGGCCTGGCGGGCAGACCGAGACGCCGGACGCATCACCGTCCTGATCACCGAGACCCGCGAGCAAGTGACCGCGCTCAATGAGCGCGCCCGAGCTGATCTCCTCATCGACGGGACCCTCGCCCAGGATCGGGAGGTTGAGCTGCGCGACGGAACCCATGCCGGTATCGGGGACACCGTCATCACCCGCCGCAACGACCGGAAGATCACGGCGAGCAACGGCAACGACTGGGTGCGCAACGGCGACATCTGGACGATCACCGACGTTCGAGACGACGGAAGCATCACAATCCGCAGACCTGGCCGCTCCTACGGCGGCGCGATCGTGCTGCCTGCGGCCTATGTCGCCGAGTATGTCGATCTCGGATACGCGGTCACCGCGCACCGAGCCCAAGGCGTCACCACCGACACCGCCCACGTCCTGGTCGAGCCGACCGCGACCAGGGAGAATTTCTACGTCTCCATGACCCGAGGACGTGCCGCAAATCATGCCTATGTGATCCTCGACCGGGTCGACGACCACCAACAGCCGCACCCCGGCGACGACCCGAACGCGAGCGGCCGCAGCGTCCTGACCGGGGTCCTCCAGCACCTCGGCGCGGAACTGTCGGCCCACGAGACGATCACCACCGAACACGAACAGTGGGGCTCGATCGCGCAGCTCGCCGCCGAGTACGAGACCATCGCCGCCGCCGCACAACACGACCGCTGGGCATCCCTGGTCCGCGCATCCGGTCTCACCGCCGAGCAATCCCAAGCCGCGGTCGAGTCCGAAGCCTTTGGGCCACTCACCGCGGAACTCCGGCGCGCGGAAGCCAACCACCACGACATTGTGACGCTGCTGCCACGCCTCGTCGCGGCCCGCGGGTTCGGGGATGCCGATGATATCGCCGCGGTCATCCACTACCGGGTTGCCCGTGCTGCCGCGCGCCCAGCCGGATCGGGCCGAGCCTGCAAAGCACCCAGACTCATCGCCGGGCTCATCCCGCGCGCTGACGGAGTACTCGACACTGAGATGCGTGCCGCGCTCGACGAACGAGAAGCACTCATCGAAGCTCGCGCGGGCGCCGTCCTCGAAAGCGCTCTCACCGACGAGGCACCCTGGACGAAGGCGCTCGGCACGCGACCCACCGACGCGCGCCGAGCGGCAGCGTGGCGAAGGGGAGCGCGAGTGGTCGCCGCCTACCGAGACCGCTACCGCATCACCGACGACGCGCCACTCGGAGCGTCGCCTGCCTCGGAGGCGCAGAAGATCGACGCAGCACGGGCGCGAGTAGCACTCGGCACGGTGCGGAACGCGGTAGCGGCAGGTGAACCGACGAACGAGGTGACCACCCAACGTGGTGCATCGATGACGCTCTAACTCACGAGCGGACGAGAGCTCGAATGTCGGCGCGGCCCGGTAGCCTCCGAGGGACTGATCGGTAGACTTGAGTTCACATGACGACATACGGCTAAAGGAGGCGGGACGATGGCGCGAGCTGATCTACTCCTGGACCTCGTCGAGGCCGAACGCCGCGGTGACCGGGATCGTTTCAAGGTACTGGTTGAGTCGGTGATCGCTGAAGAGCGCGCCAATCAACACCACCTACTGGCTGATCGACTCTCACAGCTCATCACCACGACAGGGCAGGGACCAGTCCGCGACGATAGGGCGGCAGCGATCCGTGATCTCGTGCACGAGGTCGTTCCGAACCGTCGGCTGCACGACCTCGAACTTGCACCGGTCCCTCAGCGTGTCGTAACCGAGTTGATCGAGGAACAGAAGCGCGCCGAACTCCTGCGCAGCTACGGCATTGAGCCACGAAACCGACTTCTGCTGTCCGGCCCCCCAGGAAACGGCAAGACGAGCGTGGCCGAAGCCATCGCGGCGGAGTTGATGCTCCCGTTCTACGTGATTCGGTACGAAGGCGTGATGTCGAGCTTCCTCGGCGAAACTGCGGCCCGGCTTGACAATGCCTTCGAGTTTGCGCGAACCCGTCGTTGCGTCCTGTTCTTCGATGAGCTGGACACCATCGCCAAGGAGCGGGCCGACGAGCACGAGACTGGCGAGATCAAGCGGGTTGTTTCCACGCTATTGCTTCAGATCGACAGGCTCCCACCACACGTGATCTTTATCGGAGCCACCAACCATGGTGAGCTGCTGGATAGGGCCGCATGGAGGCGGTTCCAAATTAGGACGGAGTTGGAAGCGCCGAGCCGCTCCCAAGCAACGAGATTCCTCGAACGGCTCGCTGACCGTCTCGGCGGCGACCTCGGCTTTGCGCCACGGACCCTGGCGGACAAGTTGGCCGGTGCGAGTTTCGCCGAACTTGAGGAGTTCGCTCTAGACGTCCGCCGACGCGCTGTCCTGGAACTCCCAGATGAGAACCTACGACGGATTGTTCAGGAACGGCTCGAACACCGCCGAGGACAGGCAGCGGGGTGACAGTCGAGCGCAGGTCGCTCCTTGCGTTCGGACCGCCAATCGCCAGCGCGCGGCCAACACAGACGCCGCGAGATCTTCCGCGCCTATCGAAGCCCGGAGCGGGACGACAAGGCGAGCGACTCACGCCGCAGTTCAAGGACCTGACAGACGCCTTCGCCGCTGAGCGTGCGCGTCTGAGCGCCGACACTCCCGACGAAATCGACCCGGCGCTCGTTGTGGTATTCGACCTCGCTGGCAGCGTCAAAGACTTCCGCAACGCGATCAACCGCGTTGACGGGTTGGAGTTCCTGTCCGAGCTCCTCGGCGACCGCTCCGACCCCGACGACGACTTCCACATGACCGAACGCACCGTCGGGCGGACGGAGAAGCGCGTCGCGCACTCGTTGTACCTGGTCATGTCGAACTCGAAGGCCATCGACGAGCTACTTCGGCTCTTCGCACTGTGGCAGACGGACCCGTCGGCGTCCTTCGAGCATGGTCTCGGTAAGTTCAAGACTGCGTTCGAGCAGCTCACAGCGATTCGTCGGTGGGGTGCTGAAGATCGAATCCGCGAGACCGGTCTTCGAGAGCGATGGGAAGAGACTCTCAGCATGATCGGGCAGTCCGTCAGTACGGTGCTCGTCGAGGTCGAGCTGTGGCACCGCCGACTGCCTGACCAGCGGGTCGCCGCCGAGGCGCATGTTGAGCAGATCGTTACCTCAAGTGGTGGCCGCATCCTGGACCGCTCGCAGATTGCAAAGATCGAGTATCACGCGCTGCTGGTCGAGCTCCCGATCCAACAAGTTCAATCCGTGCTGGCGAACGGAGCCGAAGCGATACGCCTCCTCACGACCGACGAAGTCATGTTCGTGAGTCCGTTCTCTGCGATGAGCGTCTCTCCGACCACGCTTGAGCCAGAAGCGCAAACGCGCCTTGCAGTCGCTGAGCGGATCGAAGGCAAGCCCCGGGTAGCGTTGCTCGACGGACTGCCGTTCGCGAACCATGTTGCGCTCCAGGGGCGGCTCTCAATCGATGATCCCGACGGCCTGGGCGAGAGTTATCCGGTCGCCGCCCGCCACCACGGAACTGCGATGGCATCGCTTATCATCCATGGCGACCTCACCGAAGGCGGGCAACCACTCGACCGCCCCCTCTATGTACGCCCGATACTCCGACCACATGAGTTCATCGCGGGGCATGAGCAGGTGATACCGGATCGCCTCCTCACTGATCTGTTGCACCGTGCGATCAGACGGATCGTCGACGGCGATGGGAACCAAGCGGCCGCAGCCCCGAGCGTCCGGATCGTGAACTTGTCAATCGGAGCGCAAGCGCGAGCTCTGACACGAAGGATGAGTCCCGTCGGTCGGCTGCTGGACTGGCTCGCGCATTCTTACAATCTCTTGTTCGTCGTCAGTGCAGGCAACCACACAGATGAGTTCTCGATCCCCGCCGAGGCTGCAATAGACACGGACCCGGCTCGTCTTGCGGCGACGCGAGTCGTCTTCGAGTCCGCGCTGCTGCGCGGCATCCTTCCGCCGGGTGACGCCTTGAACGCACTCACCATTGGCGCCACCCACTCTGATGCGCTTGGGGAGATTGCGGTACCCGACACCGTCTGGGATATTACTGAGCCGGACGCTCCAGCTCTCTACGGAGCGGTCGGGCCTGGCGTTGATCGTTCGATCAAGCCTGACATCCACCACAACGGCGGTCGTGCGCTCTACACGCGACCAGTCGTCCTGCCCGGTCAAACGGAAGCCTCGATTAGTTTGGCGCGCAGCGCTGTGACTGGACCAGGGTTGCAGGTAGCCGCCCCTGGGCGAGGTGGAGCAACCAACAGCACGGTGTTTACACACGGCACTAGCAACGCGACTGCCCTCGTCACGCGCGAAGCCAGCAGAGTTTTCGACATTCTCGAAGCGGAGAATCCCGACTCCGCAGATGCGCCGCTCCCGGACCCTCAATACCACCCGCTCCTGGTCCGCGCGCTCCTCGCACACGCGAGCAGTTGGGGCACATGGGAGGCAACCCTTCGTCGTGACCTCGGCCTCAGCGGCCAAGACGTTCGACGCCAGTTGACCGCTCTACTCGGGTATGGCCGGCTCGACGTGAGCCGACTCGCCACAGCCGCGACCAACCGGGCGGTGCTGGTTGCTGGCGGACACATCGCGCGTAACGAGCGTCACACATACGAGTTTCCCTTGCCGCCCTCTCTTCGCGCGAAGGCAGAGTGGCACCGCTTCACGATCACACTCGCATTCGCAGCACCCACCGTTGGCCAACTCACGCGGTACCGCAGCGCGAAGGTCTACTTCAGTACACCCGACACGAGCCTCGCGGGCGGCGAGCGTTCCGATGCAGAGCACAACGCGGTTCGGAGGGGAAGTCTTCAGCACGAGATTGTGCAGGGCTCTCGCGCCATGTCCTTTGTTGACGGAGACAGCTTCCCGATTCATGTCGAGTGCATGGACGACGCTCAGCGACTCCGTGCAGGCAACACGATCCGATACGCGCTGGTTGTCTCTGCCGAGACGGCGGAGCAGACCTCCAACGCCATCCACGAAGAGGTCCGTGACAGGCTGCGCGCACGCGCGCGTGTCCAGGGCCGCATTCGGCCGTAGGCCCCCTTCCCACCAGCGTCTGGCTCGACCACTGGTGCTGGCCACAGGCCAGTGCGCGTCAAGCAGTCTCCTGCGCATCGTGCTCAGGTGGATGGATCAGCTGCAAGTTCGAGACACCACCCTGGTTCACGCAGTCCTGAGCGAGGTCGTGAACGTGCCAGTAGAAGTCCAAGTCTGACTCGGCGGCGTTCACAGTGAACTCGACTGGCGTATACCGGTGGAGTGGGACTGACGCTCCGTCGTAGTGATACCCGAAGTTGTCGATCGTTGAGATAGCCAGCGGCTGATCGCCGGTGAAGTCGATCCCAACACGGATGTCGTACTCGCCGCCGCCTGTCGCTTCCGCTGTCTTGCGCACGAGCGCCATGAGGTCTGCCACCGCACACTCGATCGCTGCGGACTGGACCTGCCAGCCATCGAAGTAGCCGTCGCTGCTCATGCGGTGGCCGCCGACGGTCGCTGCGATCGTGACCGATCCGTCGTGGTGAATGCTCGCCCAGGCCTCCTTCCACGCCGAGCCTTCACCGGTAGCAGTGTTCACGGCCACCCACCGACGAAGGCCTGGTCGCGGATTGTGACGGTCGATGCTCTCCAGTGGGTGAATGCCTCCGCGGCCCGCGTAGAAGAGCGCAAGGCTCTCAGTCTTTGCGAGAATCTCACGGGCTTCATCGCGCGTGAGCCGACTTCCGACGCGCGGGAGGCGTGGGTGGGCAACTGCTACCAGCCACGCGCGCGTCGCTGAATCTCGTCCGGCTGCTGCTTCCGCATACAACGTGTCCAGAACTTCGGTGGCGTGGCGGCGCTCGTCGAAGCGCGCACGGTACATCGCCTCGATCTGACGTTCCTTCATCCACACCGTGTCTGCATCGTTCCGAACGGGTGCACCGAAGTAGTCGCCCCTGTAGATCAGATGCGGGCCATCGACGCTGGCTGGCACCTCAACGATGACGGCACGCTCGTCTTCCGTTGAACCAAGCCGAAGCACGTTCAGACCGAACACGGGCGGCGTGATCGCGGTGATCGCCGCGCTGCGGAGTGAGCGCTCGTATCCCTCGTCAAAGTCTCCAACGTCGGTGCGCCCGGTCGCCGCCTTCTGTGACTCGTGCACGCCGAAGACGATGACACCGCCGCCGCTGTTCGCCATGGCGGCAACGTCTTTCGGGAAGTCGGTCTGCGGCAATCCCTTCTGAGGTGGAAGCTCCGACTTCCAGTCCAGGTCGTCTGACTCTGCTACACCAGCCGCAACAGCAGAATCGAGCAGTTCGTCCGTCAACGGACCGGGGCCGCGGCCGAGGACGCGGTGGAGGGCAGTGAAACTCATGTGACAAGCGTAGGGATGACCACGCACAACGCGCTGAGGGAGCGGCCAAGGTTCAGAACCCTGCTGTCACATCTCAACGTCGCTTCGCGCCTCCCGCGAGGTGCTACGAGCGGGTTTGCTCCGTACCGCCGCGACGGAACCCTTGCTGGCTACTGGTTGCCCGATCATCTGTTCGAGGTCGGTCGAGTCGGCCACTAAATGGGCCTCCCCACTGTGCAGAAGCCGGTGTGGCCCGACACTCGTCGCGCTGGTGACGGGGCCAGGGACGGCGCCGACTGCGCGACCGAGTTGATGTGCTTCGTGTGCGACCTTCATCGATCCCGACCGCGCGCCTGCCTCAACCACGACAGTTGCTGCGGATAGCGCCGCCATCAACCGCGCACGGGCCAGGAACCGATGGCGGGTCGGCGTTGCACCTGGTGCCACTTCGCTCACCAGAAGACCGACATCGGCGACACGACCGAGCAGCTCGCTGTGGCCCGCCGGATACGCGCGATCAACGCCATTCGCCAGGACGGCGATGGTGTCTCCACCGGCGACGAGCGCCGCGCGATGGGCGGCACCTTCGATGCCGTAAGCACCGCCTGCGACGACGATCCGCTCGGCGGCAGCCAGATCGGAGGTGAGCGTCCCGGCGACGTGCTCGCCATAGGAAGTTGAAGCTCGTGCGCCGGTGAGGGTCACGAGCTCGACGAGTGGGCGTGCGAGGAACGACGACGCCCCGCGAGTCCACAGCGCGTACGGGGCTCGCTCTCCGAGATCGCCGAGCGAACTGGGCCATTCGTCGTCGCCGGGGATCAAGACGCCGAGCCCCATTCGCCGTGCATGGAGGAGACGCTCGCCAAGTGAGTCGACGCCCGGAGCGGCGAAGTGTCCGCGCCAGACCTGGGCGTCAACGTCGCCGAGGCCAGGTACAGGGTCGTCGGACTCGGCCAGCCGCAGGGTTTCGACGCCGTCGACCGCGGCGAGCAGGTGACCCGTCGCGGCGTCGTCCGGTTCAACGAGCATCGACAGCACCATCCGTGCGGTGCGCTCATCTCGTGCAATCTCACTCAAGCTCGGCATGGTCGTGTTCCTCTCGGGCTCCTGCCTGAGAGGTGCGCAGAGAGCAGCCAGGTCTTCCGTGCGCGCCAAGCCCGGCGTAGAGTGGAAGACGAGGCAGGTTCTCCTCATATTGCGGGTCCTCCGGGACGGCCCTCGGGCACTCATACACGTTCTGCCTCCTCGACGGAGAAACACGTGTGTTGAGAGGCCCGCCATGTTCCGTTTCATCTGGACGCTCAGCGTCCGTACCCGCGACTTCCTCCACCGCTACATGCCGAGCAACCGGCTGCTCGCTGTCATCCGCACGCGTCGCGGTCTCAAGTGGGGGCTCCCTGCCATGCTCGTTGCCGCCCCGTACGTCCTGGTCGCGACCATCTGCTCCAGCCTCGTCGCCGACGGCGGCCCCGGCTGGCTTCACCTGGTCGTGCTGTGGGGGTGCTGGAACGCCTTGAAGTTCATCCTCATGAGGCCGATCAGCGTCGTACTGCTCGTCCGTGCGCGCATCCGCGAGGCGATGATCCGTCGCGACCAGCGGCGCGAAGCGCGTGCCGAAGAGCGCGAACCGCTCGTGCTCGCGTAAGCCTCCGCCCAGGAGACATCTGGGGTCAGGAGGCAGTGGCCATCCGGCTCCGGCGTCCCCCGCCCTCGCGAATCGGAACGCCATGCGCGGCCAGCGCGCGGCGAACCGCATGAGGGCCCGCACCGACCTTCAAGCCGACCTCTACCAGCGTCAACCCGCTGTCGTAGAGGTCGACTGCTTCGTGAATGCGGGAAGGGTCGAATCGTCCACGGCGGATCGGGACCTTCCGCCGCGCTAGATGGTCCGCGACCGTCCGTCGGTGGATGCCGAAGTGTGAGGCCAGCTCTACGAGCGTCGCGCCGTCGCGGTACCTCGCCACCAGCTCGTCGACCTGCTCGGCCCGTAGAAGGGTTTGAGCCATCCCAAGTGAACGCACCATCCGGCCCCTGGAGTCCACCACGGAGGGGCGAGACGGGCGTCGGTCCTGCTTGTAGAACCCGCGCGATCTGCGCAAAGACAGGGTCTTCAGGTGTGGGCAGGTGTTCTCAAACTCTCTACGGAGGTCCACAACGTGACAACAGTGGGGGCCGACTAAGTCGGCCCCCACTGTTGTTTTGTATGAGTGGTGTGCGGCTTGCGTTCCTGGCTGCTGGCCTCGGCAATCGCCCGACGAACCCCCTGCTCCGGTTTCGGTGCGTGAGACCGCACCGTAGAATTCGCGTACGCAGATCGCGAGTACAGCGCGGGATTGGGGGAGAGTCATGGAGCCGATCTCGCTGACCGCCATGTGTGACGAATTGTTGGCTGCCGCGCACGCCGAGCCCGGAGGTCGAGCTGCCCGCACTGTGCACGGTGACTGCACCTTGACACTGCGTCAGATGGCAGTGGCTCTCGTCGCCGGGCGTGAGGCCGAGTACCAAAGCGCAGGCAATGCCACCGTGCAGATTTTGCGCGGGCGCATCCGTATCGACAACGACGGGACTTCGACCGAGCTGTCCGCCGGTGATCTCGTGCCCGTCCCGCTTATCCCGCACTGGGTGGCCGCCCTCGAAGATTCGGTGGTTCTCATGACGGTCGACATCCGCTCATGACAGGTCCGCTCGGTTCCTCGGCGCCGCAGAGCGCTGCTTCTGCCGATGTCGAGCGCCTCACGCGCTGGGTCGACATGGGTGGCACGGTGGCGGTCGTGGCTCGGCGGGCCGACTGGGTGCTCCTCTCCCTGCGTCGCTGCGACGGAGGCGAGGAGGCCGACCGCTTCGCGAGCGAAGACCCCGCCCTCGTCGCGCTGGTCGCCGGCGAGCCGGTCACCGACTGAAGACCCCACCAGTTTCGCGGAGTTCAGGACCGTCGTGCCTGTTGTGTCTCAGTGCCGTGCCCGGTTGCCGACGGTCGTGCCACGCTGACCGAATGGCACCTGAGTTGAGTGACGGCGCAGGCGTATCGGTCATGCCGGAAGAGCTACGGCCTCCGGAGTCGTGGCCCGGTGCCGGTGGGCTGAAGTCCATCGCTCCGGACGTTCCGTCGTGGCCCGTCGGCCCGATCCAGGGCTTGCGGCTGCCCGAGACGACCGTGACGGCACCTCCGGCGAAGAAGGGCACCGGAGAGAGTTGGCCCGGCATGAACCCCAGCACGAGCCCCACCAACGCCTCCGACACCGCTGCCTCCGCGAAGACGCAAGCACCCGCTCCGGCTGCGCACTCGCGCGAGCGCAAGGCGAGCAGTCACCCGGCGATGGGGCCTTCGGTCATCCTTCTTCTCGCGTGCGTGGCCATCGCCGCGTGGGTGGTGCTCGATCCCGGATCGCGCATGCTGCAAGCCGGCCTGCTGGTCGTGGTGCTGGTGGCCGGAGGTGTATTCGTTCTGCGCACGCTCCGCAGTGGCAAGCGGGGCACGCACGACACGCAAGGCAGGCCAGCGAAGGATCAGGCGAGCGGCAACCGCTGAGTGCCGTAGGTCGCGTCTAGATCCACGACGGGAGCCACATGCGCCAGCTCCAGTGCTCGTACGGGATCAGCTGAGCCGTGTAGACAGGGAAGAAGAACGCGAACACCGCCACGGCAGTGATGACGTAGGCGCTGACGAGGATGAGGCCCAAGCGTCGACGCTGCGGTGAATCGGTGGACTGCCCTGCGATCAACCCGAGAACGTAGACGACGCCGAGCACGACCCAGGGCACGAAGGCCACCGAGTAGAACGTGTAGATGGTGCGGTCTTCGAGCAGGAACCACGGCAGGTAGCCGCCCGCGTAGCCGGCCAGCACGGCACCCGCGCGCCAGTCCCGCTTCCATAGCCACATGACGAGCAGCACGCCCAGGCTGAGTGCCCCGGCCCACCAGATGACGGGGTTACCGAGGTTGGTGATGGCAGCGCTGCACTTGTCGACGGTGCAGCCCGCCTGGCCCTCGTCGTAGCCCTGGTAGTAGAACGACGTGGGGCGGGTCTGCAGGATCCACGACCAGGGGTTGCTCATGTAGTCGTGCGTGGTCTGCAGGGTGCGGTGAAATTCGAGCATCTGCACGTGGTAATGCCACAGGCTGCGCAGCGGCCCCGGCACGGCGGACGCCAGACCCGAGACGGGGTTCTCGTCGGCCCACTGCCGGTTGTAGCCGCCGCTCGTGGCAAACCAACCGGTCCACGTGACCAGGTACGTCACGAGGGTGGCGCCGACCATCGTCACGGCGGCCTGCGGCGCCTCGCGGAACATCGCCGCGCGCCACCAGCGCTGGATGCCCGCGGCGCGGCGCGCGCCCATGTCCCAGAACACCGTCATGAGGCCGAAGATGACGAGAAAGTACAGGCCCGACCACTTGACTCCGGTTGCGAGGCCGAGGCTGACTCCGGCGGCCAGGCGCCAAGGCCTCCAGCCGAGCCACGGCCCGTAGAGCAGTCGCGGATCGCGCGGGCCCACTCCGGCCATGCGTAGCCGCGCCACGTGGTCGGCGAGGCGCAGGCGCGAGGCGTCGCGGTCGACCACGAGAGCGCCGAACGCGGCCAGGGCGAAGAACATGACGAAGATGTCGAGCAATCCCGTGCGTGAGTGCACGAAATGCTGCCCGTCGACGGCAAGCAACAGGCCCGCGATCACGCCGAGGGTCGTGGAGCCGAACATGCGCCGCCCGATGCGGGCGACCATGAAGATCGACAGCGTCCCCACCAGCGCGGTGGCGAAGCGCCAGCTCAGCGGATCGTCCACGCCGATGAGCCATTCGCCGGCCCCGATGAGCCACTTGCCGACGGGAGGATGCACCACGAAATCGGCGGCCGTGCCGAACACGTTGGGATCGCCGGAGGCGAAAACGTCGTCGACCTTGGGAGTCGCATCCGCGGCGGCCAGCGACTCGAGCACGCGTCGCTCGTGGCCGTACTCGATCATCGACCAGCCCTGCTTGACGTAGTACGTCTCGTCGAACACGAGCGTGCCGGGGTGACCGAGGTTCACGAACCGCAGAACTCCGCCCCACAACGCCACGAGCAGTGGCCCGAGCCAGCCCCAGAGCGTAGCGGTGGGGCGATGACCGAGCAGGCGGAGGCGTAGCCGTTCGGTCTCGGTCATGCTGACCATGGTAGGCGGCCCGGAGCCCTTGCCCGTCAAGGCATCTGCCCCGACACCCGGACAGGCGTGACGGCGGCACCGGTGGCAACGACGGCTGGCAGGATCAGGGGATGAGCACGGGCACCCTTTATCTGGCGGCGACTCCCATCGGCAACGACGGCGACGCCTCCGAGAGGCTGCGGGCGCACCTCGTCTCCGCACCCGTCATCGCCGCGGAGGACACCCGCAGGCTGGCCCGCCTCTGCGAGCGGCTCGGGCTGCGCTACACCGGCGAGGCCGTGAGCTTTCACGAGCACAACGAGGTGGCCCGCGCCCCCGACCTCGTGGCGCGTCTGAAGGCCGGTGTCGACGTGCTGCTTGTCACCGACGCAGGCATGCCGTCGGTCAGCGACCCCGGGTACCGGCTCGTCGTCGAGGCCGTCGCGGCCGACATCCCGGTCACCTGCCTGCCCGGGCCCAGTGCCGCCCTCGCCGCCCTCGCAGTTTCGGGTCTGCCGGTCGACCGGTTCTGCTTCGAGGGCTTCCTCGCACGCAAGCCGGGGCCGCGAGCTGCACAGTTGAGCGACCTTGCCACCGAGCGGCGCACGATGGTCTTCTTCGAGGCCCCCCATCGCGTGCGCGCGACCCTGGAGGCGATGGCGGAGGCCTTCGGGCCAGACCGCCCCGCCGCGGTCTGCCGCGAACTCACGAAGGTTCACGAAGAGGTCGTGCGCGGCCCCTTGAGGGACCTGGTCGAATGGGCCGCCGAACAGGTGCGCGGTGAGGTCGTGATCGTCGTCGAGGGCGCGTCTATTGCCGCGGTGGCGGTGAGCGAGGACGAGGCCGTGCGGCGCGTGCTCGACGCCGTCGCATCCGGAGAGCGGCCGGCCCAGGCCTGCGCCCGCATCGCCAAGGAGACGGGTCGCTCACGCAAGGAGCTGTACGACCGCTACACCTCCCGCGGGCGTTCCTGAGCCGACCTCTTTCAGGCCGCCGGAGGCCACGTGAGGCCACCTGAGTCGAGTTGCCCCTGCTTGCCGCCACACGAGAACAGACGGAGGCGCTGGTAGAGGCGATAGATCGGAGAAAGATTGAGGTAACCCTTAGCTCACTTGGCAGGGGCGGGCTACTAGCATCGCAGTGTCAGGCGACACTGTGACGCCACGGGCGGTCGCTCCAAGCGAGCGGCTCCGGGCGAGGAGGGAGGCGCGATGCCGCATCCCCAACCACGCAATCACCGGGGTGAGGTCGAGCCTTCGCGTACGGTGTTACCTACGTCGCCCAAACACCCTTTCTCCCACAAATCGACCGCGTGACAAGGCAGGATCTTTCCGTGGCTACTAATACCGTGTCCAAGGCTCCGAGCCCGGCACATTCGTCAATCGGCTTGAAGCTGATGATGGCTGTTTCCGGACTTTACTTCGTTTTCTTCGTGCTTTTCCACATGTACGGGAATCTCAAGATTCTCGCGGGTAATGACAAGTTCGACGAGTACGCGCACCACCTGCGCGTCATGTTCGAGCCGATCCTGCCCTACGAGGGTTTCCTGTGGATCTTCCGCTTGACGCTCATCATCGCGATCGTCGCCCACGCCTACTCGGCGTTCTCGCTCTGGGGTCGCGCCAACGCTGCGCGCGCGAACAACTACTCGGTCAAGAAGGCCGCGGCCGCCACGCTCTCCTCGAAGGCGATGCGTTGGGGAGGCGTGACGATTCTTCTCTTCGTCATCTTCCACCTGGCGCAGTTCACCCTCATGTGGGTCAACATCAACGGCACCTTCACCAGCCCCGCCGAGCGCGTCGTCGCTGCTTTCCAGGTGTGGTGGCTGCTGCTCATCTACGTCGTCGCCATGATCGCTCTCGGACTGCACCTGCACCACGGCACGTGGAGCGCATTCCAGACCCTCGGAATGACGAACACCGCCAAGTCGCGTGCTCGCGCCAAGAGCCTGGGCCTGTTCATCGCCACCGTGACGGTCGTCGGGTTCCTCATTCCCCCGTTCGCCATCATGTTCGGCCTGATCAAGTAAGGGTGAGAAGCACATCATGTCTCAGACCACGACGCCTAGTGGCGATCTGATCGACGGCCTGTACTACGTCGGCGAGCCCATCGCAGACAAGAAGGCTCCCGCAGGCCCCATCCAGAGCCGTTGGGCTCAGCGCAAATTCGACGCGAACCTCGTCAACCCGGCGAACCGCCGCAAGCTGAGCGTCATCGTCGTCGGCACCGGCCTCGCCGGTGGCGCCGCAGCCGCCACGCTCGGTGAGGCCGGCTACAACGTCAGCGCGTTCTGCTACCAGGACTCGCCGCGCCGCGCTCACTCGATCGCCGCCCAGGGCGGTATGAACGCGGCCAAGAACTACAAGGAAGACGGCGACTCGATCTACCGCCTCTTCTACGACACGGTCAAGGGCGGCGACTACCGCGCCCGCGAGTCGAACGTGTACCGCCTCGCCGAGGTGAGCGCCGACATCATCGACCAGTGTGTCGCCCAGGGTGTTCCGTTCGCCCGCGAGTACGGCGGTCTGCTCGACAACCGTTCGTTCGGTGGCGTGCAGGTCTCCCGTACGTTCTACGCTCGCGGCCAGACGGGTCAGCAGCTGCTCATCGGTGCCTACCAGGCGCTCGAGCGTCAGGTCGGCGCCGGCACCGTGAAGATGTACGAGCGCCACGAGATGGTCGACATCATCGTCGCCGACGGCCGTGCGCGCGGCATCATCGTGCGCGACATGGTCACCGGTGAGATCGAGACCCACCTCGCCGACGCGGTCGTGCTCGCCACGGGTGGCTACGGCAACGTCTTCTTCCTGTCGACCAACGCGATGGGCTGCAACGTCACCGCGGCGTGGCGCGCCTACCGCAAGGGCGCCTACTTCGCGAACCCCTGCTTCACGCAGATCCACCCGACCTGCATCCCGCAGCACGGTGACAAGCAGTCCAAGCTGACCCTGATGTCGGAGTCGCTGCGTAACGACGGCCGCATCTGGGTGCCCAAGCGCAAGGAAGACTGCGACAAGGACCCGCGCCAGATCCCCGAGGAAGACCGCGACTACTACCTCGAGCGCATCTACCCGGCCTTCGGTAACCTCGTGCCCCGCGACATCGCCTCCCGCCAGGCGAAGAACATGTGCGACGAGGGCCGCGGCGTCGGCCCGGAGATCGAGGGTCAGGGTCGTCGTGGTGTCTACCTCGACTTCTCCGACGCGATCAACCGCATGGGCCTGGCCGCCGTCTCGGCGAAGTACGGCAACCTCTTCGACATGTACGAGCGGATCACGGGTGAGAACCCGTACGACGTGCCGATGCGCATCTACCCCGCCGTGCACTACACGATGGGTGGCACGTGGGTCGACTACGACCTCGAGTCGACGATCCCCGGCCTGTTCGTCACGGGTGAGGCCAACTTCTCCGACCACGGTGCGAACCGTCTCGGTGCCTCGGCGCTCATGCAGGGTCTGTCCGACGGCTACTTCGTTCTGCCGAACACCATCCGCGACTACCTCGCGCACGGCCCGTTCGACAAGATCGACGAGTCGCACCCCGACGTCGCAGCCACGCACAAGGACGTGTCCGACCGTTTCGAGGGCTTCCTGGCCTGCAACGGCACCCGCTCGGTCGACTCCTTCCACAAGGAACTCGGCCACCTCATGTGGGAGTACTGCGGCATGGAGCGCACGGAGGAGGGCCTGAAGTACGCGATCGGCCGCATCCGTGAGCTGCGCGAGGAGTTCAAGACGAACCTGCGCGTGCTGGGTAAGGGCGACACGGTCAACCAGTCCCTCGAGCGTGCCGGCCGCGTGGCCGACTTCCTCGAGCTCGGTGAGCTCATGTGCATCGACGCGCTGCACCGCCGCGAGTCCTGCGGTGGTCACTTCCGCGCCGAGAGCCAGACGGAAGACGGCGAGGCCCTCCGCCACGACGACGAGTTCGCCTACGTCGCGGCGTGGGAGTGGAACGGGGAGAACAACCCGCCCACCCTCCACAAGGAAGACCTGGTGTACGAGTTCATCGAGCTGAAGCAGCGGAGCTACAAGTGAGCCCCACAAAGTTCTCCGCTCCTTCGTCGCTCCGATACTTTGCGGGGACCCCGCAGAGCGCTCTCTTTCACCACATCGAACCTGTGAGGGGACTCCAGTGAAAATCAACCTGAAGATCTGGCGTCAGGCCGGCCCCGCAGCCCAGGGGCAGCTCGTCGACTACACGGTGGACGACATCTCCGAGGACATGTCGTTTCTCGAGATGCTCGACATCCTCAACGAAGAGCTGAACGACCGCGGCGAAGAGCCTGTCGCGTTCGACAGCGACTGCCGTGAGGGCATCTGTGGCACCTGTGGCATGGTCATCAACGGCCGCGCCCACGGCAACGACGGTTCGAGCAACACGACCACGTGCCAGCTGCACATGCGCAGCTTCCGCGACGGCGAGACCATCACGATCGAGCCGTGGCGCGCGAAGGCGTTCCCGATCCTTCGTGACCTCATGGTCGACCGCACCGCCTTCGACCGCATCATCGCGGCCGGTGGCTTCATCTCCGTCAACACGGGTGCCGCCCCTGAGGCGCACTCCGTGCCGGTGCCGAAGCCCCAGGCCGACCGCGCGTTCGAGGCCGCGGCCTGCATCGGTTGCGGCGCCTGCGTCGCGGCCTGCCCCAACGCTGCGGGCATGCTGTTCATGGGCGCCAAGGTCACGCATCTCAACCAGCTGCCTCAGGGCCAGCCGGAGCGGTGGATGCGTGTCAAGGCCATGGTCGCCACGCACGACGAAGCCGGGTTCGGTGGCTGCACCAACATCGGTGAGTGCTCGGCCGCCTGCCCGAAGGACATCGGCATGGACGTCATCTCGACGCTCAACGCCGACCTGCGCAAGTCGATGTCGCGCCAGTGACATCCCGGCCGCAGGGCCTCTAGGCACATCAGAACCGGCCCGGTTCCCCTCGGGGAGCCGGGCCGGCGTCGTTCCCGGACGCTCCCACGTACACGAAGCCCGCACTTCGTGATCTGCGCCACATTCGTGTCAGGCGCCAATTAGGCTCGCACGCAACGGCACTGGCATCTCTGCAGGACAGGGTTCGGCGCCGTCACCGTAGCGAGCGAAGGTGCCCGGCGCGGCTCACTCATGGGACCGCCGTGCATGGCGCCTCTGTCGAGTCAAGGAGCCGAGATGAGCGATGTACGCCGACGTGGCCGTGCGCGCGGCCGGATGCTGGCGGCGGGTGCGGCACTCGCCCTCGCCGTATCACTGGCGCCCCTGCCCGCAGACGCGGGCGGCGGGGCCGACGCAGGGAATCACCGTTCTGACCACGGGTCACGGCAGCGGCTGGGGCGGGTCGTCAGCACGGAGGCCATGCCGCGAGAGCGTTGGCTGCCCAACGCGGGCAACGCCTATCGGGTGGAATACGTCTCCACCGGTTTCGACGGTTCTCGCACGGTCGTCTCCGGCGCCGTCTACCTCCCTAAAGGGAATCCGCCCAAGGGCGGATGGCGAGTGATCAGCTGGGCGCACGGAACCGTCGGCAGCGCCGACGTCTGTGCTCCGTCCATCCGAGGCGCCTCCGAGCGCGACCGGGTGTTCCTCGGTGCCTGGCTCGCGAAGGGGTACGTGATCGTGGCCAGCGACTACGAGGGCTTGGGAACCCCTGGGCCGCACCCGTACACGCACGGAAAGTCCGAGGCGTACGGCGTGGTCGACATGGTTCGGGCGGCTCGCTCACTGGATAAGCGGCTGAGTCGATCCTGGATGGTTGTGGGGCACTCCCAGGGTGGTCAAGCCGCCCTGTTCACGGGAGCGATGGCGAGCGAATACGCTCCTGAGCTCGACTTCCGAGGCACGATCTCGTCGGCGCCACTGAGCCGGATCCGCATGAACGCCGAAGGGCTGGGCTTCCTGAATCCGGAGAGCCCGGCGTTCGCCTACATCCCGGGCGTCGTGGGGGCGCACGAGACGATCTACGGCGATGACTTCAACGTGAGCGATCTCGTGACACCCAAGGGGGCTCTCGTCTACCTGAAGGGTCAGGAGGTGAGTTGCCTCGCTGACACGGTCGCCGAGATGAAGGGGTTGAAGATGAAGGACATCCTCGACATGGACAAGGCCAAGCTCGACGACTTCCTGGACAAGTGGGCCGCGTACGGCGACACTCCGCTGCAGAAGTACGACCGGCCCGTACTCATCGGCCAGGGAACGGCCGACCCCGACGTCTTCCCGAAGGCGAGCGCCGCCACTGCGGAGGGGCTCAAGGAGTCCGGTTCTGACGTGACGCTGCTCTTGTTCGAAGGTGAAGACCACAGCGGCCCGCTGTGGAAGGGCGTGAACCAGTTCCTCGACTTTGCCGACACACAGTTCAGCGGCCGAGGCTGACCCCGTACGTGAGAACCGGCCCGGCTCCATAT
>JAUNUP010000031.1 GCA_030538115.1 Dermatophilus congolensis | reverse complement strand
ACCGTGGCCCTCGCCAGGATCGCGGCTACGGCAACCGTGACAACCGCGGGTACGGCCAGCGGGACAACCGCGAAGGCCCGACCCGTTCGTACGGCGACCGCGACAGCCGCGGCTTCGACGACCGTGGCTCACGTGGCTACGGCCGCCGAGACTCCGACGGGGGCGAGCGCCGCGAGTTCCGCCGCGACGACCGGTGGGACAACCGCCGCGACGAGCGGCCCGCCCGGGTCGACCGTTGGGGCAATGCCCAGCGTCGCGACGATCGAGGTGAGCGCGGCGGATACTCGGGTCGCGACTCCCGTGACGCCCGTGGATATGGCGACCGAAACGACCGCGGCTACAGCCGTGGCGACGGCTCCGGGCAGCAGCGAGGCTTCCGGCGCGACGACCGCGAGTGGCGCGACCAGCGGGGAGAGCGCCGCGACTCCGGCGAGCGTCGTTTCGACCGGGATCAGCGGGACCAGCGTGGCGAGCGTGGCGACCGCCGTGATTCGGGCGAGCGCCGCTTCGACCGCGGTGACCGCACCTTCGGTGACCGCGCTCGGTACTCGGGTCGGGACGACCGCGGATTCGGCGGTCGCAGCGACCGGGGTGACCGGCAGGATCGAGGCGGCTGGCAGCCCCGCGAGGACCACCGCGACGAGCGCCGAGGCGACTCTCGTGGTGAGCGTCCGTGGCGTGACCGGGGCGAACGCTTCGACCGCGGTCCCCGCTCCGATCGGCAGGATCGCACGGAGCGGTACGAGCGCCCGCGCGGTTACGACCGCCCCGCCCGCCGCGACGAGTCCGCGCCCGCCGATTTCCACGCCGAGCGGATGCGCCGCACCGAGCGGCCCCGCCGCGTCGAACTGCCCGAAGACCCCAACGACGGCTTCCTCGGCCTCGGTGTGCCGATGCCCATCGTCGAGCGCCTCGCGCGCGACGGCATCGCCGAGCCGTTCCCGATCCAGAAGGCGACCATCCCCGATGCGATCAGCGGGCGCGACGTGCTCGGACGCGGACGCACGGGATCCGGTAAGACGATGGCGTTCGGTATTCCGGTGCTGACGCGCCTCGCCGGTCGCAGCTCGGAGCCCAAGCGACCGCGCGCGCTCATCATGTCGCCGACCCGCGAACTCGCGATGCAGATCAGCGACGCTCTCGGCCCGCTCGCGCGGGAGATGAACTTGCGCCACAAGCTCGTGGCCGGCGGCATGCCGTACGAGCCGCAGATCGACGCGCTCGACCGTGGTGTCGACGTGCTGATCGCGACTCCCGGCCGCATGAACGACCTCGTCGAGAAGGGGGCTGCCGCCCTCGACAAAATCGAGATCGTCGTGCTGGACGAGGCCGACCTCATGGCCGACATGGGCTTCCTGCCCGAGGTCACGGCACTGCTCGACCTCGTGCCTGCCGGTGGCCAGCGCCTGCTCTTCTCGGCGACTCTTGACAAGGGCATCGACTCGCTGGTCGAGAACTACCTCACTGACCCGGTGGAGCACTCGACAGACGAGGCCAAGGCCTCCGTCGCGACGATGACCCACCACATCTTTTTGGTGGAGCCGCAGCACAAGAAGCCGATCACCGGCGACATCGCCAACCGGCCCGGTCGCACGGTCGTGTTCGTGCGCACCAAGCTCGGCGCCGACCGTGTGGCGTCGCAGCTGCGTGATGTCGGTGTCTTCGCGGCGGCTCTGCACGGTGGCCTCAACCAGGGGGTTCGCACCCGCATCCTCGCCGCGTTCAAGGACGGCACGCTGCCCGTGCTCGTCGCGACCGACGTCGCCTCGCGCGGCATCCACGTCGACGACGTGTCGGCCGTGCTGCAGGTCGACCCGCCGCGCGACCACAAGGACTACCTGCACCGTGCCGGGCGTACCGCTCGCGCCGGGTCGGAGGGGGTCGTCGTGACCCTCGCACTGCCCCACCAGCGGCGCCTCATGAAGCGCATCGCCACCGACGCCGGACTCGACAACGTCGAGCCCACCCGCGTCGACCTCGGCGACGACAACATCATCGCCGCCACCGGCGCAGAGCGGCCCAGCGGCGTTCCCATTTCGGAGGAGCGTCTTCGGGCCGTCACCGACCCGCCCAAGCGCCGTCCGACCCGCCGCCCCGGTGGCTTCGGTGGCCGCGGACGCGGCGGTTACGGCGGCCGCGGTGGAGGCGGACGTGGCGGTTACCGCGGCGGACGCCGCTACGAAGACCGCTCCCGCGACTGATCCGACGAGGCACCATCGACGCACCTTGACCGTGTACATCGGTCAAGGTGCGTCGCCGTTTTGGGGTGCTGTGGCTCGCGTGCAGCCGCCTGGGCCGCGGCTCACAGGCCTCTGGTGTGCCGCAACTGACGGTTATCCGGTGACAATGGGGGAGTGCAGTCTCTCAGCGGCCGGCTCCTCGTCGCGACACCCAGCACCGGGGGTGACGTCTTCACGCGCAGTGTCGTGCTGATGCTGCATCACAGCGAAGACGGCGCCCACGGAGTCGTGCTCAACAAACCCCTGGGCACCGACATCACGTCGGTGCTGCCCGACTGGCAGGACTACCTGTCTCCGCCCGAACTTCTCTTTCAGGGCGGGCCCGTCTCGCTCGACACAGCCCTCGGGCTCGCGTCGCTACCCGGAGACGGGCAGGTCGACGGGGTGGTGTCGGTGTTCGGCTCCGTCGGCGTCGTCGACCTCGACCACGATGCGCCCTCGGTGGGCGGGGCGGTGGCCAGGTTCAGGGTGTTCGCGGGCTACGCGGGCTGGGGGCCGGGGCAACTCGAGGACGAACTCGACCGAGACGCCTGGTACGTGGTCGACGCCGAGATCGGAGACGTGTTCACCGACGACCCCGACGACCTGTGGAGCGAGGTGCTCGCGAGGCAACCCGGCAGTGTCGCCTGGGCCGCCTCCTTCCCCGAAGATCCCCGCTGGAACTGACGCGGACCGAGGGGTCAGATCAGACCGGCGGAGGCGGCTCTCGCTTTCGTGGCTACCCGGCCCTTTTCGATGAGACGACGGTTGAGGGGCCCGGGCATCAGGTTGAAGTGCGGACGGGTCACGACCTTGCCGCCCGCCGCCAGTGCATCGCCGAGCGAGCGGCCGACCAGGCCGCGCTCCGCGGATCCCGCCAGAACGCGGTTCACCAGGTCGTAGCGGTCGAGCTGTGGCTCGGGGCCGTCGTCGGCGCCGTCGGGCAGCGAGGCGTGGCCGTCGTGGAACAGGACGATGGCGCCCTGCTTGAGCGCCGCCGTGGCCTTCTCGACGCGGACGTCGTTGTCGACGAACGGGTTCCAGTCGTGGCTCGTGCTGCTCCAGATCACCGACTGCATGCCGAGCGCCTCGATCTGGCGCCACGCGGAGACGGTCTGGTCGCCGTACGGAGGCCGGAACCAGCGCACCGCCGTGCCGAGTGCATCCTCCAACTCCGACTTGCCCGCGTACACCGACTCGCGCACCTCCTGCGCCGACATGAGCGACAGATGCCGGTGGTCGGTGCCGTGCAGGCCGATCTCGTGCCCGGCGGCGGCCAGTTCGGCGAGGAGACCGCGGTTGGCACGCACGCTGGTCGAGAGCACGAAGAACGTGGCGGTCGCGTCGTGTTCCGCCAGGGCGCGCATGACGGCGGGCGTGCGTACCGGCGTCGGGCCGTCGTCGAACGTCGGCACGAAATGCGGCTGGAGGGTCGCGACCGAGCTCACCGAGCCGATGGCGTCGGGAGCCTTCTCGAGCACCCGCATGACGGCAAGTTTCGCCTGGTACACCACGTCGGCCATTGATCCCCCTGTTGTCTCTCGGCCAGGCGCCACGGTCGTGTCGCGGGCGCCGATCGGGCACCGTCCGCTCCGCGCATCCCCCGCGCCGAGGCCGGTACCCCTCACATATCGGGAGACAGTCTATTCAACGTGCCCGGCAGCCATCGAAGGTGGGCACGTCGCTGAGGCGGGGCGAGGCGAGGCGTGGAGGGGGCGGGAGAGCGCGCTTGCAGGCATAATGCCGCCATGAGCATTCCGGCGACGCAGACCTCGACTCTGGAGCGCACGAGCACCAGCACCGACACCGATTACCGGCTCGACGAGGGCGATCACGAACGCTTCGCGCACTACGTGCGCAAGGAGAAGATCATGGAGAGCGCGCTCTCCGGCGAGC
The DNA here is from genome assembly GCA_030538115.1 of Dermatophilus congolensis. Classification (GTDB taxonomy): domain Bacteria; phylum Actinomycetota; class Actinomycetes; order Actinomycetales; family Dermatophilaceae; genus Dermatophilus; species Dermatophilus congolensis_B. The sequence continues at coordinate 29,605 of JAUNUP010000031.1, read as the reverse complement.
CCGTCGTCGCGCTGTGCGGCAAGGTCTGGGTCCCCGGCCGCGACCCCAACCGCTTCCCGGTCTGCCCCATGTGCAAGGAGATCTACGAGGGCCTGCGCGAGCCCCAGGACGGCGGCGAGTAGCCCTCGCAGCACCCGTAGCGAGGCACCCTCCCGACGCAGAGTTCGGGAGGGTGTCTCGTCACGTTTCGGCCCCGTCGACATACACCCGGAGGCGGGTTCGACACGAACTCGGGTGCTGCCGGGGCGTCGGGGTGACGTGGGCTACTGTCGGCTCCGCTATGAGTACCTCTGCTGCCACCCACCTGTCGCCGGCCTTCCCTGAGAGGGCTGCGTGGGGTACCGCGAACAAGCTCCGGGCATGGCAGGCCGAGGCCTTGAACCGGTATCTCACCGAGAACCCCCGCGACTTCCTCGCGGTCGCGACGCCCGGCGCGGGTAAGACCACGTTCGCGCTGCGCGTGGCCACCGAACTGCTCGAGCGGCGGATCATCGACCGCGTCGTCGTCGTTGCCCCGACCGAGCACCTCAAGACCCAATGGGCCGACGCCGCTGCCCGTGTCGGCATCCAGATCGACCCGCAGTTCTCCAACAGCACAGGCACGCTCAGCCGCGATTACGTCGGTCTGGCCGTGACGTACGCGGGGGTCGCCAGCAAGCCCGCCCTCTACCGGGCCCGGGTCGAGCAGCACCGCTGCCTCGTCATCCTCGACGAGATCCACCACGGTGGTGATGCCCTGGCCTGGGGTGATGCGATGCGGGAGGCGTTCGAACCCGCCACCCGCCGCCTCGCCCTGACGGGCACACCGTTCCGGTCCGACACGAGCCCGATCCCGTTCGTCACATACGCGCCAGACACCGACGGCATCCGCCGCTCGGTCGCCGACTACACGTACGGCTACGCCGAGGCCCTGCGCGACAGCGTGGTGCGGCCCGTGCTCTTTCTCGCCTACGGCGGGGCCATGCGCTGGAAGACGAGTGCGGGCGACGAGGTGGCCGCCCGTCTCGGCGAGCCTATGACCAAAGACGTGACTGCGCAGGCGTGGCGAACCGCTCTCGACGCCAAGGGCGAGTGGATCCCGGCCGTGCTGAGGGCCGCCGACAAGCGGCTCACCGAGGTTCGCCGCCACGTGGAGGACGCGGGCGGTCTTGTCATCGCCTCCAACCAGACCCAGGCTCGGGCGTACGCGAAGATCCTCGCCGAGGTCACCGGCGAGAAGCCGACCGTAGTGCTCTCCGACGACGCCGGCGCGGGCAAACGCATCGAGGCGTACTCCGAGAGCCACGACCGCTGGATGGTCGCGGTGCGCATGGTCTCGGAGGGCGTCGACGTGCCCCGGCTCGCGGTCGGGGTGTACGCCACCTCGACCTCCACGCCCCTGTACTTCGCGCAGGCCATCGGCCGGTTCGTGCGTGCCCGCCGCCGCGGCGAGACCGCCAGCGTCTTCTTGCCTACCGTTCCCGTGCTGCTCGAACACGCCTCCCGCATGGAGGACGAACGCGACCACGCGCTTGACCGGCCGAAGAAGCCGGGCGACGAGGGCAACATCTGGGCGGAGGAGGATTCGCTTCTCGAAGAGGCGAACCGCAGCCGCGACACCCCCGACCTGCTCGACAAGCCCGCCTTCGAAGCACTCGAATCGGAGGCCCACTTCGACCACGTGCTTTTCGACGCCGAGCAGTTCGGTATGGGCGGGCACGCCGGCTCGGAGGACGAGGCCGACTATCTCGGCCTGCCGGGGCTGCTCGAGCCCGACCAGGTGGCCCATCTTCTTCGCGAGCGTCAGCAAGACCAGTTGCGGCGCTCCGGGCGCAAGGGCGCCCGCAGTGCGACGACGGGAGCGCCGAAGGGCGACGAGCCGCTCGCCGCGCACCGGGCCCTGGCCGCCACCCGCAAGGAGCTCAACTCCCTCGTCTCCGCGTATGCGCGCAAGACCGGGCAGCCGCACTCGCGCGTGCACGTCGACCTGCGCAAGACGTGTGGCGGCCCCGCGCTGGAGGAGGCGACCTCCGAGCAGGTTCAGGCCCGCATCACGCGGATCCGGGAGTGGTTCGTCGGTCGCCGCTGACCGGGCGCCGCTCGGCGGCTCCGGCGCGTGTGCGCAGGCCATGAAAGACTGCGGGCATGGACGCGCGCCCCTCCGGTTGGTACGACGACCCGAACGACGACGACCTGCTCCGCTACTGGGACGGCGTCGTATGGACCGAGCACACCGCCCTTAAGCGACCCCAGACCCCGCCGCCCGGACACGCGGGAATGCCTTCGGGGATCCAGGATGCACCGCGGGGCGGCTACGCCGACGGCGCCGGTCAGGCAGGGCACGGCTACGGATCGCCCGGCTGGGCGGCTCCCGGTGGAGCGATGGCCGACTCGCGCACCGCCAGCGGAGCCTGGCGTGGCATGGGGCGCATCGCGGCCGACGGGCGGCCCTATTCCGGCTGGTTCCGGCGCGTTATCGCTTTTCTCCTCGACGCGCTCGTCGTCGGCATCATCTCGACTCCGCTCGCGATGCCGACTTTCAGCGGCGTCCAGTCCACTTGGGAGGCGTGGCTGATCAGCCTCTCCAACGCCATCAGCTCGGGAGCTGACGCGAGCGCGTGGCCCGCGATGCCGGAGCCGGTCGTCGGCGCGATGGCAACCGCAGCACTCATCACCACACTGGTGACGGTCGTCTACGAGGTCTTTCTGCTGAGCAAGTACGGCGCGACGCTCGGCATGCTCGCCTTGGGCATTCGGGTGAGGCAGGTCGGCCGCTCCGGTCCGGCGAACTGGCTGATCATCCTGCGCCGCACCGTCATCAAGTACGTCTCGAACTTCTTCAACGGCGTGCCCGTGCTCGGGCCGCTGTCGACCGGGTTCGTGATCGCGAGCTACCTGTGGCCGATCTGGGACACGAACCGCCAAGCCCTGCACGACAAGTTCGCCTCCACCGAGGTCGTACGGGTGAGGGCCGGCGAGAAGAACTGGTGACCACGGCGTGCAAACAACGGGCCCGGGCTCCCCGAAAGGGAGACCGGGCCCGTCGCTGTGTTGGGCCTGATCAGGGCACGTCGCCGACGATGCGCACGGTGCGGGGGTCGTCGATCCAGATCGTCGGGATCACCGGCGACCCCTTCGAGAGACGCGTCGCCCTCGACGGCAGTTCGGCCACCGATTCGACGTGACGGCTGCGGGCCGCGGCCGGGTCGTCCTGGGCCACGACGTTGCCGCCCTCCACGAGCTTGACCAGCAGCTCACGGTCGTTGCCGTCGTTCGTCGGCGGCTCACCGATGCCGATGACCTCGGCCTCGGCGACTCCGCGCTCGTCGAGGCGACGCATCGCGTACTTGCGGCCACCGACCGTGCCCTTGTTCTTGCTCTTCTTGGCCACGTCGACGATCTCGCCGGTGTCGTCCTCGCGGGAGACCAGCTTGTACACCAGACCCGCAGTCGGGGCGCCCGACCCGGTGACGAGCTGGGTGCCGACGCCGTAGGCGTCGACCGGGGCGGCTGCGAGGGCCGCGATCGCGTACTCGTCGAGATCGGAGGTGACGACGATGCGGGTATTCGTGGCGCCCAAGGAGTCGAGCTGCGCTCGCACCACGTGGGCCTGCGCGATGAGGTCACCGGAGTCGAGGCGCACCGCCCCGAGGTCGGGCCCGGCGATGCGGACGGCGCGCTCCACGGCCTCCGTCACGTCGTACGTGTCGACGAGCAGCGTGGTGTTGGTGCCGAGGGCACCGACCTGGGCCTCGAAGGCGTCGTCCTCGGTGTCGTGCAGCAGCGTGAACGAGTGCGCGCTGGTGCCTGTGGTCGGGATGCCGTGGCGTCGCCCCGCCTCGAGGTTGCTGGTGAGGTCGAAGCCGCAGATGTACGCGGTACGGGCCGCGGCGACGGCGGCCTCCTCGTGGGCGCGGCGGGCACCCATCTCGATGCACGGCCGGCTGCCCGCGGCCGTGGTCATGCGGGAGGCGGCCCCGGCGATGGCGCAGTCGAAGTTGAAGATCGACAGCGCGAGGGTCTCGAGAAGCACCGCCTCGGCGAACGTGCCTTCGACGATGAGCAGCGGGGATCCAGGAAAGTACGCTTCACCCTCCGCGTACCCCCAGATGTCGCCACTGAAGCGGTACTCGGACAAGAAGGTGAGCGTGTCGTCGTCGACGACCTTGCGGGAGGCGAGAAAGTCGATCTCGGCAGGCCCGAACGTGAAATCGGCGAGCGCTTCGAGAAACCGGCCGGTGCCTGCGACGACGCCGTAGCGGCGACCTTCGGGAAGGCGGCGCCCGAAGAGTTCGAAGACGCTGCGACGCGATGCGGCGCCGGAGTGCATGGCCGCCTGGACCATCGTCAGTTCGTAGTGGTCGGTGAGGAGAGCGGTGCTGGTCACCGCAACAGCGTAGGGGTTATCCACCGTCGTGTGCCGCCCATGGTGCATGGCGTTGTGCACCATCTACGCTGGTAGCCGTGTCGTCGACGGAAACGGAACGCAGGATCGCGAGCCCAGCGCCGGGTGCGCCGGTGTGTGGCGCCGTGTCGCCGCTCCGCGCGAGCGTGGCTCCCGGCATCGCCAACCCCGAGGTCGACCTCGCCGAACATGTCGACATCGAGGCCGAGGTGCCGTGGCTGACGATCGTGTGGAACGACCCGGTCAACCTCATGACGTACGTGACCTACGTGTTCCGCACCTACTTCGGCTACAGCAAAGCCAAAGCCACCAAGCTCATGCTCGACGTGCACCACAAAGGCAGGGCGGTCGTCGCCTCCGGGCCGCGTGAGCAGATGGAGCGACACGTCGAGGCGTTGCAGGGCTATGGCCTGTGGGCCACCTTTCAGAAGGACGACTAGATGGCAAGGGGTTTCCGCAAGTCGCGCGGGTGGTACGTCGCGGGGCTCGACGACAGCGAGCGTGGCGTGCTGGTCTCGCTGTTCGAGCAGACCGTGCAATTGCTCGAATCTGCGGCGCCACCCGAGTCGCCTGGGTTCGCCTCAGACCGTGCCGCCAACGACACGACCACGGGCCTGAACCCGACCGGCGAGGCGAACGACCCCGAAGACACGAACACGGAGTTCGAGGAGCTCATGCGCTCGGCCGGGTGGGAGGCCACCCAGTCCGGCACGGGCGGGTTCTCACCTCCCGGCATCGACGAGGAGGCGCTGCGCAGCGACCCGGCCCTCGGTCGGCTTCTGCCCGACGGGCATCACGACGACCCGCTGGCCGCGGCGGAATTCCGGCGCTTCTCCGCCGACGGGGTGCGGCAGGCCAAGATCACGCGGCTGTTCACGGCAATCGAGGCGATCGCGCCCGACGGCGAGCCGCTCAAGCTCGCCGAGCCCGAGGCGGTGGCGTTGCTCGTGTCGTTGACGGACGTGCGTCTGGTGTTGGCCGAGCGGCTCGGCCTCCACTCCGAAGAAGACGTCGAGGCGCTGGAGCAGGCCATAGCTGATGGAGAGGCCGCCGAGGCGGCGCCCGTGATCCTCACCTACGACTTCCTCACCTGGCTGCAAGAGACGCTCGCCGGCGCGCTGTCGAAGTGATGTGACCGATATCAACCCCGGAATGTGACGTGAGATGTGCAACGCGCCTGGTCACAGTGCGCGGTGCCAGACCGCACCAAGGCTGACCTATATTCGAGAGTGTGGTTGATCGTGACGCGCCCATCGGCATCTTCGATTCGGGGTACGGCGGGCTGACCGTTGCGCGGGCGGTGCTCGACCAGCTCCCGCACGAGTCGATCGCCTACCTCGGCGACACCGCACGAGCCCCATACGGTCCCAGGCCCATCGCGGAGACCCGGCGTTTCGCCCTCGAATGCCTCGACCGGCTCGTCGATCACGGCGTGAAGATCCTCGTCATCGCCTGCAACACGGCCAGCGCCGCGGTGCTGCACGATGCGCGTGAGCGGTACGACGTGCCGGTGGTCGAGGTGATCCGGCCCGCCGTGCGCCGCGCGGCCGCGGCGACCCGCAACAAGACCGTCGGGGTCATCTCCACCCTGGGCACGCACCAGAGTCGCGCGTACGTCGACGCTTTCGCTGCCGCTCCGCACATCCAGGTCGTGAGCCAGCCGTGCCCGAGGTTCGTCGAATTCGTCGAGAACGGCATCACCGGCGGGCCCGAGCTGATCAAGGTGGCGCACGAATACCTTGACCCGGTGGTCGCCTCCGGAGTCGACACGCTCATCCTCGGCTGCACGCACTATCCGCTGCTCACGGGAGTCATCAGCTACGTCGTCGGCGACCTGGTCACCCTCGTGTCGTCGGCGGAGGAGACCGCGAAAGACGTGTACCGCGTGCTCGCACAACGTGATTCGCTGCGGCCCGATGATCTGCCCGAGCCGGTGCACGGGTTCACCACCACCGGCGACCCCGCCGAATTCGCACGCCTGGCGCGGCGCTTTCTCGGCCCCGAGGTCACCGACGTGTACGCACACACGCGGCAGGAGGCCTAGCGGCCTGCGGCCGCGTGTACGCGCCAGAACGACAGACGAGCCAGAACCAAGTCCCGACACCTACCGCCACTAGAGCGCCGGGGATCCGCACCGACAAGTCGAACACTCGAAGGAGCGATCGTGAGAGTCACCGCAGTGGGGTGCTCGGGAAGCTACCCGGGGCCGGAGTCGCCGGCGTCCTGTTACCTCGTGCAGGCCGAGCACGAGGGGCGCACGTGGAGCATCGTGCTCGACCTGGGCAACGGCTCACTTGGCACGTTGCAGCGCTACGTGGAGCCGACGACGCTCGATGCAGTGGTTCTGTCACACCTGCACCCCGACCACTGTCTAGACGTGTGCTCGCTGTACGTGATGCTGGCTCACCACCCGACGCTGCCGCGTGAAGACAAGCTGCCGGTATACGGGCCGCCCGGGGTGGCCGAGCGCATGGGGCGTGCCTACGGAGTCGAGGCTCCCGAAGACCTGAGCCCGCGGTGCGAATTTCACGAACTCGCCGACGGGGCCGACGTCGTGATCGGGCCGTTCACTCTCACGCCGGTGCAGGTCTACCACCCGGTGACGACCTTCGGCGTTCGGGTCGCCGCCGATGGAGCAGTGCTCGCGTACACCGGCGACACCGACGCGTGCCCGGCGCTGTCGGTGCTGATGACCGGAGCCGACCTGGTACTCGCGGACAGCGCCTTCGTCGAGGGACGTGACGAGACCGAGGGCATCCACATGTCGGGGCGCCGCGCCGCCCTGGCCGCCACGGAGGCCGGGGGAGTGAAGCGGCTCGTGCTCACCCACATCCCGGCGTGGAACGATGTGGAGGTCTGCCGCGCCCAGGCCGCCGAGGTGTGGCCGGAGGTCGAGGTGTGCGCTCCCGGCGACGTGTTCGACCTCCGCGGCGATACCGGTGGTGCTGCGGATACGGTTGGTGCATGACCCGACACGACGGCCGCCTCGCCGACCAGCTCCGCGACATCCGCATCACCCGCAACTGGCTCGACCATGCGGAAGGGAGCGTGCTCGTCGAGTTCGGGCGCACCCGCGTGCTGTGCGCGGCCTCGTTCACGGAGGGCGTGCCGCGCTGGCTCAAGGGCAGCGGCACCGGGTGGGTCACGGCCGAGTACGCGATGTTGCCGCGCGCGACCAACACGCGCAACGACCGCGAGTCGGTGAAGGGCAAGATCGGCGGCCGTACGCATGAGATCTCGCGTCTCGTGGGGCGCAGCCTGCGCGCGACGGTCGACCTCAAGCAGCTCGGCGAGAACACGATCGTCATCGACTGTGACGTGCTGCAGGCCGACGGCGGTACCCGCACCGCCGCGATCACCGGGGCGTACGTCGCGCTGGTCGATGCCGTGCGCACCGGGCGGCGGCTGGGTGCGATCCGGCCGGCCGCGACTCCGATCGTGTCGTCCGTGGCTGCGGTGAGCGTCGGCGTCGTGGAGGGGCAGCCGGTGCTCGACCTCGACTACGTCGAAGACTCCAGTGCCGACACCGACATGAACGTCGTCATGACGGGCGAGGGTCGGTACGTCGAGGTGCAGGGCACCGCCGAGGGCGCACCGTTCGACCGCGACCTGCTCGGGGCGATGCTCGACCTGGCCGAATCCGGCTGCGCGGAGCTGTCGCGTCTGCAGCAGGAGGCCCTGGAAGCCACCCCGCGGGCTCGGGCATGAGCGGCGAGGGAACCGAACTGCGCGAGGCGACGTCTCCGGTCGTGGTGACGGTGTGCAGTGACGAGCGCGAGGACCAAGCATGAGCGGGGGCTCTGATCGGCGGCTGGTTCTGGCCACGCGCAATGAGGGCAAGGTCGCCGAGATCCGGGTGATCCTGGCCGACGTGCTGGAGGCGACGGGGCTGGAGTTGGTGGGTATCGGCTCGTTCCCGGGTGTGGAGGATGTGGTCGAGAGCGGTGTGACGTTCGAGGCGAACGCCCTGCTCAAGGCACGTGCCGCTGCGGAGGCGACGGGGCTGCCGGCCTTGGCGGACGACTCCGGCCTGGCGGTCGACGTGCTGGGCGGTGCGCCTGGTGTGTTCAGCGCCCGCTGGGCCGGGCTACACGGCGACGACCCGGCAAACAACGCGCTGTTGCTCGCTCAGCTCGCCGACGTGCCCGACGAGCACCGAGGTGCCGCGTTCGTGTGCGCGGCGGTGCTGGCACTGCCGGGTGGCGAGAGCGTATGCCACGAGGGCCGATTCTCCGGCACTCTCACGCGAGAGCCGCGAGGCACCAACGGGTTCGGCTACGACCCGCTGCTGCAACTGGAGGGCGACACCCGCACCTCCGCCGAGCTGCCACCCGAGGAGAAGAACGCGCGCTCACACCGTGGCCAGGCCTTTCGTCTGCTCGCAGACGACGTGCTGCGGTTGCTCGGCTGAGGATTCTGCGACCCTGAGGGGGCGGCGTGAGGGTGCTTGTGCTCAGCGGCACTGGTGACGGTCGAGCCCTCGTGCGTTCGCTCACGGAGGCGGGGCACGACGTCACCGAATCAGTGGCCGGCAGAACGAAGCTCGCCCGCGAGATGGCGGGTGTGCGGGTCGGAGGCTTCGGGGGAGCCGACGGGCTCGTGGAGTGGCTCGGCGCGAACGCCGTGGACGTGGTCGTGGATGCGACACACCCCTTCGCCGCGACGATGACGGCCAATGCCGCAGCCGCTTGTGCCCAGTCGGGGGTGCGGCTCGCTCGATGGGTGCGACCGTCCTGGCGGTCGAGGCCCGACGCCGATGCGTGGACGTGGGTCGAGGGCCACGACGAGGCTTGCGCGACGGTCGAATCAGTGAGAACCGCAACAGAACCCGGCCGGGTGCTGCTCACGATCGGACGCCAGAACCTCGACACCTACCGCCGTCTCGACGACGTGATCGCCCGGGTCACCGAACCCGCTCCGGGCTGGGAGACCCCGTTCGGCTGGGAGATGCTCATCGCGCGAGGGCCCTTCACGGTGGAGGGCGAGATCGCGCTGCTCCGCGACCTGGGTGTGGGCATCGTGGTCAGCAAGGATTCGGGCGGCGAGGCGACCTCTGCGAAGCTCGATGCCGCTGCCGCGCTGGGGGTGCGGATTGTCATGGTGAGTCGACCGCCTACGCCGGACGATGTGCCGGAATTCGCGGGGCAGGACGAGTTGCTGGCGTGGCTGCGCCCGAGGTGATCGGCCGACAGGCAAACCTTCAGCTATGTAGGTGCGCCGAAGTGCGCGTATAGAACAGTTCGGCGCACCCACATAGCTGAAGGATTCTCACTCGCGGGTTTCGGTGCGTAGATTGCGCCTGGGTCCCCTGGGTCAAGAGTTCGTGAGGTCCAGGCCCGCCACGTCGCCGATCACCGTGATGGCCGGGGGCGCAATGGCTGCCTCCCTCGCCAGTGGCGCGATGGTGGCCAGGGTTCCGTGCAGTGTGCGGGCTTGCGGAGTCGAGGCGTTCGCGACGATCGCGGCGGGTGTCTCGCCCACGAGGCCGCCATCCTGCAGAGCTGCGGCGATCTCCGGCAGATGGGCGACACCCATGAGAATCACGAGCGTGGTTCGGGTGTTGGCGAGGGCCGACCAGTCGAGTTGCGAACGCGGGTCGCCGGGGGGCACGTGGCCGGCCACAATCGTGACCCCCTGCGTGAGAGTGCGGTGGGTGACGGGGATGCCGGCCAGGGCCGGGCCTGCGATTGCCGACGACACGCCCGGGATCACCCGCACCGGAACGCCGGCCTCGGCGCAGGCGAGCCACTCCTCGCCGCCGCGGCCGAAGACGAACGAGTCGCCTCCCTTGAGTCGAACCACCCGACGGCCCGCGCGGGCGTGCTCGATGAGCAGGCGGTTGATCTCGTCCTGCGGGGTCTGCTTGCCGCCGGGGATCTTGCCGACGTCGACTAATTCGCACCCGTCCGGGGCCTCGTCGAGCACTTCGGCGGGTGAAAGCCTGTCGTGCAGAACGACATCGGCCTGCTGCACCGCCTTGAGGCCGGCCACGGTGATGAGGTCGGGGTCGCCCGGGCCGCCGCCCACGAGGGTGACAGTGCCGGGTGCGAGGTCGTTCACGGGTGCTCCTGCGAGGTGTGGATCGGTCGGTAGGGTCCAGGGGTGGAATCAGATCGTGCGAAAGACGGGGCAGAGCCCGAGGTGACCGCCGGGGCGGCCGTGGTGGGGGAGTCCACGGTGCCGGGCCTGCCCGACGAGGCCTTCCAGCACGACGGGCTCATCACTAAACGGCACGCCCGGGCAAGCGCGTTCGCGTTTCTGCGTCCGGCAGCCGGGGAGCTGTTGTGGGACGTGGGCACCGGCTCCGGGGCGATGGCCGTGGAGTGGTGTCGGGCCGCTCCGGGGGCGCGGGCGATCGGTTTGGAGCGCAAGGCCGAACGCGCGGCTCGTGCGCGCGAGAACGTGGCCCGCTTGTCTCCCGGCGTCGTTGACATCGTGGAGGGCGATGCGCACGCCCTCATCACGGCGGGAGAGCTGCCAGCGCCTGATGCGGTGTTCATCGGAGGCGGCGCGACCGGAGGAGCCATCGACGCCTCCTGGAACGCGCTGCGCCCCGGCGGCCGGATCGTCGTGCACGGCGTGACGCTCGACACCGAGGCCCTGCTCGTGGAGGCGTATCGCGAGCACGGGGGGCAACTCGCCCGCATCACGGTGGAGACGGCCGAGTCGCTCGGGCGCTTTCTGGCCTGGACGCCGCTGCGCGCGATCACGCAGTGGTCCTGTACGAAGCCCTGACGAGGGCGACCGCCTCGTCGAGCGAACGGGGACGCCCGGCCAGGCCCAACCCGGAGGCGAGGGCGAGAGACCACGGCGGGCGGAGGCGCGCCGCGCGCAGGAGGGCCTCGTCGGCCATCACCTCAGTGCCCGGTCCCTGCACGAGGCCGCCTTCGTGTACCACCGCTACCTTGTCGGCCCAGGCCAGCGCCAGGTCGACGTCGTGGGTGGCGATGAGCAGTGCCGTGCCGTCGTCATGCAGGCGGTCGAGAATCGCGACGACCTCGCTCGCACCCTCCGGGTCGAGACCTGCGGTCGGCTCGTCGAGCAGCAGCACCGAGGGCCGCATCGCGACGGCCCCCGCGAGGGCCACGCGTTTTCGCTCCCCGTAGCTGAGCTGGTGCGTCGGCCGGTTAGCCAGGTGCGAGATCGACAATTCGGCGAGCACCTCGTCGACCCGCTGCGCGGTCTCGGCCGGAGTCATGCCGAGGTTGAGGGGCCCGAACGAGACGTCACCGATGACATCTGCCGAGAACAACTGGTCGTCGGGATCTTGCAGCACGAGTTGCACCGCTCGACGATGCTCCTGCAGGTCGCGACGCCCGTAGCGCAGCGCTGTGCCGCCGCGGACCACCTGGCCCGACGTGGGCGTGTGCGCCCCGGAGAGGCAACGCAGCAGCGTCGTCTTGCCTGAGCCGTTCGCGCCGAGCAGGGCGACCCGCCCGTCGCCGGGCAGCGTGAACGTCACCTCGCGGAGTACCGGGTCGCGCCCCGGATAGCCCGCGACGAGACCGAGGGTTTCAAGGGTCATCGCAGGCCCGCCACGAGCGTCAGCGCCCAGATGCCCGCGACGACCGCGAGCCCCACCGCGACGAACGCCACCGACACGGCGTGTACCGGTGCGAGCGTGCGCAATTCGCCGGTGTAACCGCGTCCCTCCAGACCGGCCTGAAGCCGCGACGAGCGATCCCAGGCACGCAGCAACACCGACCCGGCAGCCGAAGCCGCCTGGTGGAGCCCGTGATTCACCCGCCGCGTGCCACGCGCGACGTTGCCGAGCCGGGCGAGCTGCGCCGCCCGGATGGCCAGCGCCACCTCGAGCAGCACGAACAACAGCCGGTAGGTGAGCCCGGCGACCTCGACGAGCGGCGCAGGCACCCCGAGGCTGCGCAGCCACGAGAGCAGGTCGCTCATCGGGGTGGTCGTCGCGAGGAGCATGAGCGAGAGCGTGCCCGCGATGCCGTGGGCCGTGGCCGAGATGCCGCGCTCGATGCTGTCGGAGTCGAGCCACAGCGGCCCCGCCACCAGCGCGGAGGCCGACGGCTCGCCTCCGAGCACGACCGCGACGGTCAGCCCCCCGATCACGATGAACGCCAGCGGCGGTGTCATCGCCAGTGTGAGGGTGCGCAGCGGGATTCGTGCCCAGCCCAGGGTCAGCGCCACGGCGGCCGTAGCCACCGCGACGCACCCCGGCCACACGGGACTCACCAGTGCCGTGAGTAGCAGCGCACCGCTGAGTGCGACCTTGTGGCCTACCGGGATGGTGCGCCACGGGCTGTCCCAGGCCGCGTCGTCGAGTGCGGTGATGTGCACCTCAGGCGTCCGCGTGCTCGTTGCGAGCCGCTCGCCTTCCGCGAAGGTTGCCCAGCGCGTAACCGAGCACCCCCGCTCCGAGGGCCGCCTGCAACGCGAACAGGCCCGACTCGATCTCGCCGCTACCGGGCTCGAAGATCGGCGAGAACCAAGGCTCATGGCCGTCGGCTTCGAGTTGAGCGGTGACTGCGGCGTCGGTGCCCCCGAACGCCTCCTCACCCTCGCTCGGGCTCGGAGCCGCGAAGAACGAAATGGCGAAGAGCACCACGAGCGCCAGCAACAGAACGGGTGTCACCCAACGGCTTTCACGCATGGCTGGCCTCCTTGGAGGTCGAGTGGAGACGGTGGCGCACGAGCTCGGGGCCCGCCACTGTGACGAGGAACCGGAACAGGAGCACGCCGAGCACGCCCTCCATGAGCGCGAGCGGCACCTGGGTGACCGCGAAGACGCCGGCGAACTTGCCGAACGCGGCGAGCAGGTCAGGGGCGGGGTACGCGAGTGCGAGCTGCGTGGAGGTGACCACGTACGTGGTGAGGTCGGCGATCGCCATGGCGAAGAACACCCCGACCTCCATCGGAGCGCCCGTGCGGCGCAGGGCGACCCACACGGCGTACGCGGCCCATGGGCCCGCGACCGCCATCGAGAACACGTTGGCGCCGAGCGTGGTCAGCCCGCCGTGGGCGAGCAGCAACGCTTGGAAGAGCAACACCACCGTCCCCAGGAATGCCATCACAGGTGGTCTGAACAGGATTGCTCCCGCGCCCGTGCCGGTCGGATGCGACGAACTCCCCGTGATGCTGGGCAACTTGATCGCGCTGAGCACGAACGTGAACGCCCCCGCCGCCGCCAGGAGCAACGTGTTCTCAGAAGACTTGCGCGTCTCCGCGATGACCGCCCGGCCACCGTGGATCACGAACGGAGCCGCAGCCGCAGCCCAGGCAGCGCAGTGCAGTGGGGGGAGAAACCCTTCGGCGATATGCATGAACGCCGTCCTTCCTCGAGATTGCGCGTCTCGATGAGGTCCGACGGAACGAGTTCCTGACTTTCCACCCTTGTCGGTGGTGCACAGTGGCGCGACCGTGCCGGCTCTACCCGGCTTCCTCGTCGCCCGTCGGGCTGTGAAATGGTGGCTCCACTCTTCCACAGAACCAGAGGGGCCGGTTGTGAACACCACGTACGAGTACCGCACCGACGGGGCCGAGATCTACGCCGAGTCGTTCCGCATCATCCGCGAGGAGACCGACCTCGCGCGCTTCCCCGACGACGTGGCTGCGGCGGTGGTGCGGATGGTGCACGCAGCCGCTCAGACGGATCTGTCGAGTGACGTTGCGTTCACCCCCGGAGTGGTCGCGGCGGCGCGGTCAGCGTTGGTGGCGGGCGCTCCCGTGTTGTGCGACTCCACGATGGTCGCAACCGGGATCATCCGCTCGCGACTGCCCCGCGACAACGACGTGATCTGCCACCTCGGCGATCCGGGGCTGTCGGACCTTGCTGCCGAGCTCGGCACGACGAAAACAGCCGCAGCAGTGGAGATGTGGAAGCCTCGCTTGGAGGGGGCGGTGGTCGCCATCGGCAACGCGCCCACCGCGCTATTCCGGCTCCTGGAGGTCGTACGCGACACCGGGGTAAAGCCCGCCGCCGTCATCGGTATCCCCGTGGGCTTCGTCGGTGCTGCGGAGTCGAAGCAGGCCCTCGCCGACAATCCTTACGGCCTGGAGTACCTGACCGTTCACGGCCGCCGAGGCGGCTCAGCCATCGCGGTTGCCGCGGTCAACGCGATAGCGAGCACCGCAGAAACGACGAACGACGCCCGCCTCTGACGGGGCTAGCGGCGGCGGAGTAGGTACGTGTCGAACATCCAGCCCTTGCGGGCCGTTTCTGACTCTCGGGTGGCGACGATCTCGGCTCGTACCGCCTCGAGGGGGCCGCTGATGAGGACCTCATCGGGCGTGCCCAGGTAGGCGCCCCAGTAGATGTCGAGGCCCGTCGGGTCGATGTTCGCGAACGTCTGGTGGCCGTCGAGCATGACGACCACGTCGTCTACGCCCTCCGGCATGCCGTCGCGGAGTAGCCGTGCGGGGCTGATCTGCACGGCACGGCCCTGACGGTTGAGGGGGACCTTGTGGCGGGAGGCGATTGCCAAGGCACTGCTGATCCCCGGCACCGCGCGGACTGAGAGACCCGAATCAGGTTGTGCGGCCAACTCGTTCACGATGGCCAGCGTCGATTCGTACAACCCCGGGTCGCCCCAGACCAAGAATCCGCCGGTCTGCCCCTCGGCCAGTTCCGAAGCCACCGCTTCGCCCCATTGATCCAGCCGCTGCTCCCGCCACCGTGCGACGGCCGCGTCGTAATCGGGAGCGGTTCGCCACGGTCGAGGCGGGTCGCGCAGCTCCACGGTGCGCAGGGGGGTCTCGCGGTGTCGGGCGACGACCGCTCTGCGCGCATCGACGAGGTCGTCGTACTCGTTCTCCTTGAGCACGACGAAGAGCACGTCGAGCGCCCGAATCGCGTCGACCGCCTCCAACGTGACCCAGTCCGGGTTGCCCGCACCGACGCCGATGAGGAGCAGCTCGCGGGACGCCGCCGCCGTCACTCGGCCACCAAGGCCGTGCGGTAGGAGACCTCGTCGTAGGGGCGGGCCAGGGCTTCGTGGTAGCGGTCGACCACGACTCCGGCCAGTTCGGGGCACGGGCCGATGACGTCGGACATCCGCACCTCAGCGTCGGGGTGGGCGGCTGACCACGTGTCGACGTTGCGGCTTGCCCACCTCTGGAGGCGGCCCGGGAAGAGGAAGTTGGGCGCGACGACGATGCGGCGGCCGCCGCACGCGTAGGCGCGGTCGAGGGCGCCCTGCAGGTCGGGTTGCACCACCTGGATGAAGGCCTCGAACACGGCCGCGTAGCCGCCCTCCTCGTACAGCACCCGGCCCAGGCGCACGTGGTCGGCGTTCGCGTCGGTGACGCTGCAGCCGCGGCCGAGGAAGACCACGGTCGTGTCCGAGGGCTCCCAGTCGGTGGTGACGGCGGCGATCCGCTGCCGAACTGCGGAGCGCAACCGCGGGTCGGGGCCGAGGTGCGAGGTGTACCGCACCGGCGCGTCCGTTGCAGAGGCGGCGGCTTCGATGGCCTCCGGGATGTCCTCGCGCACGTGACCGCCCGTTCCCACCATGAGCGGCACGACGACCTGTTCGCCCGCGGCAATCCCGGCCGCGACCGCCTCGTCGATCGAGGGGGTGTCGAGTTCGACGAACGCCTCGCGCACGTCGGTCTCCGGAAGCAGGTCACGCACGAGACGGGTGAGTTCGCGGGTAGCGGCTTGCCCCTCCGCGATGCGGGTGCCATGCGCGGCGATGACGAGTGAGGCGTTCACGGTGTTCATCGGTCCATCCATTGGTAGTCACGGGGCGTCACCATCGCGTGGGCCCCGACGCCCGTTGGGATCATGCGAGTGGTGGAGGAGCCGACGATGACGATCGAGTGCATGTCGACCCACTCCGGCTCAAACTCGGCCAGCGGGGCGATGCGGTGGTTCTCGTCGGGGCGCGAGGCGTCTTGCACCACGGCGACGGGGGTGTCGGCGGGGCGGTGGGCTCCGAGGATCTCGAGAGCCCGAGGCAATTGCATCACGCGCTTGCGGCTGCGCGGGTTGTACAGGGCGACAACGAAGTCGCCCTCCGCGGCGGCTGTGAGGCGACGCTCGATCGTGCCCCAGTCGGTGTGCAGGTCGGACAGCGAGATCGTCACGTGGTCGTGCCCCAGCGGAGCCCCGAGGATCGCGGAGGCGGCCAGCTCTGCGGTGACGCCCGGCACGACCTCCACGTCGATGCCCTCCGTGCCCTGTTCGAGGGTGGGGGAGGCCATCGCGTAGATCGCCGGATCGCCGCCGCAGACCAGCGCGACGCTGCGGCCTTCGCGGGCCTTGGCGATGGCGAACTCGATGCGGTGCTGCTCGGTGCCCATGCCGATGCCGAGTATCTCGGTGCCGGGGCGCAGCAGGTGCCGGATCTGCGCCACATACGGGCGGTATCCGACGACCACGGCCGCGGCGCGGAGGCGGTCGCGGGCCCGTGGCGCGAGCAGGTCGTCGGCGCCCGGGCCGAGCCCAACGACCGCGAGCGTGCCGCGCGGCTCGAGGCGCCCGATCGCCACTGTGGCCTCGGGGTTCTTGCGCTTCGGGAGAACGAGAACGGCCCCCTCCGCGAGCACCGACGCCTCTGCAACGCTCGGAGTGCCGACCGCGTGCAGCGGGGCATCGCTCGGGTTGGGCACGTCGAGACCCGCCAGACGCTCGGCGGGGTGGGTCGTGAACGGAACGCCCAGGCGCGCGGCCAGCTCGGCGAGCCCTGCCTCGTCGGCCTTGGCATCGACGCTGGTCAGAGTGCGAATCGACGCCTTGGACAGCCCGGCCTCGGCCAGGGCCTCATCGAGCAGGGCTTCGAGCACCTCGGCGGAGGTGCCGCTGTTGCAACCCATGCCCACGACGAGAGACTTCGGGTGCAGTGCGACCGTCGGAACGTCTGCGTCCACTGTGACCTGCGCAGACGCGGAATCGGTCACGACGATCCGCGCCACCGGAGGCGGCGGAGGCGGCAGTTCGGTGACGTGCGTGCCCCGGTACTCGACGCGAGGCACACCCGGCTCGGTGACGTTGGTGGGCAGCGCCGGCATCGGCCACGGCCGCTCGCGCACGAGTTCGACAGCGGCACTGTCGAGGAGTGCCCTCGTGACTCCCGCGAGGTCGCCGGTCGTTGCCCATCCGAGCGTGTCAAGGCCGGGGATGTCGTTGCCGTCGGTGGCGGTGGTGACGACGGCGGTCGCGTCGAGGGCAGCGGCGATGCGGCGGGCCAGCTCGTTGGCGCCGCCGACGTGCCCGCCGACCAGCGGCACGACGAACCGGCCCGTCTCGTCGACCACGACGACGCCGGGGTCGGTTTTCTTGTCGGCCAGCAGGGGCGCGATGAGGCGGGTCGTCGCGCCGAGGGCGAGGTGACTGACGATGAGGTCGCACTCCGCCCAGGCGGTGGCGAGGTGTTCGGCGGCACGTCCGTCGAAGCGACGCGTCGCGGGGGTGGTACCGGTTGAGCCGGCGAGCGCCGCGTCGATGGCGTCGGCGTGCGCCCTGGCAGCGGGGGAGTTGGTGAGCTGTCCGATGACGGGTTCGCCGGTCGCGACGCGCGGTCGCGACTCCGCGGCGGGCCGCACATCACCAGGGGCCACGCCCGACTCCCGAGCCTCGCCTGCGTCGACGTGCCTACCCTCCGCGCGTGTGGGCCCCGCGGCCCCCGGGGCAGCGGGTTTGAGGCCCGACGCACCGGCCAGTGCCCCAAGACCGCCCGCGATGCCCTGCTGAGTGCCGAGCACCTCCGGATCGTCGGGGTGATGGGCCAGCACGAGAACCACGTGAGGTTGCGCCGGGTCGGTGACGCGAATCGCCTCCGCCTCGTTGAGGACCCGGATCTGCTCGTCGGCCTCGCCGAGTCGCTCGCCGAGCACGTACCAGCGGCCGAGCCCGGTGGTGGCGGCGACGATCTGCGGCAGTCCGTTGCGGTGATCGGTGAGTACGCCCACTTTCGGGTGTTCGCCGCACGCCCGAAGCGCCGGGGCGGGGTCGTTGCCGTGTGCGCTGACCAGCAACGCGTCGTCCCACGGCACGGCGACGGCGGCGAACGCGGCCTGAAGCGAGCCGACCTCCGGAACCACCCGCACGGGCAGGCTGGCGGCGCGCATGCGACGCACGACGCCGTAGAACAGCGGATCGCCCGAGGCGACGACGAGCGCCTCCGCATCCGCGGGGAGCGCGCTCAGAGCCTCGATGGCCGGTGACAGCGGGCCCAGGACGATGCGTCGCTCCTCCGGTACCCCGAGCGCGTCGAGGTGGCGGCGCCCACCCACGACGACCTGGGCGGATGCCGCCGCGGCCTGCAGGAAGGCGGAGGGTGGGCCGATGAGTCCGTACACGGTGATCACGCCCGTGCTCCCTTCTCGCGGAGGTCTGCCGCGGCAGTGGGTTCAGCGCGCCGGTATTCGTGTCGGAAGCCGGGGTGGTACAGGCGCGAGCGCTTTTCGACCGGCGCGTCGGCGAGGGCGGGGCCGACGAGGATCACGGTGTGCTTCCACCAGTGCCGGTCTTTCATCGCCGCCGAGAGGTCATCGAGCCGACAGCGCACGATCTCCTCGTCGGGCCAGCTCACCTTGTGGCCCAGGATCACGGGTGTGTCGGGCGGGTAGCCGCCGGCGAGCAGTTCCTCCTGCAGCACCCGGTTGCGGGCGGCGGAGAGGTACAGCGCCATCGTCGTTCCGTGCCGGGCGAATTCGCGCACCTTTTCGCGGGGCGGCATCGGGGTGCGGCCCCCTTCGAGGCGGGTGAGGATGAGCGACTGGGCCACTTCGGGAAGCGTGATCTCGACCTCCGCCGCGGCGGCCGCAGCGGAGAAAGCCGACACCCCCGGGATCGTCTCGAAGTCGATACCGATGCGACGGCACTGGTCGCGCTGCTCGGCCGTGGCCCCGTAGATGCCCGGGTCACCCGTGTGCACGCGCGCCACGACCAGGCCCTCGTCGCGGGCGCGCACGTAAAGCGGCTCGATGTCTTCGAGCGAGGCCGAAGCGGAGTCGACGAGAACTGCGCCCGGCTTGTGGTCGGCGACGATCTGTGGGCTGACCAGCGACGATGCCCAGATGATGATGTCGGCCTCGGCGATCACGCGGGCTCCGCGCACCGTGATGAGATCGGGGGCGCCTGGGCCCGCACCGACGAAGATCACCTTGCCCCGCTCGGCGTCGGTGCTGCTCACAGACGTCCTCCGATCTGCTCGCGAGCCGGCACGCTCAGCACCGTGCACATGTAGGGGGCAGATTCGATCTCGGAGGCGGCAGCGATCATCTCGCCGGGCAGGCCTACGTCGATGCCGACGACACCTTCGCGGCCCAGGGCGTCGAGCTTGCGCGTCAGCTCTGAGAAATGGCGCCCGGACTTGTAGACGACGACAGTGTCGGCCACTCCAGCGACCTGCTCGAGGCGTTCGGGTGTCTTCAACGGCACGAGCGCGAGCACCTCGTCGCCCTCCACGAGGGGAGTGCGGGAGGCAGCGGCGAGGGCTTGCATCGCCGTGATGCCAGGCACGACCTCGACCGCAACGTCCGGCAACCGCTCGAGAACGTAGGCGGCGAGGTAGCTGAACGTCGAGTACACGCTCGGGTCGCCGATGGTCGCGAACGCGACGGAGGCGGCGCCGCCCTCGAACGCGTCGATCGCAGCCTGGGCCGATGTCTCCCAGGCTGCGGCGCGCCCTGCGGTGACGCCGGTGCGATCGCCCATCCTGAAGGGCACCCGGCGCACGTGCGGCGCGGCCTCGGGGCATGCGGCCAGCAGGATTCGTTCGGCGCGTCCCGGGCCATCGGCCGATGCCTCCGTGCTGGGAACGAGCACCACGTCGGCGGTGCCGAGGACACGATGGGCCTTGAGGGTGAGCAACTCGGGATCCCCGGGCCCGACTCCGACTCCGGTCAAACGACGGGTCATGCTGCGCCTCTCCGGTCCCTCCGGCGGGGACCAAGCAGGAGCGTCGGGCCAGGCGACCGGGCTCGTCCCCACTGTGCGAGGCATCACCGTTGCGCGACAGCACCGGAATCTCACCGGCTTCGCTGACTGCGACGCGCCGGCCCGCATGGGCCGACCGCGCCAACGTATCACCGGGCCGACGGCGGGGTGTCGGTGCGGCTGTAAGAGCGTCGCGGACCTTCGCGGTAGCCCGGCTGTGGCAGTTGACTGTCTAGACGTTCGTTACTGTGAAAAATCTCACACATGCAACTCGCCGTCGGTTGTGAGGTTCGGCTTGGTCGGACGGTCGTCATGGCGATTAGATGAGTACTACTACGGGCGCGTGACCGCAGGTCGCGTCGCTACGTGTTTCGGCTCGGGGGATGTCCGAAGCAGGGGGAGTGTGCGGTGTCGACGGTGCGTCGTCGTTTCGACTTCAAGGCCCACCGCGTCGCGGCCATCGCGACGTCGGTACTCGGCCTTGCCATGAGTGGCGCGTTGGCGCCCGGTGCTGCCATCGGCGTGCCCGCGGCATCTGCGGTGCCCTCAGGCGATGTGCGCGACTGGTCGCCAGCCTCCGCGGCTCCGGCCCCCGTCGAAGCGGTCTCCGTCACCGAGCTCGTGCAGAACGCCTCGAAGATGGCCGAGCCGCAGATCGTGAACGGGCTGTGGCGCAACGTCGCTCCCGTGTGTGTCGGCACCGGAACCGACGGCGCCCGGGTGCAGGTCGTCTACGCCCGAGAGGCTGGCAGCCGCGACCGCTTCGCGGCCGTCGAATCGAACATCCGCGCCGAGATCGCCCGCATCGACAGTGTGTTCGCCGTATCGGCCCGCAAGACCGGAGGCGGCAGGCAGGTCCGCTGGGTGGCCCCCGACTGCGTCCCGAGCATCGCCCGTGTCGTCGTGCCCGCCGGCACGTTCTCGAAGTCGAGCGGCATCGACTCCACTGAGAAGGCCCTCGCCGCACGCGGGTTGGCTGCGAAGAACCGCAAGTACCTCGTCTTCGCCGACTCCACCCGCCTGTGCGGCGTGTCGACGATCTACAAGGACTCCTCGGCGAAGAACAACGCCAACGACGGCCGCAACCCCCAGTACGCCCGCATCGACTCCGGTTGCTGGAATTCGCCCGACTGGTCGGTGGCGGCCCACGAACTCGTACACACCCTGGGCGGCGTGCAGCCCGGTGCTCCCAACGCGCTCGGGCGCTATCACTGCGACGACGCCAACGACCTCATGTGCTACCGCGAGACCAAAGAGACGAAGCTCCGGTTCGTCTGTGCGCCGTCGCACGCGGGGCTGCTCGACTGCAACAACGACGACTACTTCAACACGGCCCCGAAGAAGGGCTCGTACCTCGCGAACGCCTGGAACGTGGCCAACTCGTCGTTCTTGGAGAAGACACCCGTGCTCGCCTCCGGCGTCGGGCCCGGCATCTCCGCAGTCGGCTCGGGTGACGGCGAAGTGCGACTCGTCGCGCCTGCGGTGCCCGGTGCACAGCGTTACGAGTGGAGCGGCCCGGGCATCAGAGCGGCCAACCGCGCCGCCACCACTGCGACGCTACCCGAACGCGGCGCCGCGACCTACCGCCTCACCGTCGAAATGCCCGACGGCGTACGCAGCACGAGCGTCGTGAGAGTGCGCTAGGCGGGAGTCGAACCCGCACACCCGAAGGCACAGGAACCTAAATCCTGCGTGTCTGCCTGTTCCACCACTAGCGCGAGCCTGTCCTCCTCAGGAGGGGAGAGACACGTTGAGCAGCTTGGCCAACATGGCGACGTGCCCTGTGGCCTTGACGTTGTACTTCGCGAGCGCGACCTTACCCTCTTCGTCGACGACGATGGTCGAGCGGATCACGCCCGTGACCACCTTGCCGTACAGCTTCTTCTCGCCGAAAGCACCGTACGCGGTGAGCGTCTCCTTCTCCGGGTCGGAAAGGAGCGGGTAGGTCAGCGCGTCACGCTCGACGAACTTGGCCAGCTTGGCGGGCTTGTCGGGGCTGATGCCCACGACCTCGTACCCGGCGGCCTGCAACGTGCCGAGGGAGTCACGGAAATCGCACGCCTCCTTCGTGCAGCCAGGCGTCATCGCGGCCGGGTAGAAGAAGATGATGAGCCTCTTGCCGGCGTAGTCGCTCAGCGAAACCGAGCTCTCGTCGTCGGCGGTGAGCGTGAACTGCGGAGCCGGGTCGCCCTCGGTGAGACGCGTCATGGATGCCCCCTGCATGGTGTCGGCCGCTGCGCGGCGTTGTCTGTGCCGGGGCGCGCGTGGTGCCCCTGAGAGTTGCACGTATTGGCAGTAGATTAACGTCGGCGGGACCACCAACAGCGAAAGGGCATGTTCATGGCCACCTCTGACAACCGGTCGACGCAGGACATCGAGAAAGAAATCGAGCAATCGCGTGCGCGGCTGGCGGCCACTGTCGACGAGCTCGCCTTTCGCGTGAAGCCCAAGAATCTTGCGCAGCGCCAGATGGCGAACGCCCGCCGTGGCTTCCACAGTGCGACCCACACCGACAGCGGCGACATCAAGCTCGAGGTCGTCGGGCCCGCTGTCGCCGTGGTGGCAGGCCTGATCGCCCTCGCGATCTACCGCCGCGTTCGTGGCTGACGCGGGCGCCCGGAGCGCCGACGACCTCCCGGTTCGCATGCTCGGCGACCGGGTTCTGCTCCGCCCCGACGACAAAGAGGGCGAGCGGCACACCGGAGGAGGGCTGCTCATCCCCGCCACCGCGAGCCTCGGCAAGCGACTCGCCTGGGCCGACGTCGTGGCGGTGGGGCAGCACGTGCGCCAGGTCGAGCTCGGCGACAGCGTGCTCTTCGACCCGGCAGAGCAGCCGGATGTCGAGTTCGACGGCACCCGGTACGTGCTGGCCCGCGAACGCGACCTGCATGCGGTGCGCACCGCGAAAGACGACGGCGCGGGCGCAGGCCTGTACCTCTAGACGCGATTCGCCGCGGTCACCCTGCCCGGGTGACCGCGGCGTCTTCTTTGCGCATCGAATCCGTTCAACTTCTCGGCGACGACGGACTTCTGCGAGCTTCGGGTGACCCCCGCTCCGCGGAACGTAAACGGGTTCTGACCAGCGGATTTCGTGTCGTAGGCGAGCGGGGTGTATGGTTCTAACCCGTTGCGCCATTAGCTCAATGGGCAGAGCAAGTGACTCTTAATCACTGGGTTCGGGGTTCGAGTCCCTGATGGCGCACTCTTACTGCACAAACGTCAAGAGCCACCTCGGTTAACGGGGTGGCTCTTCGCGTTTACTCCGCGCAAACTGCATGCTGTGGGCGCGCGGCCGCACGTTTATCCCACGCTTGGGAGCGACTCCGCCCACCCGCGTCGCACGGTTTTGGGGTGCTCAGCGCTTGCGGCGTTCACTGCGCAGCATGAACACGCCGAAGGCCACCATGAGAACTGCGGCCAGGCCCGACAGCACGTACGGGCCGAGGTTCGGCGCCTGGCTGGAGGATGCCGCGGCCTCGATGTCGGCGGCCTCGTCGGCATTGGGAACAGCCGCTCCGCTCTGCGCGCCGTCGGCTGCGGGGGCCGAGGGAGCCGGGGCTGCCGTCGCTGCGTCTCCGACCGTGAACGTCACCTGGCCGGCGATCGGGTGGCCGTCTGCGGAGACGACGCGGTAGCGGGCCGAAACCGTGCCGTCGGGCATGTCGGGTAGCGCCGCGCTGACCTTCGGTCCCTCGACCGTGACGGCGTCGATGGCCTGGGTGGTGGAGTCGGGGCTGACGACGACGATCTGCGCGAACGAGGGGTTGATCTCCTCGTTGAACTCGAACTCCACCCGCTCGGGCATGGTGGCCAGGGTCGCACCGTCGGCCGGCGTCGACCGCACCAGCTGTGCGTGCGCCGACGCAGGGGGAGCCCCGACCACCGAAAACGCCAGCAGAAGCGCTGCCAGCAGGGCGGTGAACAGTGCGGCCGGGCGGCCCTGAAGCTGCATTTCGACTCCCGTGGACGTGCAAGAGAATGACGGTCTAGAAGGCTCAATGCCCCTCAGGGTATTCCAGGTCGCAGCGGTGATCGACACGGCGACTCAGGCCGACTTCGACGCGCCTGACGACTTCTTCGTGCCGGTCTTTTCCGCCGTGGACTGCTTCGCCGCAGACTTCTTCGCGCCCGCGGCCTTGCCGGGTTTCCGCGTCGTAGGTGTCGACGGCGCCTTCTTGCCACTCTTCTCGCCGGCTTTCGGCTTCTGCGCCTTCTGTGTTTTCTGCGCCTTCTGTGGCGCGTCAGCATCGTCGGACGTGCCGCTGCCGCCGGAGCCGCCGCCCGATCGCTTGCGTTCGAGGGAGTTCTTCAGCGCCGTCATGAGGTCGACGACCTCGCCCTCGCCCGACGCGCGCGAGTCCTCGCCGAACGTGGCCGCCGTGTCGAGGGCGTCGCCCTGCTCCAGCTTCGCGTCGATGAGTTTGCGGAGTTCGTCTTGGTATTCGTCCGTGAACTCCTCGGGGGTGAAGTCGGTGGTGTAGCTCTCGACGAGGGTCTTGCTCATCTTCAATTCTTGCTGCGAGACCTTAGCCGTGGCCGGCTCGAAGTCGGCCTCGCGGATTTCGTCGGGCCACAGGAGCGACTGCAGCACGAGCACCCCGTCGCGCACCGACAGCATCCCGAGGCGAGTGCGCTGGCGCAGCGCGAACTTGACGACCGCGACGAGAGACGTCGAGTCGAGGGTCTTGCACAGCAGCGAGTACGCCTTCGGCGACTTCGCGTCGGAGGCGAGGTAGTACGAGCGGTCGTGGAGCAACGGGTCGATCTGGTCGGCGGGCACGAACTGCACGACCTCGATCTCCTTCGACTTCTCCGACGGCAGGGAGTCGAGGTCGTCGTCGGTGAGCACGACCGTGCGCTCTCCGTCGTCGTAGGCGCGCTGGATGTCGGCGTACTCGACGATCTCGTCGCACACCTCGCAGCGGCGCTGGTAGCGGATGCGGCCGCCGTCGGCGCCGTGTACCTGGTGGAGGGACACGTCGTGGTCCTCCGTGGCCGAGTAGACCTTCACGGGTACGTTGACCAGCCCGAACGATATGGCCCCGGTCCAGATGCTCCTCATCCGTGCAGTGTGGCACCGAACCCGCCGAGGCGATACTGCAGCGTCACCGGGTGCGGGTGAGTAACGGGTTCGTCTCCCGTCACTCGGGGGTGCCACGATGCACCAGGTCGGAGGCCTGGGGGCCTTCTTGTCGTCTGCCCCTCGACCCGGCCGAACGGGCACGTGCACGCTTCGGGCACCCCCGCAGGCCGCCTGTGCCGGGCGTTGCGACATGAAGGATGCAGTTCATGCGGGCCCGCGCGCATCCACCTAGGTGAACGTGGCCAGGCCCCCGAGAAGTGCATCCCTCATGTCGCAACGTGCTGGTGAGTGGCTCCCTCGACATTCCCCCTCCCGCGTTGATCGCCACCAGGTCGGTGCGTGCAACCCCCCGTGCAACCCCACACACTCACGCGCCCTTCTCTCTCTGGCCATCGGCGGCCTGCTTCTCGACGTCGGCCCACTGCCTCTCCACGAGTGAGAGCAAGACACCTATGACCGCCACGGACATCGCAGCGGCACTGCGTGCTGCCATCAGCTCTGGCAGCTACGCTCCCGACGACCAGCTCCCCGGCGAAAACGCCCTGATGAGCGAGCACGGCGTCGCCCGCATGACCGCGCGTGCACGACAAGCACCGGGAAATCGGGGGCAATCAGGGTCACTCACGGAGCACTCCGCCGCAGGTCAGCCGCGCTCTTGCTTGCCATTGGCAGCATTCCTAGGCTCGATACGCGGGTTGGATTTCCCGTCACTCGGTGGTGCCGCGATGGCGTTGCGGTCGTCGTCGTGTGACGCTGCAGGTGGGGCGATTCTCGGGAGGCGCGATGGCCGGTTCGAGCGGGCAGTACGTGGAGGTCGGCGGGCGGCGGCTGCGCGTGACGAGCCTTGACAAGGTGCTCTACCCCGCCACGGGCACGACCAAGGGCGACGTCATCGCCTACTACCAGCAGGTCGCTCCGCTCATGGTGCCGCAGGTGGCGTGGCGTCCCGCGACCCGCAAGCGCTGGCCCGACGGCGTAGGCACGCCGGAGGAGCCGGGCGAGGTCTTCTTCGTCAAGAACCTTGAGACGTACGCGCCCGAATGGGTGCCCCGCTTCCGCATCGAGCACAGTCACCGGGCCGCGATGTATCCCCTCATCAATGAGGTGGCCGTGCTTGCGTGGCTGGGGCAGGTAGCTGCCCTCGAGATTCACACGCCGCAGTGGCGGTTCGACTCCGAGGGAGAGCGGCGCAACCCCGACCGGCTCGTGCTCGACCTCGACCCGGGGCCGGGGGCGGGCCTGCCCGAGTGCGCTGAGGTCGCGCGCCTGTGTCGGGCGCTGCTCGACGACATGGGGCTGGCGAGCTTTCCGGTGACCTCGGGTTCGAAGGGCATCCACCTGTATGCCGGTCTGCCGGGCACGAACACGAGCGAGGAGGTCAGCGCGGTCGCGCGCGAGCTGGCGAGGGCACTCGAGGCCGACCACCCCGACCTTCTCGTCTCCACGCAGAAGAGGTCGTTGCGCGGCGGCAAGGTGCTCGTCGACTGGAGCCAGAACTCGGCCTCGAAGACGACGGTCGCGCCGTACTCGCTGCGCGGACGCGACCGGCCTCTCGTGGCGGCTCCTCGCACCTGGGAGGAGATCGACGCACCCGACCTCGCCCAACTCGACCACGAGCAGGTGCTGAAGCGGCTCGATGTCGACCCCATGGGGCCGCTCGGGTTCACCGGCGACGTGACTGCCCCGGAGCCCGACCGTCTGAGCACCTACCGGTCGATGCGCGACGCGGCGAAGACACCCGAGCCCGTGCCAACCGACGCGCCGGCGGTGCGCGACGGAGGCGAGCCGACGTTCGTCATCCAGGAACACCACGCCCGGCGCCTCCACTGGGACTTCCGGCTCGAACGCGACGGGGTACTCGTATCGTGGGCGATCCCCAAGGGCCCGCCGATGTCGGGGGAGAAGAACCGGCTCGCGGTGCAGACCGAAGACCATCCCCTCGAGTACGGCACGTTCGAAGGCACGATCCCGCGCGGCGAGTACGGAGCAGGGGAGGTGAGCATCTGGGATTCCGGCACGTACACGCTCGAGAAGTGGCGTGAGGGCGAGGTGATCGCCATCCTCCACGGCCGTCCCGACGGCGGGCTCGGGGGCGAGCCCTACCGGTTCGCGCTCATTCTCACGAAAGGCATGGGGGACCGGCGGAACTGGCTCATCCACCGGATGCAGGCGGAGACGTCGGCGTCGAACGTGGCGTCGAGAGAGAAAACGACCCCCGCGTCGAAAGGGGTGTCGGCCCCGGCGTCGGCGCCGCCGGACTCCGCGGAGTTGCCCGCAGTGGAGCCGATGCTCGCCACACTGGGCGATCTCACCTCGCTCTCGTCGCGCGAGGAGTGGCGGTACGAGATGAAGTGGGACGGGGTGCGGGCCGTCGTCTCGGTCGACACCGCCGCCGGCGCCGTGCTCGTGCGCAGCCGCAGTGGCCGAGACGTCACGCGCACGTACCCCGAGGCCGCGGAGTTGCTCGGCCTCGTCGACGAGCCGTGCGTCCTCGACGGGGAGATCGTCGCGATGCGCGAGGGCCACCCCGATTTCGGCCTGCTGCAGCGCCGCATGGGCCTGACGAAGCGGGCCGAGGTGGAGGCGGAGGCGGCGCGAACACCCGTCGACCTGCTCGTGTTCGACGTGCTCCATGCCGGTGGTGCCTCGCTCCTGCGTCGGCCGTACACGGAGCGGCGGCAACGGCTGGAGACGCTCGTGCGGCCCGGCGAGCGGGTGCACGTGCCGGAGTCGTTCTCCGGCGGAGCGGGCGTCGCACGGCAGGCTCTCGACGCGAGCCGTGACCTGCGGCTCGAAGGCATCATCGCCAAGCGGGCGACGAGCACGTACCGGCCGGGAACCCGCTCGAAAGCGTGGATCAAGATCAAACACGCGCGCACGCAGGACGTCGTCGTGATCGGGATGCGGGCCTCGACGGCCGACCGGCCGTTCGCGTCGCTGCTGGTCGCAGTGCAGGACGACGGAGCGCTGCGGTACGCGGGGCGCGTGGGTACGGGGTTCAGTGAGCGCGCCCTGGCAGCGGCGGCGGAGCGCCTCGGGGCGCTCGTGCGCGAGACGACGCCCGTGGACGACGTCCCCGAGGCCGACCGGCGCGACGCGACGTGGGTCGAGCCGACGCAGGTCGGAGAGGTCACGTTCGCCGAGCGGACGGGCGACGGCCTCCTCCGCCACGCTGTGTGGCGCGGCTGGCGCGACGACGCGGACCCCGCGCATGTGCGCTGGGAGGAGTGAGGCTCCCGGTCGCGGGGGGACGCGACGCGAACCCGAGCACGTGCGCTGGGAGTAGTGAGAATCCCGATCGCGGAGCGACGCGAGGCCGAGGCCGCCCTCGTGTGATCTGAGGAGTGAGGCTCAGGGGCGCCACCACGTGTCGTGCACGGTGACCGGCACGGTGCGCTTGTGCCGGCTGCGCCACCAAATGCCCTCGATCTTTTCGGCGACGGCCTCGGGGACTTCGCGGCCTTCGAGGTAGTCGTCGATGTCGTCGTAGCGCAGGCCCAGTTCGTCCTCGTCGGTGCGGCCGACGTTGAGGTCGAGCAGGTCGGCGGTGGGCACCTTCGCCCAGAGGCGCTCCTCGGCTCCGAGATGCTGCAGCAGGGCGCGGTTCTGGCGCTTGTTGAGCCCGGAGAGGGGCAGGATGTCGGCGGCGCCGTCTCCGAACTTGGTGAAGAAGCCGGTCACGGACTCGGCCGCGTGGTCGGTGCCGATGACGAGCAGGCCGCGGTCTCCGGCGATCGAGTACTGGGCCACCATGCGCAGGCGGGCCTTGGTGTTGCCCTTGGTGAAGTCGGTCATCGGAGTGTCGATGACGCGATCGAACTCGGCCTCGAACCCGTCGACCGCGGGCGCGACGTTGTACGTGACCTCCTCGTCGGCCGCAACGAACGTCATCGCCGCCGCGGCGTCGGCCTCGTCGTGCTGCACCTTGTACGGCAGGCGCACGGCCACGAAGGTGGCCTGGCCGCCCTCCGCGCGTACCTTCTCCACGGCGAGCTGCGCCAACCGGCCCGCCAGCGTGGAGTCGAGGCCGCCGGAGATGCCGAGTCCGTACCCCTTGGCTCGGGTCGCGGCCAGGTAGTCGGCGAGAAACTGCACACGCCGCTCGACCTCATGGGCAGGGTCGATCTGCGGGAGGACGCCGAACTCGGCGATGATGTCGCGCTGTCGTGGTCGCATGGCCCCATTGTGGCCCGGCCGTGGCGACATCCGCGTGACGGGAGGGCGAGCGACCTGCGCGACAGGCCACCCGACCCCTGTTCCATGGCACTTGCGCAGGTACGGCAGCGCG
>JAUNUP010000072.1 GCA_030538115.1 Dermatophilus congolensis | reverse complement strand
CGGGGCCCTCGGCGCTCCCAACCGGGGCCCTCGGCGCGGGGGGAGTGTCCAGTCGCCGACCCGTCGGCTTGCATGCTCGCCGATATTTGCAAGAATGGCGTTGCCTAATAGTTCTGAGGAGGTGGGAGATGGCTGAGGACCTGGTGACCGAGGTGGTCGACCCCATCCCCGACGACGTCTCCACCCGCGATCGGGTGGCTCGTTCGATCCTCGAACATGGCCCCTCCACGGCGGCCGACCTGGCCGAACGGCTCGACCTGACCGCCGCGGCGATCCGTCGGCACCTGACGGTGCTGACCGACGCCGGCCACCTCCTCGCGCGCGACCAGCGGGTGTACGGTGCCCGGGGCCGCGGGCGTCCGGCGAAGGTGTTCGTGCTCACCGATGCGGGCCGCGAGACCTTTCACCACGCCTACGACGAGCTCGCGATCCGCGCGCTGCGGTTCATGCGTGCAGAGGGCGGTGCCCAAGCGGTCGACGCTTTCGCCGAAGAAGTGATGGGGGAGGTGCGCCGTCGGTTCACCGCCGACGGGGCGGAATACAATTCCCCGGCCGACGCGTTGGCCGAGGTGCTGAACGAGCAGGGGTACGTCGCCACCCTCCAACCGGTGGCGTCCGGCACCCAGTTGTGCCAGTACCACTGCCCGGTCGCGCACGTGGCGCGGGAGTTCCCCGAACTCTGCGCCGCAGAAACACGCTTGTTCTCCGAGTTGCTGGGAAGCCATGTCCAGCGGCTCGCGACGATTGCCCATGGCGACGGGGTGTGCACCACGCACATCCCACACCCTGTTGAGAGGAAGGTCTCATGACCCAGACCCAGGCCCCCGGGCTCGGAGCAACCCAGGACGAGCACCTCGAGGCCCTCGGGAACTACCGCTTCGGCTGGCACGACTCAGACGTCGCCGGCGCCTCTGCGCGCCGCGGGCTGAGCGAGGCCGTCGTGCGCGACATCTCCGGCCTGAAGAACGAGCCGGAGTGGATGCTCGAGCGCCGCCTGCGCGGGCTCAAGCTCTTCGAGCGCAAGCCGATGCCGACGTGGGGTGCGGACCTGTCGACGATCGACTTCGACAACATCAAGTACTTCGTCCGCTCCACCGAGCGCCAGGCGCAGACGTGGGAGGACCTCCCCGAGGACATCAAGAACACCTACGACCGCCTCGGCATCCCCGACGCCGAGAAGCAGCGCCTCGTCGCCGGCGTCGCCGCGCAGTACGAGTCCGAGGTCGTCTACCACAAGATCAACGAGGAGCTGGAGCGCCAGGGCGTCATCTTCCTCGACACCGACACCGCGCTGAAGGAGCACCCCGAGCTCTTCCAGGAGTACTACGGCACCGTGATCCCGACCGGCGACAACAAGTTCGCCGCACTGAACACCGCGACCTGGTCGGGCGGTTCGTTCATCTACGTCCCCAAGGGCGTCCACGTGTCCATCCCGCTGCAGGCCTACTTCCGGATCAACACCGAGAACATGGGCCAGTTCGAGCGCACGCTGATCATCGCCGACGAGGGCTCCTACGTGCACTACGTCGAGGGCTGCACGGCGCCGATCTACAAGTCCGACAGCCTCCACAGCGCCGTTGTCGAGATCGTCGTCAAGAAGAACGCCCGCGTCCGCTACACGACGATCCAGAACTGGTCGAACAACGTGTACAACCTCGTCACCAAGCGCGCCACCTGCGAGGAGGGCGCGACGATGGAGTGGATCGACGGCAACATCGGCTCCAAGGTGACCATGAAGTACCCGGCCGTGTGGCTGCTCGGCGAGCACGCGAAGGGCGAGACCCTGTCGATCGCGTTCGCCGGTGAGGGCCAGCACCAGGACACCGGCTCCAAGATGGTCCACGCCGCGCCCCACACGTCGTCGAGCATCATCTCCAAGTCCGTCGCCCGCGGCGGTGGCCGCGCGTCGTACCGCGGCCTGGTCGAGGTGCAGCCGAACGCCCACCACTCGGCGTCCAGCGTGAAGTGTGACGCCCTGCTGGTCGACACGATCTCCCGCTCCGACACCTACCCGTACGTCGACGTCCAGATCGACGACGTGTCGATGGCGCACGAGGCGACCGTGTCGAAGGTCTCCGATGACCAGTTGTTCTACCTGATGCAGCGCGGCATGGAAGAGGACGAGGCCATGGCGATGATCGTGCGTGGCTTCGTGGAGCCCATCGCGCGCGAGCTGCCGATGGAGTACGCCCTGGAGTTGAACCGCCTGATCGAGCTGCAGATGGAAGGAGCCGTGGGCTGACGCCCGCGGAGAGGAACCACAACCGTGACCGTGACTGAAGTCCCCAACGTTGCCGGCGCGCTCGAAACCCTCGAGTCGCACCTGCACCCCCAGCCCAGCTTCGACCTGGCCGACCACCCGATGCCCGACGGCCGTGAGGAGGTGTGGCGCTTCACCCCGCTGCGCCGCATCAAGCCGCTGCTCGAGGAGCGCGCCAACGAGGACCGCGACGGCGACCATGCCGTCGAGTTCACCCTCCACGAGGTCGAGGGCGTCGAGGCGTCCAACCTCGCGCCCGGCCAGGCCCCGCGCGGCACCGTCCTGGTGCCGGGTGACCGCCCGGCCGCCTTGGCCAACCTGGGCTGCGAGAACGCGCTGTACCTGCGCATCCCGGCGAACTCCGAGGTGGCCGAGCCGATCCGGCTCGACATCCACGGGCGGGACGCCGCGCGCCGCAGCAACGCGGTGCACGTGATCGTGGCCGAGCCGAACAGCAAGGCGACCATCGTGTTCCGCCACACGGGCTCGACCCAGCAGCTCGAGAACGTCGAGATCGACGTCCGTGACGGGGCGAACCTGACGTTCGTCTCGCTGCAGGACTGGGACGACGACACCCTCCACGCCGCCGAGCACACCGCCAAGGTGGGCCGCGACGCCACCTACCGTCACGTGAACGTGAGCTTCGGCGGCGACGTGGTGCGCATGCACACCAACGTCTCCTACGACGGCCCCGGCGGCAGCGCCGAGCTGTTCGGCCTGTACTTCGCCGACGCCGGCCAGCACATCGAGCACCGGCTGTTCGTCGACCACGACGCCCCACACACCAAGAGCAACGTCGACTACCGCGGCGCGCTGCAGGGGCAGGACGCGCACGCCGTCTGGATCGGTGACGTGGTGATCCGCAAGGTCGCCGAGGGCATCGAGACGTACGAGTCGAACAAGAACCTCATCCTCACCGAGGGTGCGCGGGCCGACTCGGTGCCGAACCTCGAGATCGAGACCGGCGAGATCGCCGGTGCCGGCCACAGCTCCACGACCGGCCGCTTCGACGACGAGCACCTGTTCTACCTGACCAGCCGCGGGATCGACCCCGTCGAGGCCAAGCGCCTGGTGGTGATGGGCTTCTTCATCGACATCATCCGCCGCGTCGGCATCGCCGACGTGGAGGAGCGGCTCGTGGCCGAGGTCGAGCGCGAGCTCGCGGCCTCCGTGGGGGCCGCCCGGTGAGCTGGATCCATGCCTGCCTCGCGCAGGACCTGGAGGACGACAAGCCCTTCTCGGCCGAGGTCGGCGACGAGCTCGTCGCGATCATCCGGCACGAGGGCGAGTTGTTCGCCATCCGCGACGAGTGCAGCCACGGCCGCGTCATGCTCAGCCTCGGCGAGGTGGAGGACTGCACGATCGAGTGCTTCGCCCACGGCAGCCGTTTCGACCTGCGCACCGGCGAGGCCCTCGACCTGCCGGCCACTCAGCCGGTGCCGGTCTACCCCGTCAAGGTCGAGGGCGACGACGTGCTCGTCGACCTCGCCCACCCCATTTCCCCGAACGCCTTCACGCACAGCAACCAGGAGTCCTGAGACCCATGTCCCTCGTCATCAACGACCTGCACGTCGACGTCCTCACCGAGGATGGCCCCAAGGAGATCCTCAAGGGTGTCAACCTGACCATCAACCCCGGTGAGGTGCACGCGATCATGGGCCCCAACGGGT
>JAUNUP010000071.1 GCA_030538115.1 Dermatophilus congolensis | reverse complement strand
GCACCGGTGATCATGTTCTTGACGTAGTCAGCGTGACCGGGGCAGTCGACGTGCGCGTAGTGGCGGTTCTCGGTCTGGTACTCAACGTGCGAGATCGAGATCGTGATACCGCGCTGACGCTCTTCGGGCGCCTTGTCGATCTGGTCGAACGCCGAAGCAGCGTTCCACTGCGGGTAGGCGTCGTGCAGCACCTTCGTGATCGCCGCGGTCAGAGTGGTCTTGCCGTGGTCGACGTGTCCGATGGTGCCGATGTTGCAGTGCGGCTTGGTCCGCTCAAACTTGGCCTTTGCCACTTGGGCTCCTCCTGGGATCTTCCGCCACGCTGTCTGCGGGGCGTGCGTTTCACCTCGCCGGTTGCGAGGCAAGTTCTGGGACGTGTCGTGTGGGCATGGTGCTCACGCGACAACCTTGGCAATCCTATCGTCCGCGCGACTCAGGTCAAAACTCGTTCACCGTGGGCGCAACAAGGTGCGCCCACGGCGTCCGAACACCCCCACCGGACGCCGAGGGCCCCGCAACCAGCCGGTTGCGGGGCCCTCACATGTCACGGGTGGACTGCGTCACTCGTTGCTGCCGCCGCGGCCCTTCTCGATGATCTCGTCGGCCACCGACTTGGGGGTCTCGCCATAGGAGTGGAACTCCATGGCGTAGGACGCCTGGCCCGAGGTCTTCGACCGCAGGTCACCGACGTAGCCGAACATCTCCGACAGCGGAACCAGCGCGCGGACGATCTGGTTGCCGTGGGCCTCCTCCATGCCCTGGACCGAGCCACGGCGGGAGTTGAGGTCACCGATGACGGTGCCGAGGTAGTCGTCCGGGGTGGTGACCTCGACGGCCATCAGCGGCTCGAGCAGGGCCGGGTCGGCCTTGCGCGAGGCCTCCTTGAAGACCATCGAACCGGCGATCTTGAAGGCGAGCTCGGAGGAGTCGACGTCGTGGTAGGCGCCGTCGAGCAGCGTCACCTTGATGTCCTCGACCGGGTAGCCACCCAGCGGGCCGAAAGCCATGGCCTCCTGGATGCCCTGGTCGACCGCCGGAATGTACTCGCGGGGAATGCGGCCACCGGTGACGGCGTTGACGAACTCATACCCCGCGCCCGCCTCCTGCGGCTCCAGCGAGATGATCACCTTCGCGTACTGGCCCGAACCACCCGACTGCTTCTTGTGGGTGTACTCGACCTTCTCCACCGGGCGGCGGAGGGTCTCGCGGTAGGCCACCTGCGGCTTGCCGATGTTGGCCTCGACCTTGAACTCGCGGCGCATGCGGTCGATGAGCACCTCGAGGTGCAGCTCGCCCATGCCGGCGATGATCGTCTGGCCTGTCTCCTCGTCGGTGTGGACCCGGAAGGTCGGGTCCTCCTCGGCGAGGCGCTGGATGGCCATGGAGAGCTTCTCCTGGTCGGACTTCGTCTTCGGCTCGATCGCCTGCTCGATGACGGGGTTCGGGAACTCCATCGACTCGAGGATGACCGGGGCGGCCGGGTCGCAGAGGGTCTCACCGGTGGTGGTGTCCTTCAGGCCCATGACCGCACAGATCATTCCGGCGCCGATCTCGTCGATCTCCTCACGCTTGTTGGCGTGCATCTGGTAGATCTTGCCGATCCGCTCCTTCTTGCCCTTCGTCGCGTTCAGCACCTGCATGCCCGACTTCAGGACGCCGGAGTAGATGCGCACGTAGGTGAGGCGACCCAGGTGCGGGTCAGCGGCGATCTTGAACGCGAGCAGCGACAGCGGCTCCTCGTTCGACGGCTGGCGCTCGAGCTTGACCGACTCGTCCCCGGGCTTGAAGCCGTCGATGGCGGGCACGTCGAGCGGCGAGGGCAGGTAGTCGATCACGGCGTCCAGCATCGGCTGCACACCCTTGTTCTTGAACGACGTGCCACAGACGACGGCGGTGAACTTGGACGCCAGGACGCCGCGGCGGATGGCCGCCTTGACCGTCGGGACGTCGAGCTCCTCGCCGGAGTCCTCGGCCAGCAGCCATGCCTCGGCGAACTCGTCGTCATGGTCGGCCAGGACCTGGATGAGCTCCTCGCGAGCCTCAGCCGCGCGGTCGGCCAGGTCGGCCGGGATCTCCTCGACGGTGTAGTCCTCACCGATCTTGGTCTCGCCGCGCCACATCAGGGCGCGCATCTCGACCAGGTCGATGACGCCCTGGAAGTCGGCCTCGGCTCCGACCGGGAGCTGGATGATCGCGGTGGTCGCGTTGAGGCGCTCGCGGATCGTCTTGACGACGAAGTCGAAGGACGCGCCCGTGCGGTCGAGCTTGTTGACGTAGCAGATGCGCGGGACGCCGTACTTGTTCGCCTGGCGCCACACGGTCTGGCTCTGCGGCTCGACGCCGGCCACGCCGTCGAACACCGTCACGGCGCCGTCGAGGACGCGCAGCGAGCGCTCGACCTCCACCGTGAAGTCCACGTGGCCGGGGGTGTCGATGATGTTGATCAGGTGGTCGTGCCAGAAGCACGTCGTCGCGGCGGACGTGATCGTGATGCCGCGCTCCTGCTCCTGCTCCATCCAGTCCATCGTCGCCGAGCCCTCGTGGGTCTCACCGATCTTGTAGTTGATGCCGGTGTAGAACAGGATGCGCTCGGTCGTGGTGGTCTTGCCCGCGTCGATGTGGGCCATGATTCCGATGTTGCGGACCTTGGCCAGGCTGGTCTTGATGTCAATGGCCACGGGTAGTTTCCCCTCTTGTTACGTGTTGTTCGTTTCGACTCGGGACAGGCGTGAAGCTCCCCCCCGCCACTGGGGCGGGAGAGAGCTTCGAAAGATCACCAGCGGTAGTGGGCGAAGGCGCGGTTCGCCTCGGCCATCTTGTGCGTGTCTTCGCGCTTCTTGACGCTGGCGCCGAGGCCGTTGCTCGCGTCGAGGAGCTCGTTCATCAGGCGCTCGGTCATCGTCTTCTCGCGGCGCTGGCGCGAGTAGCTGACCAGCCAGCGCATCGCCAACGTCGTCGAGCGGGCGGGCTTGACCTCGACGGGCACCTGGTAGGTGGCGCCACCGACGCGGCGGGACTTGACCTCGACCGCGGGGCGGATGTTGTCCAGGGCCTTCTTGAGGGTCTGCACGGGGTCAACGCCGGTCTTGGCCCGCGTCCCCTCAAGTGCGCCGTAGACGATGTTCTGGGCGGTGGTCTTCTTGCCCTGGAGCAGGATCTTGCTCACGAGCTGGGAGACGAGGGGCGAACCGTAGACCGGGTCGACGACAACCGGCCGCTTCGGGGCCGGACCCTTGCGAGGCATTACTTCTCCTTCTTCGCGCCGTAACGGCTGCGGGCCTGCTTGCGGTTCTTGACACCCTGGGTGTCGAGGGAACCACGCACGATCTTGTACCGGACGCCCGGGAGGTCCTTCACACGACCACCGCGCACGAGCACCATCGAGTGCTCCTGCAGGTTGTGGCCCACACCGGGGATGTACGCGGTGACCTCGATACCCGAGGACAGGCGGACACGCGCGACCTTGCGAAGCGCCGAGTTCGGCTTCTTCGGGGTCGTGGTGTACACACGCGTGCACACACCGCGGCGCTGGGGCGAGCCCTTGAGGGCAGGCGTGTTGCTGGACGACTTCTTGTCAGTGCGGCCCTTGCGGACCAGCTGCTGGATTGTGGGCACCGGCTGGTATTCCTTCGTTCGAGTTGTCTGGCCCCGCGAGGGACCAAGCGCTGTGACGGGGATCCGGGCGCGAGCGCGCGGGGCTCTTCGCGATCCGAGGATCCTCGTGGGATGTGCGGGCCGGCCACTCCTGACGGGGGCGCCGCGGCTCACACGGGTGGTTCGGTTGCCCGAACACAACGACAAAGACTAGTGGTAGACCATGGGGCAGGTCAAAAGAGCGACCCGAAGCCCCTGGCCATGACTAGCCGAAGAACGTTGGTCCCCACCCTACCGTGCTCCCCCGGTGTGCCCCAATTCGGGTGGGCAACCCAACCGCCGCGACGAAGTGGGAGCCACCGCCGAGGGCCCCGGTTCCCAACGCCGAGGGCCCCGGTTCC
>JAUNUP010000030.1:16697-35534 GCA_030538115.1 Dermatophilus congolensis | reverse complement strand
CGCTCCTGTGCCGTGGCGTCGACCAGCGCTCCCGTGCCGTGGCACTGCTGCAGGGAGGTGCCGTGTGCTGGAACATGTGCCACGGCACCCCATCGGTGGTGGTGCCGTGGCACATGTTCTCGTGCACCTCGCCTTCCAGCAGCAGTGCCACGGCACGGGAGCGCGGCAGCAGCAGTGCCCCGGCACGCGCGTGCGCGGGTGCGGGCGTGCGGGGACTCGCGACACCGGAGCTTCCCGGTCGGGAGCCCCCAAGTCGGGCACCTGCGTTCACGCCATGCGGAGGACGTGCATCCGGTGCGCCGCGCGGGTCAGGGCCACGTAGAGCACCCGGGCGCCGCCGGGGGACTCGGCCGTGATGCCGTCAGGGTCGACCACTACCGTGGCGTCGTACTCCAGGCCCTTCGTCGTCATCGCGTCCAGCACCTGTACCCGACGGGCCATACCACCGGCATCGGCGCAGGTCGCAGTGAGCGTCCCTGACTCCAGGGCCGCCGACAGCGCCCCCGCCCACGTCTCCGGCGTGATGACCGCGATCGCGCCCTCGACCTCCGCGGCCAGGGTCGACAGCGACTCCGCAACGGCCTGAACCACCATTCCGGGCTGGTCGTCGCGGGCGAACTCCTCCACGGCCAGCCGCCGCTGCACCGGCTCGACGCCGGTGACGCGCACGGCGTCGGGGATGTCGGCGTCAGGCATGACCTCGCGGATGAGCTCGGCGGCGACGTCGAAGATCTCTTTGGCGTTGCGGTAGTTGGTGGTCATCTGGAAGTGGCGGCGGGGTCCGGTTCCGAAGGCCTCGTTCTGTGATTCGGTGGCTTCGGCCTGGTCGGGCCATGAGGCCTGGGCGGCGTCGCCGACGACGGTCCACGAGGCCCAGCGTCCGCGGCGGCCGATCATGCGCCATTGCATCGGCGAGATGTCTTGCGCTTCGTCGATGAGGATGTGTGCGAACTCGTCGTACCGGTCGATGCGACCCTGCAGCAGGATGTCGATGCGGTCTTCCTCGGTGCGGGTCGACGCGTCGCGGGCGGTGCGTTCGCGGTACGACGACACGCCTCCGCGCAGGGGGCTGTTGCTGCCGCGCAAGGCGCCCTGGGCGACGGCCTCGGCTTCGGCGTCGTCGAGCAGCTCGACCTCGTAGAACCCGCGCTCTTCGATGTTCTCCTCCGGCACAGGCCCGACGCGGGAGGCGAGGGTGTCGATGAGGGCCGCGTCGGCGACAGACCAGGTGGCCGTGTCCACTGCGACCTGCATCGATGCGGCGAGTCCTTCGATCTCGGCGGGGTCGAGCAGGTCGCGACCGTACCGCCGGGCGCGCTCGGGGTCGCGGCACCACAGCAGCACCTCGCGCGGGTCGACGGGCCGCCACCACGCGGCGACGAAGGCGTCGACGTCGAGGCTGTCGGCGAACTTCTCGAAGAACTCCTCTTGGTCGCCGTCACTGGCGGTGTCGCGCACCTGCTGCCAAGCGAGCTGCGCGAGGGCCGCGCGCATGGCCTTCTCGGAGTTGTTGCGCTGGTGGCGGCGCAGCACCTGGCCGCGGAGACGGTCGAGGTCGCCCTTGTGCAGCCGCACGGGCCGGCCGGCGATGAACGCGCGTAGCTCGTCGGGGGAGCCGGGGATGGAGTCGCGGGCGGCGCGGGCGAGAAACTTGACCATGCGGGTCGAGCCCTTGGTCGCGGCCACGGCGGGCGGGTCGAGCCGTGAGGCGCTCACGGCCTCCACGACGTCGCCGAGCGACCGCAGCGACACCGAATCCTCACCGAGAGAAGGCAGTACGCGCTCGATATAGGCGGTGTAGGCGGCGCTGGGGCCGACCACGAGCACACCGCCTCCCTCGTAGCGGCGTCGGTCGGAGTAGAGCAGGTACGCGGCCCGGTGCAACGCGACCACGGTCTTGCCGGTGCCCGGTCCGCCGGTGATGAGGGTGACGCCGCGGGCGGGGGCGCGGATCGCCTCGTCCTGGTGCGTCTGGATGGTGGCGACGATGTCGCGCATGCCGCCTGTGCGGCTGCGGCCGAGGGCGGCGAGCAGGGCGCCGTCGCCGAGCACGACCATGTCTTCGGGAGGCTCGGCGACCATGAGGTCGTCTTCGATGCCGATGACCTCGCGGCCGCTGCTGCGCAGGACGCGGCGACGTACGACTCCCATGGGCTCTGTGGGGGTGGCGCGGTAGAACGCGGAGGCCGCGGGCGCACGCCAGTCGATGACCAGCGCCTCGTACTCGTCGTCACGCACGCCGAGGCGGCCGACGTAGCGCACCTCCCACGTGTCGTCGGGGTCGGTGGAGCCGCGCGGCGGAGCGTCGTGCTGCAGGTCGAGGCGCCCGAACACGAGCCCCTCGTGCTGTCGCTCGAGACTCGCCTGCCGCCGCCCGGCGTGGAACATGAGGGCGTCGCGCTCGAAGAGACCGGTGATCTCCTCGTCGCGGATGTCACCGGTGCGGTCAGTCTTGCCCCGCACGAGGCCCTCGGCTGCCACGAGTTCGGCGCGGTCGCGGGCCTTGGCCAGCTCGCGGTAGACCAGGTCGACGTGTGCCTGTTCGACGGCGAGTTCTCGCCGCAGGATCTCGTCGTTGCCCGTCGCGGGTGTGCTCACATGACCACCTGTGCTGAAAAGCGGCGAATCCCCGTGTCGGCCGCTGCCTGTCCACGACGTTTGGCCGCAGACGAACCACCAATTCTAGGCGCTCAGATCCAGCCTCGGCGCGCGGCCTGTACGCCGGCCTGGAAGCGGGTGGTGGCGCCGAGTTGTTCGAGCAGGGCTTTGACGCGACGTTCGATGGTGCGCAGCGACAGTCCGGTCTGTGCGGCGATGGCGGAGTCGGTGGCTCCGGCGGCGAGTAGCGAGAGCACGTACCCGGCCTGAGAGTCGAGCCCGGTCGACCCGAGCGAGGTC
This sequence comes from Dermatophilus congolensis, assembly GCA_030538115.1. Lineage (GTDB taxonomy): Bacteria > Actinomycetota > Actinomycetes > Actinomycetales > Dermatophilaceae > Dermatophilus > Dermatophilus congolensis_B. Next base: position 32,636 of record JAUNUP010000030.1, on the reverse strand, counting down.
GGCAGCGCCAGCCCCCAGAACGTGTCGGCGAGGGCCGCCAGTGCGACGACCTGCCGTCTTTCGCGGATGAGCAGTGAGCCGGAGCCGGAGCTGTCGTACGTGGTGAGGTCCAGGAGCGCCGCCGTGGTGTCGGCGACCATGAGCGTGAACGGCAGGCGGTCGATGATCCGCGTCGTCTCACCGGCTTCGGCGCGGGCGAGAAGTACCTCACCCGCGTTCGGGTAGGTGAGCACCGACGACTCGTACGTCATCTGCACGAGCAGTGGCCGATGCTCGGCGCTGAGCAGCTTTTCGCGGTGCCGCTCGATCGGAGTGGCGAAGAACTGCGTGGTCAGCGGCGAGTTATCTCTGAACCCGACGACGCGCGTGCGCGCGGACGCGAGGATCGTGGCGGCGGCCGCCTCGACCTCCTGCTGGGTGTTGAGCACGATGGTTTCAGGCGTGTCGCTCTCGCCGCTGGTTGAGCGGCTGCGCCAGTACAGGTCGCTGACTTCGCTGGTCACAGTGCGTAGGTAGTGGGCCTCGCGTTCGAGCTGCGTGGCGCGGCGGGGGAGGGCGACGTCGGGTGGCGAGGGCTCCCACCGCCCGGCCACCTCATGCGCGATACCGGTGTCGGAGAGGGCTCGCAGGGCCAGGTCGAGCCCGACCTCGTCGTAACCCAGTTCGAGCAGTTCTTCCTTCGTCGCTCCGGAGCGGCGCACCAGCGACAGGTAGACGTTGACAGCGGTCACTCCCGCCCCGGAGGTTGTGCCGGGCGCCTCGAGAGCCGGCCCGAGTACCGACCACGCCTCAGGAGGGCTCGGGGTGGGAGATTCAGGGGACTTCGGCGATGGGCGCGGCGCATCCATGGCATCAATCATGCCGCCTCACGCATAGCTGTCAGGCGTGTCGGTGGCGGCAACTAGGGTTGGGGGCGTGAAGATCCTCATCCTCGGCTCGGGGGCGCGCGAGGCCGCGCTCGCCAGGGCGCTGAGCACTGATCCCGACGTCTCCGAACTGCACGCGGCTCCCGGCAATCCGGGTATCGAGGGTGTGGCTGCGTGCCACCCTCTGCCGGGCGGGATCACCGACGGAGCCGGGGTGGCCGCACTGGCCACGCAACTGGGCGTCGAACTCGTCGTGGTCGGCCCCGAGGTGCCGCTGGTGGCGGGTGTCGCCGACGCGGTGCGTGAGGCCGGTATCGCCTGCTTCGGGCCGTCGGCTCAGGCCGCACGCCTCGAGGGGAGCAAGGCCTTCGCGAAAGAAGTGATGGCGGCCGCCGGGGTGCCCACCGCCGCCGTGCGGGTCTGCACCACGGTCGATGAGGTCGCTGCTGCGCTCGACGAATTCGGTGCGCCGCACGTGGTCAAAGACGACGGTCTGGCCGCGGGTAAGGGCGTGGTCGTCACGAGCGACCGCGACGAGGCCCTGGCCCACGCCGCCGCCGCGCTCGGGGCACGTTCGCCCGAAGAGGCGCGCGTGGTGGTCGAGGAGTTTCTCGATGGTCCCGAGGTGTCGCTGTTCTGCGTCACCGATGGTTCGGCGGTCGTGCCGCTGGAGCCGGCTCAAGACTTCAAGCGGGTCGGCGAGGGTGATTCGGGCCTGAACACCGGTGGCATGGGCGCCTACTCGCCGCTGCCGTGGGCTCCTGTCGACTTGGTCGACGAGGTCGTGGCGGCTGTGGCCCACCCGACCGTCGATGAGATGGCCCGTCGCGGAATCCCGTTCGCGGGCCTGCTCTACATCGGCCTTGCGTTGACGACAAACGGCCCGAGGGTGGTCGAGTTCAACGCCCGCTTCGGTGACCCCGAGACCCAGGTCGTGCTCGCGCGCCTGGCCACGCCCCTCTCCCGGGTGTTGCTGGCTGCGGCGACGGGCACGCTGGGTGAGTTGCCTCCGCTGGAGTGGCGCGACGAATACGCGGTCACCGTGGTCGTGGCTGCAGAGAACTACCCCGGTACGCCGGTCAACGGGGACGTCATCGAGGGGCTCGATTCGCCGGTGCTCGCCGGTGACACCCCGTACGTGCTGCACGCGGGTACGGCTCCGGCTGCCGGAGGAGAGGGAGTCGTCTCCGCCGGAGGCCGGGTGCTCTCCGTGGTGGGCCTCGGTGACGGCCTCGAGGGTGCTCGCGCGAGCGTGTACGAGGGTGTCGACGCGATCGGCCTGCGCGGCTCGCACCACCGGCGCGACATCGCCCTCGCCGCCGCCGAGGGCCGCATCACGGTGCCGTATCTGGCGTCTCGTGCCGAGGGCGAAGGAACGAAATGAGCGGTTACGTCCAGGGCGCTGACCTGCCGGGTTACGAGCACGTCTACTCGGGCAAGGTGCGTGACCTCTACGCACCGATCGACGCCGAGACCGGCAAGGCGAGCGAAGACCTGTTGCTGCTGGTCGCCTCCGACCGCATCTCGGCGTACGACTACGTGCTCGACTCGGTGATTCCCGACAAGGGCCGGATCCTCACGCAGATGTCGTTGTGGTGGTTCGAGCAGTTCGCCGACCTCGTGCCGAACCACGTGGTGTCGACCGATGTGCCCGAGCAGGTAGCGGGTCGTGCGGTGCTGGTGCGCCGCCTCGCGATGCTGCCGGTCGAGTGCATCGGCCGGGCCTACCTCACGGGCAGCGGGTTGGCCGAGTACCAGCAGGTCGGCAGCGTGTGCGGTGTGCAATTGCCGGAGGGGCTCGTCGAGGCCTCGAAACTGGAGCAGCCGATCTTCACGCCCACCACGAAGGCGCCGCTGGGCGAACACGACCAGCCGATCACGTACGAGCAGGTCATCGCCGACCTGGGCGAGCCGTTGGCGAAACGCGTGGCCGAGTTGACCACGGCGATTCTGCAGCGGGGCAACGAGATCGCCTCGCAGCGGGGCATCCTCGTGGCCGACACGAAGGTCGAATTCGGCTTGGCTCCCGGCTCGTCCGAGGCCGACCCGGATGGGTGGCTGGCCGACGAGGTGCTCACCCCCGATTCATCGCGCTTCTGGCCCGCCGATGCGTGGCAGCCGGGTGTGGCCCAGAAGTCGTACGACAAGCAGTTCGTGCGCGACTGGCTCACCTCGCCTGCGAGTGGCTGGAACAAGAACGGCGACGAACCGCCTCCCGCGCTTCCGGACGAGGTGGTGGAGGCGACGAGGGCCACGTACGTCGAGGCGTACGAGGCGCTGACGGGCGCTACCTTCGCGTGAGGTGATCTCGCTGGCCTGGCATGTCGGCCAGTAGGGTTGGGGCACCCGAAACTACCGGGCAGCAGCTCTCATCCAGCGACCAGCCGAGGAGCACCACATGGGAACCGTCGTCATCTCGACCGTGTCGAAGCAGCACATCGAAGACATGCAGGGGCAAGTCGCGGCCTCCGAACTCGCTGCTGCAGGGTTCGGTCAGTTCGGTGAGGTTCGGGTGGGCAGGCGCATTGTTCTTACTGTCGACGGGCCGGTCACCAAGCCGCTCCTGGCGCAGGCTCGCGATGCTGCCGAGAAGGTGCTGCTCAAGGACGACTCCGAAGAGATCGTCTCGGTCAAGTCGAAGGACGACGAAGACGCGAGCGCTCCCTGGGACGACTTCGAGGCAACCTGGGGCGGAGACGACGCCACGGCGGGCCCCGACGTTCCCGAGCCCCGCGTGGCGGCCGTGCGTCGTCCGATCGAGGAGGCCGACCTGGGCTCGGTCGAGTCGGGGTCTATCGCGGCCTACGACGACAGCGACGACTGAGCTGTAGCGACGCCGCGAATCAGATCAGACGGCGCGCCAGACCCCGGGCTCCGGTGGCGTGGGGGAGGGCGCGTCTTCGTCGTCTCTGATCGGCGCCGCTGTGGCCGTGAGGCGCGCGGTGTCGGATTCGCGCCGGATGCCGGTCGGAAACGCGGCGCGTGCGACCCGGCGCGCGAGTTCGTCTTCGGGCAGCCGTGTCGCGGAGAGGGCCGCGACCACGTTGCCGAACCGTCTGCCGCGCATGACCTCGTGGGTGGCGACGAGCACCGCGTGGCCCAGGCCTGCGGCTCGGGCCGTCGCGACGATGCGGGCGGCGTAGCCGAGGCCGGGGTTGTCCGGAACGTTGATCGCGACGATGCCCTGCTCGCCGGCAACGCGAGCGACGTGCTGCCAGAACGAGATCCGGGCCAGCGCAGCGGGTACGCGCCCGTCGGCGAAAGCGTCGATCACGATGAGGTCGGCGGAGGCGTCGGCCAGGTCGGTGATGCCGGCCTCGCCGGTGGTCGGCCTGACCCTGATCCGGTGGCCGCGCGGCAACGGTAGTTCGGCGCGGACCCGCTCGGTGAGGTCGGCCCTCGGCTCGAAGACGATCTGCGGCGAACCGGGGCGCGTGAACTCGACGTACCTCGCCAGCGAGAGGCCGGCGCCGCCGATGTGGGTGACGGTGATCTTGCCGATCGGCAGCACGTCAACGATGGCGGCGAGATGCTGCACATACTCGAACGGCAGCAGCCCCGGGTCGGCGGCGTGTACGTACGACTGCGGAAAGCCGTCGATGACGATCGTGACGCCGCCGGTCTCGTCGGGCACGAACTCGATACCGGTCGCGTCGGAGACGATTGCCCGTCGCCGCGCAGACCGTTTGCCCATCGACCGATGGTACGACGGTGTTGAGGCCGGAAGGGAGCAGTTCATGGCACGTCGCATCGCTGTGTCGCAGGGCGAGGGGGCGCTCGCAGCCTGGCGCGAGGCAGAGGCCGTCGGCGCGGGGCCCGCTCCGCGGCCGGTCACGGCCACCGCCGTGCGCTACACGCTGGAGGAGTTGGCGGCCCGCAACCCGGGTCGCAGCGTGGAGGTGCGGGTGCCGCCGTTCGGGGTGGTGCAGTGCATCGAGGGGCCGCGGCACACGCGCGGAGTGCCACCGAACGTCATCGAGACCGACCCGGCCACGTGGCTCGCGCTGGCGACCGGGGGCACGACGTGGGAGGCGGCGGTCGCCTCCGGCGCGGTGGTCGCCAGCGGCGAGCGAGCCGACCTCCGGGAGCGCCTACCCCTCTTCGGCTGACGCCGGGTGACGCGGATGACTCCGGGGACTCCGGGTGACTCCGCGGACTGCATGATCGTCGGCGGTCACCGTAGGGTGGGCTGCGTGACCGGCCGCGACGACACCCAGCACTCCGCCCAGACCCCCACTCAAACCTCGGCCCACACCTCAGTGAGCCAATCCGAGGACGACCCGATGGTCGATCTGCGGCTCCGGGTGCGCCGGGCCCCGAATTTCGCGCGGTTCATCATCGTGGGATTCGTGCTGGGCGTGTTGCTCGGTGGCGTGATCGACCTGGTCGGCCCGTCTCTGTGGGGCGCGGGAACGAGCGCGATGCAGCAGGGCGGGGTCGACTACAGCGCGGGCAGCGGCCTCGCCTTTCTCGCGGCCGTGTGCGGGCTTTTCGGCGCGCTGGTGGCGGCCATCGTCGCGGTGATCCTCGACCGTCGCAGTTGACCAGCCGCGACGTGTGCCAGACTTGGCCCGTGCCTCGCGGTGACGGACGTCTGAACCATGACCTGCTGAACGACGACCACGGCCCCCAAGACGCGTGCGGCGTCTTCGGTGTCTGGGCCCCCGGTGAAGAGGTCGCCAAGCTCTCCTACTTCGGTCTGTACGCGTTGCAGCACCGGGGCCAGGAGTCCGCGGGTATCGCGGTGAGCGACGGCAGCCGGGTGCTCGTGTACAAGGACATGGGGCTGGTCAGCCAGGTCTTCGACGAGAACAGCCTGAACATGCTGCAGGGGCACATCGCCATCGGCCACTGCCGCTACTCCACCACCGGCAGCAGCACCTGGGAGAACGCGCAGCCGACTCTCGGCGGCTCCGACGAGCACACGATCGCGCTGGCGCACAACGGCAACCTCATCAACTCCGCCGAGCTGCGCGAGATCGTGATGAACTCCGACGTCGCCGACTCGGTGGGTGAGCTCAAGCGCGGTAACACCACCGACACGGCGCTGGTCACGGCCATGCTGACCGGGTCGAGCCACCCGACGCTCGAGCACCGGGCCATGGAGGTGCTGCCGAAGCTGCGCGGTGCCTTCAGCTTCGTGTTCATGGACGAACACACGCTCTACGGTGCCCGCGACCCGCAGGGCATCCGCCCGCTCGTGCTGGGCCGCCTTGATCGCGGCTGGGTGATCGCCAGCGAGACCGCAGCTCTGGACATCGTCGGTGCGAGCACGGTGCGCGAGATCGAGCCGGGCGAGCTGATCGCCATCGACCGTGACGGCCTGCGCTCCACCCGCTTCGCCGAGACCGACCGCAAGACGTGCGTGTTCGAGTACGTCTACCTCGCCCGCCCCGACACGCGCATCAACGGTCGGGGTATCTACTCCGCTCGTGTCGAGATGGGCCGCGCTCTGGCTCGCGAGCACCCGATCGACGCCGACATGGTCATGCCGACCCCCGACTCCGGTATCCCGTCGGCCATCGGGTACGCGCAGGAGTCGGGCATCACGTACGGCGCGGGTCTGGTGAAGAACGCGTACGTGGGCCGCACGTTCATCTCGCCGAGCCAGACGATCAGGCAGCTCGGCATTCGGCTCAAGCTGAACCCGCTGCGCGAGGTCATCGCAGGTAAGCGTCTCGTGGTGGTCGACGACTCGATCGTGCGCGGCAACACTCAGCGCGCCCTCGTTCGCATGCTTCGGGAGGCGGGTGCGGCCGAAGTCCACGTGCGCATCAGCTCGCCGCCGGTCAAGTGGCCGTGCTTCTACGGCATCGACTTCGCCACCCGCGCCGAACTCATCGCCACCGGCCTCAACGTCGACGCGGTGTGCGCCAGCATCGGAGCCGATTCGCTCGGTCACATCAGCGAAGAGGGCATGATCGCGGCCACCGAGCAGGTACGCGATGACCTGTGCACCGCCTGCTTCACGGGCGAGTACCCGATTCCGCTGCCCGACCCCGACGACCTGGGCAAGACCGTGCTCGAACAGAAGGGGCTGGCGGTCCCCGCAGACGGCTCCGGCGAGGAGAAGCGATGAGCGATACCCCGATCACCTACGCGTCGGCCGGTGTCGACGTCGATGCAGGCGACCGCGCGGTCGAGCTGTTGAAGGCCTCGGCCGCCCGCGCCACCCGTCCTGAGGTTCTCGGCGGCCTCGGCGGTTTCGCGGGGATGTTCGACGCCTCCGCCCTCACCGGCATGCGTCGCCCCGTGCTCACGACCAGCACCGACGGGGTCGGCACCAAGGTCGCCATCGCCCAGGCCATGGGTGTGTACGACACGGTTGGTATCGACCTCGTCGGCATGGTCGTCGACGACATCGTCGTCTGCGGCGCCGAGCCGCTGTTCATGACCGACTACATCGCCTGCGGCAAAGTCGAGCCCACCCGCATCGCCGCGATCGTCTCCGGGATCGCCGAGGGGTGCCGCCAGGCGGGTGTCGCTCTCGTCGGAGGCGAGACCGCCGAGCACCCCGGCCTCATGGCGCCCGACGAGTTCGACTGCGCCGGCGCCGCCACCGGGGTCGTGGAGTACGACGACATCCTCACCCCTGCCCGGGTGCAGCCCGGCGACGCCGTGATCGCGCTCGCCTCCTCCGGCCTGCACTCCAACGGCTACTCGCTCGTGCGCGCCGTCGCCTCCGCTGCAGGCTGGGACTACGAACGCCACATCGACGAGCTCGGCCGCACCCTCGGCGAAGAACTGCTCGAACCGACGCGCGTTTACACGCGGATGCTGCTCGACCTCATCCGCACCCCCGGAGTCGACGTGCACGCTCTCTCGCACATCACCGGAGGCGGGCTCGCCGCAAACCTCGCACGTGTGCTCCCGGCCGGTGTCACCGCGACCGTCGACCGCTCCACCTGGACCCCGCCGGCCGTCTTCCAGGTCGTCCAACGCGTCGGTTCGGTACCCAGCGAAGACATCGAACGCACCCTCAACATGGGTGTCGGATTCGTCGCCGTCGTCGCCGCAGAATCGGCCGACGCAGCACTCCGCACCATTCGTGACAGCGGCATCGATGCATGGACCCTCGGCGACGTCACCACCACCGACAACGCGCCCGACGTGCCCCTCGTACAAGGAGCCAAGGGAGTCGACGGCGGCGCAGTCGCCATGACCGGCACACATCCCGCCTGATCACCGCGAAACCACTACACGGAACCCGAAAGCACTAGACCGTTCGGGCACGGTTATCGCGGCGACCTATGGCCGCCGCGATAACCGATGCAGTGTGAAAGCCGTCAACGACGGCGAGAGCTCCACGAGTCGTAGTCGCCCTCGTCGTCCCACCTGTTGTCGGACTGGTCAGCGTACTCATCGCGATCGGATCGACTCGCTTGCGATCCGTGAAGCTCGCGCTCGAGTGCCCGCAGGTCGGTGTCGGGAGTCCAGTACTTCAGCTCCCGGGCGACCTTGGTCTGCTTTGCCTTGGCCCGGCCGCGCCCCATGGCGTCGACCCCCTCACGCGTCCGTCGGAACGGTTCGACCTGCCTGTGACCACAGATAAACCACGTGGCCAACTCTTCATGTCAGCGGCGTGGTCTCAGGGGAGGTGGAGCGGTTCCGGAGAATGTGTATGTTTCGTGCCTCTACCGTACAGGACGACACCGGCTGGCAGTAACCGCCGTGGCGTACAGCGCGCCCCGGACCTCACCGGCCCGGGGCGCGCAAACGGCAAACGCCGTGAATACGATTGAGTTACTTGGCGCCCGCGTCTGGGCGGGCAGGCGGCGGCCCCGGCTTACCGGGCCCGGGCTTCGGTGTGGCAGCAGGAGCCGCAGCCGGAGCCGACGCTTCAGACGAACCGCCCTTCGCGCCCGCGTGGATCCGCCGCGCCAACTCCGCAGCCGAACCAGGCTTGGCCTCACCGGCCGCCTTGTTCGCCTGCTGGAGATCGCGGTAGATCTCTTCGCGATGGATATCGACATCCGCCGGAGCCTTGATGCCGATGCGTACCGTGTCGCCATTCACCTCCAAGACCGTCACGACAACGTCGTGTCCGATGAGGAGGCTCTGTTGCGGGCGTCGACTCAGGACCAGCACGAACGTTCCTTTTCTCGAAGGGGAAGAGGGGCGGAGAAAAGATGCTGCTGGTTAGGTTACAGGTGACTACCTCACGGAGTCGGGAAGCTGGCGCGCAGCGGCAGTTCCTGTCCTTCCAGCACGACCTGCATTGCCTGCTTCGTCGCGATGTTCACGACCACCGGAGCCAGGAGGTTCGCACCGGGCGGCTCTTCCTCCGAACCCAGGTTGACCAGCAGAAGAACCACCGCGTCCTCCGGCTTCTCCAAGCCGATACGGTTCGCCGTCGCCGGGTCGATCACGGGGGAGTAGTCAGGAAAGAACGGGCTCGGAGCCACGACCACGAACGCCATGTCCGGGATGTCGAGGCACGTCATTTCGTACAGGCCACCCTCCGCCTCCGTGAGACGGAAATGCTGGGCAAGGGGAAAGCCGACGAGACCGGAGTCGAGAGTGATGTCCACCTGCGTGGCATTGACGGTCGTCGTGCTCATATAAAGGTCTCCCACCCTAGGACTTACGCGCGATCAGGACTTCTGATCGAACAGGTGATGTGAACGCCGGCTCTCCCGCGCACCCTTGGCGGTGTACGTCTCACCGCCGGGAGCGTGATTGAACCTGTCGAGCGTCTCCTGCACCGCCTTGTAACTGGCCTCGAGCATGTCGCTGTTCGACCTGCTCAACGTGGCCAATTCCTGGGTCGCCGCGGTCAACGCCGAGCGGTGCTCGCCGAGAACCTGGTCCCAGGGCGCAGGGGAAGCTGTTGCGATCTCGCTGAGGGGGGTATCGAGCGGCAACCCGAGTGCCTCGCACACAGGCTGCGCATCGACAGCGCGCAACAACTCCGCCTCTCGCATCTCGGCGAGGACGAGCTCGATCTCTCGGGTGGAACGACCCATCCATCGTGAACGGCCCGTCTCGATGAGCACATGCTGGCATTCCAGCCTGTACGTCAACAGCTCGAGCAGTTCTTGAATGCGCCACAACCCCGATGAGAGGTTGGACAGCGCCATGAGTGTGGTGTCGTCGACGGACATATTGCTCACGCGCGCCTCCTGGTGTTCACGAGCCTCCCATCGGTCTGCCTCCGTGGGTTCTGAGCGGAACTGTCCCTCGCTGCTTTCGATTTCCTTGTTCTGCCCGCCGCCACCCCGTGCTGCCGCCCGCATCTGTTGTACGCGGCGCCTTCCGCGGTGCCGCGAGCGTGCTCCTCTTGGTGGTCGCGTCGGCTCCCCTCTCCCTCGCTGCCAACGGGCTTCGTCCGTGTCTGGCGCGAAAACCGTTTCGTTTCATGGGAAGTGGGTTCATTTTCTTGAAAGATTTGTCTGTGGCAGCGCAACCATTTGTGAATTTTATTGTGTGCCTAGGGTGCTTACGGTGAGCTTGGTCAACTTTGTTGGTATGCAACACGGCTGTTGTCGACATTGAATTGGGCAGTCGTTCAAGATATGTCGACAACGCCCCCAGGGGTGTTGAATCTTGCATCCAACTCTCGGGTAACCTTGGGTGTACTAAGTCCGAATTGATGGCGTGACCTGCAGAGTCTCGCGTTTCGGACGAAAGTTGAGGGCTCAATGTCCTAATTTGAAGACTGTCATACGTGACCGCTTCTAATGATGTCCACGCCGCCCCTGAGAGCGTGGTTGACGTTGATGAGTTGTGTCGGGCTCACGTGCCTTTGGTGCACTTTGAGGTGAGGTCGATAGGTTCTCGTTTGCCAGGACACGTGTATACGGATGATCTGGTATCCGCCGGCATGGCGGCACTCGCTGCCGCTGCTCGGTCTTTCGACCCTTCTCTCGGAGTGCCGTTCGGTCGGTACGCCGTGCGTCGCATTCGTGGCGCGCTGCTCGACGAGCTGCGTTCTGCCGACTGGGCAACGCGCTCGCTGCGTAGCAAGGTGCGCCGCCGGGACGCCGTACACGACGAGTTGGCCGCGGACCTCGGTCGCCGTCCTTCGACGGGTGAGGTTGCGGAGGCGCTGGGCGTCACCGTCGCCGAGGTCGAGCGCCTCGACGCCGACCTCCACTCGTCCGTGGTGCTGCGTCTCGACGTCATCACCGACTCGGTCGGCGCCGACTCCGTTCTTCCCTCGTCGTCCGCGACTCCGGAGGCCACGCTGATCGCTCGCGAGCGTCGCGCCTACCTCCGTGACGCCATCGAGGTTCTTCCCGAGCGCCTCCGCGTCGTTGTGCGCGGCTGCTTCTTCGAAGACCGGCCGATGCGCGAGCTCGCCGCGGAGTTGGGTGTCACCGAGTCGCGCATCTCGCAGATGCGCGCGGAGGCGTTGAAGATGCTGCGCGACGGACTGAACTCGCAGCTCTCGCCCGAGCTCGTCGAGGTGCCGGCCAACGCAGGTGGCGCCGTTGCGCGTCGCAAGGCCTCGTACTACGCCCAGGTGGCTGCCCGCTCTTCGTACCGCGACCGGCTCACGCTGGCCCCCGGCGACGAAGACATCGACAAGCAGGGCCACGCAGTCTGAGCGCGTCTGGGCCTGCCACGCCGAAAAATCCCGTCGGCCGACCTGACCTGGGCTGCATCCGGCCCTGATCGGCAAACCTCTCAGCATCGCGGTTGCCGTGCCGATCCAAAGGATGAGGGACCCACAACTTTATTGCGATGCGAGATTGAGGCCCCCCAACCTCACCTCGCATGCCGGCTTTCCCCCTGCCGGCCCTGCAAGAGCCCTCGGCTCCGGTGCCCCCAACACCGCGCCGAGGGCTCTTGTCCTTTGTCTATGTTCTTTTCAGGGGCTGCGTGCTGTTCAGGCCTCGCCGCCAGGGTCGCCTCCGTATTCGGGAGTCGTGTTCTCCTCCGGGCGGGTCAGGCGTGCCGTCAGTACGAATTCGTAGGCGTCGAACAACGTGCGGGCCTCGCTCGGGTCGACGCCGAAGGTCTCCAGCGCGTCGAACAGGGGGAGCAGCTTCTCCGGTTCTGCCAGCGGGATCGAGGTGGCCGCCGCGGCCTCGCACCAGCCCAGGCCCGCCTTTCGCAGCAGGGCCGCAGCCTCGATCATCGTGAAGAAGCGCAGGCTGGAGGGGCGGATCGAGCCGTTCTCGGAGTATTCGAACCGGTCTTGCACCAGCAGCGGCAGCATGATCGACCAGTGCTTGATGTTCGGCACCGTCGCGATGAGGATGCCGTCGGGCGCCAAGCGTGTGGTCAGCTCCGTCAGCACGGCTTCGGGATCCACCAGGCGCTCGAGGGTGCCGGAGACGACGATCGCGTCGAACGGCTCGCTCTGGGGCAGGTCGGTGGTCTCGTTGAGGTCGATCTGCCAGACCTCGTCGATGCGGGTGCGCGCCGCGTCGGCGAGCGACTCGGCCGCCTCGATGCCGACGACGTAGGCGCCCGTCGCCTGCTTGATCGCCTCGCCCCGTGCCCCGGAGCCGCACGACACGTCGAGCACCCGCTCGGCCGTGGTCGGCACGTGATTGATCAGCTCAGCGCGTTCGAGGGCGTACGCCTCGGCGATCGGGATGTTGTTGCTCGTGGGCCCCGGGGTGGGGGCGTTGGGTGCGAGGTCGTCGTGCGGGCGCTGCGTGGCGGCGTTGCCGCCGGTCTGGTCGCGCCACCGTTCCAGTAGCGACTTCGTGATGCGGTGCGCGGCCCGACCCTGCCACGCCACGGCGGCGCTCTCGAACGTGGTCAGTCCGGCCGTTCCGCCGGCCGCGATGCCGCTCGTGCGACGAGCGCTCTGGCTGGCCAACTCGGCTGCATCGTGGAGGCGGATCGTGATCGGCACCGTGCCCACACGCAGGCCAAGTTCGGAGGCGCGGCGCAGCAGGTCGGCGTCGAAACCGCTCGCCTGTGCTGCCTCCGTGAAACGTTCGTCGTCGAACCGCACCTTGCTCGGCACCGACGGGCGCATTACGAGGCATGTCACATCGGGCGCATCAGGGTCGTCGCTGCTGGCAGGGCCGAGGATGTCGAGACCCGGATTCTCGGAGAGCGCCTTCGTCACCTTGATCATGAACAGCGGATCGGTGATCTCGGTGTGTTCACGCAGCAGCACGATCGCATCGACGCCGTCCATGGCGGCGGCGGCCTCGATGATGTCGTTGTACGCCTTCACGGCCGGGAGGTCGCTAGTCGTGATGAGCGTCGCGTCGCGGCCGCCGAACGCGGCGATCGACGGCAGGCAGTGCCGATCGAACATCTCCTGCGAGGCGATGTGCACACCGAAGACGAACACGAGTCCTCCGTTCTCGATCCCGAAGAGGGGGAGGGATCGAGACACCAATCGGCGGATTCCGTTCGTGCTTGAGGGGATTGAGTCACATGAACGGATGTCTGAGGCGCTCGTTCGGGTGTAGTGATGTGACAACACGAATGTAATTTCGGCCACTTGCCTCGAAGGCGCTATATGTTGGGTGTCTTATCGGTTGACGCACTAAAGGCCGGGGTGCGGATGTCATGAACGCTCGACTCGAACTATTATGAGCGGGCGTCCAGGATTTCGGTTACATTAATATTTTCCTTTGCGCAAAGGGAGTGTTGCGCTTCCGGCATGTACGCAACTGGCGGGTAATAATCCGCAGAATGACCATTGTTGCGCCCCTGACCTGCGCGTCTCTCCATGTGGACTGGCCTAGAAAAGCACTTTAGACAATTTCTAGGTTGCGTTTTGTGACCGCCTTTACTCATTCCGACCACCTGGCCGCCGAGACCGTGCCCAGGCTCCGTCTGCAACCCGTGGACGAATCAGTCTCCGACGTTGCGGATGCCGCAGATGCCGTCCATGCCGTGGAGTTCGGGAATGTCGGGGACGTCGTGGATGTCGACGAGTTGTGTCGGGCTCACGTGCCGTTGGTGCATTTCGAAGTGAGGTCGATCGGCTCTCGCCTGCCCGGCCACGTGTACATGGATGACCTCGTTTCTGCCGGAATGGCAGCACTCGCCGCCGCGGCTCGATCTTTCGATCCGTCGCTCGGCGTGCCTTTCGGTCGCTATGCGGTGCGTCGTATTCGAGGTGCGCTGCTCGACGAATTGCGCTCGGCAGATTGGGCGACGCGTTCGTTGCGGAGCAAGGTGCGTCGCCGCGATGCCGTGCACGACGAATTGGCCGCCGACCTGGGGCGTCGACCGTCGACGGGCGAGGTTGCCGATGCCCTCGGAGTGTCGGTGAGTGACGTCGATCGGTTGGATGCCGACCTGCATTCGTCGGTGGTTCTGCGTCTCGACGTGATCATGGACAATTCCGGCGAAGGTCGAGGTCTCGACGCGATTCTTCCGTCGACCTCTGCGACTCCCGAGGCGACTTTGCTCGCCCGTGAGCGCCGGGCGTATTTGCGTGACGCGATCGCCGTTCTTCCCGAACGACTGCGCGCCGTGGTGCGCGGCTGCTTTTTCGAGGATCGGCCGATGCGCGATCTCGCCGCCGAGCTGGGTGTCACCGAGTCGCGCATCTCGCAGATGCGCGCGGAGGCGTTGAAGATGCTGCGCGACGGAATGAACTCGCAACTCTCTCCCGAGCTCGTGGATATTCCGACGAATGCCGGTGGCGCGGTGGCTCGCCGGAAGGCGTCGTACTACGCGCAGGTGGCGTCGCGCTCCTCATATCGTGACCGCCTGACAGGCCTGCGCCCGGTTACCGGCCAGTCCACTCTGTTCGGTGAGAAGGTCACGGCCTGAGGCGAATCGGGGCCAGATAAGCGCGTGTTACAGGTATTCGTAAAGAATTTCCCGAAATACTTGAAGGCGCTGTGCTGCGTGCCGACTAGGCCGGTGTCCCGTGAGATACAACAGGTCTTCAGATCCATGGGGCGGTCACAGTAGAGCAGGAGCGGTCACACGCACGCAGGGATGCGAGAAACGAATCAGTCGCGGCCCCCGCCACTCGTCACGGAGTGGTGGGGGCCGCGATGCGTATAGGGGCTCTCAGGTCGCTTCGCACGCGGCCGACTGGGTCGGCATCTGGGTTCCCCGCGCGAAAGGACAGTCGTGAATCGTGTCGTGCTTGTCATGATCACGCGTGACGACTCTCGTCACGTGGAGCGTGCGATCAGGAGTGCGAGGGCCCACGTCGACGAAGTGTTCGTGCTCGATCTCGGATCGCACGACGACACGGTGGAGCTGGCCGAGAACTGCGGGGCGCGCGTCGTGGCTGCCGCCTGGGACGACGACCCGTCGCTCATGTGGAACCACGCCCTCGCGCTGGCGGGTGGCGACTGGCACGTGGTGCTTGAGCCACACGAGTGGATCGACGCCGGAGCCCCGGTGCTGGACGAACTCGGCCGCATGGCACCCGATGTCGTCGGTCTCGTGGAGGTCGTGCCGGGTGCTGCGGCGCGCGGACTCGACGCCCCGAGCCTGCAGGCGCGCCTGCTGCCCGAGCACGTGCGGTTTGCGGGGCGCTTCAGGCCCGAGCCGGTCTATCCGGGAGCGCGCACGTGGCGGTCTCCGATCATCGTCGCGAGCGACGACGCGCAGGCGAGCACGTGGAGCCAGGACAGGTCGCTGCTCGGCGCGGCCGTGTCACAGGCGCTCGCCGTGCAGCCCGACGACCCCCGCCTGCTGGCCGAACTAGGGCGCTGGCAGCGCTCGGAGGGTGACCACAGCGGTGCTGCCGGATCGTTCGCCCGCGCCGCCGATGTGGTCGGGCCCGAGATCATCGAGCGCCACGCCTACGTCATCGAGACCCTCGACGCGCTACGCGCCGCCCGCCGGTTTCGTGATGCGATCGCGCTCATCGACTCCGAGAAGGCCAACTGGGCCGAGTCGGCCGACTTCTCGTACGTGGTGGGCGACCTGTTCTTCGAGATGATCCTCGCCGACCGCGCGACCGCGCCGCAGCTCGCTCCGCTGGTGGAGTCGTGCTGGCGCCGGAGCATCGCAATCGGTGACCGCCCTGACCTGCCGGGTGCGCTCACCGGGCGCGGCAGCTTTCTCGCGGCCCAGTCGCTGGGCGTGCTCAACCTGACGCTCGGCCACCGCGAAGAATCGGCCCACTGGTTCGAGAAGGCCGACGAACTCCGCCTCGCCGCCCCGTACGCGGCCAAGCCCC
>JAUNUP010000030.1:0-16687 GCA_030538115.1 Dermatophilus congolensis | reverse complement strand
CTCCTGGGGTAGCTCTGGGTAGCTCTGGTGTAGCAGAAATTCGCACGACAACATGCGAATTCATTACTCAAGGCGCGGCGTGTCGTGTCGATAGGGCAGGCATGACAGCCCCCCTCATGTCAGCCTGCGTCGTTGTCACCGATGAGGTTCACGACCTGCACGCGTGCCTCGCCGCGCTGCAGAAGCTGCGCCCGCTGCTCTCCGACATCCACGTGTACGGGGTGGCCGCGTCGGAGCGGGTACTCGATTTCGCCCGCAAGGCCGGCGCCACCGTCGCGACCGGCGAGGGCGAGCACGACGTCTCGGCGGCACGCAACAATGCGGCCGCGATGGCGAAATCCACGTGGGTGCTCGTGGTCGAGCCGGGCGAGAAGATCGTGGCCGACCTCGAGCGGCTACAGCGGCTGCTCGTGGTGGAGCCGGGCATGATGGCGCAGCCCGACGCGCTGTCGATACAGGTGCGTACGACCTCCGACGAGCGCGACCGCAGCGGCAGCCGTCAGGTGCGCGTGTACCGCCCGGAGGTCGCGAAATTCGACGGGATGGTCGACCCGAGGCTGGTCCCGGTGGCGGAGGGGCGCAAACTCACGATCCTCACGCCGGGCCGCGAGGTCATCAGCGCCAGCGCGGCGAGCGCCGAGCGTGACCCCGTGATCGAGCGCGCCCGCCTCGAACGGCGGATCGAGCGCGCCAACACGGCTGTGGCCGACCTCGAGAAGAGCGGCGTCGGCGGCGACGACCTCGTCACCGCCCTCGTCGACCGGGCGCGACTGCTGCGCGAGATCGACGAGGACAACGCGGCCCTGGCCGACCTCACGCGGGCCCGCACGACCCGCGCCACGCAGAAGTACCGGTGGCGTGCCCGCCAGGAGCTGGCCACGCTGCTCATCAAGCACGGGCACTACGGCGGCGCCGAGACCGTGATCGCCGAACTCGACCGCGACGGTGCCGACGAGGCCTATTCGCAGTGGCTGCGCGTGCTGCTCTCGGCCTCGCAAGGCAAGGCGCGCGAGGCGCTCGAGGTGCTGCGCGGGCTCGGCGAGGTGAAGGCAGCGGACGGGCGCGCTGTCTCGACGCCGGCGATCCTCAACGAGCGGATGGTGATGGCCGCACGCGTCGGGGAGTTCGACGAGGCGCTCGACTGCTGCATCCAGCTCGTGGCGGTGCACGGCCACGCGAGCCGCTACGCTCGCATGCTGCTCAAGCTCTGGGGAGGTCGTTCGGCCGAGGGGCTCGCCGACCGTCTCGTCGCTGCGGGCGGGCTGCACCAGACCACTCTCGCGGAGGCGCTGCGCCAGCTCGGCGAGCCCGGCGCCGCCGTCGCCGACAGCCTGCTCGACGAATCGCGCGAGGTGAAACCCCTCGCCGTGCGGGTGATGTAGCGCGTCGCTGGAGGTGTGCGGGCAGGGCCTTGATCGCAGCTGAGATCGCGGTCGAGATCACAGTGTGATGTGCAACGCCCGGATGTACGCACTAGTTGCGCCATGGTGGGCCAGGATGTGGCACACTCAAGGCAATTCCCTGAACCTGCAGGTGAAGACGACGTATTGTCGCCGGCTGGATGCGGGTTTCGGGAGGGGGTAACGACTCCCGGAAAGGGACTTGCAAAGTTCCGCGTTTGTTATCAAACTAGGGCGAAGCGGCCCGAACCGG
The DNA here is from genome assembly GCA_030538115.1 of Dermatophilus congolensis. Taxonomy (GTDB): domain Bacteria; phylum Actinomycetota; class Actinomycetes; order Actinomycetales; family Dermatophilaceae; genus Dermatophilus; species Dermatophilus congolensis_B. Next base: position 15,034 of record JAUNUP010000030.1, on the reverse strand, counting down.
CGAGTAACGTCGGAGTCACCGGCCGCATCGAAGCAGGCAACTGAATCGCAGTGTGAATCGCGGGCAGTCTGCTCGACCATGATCCTCACCCCGGCGCTTTTCCCCTGGAGCGCCGGGGTGAGCCATGTTTGCGGTACCACGTGGTTCTTGAGGTACCACCTGGGCTCAGTGCCCGGCGATGCCGAGAATCGAGAAGCTCGCCTCTGCCGCGTTGCCGTACGCCCCCACGCCCACGCCACCGGATGTGCTGCTGTGCGCCGTGAGCGGAGCGGTGCGCACAGGGATTCCGTCGATCGCCACTGTGACCTGGGAGCCTTCGACACCGGCCTCGACGCGACGGCTGCCGGGATCATCGACAGGGAGCGTCAGGCTGCCGAGAACGCGCGTGGGTACGCCGCCGGGGCCGCGCTCTACGACCTCCGCTTCGGTGCCCGAGAGTCGCACCTCGACACGCCCGTCGCGCAGGGTGATCACTGCAGTGCCGTGCAGGGCCGTGACGTCGGCGATGAGCCGGTAGTCCTGCCAGGTGGTCGCGTTGAGATCGGGGCGGCAGACGGGGTCGGCGGAGCCGGTGCGCGCTGCGACGTGGATCGTGCCTTCTCCCGTGATGCAGTCGGCACCGGTCGAACTCCACGACGGCGCATTGAGGCCCACCGGTGCGGGGATGGCGGTGCGCAGGAGCGCGGTGACGCCCTCCGGGGTGATGTCCGGGGGCAGGTGCAGGACGGTCTGGTTTCGCTGGGTTTGGGGAGCTTGGGGTGCGTGGGGCGCCGGTGTCGCAGACGGCTTGGTGACGGCGTGGGCACCGTAGCGCTCGAGAATCGGGGCGACGGCGGCCTGCGTGTGTGCGTCAGGTGAGACCACGAGCGTCACAGTGCGACCCGATTCGTCGTCGTTGTCGGACTCGGGGGTGGTGAACGTGTAGCCGGCCCGAGTCAGCGTGGCCACGACGAGGGCGAGGGTGCGCGGCGACATCGCGGGCTCCGCAAGCTCTGCGGGCCGGCCGGGCTCACCAGGCTCGCCGGGTGACGCGACGGAGACGCGCCCCACGTCGAGCACGGGCGCGTAGCCGGGGTGAGCGGGCAGTGCGTCGGCGAGAGCGGCCTGCGCCGAGGTGAGATGCACGACCGGCGCGGGCGGGGGAGCGGAGGCGAGCGCACCGAGGGACTGAAGTCCCAGGGCTCCGACGGCAGCGGCGAACAATGCGACGCTGATCCGCTTGGTCCGGCTCGCTCGACCGGTGCTGTGCGCGCGATCAGCGCGATCGTGGCTGCGCTTGTTGCCTGCGTCGATCGATGGGCCGGATCGACGCGCCATGTCGACGACTCGGTCGCGAGGAGCGCCTGCGGCGAGGTCCTCGTCGAAGACCGGCAGGGCGTCGACGATCGTCATGCTGCTGTGGCCACGCCCGAGCGAGCGCGGCCGGGCGCGGTGGCGAATCTGGTTGCGCGAGCGCGCTGTCGAGTACACGTGCATCCCCCAATGCGTCGCGTCGCTGCAGCCCCCACGGCTCGATGCGGCGCGTTCCCCAAGGCGCCCACCCCCGCGGGCGCACGTGTTTACGGTACCGAGCGGCTCGACCTCCGCGAGGTGAATGTGGGCGGTCGGAAGTCGACAAGCGTTAGCGAAACGTGACCGAGTGGGGCGAACGTCCGAGACGAGCGCTTCATTTGCGCACAGTGTGGCCGATAGGGGTTGCGAGCTCCACCGTCGCGAGCTCGATCGGCCACGGATGGCCGACCGCACTCACAGGAGGTGACTCGCATGCGTGTCCCTGTTGATGTCGACGCGCTGCAGCGAGTCGTGCAACGTAACTGGACCCACCAGGTTCAGCAGATTTCCACCAGCTCGACGAGGCTCGCCTCCGGGCTGCGCATCGCTCGTGCCGTCGACGACGCCTCCGGTCTCGCCATCTCTCAACGTGATCGCTCGGTCTCGGAGGGGGCGCATCAGGCGCACCGCAACATCCAAGACGGAATCGCGTTGACCCGAATCGGCGACGGAGCCCTCTCCGAGATGACGGCGATGCTGCAGCGCATGAGGGTGCTGTCGCTGCAATCCGCGAACGGCACGTTCGGCGACCAGCAGCGCGGCGCGATGCAGTCTGCCGTCGTGATGACGCTCGACGAGATGGATGCGCTCGTGCAGCGCACCGAAGCGAATCGTGTGCGCGTGTTCGGTGGCGATCCCCTGTCGATGCAGGTGGGGTCGCAGGCCGGGCACACGTTGTCGGTGGCGCGGCCGGATGTCGGCACGGCTGCGCTGGGGCTGACCGGCGACGGCGGCATCGACATCAGTACGCAGGAGGGTGCGAAGTCGGCGATCCAGATGCTCGACGAGGCACTGGAGCAGCTTTTCGAGGAGCGCGCCCAGATCGCTGCTGCCGAGAACCGCATGGCGGCCGCGGCACGCGCGCTGGCGGTTCAGGAGGCGAACTCGCGTGCGGCGGCGTCGCGACGGGAAGACGTAGACGTGGCCAGGGAGGCCGGGGCGCTGGCCAAGGCGACCATGCTCGCCGAGGTGGGATCGATGATGATGGCCCAGGTGCAGGACGTGCAGCGCTCGGTGATGGAGCTGCTCCGTCCCCTGACTGAGGCCCCGCAGGACGCCGACGGGTCGGCGGCCGGAAGCAGCACCTCCGGCTCCGCCCCGTCGGGCAGCACCCCGCTGCGGGCGTCGGTACCGATGTTGGCGCCAGTGGCACTGCCGACCCGAGTTTCGGCATCCGTGCCCGAGCCGGCTCCGCCGCCAACTCCTATGTATCGCGGCTCATCAGGAATGGGTGAGGTAGGCGGAGTCGATGCCGTCGGGCCGGCGGCCGACCTGGGACTGGAGCACACGGCGTAGGCGAGACGGCACCCGCGAGAACCGCGAGAAGCCGAACTTGTCTCATTGTGTCAACCCATTGACACAACCCCCGCACAAGAGCATCCTTGTGTCATTCAGTTGACACAAGGAGGTCGACATGCTCGGTCCTTTCGTCCTCGCGATCCCCCTGACCGCCCTGGTGGTGTGGCTCCTCGCGGCTCTGCTCGTAGCCCCAAGGCGCCGCCGCCTGGCGCGAGCGAATGAGGCCCGCTACCCGGGCCTGGCGGCCCAAGCGCGCCGGGTGCAACTAGTCCGAGGTCTATCACTCCTGCTAGCAGTGCTAGTTGCGATATTCGTGGCCGGCACGGGACAGAACGGCCAGGGCATGGCAATAGCGCCGGCGACGGCCGGGCTCGTGCTGGTGGTCGGTGTGCTGGTGGGTGAGATGCTCGGGCATTCGTCCGCTCGTACGCCGGGGGTCGCGGGGCTCGAGTCGCGCAGGCTCACCGACTACCTGCCGAAGGGGCTCACCTGGACAGTGGCCTTCTGCACGCTCGCCACGTTCGCGTATTTCGCCTGGTCGACCGCGGTGGCCGTGCCCGATGACCGCGGCAATCCGGGCCGTGTGTACGCGTATGGCTACGACGACCCGTCGGTGTCGGGCGGCTTCAGTCCGTTCCCCGGTTCGTTCTACACGGGCCCGATGATCGCCGGCCTGGTGCTCCTCATCGCGATGGCGGCGACGGCGCTGCTGGTGGTGAAGAACCGGCCGCGTGACGGCTCCGACCCGGTGCTGGTCGCCTCCGACGACGTGTTGCGGGTGCGGGCCATCGAGTCGGCGATCGCGGGGCTCGGGGCGGGGGTCGGCGGCACGATCGCGGGCGCGGCGGGGCTGGTGGCGGGGGCGATGGTGCCCGACATCCTGTGGCCGTATCCGGTGGCGGACGGCGTGGTGATGGTGCCGAACTTCGGTGCGGCGCCGTGGTTCTCGCTGGCGCTGGCTCTGTTCGGTCTGGTCTTGGCGCTGTGGTGTGTGGCGGTGCTGCTCATGCCGGGTGCGGGGCGTGAGCCGAAGGCCCCCTCCGCGACGGAGGTGGAGCTGGGGACGGAACCGTGAGTGTGCGGCTGCGGGTCGACCCGGCCGATCCGACTCCGCCGTTCGAACAGTTGCGGGCCCAGTTGGCCGACCTGATCTCGGGCGGGGTGTTGCAGGCGGGTGCGAGGCTGCCTCCGGTGCGGCAGTTGGCGGCCGACCTGGGCCTGGCCACGGGCACGGTGGCGAGGGCGTACAGGGAGCTGGAGTCGGCGGGCCTGGTGCGCACCCGCCGAGGAGGTGGCACGACGGTCGCCGCCGACGCCCCCACCCTCCCGGCGTCGGAACGAGACCGCCGGGTAGAAGCGCTCATGCGAGAAGCGGTAGCCCAGGCCAGACGCCTGGGCACGACGGACAGCGCGATAGAAGCAGCCCTGCGAGACGCTCTGCGGAGTTGACGACGCAAGTACAAGCAAACGCTGAGCGATCCGCATGAAAATCCAGGTCGTGAGAGGTGCGTCAGAGAGTTTGCGTGAGGTTGGGGCGCGAAGTCTCCGATTCCCACGCGTATGCGGTTCGGGTGGTCATGTCCGACGTGCGGGAGCGACTCAGCGGCGGGTGTCGTCGCCTGTCATGAGGGCGCGGAGGACTTTGCTGTAGGCCTCGGGGGTGAGGGCGACGCCTTGGTTGCCGGGGCGCTGGGCTTTGCGGATGGTGGCGTCGACGTCGGGCGTCGACTGGCGCCCCGAGCCCATGAGCCCGCCCGGGCGTGCGTCGCTACGCATGATCGACATCGTCACGAACCTCCTGGTCACAGTGCGCGCCACGGTGGCCGCACGGTACCTATCGGCGCGGAGGTCGCGCGTCTGAGTCACCCGTCAAGCGGCGGCTCGTAGGTAGAGCTGTACGGCGGCGGTCCAGAGTTGGCGGCGGCCCCAGTCGGTGAGGTAGCCGTCGGTGACGAGTTGTGCGTCAACCGCGGAGACGGCTGCGAGGTAGTCGTCGGGCGTGGGGTAGCGGCGGAGCACTTCGTCGCGGGGGAGGAGCGTGAGGGTGCCTCCCGTTCCGCCGGTGCCGCCGTGGAAGGCGGCGATCGCCTGCGCGTGGAGGCCGGCGCGGACGCCTCCGGTGACGTTGCCGTCGGAGTCGCGGGCCAGGGCGCCGGTGGGGTCGAGGTCGAAGAAGCGTGAGGGCGCGGCAGGTTCGCCGGTGGTGGCCCAGCGGAGGACGGCGTCGAAGGCCGAGGTGACGAAGGCTTCGAATGGGAACGGGTTGCCGGTGAGCGCGGCTTGTGCGGTAGTGGCGCGGGGTTTGCGGTCTGCGCGGCGGACCTCGTCGGCGCTGGGGATGGCGGGGGTGAACAGCTCGGTGTGCGAGCCGCCGGGCACGCACCAGGATCGGCGCCGTTCGCCGTCGCCGAGGCCGGGCGCGGCGGTGTGGATCTGGCCGTGGCCGGCCCAGAGCGCGACATCGCCCTCCGAGAACACGCTGACCAGGGGCACGTCGACGGGCGCGGCGTCGCCGGGAGGGGTGGTGGCGAACCGCCCGTCGGGGCTGACCTGCTGCCTCAGAGGTCGCTCGACGACGGAGGCGACGCTGACGAGGTACCCGTCGAACATCGACCGTCCGTCGGCCTGCCGCACGAGGGGGTGGAAGTGCCGCAGCCACGTGTTGAGTACGACTCCGGACTGGCTCTGCCCGCCGAGGATCAACGTCGTGGGCTGGGCACCGCCGAGCAGGGCGGGCACGCTCGCGTCGGGAGCCCCATCCATCTCGCGCCGCAGAAGCCGGGCCATGTGGGTGACGACGTCCCAGACGAGGCCTTCTTCGGCTCCGTCGACGACGGCTCCGAGGGCATTGAGGCCGGCGCCCGACACGGGCGGGTGGGGGTGGGCGGGGTCGATGTCCCAGCTCAGGGGCGCGTACCGGGCGGGGTCGAAGATCTTGAGGGCATCGATGTCGATGGGTTTGCTCGTGAACCCGACCCACGTGTGTCGGTGCAGCAGTAGGTGATCCCAGGCGCGGCGCCACAGCCCTTCGGCGGGGTAGCCGTTGCTGGCGTTGAGGATCTCGAGCAGCACGACCCCGGAGGCGGTAGGTGCCTCGGCGGGCCGACGAACAACGACCCGGTTCGTGTACGGCACCTCGGACATGACGGAGAGGTCATCGGCGTACACGGCGGCGACCCCGGAGACGAAGAACTCCTCCTCCACGTACCCGTAGACCGCGAGATCGAGCGGCACGGTGGAGGCGACGGTCGAGTTGAAGGGCCGGCTCCCCTCCGTGACGGGCACGGCCACAACGGTGGGCAAGGCATCGCGAGAGTTCATGACCGCTCCTCCGAGATCAGCTGCCTTGAGCCTATTGGGGTAATGGCGGCGGCAGGCTTGGAGTCACTCGACGCCGCAAATGCGGTGAGCTGCTCGCACCATGCGGGTAGCTGATTCGATTGCGCGTGCCGCCTCGGGTGAGTCGGCAGAGTCGTCGGGGCCGCTTGGGTAGTCGAGTTCGTTGCGTCGTCGGCGGAGCGAGCGGAACCGGTTGAAGTCTTTGGGGAACTGGGCGACCAGTGCCTTTTCGATGGCGACATGCCCACCCGCCGCCGTCGGGCGCAAGTCTCGTGCTGCCAAGAGCGCCATGCCTGCGTGTTTCGCGGCGTCGTAGGCCACGACGACAGAGGTTGCAGGGTCGATGTCGGCTAGGGCCGTGGCCGAGTTCAGGAGTTGGTTCGCGCGCTCGAGGAGGCCGCGTGTTCCTTCGCGTGCCCCTTCGAGGTGCTGCAGATGTCGCTTCGAAATAAGGGCGCGAATCTCCGGTGCGTCGGCATCCTCAGCACTCATCGTTGGTCTCCTCGCGTTCGATCACGACGTGGGCATCATTCTTCGCTGTGATGACGAGTGCGTCAGCCCCTGTTTCCCAAGCTGTGGATGACCGAATCGCTGGGTTGACCTGGATGCCGAGCTTCTCGGCGGCGCGGTCGGCGGCGTCGTACACGTTTTCACGATTGGGCGATCCGATGACCATGACGTCGATGTCGCCGGGCTCGGGGCCTTGTTGGCCGTTGTAGCGGCGTGCCCAGGACCCGAAGATGAGGACCTTCGAGACTCCTTCGAGGGTGTCGAATTCGTCGGCGATGACGTGTTCCGGGCCGAATGTGAGGAGCAGAAGCTCACTGAGGGATCTAGCGGCGCGGGCGTCTGAATTCGCGCTGATCAGTCGAGTTCGCCCCACGAACCGTTCGGTGATGAGTCCGGCGTCGAGAAGGCGTGCGATGTCTGCGTGGATAGTCCCCGGGCTTGCGTTCAGCCTCTCGGCAAGTTCGGTCAGCGATAGCTCGGCTGAGGGGTGGAGGAAGAGGATTGCGAGCATCTCGGCCAGGCGCTGTGATCGGAAGATCGGCATCAACGCAGGCGCGAGTTTTCTCATACTCCAAAGATATATTTGGATTATGAGAAATTCAAGAGTCCTGACATGGGCGTGAGGCGTCGCCCGTCAAGCGGCGGCGCGTAGGTAGAGCTGCACGGCGGTGGTCCAGAGTTGGCAGCGGCCGCAGCGCGGTGTTGCAGTCGGGCTCTAGCTCTCGCCGCGCTGCCAGTAGGCCGTTGCCGCTGCGACGGCTTCGGCCTTCGTCATTGCGCGGACATCGTTCTCGGGCAAACCGGCCTGCACTGTGAGCAGGCGATACAGGTCTGCGGGTATGCCCTGTCGGGGCGGTGGCGGAACGCTGCGCGGTGGGAGGACTTTGCTCTTGACGCAGTCCCAGAACTGCTCTTCGGTGACATCGAGCTGATCGCGCAGGATGTGGGCCCAGACACTCTGGCCGTAGGTCTTGCTCTTTGTGGGTGGGTGCGAAATCCGGTTGCGCAGAATCCGCCCGTCGTCCAGCGGCAGCACAAAGGTGATGTGCGCGCCGACCTTGCCGCCGGTCGCGTTTCGAACCTCGCGCCACTGCTCGATTCTGCAGAACTGCAGGTGGTCTTGGCGGCTGGCTACAGGCCAGCTCATGAGATCTTGCCGGTGAGCCAGTCCATGAGCTGTTCATCGCTGGCAATGTCGATCAGGGTGACCAGCGAGCGATGCCGCTGGTGGTTCGGCGCGTGTCGCAGTTGCGGCCAATCGCCCGCGTATTCACGCATCGCGGCGATCATTTCCTGTGCGGCCTCCTCCAGAGTCTCTCCTTCCGCGGCCAGCGGGGCTCCGGGCAGGGCAATGCCGACACTGTCGTCCTCGAAGAACAGCTCTGGAGTGGCCCCGACTGAGCGCACCAGCATTGGCCACAGCGCCTCGGCGTCGACGACAGCGAATCGCTGGGTGTCGCGACGGACCACCCCGGCCCCACCGTCGGCCGCAGCATCGAGCAGGCTCTTGAACTCCCGACGAGCTTCGGAGACCGTGCCGTAATCGGCTACGGGCATTGGATACCTCCATGTGCAAGATGTACAGCCTGTACATGAGTGTATCGTCCGGCTGCAGCCCAGGCGCAAGCAGAGTCTCAACCCGAAGCCTCGAGCACCTCGACATCGGTGCTGTCTGTGAGCGAGGCGATGGCGCGATCGAACGTGACCAGGTGGCCCTTGTGGCGGTGCGCGAGGGCGACAAGGTGTGCGTCGGTGATCTGTTTGTGGCCGCGGAGTTTCGTGAGTAGGGGCTCGTCGGTCACGAAGCGGACGTCGTCCGGCCAGAACTCGTGCCCAGTCGCGGCGCTCAGTGCTCGGAGTACGTGAACGGCCTTCGAGGGCGAGGTGGACAGGGGCAACGCCATGCGGTTGCTGGAGACGCGAACGAATCCGGCTTCGGTGATCGGAGTCGTCGCCCACCCGGAGCGTTGACCTGTTTGGGAGAGCCATGCTCTTGCGGTGGCGTGACCGAGGTGGTTTGGCCAGGCCAGCGCGACGAGCACGTTGACGTCGAGAAGGCCAACGCTAGTCACTCGTCCTCCAGTGCCGACTCGACTTCGGTCCCACCGAAGGTCGGGGCGCCAGGAGGAACGTCGAAGGCGGGCAGCCCAGCGTCGGTGCGTACGCCGACCGGACGAAGTGCGCGCCGCATGAGATCAGAGACCACAGCCCCGAGAGAGCGACCCTCGGCCCGAGCGATGTCGCGCGCATCAGCAAGCACATCGTCATCAATACTTAATGTGGTGCGCATGATGCTCATGGTATCCAGTGCCTCCCCTCGGTGACCGACGACGATTGTTGCTCCAGTTCACGGCGAGCGTAGACAGGTGAAGCGTCTCGAAACAGTGGGGCCGATGTCACTGTGGATAACGCCACCCGTGGTGCGAGGTTGTGGAGAAACCGAGGCAAGCACGCCCGCGCCGCCGTGGCAGTGCGGCCGACGAGGTTCGGCGTCAGAACGGCGGCGGGCCGGGGTTGGGACGGTTCCAGGACGTGTCGGGAGTTGGCCGTGCCTGCGTGCGTGGCCGCTTGGGCTTCTTCGGTTCACGGGGTGGAGGTTCGCCGTCGCCGGAGAGCGCGAGAGTGCTGTCAGTCAGAGGAGCCGTCTTGATGCCCCGGCTTCGTGGAGAGCTGCGGCGCACGAGGCCGGTGAGTGAGCACGGCGTGTTGTCGACGCCGAAGTCGAGGCCGGGGTCGGCGGGGTCTGCCCAGGTGGGGTGCTCGGGGCAGTCGTCGTGCCGGAGCCGGTGGCAGGTTTCGACCTCCGCGCGGAAGGCGTGCCAGCGGCGTCGCCACTCCGATTGGTGTTCGGCCTCGATGGAGGCGAGTACCTATGCGACGGTGTCGGATTCGCGCTCGAGGATCGACTGGGCGGCCTCGCGTGCGTCGTCGGGGTCGGAGTCGTACCGGGCGGGGTAGCTCGTGTACGTGCCGCAGAGGGTGCGCCAGGTGACGGTGCCGTCGGGCTGTTGTGCCGCGTGCCAGATGGGCCGTGTCTTGAATTCGTGGTCCCGGCGGTGCTTCGCGGTGAGGTTTGCGGGGGTGGTAGGGCCGTGTGGCCAGTTGACGCCGTGGTCGAGGTCGCACCGTTCGGCGGGCACGGAGCAGCCAGGGGCGCGGCAGGTGCGGTCACGGGCACTTGCAAATGAGACACCACGGGGTAGCGACCCAGGTGTTGGTTCCGCAGGGCGCCGGAGTCGGCCTGTGGATGACGAAACCGCAGGTACGGGGTCGTGGAAAAGCAGGGGCAGGCTCCGTGGTTCCGGATGGAGTCACAGCTGGCGGGGCTTGCGTCGCTCGGGTGCCGGTACTTCTGGCGTGTCCGCGTCATCAGGGCCGGTGTGCCTTTTCGCGCGTGTTCGCCCCGGTCGCTGCATCGTGCGTGGGTTGGGTGGCCGAGAGTCGGCGCCACCGGGCCTGACGGGCGAGTGGCGTCAGGGCGATGCGTCCATCGGGGGCCGAGGGTCGTTCGCCGGATCGAGTTCGTTGCGTTGATCTCGGAGGCGGCGCAGGTGGCCGATCAGTTCGGGGGCGGCGGCGAGAGCGGCGTCGTCGTCGACGAGGCCGCGCAGGATCAGGTGGTACGCCTCGGGCGTGAGTTCCAACTGTTCGCGGGCTTCATCGAGTTTGTTCCGCAGCGCGGTGGGGCTCGCGCCCCATTTCTGTTCGATCTGAAGCACTGCCCGGTCTCGCTCCGACAGGGCCGGAGCGGGGCGCTTCTTCTTGTTGACGTTCTGCACGGCACCTCCGGGGTGCCTATCGGCAGCGTGGGCGAGGGATGTGAATGTCACGGATCGAGCGGACGCTCACTGTCAGCGCAGGGCGTTGCCCCGCGGTGACAGTGAGACCGAGACTGCCGGTCTTGTATCCAGGCGCTGCTTGCGGAAGCTTCGAATCGGTTCCTGTCCCCCTTAGGAGAGGAAAACTGGACGTGCCTCACAAATGAGTAGTGGAGGGCGAGTTCGCCGATGAATGCTTTCCAGCCGTGGTTCAGGTTGTGATGAGGTGCCAGGAGGGTAAGCGCAAGCCTCCAAGGTCACTCGTTCCTTGTGATGGTCGGGCATCAGACTGACGTGTGGCCAACGAAGGGGGCGGCTCAGCCAAGAAGCTTGAGCACCGACTGAGGTGTCTGGTTCGCCTGGGCGAGCATCGAGACTCCGGCTTGCTGGAGGATCTGGCCGCGGGTGAGTTCGGTCATCTCCTTGGCCATGTCGGCGTCACGGATACGCGATTCGGCGGCGGCCATGTTCTCCGATGAGAACCCGAGGTTGTTGATGGTGTGACCCAGGCGGTTCTGGATGGCGCCGAGGCCGGAGCGGATCGTCGACACCTGGTCGATGGCGTCATCGATGATCCCTATGGCCATGTTGGCCAGGTCTTGGGTCTCGATCGAGATGACGTTGCTGAGCGACATGACGCCGCGCTTCGGGTCGGGCATGTGGTTGTCGAACCACACCGGGTTGTCGAACTGGGCCCAGGTGCCATCGGAGAAGTCGACGCGTGTTCCGTCCGAGGTGAGTTGACCGACGACGTTGCCCTTGCGGTCGTACACGTCGGGGTGCTCGATCGTGTAGCGCCCCGGGACGAACATGTTCTCCGACGAGCTGGTGAGCTGTGGTGTCGGGCCTTCGTTCCAGTCGTCCCAGGGTTTGCTGGGCGCGAGCGGATCCTGGGGGGTGTGTTCGGGGAGGTGGCCGGGGTGGTCGGGCCAGTGGGCCTTGACCGCGGAGCCTCGCGGCGTCTCGAGGCCGAGGTCACGAGACTTGGCACCGGGGATGTCGATCGGCATCGAATCCCCCTCATTGGCGCCGATCTGCAGGAATTTTTCGGTAAAGGTGCCGTCGAGGATGCCCATGGCGTTGAATTCGGTACCGATGGCCGACATCGTGATCTGTGTGGCGAGCTGGAACACCTCCACCTGCATCATTTCGCGCTGCTCGTCCTGGAGAGTTCCGTTGGACGCCTGCACCGCGAGGGTGCGCATGCGCTGCAGCATCGCGTGCGTCTCGTTGAGCGCACCATCGGCGGTCTGAACGAGGCTGATGCCGTCTTGGGCGTTCGTTTGGGCACGGCGAAGCCCGTTGACCTGCGATCGCAGTTTCTCGGAGATGGCGAGCCCGGCTGCGTCGTCCGCCGCGCGGTTGATACGAAGGCCCGACGAGAGTCGTTCGAGCGCAGTGCCGACCTTGTTCTGGGTGCCGCTGAGCGATCTCTGGGCGGTGTTGGCGGCGAGATTGGTGTTCAGGCTGAGGGCCATGTCGCGTTCCTGTTCTGGATGGCCCTGCGTCGGGCTGCCGATGCTCTGTTCTGAGCGATTCGTGAGGTAGGGATGGTCATGAGCCGGCCCCGCAGGTGCTGGTGGCGGCTCCCGAGCCCAGCACGGTGGGTCCGCCAAGGGTGATTCGTGAGGTGAGCTGGAACTTCTCGAGCGACTTCGCGACCGATGCGGGGAGGCAGGTCGGCTGGGTGAGTGCCACCGGCGCATTCCAGCGCGCCGCCGCGGGGATACCGGCGAGGGCGTCGGGGAAGTTCGCACCCGTCGCGAACACGGCCGTGCGTGATGTGCTGGCGGGAATCCGTGCGATGGCCAGCGCAGATGTCTCGTACCGGTTTCGGCCGCCGATGCGTTCGATGGAGGCAGTGCCGGCCGCCGAGCGCAGCAGCGCCTCGACGCGGGGGCTCACGACACCAGTGCCTCCGAGCACGACGATCTTGGAGGGGCGCAGCGCCTTCAGCGCGGAGCGCGTGGCGTCTGGCAGATCACTCGGTTCGGTGAGCAGCACCGGCATGTCGGTGGCCGCGGCAAGTGAGCCGGCAGACAGAGCGTCTGGGAAGTCGTGCCCCGTGGCCAAGTAGACTGTGTCGGCGCGGTCCCAGAGACGCGCTGTCGCGGCTGCGGTCTCGTAGCGATCGGCACCCGAGAGGCGATCAACGCGAGCACCCGTAAGGCGCGCGAGCTGAGTCTGAGCGGCAGCGCTGACACCGCCGACGCCGCCGATGATGCGCACGCTCTTCGGCTTCAGCCGGGCGAGTTCGCTCGCGACCGCCGCGGGCACCTCACCGGAGGCCGAGGGCACGAGCAAGAGCGGGCCGTCGAGTTTCGCGGCTGCAGCTCCGCTCACGAGCGCGTCGGGGAATGTGTTGCCCGTGGCGACGAACACCGTGTCGGCGGTACCGGGGAAGGCGAGCTTGGAGAGCGCGACCGCGGTGGAGATTCGGTCGTTGCCCGCGACCCGCCCAGTGGGCGGCGACTTCGGGGTGTTCGGCACCTGCGGCTCACGTGGGAGCGTGGGCATGGGAGTGGGGGTCGGCGTGGGCGTGGGCGTCGAAGTGTTCGGCGTCGGAGACGGCGTGGTCGGTGAAGGCGATGGCGTGCCGGGTGTCTGTGTCTCCGGAGTGATGCCGGGTAGCACCGTGCCGAGCGGCACCTCCCCTCCGTGCGAGAGGGTGATGAGTGCGCGGGTGCGGTCTTGCAGGTCACCCGTGGCCGTGCTGGTGGCGAAGACTTCGGCCACGCGAACGACGGACGTGTCGGCACCGCCGGCCAGCGTGACCTGGGCTTGCACGGTCTGCGTGCCGGCGGCGGGCACTGTGACGCGACTGGCCGAGAGGTTCACGGACACGTGCTCGCTACCGGTGGCCGCCAGGTCGTAGGTGCGGGCCGCGTCGCTCTCGTTGTGGAGGGTGAGCGTGAGCGGCGTGGAGCCGCCCGGTGCGACGTCGAGAGTCTGTGGCGTTTCCACTCCGATGGTCTGCACTTCGGAGGCGAGGGCGCGAAGGTGCTCGACGGTCTCTTCTTCGGGTAGCGCCGGTGCCGAAGCGCCGCCGGCGACGGTCGCTGCCGGGCCGAGCTGTCCGCCTCCGCCGAACATGAGGGCACCCCAGTCGGCGTGGTCCAACAGTGTGGTCAAGGCTTCGGTGCCTCCGTCGGCCTCGTTCTTGGCGAGACGCTGCGCGTAGGTGCCGACGTCGATGATGGGGTTATTGCTCGCGTCGAGGTTTCCGTTCCAGTTCACGTTCTGGTGGGCCGGAGAGAACCCTGCCTCGGCGCCGCTGGGGAACAGCCACTTGATCTGGAACCGCGACGACACGGCGTCATTCGTGAGTCCTTCGACTTCATCGAGTACCGATTCGTTGAGCGGAGGCAGAGAGCCTTCGGAGAAGTCGAGTACGCCTGCCACTCCGTCTCGGTACAGTCCCGAGAACGCGTAGACGTAATTCATGATCGAGGCGTAATTGGGCTTGTAGTTCTGCGCGGCGTTGGCGCCGCGGCCGCCATGGTTGAGGGCCAGGTTGTGGCCGAGCTCGTGCATCACCGTGGAGGCTTCTTCGAGTTCTGTCGGCCGGCCGCCTCCGTGCTGCGAGAACGCATCGTGAGCGAACAGGGTCTCGGTACCGGGCGACCAGGCAACTCCGCCGCTGTCGCCGTTGTCGTACTTTCCGGCATAGAGCAGAAAGTGAAAGCTGCTCTTGCGGTCGGCGGGCAGTAGCGCGTTCTTGGCGGTTGCGTAGGCGCCGGTGAACGTGCCCGGAGTGGTGTAGCTGACGTTGTAGTTCGAGGGAAACTCGACGGGGGCCTTCATGGCGCTCTTGGCGCCCCAGAGTTCTCCGGTTTGCGGGTCCATGAGGCTCGTGGGACCGCCGTCGATGTGGACCTTGATGCCCTGTGCCCAGAAGGCCTCTTGTACGCGCCGAAGGGCGGCCACGTTGGGCATTCGGACGACGGATGCCGTCTTGGTGGGGCCGACCTGGATGAAGATGTCTTTGCGGTTCGGGTCTGCCCCGTACTGGGCCAGGTTCGGCTGCCCCGGCCCGGCGGTGCCGTTCTCCCAAGCGTTGGGCAGGCCGTCTCCGTCGGAGTCGGTGAGGTCGGGCGGCGTGCTGACGCCGCCCGTGAAGCTGGTGGTGAGCCCGACGGTGCGGGTCTCGCCAGGGGCGAGGGAGATGTCCCAGGCGAGCGCGGCGGCGTAGTCGGAGTCGCCGGTCGCGGTGTAGGTCTCGGTGAGGGGCAGCTTGTCGCCGATGCGGTTCCAGAGAGTGCGGTACTTGGCGTGTTGCCTGGTGAGTGTAACGCCGGGGTCGTTGTCGGCGGTCCAGGTGATCGACTGCTCGCGGTTGAGCGAGACGCATCCAACGGAGCGCGTGCCGCGGGTGCCGTAGCCGAAGTCGTACTTACCGTCGGGGCTGTCTCCGAGCCAGCAGTCGGCGGCGCGGTAGAGGCGCGTGGAGGCGATCGGGGGAGTGAATCGGCTCGGGTTTGATGCCGCATCGTTTCTGGTCTCGGGAAGGATGCTGT
>JAUNUP010000029.1 GCA_030538115.1 Dermatophilus congolensis | reverse complement strand
ACGCAGCCTGGAGCCGCACGGCGAGCGACTAACTCGTCGGGCCCAGCGCCCGCAGGCGCAAGTCGTCGAGGAGCTTGATGTACTCGTCGGGCGCCTCGTCGTGGAACCCGTGCCCGGTGTCAGACCGGTGGAACGTGCCGTTCTGCAGCAACGCAAACGCGCGGTCGGCCTCCTCGTTCGACATCGCCCCGCGCAGGATGCCGTCGGGCCCGACCTCGACCTTGGTGTGCACCAGGGGCGTCGGCACGGAGATGCGTGCCAGGGTTTCGGCGTGATCCCAGCCCTCGTCCCAGGTTCCGGTGTAGAAGGCGTCGCCGAAATGCGGGTCGTACTGGCCGAGTGCACGGAACGATTCGTTCATCAACGGCGGCATCGTCCACCACTTCACGCCTTGCCCAGGGTGATCGCGGTGGTAATCGCGGGCCTGCTGCTTGAACCATTCCGCGCTGTCGCCGAAGAACTGCCACATTCGTGAATGCTCGATGGTGTACGCGACGAAATCTGTCTGTCCGGATGCGAGAAAGGTGTGTGCGCTCGTCGCGAGGTCGACGTAATTCCACGTGGTCTTGGCACGAGGCAGCGTGGTCGTGAACAGCGGCGGGTCTTCGAGCAGCGCCGCGAGTACCTGCTCCGGAGCATTCGCCGCGAGCCACGTCGCCAATTGACCGCCCGACGAATGCCCCGACACGATGACCGGCTCTCCCACCACATCGGTGATGAAACGCTGCAGGTCACGTCCGTGGGCGACGGCGCTGTACTTCTCCGTCACCCGGGCGGAGCTGCCGTGCCCGTAACAGTCGACCGCGAACACGTGATACCGCTTCGACAATTCGGGAAGCACCCGGAAATAGTTCTGCCAATCCACCGACTGCCCGTGGATGAGCAGCAATGCAGGTCCGTTGGCGGGCCCCTCCGCATAGTTCACGGTGGCACCGTCGATGTCGGCCTGTTTCACCACGAAACCCGAATCCCACACCTTGGCGATACCGCGGTCGAAATAGGTGACGTTGTCCCAGACCTTGGCTCCGAGATACCCGCCTCCGAGCACGACGACCACTGCCACGGAGAGACCCAACCATTTCGCGATGCGCGCGCCGCGACGTCCGATACCCATGTACCGATGGTTTCAGGCTCCGCGCGTCACGACCTCCTCCGTTCGGTCGAGTTTCGCCCTCATCCAGTTGGAAGGACCAGGCATCGAGGGGGTGCGGCCTCAGTTGATGCCAAGGGCCGCCCGGAGTTCCGGGCCGGTGTAGCAGCCCGGGCCGAGGCCTCGGCGGGCGGCGTCGTCGGCGATCCAGACGATGGCCTCGTTGATCGGGGCCGGGCGGCCCAGTTCGCGCGCCATCCGCGCGATCTCGCCGTTGAGGTAAGCGGCCTCGATGCTCGACGCGCCTCGGGCGAGCGACTGACGCGACGACGACCCGCCGTACGCGAGGCCCGGAATCGGGCCCATCGCCGGCCCGGCCTGACGCGCGGCGATCTCGACGTGCTCGGGGCTGATCTCGACGCCCGCCGTCGTCATCACGTCGACCGCTTCCTGGCGTGCCGCAGCCACGAGCGCGTGATCGGGCCGGTCGAGCAGCGCGTCGAAGGCGTTGCCGACGTTGTTGACGAGCTTGCGCCACTTCCACGGCATCGAGTCGGGATGCACCTGCATGTCCAACGACCCGGCCCGCCACACGGCGGCCACCTCGTCGAGCAGCGCGACGTCGTCGGCGTCGGTCACGGAGGCCGGGTAGCGGCTCACGTGGTAGACGCCCGAGGCGGGGTAGAAGTACGAGGCCACGACGCCCGGAGACGGCATCGTGCACGGCGCCCACACACAAACGCCGAAGACGCGACGGAAGTACCGGGAGGCGAGGCGTTCACCCTCCACGCCGTTGAGGGTGACGAAGATCGGCAGGGCGTCACCGGCGAACCGCCCGTCGGGCAGTCGTACCGAGGCCCACTCCTCCAGCGCCGATTGGGCGGCCTGCGACTTGACCGCGAGAACGAGCACGTCGTCGCTGGTCAGCTCGGCATCGGCCGATGACCGCCAGACCTCGGGGTGCCCCACGATGATGCCCTCGGGAGTCCGCAGCAACAGACCGCCGCGCTCGATCGCGTCGGCGTGCTCACCTCGGGCGACGACCACCGTCGGTATGTCCGTCTCCGCCAACCTCGCCGCGATCGTCCCTCCGATCGCGCCGGCACCGATCATCACGAACCGCTTCATCAACTGCACTCCTGACACACGAGGCGCCCGAACAGGCAGGGCACCGAACCGACTTCGAGCCTAGGGTGTGCGGCCGGCCGCGGCAGACGCGCACCCACGCCGCCCGGCTTGCGCTGAGCTTGGCTACCGTCGGCTCCTACGATCGCGGTTCAAGGAGGCCCACATGTCCCGCACGCGACCCCACGCGCACCCCGGACCGGGGCAACCGTGCGACACCGAGGTCGACCTGCTCGTCATCGGTTCCGGCACCGGCATGGCCGCCGCCCTCGCGGGCTGGGAGGTCGGCCTTGAGGTGCTGCTCGTCGAGTCGACGGAGTACATCGGCGGTTCGACGGCGCTCTCCGGGGGTGCGTTCTGGATCCCCAACAACTTCGTGCTGCGCGATCACGACGCCTACGACACACCGGAGCGGGCGAACACCTACCTCGACGCGGTCGTCGGTGATTCGGCCCCCGCGGAACGTCGGCGCGCCTACGTCGAACACGGTCCCGAAGCCGTCGAGATGATGCGCCGCTTGACCCCCATGCGGTTTCAGTGGAACGAGAACTACTCCGACTACCACCCCGAGCAGCCCGGCGGGTCGGCTGCGGGGCGCACGTGCGAATCCGAACCCTTCGACCTGCGCGGGCACCTGCGTCAACACCGCGGGCTCCTGCGCCCGACAGCCCTGTCGGCCCCCGTTCCGATGCCGATCACGGCTCCGGACTATCGGCTGATGAACCTCATGGCCAAGCTCCCGGTCAAGGGAGTGGGCCGCGTGTTGAGTCGAGCCGCTCAGGGCATCGGCGGGCTGGCCATGGGCCGCGAGTACGTCGCCGGCGGGCAGGCCATTGCGGGCGGACTCTTCGCCGGGCTGCTCCATGCCGGCATCCCGTTCTGGTTGGAGACGCCCCTGATCCGGCTCGTGGCCGACGGCGACCGTGTCACGGGTGCAGTGCTCGGCCACGGCGGTCGCGAAGTCACGGTCACCGCCCGCCGGGGCGTGGTGCTCGCCGCCGGCGGGTTCGACCACGACATGGCCTGGCGCCACGAGGTGCAGTCGCCGTCGCTCGGTCACTGGACTCACGGCTCCCCCGGAAACCTCGGGCGCGGCATCTCCGCCGCCATGGAGGTCGGCGCGGCCGCGGCGCTGCTCGATCAGGCCTGGTGGTTCCCGTCGATCGCACCGGTGCCCGGCAAGGCACCGACGGTGATGCTCGCCGAACGCTCGCTCCCCGGCTCGTTCATGGTCGGAGGCGATGGGCGCCGCTTCATCAACGAGGCGGTCGACTACATGAGCTTCGGCCAGGAGTGGCTGCGCCGCGAGCGCGAAGGCCACCCGATCGGTGATATGTGGATCATCTTCGACCAGGAGTACATGAACTCGTACGTCTTCGGCACCGTGAGCTTTCCGAGGATGCCGCTGCCGCAGGAGTGGTACGCGAACGGCATCGCCGTCACGGCCGATACCCCCGCACAACTCGCCCGTGCCATGAGGGTACCGGAGGCCGCGTTCGTCGAGCAGGCGCAGCGCTTCGACGACATGGCCTCGACCGGCTCCGACTGGGATTTCGGGCGCGGCAACTCCCGCTACGACAACTATTACGGCGACCCGACGGTGTCACCCAACCCGAACCTGCGCCCGCTCGAAGGAAAGCTCTACGCAGTGCGGGTCGTTCTCTCCGACCTGGGCACGTGCGGCGGGCTCGTCGCCGACGGGCGCGCGCGCGTGAGGCGCCCCGACGGCTCGGTGATCGACGGCCTGTACGCGATCGGCAACACGGCGGGTAACGCGTTCGGGGCGAGCTACCCCGGAGCGGGCGCGACCATCGGCCAAGGCCTGGTCTTCGGCATGCTCGCGGCCGAACACGCAGCCACGGGTGCCTCTGACCACACAGGAACAGTCCACCACTCCTGATCCACGGGCCTCACCCGTTGTTCAAGGAGGGTTTGCTCGGCGGATTTCGAACCACGGCACCGGGCGGCCCGCGTTCGGGCATCCTGTGGCCATGGCTATCTCCGTGGGCATGATCACGCTCGACAGCACCGACCCGGCCCCGCTCGCCACGTTCTACAGCGAGGCACTCGGGTTGCCTGTCGTGCAGCAGTTCGAGGAGTTCTTCTTCATCCTTGCCGGGCCTGCGCAGCCGGTCGCAGTGGCCATTCAGGCCGTCGCCGAAGTGACGCCCGGTAAGAACCGCATCCACATCGACTTCTCCGCCGACGACCCCGAAGCCGAGGTCGCCCGTCTCGAGGCACTCGGAGCCACCTCGCTCGGCAAGCGCGGCGACGACAGCTTCTGGTGGATCACGCTGACCGACCCGCAGGGCAACGAATTCTGCGTCGCTCAGCCGCACTGACGCTCGTCATCACTCGGCGGGGGTGGTCGCGCCCTCGCCGAGGGGGCGCTGGTACCAGCACACGTCGCGCCAGTCGCCGTGCTTCCAGCCGATCGCGCGCAGCGTGCCGGCGAGTTCGAACCCCATCGCCTCGTGCAGCCCCACGCTGGAGGGGTGGGGCACCGCGATGGTGCTGATCGCCTGCCGGTAGCCCAGGCGGGTGAGCCGGTCGAGCAGTTCGGTGTACATGCGCCGCCCGAGGCCCTGGCCGGTCGCCTCGCCTGCAAGGTAGATGCTCACCTCGCACGAGAACCGGTAGGCCACGCGCTCTTTGAACGTCGAGCCGTACGCGAAACCGAGCACCCGCCCGCCGGCCTCGGCCACGAGCCACGCGTGCTCTCGCTGCGAGGCGGCGATGCGCGCGGCCATGTCGGCGGCACACGGCGGCTCCTCCTCGAACGTCACGTATGTCTCGCGCACGTACTCGGCGTAGATCTCGGCACAGGCGGGCGCGTCGAATTCGTCTGCATCGCGGAGCGTGATCACCGGCCCATTCAACCCCGACGAACCGCTGAGACGACTACCCCACCGGCCCTCATGCTCTGCGCTCGTCCGCCCATCTGTCGAGCCTCATCGTTTCGTCTGGCGGGCATCAGATGTGAAAGCGCCGGTCGGGCCCTGGCAAGCTGTCCCTCGTCAGCCCCGCTCCGCGGGTGGTGAACAGAGGCGGGGTGGTGGGATGACGGGCACGGACCTCGGTCGGCCGCCGCGTCTGTGGCCGCTGTACATCGGCGGGTTTCTCGGACCCTTCGGCGGGGCCATGGTCAACGCGATCTTTCCGGAAATCGCTCGCGGCCTGAACACCGACGTCTCCACTGCGGCCTGGGCGATGACGGTGTACATGGTGCCCTTCGCCGGGTTCATGGTCGTGTCAGGCACGCTCGCCAATTCGTGGGGCCGCGCGCGCACGCTGCGCATCGCCTACGTCGGGTACGCCGCAGCCTGCCTCGTCTGCGCCCTGGCCTCTACGGTGCCCCTGTTCATGCTGGGCCGAGCCCTGTCAGGCCTCGCCAACGCGTTCACGACGCCGCTGCTCATCGCGATGATCTCCGACCTCGTGCCCCCCAACCGCATCGGGCGCTCGATCGGCACGTACGCCTCCATGCAGGCCGCTGGGCAGGCCTTCGCGCCCCTCGTCGGCGGCGCCGCGGCGACCTGGGACTACCGGCTGGCCTTCGGCGCGAGCGCCCTGGTCGCGCTGGGCCTGGTCTTCGTCACGCCGACTCCGCAGGAAGAGACGACGCGCAGCAATTCACGCGCCGCGTGGGCGGCCCTGGCCAACCGCAAGCTGGCACGCGCTGCCGGCACGGCGCTGACCGCCCAGTTCGCCGGCACGGCGATTCTCATCCTCAGCGCCATGATCGCCGCCGACCGGTTCGACCTCGCCCCTGGCCCGCGTGGCGCGCTGGTCGCACTGTTCGGGGTGGCGGGTCTGCTCAGCGGCCGGATCTTCGGCGCCGTCTCCGACCGGATCGGACTCGTGCGTGCGGGATGCGGCGCACTCGCCACCGTCGCCCTTGTCGGCGCCCTGCTCGGAGTTGCACCGAGCATCGTGGCGCTCGGCCTGCTCATCTCCGTCGGCGGTGCCGCGTCGACCGGCACTCGCGTACTCACCAACACACTCGCCGTGCAGAGCACCCCGACGAACAAGGGCGGAGCGACCTCGATCACGCTGGCCGCCCAGTTCACCGGCACCGCCTGCGTGCCAGCCCTACTCCCCCTCTACGCGACGAGCCCGGCGACCGCCACCGCAGTGGCCGGCATCGCCGGGCTCGTCGGCATCGGCATCGTGACCCTCACGGGCCGCTGACGCCGTTGAGTCAGGTCAGTTCTTGAAAGCGTCCTTGACGTTCTCGCCGGCCTGCTTGAGGTTGGCGGAGCCCTGGTCGACCTTGCCTTCGGCCTCGAGGCGCTCGTTGTCAGTGGCTTTGCCGGTCGCTTCCTTGGCCTTGCCAGAGATGTTCTCGGCAGCGTTCTTGATCTTGTCGTCGAGACCCATGGGCGTCGCTCCTTCGTCGAGATTGCGGCGGTCGGAGGGAGAACCTTCGTTCGCCCTCCGGGATACGACGCTACGGGCGTGCGCGGTCGGCCGCATCCTGAAGCGCACGCGGGCGCACAGTCGTGGGATTTCCCCAATCACGTGACCGCGGGATCCACGAACCGCGCCGCGGCGCGCCGAAGCTCAGCCTTCAGGCCCGCCGGCGCCAGGATCTGCACCGGAGACCCGAAACCGACGACGATCCCAGCGGCGTGGGTGAGGTCGTGACAGCCGAACCGGATCCGCGTGTGCGCCGCCCGTTTCGGATCGACCCGCGCGCCTGACTCCCCGACGCGTCGATCTCTTCGGACAGCTCGACCGCCTCGACGAGGGCGCCCGGAGGTACGTAGCGGTTGTACACCTCCTCGAGCGTCGCCTCGACGAGAACCTCGACCTCCACGGGGCGGGTGAACCGTTCGAGTGAATCGCGCACGAACGCGGCCGCGTCGGGCATCGGCCGCGGGGTGAAACGCATGGTCGTGGCGTCGATGGCACCGATGCGATCGACGCGGAACGTACGCCAGTCGTCTCGCACGAGGTCGTAGGCGAGCAGGTACCAGCGCCGGCCCGCGGAGACGATGCGGTGCGGCTCGACATGGCGCTCGCTGCCTTCACCGGAGGCCGCAGAGTACGTGAACCGCACGCGCACTCGGGTGTCGATGGCGCCCGCCAGAGCGGCCAGCAGTCGCGTGTCGATGCCCACGTCGGCCCGCGGCATCGCCGACACCGAGGCCTGCACGGCCCGCAAGGTGGGCCGCAGGCGGGCAGGCAGGGTCTGGTCGAGCTTGCGCAGTGCCCGCACCGCCGCTTCGTCGAGAGCGTGCGAGGTCGTGCCGGCGCCGGTGATGAGGCATACCGCGACGGCCACGGCCTCCTCGTCGTCGAGGATCAACGGCGGCACCGGAGTCCCGGCGGCCAGCCGGTAGCCGCCTCCGACGCCGGGTGACGACTCGATCACGTAACCCAGACCGCGCAGCCGCTCCACGTCGCGGCGGATGCACCGCGTGGTCACCTCGAGACGCTCGGCGAGCTCCGGCGCGGTCCACACAGAACGCGCCTGGAACAGCCCGAGCAACTGCAGAACTCGCGCCGTGGACGACGAGATCGACGGCCTGCGCACGACGCTCGCCGGCCTCACCGAAGAGCAGGCCCGTGCCACCCCCACCGCGAGCGCCCTCTCCGTGGGCGGCGTCGTCAAGCACGTGACCTTCGGGCTGGTCGGGGCCCGCGAGCGCATCGCCTCCGCACCGGAGCCGAGCGCCTGGGACGCCGATTTCGACGCCCGCGTGGCCGACTGGACCGATTCGTTCGCCCTGCGCGACGACGAGACGGTCGAAGGCACTCTCGCCTCATTCGACGAGGCGTTCACGACCCTGAAAGCCCAGTGCCAGGGCCTCGACCTCGGTTCGGTGTGCAACTACCCGGCCCAACCGTGGTTCGGGCAGCCGGCCGCAGACGTTTCGATCCGATGGGTGTTGCTGCACATCTTCGCGGAGGTCGCACACCACGCCGGGCACGCCGACATCGTTCGCGAGACCCTCGACGGCACGACGACCGACACTCGTATGGGTGTGGAGTGGGAGCCCGACGAGTCCTGAGACGCCATAGGTTTCGGTACATGTTCGCACCCGCGGCGGTGCGCCCAGCTGCGAAGATGTGCCGAAACGACCGCGACCACGGCGAGGCGACATGTCACGTTTTCCGCAGCACCGCACCGACCGGAGGTACTACCCGGGGCCGGGCCTCGACCTGCCGGTGTTGTACAACGACCTCGATCCGAACGGGCACCTCAACAACGTGGCGTTCGGTCGGTTCTTCGAGCACGCGCGCACCCTGCAGCACCAGCGCATGGGGTTGCACGACCTGTTCGACGACCCCGAGCCATATCGCCTGCTCGTCGCGCGGGTGTCGATCGACTACCTGGCCGAGGCGGGTATGAACGAGGCGATCCACGTGCGTGTCCGTACCAAGAAGGTGGGCGGTTCCTCCCTGGTGGAGCAGGCCGCCGCCTGGTCGGGAGACGTCTGCATCGCGCTGTCAGAAGACGTCATCGCGCTGCGCCGCTCAGGAGCCGCCGCCCCCTGGCCCGAACATCTCCGTGAGGCGATGAACGCACACGGCCACGGAGAGCTGAGGCCCGACGACGACTAGGCCCTACCCTGTTGCCGTGAACCACACGCGTGCCGCCTCCGCGGGCCAGAGCTACAGTCTCGACCGATTCACCCTGCGCACGGCGGGGGCCGTGCGATGAGCGGCGGCCTCGCGGCGCTGCTCGACGACGTGGCAGCCATCGCCAAGATGGCAGCCGCCTCCGTCGACGACATCGGTGCCGCCGCCGGTAAGGCCAGCGCCAAGGCTGCCGCAGTCGTCGTCGACGACACGGCCGTCACGCCCCGCTACTTGCAGGGCTTCACGGCCGACCGTGAGCTGCCGATCATCAAGCGCATCGCGATCGGCAGCCTGCGCAACAAGCTGCTGTTCATCCTCCCGGCGGCCCTCGCACTCAGCGAGTGGCTCCCTTGGGCGCTGACTCCGTTGCTCATGCTCGGCGGCACCTACCTGTGTTTCGAGGGCGCCGAGAAGATCTGGGAAGTCGTCAGCGGCCACAGCAAGACCAACGAGACCCCGGCGGCGATGAAGGGCGAGAACTACGAGGAGACGATGGTCTCGGGCGCGATCCGCACCGACTTCATCCTCTCCGCCGAGATCATGGTCATCTCGCTCAACGAGGTCGCCACAGAGCCGTTGCTCAACCGGGCAGTCATCCTCATCGTCGTGGCACTCGGCATCACGGCGCTCGTGTACGGCGTCGTCGCGCTCATCGTGAAGATGGACGACATCGGGCTCGCCATGACCCAGCGCAAATCGGAGCCCTCGCAGAAGGTGGGCCTCGCGCTCGTCAAGGGCATGCCGTGGCTGCTTCGTGCCCTCGCCATCGTCGGCACTGCGGCCATGCTGTGGGTCGGCGGGCACATCCTGCTCGTCGGTGCCGACGAGCTCGGCTGGCACGCACCGTACGCGTTCGTACACCACGCGGAGGAGGTCGTGGCCGGCGCAGTCCCGTTCGCCGCCGGCGTCTTCGGTTGGCTCACCAACACGCTGTTCTCTGCCATCGCCGGCCTGCTCGTCGGAGCCGTCGTCGTGGTGATCATGCATCTCATCCCCCGCAAGGGCGGGCACAGCGCTCACTGAGCCGCCGGCCGACACCTGTCGGTGCTCTCGCGTCGCGGGCGGGGGCGCGGCGTCGTGACGCGCGGCGGCTAAGGTGACCTGCGTGACTGGTTCGACCTCCGCCGATGCCCCCGCCGACCCGATGCACGACTCCGCCGACGCGGGCGATGCACTGGCCGGTTCGACCTCCGAAGCCTCGTACGCCGCCGCGCAAGAGCGCAGCGCGCAGATCGAGGCCGCGATTGCCGAAGACGCCTCGCGGTTCCGGGTGCTCACCGGTGACAGGCCGACCGGCAACCTGCACATCGGTCACTACTTCGGGTCGCTGCGCAACCGGGTCCGCCTGCACGAGGCCGGAGTCGACACGTGGATCGTCATCGCCGACTACCAGGTGATCACCGACCGCGACGGAGTGGGCCCGATCGGTGACCGCGTGCGCTCGCTCGTCGCCGACTACCTCGCCGTGGGCATCGACCCGAGCAAGGCCACGATCTTCCCGCACTCCGCGGTGCCGGGTCTCAACCAGCTCATGCTGCCGTTCCTCTCGCTCGTCACCGACAGCGAACTGCGCCGCAACCCCACTGTGAAGGCCGAGCTAGACGCCACCGAAGGCCGCCCGATGTCGGGCCTGCTGCTCACCTACCCGGTGCACCAGGCCGCCGACATCCTGTTCTGCAAGGCCAACCTCGTGCCCGTGGGCAAAGACCAGTTGCCGCACCTCGAGCAGACCCGCGTCATCGCCAACCGTTTCGACAAGCGTTACGGCCGTGCGGGCGACGGCAAGACGCCCGTGTTCCCGCGCGCCGAGGCCCTGCTCAGCGAAGCCCCGACCGTGCTGGGCACCGACGGCACGAAGATGAGCAAGTCGCGCGGCAACACGATCGAGCTGCGGATGACCGCTGACGAGACGGCCAAGATCCTCAAGAAGGCCGTCACCGACTCCGACCGCAACATCACCTACGACCCCGTGAATCGGCCGGAGGTGAGCAACCTCGTGCTGCTCGCAGCCCTAGCCACCGGTGAGGCTCCGGAGGCGATCGCGGCCGACATCGGCGACGGCGGCTCGGGAGCGCTCAAGAAGCTCGTCACCGCCTCGATCAACGACCTGCTGGCCCCCATCCGTGCGCGGCGCCTTGAGGTCGAGGCCGACGGCCGGATCGTCGACGAGGTCCTGGCCGAGGGCATCCGCAAGGCGAACGAGGTGGCCGACGCGACCCTCGACGAGGTGCGCGAGGCAATGTCGATGCGCTATCTGTGAGCCTCCGCGCGTCGCACAGAATCGCCGACACGGCGACACGGCTGCGTGGGTTACCAGGCGAACATGACCCACAGCGGCCGACTTCACCGGCTGTTGTCGACAAGTTCGACGGTGGCTCCGTGGCGCAGAAGTACCACGATGGGATACTCGGTCTACGAGCTCCTGTGCGCCCGTAGATGTTTGCTGCACAGCAGGAGTTCGGTACGGGGATTCGGCCGACACATCCAGGGGCAGGTGGCAAGCGCGTGGCATCCACGGCACGACGAGTCGTGAGTACGTTCGGTTCTTTGGCGACCGCGTTCGCACTCGTCGGCACCGTCTCCGTCGCGGCCTCACCGGCCCAGGCGCTCGAGCCCCTCACGCTGGTCGCTGCACCTACGGCACCCGCTGCCCGGGAGGTCCCCTCTCCTTCCGGGGACGACCAGGTACCCCTCACGCGCGACGAGGTGAAGGCCCAGGTCGCAGAGGCCGCTCGACTGCGAGAAAAGCTCAAGGCAGACAACGCGGCACTGGCGAAGGCGACCGCCGAGCTCGAGAAGGCGTCGGCTGCCTCCGCCGCGGCGATGGAGAAGCTCGTCACTGCCCGCGCGGCAGAGAAGAAGGCCCAGGCCGAAGAGGCCAAACAGCGAGCCGAGCTCAAGCGGCTCACGGCTGAGGCCACTGCGGCGCAGCGTGATGTCGACGCGATGGCCGTCGACGCCTACACCAACGGCACCGGCTCACTGAGTGACATCGCGGCCCTGCTCTCTGTGGTCACTTCCTCCCCCGAGACGCTCTCAAACGCCGCGCTCGCCTCATACCTGGCCGACGCCCGAGACGCCGACCAGACACGCTACGAAAAACTCGCCGCGGCTCAGAAGAAGGTCGCAGCCAAGGCCGCGGCAGCACGCCTGACCCGAGAGAAGGCCACGAAAGCCGCGACAGCGGCGAAGGCTGAGGCCGACGCGACGGTCGCCGCCCAGCGCGTCGCCCTCGTGCAGCTCAAGGCCGGAGCCGAGGCCACCCAGAACGCCCTCGACGCCAACGAAGCTCTGCGCGCCTCGCTCGACCTCACGATGCTCGACTCCGTCGTCACCACGCCGCTGTGCTCGGACGACCTGGGCGTTCACCCCAACGGCAAGCTGCCCGCCTCCGCACTCTGCGCGCTCGAGACGGCACGCGGCCACATGCTACGTCCCGACGCCGCCCGCGCCTTCGACGCACTGTCGAAGGCGTACCGCGAGAGCACCGGATCGCTGCTGTGTGTCACCGACTCGTACCGCACCTACGCGGCGCAGGTCGATGTGCGCGCCCGCAAGCCTCACCTCGCCGCCGTGCCGGGCACGAGCAACCACGGACTCGGCCTCGCCGTCGACCTGTGCGGCGGAGTCGAGAACTACGGAACCTCCGCCCACCAGTGGATGCGCCGCCACGCGCCCCTGTTCGGGTTCTACCTACCCGCCTGGGCGCAAGAGAGCGGTTCGAAGCCGGAGCCGTGGCACTGGGAATTCGCGGGCTGACCCGGTCTGCTTGTTGTCTTCGCCGCTCCGACACGACCGGCCGGTGGAATGAACTCGCCCACTGGCGGCGTTTCGAGCACAATGGGTAGTTGCGCCTATCATGGCGCGCCAGTCACCCCTCCCAGGCATGTGCTTGATCCGTGCGCGCAACACCGCTGCACATCGAGCCGCCTCGTGGAGGTCAGTGCCGATATCGACATGGGAGGCCATGAATGGCAGAGCGTTCGCTGCGAGGCACCAACCTCAGTGCGCTGAGCATGGAGACCGACGAGAACGTCGTCCTTTCGGAGCGGCGCATCTCGCGGTACGTCTGCTCGAACGGCCACGTCAGCGAGCTGCCCTTCTCGGTCGAGGCCGACATTCCCCCGCTGTGGGAGTGCCGCTGCGGCCAAGAGGCGAAGCTGGTCGACGGCCCCGAGCCCGACATCAAGCCGCAGAAGGCGGCCCGTACCCACTGGGACATGCTGCTCGAACGCCGCTCCGAGGCCGAGCTGGCCGAGCTGCTCAAGGAGCGGCTGAACCTGCTGCGGGTGGGCCGCGGGGAGAAAGCGATCGACTGAGCGGTTCGGCTCAGTCGACACACACGACAAACGCGGCTCGTCTCGATTTACGAGACGAGCCGTTGTCGTGTTCGAGTGACGAGGCTCAGCGCTTCAGGCCGCCGATGACTCCCGCGGCCTGGCGGGCCCGGTAGGTCAGCCCCCAGACCGTGACGTTGCGCAGGGCCTCGGCGATGATGTTCGAGTTCATCTTCGACGTGCCGACCTCGCGTTCGACGAAGGTGATCGGCACTTCGACCACGGTCAGTCCCGCCTTGATGGCGCGCCAGGTGAGGTCGATCTGGAAGCAGTAGCCGTGTGACTCGACTCCGTGCAAGCCCATCGTTTCGAGGGCGGTGAGCCGGTAGACCCTGAAGCCGGCGGTGGCGTCGCGAACCGGCATCCCGAGGAGCACGCGCGTGTAGGTGTTGGCACCGACGCTGAGGAACTTGCGGTGGGCGGGCCAGTTCACGACTGATCCGCCCGGTACCCAGCGTGACCCGATGGCGACATCTCCGTGGTCGATGGCCGCGAGCACGGCCGGCAGGTCGGCCACCCGGTGCGACCCGTCGGCGTCCATTTCGATGACCGCGTCGTAGCCGTGTTCTTTGGCCCAGGCGAAGCCGTCGAGGTAGGCCATGCCCAGGCCTTGTTTGCCTGCCCGATGCCGTACGAAGACGTGCGGGTCGGCCTCCGCGAGCGCGTCGGCGAGGCGTCCGGTGCCGTCGGGTGAGGCATCGTCGAGCACCAGCACGTCAGCCTGCGGCACCGCGGCCCGCACGCCTGTGACGGCGCGCTCGATGTTGTCGCGCTCGTTGTACGTGGGGATGAGCACGAGCGGGCGGGTGATCGGCGCGAAACCGGCGGAGGTCGAGGCGTCTGGGGGCGGTTGGGTCACCCCGTGAGTCTAGGCGGTGTTCACGCAGCGCAGGGCTGACATCAGGGGCGAGGCGCGCGCCGCTGCGCCTCCCGCCCCCGGCGCAGTCCCTGGGCGAGGCCCGCGAGCAGCGCGACGGACGCGGCGATCATGGGCCAGAACCCGAGGTGCGTAGCGGGGGTGAGGCTCGCGTACAGCGGCAATTCACCAGACAGCACGTCTTGGGTGAACAGCGAGGTCTCCTGGTGGGCGACACCGTCGGGAGTCACGAGCGCGCTGACGCCGACCGTCGAGATGTGCACGATCGCACGGCCGAACTCCATGGCCCGGATGCGCGAGATGCCGAGCTGCTGCACCGATTCGTCGGTGTAGCCGAACGTCGCGTTGTTCGTGGGAACGACGAGCAGGTTGGCGCCCATGCGCACCGGCGCCGCCATGACGTCGTCGATCGAGACTTCGAAGCAGATCGGGCTCGCGAACCGGATCGGAGTGCCGCTCGCGCTCGGCACCGTGAACACGACATCCCGGTCACCCGGCGCGAAGTCTGTGGTGAGAAGGTCGACCATCGGCGTGATCGAGCGGAAGAACGCGCGGTAGGGCATGTACTCCGCAAACGGCACGGGCCGCTGCTTCACGTACCTCTCGACGATGCCCACCCCCGGCTGATAGAGCAGAGCCGCGTTCGAGAGGTGCTCGACCGGTTCCCGCAACACCGCTCCGACGAGCGTGGGCGCACCGATGGCCTCGACGGCCGTGGTGATGACCTGCTGCGCGTCTTCGTTGCGGAGCGGGTCGATGTCGGAGGAGTTTTCGGGCCACAACACGAGATCGGGGCGGGCCAGTTCGCCCGAGGCGATTCGCTGCGCCGCTTCGAGCGTGGCCCGTGCGTGGTTGTCGGTGACGGCCCGCCGCTCCTCGTTGAAATCGAGACCCGGTTTGGGCACGTTGCCCTGCACGGCGAGAACCCGCGCTGTCCCCTCGGGGGCGCCGAAGGTTGTCGGCAGCAGCGCGGCAGGAAGGGCCAGCACGACGACGGCCCCCAGAGGCACGAGCACCGAGCGTCCGGAGGGCGGCGGCCCCGACGGAGCAAGTATCCGCACGACCACGGAGGCGAGCAGCGCCCCCATGAGCGCGACGACGAAGCTGAGCCCGTTCGACCCGAGATAGGCCACCAGCGGCGCGTAGGGAGCGTCTGCCTGGCCGAAAGCGAGCCGCCCCCAACCGAATCCACCGAAGGGCGTGATCGAGCGGAGCCACTCGGGCACCACCCAGGCGCAGGCAACGAGAACCGGAGTCACGAGGTCCGCCACTCGGCCGCGCGACGGGCGCTGGACGATCGACATCGCCCATCCGGCGAGGGCCACGTACAACGCCTCGAGCGTCACGAGCGCCACCACGGGCAGAGGGCCGAGGTAGATACCGATCCAGGTGAGCAGCGGCCAGAAGAAGGCGACGCCCGCCACCATGCCGAGGGCCGCGCCCTGCCAGGCCCGTGCGCCCGCCGTGGCGATCGCGATGAGAGCGACGCCGAGCGGAGCGAAGAACCACAGGTTCATCGATGGAAACGAGAGCCACAACGCCAGGCCACCGGCGATGGCGAAGAGCAGTCGCAGCATGACCTCAGCCTAGAGGTCCGCCTTCACCGCCGAACCGCCGCCCTTGGGGCGGGGTCGCGGGCCGCGTCTCTCCCCCGCGACGCGACACCACGCCCTCCGGCGGATGGCAAGGCCCGCCTCGCCGTTGGGGCCGTCGCACCTTGCGGCCGACGTTTTCTACTGAGCTGGCGGGCCTTGCACGAGTCGATCCACGAGAGGTCCGACGTCCGGAAGACACCCCCAACCTACCGTTCTCACGGCCCCGGTCAAGGGGACTCCAAATGCCCACTGACCAGCACAAACAATGCGAACACGCTGGTCAGAAAGCGAGTAAGTCGAGAGTAAGGGATCTGTCCGAGCACGCCAAACGGAGTCACTCGAACGGGCAAGCTCACGGGCCACTCAGAGGCCCTCTTCGTCACGAACCGACTACGTAACCGGGGCGGCTCGAACACCTGGCCCCATAACCCTCCGGCCCGCCGGTCTGAACGGATCGGAGCCGGGTAACCTCGCTTGTGTGACCGGGCCCCTGCTGCTTCTCGACGCGGCGTCGCTGTACTTCCGCGCGTTCTACGGCGTCCCCGACCGCAGGTCGAATCCCTGCGAGCCTCCGAACAACGCCCTGCGTGGGTTCTTCGACATGATCAGCTCGCTACTCACCACGTACTCCCCCGGCGGCCTCGTGGCGTGTTGGGACGACGACTGGCGACCGGCGTTTCGCGTCGCCGCCATCGCTTCGTACAAGGCCCACCGCGTCGTCGTCGGCCCCGACGGCGTGGAACGTGAAGACACTCCGCCGGCGCTGAACGAGCAGGTCGACGTGATCGCCGACGCGTTGCGGGCCCTCGGCATCGCGCGCGTCGGATGTCCTGGCTACGAGGCCGACGACGTCATCGGCACACTCGCGCACCGATGGGCCGGCTCGCCTGAGAAGCCCATGCCGCCGATCCACATCGTGACCGGCGACCGGGACCTGTTCCAGTTGGTCGACGACTCGCGCGGCATCGACGTGCTGTACACCGCCAAGCAAGGAGTTCGCGGAGCCGAACTGGTCAACGAGAAGTACCTCACCGACACGTACGGCGTGCCTGGCGGGCCCGGATACGCC
The DNA here is from genome assembly GCA_030538115.1 of Dermatophilus congolensis. Classification (GTDB taxonomy): domain Bacteria; phylum Actinomycetota; class Actinomycetes; order Actinomycetales; family Dermatophilaceae; genus Dermatophilus; species Dermatophilus congolensis_B. The sequence goes on along the minus strand of JAUNUP010000029.1, from coordinate 18,897 downwards.
GACTTCGCGATCTTGCGCGGCGACCCCAGCGATGGCCTGCCGGGCGTCAAGGGCGTCGGTGAGAAGACTGCGCGCACCCTGCTCGAAACGTACGGCGACGTCACCGGAATCCGGGCCGCCGCAGCGGACGCCACATCGAAACTCACTGCGGCACAACGTACGAAGATCCTGGACGCGAGCGACTACCTCGACCTCGCACCCCACGTCGTGCTGGTGGCCCGCGACGCCCCGGTGGAGCAGTTCTCTCCCCTGCTCCCCCGCGGCGTCGCCGACCTGCCACTCCTGTCGAAAATCGCGTACGAGTACCGTCTCGGCACCACCTTCGACAGGCTGCTCAACGCCCTCGGCATCTCTGAGAGGCCCGACCCCGAGCCGGAGCCCTACTTCACCAAGGACGAGTGATCACGCAACCGCACGCCCCCCTGTGAGCAGACGGTCGCACACCCGCTTCACTCCCAGACCGCGGTCTCGGGGTCGACGCCGTTGGCGCGAGCGTTCGCGTCGATCACCTCGTGGAGCCACTGGGCCAGCCCCGGCTCAACCGCGTCGTAACGCTCGGTGAACCGCGGGTCGCCGATGTACATCTTGCCCAGGCACACCTGCATCGAGAGCGTGCAGTCGTAGAACTGGTCGATCGACGCGCGGTGCCGCTCCGCCAGGGCATTCGCCTCGTCGGAGCCGGGCTGCACCCCGGCCCGCAGAGCCGCGGCCATGTCGGAGTCGAGCGCGTCGCCCTCCGCCTTGACCTTCTCCCAGTCCTCCTTGCTCAGCTTCGCCGCGCGCTGCTGCGACTGCGCCCACTGCTCCGTGTCGCCCCAGCGCTCTTCGGCCTCGGTCTCGTAGTCGGGGTTCCAGTCGCTTCCGAAGATCTCGGCCTTCTCGGCCGGTGTCAGCTTCGAGCCCATCGAAATCGCCTCCATCATCGTGTCCACTGCGGAGACCATCTCCGTCAGATGAGCGATCCGCTCCACGAGCAACTCACGCTGCCTGCGCAGGTGCGCGGCCTCGTCGAGGGCCGGGTCGTCGAGCAACTGCCCGACCTCCGCCAACGGAAACCCAGCCTCCCGATACACGAGCACCTGCTGGATACGCGCGATGTCGTCGGAGGAGTACACCCGGTAGTCGGAGAACGTGCGCCCGGTCGGGTGCACAAGGCCGATGCGGTCCCAGTGGTGCAGCGTTCGCACACTCACGCCCACCAGAGCCGCCACCTGCCCGACAGTCATCGACCCGTTCGTCGCGGTTGTCGTCTCGCTCATGAACACCACTGTGACGCCTGACGCAACGTCAGGGTCAACACCCGCTCAGTCGGCGTTTTCTCTCGACTGAGCCGAACCGCTCAGTCCGAGCCTCCCGGCCTGCGGCTCGCTTCGCTCGCGCGCAGACCGCTCGATTCTCCCTCGCTGGCTCAGTCGGTGTTTCCTCTCGACTGAGCCGAACCGCTCAGTCGAGTCGGTCGGCCGCGACGACCCCTCGCATGATGGCGTCTACCGCCGCTCGGGCCGTGGCGGCCATCTGAGGCGATCCCGTGGCTACGGCGATCTGGTCGAGGAGGTCTACGACCTGCTTGCAGCGGCGCACGAAATCGCCCGCCGCCAACTCGGTCTCCGACAACACCGTGTCCAGTCGCTGTCCCCTAGCCCACGCGTGGACCAGGTGTGCGATCCCCGGATCCGGGTACGGAGTTCGCGGCAGGTCGTGCGACTCCTCCGTATCGTCGATCGCGCTCCACAGCCGCACCATCTCGTCGTGCGCGGTCGCCAATCGGATACCGCCGGCGCGCGGGCTCGACTCCCGCTCTTCGTTGCGTGGCTCGTTGACCAGGCACGACACGGCTGCAGCCAGACCCGCAGCGTCGAGCCCCTCCCAGACGCCCTCACGCAGGCACTCAGCGGTCAGCAGGTCACGTTCGGTATAGATGCGCGCGAGCCGCTTGCCCGCGTCGGTGACGCGCCCACCGTCGTCGTCGAGGTACCCGAGCCCGGTGAGCACTGCGCACGTGCGGTCGAACACCCTGGCCACGGAGTTGGTGCGCCCCTCGACCCGACCGCGGAGGCGGCGGGTCTCGCGCTCGAGCCGCCACCACCGTTCGGCCCAGCGGGCGTGGTGCTCACGGTCGTTGCAGCCGTGGCACGGGTGCGCCTTGATCTGCTTGCGAAGTGCGCTGACGCGGGCTTCCACGTCGGAGTCGACGCCCGCACGCTTACGGGCGTGTGCACCGTGCTTGCCCCCGGTACGGTCGCCACCCCCACTACTGCCATTGCCGGTCTGGGCGGCACGAGTGCGCTCATCGTGACCGGGCGGCACGTCGCGCACCTGGGCGCGCACCGTGGAGGCGAGGTCGCGGCGGGCCTTCGGGTTGCGGTAGTTGATGCGCTTGCCGAGCCGCACGTGACCGATCGGCACGACCGCCTCACGCAGCTCCTCCGCATCGAGAGTGCGCAGGCGTGCGTCCTCTGTGACCACCGTGATCGTGCCGTCGCGGCCCACCGGCACGACGACGCATTTCTCCGTGCGCCGACCGATCGGCACCAGCACCACGTCGCCGGGACGCAGGGCGTCGAGCGACTCGGCCGTGGCAACACGTTCACGCATACCCCGCTGCTTGGCCGCGTCCTTCTCCAGGCGACCGAGCTCGTGCCGCAGAGCCGCGTACTCCTCGAAGTCGCCGAGGTGACAGGCCATCGCCTCGGCGTAGCCTGCGAGCGCCTCCTCGTGCTCGCGCACCTGGCGGCTGAGCCCCACGACGGCGCGGTCGGCCTGAAACTGCGCGAACGATGTCTCAAGGATGTCTCGGGCGCGCTCACGGCCGAACTGGGCGACGAGGTTGACGGCCATGTTGTACGTGGGCCGGAAGCTGCTGCGCAGCGGATACGTGCGAGTGGAGGCGAGGCCGCCGACGGCGAGCGGGTCGACGCGGGGGTTCCACAGAACGACCGCATGGCCCTCGATGTCGATGCCACGACGCCCCGCACGGCCGGTGAGCTGCGTGTACTCCGCGGGGGTGATGTCGGCGTGGGTCTCGCCGTTGAACTTGACGAGCTTCTCGATCACCACGGTGCGCGCGGGCATGTTGACGCCGAGCGCCAGTGTCTCCGTTGCGAACACGGCCCTGATCCAGCCACCGACGAAGAGTTCTTCGACGATCTCGCGGAAGGTCGGGAGCATCCCGGCGTGGTGGGCGGCGAAACCGCGCTGGGCCGCCTCGAGAAACTCCCAGTAGTGCAGCACCGACAGGTCTTCGGCCGCCAGGCTCGCGACCCGCCGCTCGACGATCTCGCGGATCTGGTCGGCCTCGCTCGCGGTCGTCAACCTCGTACCGTGCTGCAGCAATTGGGTGACGGCAGCGTCGCAACCGACCCGACTGAAGATGAACGTGATGGCCGGGAGCAGTCCCTCACGGTCGAGGCGATCGATCACTTGAGCGCGGCTCGCCTGCCCGGGCCGCCCCTGGAAGCTTCGACCTGTACCAGAGCCTGACCCGTCTGAACTGCGGCGATCGCCCCAGTTGGAGTCTCGCCCGTTTCGCAAGTCACGCTGCATGTCGTGGTACCGGCCGGCCCCGCCGCGCCCCCGTGCCTGCCGACCGCGCCTGCCGCGAGGTGCCCCCGCGTCTTCGAGCCGCCCCCTACGGTCGGTGGTCGCCCTCGTCGACCTGATCGCTTCGAGCAGATCCGGGTTCACCACGGCTCCCTCGAATCGCGATACGTCCGGCCGCTCAGGCGCAGCACTGTCGCCCCGGCCGCCCTTGCCGCGCTTGGCGCCCTCACCACGCTTCTCGTGCCTCTCGTGCCTTTCGGAACGCACGGGAACGTCGGAGGTCGAATCGACGAAGAGGTCGAACAGCGCCGGGCCGACCAACATGTGCTGCCACAGCGGCACCGGCCGGTGCTCTTCGACCACGACCTCCGTCTCGCCGCGCACGGTGCCGAGCCAGTCGCCGAACTCCTCCGCGTTGCTCACGGTGGCCGAGAGCGCCACCACCAGCACATCACCGGGCAAGTGGATGATGACCTCTTCCCACACCGCGCCCCGCGAGCGGTCGGCGAGGTAGTGCACCTCGTCCATCACCACGTACTGCAGGCCCCGCAGCGTGTCGGAGCCCGCGTACATCATGTTGCGGAGGACCTCGGTGGTCATCACGACGATCGGCGCCTCGCCGTTGATCGACGAATCTCCCGTCAGCAAACCGACATTCGCGCTGCCGTAGCGGGAGGAAAGATCGTTGTACTTCTGGTTCGAGAGCGCCTTGATCGGGGTCGTGTAAAAGGTCTTGCCCCCGGAGGCGAGGGCCAAGAACACCGCGAACTCCCCGACGACGGTCTTACCCGCGCCGGTCGGGGCTGCGACGAGAACGCTGCGCCCCTCCTCCAGAGCACCGCAGGCCCGCTCCTGAAAATCGTCGAGCGGAAAATCGAAGGTCGCGGCCATCTCTGCCAGCCGGGGATGCTTCGAGGCCCCCTTCGCGCGAGATCGGGCATAACGCTCCGCAGGGGACGACATGACGCCAGGCTACGGCAGCCCGCCGACAACGTCGCGATCACGCAACTACAGCGGACTGGCTTCCGTGTCGTCGAGGTCGGACCAGTCGGGGCGCCGCTTCGCCTTTCGCTTGTCCAGCAGTAGGGCCACGCCGTAGGCGAGGAAATAGAGCACGACCATCGGCAGAGCCAGGCCGAACATCGTCCACGGGTCAGGCGTCGGGGTGATGAGGGCGGCGAAGATGAAGATGCCCACCACGGCGAAGCGCCAGCCGCGCAGCATGGTCGCCGCAGGCAGGATGCCGATGAGGTTGAGCCCGACGAGAAAGACCGGCAGCAGGAAGGCGAACCCGAACGCGACGATGAATCGCGTCGCGAACGTGAGGTAGTCGGAGGCCGGGACGATGTTGACGCCCTCCGAGGGCGTGAAGCCCAGCAGGATGACGACGGCCTTCGGCAGGGTCACGTAGGCGAGATAGCAGCCGCCGATGAACAGCGGGATCGCAGACAGCATGAAGGCGAGCGCCGTCCACTTCTCGTTCTTCTTGAGCCCCGGCATGATGAACGCCCAGATCTGGTAGATCCAGATCGGGCTGGCCAGGATCAGCGCCACGAACAGCGAGACCTGAATCTGCACGGCCAAGGGCGCCGTGAGGTTGGCGTAGTTGATGTCGCCGTTACGCAGACGCAGCGGGGCGGTGAGGGTGTTGAGGATGGTCTCGTACCACATCCAGCCCGGCACAGCCCCGATGAGGATCGCGACAAGCGAGACGAGAAAGCGGTTGCGGAGCTCGCGAAGGTGAGCCACGAGCGGCATGCGCCCCTCGGGGTCCTTCTTCGTGCGCCTACGCGCAGGCTCGGGCGCTCCTGCTTTCGCCACTTCTCGACTCGCCGTCATGTACGCGTGATTCAGGAGCGGTTGTTGTCGACCGGTGAATCGGCGGCGGTGGAGCCGGTGCTCGGACCTTCGCCCCGCTCAGGAGCACTCGCCGAAGCCTCGGACGTGGCCGACCTGTTCTCCACCTTGCCCTCGACCGTGTCACGGCTGGCGGCACTCGGCTCGCGCTTCATCTCGTCGACCTCGGCCTTGAAGATGCGCATCGAGCGGCCGAGGCTACGGGCGGCGTCGGGCAGCTTCTTCCACCCGAAGACGATGACGATCACGAGAACGATGACGACCATTTCAGGTCCGCCGAGCCATGCGGGCATGTCGTGCCTCTCCGTTCGTGCTTTCGGGTGCGTTGTGCGGTGCCTTATGCGGGCGAGGTCGTACGACCGTGCCACAGACATCGCCAGTCTAGGCGTGCTCCAGTGACGATCTCACCCTGCCGCGATGTCTGCCCAGGTCGCTTCACCCTCTCGACCTCGAACCGTTCAGCCCAGATTATGCGCAGTTCACTTGTCGCTCACGCGCAGGAGGCAGATCGGCTCGCACGCGGAGTCGTCACCCGGCCCAATCTGCCGATCTGCCGATCAGCCGGCTGTCTCGGGGTAGGCATCTAGGGCACGCGAGGCTCCGCGGGCGATGTCGGAGGCGAGAAAGGCCGGTGACACGACCCGCGCCGCTCCCCCGAGCCGCCACATGAGCCGCCGCACCCAGGCAGGGTCATCGGCGAGCAACGTGACCGTCAGCGTGCCGTCGGGGCTCTCGGTGTCACCGGACTCTGCGCCCCGGACGGACAGGTGCGGGTAGTAGTCGGCGATCCACCGGGCTGATGGCCCGACCTCGAGGCTCACCTCCACCGCGCCTTCTGTGGCCGTGTACAGCACCCCCTCGTCGAGGCGCGAGGTGGCCTCCGCCGGAGGTGTGCCGTCGACGTCGAGCACCTCGGCGGCTCGCAGCCGGTCGAGACGGAAGAGCCGCACGTCGGTCGCCCGGTGGCACCACGCTTCGAGGTACCAGTGCGCTCCGGCGTGTGTCAGCCGCATCGGGTCGACGTCGCGAGTCGTGACCTCGTCGCGGGCGAGGTTGAGGTAGTCGATGCGCAGCCGCCTACACTCGCGGAGGGCGCGGCGCACGACCGCCACCCACTGCGCGGAGGCGTCGTCGGCCAGTTCGACGCCGATTCGGTCGGCGAGGCCGGAGGCGTCGTCTCCGCCGGTGTGCCCGGTCGCCTCGCCCAGCTTGGCCAGCGCCGTGTCGACCACGGCCGGATCAGCGAGACCTGGCACAGCGGCAAGCGCGCGCAGGCCGACCATGAGAGTCAGCGCCTCGTCGGGCGCCAGGCGCAGCGGCCGAGAGATCTCGTCGGCGTTGCCGACGTACACCTCGCCGCCCTCCCAGTCGGCCTCGATGAGGTCTTGCGGCATACCGCCAGGAGTGCCGCACAGAAAGATAAGCGAGAGGTCGGCCTCGACCTGAGCGGCAGTGATGCCGAACGTGGAGGCGACCGTGCCGATGGGGGCGCCCGGATGCTGCAGCAGCCACGGCACCATCGTGAGCAGACGCCCCAGTCGCGCGGTCGCGGATTCGGGTGCCATCAGTGCGACCTCCTCGTCGCCGCGCGCTGCGGCCCGTGAGCATCTGCCGCACCTCGTAACAGCGAGATCACGCACTCCCGCAGTCGCGGAGGTCCGACGACCACGACATCGGGACCGTAGGCGGCCACGTCTTCGGCCATCCGAGTGAGCTCTGCGTAGTCGACCGACAGGATCTCGAATCCGGGTGGGGCCTGTGCGGCCAGGCGTTCACTCCCCTCCACGGGCCCACCGTCGTCGGCGGAGCGCGCACGACGCCGGAGGTCGAAGCCCGCGCCACGCGCCACGTACAGCAACGCCGTGCCGCCCGCCGCCGGATCAACCGCTCGTCGGATCATGGCCAACGCGTCATGACCGGCGGGAATGTCGTACGACCCGGGAGTACCTGCGGTCTTCACGGTTCCCGCCACCCGCTGCAGCCGGAACACGCGCGGCTCGTCGCGGTCGCGGTCGAATCCCGTGACATACCAACGCCCGTGCCATCCCTGCAACCGCCACGGCTGAAGCCGTCGCCGTTGCTCGTCTCCGTTGGCCTTGCGGTACCCGAACGTCACGGGGGTGCGGCTGACGACTGCCGCTCGCAGTGCTTCGAACGAGGGCTCGCTGGTGCCCACGACGAGTCCGGAGGCGGGGTCTGCGTCGGCGCCGTCGGGCGCCTCCGTCTCGACGCCTGCTGCGGCGAGCTTGCGCAGGGCGGCGGCTGCCCGCGGGGCCATCACGCCCTCCGACCACGTATTCGAGGCCAGGCCGAGCACCTCGATCTCTTCGGGCGTGAACTCGATCGGCGGCAGCGCGTACTCGCGCCGATCGATGCGATACCCCGCCTCGTCGAGAAAGAATGTGTCGATGTGCTCGGTGACCAGCGGGATGCCGAGCTCGCGCAGTTCGTCTTTGTCACGCTCGAACATGCGGTCGAACGCGGCGTCGTCGGATTGCTCGTACTGCGGCACCGCTGCCCGGATCTGCCCCTTCGTCAGCGGGCGACGCGTGGACAGCAGCGCGAGAACGAGATTGAGCAGGCGCTCTGTCTTTGCGGCGGCTGGGGTCGGTGGCATCGCCACCAACCTAACCCGGCCTGCTCAGCTTGCGTCGAGGATGTCGACGACGAACACGAGCGTGTCGGTGCCCTTGATGGCCTCGCCGCTGCCCGCTTCTCCGTACCCGTCCTTCGGGGGCACGACGAGCAAGAGCCGGGTGCCCACCGTCTGCCCGACGAGGTGCTCGTCCCAGGCCTTGATGAGGTTGCCCGTGCCGACCCTGAATTGGGCGTAGCCCTGCGCCGACTTACCGGAGTAGTCGAACGGGGTGCCCGGGTCGCGCCACGTGACGCCGGTGTACGTGACGCGAATCGTCTGCCCCGACGTCACCGTCGGCCCCTTGCCGCGGATGAGCGGCTGCGCCACCGTCTCGGTCGGAGGGTTGCCCTTCGGCATCGTGAACGTGGCGGGCTCCTGCGGCGAGTTGCCCATCGTCACCTTCGGTAGGCCCTCAGGCGGCGTCACCGTATCGCCCTCGGCCTGGGTCAGCGGAGCCTGGGCCTTGACCACGTCGAGCACGTAGACGAGCGTGTCATCAGCCTTGATGTCGAGCTTCTCGTCGCCCTGGCCACCGAGCGCGTCACCCGCAGGCATCGCCACGAGCACGGTCGAGCCGAGCTTGGCACCGACGAGTCCTGCGAACTGCGGGATACGGGGCAACGGCAACTCCGCCTGGTTCGTGCCCCACATCGACGCGCGCTGCTTGCCGTCGCGACCGTTGATGAGCAGGTAGTTGGCGGTGACGGTGTCTTCCGGCTTGATGTCCCGGCCGGTGCCTTCTGTGACGACGCGCAGCGCGGTCTCGGTCACGGTGAACGGCGTCGACGGCAGCGTCACGGTCGGTGCCTGCCCTTGTGAACCCGCCTCGACCTGGATGCCCTCGAGCGCGCCTGAGGTGGGCTGTTCCGCCTCGGAAGTGACCGTGTCGGGCGGCGACGTAGCCGAGCCGTCCGGTGTTTCGGGAGAACCACAAGCAGTGAGTGTGACGGCCATCAGAGCTGCCGCCGACAACACCCGGATGGTGGAATTACGCACTACGAGACCTTCTTTGCGTGGTTCAAGGGCCTTCACCTTAGACGCGCCGTCTGGACGTTGAACGAGCGATCGGGCGCGGTGGACACCATCGAGTTCCATTCGTGGCCGAACCGTGATCTTGCACGACGAACATCGTGTTTATGGGGCCGCAAGATTGCGCGCGGACACGAGGGCACGTCGCCTCCGCCGAACGGCTGCACCGAGGAGTGGTCATCCATACGACAGAACCATCGCCACGCGAGCCGTTTCGTTTCACCCGACGCACGCAACGCCCGGCGATGTGACCGTCGTCGTCGGCCGAGCTTCAGCTCTCGCTCATCCTGCGGATGAGGGCGTCGACCGTCGTGTTCGTCGAGGCGAACGGATCGAGCAGCGTGACCATCGCCTCGAGACGGCCACTGACGCGCACGTGACTCCAGTCGGCGGCGTAGGTGTAGCCGTTCGCCCGGGCGGCCCGGATGAACGCGCCGCGCACCGTGGCGCGCGTCGGCGGAGGCGTGTCGACCGCCGCCCGCGCGGACGCCTCGGTCGTGATGCGCGTGACCGCGCCCGCCTCCTCCAACTTGCGAAAGAGGCCGCGTCCGGGGCGGATGTCGTGGAAGAGCAGGTCGATCGCGGCAACCCTCGGGTCGTCGATACCCACGCCCGAGCGGTCCATGAACCGCTCGATCATCCGCAGCTTGACCACCCAGTCGACGTCGCGCTCGAGGGCCGCGAGGTCGTCGCGCTCGAGGCCGGTGAGCACGCGGTCCCACAGCTCGAGCACCTGACGGTCGTGCGCGCCGGGGTAGCCCTCGGCTCGTGTGAACGACTCCACCACGTCGAAGTGGGCGCGCTGTACCTGCGCCGCCGTGATCGTGCGGCCGTCGGCGAGTTTCACCGGTTCGTTGCGGTCGAGACTGATGGCCCGGATGGCCTTCGCCTCCGAATCGAGGGTCATGCCCGGCAGTTCGCCGCCGCTTTCGAGAAAACGCAGCAACAGCTCGGTCGACCCGACCTTGAGCAGGGTCGACGCCTCGCTCATGTTCGAATCGCCGACGATCACGTGCAGCCGCCGGTGGGTCTCGGCCGCGGCGTGCGGTTCGTCGCGGGTGTTGATCATCGGGCGCGATCGCGTGGTCGCGCTCGAGACCCCCTCCCAGACCACGTCGGCACGCTGAGAGACACAGAAGCGGGGCAGGTCGTCGGAGCCCAGCGGAGGCAGCGACAGGTGGCCGGCGCCGCACGTGACCTGGCGAGTCACGAGAAACGGCACGAGGGCGGCGCTCAGCTCGTCGAGACGGCTGCTGCGCGGCACCATGTAGTTCTCGTGGCAGCCGTACGAATTGCCGGCCGAGTCGATGTTGTTCTTGAACAGGTGCAAGATGCCGTTGACGCCGTCTTCGGCGAGATACCGCTCGGCCGTGTCCATGAGGTCGAGCATCACCAGCTCGCCCGCCCTGTCCTGGTCGAGCAGGTCGCGCAGGTCGGTGCACTCGGCGGTCGCGTACTCGGGGTGGTTACCGACGTCGAGGTAGAGACGAGCCCCGTTCTCGCAGAACACGTTCGACGATCTGTCGACCCGCACGATGTCGCGGAACATGGCCCGCGCCGCCTCGTCGGGAGCGAGCCGCTTGCGACCACCCTCGGTGAACGAGACCCCGAACTCCGTTTCGAGGCCCATGATCCGCGGATGCTGGTAGCTCACGGAGCGCCGACCTCCCCCGGCGTCGCCAGCAGAGCCGAGACCGCCGCGCCTGTGACACGACGGAAGGTGCGTCGCGGCCGGGCCCTGTCGAGTAGCGCCACCTCGAGGGAGTCGGCGCGGCTGTCGCTCGTGCCCTGTGCGACATCCTTGAAGAGCAGCCTGGCGGCAAGACGCACCGCGTCGGCGAGCGCCAGGCCCGGCTGCCATTCTTCGGCCAATCGGGAGTCGAGAGCCTCGCTCTGCCCGCCCATGGCGATGAACCCGGACTCGTCGGCGATGCTGCCGTCGAAGGTCAGCCGGTACAGCTCGTCCTGCTCCGGCGCCGCCCCCACTTCAGCCACTGCAAGCTCGACCTCGAACGGCTTGGGGCCCTGTGTGAACATCGCGCCGAGCGACTGCGAATAGGCGTTGGCCAGGGCACGCGCGGTGACATCGCTGCGCGCGTACGAATATCCGCGCATATCGGCGTACCGCACACCGGCGACCCGCAGGTTCTCGAATTCGTTGTACTTGCCGACCGCCGCGAAAGCGATGCGGTCGTAGATCTCCGAGACCTTGTGCAACGAACGCGACGGGTTGTCGGCCACGAACACGACGCCATCGAGACAGGACCCGACGATCACCGAGCGGCCCCGCGCGATGCCCTTGCGCGCGAAATCGGCGCGGTCTTTGACCAGTTGTTCGGGAGAGATGTAGAACGGCATGCTCATCGGGCACCCACCGAGTCCCAGCGGCTGCGCCGCGCCTGCACCACCGACTCGACCACGCGCTCGAGGTGCTCGTCGGAGACGATTTCGGCGTCGTCGGCCGTCACGACCGCGCACGTGGGCCAGATGCGCCTCGACACATCGGGGCCGCCCGTGGCGCTGTCGTCGTCGGCCGCATCGAAAAGCGCCTCGACCAGTACGCGCACGGCGTCGTCGGCCGTCATGCCTCGCCGCCAGAGCTTCTTCAGCGACCCGCGCGAGAACAGCGATCCCGAGCCGACGCTGTGATGATCGCGCTCTTCGTAGCAGCCACCCGTCACGTCGTACGAGTAGATCCGCCCCTTGCCTGCGGAAGGGTCGTACGCCACCAGCATCGGCAGCACCGCCAGACCCTGCATCGCCAGCGGGAGATGCCCCCGCAACATCGTGGCGAGGCGGTTCGCCTTGCCCTCCGTCGACAGGCGCGCGCCCTCGATCTTCTCGTAGTGCTCGAGTTCGACACCGAACAGCTTCACCAGCTCGACCGCGATGCCGGCCGTACCCGCGATACCGACAGCCGAGGCCGAGTCGGTGATGAAGACCTTCTCGATGTCGTGGCTCGCGATGAGGTGCCCGAGGGTCGCACGACGGTCACCGGCGATAGCCACGCCTCCGTCGAACACCGCGGCCACGATCGTGGTTCCGTGCGGCGCCGCCAACGACTCACCGCCGGGGGTCGTGTGCGACACGCGTGCCGACGGCAGCAGATGAGGGGCCGTGGCCTGCAGGTGCTCGACGAACGAGCTCCCAGGCACGCCGCTCAACGGCACCCCGCTGTCGGTCACTGGCCGCCCTTCTGCACGAAGTTGGTGACGAAGTCGGCCGCGTTGGTCTCGAGAACCGAGTCGATCTCGTCGAGAACCGAGTCGATGTCCGCGTCGAGCTCGGCCTTGCGCGCACCTGCCGACGGTGCCACCGGGCCCGGCTCGGGCGGCGGAACCGCATCTTGGTATTCGCTGCTCGGCTGGATGCGTTCTTGACGTGCCATCTCTCTCCTCCTGGCCTGCACACCGCCGCCGACGATCCGTCGCCTGTCGCGTGACACGGCGCCGGTGTGCATTCTGCGTTCAAACATAGCCGCGTCGCCGCGGCCGTAGCTCACGCCGGTTCGCCCCAGCGCTCGGCAACGGCCGCGATGAGCGCCGCCGCGTCGGGGTCTGCGTCGAACAGGTCACCGACCGCCTCCCTCGATCCGGCCAACGGTTCGGGGCACGACAGACGTGGGCCACCGGCCAGGTCGAACGCGACCGACTGCCACGAGGCCGCGTGCACCTCACCGAACCGCGCCACGCACGTACCGCGCAGCCACGCCCTCGTGCTCGGGGGCGGGGTGTGCACGGCAGCGTCGACCTCCGCCTGCGAAATGAGGCGTTCGATGCGACCGGCCTTTTCGAGCGCTCGCGCCAGCCCCTTGCCGGGGCGCAGATCGGACCATTGGATGTCGATCGCCGCCAGTTTCGGGTCGCCCCAGGCCAATCCGTCGCGGCCCCGGTAGCGCTCCAGCAGTTCGAGCTTCGCCGCCCAGTCGAGTCGCGGGGCCGCAGCTCGAGGGTCTTCGGCCAGCGTCGTGAGCACCTCGTCCCACAGGCGCAACACCTCGGCGGTGTCGGCGTCGGTACCGCCCGGCTGTCCAGTCGCTCCCTCGCGGTCGAGCCAAGCGACGACGAGTTCGAGGTACTCGCGCAGCAGTTCGACTGCGGTGAGTGTCGAACCGTCGAGCAGCGTGAGTTTGTGCGTGACCGTGAGGTCGCGCGACACCGCCCTTAGATCGGCGAGCGGGTCGTACAGCCGCAGCCGCTCCGGCACCTCACCCGATTCGATGACCCCGAGGATCAGCGACGTCATGCCTACCTTGAGCAGCCCCGCCACGTCGCACATGTTCGCGTCGCCGTTGATCACGTGCAGCCGCCGATACCGCTCGGGGCTCGAATGCGGCTCGTCGCGGGTATTCACCAGCGGCCGCAAGAACGTGGTCTCGAGTCCGACGAGCGCCTCCATGAAGTCGCTGCGCGAACCGATCTGATACCCAGCCCCCTCGGACTTCTGCCCGAGGCCCACTCGGCCGGAACCGGTGATCACCTGACGGGCAACGAAATACGGAATGAGCCCGGTCGCGACGCGGTCGAACGGAACCGCGCGGTCGATGAGGTAGTTCTCGTGCGTGCCGTACGACGAGCCCTTGCCGTCGGTGTTGTTCTTGTAAAGCACCACCTGGCTGCCTGTCGAGTCGGCCTGCGCCAACTGCTCCGGGCTGATCGCTGCCGCGGCGTCGGCCACGAGCTGCTCCCCCGCCCTGTCCCACGTGATCACTTCACGCGGGGTGAGGCATTCGCCGGAGCTGTACTCGGGATGGGCGTGGTCGACGTACAGGCGGGCACCGTTGGGCGTGACGCAGTTCGCGACCCGCACGTCGTTCTGCCACTCGTCGGTAAGCATCGACGCATCGGCGAGATCACGCTGCAGGCTCCAGCCCCGCGCGTCCTGCAGCGGCGATTCGCCACCGTAGTCCCACCGCGCCACGCGAGCGCCTGTGCCGGGTGCCACCACGTCGGCATACGCGCGCACGACCAGGCCGGAGAGGATCATCGGATTCGCCGCCGGATCGCCGGGGACGCTGATGCCGTATTCCGACTCCAGCCCCATCACGCGGGCCACTCCCGCGCATGCACTACCCGACGGCTCGCTCATGCCATGAGGCTACGTCGGGGGTGTGACAAGGTCCTGAGCCAGGCGGGTGTACGAATCGACGAACTCGCCGAACGACGCGTTCGACGCGCCGTCGAGCATCCCGGCCGTTCGCAGCGCTTCGGCCAGACCGATGAGCAGCGAGACCAGGATTCGCGTGCGCCGACGCCCGTCGACGTTCTCGCCCAGCCGTCGGGTGAGCGACGCGTCGATACGGCGAGCGAAGACGTAGCGCGGCGCATCGGCTCCGGAGGCGGTCTCGATGTAGCGCATCATCTGCAGCCACGGCTCCGGCTCACCGCGACGGTAGCGGTGCACGATCGCGGCGACGAAATACGACCCGAGGTCGGTCAGCGGCACCTGCTCGCTCGCCTCCAGACCCGCTCGCGATATCGAGGCCACGTACAGACCGACCTTCGAGCCGAACAGAGCCGAGACGCACGCCGGTGCGACACGGGCCGAGCGGGCGATGTCGCGCACACTCACGGCCTCGTAGCCGTGCCGGGCGAACATGTCGCGAGCCACCGCCACGAGCCTCTCGCGGGCTTGGTCGTCGCTGTCCACCGGCTCCACTCCCGTCTACTCGCTGCGCACATTCGCGCCTCGTCTCTGGCTGACGCAGCACGAATCCGGGCCCCTACGCCTGGACACCCGTCCAGTATCGCGCAAAGGTGCTCTCACGTGCACATTCACTGGGGCGTAAGGAGTTTCAACGACGATTTGCCTCCCGGGTGGCCGATGACGAGCCCGGGCACCCTCATGGCACCGGCAGCGCTCGCTCGGCCCGACACCCCGTGGCTGCGGCGGCCTCCGGTCGCTGCCGTGGCATAGCCTGAGTGCCTGGACGGACGGTGGCCGGCCCACCGTGCAACGCTCCCGAACCGAGGTATCTCGTGCGTGACGTGATCGTGTTCTCCGGCAGCGCCCATGAAGGGCTTGCCCGTGACATCTGCCGCTACCTGGGGGTTCCGCTCTCCCCCTCCGAGATCCGGCGGTTCAGCAACGACTGCCTGCAGGCCCAGTTGCTCGTCAACTGCCGCCAGCGCGACGTGTACATCGTTCAGCCGCTGGTGCCGCCCACGCAGGACCACCTGGTCGAGCTGCTCATGATGATCAACGCGGCCCGCGGCGCTTCGGCGGCACAGATCACCGCAGTCATCCCGCACTACGCTTATGCACGTTCCGACAAGAAGGACGCCTCGCGTATCTCTCTCGGGGGGCGCTTGGTCGCCGACCTCATCCACACCGCCGGCGCCGACCGGGTGTTGACGATGGAACTACACGCGCCGCAGGTGCACGGGTTCTTCTCCGTGCCGGTCGACCACCTCACGGCGATCGGCGTACTCGCCAACCACTACCGGGGTCGCGACCTGAGCAACACGGTGGTCGTCTCGCCCGATCTCGGCAACGCCAAGACCGCCTCGCACTTCGCCCGCCTGCTCAACCTGCCGGTCGCGGCCGGCAGCAAGATCCGCCACGGCGACGACGACATCGAGATCGAGTCGATCGTCGGCGACGTCACCGGTAAACGCGCGATCGTTCTCGATGACGAGATCGCCACCGGAGGTTCGATGGTGGGGTTGCTCGACGTGCTCGCCGACTCCGGCTCGCCCTCCGCCTCCGTTGTGTGCACGCACGGGCTGTTCACCGGCAACGCCGTGGAGCGGTTGGCCGACCACCCGCTCGTCGACGAGGTCGTCACCACCGACACCGTTCCGACCGCACCGATGCCGCAGCTCAAGGTCGTCTCGGTGGCGTCGCTGTTCGCCGAGGCCATCGCACGCATCCACATCGGAGAATCGGTCAGCCGCCTCTTCGACGGCGTCGACCCCCGACACGCGTCACCGCAACTCGACCTGACCTTCGCCGACGGGAGACCATGATGTCCACGACCTCGCCCCCCACCGACACAGCCACCGCTCCCACCGCTCGCGCGGGGATGCCCGCCCCGGTGATCTTCGTGGTCGATGTCATCTGCGTCGTCATCTTCGCCATGGCTGGTCGCTCGGCTCACGGCGGCATGCAGGGCATCGCCAACGTGGCGAACGTCGCCTGGCCGTTCCTCGTCGCGCTCGTCGTCGGCTGGATGATCGTCGGAGGCACGCGCCGAACGGCACCTCGCTCGATCGCCGACGGCGCGATCGTGTTCGTGGCGACGCTCGCGGGCGGCATGCTCGTCCGTGGCGCCACCGGAGGCGGCACAGCCACCGCGTTCATCATGGTCGCCGCGAGCTTCCTCGCACTCACCCTGATCGGCTGGCGCCTACTCGCCCGCCGCCCCCTCCGCGGAGCCTGAAACTCAGGCGAACTGCCAGGAGCGCTTGCTCAGGCCGAACCAGAATCCATCGACGGCGACGCGAGAGTCGAGCTGCCCTCCCTCTCCGAGAGCCGCGCCGAGCGCGACGTACAGCGGGGCCCAGTGCTCGGTACGCGGGTGAGCCTCGTGCGAAGCCGGAGCACGGCCCTGCATGTCGATCAGTGCATCGACATCGCCGCGAGCCACGGCCTCGGCCGCCCAGTGGTCGAATTCGGCAGATACCGCGGGAGGCGGGTCGCCCGGCAACTGTTGCCCGGGCCGGAACCAGCGCAAGTTGTGCGTCGTGAACCCCGACCCCATGACGAGCACGCCTTCGTCGCGTAGCGGCGCGAGGCGGGCACCCAGGTCGAACAGCGCCTGCGGCTCCAGGGTCGGCATCGAGAGTTGCAGCACCGGCACGTCGGCCTCGGGGTACATCTCCACCAGGGGCACATACGCGCCGTGGTCGAGGCCGCGGGTCTCGTCGCGCGTCACGTGGGGCACGAGATCCGCGACGCGGTCGGCGAGCTCAGGGGCCAGCGGCGCGTCATACGTGACCTCGTAGTACTTCTGCGGAAAGCCCCAGAAGTCGTAAGTGAGACCGACCTTCTGGCGCGAGGGTGACAGCGCGGGCGGCGCCTGCTCCCAGTGCGCGGAGACGACCAGAATCGCCTCCGGCGTCGGCAGGTCGCGCCCCCAGGTGCCGAGTTCGCGAGTCCACACGGCGTCGTCGGCAAGCGGCGGGGCACCGTGCGAGAGGAAGACGGCGGGCATACGGGAGTCGGTCATGCTTCAATTGAAGCGTCAACTATCCCGAGTGTCAACCGCGCATGCCAACCGCTCAGTGCTGCACCCCCGCGAGCGGACGAAGCTCCACGATCCGCTCGCCGCGGCGACCGAGCACGCGCGCCCAGTCGTCGGGGTTGCTCACTCCCGGCAAGTCCTCGTTCTCCGAGAACTCCGTCGCGCATGCCTCTCGGAGGTGTTCTGCGCCGATGCCGCGCTCACCTCCGCGCAGCACGTCTTTGATGGCGGCGCGCTTGGCGCGGTCGACGATGTTGCTGATCATGGCTCCGGAGGCGAGGTCGGCGAAGTGCAGACGCTCGGTGCGCCCCGAGGAGTACGTCAGCTCGCACACGAGGTGGTCGTCGCTTCGGGTGTACATGAACTCGGTGACGTCGTCGATGAGCGCGGCAACCGTCGCCTCGCGCGAACCACCGTGCGCCGCAAGCTCGCTCTCACGCAGCGGCAGGTCGACGGTGAGGTACTTGGCGAAGATGTCGCGGGCCGCGGCTTGGTCGGGGCGTTCGATGCGGATCTTCGTGTCGAGACGGCCCGGCCGCATGATCGCCGGGTCGAGCATGTCTTCACGGTTGCTCGCGCCGATGACGATGACGTTGTCGAGCCTCTCCACGCCGTCGATCTCGGCGAGCAACTGCGGCACGATCGTCGTCTCCACGTCGGAAGAGACGCCCGAGCCGCGGGTGCGGAAGAGCGAGTCCATCTCGTCGAAGAAGACGATCACCGGCGCGCCCTCGGAGGCGTGCTCGCGGGCCTTGGCGAAGACGACCCGGATCTGGCGCTCGGTCTCGCCGACGAATTTGTTGAGCAGCTCGGGGCCCTTGACGTTGAGGAAGTAGCTGCGGGGAGCCTCGTCGGTGTCGACCGCGACCCCGTCCTGCTCCGCGCGGGCGGCTGCGGACTGGCGGGCCAGCGATGCGGCGACCGCCTTGGCGATGAGCGTCTTGCCGCAGCCGGGAGGCCCGTACAGCAGCACGCCCTTCGGCGGCCGCAGGTGGTGTTCGCGGTACAGCTCGGGGTGCAGGTACGGCAACTCGATTGAGTCGCGGATCGCCTCGATCTGCGAGCTCAGGCCGCCGATGTCCTCGTACGAGATGTCGGGCACCTCTTCGAGGATGAGGTCTTCGACCTCTACAGCAGGCACGACCTCGTGGGCGAATCCGCTACGGGAGTCGACGAGCACGGGGTCGCCGGGGCGCAGCGTCACGTCGTGCAGAGATTCGCCGCGGCGCACGACCCTCCGGTCTTCACCGCGCACGGTCACGACCAGTCGATCGTCGCCCCAGGTTTCGTGGACGACCATGACATCGCCGGTCGACTCGCGGCCACCCGCGCCGATCACGGCGAGCGATTCGTTCAGCCGCACATTGCCACCGACGCGCATCTCGCCGTCGGCAGAGGGGCTCACGCGCACCCGTAGCCGCCGCCCGCCCGAGACCACGTCGGCGGTGCCGTCATCGAAGCGCTCGATGAGGGTGCCGTATGTCGTCGGCGGGGAGTCGAGCTGCGCCACCCGCTCGCGCAGCGCCACGAGCTGCTCGCGCGCGGAGTTGAGCGACGAGACGAGCCCCTCGTTGCGGCGGGCCAACTGGCGGTTGGCCGACTCGAGTTGCCCCATGCGTGAGGCCGCTGAGGTTGCCGGCGGCGACGG
>JAUNUP010000009.1:153045-161294 GCA_030538115.1 Dermatophilus congolensis | reverse complement strand
TGAGCAGCTACGAGGCGTTCATCCACATCGTCGACTCGATGTTCAACCAGCACGCGAAGTGGTTGAAGGTCACGAACGACATCCCGTGGCGGGCTCCCGTCGCGTCGCTGAACTACCTGCTCAGCTCGCACGTGTGGCGGCAAGACCACAACGGCTTCAGCCACCAGGACCCGGGCTTCATCGACCACGTGGTCAACAAGAAGGCCGACATCATCCGGGTGTACCTGCCGCCGGACACGAACACCCTGCTCTCCACGTGGGATCACGTGCTGCGCTCACGGCAGTACGTCAACGTCGTGGTCGCGGGCAAGCAGCCAGCTCCGAACTTCTTGTCGATGGACGAGGCGATCAAGCACTGCACCCGCGGCATCGGCATCTGGCACTGGGCCGGCACCGAGGTGGAGGGCGAGGAGCCCGACGTGGTGCTCGGCTGCGCCGGCGACGTGCCGACCTTGGAGACGCTGGCGGCGGCCTCGATCCTGCGCGAGGCGATCCCGAGCCTCAAGGTGCGGGTGGTGAACGTGGTCGACCTCATGCGCCTGCAAGACGAAGACGAGCACCCGCACGGCCTGTCGAGCAAGGAGTTCGACAACTACTTCACCGCTGACAAGCCGATCATCTTCAACTATCACGGCTACCCGTGGCTCATCCACCGCCTCACCTACCGCCGCACCGGGCACGCCCACCTGCACGTGCGCGGCTTCAAGGAGGAGGGCACCACGACGACGCCGTTCGACATGGCGATGCGTAACGACATCGACCGGTACCACCTGGTCATGGACGTCATCGACCGCGTGCCCGGCTTGGGATCGCGCTACGCGAACCTGCGCCAGTACATGTTCGACGCCCGCACCTCGGCGAGGGCCTACGCCTACGAAACGGGCGAAGACATCCCGGAGGTCGCCGACTGGGTCTGGCCGGACGCCCAAGACATGTCAGACAGCGACAAGGTAGCGGCAACGGTAACCACGGGCGGAGACAACGAGTAGCCCGTCTGCCGGGGTTCCGCGGCACATGTCATCCCCGCAGGTCACAGTGACCGAATAGGTGCCGCGGAACAGGGACGTGACTCACCCCACGCCCTCGTTCCGCGACCCAGCTCACGGCACGAAGCCCCGGGGCAAGGCCGTCAACCACCTCACACCCCGCCCCACGACACGAAGCGCCAAGACACCAGGTCTTTGCCCACCTCACACCCTGTCCCACGGCACTGCTGCTGGAACGTGAGGTCGGCGAGGACATGTGCCGTGGGACCCCGGCCGGGTAGGTGGGATGGAATGGACACCCGGCCGGCCGGGTTGCCGTGAACGAGCCCTTTTCTCCGCCACTGCAAGGAGCCCCCGTGTCACTGCGTCTGTCCCTCATCGACTTCGCCACCATCCACCCCGGTCAGCCTGTCGGTGAGGCGTTCGCCGACTCGGTGCGGTTGGCGCAGATGGCGGAGAAGACGGGTCGGTTCGAGCGGATCTGGTACGCGGAGCACCACAACATGCCCAACATCGCGTCGTCGGCGACGTCGGTGTTGATCGCGCACGTCGCCTCCCAGACGAGCACCATCCGCCTGGGCGCGGGCGGGATCATGCTGCCGAACCACTCCCCGCTGGTGATCGCGGAGCAGTTCGGCACCCTGGAGGCGCTGCACCCGGGCCGCATCGACCTGGGCCTCGGTCGCGCTCCGGGCACCGACCAGACCACGGTCCGCGCGCTGCGCCGCGACCCGCGCGCCTCCGACCGTTTCCCCGAGGACGTGCAGGAGTTGCAGGCGTTCCTCTCCGACACCTCGGCCGTGCCGGGCGTGGAGGCGGTGCCGGGCAAGGGCACGAACGTGCCGCTCTACATCCTGGGCTCGTCGCTGTTCGGCGCCCAGCTCGCCGCGGCCCTGGGCCTGCCGTACTCGTTCGCGAGCCACTTCGCCCCCGACGCCCTGGAGGTCGCGGTCGCGACGTACCGCCGCCAGTACCGCCCCTCCGAGCAGTGGCCGGAGCCGTACGTCATCGCCGCCGCCAACGCGGTCACGGCCGACACGGTGGAGGAGGCGGAGGCCATCTCCGAAGAGGTGCTCCGTCGTCGCGTGGTGAGCCTGGTCGCCCGCAACCCGCAGGTCCGTGACCACCAGTTCACGGAGGCGGAGATCGACGTTCTCATGGACTCCCCCGCAGGCCACCAGGCCAAGGTCATGCGCACGTACACCGCAGTGGGCGGCCCGACGGAGGTGGCCGACTACCTGGCGGACTTCCGAGAGAAGGCCGACGCCGACGAGGTCATGGTCGCCCCGCACGGCCTCACGGTCACCCAAACCCTGAGGAACATCGAACTCTTGGGCACGATCTGAGGGTGCGGCGTCTCCTCGCGCCCCAACCACAAGTCGACTTTCTCGAGGTCAACAGTGACCAGCACCGATGCGAAGAACGGCTCGACTTAACGTGAGGTTTCGGCGTGAACTGACGCCGCACACGCGCGCGTTCACACGCATGCGGGCACAAGCATGCGACCAAACCTCCTCAGCGCGTCGACGTCATCTCCACAACTCCACCCATTGACATACCCAAATTCGGGTATCATTAGGCATGTCCACTGTTCAGCAGCTCAGCGAGCGGCTTTGCGCGCTCTTGGACGCAGCCGGGTTCAATCAGCGACAGGCCGCTTACGCGATCGGTCGTACTCCGTCACGTCTCGGTGACTACTTGGAGGGTCGTACGATTCCCTCCGCGCTGGTCCTCCTGGATCTGGAGGAGGCGGCCGAGCAGGCGTCGCGACGGCAGTGGATGCGTGCGGCGGATGTCGTCGATGCCGTCGCCGAGCACGCCGCGGATGACCCCACGCTGGCCATACGCCTTCTCCTGCAGGGGCGCGACCAGTCTCGTGGCTTGAAAACCCCGGTTCGCCAAGCGATCTGGGCCACCGGAAGCCCGCAGCGAAAGCTGCCTGCCCCCTGGAAGACGCTCACGCATGCAGTGCTCCGCGATACCGCGACGGATGGAAGACCAGTTCCACGATGGCTGACCAAGCCGAAGCCCCTCTCGGAGCAGTGGGCACCACTCCCGGTGCGTGCGGATCGCCCGGTGGACGAGTCCCTCGCAAACCTGGGAATCACGATCAATACGCGTGAACTGGTGACCCTGTGACCATGTCACCCTTGCCGGAGCGGGGTTGAGGCTTCGGGGGGCACTCGACAGGATCGAGCCATGTCCGACTTCGATGTGGATCTCGCGCACGTCTTCGGGCTTGAGCGTGAGCTTCAATCGCGGGCCACTCGGGGTGATGCCGCGCGGCTCCGGGAGCTGCTCTCACCTGACTTCGTCGAGATCGGTGCATCGGGTCGGCGTTGGGATCTCGAGTCGATCCTCGACCTGCTGACGGCGGAGGCCGCTCGCCCTGCAACCGACGCGATCGTCATGACCCCGCTCGAAGGGCGTGTGCTCGCTCCCGGGGTTGTGCAGGTCTTCTGGGACTCGGATCAGGCAGGTCGTCGCGCACGCCGCACGTCACTGTGGCAGCGCGGGCCTCGCGGGTGGCAGCTGACCTACCACCAAGCGACGCCCCTGCCGCACGAGCGCCCATGAGCGAGGGCGTAACGGGCTCGTGAACTGCGGGTTAAGGTGACCTCGTTCGCCTCGCCGGTGGCGTCGCCGCCCAGTCGCCTGTCAGGAGCCCCCTCGATGAATCGTCGCCTCGCTGTCGTGCTTTCTCTCGCAGCCTCTTTCGCTCTCGCCTCGTGTGCCGCACCGGCCGACGAAGCTGCCTCGCCGACCACAGGCGCCGGTACGGCCTCCGCCGAGAACTGCACGCCCGAGGGCATGAAGACCTTCACCGCCGGATCCCTCACCGTGGCGACCGACGACCCCGCCTACGAGCCCTGGTTCTCCGACAACGACCCCAGCAACGGCAAGGGATACGAGTCGGCGGTCGCCTACGCGGTGGCCGAGAAGCTCGGTTTCGCCAAGGACAAGGTCGTCTGGAAGCGCGTGCCGTTCAACGCGGTCGTCAACCCGGGTGAACACCCGTTCGACTTCGACGTCAACCAGGTGTCGATCACGGAGGAGCGCCGCAAGGCCGTCGACTTCTCCTCCGGCTACTACGACGTGGTGCAGACGATCGTGACCATCGAGGACAGCAAGATCTCCGCCGCGAAGTCGCTCGCCGACCTCAAGGGCGCCAAGCTCGGGGCGCAGGTCGGCACGACCAGCTACAAGGCGATCACCGACCAGATCAAGCCCACCACTCAGCCCGCCGTGTACGACACGAACGACGCCGCCGTGCAGGCGCTGAAGAACAGCCAGATCGACGGCATCGTCGTCGACATGCCGACGGCCTTCTACATGACCGGAGCGCAGCTCGACGGAGGCGTGATCCTCGGCCAGATCGAGCCCGTCGGTGAGGTCGAGCAGTTCGGCGCGGTGCTGCCGAAGGGCAGCCCGATCACCGGCTGCATCTCGAAGGCGATCGACGACCTCAAAGCCGACGGCACGCTCACAAAGCTGCAGGACGAGTTTCTCGGCAACGACGCAGCCCGTGTGCTGACCAGCGACGGAGCCGCCGCCACGCCTGCTGCTGCCACGACGAACTGACGTGAGCGGCACCGACTCCGCGCAGCCGAACTCGATCGGCGCCCCGCCCGCCTCTGACGGTTCGAGCGAGCCGCGGCGCCAGAGCAGCCCAGACGGCACCCCTTCGGGTCGTGCGAGCGTGTCAGACGCGGACTGGCGGCCCTCCGCGATGCAGGTCGAGCGGGATCAGTTCCGGCGGGCGCGGGCGGTACGGTCGGCGCTCATCGCGGCCGTCAGCACGGTCATCGTCGTCGGAGGCGCCGCCTACCTCGTCGGATCGTCGCCGGGGTGGCCGCGCGTCGCGGAGACGTACTTCAGCTGGGAGAAGGCCGTCGACTCGTTCCCGGCCGTGCTCGCGGGGTTGTGGCTGAACATCCGCGTGATGCTCGTGTGCGCGGTACTCATCGCGGCGCTCGGCATGCTCGTCGCGGTGATGCGAACCCTGCGCGGGCCGGTGGCGTTTCCGTTGCGACTGCTCGGCACGGTGTACGTCGACATGTTCCGCGGGCTGCCACTGCTGCTCGTGCTGTTCCTGCTCGGGTTCGGTGCGCCCGCCCTCAACCTCGCCGGGCTGCCGAAGTCCGCGTTGTTCTGGGGCGGCACCGCGCTCGTGCTGTCGTACTCGGCGTACGTGGCCGAGGTCTTCCGCGCCGGGATCGAGTCGGTGCACCCGTCGCAGCTCGCGGCCGCCCGGTCGCTCGGGCTGAGCTACGGCAAGACCCTGCGGCACGTGGTGCTGCCGCAGGCCTGGCGCAACGTGCTGCCACCGCTGATGAACGACCTCGTCTCCCTACAGAAGGACTCGGGCCTCATCGCGGTGCTCGGGGTCGTCGACGCGATCCGTGCGGCCCAGATCGAAACCGCCTCCGACTTCAACTTCACGCCCTACGTCGTCGCCGGGGTGCTGTTCATCTGCCTCACGGTGCCGATGGCCCGCTTCACCGACCACCTCGCGAAACGCAGCCGAGCCCCGCGTCGCACGCCTCCGGCCGACGCAGCCACGGCCGACATCGCACCTGCCTCTCGCGAGACTCCCGCACCCGCCACCGGAGCAGCCCACGGCGAGGTTCTCCTCCGGATGCGTGGCGTGCGTAAGGCGTTCGGTCCAGAGGTCGTGCTGCGCGCGGTCGACCTGGAGGTGCGGCAAGGCCAGTGCATCGTGCTCATCGGCGCATCCGGCTCCGGTAAGTCGACGATGCTGCGGTGCATCAACCTGCTTGAGACCGTCGATGACGGGCAGATCATGCTCGACGGCGTCGACATCACCGACCCCCGCGTCGACGCCGACGAGGTTCGCTCACACATGGGCATGGTCTTTCAGGCGTACAACCTGTTCCCGCACCTGTCGGTGCTCGACAACATCACGCTCGCGCCGCGCATGGTGCACAAGGTCGACCGGGCGGAGGCTGAACGCCGTGCCCACGAGGCTCTCGCCCGGGTGGGTCTGGCGGAGAAGGCGAATGCCCGCCCCGACGACCTCTCGGGCGGGCAGCAACAGCGGGTCGCCATCGCCAGGGCGCTCGTCAACTCCCCGAGACTCCTCCTGCTAGACGAGGTGACGAGCGCCCTAGACCCGGAGCGGGTAGGCGAGGTGCTCGACCTCCTCACCGAGCTGCGCCGCGAGGGCGTGACGATGATCCTCAACACCCACGAGATGGGCTTCGCGAGAGACGTCGCCGACGAGGTGTGCTTCCTGTACGGCGGCCACATCCACGAACAAGGCCCGCCCGACCAGGTGCTCGGTAACCCGCAACAGGAGCGAACGAGGAGGTTTCTCTCCAGAATTCGCACGTAGGGCTCGGCACGCAATCTCCCATGCCGCCATGAGTTCACTACAGTGGCAGCCATGCCGGGCGAAATGGTGCTGCTGCCTCTCGGAGTCGCGGTCGCCCGCCTCCTCCTCCACGCGAACGCCGGCAGCGACGCTGCGACTCTGCTCGGTGACGCGAAGGACGGCTGGACTGCGCTGAAGAAGCTGCGCAATCGCCCTCGCGGCGTCGATGCCGTCGGCGAGGCCATCGCTGCGCGGCTTGAGCCGCGGTTGCGGCCCGTCCAGACGCGCGAGGCTCGCCAGGACCTCGAAGCAGCTGCTCACGACGCGGTCGACCTCTTCAGCGCTCTGGCCGGTGACCCGGGAGCGGTCCGTTCTGCGGCCGAGCGACCGGAGACGTTCGTCGACTTCGTCTACGACAACGGGGGGGAATCGCCGGAGAAAGCGGATGAGTTCCGCAGCCGGGCAGGTCTTCGATGTCCTCGTGGAAGCGGCAGCCGAGGAGTTCACCCAGCTGGCTCCTTTCTCGCCGCGGTTCGTCATAGGCGCGCACCGTGAGGTGCTCCACCGCACCGACGCGATCCTCACGCGCCTGGACGCGATGTCTGACAAGCTCACCGACATCCACGCCGGAGTCGAGGAGCTGCGCGCCCGGTCCCTCCCGGCCCAGGGCGCCATCGAGCTGGGAGACATCCCGGGGCGGCCCGCCACTAACATCGACCGTGACGAGCTTAACACGCTTCGATACGAGCTGAACACGCTGCGTGCCACGCTGGCGGTCCGCGGGCGAGCAGCGGTGTGCGCGGGCGGACGCGGGGTGGGTAAGTCCCAGCTTGCGGCCGCGTACGCGCGCGAACGCATCGACGAGCGGTGCCCGTTGGTGGTGTGGATCAACGCGGAAACCGAGGAGAGCATCCTCGCGGCGTTGGCGGGCCTGGCTGCGGAAGTGGGGCGGGCCGATCCAGAGGGCGACCAGCGCCGTTCTGCGGAGAACGCGCTGCGCTACCTGAACGCTTACACCGAAGCCGGTCTGGTGGTCTTCGACAACGCCACCGATCGTGAGGCGACGTCACCCCGGCTCCCTACGACGGGCGGGTGTCAGGTCGTCATCACCAGCACAGATCATGCCTTCGCTCAACTGGCCGTCGAGGTGCCGGTCGGGGAGTTCACAGACACCCAAGCCACGGACTACCTGAGAGAACGCACCACCTTGACGGAGGCCGACTGCGAGCTGGTCGCCGACGAGTTGGGGAACCTGCCCTTGGCTCTGGCAGCGGCGGCCTCGGTCATCAGCGCGAAACGCTGGACCGCCGCCCGGTACCTCGAAGAGCTGGCCAAGGCAGACCTGGACAAGGCGCTGCCCCGAACCGCGGATTACCCCCGCACCTTGGCGGCGGCGATCACCCTGACCATCGAGACGGTCGAGACCGACTCCGACGCTGCGCTCGTTCTGGTGCTGCTGTCGATGCTCGACGTGGCGGGCGTCAGCCGGGATCTGCTCACCCGCATCGCCACGACACTCAAGCCAGACACCGACGTGGACGAGGCCCTCGCCGCCCTGACGCGGGCCTCCGTCGCATCCTGGGCGGCGACGGGCGACGACGTGCTCATGCACCGGCTTGTCGCCCGGGTCGCCCGCGACCGTGCCGCGAGCCGCGGAAACGCCACCCGAAACCTCGCCACCACGCTGCGCTGCCTCCAGCAGTCCATCCCCGACGACCACCGCCACCAGCCGGATACCCCCGAGTTCGCGCGCCACATCTTGCACGGCCTCGAACTGGCCTTGGACGCAGTCGAGACCGCCGGAGCCGAACGCGACGCGATCGCCGCCACAGGTCACGCCCTGTGCGAGTACGGCTACAGCAGCGGCGCGACAGCCGAGGCGATCTCCGCAAGCGAACGGCTTAGGGAACTCAACGAGCGGCTCCTGG
>JAUNUP010000009.1:117761-152945 GCA_030538115.1 Dermatophilus congolensis | reverse complement strand
GCCCGGACCACCCCGACACCCTGAACACCCGGAACAACCTCGCCATCGCCTACCGCGCGGCGGGGCGCACCAGCGAGGCCATCACGCTGAACGAGGCCACCCTCACCGACAGGGAGCGGCTCCTGGGCCCGGACCACCCCGACACCCTGAACACCCGGAACAACCTCGCCATCGCCTACCGTGCCGTCGGTCGAGACGGGGAGGCCGACGGACTCGAGACGAACACGTGAGTTCGGTCGGGTCGTGCCGTCTGCCGTTGCGGTGAGTCGTCATAGGGAGGTTTGGTTGAGCCTCCCGTCGTACTGAAGCTGAAGACCAGGCATCAGATTTCCGTGTGCCCCGAGGGGCCCAGGCCGGTCAGGCGAGTCGAGAATGTCACCCAACCGGCCGGGGTGCCATGGCACACGGTTTCGATAACACTGCACCTACCAGGAAAAGTGCCATGGCACACCCATCCAGGACCGTTCCTTCACGTCGCCTTGGCCCCAAGACGGCTCCGTTGCGGCGCCTGGGTCATGCGCGGTTGCGGTCCTTGCCCAGGCCGAAGACTCCCGACAGGAGCCATGTCACGAACGTGATGACTATGGAGCCGAGTAGGGCTGAGCCGAAGCCGTTCACCGTGAAGCCAAGGCCCAGGGCACTCGCCAGGGAAGCGCTCAGCATGAGCATCCACGCGTTGATGACGAACAGGAAGAGACCGAACGTCACCACGACGAGGCAGCCGGTGACGAACGTGACGACGGGCTTCACGAACGCGTTGACGAACCCGATGATCAGCGCCACGAAGGCGAGCGTGCCGAGCACGGCCCCGGAGCTCGACCCGGTCACCGCGATTCCGGGAACGAGCATCGCGGCCGCGGCGACCGCGATGGCGATCACGACCATACGTACGAGGAATTGCATGCCCTCACCCTGTCATCAGCGCCTGTCCGTGGCCTGTCGAGCACCCCGTAACCAGGGTGAAACCAGGGTGTCCCCGATGTCGCGGTGCGAATCCGGCGTCAAGCGTCGATCAGCACCGACAGCTCGAACGAGTCGGGCTCGGCCTCCGTCATCACCGCCACCAGGTCACGCGCCATCGTCTCGACTTCCCTGAGACTGCGCGCCTGGGTACAGCGATCGATCTGCGGCACTCGGATGAGCCAATACCGACCGTCGCGTTCAACTTGAGCCGTGTAAGTCCGCACGCCCGCCACCTCCTCCCCAATTCGGTCCGACCCCAGTCTGCTCTGAATCCGTCACGTCGGCGGTGTCTTCCCGCCGTCAGGCGAAGTAGAAGCGCACCAGGTGGAAGAAGACCGGGGCCGCGAAAATCAGGGAGTCCATTCGGTCCATGATTCCGCCGTGGCCTGGGATGAGGTCTCCGAAGTCCTTCACGCCGCGGTCACGCTTGATCGCGCTCATCACGAGGCCGCCGGCGAAGCCCATGAGGCAGGAGGCGAGCGCGAAGAGTGCCGCCTGCCACGGCGCGAACGGTGTGACCCACCAGAGCGCGGCTCCGAGGGCGGTGGCCGAGAGGACCCCGCCGATGAACCCCTCCCAGGTCTTGTTCGGGCTCACCTTAGGGGCGATCGCGTGGCGGCCGAGCGTCTTACCCCAGATGTATTGGAGGACGTCAGAACCCTGCACCACGATCACGAGGAAGAGCAGGAGATTCGCTCCTGCCGGGCCGCCGGCGCCGGGCGCCGAGCCTTCGGCGACATCCCTGCCGTACGCCATCGCGACCGGCAGTTGCAGCAGGGCGGGCGTGTGACTCAGGGCGTAGACGCACACCATCAGCGACCACTGAACCACCGAGGCACGGGCGAAGAACCCGCGCGTATCGCCCACGAGCGCAGAACGTGCCGGCAGGAAGAGGAATGCGTACACCGGGATGAACACGGAGTAGAACCCGTACCAGTGCTGCCACACCGAGAACCAGTGCAGAGGCAGGATCAGCCAGAACATCAGCACGAGCGCCGCATGGTCCTGCTGCGTGGTGGGCGAGATCGTGATGAACTCCCGCAGGGCCAGGAACGAGAGCACCGCGAACAGGATCACGGTCACGGTCTCACCCGCGGCCAGCGCCGCCGCGACCACGGCGATCATGATCCACCACGCCCACACCCGCAGCCGCAGGTTCGTGATGAGCCCGCGGTGCTTCTCTGCGGCGAGGACTCGCGAAAGCACCATGGTCGCAATCGAGGCGACCACGAGGACGATGGCCACTCCCGCCAGCAGGGTGAACCCGGTCGTGTCGAGGAGGCCGATCGTCATCGGGTCTCACTTTCGCTGGGTCGTTCAGCACCGACTGCGAGTTCAGCGTGCACCTCGGCCTCCGGATCGGGGAAGGCTGCGATCAAGGCGTCACGCGCACGCGTGAGAAAGTGGTCGTCGCTCTCGCCGTCCTGGAGGGCGAGGGGCTGCAGGAAGGTGACGGTCCCCAGAATCGGAACGGGAATCCGCCCGCCCTTCGGGAGGATCCGCCCGAGGTTCGCGAGGGCGACGGGAACGATCGGCACGTCCGGGCGCTGCCGGGCCAGCCTGACGAGACCGGCGTGGAACGGGGCGATCTCGTGACCGTCGCCGCGCGTGCCCTCGGGGAAGATCGCGAGGGAATCGCCCGCATCGAGCACGGCGAGCATGCCGTCGAGCTGGCTCCCGTGCTTCTCCTCGCCGGGCGCACGCGCCGCAGACTTCCCCCGGTCGACGAGGTACGGGTTGAACAGTGTCGTCGCGAATCGCCCGCGCACACCGGACCCCCAGTAGTCCGCAGCCGCCACCGGGCGGAGGCGAGAACGCAGGTGGGCGGGCAGCACGGCCCAGATCGTGAGGAAATCGAGGTGGCTCGAGTGGTTCGCGAAGAAGACCGCCTGGCGCGGCAGGCCGAGCACGCTCTCGCGCCGGTGCCCGCTGACCACGGGCCGCGCGCCCGTGATGAGGCGCGTCGTGAACGCGACCGCCCCTCGGAGCGCGCTCATGCGCGCGTGGGCGCGTCGGCCCGAAGAGCCGCGGCGATTCGTACGAGGCGGACCCACACCGTCGCCACCGCGCCGACCGCGATCACGGTGACGGCCACCGCGAACACGACGCCGCGCGGCCAGCCGAGCGGCGCCTCCGCCATCGACAGGAGCGAGGCTGCCACGAGCACCCACATGCGCGGCGGCTTGGCCATCGGTCCGCCGAAGAAGTTGCCCACTCCGTTCGCCGCCCCGAGGGTGCGCACGTAGGCGGTGAGGATCGCGACGGCGGCGGCCGCCCAGCCGATGGCGATCCCGGCGTCGAACCCGCCGATCCGCCACACCCCGGCGGTCGCATACCCGGCCGCGGCGATGACCACCAGGTCGGAGATCCGGTCGGGGAGTTCGTTGAAGAGGTCGCCCGTGGGGGTCTTCATGCCGCGCTCGACTGCGAGCATGCCGTCGAGCATGTTGAGCAGAAGCCGCATCGGCAGGCACACGGCGGTGGCGGCGAGCAGCCACGGCCGCGCCCCGTCAGACGCGGATGCCGAGGCCATGAGAGCCGCCCCACCGAGGCAGGCGAAGACGACGGAGAGCACGGAGATCGAGTTGGGGGTGAGGCACATGGCGGCGAGCACGTCGGCGATCCGTGTGGCCCACCGTGTAGACCGCTGCGGGATGGTCCGCCTGTCGAGTCCTTGCTCGCTGCCCATGGCCTCAAGGCTAGGGGCGTCCGCGGGCAGGGCCGCGACAGACACTCACAAGGCTCGACGCCAAGAGAGTGCCGAGACGGTGCCGAGAGGGTATTGCCGGGATAATGCGCTGGTGAGCACCGATCGAGCCGTCCGAGACCACACGGTCGCCGTCGCCTGGGGAGCCGCGGAGGCAACCGTCTTCTTCCTCGTGCCCGACGTCTGGCTGTCGCGAGTCGCCCTCACCTCCCCGCGCCGCGCGTTCGTGGCCTGCGGGACTGCGGTTGCTGGCGCCCTCGCCGGCGGCGCCGCGACCTACGTGTGGGCGCGGCGCGTGGATCCGGAGGCGTCGCGAGCCGCGCTCCGCCGGATCCCGGCGATCTCGGGCGAGATGGTGGATCGGTGCCTCGCCGAGGTCGAGGAGTCGGGCAACCGGGTACTCCTGACCGGCCCCGCCAAGGGGGTTCCGTACAAGCTCTATGCCCGGGCCGCGGGAGTCGCGGGGACCTCGCTCCCGGGGTTCCTCGCGTGGTCCGTCCCTGGGCGCGTGCCCCGATTCGTGGCGGTGACAGCCTTGACGGCGCTGCTGCAAGAGCAAGCCGAGAGGCGGCTCGGCGCCGAGTTGACCCAGCGCCTGGCTCCGGCCTCGCATGCCTTGGCCTGGATCGCCTTCTACTCCTGGTACTTAAACGCGGTGGGCCAGGAGGAGTAGCCCCGGCGCCTCAGCGGCGGTGGTTCATGCTTCTCACTATTGCGTCGCCGATCGACTGGACCAACTGCACGATGACGATGAGTACCGCCACCGACATGAACAGGACCGGAGCGTTGAAGCGCTGGTAGCCGTACCGGATGGCGAAGTCGCCGACACCGCCCGCGCCGATCGCGCCTGCCATCGTCGAGTAGCCGATGAGCGTCACCAATGTCAGCGTCGCGCCGGCTACCAGGCCCGGAAGCGCCTCGGGGAGAAGCACCTTCGTGACGATCTCTCGCACCTTCGCGCCGACCACCTGGGCGGCCTCGATCTTGCCGTTGTCGACCTCGCGCAGCGCCGTCTCGACGACGCGGGCGTAGAACGGGATCGCGCCCACCGCCAGCGGCACGACCGCCGCCGTCGGGCCCACCGCCGTGCCGACGACGAACCGCGTGAACGGCAGCAGGGCGATGAGCAGAATGAGGAACGGCAGCGAACGGCCGATGTTGATGATCCCGCCGAAGATCGCCGAGAACACCCGGTTCGGGGTCAGGCCGTCGGGCGTGGTCAGCCGCAGGCCGACTCCGCAGACGATGCCGAGCACCGTGACGATGAGAAACGACCACCCGACCATCCAGGTTGTCTCCCAGAGGGATTCGAGCAGCTCGGGCAGAGCGTCGGTCCAGGTCTGGTTCATTGCGTCGTCACCGTCACTCCGCGGTCGTTGAGGTATCCGGTGACCTCGGCGAGGAGGTCGGGGGTGGGCGTCTCGGGCAGCGTGACGAGGAGGCGACCCACTCGGCGGCCGGCGATGCGCTCGACCGTGCCGCCCATGATCGCCAGCTCGATGCCCTTGTCGCGCGCCATGTCGGCGATGACGGGGTCGACGGCGTTCTCGGTGGCGAAGCCGAGCACGAGCGACCGGCCCCTGTCGTCGGGATCCGGCTCGCCCGTCGGCAGCACCATCTCCGCCAGCCTCGACCCGGGCTGCGCGATGAGGTCGAGCAGCGCCCCCTGCTCGACGATGCGGCCGTTCTCCATGAACGCGGCCGAGTGGCAGATGCGGCGCACGACCTCCGCCTCGTGCGTGATGAGCACGACCGTGACGCCCGTCTTGACGTTGATCGAAGAGATGAGGTCGAGGATCTGCTCGGTCGTCGTCGGGTCGAGCGCCGAGGTCGCCTCGTCACACAGCAGCACCGACGGGTTGCCCGCCAGCGCCCGCGCGATACCGACGCGCTGCTTCTGCCCACCCGAGAGTTGGGAGGGGTACGACTTGCCGCGATCCGCGAGGCCGACGAGTTCGAGCAGTTCGTCGACCCGCTCGGTCCGCTGCTGCTTCGGCACCCCCGCGATCTCCATCGGGAACGCGATGTTGTCTGCCGCCGTGCGGGCGTGCAGGAGGTTGAAGTGCTGGAAGACCGTGCCGATCCGTTGGCGCGCCTTGCGCAGTCCGGAGGACGACAGGCTCGTCAACTCGACTCCGTCGACCGTGATCGTGCCGGAGGTCGGCCGCTCGAGAAAGTTGAGGCACCGCAACAGGGTCGTCTTGCCTGCTCCGCTCCGGCCGAGGATGCCGAACACCTCACCCGAATCGACGGTCAGCGAGACGTCGTCGACCGCGGTCACGGGGCCTGCGCCTCCGCGACCCGGGTACACCTTCGAGACGGAATCGACCACGATCACGGCTGACTCATTTCGGTCCTTGAGGGTCGGGCTGGCGAAAAATACCGCGGAGCGAGTGACCCCGCACGTCACCGTGCGTTCCTCGCTCCGCGGTACACAGTCTCATCGCTGCCCGTGACTGGGCAAAGGGTGCGTCACTCCGCGGGGAGGACCGAGCCCTTGTACGTCGTCTTGATGTAGTCCTTGATCTGCTGGCTCGTCAGGGCCTCGGCGAGCTTCTTCACTCGCGGGTCGTCCTTGAGGGCCTCGCTGGTGACCAGCACGTTCGCGTACGGATTATTCGCGGCCTTCTCAAGGAACTTGGCGTCGGTCTCGGGGGTGAGGCCGGCCTCGAGGGCGTAGTTGCCGTTGACGATGCTCATCGCGACCTTGGGGTCGTCGAGGGTGGCGGCGAGCTGCGGCCGGTCGATCTCGATGAATGTGATGTTCTTCGGGTTGCCGGTGACGTTCTTCGTGGTCACCTTGCTGTAGTCGAGGTTCGGGTCGTCGGCCTTGACGTCCATCGTGAGCAGACCCGCGTCGGAGAGCAGGAACAGGCCGCGCGCGAGGTTGGTCGGGTCCTGCGGGATCGCGATGGTCGAGTCGTTCGCCAGGTCGGCGGTCTCGACCTTCTTGCTGTAGAGGCCGAGGGGCTCGACGTGCACGGCTCCCACGTCGACGAGGGTGCCCTTGTTCTCGGCGTTCCAGTTCTTCAGGTAGGGCACGTGCTGGAAGAAGTTGGCGTCCATGTCGCCGTCTTGCACCAGCTTGTTCGGGTCGATCTGACCCGAGATCTCGGTGACCTCGACCTTGACGTCACCGAGGAGGCCGTCTTCCTGGGCCTTCTTGATGAGCTCGGCGTGCGGCTTGACGTCGGCCATGACGGTGAGCGGCTCGCTGGAGGCCGCGCTGGTGCCTCCGCTGCTCTGCGGGGAGGACGAGTTGCCGCAGGCGGCCAGGCCGAGTCCGGCGGTGGCGAGGAGTGCAGCGGCTACGGAGAAACGAGACTTGATGTTCACCTGATTATGGTAGCTAAACCAGCCGCTTATACATGCCTCCCGTTCGGGGCGGCGGCAGCCGCAATCGCGTCCCGTTGTCCTCCAGGCGGAATCGTTGTATCCCACTCCTGTGGGGCACCCGTCTCGGTCTGTGAGTTCTCCCTAGGATGAACATGTGGACTGGAAGACATACCAAGGCGTCTTGTTCGACCTCGACGGCGTGTTGACGCCCACGGCCGACGTGCACATGCTCGCGTGGTCGGAGATGTTCAACGACTACCTGGCCGGCCTGCGCACGGCCGCCGGAGCCGTGGATGCCGAGCACGGCCCGCTGCGTCAGTACACCGATGCCGACTATTTCGAATACGTCGACGGCCGGCCCCGCTACGACGGGGTGCGCGCGTTTCTGACGTCTCGCGGTATCGACCTTCCGCAGGGTGACCCGAGCGACGATCCGTCGGCCGAGACGGTGTGCGGCTTGGGCAACCGTAAGAACGACGCGTTCAACAGCGTTCTCCAGCGTGACGGGGTGCAGCCGTACCCGGGTTCGGTGGCGCTACTCGATGCTCTTGAATCGGCGGGGATGAAGATGGGAGTCGTCTCGTCCTCCGCGAACGCCCGCCCGGTGCTGGCGGCTGCGGGCCTGATCGACCGGTTCGAGCACGTGGTCGACGGTCTCGTCGCTCGCGCCGAGGGGTTGCCGGGCAAGCCGGCGCCAGACACGTACCTGCACGGGGCGAAGCTGATCGGCGTGCCGGTCTCCGCTGCGGTGGTGGTGGAGGACGCGACCTCCGGTGTCGCGGCGGGCCGTGCGGGCGACTTCGGCCTCGTAATCGGTGTCGACCGTGGAGTGGGCCCCGATGCCTTGACCGAGGCCGGTGCCGACCTGGTGGTCTCCGATCTCGCCGAGGTGGTTCCGTGATAGCCGACGACCTGGTCGATCTGAGCGACCCGATCGACCGGGGCCGGTTCCCCATCGATCCGTGGCGGCTGGTCGAGCGCTACCCGAACATGAGGGATCTCGGTGTCACAGAAACCCTGTTCGCTGTAGGCAACGGCTACCTGGGCATGCGCGCGAACCCGCCTGAGGGTCGCGAGGCGTACGCGCACGGCACGTTCGTCAACGGCTTCCACGAGACCTGGCCTATCCGTCACGCGGAGGAGGCGTACGGCTTCGCCCGCACGGGGCAGACGATCGTCAACGCGCCCGACGCGAAGGTGATGAAGCTCTACGTCGACGACGAGCCGCTGCTGCTGCCGATGGACGACCTCGACTTCTACGAGCGTTCCCTCGACTTCCGAGATGGCGTGCTGCGCCGTGACCTGGTGTGGCGTACCCCGTCGGGCAAGCGGGTGCGGGTGGCGACGACGCGCATGGTCTCGTTCACGCAACGTCACCTGGCGTTGATGACGATCCAGGTGACGATGCTCGACGGCGACGCCCCCATCGTGGTGAGCTCGCAGATCCTCAACCGTCAGGACGGCACCGACGAGTACCACGTCAAGAGCGCCGCAATGGGCGAGGGCTTCGATCCGCGCAAGGCGGGCTCGTTCGAGGGCCGGGTGCTCGAGCCGAAGCATCACTGGCACAGCGAGCGACGCATGTTGCTGGGGTGGCGTGCGGTCAACTCCGGTATGACGATCGCGGTGGGCGCCGATCACGCGATCCACACGGAGTGTGATTACGAGTCGCTCATCTCGACCGAACCCGACCTGGGCAAGCAGGTCTACCGGGTCGACGCGAAGGCCGGTAAGCCGATCTTCATCACGAAGGCGGTCGCTTACCACACCTCCCGTGGCGTGCCGGTGCGCGAACTCTTCGACCGCTGCCGCCGCACACTCGACCGGGTGCGCCAGAACGGCGTCTTCCACTACGTCGAAGAGCAGGCTGTTTTTCTGCGCGACTACTGGGCGAACGCCGACATCGAGGTCGAGGGTGACGAGGCGGCGCAGCAGGCGATCCGCTGGAACCTGTTTCAGCTCGCACAGGCGAGCGCCCGCTCCGACCAGCTCGGCATCGCGGCAAAGGGTGTGACGGGCAGCGGCTACGAGGGCCACTATTTCTGGGATACCGACGTTTATGTCGTGCCGTTCCTCGCCTACACCTCGCCCAGCGTGGCTCGGAACGCGCTGCGGTTCAGGGTGCTTCTGCTCGACGCGGCCCGGCAGCGGGCCCGTGAACTGGCCTCGTCCGGCGCCTTGTTCCCGTGGCGCACGATCAACGGCGAGGAGGCGTCGGCGTATTACGCGGCCGGCACCGCCCAGTTCCACATCGACGCCGACGTCTCGTACGCGATCAACCGTTACGTCGAGACCACGGGCGACACCGCTTTTCTTCGCGGAGGCGGCATCGACGTGCTCGTCGAGACGGCCCGCATGTGGGTCGACCTGGGCTTCTGGCGCCACGAGAACGGCGGCGAGCCGAAATTCCACATCCACGGCGTCACGGGCCCCGACGAGTACACAACAGTGGTGAACAACAACCTGTTCACCAACGTGATGGCCCGGTTCAACCTCGAGTGCGCAGCCAAGTCGATCGCGCACCTCGAGACGGCCGACGGCGTGTACTACTCGCAGATGCGTGAGCGTCTGGGCCTCACCGACGACGAGCCCGAAGCGTGGCTGGCCGCCGCGGCGGCGATGGAGATCCCGTTCGACGAGACCTTCGGCATACACCCCCAAGACGACCTGTTCCTCGAACGGGAGCGCTGGGATCTCGACCTGCTGCCGAAGTCGAAGCGGCCGCTGCTGCTGCACTTCCACCCGCTGGTCATCTACCGGTTCCAGGTGCTCAAGCAGGCCGACGTGGTGCTGGCGCTGTTCTTGCAGGGCGACCGGTTCACGGCCGAAGAGAAGCTCGCGAATTTCGAGTACTACGACCCGATCACCACGGGCGACTCGACCCTCTCGGCGGTGGTGCAGTCGATCATCGCGGCGGAGGTCGGGCACCGGCAACTCGCGATCGACTACTTCAGGCAGGGTCTCTACGTCGACCTGGCCGACCTGCACCGCAACACCTCCGACGGGGTGCACATCGCCTCCACGGGTGGGGTGTGGAACGCGCTGGTGTACGGGTTCACGGGCCTGCGCGACCACAACGGAACATTCACGTTCGACCCGCGGCTGCCCAGCGACTGGAGCAAGCTCACGACGCGGCTGCGTATCCGCGGCACGCGTATCCGCACCGACCTGGTGGCCGACTCGATCACGTTCACGATCGAGGAGGGCGACGGGCTGGCCGTCGAGGTGCGCGGCGAGACGGTGCACCTCGACCCGGAGGCGCCGGTGACCGTGCCTCTGTCCGACCAGGGCCCGGCGCTGCCCGCGCTGGTGCACGTCGAGCGCGAGCCGGCTCCCGGCCCGACGCACGACGGCTGAGGCGGGCCGTCTCGGGTCTGTGATGCGGCGGCGGTAGGGCTGTGACATCGCAGGTCACAACTGTGAGCGGCGTGTGAAGGCAGTGTCGAAAGGGTGAGAAGTGCGGCCCGGAAAGTAGTGGTCAACGGCGAAGCGATCCGCTCGCCGAACCACTACCGACCGGCTCGCCCGGCCGGCCAGAAACAAAGGCCACGACCATGGGTACCGCACTCACCACCACCGCTGCAGCTCTCGCCCTCGCCACGCTGCCCGTAGCCGGCTTCGCAACCGCCGGCATCGCTTTCGCGCACGACCGGGGCGACCACAGCCGCACTCACGTTAGCGAGTCGACGCGGGCGAAGAGCCAGAACAGCCGCCACAGCCGCCACCGTCACCCTGGGCACGGGCGGCACCACTCCGACCGCAACCACCTCAACGCCGGCACGTACATGATCGAGTGCGCCGACGACCAGCTCCGCGAGGTGCCCCGCTCGTTCGTCGTGACCTGCGCCGACGCGAAGGAGTACCTCAACAAGCTCACGTGGAAGGGCTGGGGACACGACCAGGCCCGCGCCAAGGGCGTGCTGACGATCGAGCCTACCTACGCGGAGAAGCAGGCCGGCACAACCCGCACGGCGAACTACCCGGTCACCGTGGTGGCCGACAAACTCGTCAAGCGCGAGGCGAACCAGGTCTACAGCCGCATGAAGGTCACGTTCACCGGCAAGAAGGCTCCGGGCGAGCCCCGCACGATGCTCGTCGAGCTGCCCCGCTGACGGCACGCCGACCCTGCTGACGCCCGCTGACTACCGCCGAAACCGTACGAGGTGCCCCTGACCTGCTCCAGGTCAGGGGCACCTCGTGCGTTGAGTGATTGCCGCGGGCGTCAGGCGCGCGTGCGGAACTGGTCGACGATGTCGTTCAGCTCGTGCGCCAGGCCGGAGAGGCTCTCCGCGGAGGAGTTCGCGTCGGCGGCGGTGGTCTTCGCCCGGCGCGATGTGTCGGCCACGTGGGTGATGCGGCCGGCGATCGCGCGGGTCTCGGACGCAGCGTTCGTCACGTGATTCGCGATCTCGACGGTCGTGGCCTGCTGCTGCTCCACAGCCGCGGCGATGGTGGCGCCGATCGCCTCCATCTCCGACACCGTCTGCCCGACCTCGCGGATGCGGGTGGTGGCCGCGCGGGTGTCGCCGCGCAGCTGCTCGACCCGGCGGGCGATGTCTTCGGTGGCGTTGGTGGTCTCCTGCGCCAGGTCTTTGACCTCGCTAGCGACGACGGCGAAGCCCTTGCCCGCCTCACCGGCGCGCGCGGCCTCGATGGTCGCGTTGAGGGCGAGCAGGTTGGTCTGCTCGGAGATGGCGGCGACGACCTTGAGCACGTCACCGATGCGTTCGCCGGTCTCTTCGAGGGCGGCCACGGTGGTGGCGGCCTCTTCGGCCTGGGCCACGGCGCCCTGCGTGATGGTGCGGGAGCGCTCGGCCGAACCTGCGATGTCCGCGATGGCGGCGCGCAGCTGCTGGCCGGAGGTGGCCAGCGAGTCGACGTTCTCGGAGACCCGTCCGGCCGCGACCGAGACCTCGTCGGCCTCGACCGCTGAAGACTCCGACTCGTCGCGCAGTTCCACCGACACCCCGGCCAGGCCGGAGGCGGAGGCGTCAAGGCGGGTCGCCGCGCCACGGATGCGCACCATGGCGCTCTCGACCGAGTCGAGCGTGGCGTTGAGCGAGCGTCCCATCTCGCCGATCTCGTCGGTCTGCTCACCCTCGTAGCGCTCGTCGAGGTGGCCCTTGCCAACCTCGGCGAGCACATCCTTGATCGCGTCGAGCGAGCGCATGATCGAGCGGACCGTGAGGTAGGCCAGGCCGATCGTCGCCGCGAAGATTAGCAGGAGAAGCAGCCCCTCGAAGAGCACCGCCCGAGTCGCCTCACCTCGCATGCCGACGGCTGCCGACTCGACCTCTGCGAGGTTGCTGCTCTCGGCGGCGCGCAGGGCGTCGACGTACTCCGTTGCCGTGGCGAACCAGGCGGCAGGGTTCTGACCGAATGTGGAGGTCTTGGAGAACGCGACCTCTTCGATCGCGGTGATGTCGCTCATCGTCTTGGAGGCGCGGATGGCGTCGACCGTCCGGCGTGCGTCGGCGCCCGCGAGGCCGGAGAACACGGTGAGAAACGCCTCGCGACGAGAGACGAGCCCGTTGACGCGAAGCTGCTGACCGGCGGCGTACTCGTCCTTGCTGAACACGCCCGCTAGTTGGGCACGCTGGAGGCCGGCGTTCTCCTTGGCGTTAGACAGAGCGCTCACGGCGCCGAGTTCGCGGGCCATCTCGGGGTCGGTGGCGGCGCGCGCCAGCGGGTCGAGGCTGGCCAGCAGCCCCTGAATGACCTTGGTGTAGGCACCCACATAATCCGCAGGCGCGCGCTCAAGTTTGTCTGCGGAGGCGCGCTCGGCAGCGAGCCCGTCGACGGCCGACACTGCGCCGTTCGCTGCAGCGCGCACGTCGTCGGGCAGGTGGCCCGCGTCGGCGAGGAAGGCTGCTGCCTCGGCTTTCGCGTCGTCGCTGGCCTGGCGCAGGCCCGGCAGCTTGTCGGCGAGTTCGCGGCCCCGAGAGGTGACGAAGGTGTTGGTGGCGCCCCGCTCTGCCTGGAGGGCGTGTACAAGAGTGGTCGATCGCTGCGCGACCTGCACGAGACCGACGAGTCGGTCGGCGTCAGCGCGACGGTTCAGGTCCTCGACCACGCTGGGCGCGACCATGCCGAGCAATACGAGCAATGGCAGCAGTGCGAGCACGAGGAGTTTCGTACGGATGGTGAGTTCAGGCAGAGAACGGCTCAACGCCGCCTTCCTTTCGAGGGACTGAGGGAGGTTGACCTAATCCCTTTCGGCCGCCGGTGAAGATCCCCGAGGGTAATAGCACGGATATTCACGTCTGTTTACTTCTCGCCCAGTGTGCTATGCGCTGCTTGCGACCAAGGCCGAAAAGGGCTCATGTTCGGCCGAAAACCCAGCGTCCTAGTTGCCTTTTCTACGACCCCGCCCGTATCTAGGGTGGGCACGAGGTGACGCCGAGGAGCACCTGTCGAACCAGAAGGAGCCACATGTTCTGTTACCAGTGCGAACAGACCGACCGCAGCAACCCGCTTGCCATCGTCAGCGGATGCACGGGCCCGCGCGGCAACTGCGGCAAGGACGAGCGCACCGCCGACCTGCAAGACGTGCTCAACCACGTCAGCTACGGCATCGGCCAGTACGCCAAGCGCCTGCGCGACCTCGGCGCCCCCGATTCCACGTACGTGCGCGAGGCCGGGTTCTACGTGTTCACCACCCTCACCAACGTGAACTTCAACCCCACCCGCTTCGTGCAGCTCATCGCGGAGGCGACGGCGCTGCGTGAGAAGGCCAAGGCCGCCTACGAGACCGCCGCGCGCGCCGCCGGCCAGGAGCCCGAAGAGTTGCGGGGTGC
Source organism: Dermatophilus congolensis (assembly GCA_030538115.1). Lineage (GTDB taxonomy): Bacteria > Actinomycetota > Actinomycetes > Actinomycetales > Dermatophilaceae > Dermatophilus > Dermatophilus congolensis_B. The sequence continues at coordinate 139,142 of JAUNUP010000009.1, read as the reverse complement.
GGCCCAGTTCCAGCCCGCCACAACCCTTCCCGACCTCGTGGCCCAGGCCAAGAGCGTCGGTGTCGACGACATGATCGATGTCATCGGCGCCACTGCGGTCGGTCTTCGCGGGTTCAACCTGTACGCCCTCAAGGGCACGTGCGCGTACGCGCACCACGCGCACGTGCTCGGCTACGGCAGCGACGAGACCGACGCGGGTATCGAGAACGCCCTGGCCATGCTGGGCGACCCGCCCACCGAGGTGCCCGAACTCCTCGAAGCAGCCCTCGCCGTCGGCGGCACGAACTTCAAGGTGATGGAGATGCTCGACGCCGCCAACACCGGCGTCTTCGGCACCCCCGAGCCGACCGAGGTGCTCACCTCCCCCACCGAGGGCAAGTGCATCCTGGTCAGCGGCCACGATCTCGGCGACCTGCGGGCGATTCTCGAGGCGACCGAGGGCACCGGTGTCAACGTCTACACACACGGCGAGATGCTGCCCTGCCACGGCTACCCGGGCCTCAAGGCGTATTCGCACCTCGCGGGCAATTACGGCGGAGCGTGGCAAGACCAGCACACCGACTTCGCCAACTTCCCCGGCCCGATCGTCATGACGAGCAACTGCCTCATCGAGCCGCAGCCCAGCTACCGCAACCGCATCTTCACCCTCGGCCCGGTCGGTTGGCCCGGCGTGCGGCACCTGCGGCACGACCAGCTCACCCAGGTCGTCAAGGCCGCGCAGGCCCTGCCCGGTTTCACCGCGGAAGACGCTGCAGAGGACAAGCGCGCCACCGTCACCACCGGCTTCGGCCACGGCGCGGTGCTCAGCGTCGCCGACACCGTCATCGAGGCGGTCAAGAGCGGCGCGATCAGCCGCTTCCTCGTCATCGGCGGTTGCGACGGCGCCGTACCCGGCCGCAACTACTACACCGAGGTCGCCGACGGCGCCCCCGACGACACGATCCTGCTGACGATGGGCTGCAACAAGTACCGCTTCAACAGCCACGAGTTCGGCGAGATCGGCGGCATCCCGCGCCTGCTCGACGTGGGCCAGTGCAACGACAGCTTCGGCGCCGTGAAGATCGCCCTCGCGCTCGCGGAGGCGTTCGACTGCGGCGTCAACGACCTGCCGCTGTCTCTGTTCGTCTCCTGGTTCGAGCAGAAGGCCGCGGCCGTGCTGGCGACGCTGCTCTTCCTCGGTATCCGCGGTATCCGCCTCGGCCCGACGATGCCCGCCTTCCTCACCGAAGACGCGATCGCCGTGCTGGCCAAGGAGTTCGACCTCAAGCCCATCGGCGATGCCTCGACCGATCTGGCCGACGCGATGGCGGGCCGGTGACTGCAGGGATGAGCTTCACGATCACGATGATGACGACGGACTCCGTCGTCAAAGAGATCACCACCGACGGGTCGAGCACGATTCTCGACGCGGCGGCCGAGCAGAACGTCGTCCTCCCCTCCCTGTGCGGGCAGGGAGCATGCGGCACGTGCCTGGCCACGATCACGTCGGGCGAGTACGAACAGGGGCCGATCAGCCCCGATGCGATGGGCCCGATGGCAGGCGAGGGCGCGGTGCTGCTGTGCCGCACCTCCGCCAAGAGTGACTGCACCATCGACCTGCCGTACGACAACAACCGCATCATCGACGCGGCACCGGCCGAGCGGCAGGCCCGCATCACGAGCCTGGAGCGGGTCGCCGACGGTGTGGTGCACATCCGGGCCGAGCTCGTGGCCGACGACGTGCACGGTTCGGCCGCGGAGTTCGACGCGGGCCAGTTCATGCAGGTCGACGTGCCGGGCACCACGGCCAAGCGCGCGTACTCGATGGCCAACGTCAGCAACTGGGACGGACAGCTCGAGTTCTACGTGCACCTCATCGAGGGCGGCAAGTTCTCGACATGGCTCGACCAGCAGGCCAAGGTCGACGACGTCATCACGCTGCGCGGCCCGCAGGGCGCGTTCGGCCTGCACGAGAACGGCCTACGCCCCCGCTGGTTCGTCGGAGGCGGCACCGGCCTGGCCCAGCTGCTCGCGATGCTGCGGCGGATGGCCGAGTGGGGCGACCCGCAGCCCGCGCGGCTGTTCGTCGGCGTCACCACACCGGAGCAGCTCTTCGGCGGCGACGAGATCGCCGAGGTCGCGGAGCAGTTGCTCGACTTCTCGGTGACCACGTGCATCTGGAAGCCGGAGGGCGGCGTGCTGCCCGACGCGCTCGCGGCCGGTGGCCCGGGGCTGGGCGAGGTCGTCGTCGGGGTTCCGGCCGAGGCCCTCTCCGCCGCCCTCGAAGGACTGAGCGCCGAAGAGGCCCCCGACGTGTACGTGTGCGGGCCGCCTAGGATGGTCGCCTCCATCGAGCAGGTCCTCGCCGAAAACGGCGTCGACCCCTCGCACGTGCTGGTGGAGCGCATCGTCGAGAACTGACTCAGGTTCAAGCGGTTCCAGCCGAAACGCCAAGGCCGGTCCTCCTCGGAGGGCCGGCCTTGGCGTTTCGGGCCTGGTCGGATGTCGTCAGAGGCGGAACTGCGCGAGGTCCTGGCGCCGGCCGCGACGGTCTGAACCGACTGCGACATCTCCTCGGCCACGTCGGAGATGCGGCCCGTTTCGCGCGTGGCCCCGAGGTTGCCCTCGTAGATGTTGTGGATGTCGGCCTCGATAAGGCTCTGCGAGGATTCGATGCTGGCCACGGCTCTTGTGATCTGACCGACCGAGGCCGCGAACGAATCGCGTGCCACGTTGACGGTGGCACACATGCGGGCCAGCTCGTCGGTGCCGTCCACCTCTGCGCGCTCGCGCAGGTCACCAGCCGCCAAGGCACGGAGAGCGGCGCTGGCCCGGTCGATGCTGTCCATGATGTTGCCGGTCGACTGCCTGAACCCCGTGATACCGAAGATCACGGCGGGCACGATGACGATCGCCATGGCGACCGGAAGCGCGCCCTGTAGAACACCACCGACCTCTCCGGAGACCTTCGACGAGAGGTAGATCGCCCCCAAGGTGAGGCCCAACAGCCAGCCGACACTGATCCAGACCACGAGGATGACCATCTTGGTGCGCAAGCTACCGACTCCGTTGACGCCCTTGATGGGCCGCAACTGAGCCTGGATCCTCTGCTCGACGGATTCCCCGACGGTACGCTCGGCGCCGGGAGTCTCCAGCGCCTGATTTTTCCTGCTCATTGATCGCCTCTTCACACATTCATCCGGTCGCTCTCGCGTGCTGCGCCCGAATCAGACCGGATCTTCTTGGCGCGCGGCCCCTTACCCCAATCGGTCACTAGAGCGTCGGTTGTAACGCCTTCGCACGCTGTCGTGGCAGCCCCGATCACCCCCGGCTCTGTTCCGCGGTCGAGGGCGCCTGCCGAGCAGGCAGGCGCGCGGGCGTCCGAGCAGGCGTTCTGTTCCGCCCCCGTGACCATTCTCACCGGGGCAAACATGTGAAATACCTCAAAGTCCCCTTACGAGGGGCAGCCCGAGACTTATCGTGGCTTCACGTGGCAACGACGCCCGGGGGGCATGTCGCCGCGCCTATTCAGAGCGACGAATGACGAGGTTTCCGCTATGTCCGCAGTCTCAACAGTTCTCGCCGGACTCGATGCAATCACGCCGGAGCAGGAAGAGCTGTACGTTCACCTGCACCAGAACCCCGAGCTGTCGATGCAGGAGACCGAGACGGCCGCCGAGATCACGAAGCGTCTGGAGTCGTACGGCTACGACGTGCAGCAGATCGGCGGTGGCGTCGTCGGCGTGATGAAGAACGGCGAAGGCCCCACGGTGTTGTTCCGCGCCGACATCGACGCGCTGCCGGTGCCCGAGCAGACCGACCTGCCCTACGCCTCCACGAAGACGGCCGTCGACCGCGACGGCAACACCGTCCCCGTGATGCACGCGTGCGGCCACGACACCCACATCACGGCCCTCATCGGTGCGGCCAAGCTCATGGCCGAGAACAAAGACCAGTGGAGCGGCACCTACATCCCGCTGTTCCAGCCCGCCGAAGAGACCGCAGAGGGCTCGAAGTCGATGGTCGACGACGGCCTCGTCGACAAGATCCCGAAGATCGACGTCGCTCTCGGCCAGCACGTGCTCGCCTCCCCGGCCAGCGGCAAGGTCGGCTTCTGCCCCGGCCCGTTCCTGTCGGTCGGCACGAGCATCAAGGTGACCGTGTACGGCAAGGGCTCGCACGGCTCGATGCCGCACCTCGGCGTAGACCCGGTGCTGCTCGCCTCCAACATCGTGGTGCGCCTGCAGTCGATCGTGGCCCGCGACATCGCCCCGAGCGACTTCGGCGTCGTCACGGTCGGCAGCATCCAGTCCGGTGCTAAGAGCAACGTCATCCCCGACAAGGCGACGCTGCTCATCAACACGCGCGCCTACGACATGGACGTACGCGAGAAGATCCTCGCCGGTGTCGAGCGCATCGTCCGTACCGAGTGCCAGGGCGCGGGGTCGCCGCAGGAGCCGGAGTTCGAGTACTACGACGTCTTCCCGCTCACCGACAACGACGTCGACACCACCCACAAGGTGCGCGACGCCATGGTCGAGGCCCTCGGCGAAGACCGCGTCGAGTGGATGCCGCCGGCCCCGGCCAGCGAGGACTTCAGCACGATCCCCGACGCGTTCGGAGTTCCCTACACCTACTTCGGCTTCGGCGGTTTCGAAGAGGGCAAGGGCGTTCCCAACCACAACCCCAAGTTCGGCCCGGTCATGCAGCCCACGCTGCGCACCGGCACGGAGGCCGCCGTGGTAGCGGCGATGGCGTACCTCGGCTCGTAACAGCCCTCGCGGAGGCGCCGCCCGTCGGCGCCTCCGCCCTCACCCCAACCCCTCACTCTCCGTAGGAGATCCCGTGTCATCTACCACCTCGCCTCCGGCGAACCAACAGACGTTCCAAGGCAACGACAAACTCCTTGCCGGCCTCGTCTTCTCCGTCATGACGTTCTGGTTGTTCGCCCAGTCGACCGGAACGATCGCGCCCGTCATCATGCGGAGCCTGAACAGTGGTGGCACCGAGGTCATCAGTGCCACGTTCATGAACTTCGCGGTCTCTGTGACCGCCCTGTTCTCGGGCATGTTCATCGTGCTCGCCGGTGGCTTCGCCGACCGCTACGGCCGCGTCAAGCTCGCCCTCATCGGTAACGTGCTCGGCATCGTCGGCTCGCTGCTTCTCGTAGCAGCCAGCGGCGGCCTCGCCGTTCCGCTGATCCTCGCCGGCCGCATCATCCAGGGTCTGTCCGCCGCGTGCGTCATGCCCTCGACGCTCAGCCTCGTGCGTACCTACTGGGACGGCGCGGCCCGCCAGCGTGCCATCTCGATCTGGTCGATCGGTACCTTCGGCGGATCCGGCCTCTCGTCGATCACCTCCGGTTACCTCAACCAGTTCTTCGGCTGGCGCTCGATCTTCATCCTCTCGGCTGCCATCTCGCTCATCGCGATCCTCCTCGTGCGCGGCACCCCCGAGAGCAAGGTCCCGGCCGACTCGGTGCGCAAGGCCGACGTGCCCGGCATCATCTCGTTCCTCATCACGATCCTCGCCCTCATGGTGCTAGTCACCTTCGGCAAGCAGATCGGGTTCTTCTCGCCCATCGGCATCGGTCTGATCGTCGTGATGGTGATCGGCTTCGCGATCTTCTACATGATCGAGAAGAAGGCCGTGGCGCCGTTCATCGACTTCGCGCTCTTCCGCAACCGCATGTTCACCGGTGCCACGCTGGGTAACTTCATGGTCAACACCGGTATCGGCGTCATCATGGTCAGCCAGCAGTTGCTGCAGATGGCCGGTAAAGACATGACGGCCGCCTCCGCCGGTCAGCTCACGCTCGGCTACGCCGCCGCGGTCATCCTGTTCATCCGACTCGGTGAGAAGGTCATGCAGAAGCGCGGCGCGCGCGACCCGATGCTCATGGCCATCGGCTGCCTCGCCATCGGCTGCATCCTGCTCATGCCGACCAACCTGCTGCTGGGCCAGTACAAGATCCTCGCCGTCATCGCGTACATCTTCTTCGGGCTGGGCCTCGCGCTGTTCGCCACTCCGTCGACCGACACCGCGCTGACCAACCTGCCCCCGGAGCAGTCCGGTGCGGGTGCCGGCATCTTCAAGATGGCCAGCTCGCTCGGTGGCGCTCTCGGTGCCGCGATCTCGCTGTCGATCTACGCGGCCATCGGCCAGGGCAGCGGCAACATCGCGCTCCTGGGCAACGTCCTGGAGATCCAGGGCCGCACCGACAACGTGGCACTGCGCCAGGGCGCCACGATGGCGCTGCTGTTCCACCTCGTTCTGTTCGTCATGGCCTTCCTCATCGTCCTCCTGATGGTGCCGAAGTGGGCCGGCACGCCCGAGGCCGAGCAGAAGTACAAGGAGATGCTCGCCAAGAACCAGGGCAAGCTGCCCGAGCCGTCCATCGAGTCGGTGCTCGGTGGCACCGAGGGTGAGACCCGCCCGAGCGACGGGCCTGGGGCGCACCGCAAGTAGCGTCTCCGCGAAGACAACGGGCTGAATACGAGCAGTGGGGCCTGGCCACCAAGGTGGTCAGGCCCCACTCATGTCTGCGGGAAGGGGCGGGATACTCAGCCGTCGAACGACTCCAGGTCTTCGCGCATGGTCTCGAACTCGGACTGCTCGCCGTATACCACCTCGAGGTGGTTGAGGGAGCGGAGCATGTACTGCCTGTCTTGCTCGTCGATCTCGCCGAGCAGGCGCAACAGCGTGAACCCGGCGGCCACGACGAGGGTCTCGATCTCGCCCTCCTCGTCGTCCTGGCCGATGCGGGTGCCCAGGTCGTCACCGAACGCGGGCACCAGGTCGGTGATGAACGACTCTTCGGCCAGTTCGTCGCGCTTGTCGCCCCATTCGCGCAGCAAGTCTTCGCCCTCGGCACTACCGAACGGCGCATAGGCGTCGTCGATGTTGTCGTACAGGTCGTCGTCGAAGTGCGCCGCGAAGGCGGGGTGCGATTCTGGGAGCGGACGTTCAGGCATGTTCCAAGCCTGTCGCCCCTGAGGCGAAAGTCAAGATGCAAGCGCCTGTCGGGGCCACGTAATCATCCGGCCCATCGCAGGCTGACAGGCCGGGCGTCAGGTCGACAAGCCTGATCGGAGGCGATGCGACACTGGCATCATCCGCTCACGCTCATCGGAGGGATCCGTCATGCACCTCACCCGGCCCGGCGCCACGGGCGCGCTCGTCGCGGGCTTGCTCACGCTCTCCGCGTGCGCGGTCGCCTCCGCCGACGGCGAGCGGGCCACGCCCTCGCGTGCCCTCCCGCTCACCGCCGAGCCCGTGGTGGTGCAGGGTCCACTGACGGCCACCTCGGCGACGCAGTCCCTGTTCAAGGGAGCCGTGTACTCCCGCCATGCACGGTCGAAGCCGAGCGCGGGCGGGGTCGCGCTCCGCACGACCGGCAAGGGCCCGCTCAAGGGCACGACGGTCGTGCTCGACCCCGGCCACAACGGAGTCGCCGACTCGCGCATCAACAACCGTCAGGTACCCGACGGACGCGGCGGTAAGAAGGCCTGCAACACCACAGGAACCAGCACCAACGCGGGCTATGCGGAGCACCGGCACAACTGGGCCGTGGCCACGAAGGCCGCCGAGCGCCTGCAGAACCTCGGCGCCAAGGTGGTACTGACCCGTCCCGACAACGCCGGGATCGGGCCGTGCGTCAACGAGCGGGCCGCCATCGGCAACAGGTTCGCTGCCGATGTGGTCGTGTCGCTCCACGCCGACGGAGCGGCCGCCAAGGCGCGAGGGTTCCACGTGATCCGCTCGACGGGCATGGCCGGCGGCAGCACGGTCGAGAAGAAATCGGCCCGGCTCGCCACCCTGCTTCGCGACGCCTACGCCAAGCGCACCGGGCTGCCCCGCTCCACCTACCTGGGCAAGGGCACCGGCATCACCCCGCGCGATGACATCGCCGGACTCAACCTCTCCACCGTGCCCGCCGTGATGCTCGAGGCCGGCAACATGCGTAACACCACCGAGGCCCGTCTGCTCACCAGCGCCGCGTTCCACGCCAAAGAGGCGGACGCCGTCGTCGACGGCGTCCGCCTCTTCCTCGAACGCTGAGCGGCTCCCCCCAGAGCCGGTACGTCAGGCCGAGAGGTCTCCTCGCTGATCGCGAGCGTTCTGCTCGGCCTCTTCGCGGTCCATAGCCGCGATGGCGTCGTCGAGCGCGTGCAGCCCGCGTAGCTCGGTGACGATCTGCGACATCTCGAGCGCCTCGTCCCAGTCGACGTTCTCGATGAGGCAGTCGGGGCAAGCCCGCGTGCACTTGGCGTGCTCGTGACCGTCGACGCAGTCGAGGCACATGAACCCGTCGCAGGTGGCGCATTGGGCGCCGATCACGGTTGCGGCGTCGATCACCGCGACTCCGCGGGCGGCGTGCACCATGTCGTTGACGGCGCTCGCCTGGGCCTGTGCTGCGGCTTGGAACTCCCGCCCGATTTCGCGCGACATTCTTACTCCCCCTTCGGTCTTCATCTGCGGCCCCAACCGCAGTGCGATGAAGTCGGTGTGTGTTCGGCTCCTTGCCGGACACCCACCTATCGACGTTGGACGGTCGATCAAGAGGAAAATCCTGGACGGAATTCTGACGGGCGTCCAAGACGCAACAGCGACAGTCGCAGTGCGCTCGAAAACTCGCCTCGGGCGAGCGTCAGAGGTGCCGGATCGCGTCGAACGGAGCGTTCGAGGAGACCCGCTCGTAGATGCCCCGGGTGACGAACGCCTTGGCCGTGCGGGCGGCCTCCAGCGGGGTCGCGCCCTTTGCCAGTTCGGCCGTGACCGCGGCGGCGAGTGAGCAGCCCGCACCGCTGACCGCGTACTCGCCGACCTTCGCCTCGCGCAGCACCTCGAGGGTCTCGCCGTCGTAGAACACGTCGATCGCGTCCGGCCCCTCGAGCCGCACGCCACCCTTGGCGAGCACTGCGGCTCCGCACAGCTCGTGGATGCGCTTGGCCGCCTCGATGAGGTCTTCTTCGGAGTCGATCGCCGCCATACCCGACAGCGACATGGCCTCGAAGTGGTTCGGAGTGACGAACGTGGCCAGCGGCAGGATGTGCTCCTTGAGCGCGTTGTCGGTGTCGAGCGCCGCGCCCGGCTCTTGACCCTTGCAGATGAGCACGGGGTCGACGACGAGGTGGCGGGGCTTGCGGGCACCGAGCTCGCGGGCCACGGTCTCGATGGTCGCAGGGGTGCCGAGCATGCCGGTCTTCACCGCGTCGATCGTGTAGCAGGCGAACTCGGCCTCGAGCTGGTCGGCGATCACCTGGGGATCGACCGGCACGAAGCGGTGCGCCCAGTTGTTCTTGGGGTCGAACGAGACGATGCACGTCAACGCGACGATTCCGAAGGTACCGAGCGCCTGGAAGGTCTTGAGGTCCGCCTGCGCACCGGCACCACCGGTGGCTTCGGAGCCGGCGATCGAGAGGCTTACGGAAACGGTGGAGGCAGATGTATCAGACACCCGCTCATTCTGGACCAGAACCGTGTGTGGCGTCAGCCGAGCCTCAGCTCTGGCTCAACTCCGCTTCAGGGCCGCCCTCGGAGGAGGAGGCAGAGCAGGCGGCACACATTCCGAACAGCTCGATCGTGTGCGAGATCTCGGTGAATCCGTGCCGGGCCGACACCGTGTTCACCCAGGATTCGACCGCGGCCGGCCCGTTCACCTCGACTGCGTGACCGCAGCGTCGACAGACGAGGTGGTGGTGATGGGCCTCGCTCTCGCAGAACCGGTACAGCGACTCGCCCTCGGCATTGCGGACCACATCGAGATGTCCGTCTTCACACATGCGCCCCAACGTGCGGTACACGGTGGCGAGGCCGATGCGCTCGCCCTCCGCACGCAGGCGCAGGTGCACGGCCTGGGCGGAGACGAACTCCTCGGCTCCACGTAGGGCGGCCTCGATCGCCGTCTGCTGGCGGGTGGTGCGGCGGCGTGGTTCGGTCACTGCGCGACCTCCCGCAGGGCTGCAGGCTCGCGTGCGGCATCGTGGCCGTGCCCGCTGCGCAGTCGGGCCATGCGTGAGCGGTGCCTCTGTCGCGCTCCGTCGGTGACGGCCTTGACCACGCTGACCACGGTGAACAGGCCGACAGCGAGCACCACGATCGTTCCGCCCGAGGGGGTGTCGAGGTAGTAGGAGGCGGCCACGCCCCCGACGCTGCAGGCCAGACCGATGGCGGTGGCGAGCACCACCGCCGAACCGAAGCTGCGCGCCACGAGCTGGCTGGTGGCGTTCGGCACGATCATGAGCGCGCTGATGAGGAGGAGACCCACGACTCGCATCGACACCACGACGGTCACGGCCGTGAGCACGGTGAGCAGGATGTTCAGCGCCAACACCGGCACCCCCACGGCGCGGCTGTACTCGGGGTCGGCGGCCACTGCGAACAGGCGCGATCGCAGCAGCCACGTGAGCGCGAACACCACTGCGGCGAGCACGGCGAACGTGACGAGGTCGGTGGGCGAGGTCGTCGTGATGGCGCCGAACAGGTACGAGTCGAGCGTTCCGCCTCCGGTGGTGGCGCGCGACATCAGCACCACGCCGGCCGCGATGCCGCCGTAGAACATGATCGCGAGCGCTGTGTCTCCGGTGGTGCGACCGCTGGCCCGCACGAGTTCGATGAGGACGGCGGCGATGACCGTGACGATGAGGGCCGTCGCGATGGGCTGGGTGCCCGTGAGCAGACCGACGGCCACACCGGCGAGCGCGACGTGGCCGATGCCGTCGCCGATGAGCGACAACTGGCGCTGCACGAGGAAGACACCGACTGCGGGTGCCGAGACACCCACCAGCACCGCGGCCAGCAGGGCGCGCTGCATGAAGTCGTAGGAGAGCAGCTCAGTCATGATGACGACCTCCGTCGGGGATTGCCTCGTCGAGCCCGGCCACCGATCGGCGCTCCGGCTTCTCGGGTGAGTGCCCGTGATGGTGTTCGGCCCACTCGGAGGTGGCGAGCACGTGTTCGCGGTAGGCGGCGGGGGCGCCGTCGAAGGCGATGCGGCCCGAGTCCATGGCCACGACGCGCGTGAGCAGCGGGGCGAGCACGGCCACCTCGTGGGTGACGATCAGCTGCGTCACCCCGGCGTCGGCCAGGCGGAGCAGCACGTCGACCAGGGCGCCCTGGCTCGTTGCGTCCACGCCTGCCGTCGGTTCGTCCATGATCAGCACCTCCGGCTGAGCGGCGAGTGCCCGGGCAATGAGCACCCGGCGCTGCTGCCCGCCCGAGAGGTGCGCGACCTGGGCCTTCGCGAACCGGCCGAGGCCGACGAGGTCAAGACTCTCGGCCACGACGGCTTTGTCACGCTGCGACATCCGCGCCAGCCAGCCCTGGTGGGGCAGACGCCCGGCGGCGACGATTTCGTTGACCGTCGCGACCACCGAGGTCGACAGCGTGTGCCGCTGCGGCACGTAGCCGAGCCGGTAGCGCCGGGAGAGGGAGGCGAGCGGCTCTCCGAAGACCTCGACCTGCCCCGACAAATGCGTGTTCAGGCCCAGAAGGCCGCGCACCAGGGTGGTCTTGCCGCAGCCGTTGGGGCCCAGCAGGCCGACCCGTTCGCCTGCGGTGATCGACAGGTCGACGCCGTGAACGATCTCTTCGTCGCCGTATCCGAAGCAGGCCTCGCGGAGTTCGACGACCTGTTGTCGGCCCCCCGTCACGAGCACTCCTGACCGGCTCGAAGGGTCGTCAGGTTCGCCTCCATACGAGAGGCGTAGCCGCCCTCCTTGGTGAGCGCGAGGTTGTCGAGTGTCGACATTGTTGCGCTGGCCTCGCGCGCCACCGTGTCGACCACCGTGGAGGCTTCGCTCTCTTCGGCGTACAGGGTCGTGATGCCCTGCTTCTTCACGAAGTCGACGACGCGACCGATGCGGGCCGGGTCGGGCTCGGATTCGTTGAGCACCCCCGCGATACCGACCTGGCTCAGGTTGTATGCCTTGGCCAGGTACGCGAACGAGGTGTGACCGGTGACGAGGTAGCGCTGTGTGCACGTGCCCAGCGCCTGCGCGTAGGACGCGTCGACCCTCTCGATTTCAGCGGTGAGGGCCGCGGCGTTGGCCTCGTACGTCTCGGCTCCCGCGCCGTCGGCTGCGGTCAGTTCGTCGGCGATCAGCTTCACCGAGTCGGCGTAGAGCTTCGGGTCGAGCCAGAAGTGCGGATCGTTGGGCCCGTGGTCGTGCCCGTCATCCGCGGAGTGAGTCTCGCCCTCCGCGGGGTCGGGACCGCCCTGCCCGGCTGACGGCTCCTCACCGATCGTCTGCGTCGCCTCTGCGGAGAGAGTCGCCAGGCTCGACACATCGAGAACCCTTGCGGGGGCTGCCGTTTCGATCGCCGTGTCGGCGGCCGGCTGCATGCCCTTCTCGTACACGACCAGCGCCGCATCCTTCACCGCACCCACCTGGCGCGGGGTCAGTTCGAGGTGGTGGGGGTCGGCTCCGTCGCCCGTGAGGTTGGTGACCTCGACGCGCTCGCCGCCGACCCGCTCCACGGCGTACGCCAGCGGAGAGAACGACGCGACCACTGAGATCCGATCGCCTTGTACCGCCTCGCCGCTGGGGCTGCCACTGCCGCTATCGCCTCCGCCACACGACGCGAGAGCGAGCCCGACGACGACGGTTGCAGGCAAGAGGGAGGCGGCACGGAAGGCGCGACGGATCATGCACCCAACCCTGTCGCTAATAGGAACCATTGTCAATAAGCCCCGCGTCTGTGCGCACACGACTCCCCAGGACCGCGGGACTCCCCTAACTTCTGCTAGCAGAAGTTAAGGGAGAGGCCACAGTTTAGAAACTATGTCCGCGTCACTTCAGTTCTGCTGGGTGTGCCGTTCCGGAAGGCGAGGGAACACGCGCCGGGGCCGGTCGGTTGCCACGGACGAAGCGCATGCCCATCTCCGGGCGCGTCACCCACAGGAGGATCGAACCGGTCATGGCCGACTCGTTGGCGTTGTCTCTACTCGACCTCATCCCCGTTCACACCGGGCAAACTACGGGTGACGCCATCGCGGCGAGTCTCGAACTGGCCCGTGTCGCCGACGAATCCGGCCTCACGCGGTACTGGGTGGCCGAGCACCACAACACCGACTCCGTCGCCTCCACGACGCCGCCGGTGCTCATCGGGCTGCTCGCCTCAGCGACCTCACGCATCCGCGTCGGCTCAGGTGGCGTGATGCTGCCGAACCACGCCCCCCTGGCTGTGGCCGAGCAGTTCGCGGTGCTCGAGGCCGCGTTCCCCGGTCGCATCGACCTCGGCATCGGGCGCGCGCCCGGCACCGACCCCGTCACCTCCTGGGCGCTGCGCTCGGGCGGGGCCGTGGGCGCCGAGGGTGCCGACCCCGTCTCGCGTTTCCCGGAATTCGTCGAGCAGGTCATCGCGTTCATGTCACCCGACGGAGCGGGCGTGCGCATCGGTGGGCGGCAGTTCGAGATCTCCGCGACCCCGAAGGCCGTCGGCGAGCCGCCGGTGTGGCTGCTCGGCTCCTCCGACTACTCCGCGCGTCTCGCCGCCCGGCTCGGCCTGCCGTACGTGTTCGCCCACCACTTCGCGGGGCGCGGCACCACCGAGGCACTGGCCCTCTACCGCGACCAGTTCACCGGCCCCGATCAGCCGCGCACGTTCGTCACCGTGAACGCCGTCGTCGCGGAGAGCGAGGAGGAGGCGCGACGACTCGCCCGCCCCTTCCAGCACATGATGGCCTCGATCTACACGGGCGCACCGCGTCAGCCGCTGTACACCGTGGAGGAGAGCCTTGCCGCCACCTCGCCGCTCCCGCCCGACAAGTTCGAAAACCTCACCCGGCCGTGGTTCCTCGGTACGGCCGACAGCGTGGCCGAGCAGATCCGCTCCATCGCAGCGGAGTTCGATGTCGATGAGGTCATGGTCCAGCCCATCGCCGGGTCGTACGAGAACGACCCGCTGGGTCGTACACCGGCTCGCGAAGCGACGGTGCGCGAGCTCGCGGCTCGGCTCATCGGCTGACCGGCTGGCACCAGCGCGAACATGACGGAGGCCGGGCACCTACGCGGTGCCCGGCCTCAGTCATACGTCTCAGGGGTGTGGGATCACTTGCCCAGCGGCAGGACCTCGCGACCGAAGGTGCTACCGATCACCGACGCGGCAGACATGTACCAGGCCGAGAACGCGGTGGCGAGACCGAAGTAGCCACCGATCTGCGTGATGGCCGGCGCGGCACCCAGTGCCCCCACGGTGAGCAGGATGAACGTGATCTGCAGCAGCACGAACGTGCACACCATCATCTTGTGCACCTTGAACGACGCGATCAGCGGGTAGATCGTGAAGATCGTCCAGGCGAGCAGGAAGACGCCGGTGGCCAGGTGCTTGTCGTCGGCGGGAAGATCCGGGGCGACGAACGTCACGTAGTACCAGAACGACATCCAGAAGCCGCCGTACGAAGAGAACACGACGGCACCGAAGGTGGCGTTCTTGAAGAACTCGATCACACCCGCGATGACCTGCACGAATCCGCCGTAGAAGAGGGCCAGGCCGAAGACGACCGGCTCGAGGCTGACGGGCAGGATGCCTGCGTTGAAGATGCTCAGTACGAAAGTGGTGAGGGCGAATGCCGCCGTCCCGAGGGCTCCCGGGTCGGCGATGGCGATGCCGGGTTTGGGTGGGGACACGGTCTGGGACATCGTCGTACCTTCTTGTCAGTGCGTGAGGGGCCGCCGAAACGGCGCTCCGGAGCCGGGATAGCGGATCTCCGGTTGCTGCCGACGATAGTTGCGCCCTTTGTCCGGCGGGCGTGAGTCTGCGAGAGGGATCCGCCACCCCTCGACGGACATTGAGGGCCCTGCCGACGGGCTCCCAGGCTTCTGCCTGACGCCCTGGCCGCGGCCACTCGCCGTTACGGCCCATCGGGCCAGTTGGCGACGTTGCAGACACTCGCGCGGCAGAACGAGGGAGACGGAGCGCGGCGAAGTCGAGCCCGGCAGCGTAGCGTCGAGATGTGACCGACAACACCGTGCCGTTCGCATCGCCTGATAGCCGCCAGTCGAGCCGCCCCGCCGACACGACGGTCGGCGCGCTCCGCGCCTCCGGGCACGTGGCCAAGCCGCTGCGCACCGAGATCCGCGACAATCTGCTCGCCAAGCTGCGGGCGGGCGAAGACCCGTGGCCGGGGCTGCACGGGTTCGGGCAGACCGTCATCCCGCAGTTGGAGCGGGCGCTCATCGCGGGGCACGACGTGGTGCTGCTCGGCGAGCGCGGGCAGGGCAAGACCCGGCTCCTGCGCACCTTGGCGGGTCTGCTCGACGAGTGGACTCCTGTCATCGCTGGGTCGGAGCTGGGCGAGCACCCGTACGAGCCGATCGTGCCCGCCTCCGTGCGACGCGCGGAGGCGCTGGGCGACGACCTGCCGGTCACGTGGCGGCACCGCGACGAGCGGTACGCCGAGAAACTCGCGACCCCCGACACGTCGGTCGCCGACCTCGTCGGTGACGTCGACCCGATGAAGGTGGCCGAGGGGCGCAGCCTCGGCGACCCCGAGACGATCCACTTCGGCCTCATCCCCCGCAGCCACCGCGGCATCGTCGCAGTGAACGAACTGCCCGACCTGGCCGAACGCATCCAGGTGGCGATGCTCAATGTGATGGAGGAGCGCGACATCCAGATCCGCGGGTACGTGCTGCGGGTGCCGCTCGACGTGCTCGTCGTGGCCAGCGCGAACCCGGAGGACTATACGAACCGCGGGCGCATCATCACGCCGCTCAAAGACCGGTTCGGGGCCGAGATCCGCACGCACTACCCGATCGAGTTGCGCGACGAGGTGTCGGTGATCCGCCAGGAGGCGCACCTCGTCGCCGACGTGCCGGAGTGGCTGCTCGACATCCTGGCCCGGTTCACGCGGGGGCTGCGGGAGTCCACGGCCGTGGACCAACGCTCAGGGGTGTCGGCACGGTTCTCGATCGCGGGCGCCGAGACGGTGGCGGCGTCGGCCCTGCATCGGGCGACGCTGCGGCACGAACCCGCGGCCGTGGCCCGGGTCGCCGACCTGCACACCGCCGTCGACGTGCTCGGCGGCAAGGTCGAATTCGAGACCGGAGAGGAGGGGCGCGAAGAGGCGATCCTCACCCACATCCTGCGTCAGGCCACGGCTCAGACGGCCCGCGACCGGCTCGGCGGGGTCGACCTCGGTGCCCTGGTGGCGGCGTTGGAGGGCGGCGCGTCGGTGACGACAGGCGACCGCGTCTCGGCGGCGGAACTCCTGGCCGGCCTGCCCGACCTCGGCGACGCGACGACGTACGACGACGTTGCCACGCGGGTCGGCGGCGAGGGCGAGGGCCACCGGGCAGCGGCGATCGAACTGGCCCTGGAGGGCCTGTACCTGGCCAAACGCATCGGCAAAGACACGGAAGGCCCGGACACGGTCTACGGAGTCTGACCACCCGCCCACCCCGGACGCTCGACACCGGCCCCCGGGCCGAGCAACCCACCACCCGCACCGAGGGCACGGGCCGCCCGGCCTCCGGGCCGAGCCGCCCACCTCCCGCGCCGAGGCACTCCTGCACGAACGCGACGCGACCCGAACACATGTGCCACGGCGCACCGCCAGCGAAGGTGCCGTGGCACACGACCTCACACACGCCGCCTTCCAGCACCCGTGCCACGGCACAGGCCCCCCAACCCACCACCTGCGCCGTGGGCACCGGCCGCCCCGCCTCCGGACCGAGCCGCCCACCACCCGCGCCGTGGCACTCCTGCACGAACGCGACGCGCCCGAGACAAGTGCCACGGCGCACCGCCAGCGAAGGTGCCGTGGCACACGACCTCACACACGCCGCCTTCCAGCACCCGTGCCACGGCACAGGCCCCCCAACCCACCACCTGCGCCGTGGGCACCGGCCGCCCCGCCTCCGGACCGAGCCGCCCACCACCCGCGCCGTGGCACTCCTGCACGAACGTGACGTGCCCGAAGACATGTGCCACGGCGCCCACCCGAGGGGCGACCGGAGCTACAAGCGGTCGCGGCCCAGCTCGTGTCGTAGCGCGCCATCGAGGTCGGGGAACCGGAAGCGGTGGCCCCGCCCCTCGAGCACGTCGGGGCGCACTCGCTGGCTCGCGAGCGCCAACTCCTGGGCCCCCTCCCCGCCGAGCAGCACCTTCGGCCCCAGCGCCGGTACCGGAATCACCGTCAGCCGCCGCAGAACCCGGCCCATCGTCGCGGCCCACTCGGCGTTGCGCACTGGCCGCGGGGCGACGGCGTTCACAGGCCCCTCCATCTGAGCATCGACGATTGCCCGGTAGTACACGTCGACGAGGTCGTCGAGGGCGATCCACGACATCCACTGCTCGCCCGACCCGAGCCGCCCGCCCACTCCGGCTTCGAAGAGCGGCCGCTGCAGGGCCAAAGCCCCACCGGCGGCGGACTGCACAATGCCGGTGCGCACCATGACGACCCGGCCGGAGGCGGCCCGAGCGGCGTCTTCCCAGGCCTGAACGACCTCGGCGAGAAACCCGCCTCCGGGCTCAGCCGCTTCGTCGACGGGCTCGTCGCGGTCGTTGCCGTAGAACCCGATCGCGGAGGCGCACACGAACGGTCGCTCTCCGCTCACCTGGGCCAAGGCCCGGGTCGGCCCGACGCGGGAGTCGCGGATGGCGGCCTTGTGCGCCTCCGTGAACCGACCGGCGATCGACTCCCCGGCGAGGTGTACGACGACGTCGACGCCATCGAGCATCGCCGGGTCAGGCGCGTCGGGGATCCAGCGGCGCTCGGTGACGACGCCATCTCCACTGTGACCAGCACCATCACCAGCACGGTCATCACGCGGGGCTCGCCGAACGAGCCTCACGACCCGATGCCCGCCGGTGGTCAGCAGCGCGGACAGGGCAGACCCGACCGTTCCCGACGATCCGGTGATCGCCACCGTGAGCGGCTCGGGAGCGTACTCACGCATCGCCGCGTGCACGGCGATGTCGTCGGTGAGTTGCCGCCGCCGGTACGCGAATACCGGCGCCAGCACGCGGCGCGGAACGGAGGTCGTGACGGTGTCGAGAACAAGGGTGCCGCCGTCGTCGTCGACGAAATCGTGCTGGTGGCGCCACGGAAGTGCTGAGCGACCGAGCGCCCCCAACACGGGCACGGTCCCGGTGTCGACGAACCGGCGAGGCGGGTCGTACTCAGCGCGCTGATGCTGAGCGAGCCACCGCGGCCCCCGAGACGGCCCGATCACCATCTCGGCCCGGCCGTCGGCGATCGACCTGGCCTCCCGAACCGGCCGCATCGGCAAGAACGGAGGCGACAGCCGCGTCAGAGCTCCCGGCCGCTGATGCCAGGCGAAGACCTCCTCAACGGGAGCGTCTACACGGAACGACGTGGTGATGCCCATGACAAGACGCTACCGGGAGCGTCGAAGCGGCGCCCCCGGTAGCCGCGGGCGGGACAATGGAGGGCACCACCGGTCACTTTGCAGGAGGCGCCATGCCCACCCTCGTTCAGGTCAACTTCCCCCTCGACGGCCCATGGGGTGAGGCGATGTCGCAGGAGTTCGTGGGCCTGGCCACGTCGATCAACGCCGAGCCGGGATTCATCTGGAAGATATGGATCGAGAACGAAGCCGAACGAGCCTCGGGCGGCATCTACCTCTTCGACACTCTGGAAAACGCGCAGAACTACGTGGCCATGCACACAGACCGCCTGGCGGGCTTCGGCATCACGGGCCTGAACGCCACATACAGCGAGGTCAACGTCCCGTTGAGCACCCTGAACCGAGCAACGCTCACCGCGACGAGATGAGGCGTCAGCTCCTTCGCAGGTCTTGCCTCACGCGACCCGAACGCGCTGGTCTCCCATGACGTAGTCGATCTCCATGCTGCCGCCGACGGCTTCGAGGTAGCTGCGGATGGTACCGATCTTGGAGTTTTCGAGGTCTCCGTTCTCGATCTTGGAGACCTGCCGCTGCCCGACCCCGATCCGTTCGGCCAGTTCGGCCTGGGTGTAGCCGGCCTGCTCGCGCAGTTCACGCAGGCGGTACCCGCGCACCTCGGCCATCATGCGTTGCTTGTGGGCTTCGACACGCTCACGGTTGACCGGTCGCTTGGCGAGGTAGTCGTCCAGCGTCGTTCCCATGGTGTTCACCATCCTCGGAGACTGTGCAAGTGGGCGTCGAGCAGGTCGTCGGCCACCGGGATGTTCTTGCGGTACCAGCGCTGCCCGACGTCTACGCGCCACATATCAGCATGTCTAGACCTTACGAGTTCTATCGGCAAGGCCTGTTCACACGCGGTCTCGGCCCATGAAGCTCGGACAGCTTCACTTCAACGGCCCCTCCCCTCCCGGAAGCGGCTCCCGCCACCCATCGGCCCCCATCAGAGGGGCGGCCAGGGGTCGCACTTCGTCGGTGGGGCCGCGTAGCGTCGTGGGTACGACGACGTGCGGAGGTGCGTATGGCGACGCAGCGGCGAGGCGGGCGGTCTCGGTACGGGCGGTACAGCGGAGGCGATCCGCTGGCGCCTCCCGTCGACTTGCGTGAGGCGCTCGACGCCATCGGCGAAGACGTCATGGCCGGATATTCGCCCGAGCGGGCCATGCGGGAGTTCCTGCGGCGCGGAGGCACCAACCAGCGGGGGCTTGACGACATCGCCCGGCAGGTGGCCGAGCGGCGCCGCGAACTCTTGAAGCGCCACAACCTCGACGGCACAATGCAGCAGGTCAAGGAGCTCCTCGACAAGGCCGTGCTGGCCGAACGCAAACAGCTCGCGCGCGACCTCGACGACGATGCCCGGTTTGCGGAGATGCGGATCGAGAACCTGCCCGCCTCGCCAGCGGCGGCGGTGACGGAGCTGGCCGACTACCAGTGGCGCTCCTCCGATGCCCGCGAGGCGTTCGAACAGATCAAAGACCTGCTCGGGCGCGAGGTGCTCGACCAGCGGTTCAAGGGCATGAAGCAGGCGCTCGAAGGCGCGACGGAGGCCGACCGGCAGCGCATCGGCGAGATGCTGAACGACCTCAACGAACTGCTCGAGAAGCACCACGACGGCACCGACACACCTGAGGACTTCGCCGAGTTCATGAACAAGCACGGCGAGTTCTTCCCTGAGCAGCCGGAGAACGTCGAAGACCTCATCGACCTGCTCGCCGAGAGAGCGGCCGCGGCCCAGCGCATGCTCAACTCGATGACGCCCGAGCAGCGCGAGGAGCTGATGCAGCTCTCGCAGCAGGCGTTCGGCTCCCCCGAGTTGATGGAGCAGCTCGGGCGCCTCGACTCCACGTTGCAGTCACTGCGCCCGGGCGAAGACTGGTCGGGCTCGGAGCAGTTCTCCGGCGAACAGGGCCTGGGTCTCGGCGACGGCACGGGCGTGCTGCAGGACATCGCCGAGCTCGACGACCTCGCCCAGCAGCTTTCACAGCAGTACGCGGGGGCGCGGATGAGCGACCTCGACCTCGACGCGCTCGAACGGCAGCTCGGCGAGGACGCGGCGGTCGACGCGCGCACCCTCTCCGAACTGGAGAAGGCGCTCACCCGCGAGGGCTACCTCTCGCGGGGCTCCGACGGGACGATGCGGATGTCGCCCAAGGCGATGCGGCGGCTGGGCAAAGAGCTGCTGCGCGACGCGGCCGGGCGACTCTCGGGGCGTCAGGGGCAACGGGATTCGCGGAGCACCGGCATCGCGGGCGAGCCGACCGGGGCGTCGCGCCCGTGGGAGTTCGGTTCGACCGAGCCCTGGGACGTGACCCGCAGTGTCTCCAACGCGATCACCCGCACGCTCGGCGAGGGAGGCGACCCGCGCCAGGGCGTGCGACTCACCCTCGATGACATCGAGGTCTCGCAGACCGAGGCCCGCACGCAGGCGGCGGTGGCGCTGCTGGTCGACGTATCGTTCTCGATGGTGATGGACGGCCGCTGGGTGCCGATGAAGCGCACGGCGCTGGCGCTGCACCAGCTCATTTCCTCCCGCTTCCGGGGCGACCACCTGCAACTCGTCGCGTTCGGGCGGCACGCGCGCACCATCGACATCGAGGCGCTCACCGCGCTCGAGCCGTACTACGACAAGGGCACCAACCTGCACCACGGGCTGCTGCTGGCGAACAGGTTCTTCCGCAAGCACTCGAACGCGCAGCCGGTGCTGCTCATCGTCACCGACGGGGAGCCGACCGCCCACCTGCAACCCGACGGGGAGGCGTTCTTCAGCTACCCGCCGCACCCGGTTTCGATCTCGCTGACCGTGCGTGAACTCGACGCGGCCCGCCGCCTCGGGGTGCAGACGACGTTCTTCCGGCTCGGCGAAGACCCTGGCCTGGCGAGGTTCATCGGCCAGATGGCACAGCGGGTCGACGGCAAGGTCGTGGCCCCCGAGCTCGATGACCTGGGGGCGGCGGTGGTCGGCTCCTACCTGGGCTCCCGAGCGGCCGACCCGTTCGACGACATGGGGGGAGTCGGCTGGTACGGCTCC
>JAUNUP010000009.1:0-117661 GCA_030538115.1 Dermatophilus congolensis | reverse complement strand
CGCGGCTGGTGGGCCGGCTGAGCACACACCACCTGCACCACCCACGGTCATGTGCTCGGCCGACCCCTACGACGACATGGGCGGGGGCGGCTGGTACGGCTCCCGCGGCTGGTGGGCCGGCTGAGCACACACCACCTGCACCACCCACGGTCATGTGCCGCGGCGCTCGCAGTGCGAGACGACGCCACCGGCTGTCTTGCGCCGTGGCACTCCGCGGCATTGGCGTGCCGTCAATCCCCTGACCAGGAATACTCGAAACATGGCTCGTATTCCGCTGTTCCCGCTCGCGACGGTGCTCGCGCCGGGGTCGACGCTGCCTTTACAGGTGTTCGAGCCCCGCTACCGGCAGCTCGTCACCGACCTGCTCGACGGGCCGGGGGCGCCGGAGTTCGGTGTCGTCGCGATCCGGGCCGGCAGTGAGGTGGGGGCGGGCGCCGCGACGCGGCTGGCCGATGTGGGCTGCACGGCGGTGCTGCAGCACGTCGATTCGATGAAGCCTGGCCTGTACCACGTGAAGACGCGGGGTTCGCAACGGTTCAGGGTCGATGCGATCCTCACCGACCCGGCGCCGTACATGGTCGCCGACGTGACGTGGCTGCCGGAAGCCGACGGCGACACGAACCGCATCCCGGCCCTCGCGCGGGCCGTGCGTGAGCAGCTCGAGAGCTACTGCGAGATGCTCGGCCTGCCGGAGCCGATGGGCTTCGACCCGGTGTTCCGGCGTGACGTCGACGCTGCCCGCCGGCTCTCGTACGGGGTGGGTGAGCACGTCGTCCTCCCCCTCGACGAGCGCTTGCAGCTCCTGGCGACTGAGACGACGGAGGAGCGCCTCTACCTCGCGCGCCGTCTACTCACGCGGGAGATCAAGCTGTTCGACCTACTCCAGGCCCTCCCCCACCGCATAGACGCCTCGGCGATCAGCCCGAACTGACGCAGCCGGTGCGCAGCTCAGGCCTGGCTCTTGAGCCTGTGCAGCACTTCGCCGGCGTTGTGCACGACCAGGGTGTCGGGGTCGGCCTCGTATTCGGCGATGTCGACGCTGGCCGGGTCGAGGTAGGCGAGGTTGTACGCCTCGCACACCTCCGGCGGGATCTGGGTCGCGAGCGTCACCTTGACGCGGTTCTTCTCGCCCTCGACCTCGTCGTACGTGCCCATGCCGCGCAGGTGCGTGGAGTGGGCCAGCTCGCCCCAGGGGTGATCCTTGAACTTGTCCCACTGCTTCACGTAGTAGTCGCGGTTGTGGTACCCGATCTTGGCCAGGCCCGGGTGCATCTCGGAGACCTCGGTGATGTGCGGGGCGTAGAGAATTACCTCGCCGCCGTCGGCGACGATCGGCTCCATCTTGTAGAAGCCCTTGGCGCCGGTCCAGATGTCTTCGTACATCTCGGGGATCAGTGAGAGCACCCGCTTGTACGGCTTGTCGAGGTACGTGATGTGGCTTTCGGCGGAGATGGTGGAGGCGGCGGCCCAGGCCGAAATGGTGGTGCCGACGGAGACCGAGTGCAGGTGCGGCGTGCCGGCCTCGGTGACGACGCCGATAAAGTACTTGTCACCCGGAATCCGGTCGGTGGCGGCGTTGATGAGCGAGCGCACCGGGGTGACACCAAGGGTGCCGATGATCTCGTAGCTGGAGATGAGCGCCCCGACCCAGTGCGACAGGTCGATGACGTCATGCCCCGACAGGCCGGGGAAGAAGTACTTGTTGCCGCCCGACATGCCGACGACCTCGTGCGGCAGCACGGGCCCGACGACGAGCGAGACGTCGTTCTCGACGACGGCCTTGTTGACGAGCACGTGCATCGGCACGTCGACGAGGCGACCGCCCGAGAACTCCGTGACCTCTTCGGCGGAGATGACGCCGAGGTCGGTGAAGCACTCCTCCTCGTTCCACCACTCGTGGTTCTTGATGGTCCAGCCGGGGTACGTCTCCTCCGACTTGTTCGGCTCGAACCCGAGGTACTTGGCGATCTGCTCTTCGCTCATCGCCTGGTGGGTGCCGAGGGCGATGACGCACTCCACCTTCGTCGCGCGCCCGGAGAGGGCCTCGTGCACGGCGGGCAGCAGTGTGCCCATGGGGCAGGAGCGGGTCGCGTCGGGCACGACGAGAGCCACCGACTTGCCGTCGAAGTCGATCGTCGCGAGCGACTCCACGATGTGGTCGTGGATCTGCTGGTCGGTGAGCACTCCGGTCGCGTCGCCGATCGTCATCGAACCTTCGGCGAGTTCGGCCAGTTTGCGGTGCGCATCGGAGATCGTCATGGCCCCATCATGCTCGCGGCCGCCCGGATGCGACAGGGAGTGCCGTCTGTTGCCGGGCGTTGCCACACGCTGTCACGCGTCGGTGAGTGCCCCCGCGAGCGCGTCGATCATGAACCGGATCTCGTCGTCGGTCGCCACGAGTGGAGGCGCGAGTCGGATCGTGTTCTCGTGCGCGTCTTTGGCGAGCACGCCTCGGTCGGCGAGGCGTCGGCACACTTCGTAGCCATCGGGGCCGCCGAGTGGGAGGTCGATGCCGGCCCAGGCTCCGCGGATCCGCACTCCGTCGAGACCTCCTGGTAGAGCCCTCAGCCCGGCCTCCATCACGGCGCCGATGTCACGGGCGCGCTGCTGGAATTCGCCGGTGGCGAGCATCGCGCACACCTCGGTGCCGATGGCCGCCGCGAGGGGGTTGCCGCCGAAGGTGGAGCCGTGTGTGCCGGGGGTGATGACGTCGAGGATGTCGTGGTCGGCGACCACTGCGGAGACGGGCATGAGCCCCCCGCCGAGGGCTTTGCCGAGCACGTAGATGTCGGGCACGACGGATTCGTGCTCGCAGGCGAAGGTTGTGCCGGTGCGGGCGAGGCCCGACTGGATCTCGTCGGCGACCAGTAGAACCCCGGAGTGGGTACATGCCTCGCGCACGGCCGTGAGGTAGCCGTCCGGCGGGATGATCACGCCTCCCTCTCCTTGAATCGGCTCGAGCAGCACGGCGACCGTGTCGTCGTCGAGGGCGGCCGTGAGGGCGTCGATGTCGCCGAACGGCACGGTGACGAAGCCGGGCGTGAACGGCCCGTAGTGATCGCGAGCGACGGAGTCGGTGCTGAATCCGACGATCGTGGTGGTGCGGCCGTGAAAGTTGCCGGCCATCGTTACGACCTTCGCCCGTTCGGCCGGCACGCCTTTGACCAGGTAGCCCCACCGGCGGGCGACCTTGAGCGAGGTCTCGACGGCTTCGGCTCCGGAGTTCATCGGCAGCACGACCTCCTTGCCGCACAGCCGGCCGAGTGCCTCGGCGAAGGGGCCGAGCTGGTCGCTGTAGAAGGCGCGGCTGGTCAGCGTGAGGGTGGCGAGCTGCTCCTGCGCCCGCGCCACGAGGCGAGGATGGCAGTGGCCGAAGTTGAGGGCCGAGTAGCCCGCGAGCGCGTCGAAGTAGCGGTTGCCCTCGACATCGGTCACCCACACACCCTCGCCCGAGGCCAGCACCACCGGCAGCGGCTTGTAGTTGTGCGCGGCGCGCGATTCGACAAGGGCGATGTGCCCGGCCGACGAGAGGGAGGTCGGTGCATTCATGGCGACGGCTCCTGTGCGAGACGGAGGCGGTGGGCTCGCCTCTGCCTCGGGGCGCCCCGCGGCTCGAGCCTCCCTGCCAGCCTAGGGGAGCCGAACACTTGCGTCGCCGCAGGTGACCGCCCTCCGCGCGACACTGTCGGTGCCCGGTCGTAGCCTCGATGAATGGCGACGAGAACCGAATCCGACAGCATGGGCACGATCGAGGTCGCTGCCGATCGCTACTGGGGCGCTCAGACCCAGCGGAGCATCGAGAACTTCGACATCGGCCGTGACACGTTCGTCTGGGGCCGTTCGATGGTGCGGGCGCTCGGCCTGCTCAAGAAGGGCGCAGCGCTCGCCAATGCGGAGTTGGGGCAGCTCCCCCTCGACGACGCGCAGGTCGAGGCGGTGGTGCAGGCCGCCGGGGAGGTCGTCGAGGGCGGCCTGGACGACCACTTTCCACTTGTCGTGTTCCAGACCGGGTCGGGCACGCAGTCGAACATGAACGTCAACGAGGTGATCTCGAACCGTGCGATCGAGATTCTCGGCGGCGAGATGGGCTCCAAGAAGGCCGTGCACCCGAACGATCATGTGAACCGGGGCCAGAGCAGCAACGACACGTTTCCGACGGCGATGCACATCGCGGTGGTGCTCGACCTCCACGAGCACCTGTACGACCAGGTCGGCGCGCTGCGCGAGACGCTGGCGGCCAAGGCTCAGGCGTACGACGGCGTGGTGAAGGTGGGCCGCACTCACCTGCAAGACGCGACCCCGATCACGCTGGGGCAGGAGATCTCGGGCTGGGTGGCGCAGCTGGATTACGCGCTAGAGCAGGTGCGGCACAGCGAGCAGGGTCTGTACGAGCTGGCGATCGGCGGCACCGCGGTGGGCACGGGGCTCAACGCGCATCCCGACTTCGGGGCGCTGGCCGCGGCGAAGTACGCGGAGTTGACGGGCCACCCGTTCAGGCAGGCCGGCAACACGTTCGCGGCCCTCGCGGCGCACGATGCCCTCGTCGCCGTGAGCGGTTCGCTGCGTGTGCTCGCGATGGCCCTCATGAAGATCGCGAACGACGTGCGCTGGCTCGCCTCCGGGCCGCGCAACGGCATCGGCGAGATCACGATCCCCGAGAACGAGCCGGGCTCCTCGATCATGCCGGGCAAGGTGAACCCCACCCAGGCCGAGGCGCTGACGATGGTGGCCACGCGGGTCTTCGGCAACGACGCGACGGTCGGGTTCGCAGGCAGCCAGGGCAATTTCGAGCTCAACGTGTACAAGCCGGTGATGGCGCACGCGGTGCTGGAGTCGATCAGGCTCATCGGCGACGCATGCCGCTCCTTCGACGAACACTGCGCCCGCGGCATCGAGCCGAACCACGAACGCATCGAGGCGAATCTGGCGAGCAACCTCATGCTCGTGACGGCCCTCAACAGGCACATCGGTTACGACAAGGCGGCGGCGATAGCGAAGAAGGCCCACAAGGAGGGCTTGTCGCTCAAAGAGGCGGCGCTTGCGGAAGGCGTGGCCGATGCCGACTTCGACGCCTGGGTCGTCCCGATCGACATGACGCACCCGAGCGCGTAGCCGCCAGAATGGGCTCATGAGCGGAGGCGAGGAGCGGGAACAGGAGAACGCCGCGCCTCCCGAGCGCGAACTCAACGACGCGGGCCAGACAGGCCCGATGGGGCCGAGCAGCTGGATCGAGAAGCAGATCCGCGAGGCGTTGGAGCGGGGCGAGTTCGACAATCTCCCGGGCGCGGGCAAGCCGCTGGGCCTGGCCGATTCGGCCGATCCCGACTGGTGGGTCAAGGCGAAGATGGCCAAGGAGAACCTCGAGACCTCCGACCTCGTGCCCCCGGTCATCGCGCTGCGGCGGGAGGCGCAGAGCTACCCGGCGGCGCTGGTCGAGTTCGCCCGCGAGGAGGACGTGCGCGAGGTGCTGCTCGACTACAACCAGCGGGTGGTCGCCGACATCCGAAGCCCGAAATTCGGGCCGACCATCCCGGTGGTTGCGCCGAGGGTCGACGTGGATGACATGGTGGGGCGGTGGCGCGTACTCCGCGCCGAATTCGAGCGCGAGCGAGCCGCGGCCCTGCGCGCGGCAGCCGACGACACAGGAGAGACCGTGAGCAACCAGCCGCAGAACGAGCAGCCTCCGGTGCCGCTGCTGATCTTCCTGGCCCTGGTCCTCACCGCCTCGGGCGCGGCCCAGGTGGCGGTACTGCTGAGCCCGGAGCCGATGCTCTTCCCGAAACCGGTGGCGGCAGTGATCCTCGCGATAGCGGTACTGGGAGTCTTCTCGATCATCCGAATCATCAGGTCGGCGAACAGAAGCAGCTGAGTCGCAGCCCTTGATCCACAACCTCGCACCGGGGTGTGTTTTATCCACAGGGCGGCCGGAGGCGGGGCGCGCGGTCGTGCGTACGGGCCTAGCGTCCGGGCATGAGCCCTGACAGACCCGCCTCACACCTGACTGCTGTCGTCTCCGACGACGGCATCGCACGCCCCTCCTGGGCGTCGACCGGCGCACTCATGCGGCACTACTACGACACCGAATGGGGCATCCCCGTTCACGGCGAGCAGGCGATGTTCGAGCTGCTCAGCCTCGAGACCTTTCAGGCCGGCATGTCGTGGGAGGTCGTGCTGCGCAAGCGCCCCGTGCTCCGCGAGCAGTTTCACGACTTCGATCCCGACGTGGTCGCCGGGTTCACCGAGGAGGACGTCGAGCGGATCCTGAGCGACCCGCGCGGCATCCGCAACCAGCGCAAGATCGAGGCTGTCATCGCGAACGCGCATGCCACTCTGGCTCTGCGGATGGAGAACGGCCTCGCCGCGTTCGTCTGGTCGTTCATGCCGACGACGCCGATGCGAATCACGTCACCCAGCGAGATTCCGGCCGAGACACCCGAATCGGCCCTGCTCGCCAAGGCCCTACGGCGCAGGGGGTTTCGTTACGTCGGCGCCCGTAACATGTTCGCTCTCATGGAGGCGGCCGGAGTCGTCGACACACGCGTGGCTCTCATCAGCCGTGCCGCGGGCGACGGCGAGTGCGTCGCGCTCGACACTGCTTACCCGCCGCCGCGAGCGGTCACGCCCTGACGACCGCCGGCCATGAGCACCTCAGCGGTTGAAGCGCCACCTGTCGAAGAAGCCGCGCCCGCGCGTCTCGGCGGGGCCGGAGTCGTCGCGCTCGAGCCACGCAGACCCCGCTCCGGAAACGTGCGCCGGTTCTTGACCGTGCTCCGCCCCGAATTCGGCGTCGTGCCCCGACTCGTGCGGCGCGTGCTTCGAGATCGTCCCGGTCAGCGCCGACGAGTGCATCTCGTCGGCCTCACCCGACGCGGCCTGCACGACCGCGCCCGCCGAACGGCTCTGGGCCTCAGCGGCGCCGACGAGCTCTTCCGTCGGCTCGTGGGCCGGCTGCGCCGACCGCGGCGCCCCACGTCCGGACGCAGCGAGGTTGCCGGGGTGCTCGGCCACGGCGTGCGTATCGCTGTCGTCGAAGAACTCGTCGTCGTGCTCGTCGGAGGCGGTGAGGTCGAGCACCCCGAGACCGTCGGACCCGTCGAAGTCGTCGACAGTGTGCTCGCGGATCACGAGTCCACCGGCATGCGACCAGTCGCGGCTGAACGCCGAATAGCTGACCTCGAGCTCCCAGTCGGGCAGCGACAGGAGGTGGTCGTCGGTGAGGCGGCTGCCCGGCAGAATTGTCGCGGCGAGCCGCAGCTCGCGGCCCCTGCTGCGGGCGACGCGCAAGGCGTTCTCGAATGCGACCGCCTCGACCCCTTGCAGCCCCGACAGGTCGACCCGACGCCGTTGCATGTGCCTGATGCGCTTGGTGAGCTGCACGATCTCGGGTGTGCGCGCCGCGTAAAGATGCAGCATGAGGGCGAGCTCGCCCGCGATGTCCTCCTGCGACGAGGCTCGCCAGAGCACGCCCGGGGGGTCGTCGCGGCTGTGGTCGCCGAGTTCGCCCACCGAAAGCTGCAGGCGGAGCAGGTGCCAGGCGTAGCTACTGCCTTCGTGCAGCAGCGCAATCCAGCGAGGCATGATGCCCGCGCCGACGCGAGGCGTGGATCCGATGAGGACGGCAGCGGTCACGGCGCTCACTGCGCTCACCTCCGGGGTCACCTGTGCCGGCACACCCCGGCAGAACCATTCCAGAATAGGTATGTATCGACAGCCAACACAAGCACACTCGCGCACATGGGGCCGACCCAAAGTGTCTGTGACCAGCAAAGTAGACGAACGATCAAGACGATCGGACCGGTCAACAGGGCACAACAACGTCGAAAGAACTCCAAGAACCTTGCCAGTCAGCGCACTTCGACAGCGCCCGGCTTAGCGCGGCGCCACCGCGGCGGCGACGCCGTCAGGGCCCACGCCGTCGTCTCGGATGAGTACAAATGCACTGAGGAGCGCGAGCCCGAGCCCGATCGGTACGAGCCAGGTGGTGCCCGCCCGTGGCAGCTCGCCGAGCAGCGCCCAGCCGAACGCGGCGGGCACGAGCGTGCTCATGAGGTAGTTGGTCGAGAGCACCGTGACGGCATTGGCCACCGAGAGGCCGCGCGTGAGGTGCATCTGCCCCAATCCCAGCCCCAGCACGAGGAGCACGGCCGCGGCCCACGTGCGCCACCCCCATTCCCAGGGTTGGAACAGCGGCGTTCCGGGATCGGCGACGAGCAGCCGGGCGGTGATGGCGCTGATGGCGAACCCCGTACCGCCGAAGACGCCCGAAATCGACGGAGGCAGCCGCACGAGAAACGCGAGCGCACACGCTGCGACGACGGCCGCGATGACCGCGAGGTGGGTGGTCGATGTGGCGGGCGCAGGCCCGGGCACGGTAGTCGCCGCGAGCAGGGCGATGCCCAGGCTCACTCCCGCGATCGCGAGCCACCCGGTGCCGCGCATGCGGCGCTTGCCGGCGACGTG
Organism: Dermatophilus congolensis; assembly: GCA_030538115.1. Lineage (GTDB taxonomy): Bacteria > Actinomycetota > Actinomycetes > Actinomycetales > Dermatophilaceae > Dermatophilus > Dermatophilus congolensis_B. Next base: position 109,201 of record JAUNUP010000009.1, on the reverse strand, counting down.
CTCGATCACGGCCGTCACCGCGAGCCCGCCGACGATGCAGGCCTGCACGATGAGCAGCGGTAATGCCTGGCGCGCCGCGAACGAGAAGACGAACCCGAGCCCCTGAAAGGCGGTGCCCACCCACCACGTGCGCGACGCGAGAGGGCTGCCCTCGGCCTTCGACCCGGTCGAGAGCTGCGCCCCGCCGATGCCGTAGGCGAGCACGGAGAGGGCCAGCGACACGACGCTGAGCACCATGAAGCCCGTCGACATCGATGCGGAGGCGGTGAATTCAGGCACGCACGCAACCTACCTCCGTGGGCTGCGCGGCCCCGGCAGGTCTCAGCCCTGCGGGAACCAGGAGTTCACCGTCGACACGACGACCTCGTCGAATTCGTCGTCGTTGTGGTTCTCGCGAATCCACTCGGAGATGCTGCCGCCTGCGCAAGCGTCGATGTCGGCGCGGCTCGCGGCCGTCTCCGTGAGGGCCCGCTGCAGCATGGTCGCGGCCTGCTCTTCGGTCGAGTAGATGAACGGGTACCCCTGCGGCAGCAGCGCCCTGGCCCACGGAAGATCGGGAAACACCCCGACGACGCCGGCCATGAGCGCCTCGACGTACGACAGGCCGTATGCCTCGTCGCTGGCAGTGGCAAGGAAGGCCGTCGTGTGGGCGAGCGCCCGCCAGTAGCTCTCCTTGGTGGCGGTCAGCGGACCGACCCACGCGTACTCCTTGGTCGACAGGGCCATCGCCAGGTCGGAGATGAGGCTGCTCTCGTGCAGGCGGGCTTCCACCTTCAGCGGAGTGCGCTTGGCCACCTGGTCGATGATGCGCATGAACATCTTGGGGCGCTTGCGCGAGTCCATGTAGATGGCCGGGTACAGCACGACCGGCACCGACGGCTCGGCGCGGTCTTTCACACGCTGCACGTTGATGCCGAGGTTCACCCAGGCGGTGCGCGACGACTCCGCGAGTTCACGCAGCGCCCAGCGGCGCACGACCTCCCGCACCTCTTCGGCGGTGCGCTCCGAGCTGCAGAACGTCGGGAACAGTCCGAACGACAGGCCCATCGCCGCGAAGTTGACGGGGTGGTGATAGCGAGAGGGGTTGTGCCACATGAAGTTCATGAGTTTCGGCTCGGCGCCGTGACTGTGCAGGGTCTGCCACACGGCGACGGAGTCGATGACGTCCATGTTGATCACGAGCGTCTCGGCAGCATCGACGAATGCGAGCGGCACCACGTCGAAGCCGTTGCAGCGGCGGGCTTCGGGGCCGATCAGCGAGGCACCCGGAAAGAGCCGCATGAGACGACGGACCAGCGTGGGCCCGGCCTCCTGGCCGTTGATGTCACCCGCCGCATCGACGATGTTCTCGTGTGTGATCGCTCCGTACTTGATGGCTACCTGCATCTTCGGGCTCCTGCACCGGCGGGACGGCATGGGTCATCCGAGTATCACCCCGCCTCGACCGTGTGCAGCCGGGACCAAGTTCCCTGTTCCACACCGGTGTCGGCAAGATCACGTCTGCGCGGGAGTTTCGTCGACACTCCGCGCAGACGTGACCGCCGTCAGCGTCAGAGGGCAGAGACGGAGTACGTCGCCTTCATCGTGTGCGAGCCGCCTGCTTCGAGCGCGACGGCCTTGGCAAGCGCGTTGGCCACCTCGAGGCACACCATGCCGGGCCATTCGTCGTCGCCGAAGTCAGCCATCGCGGCGGCCTTGGCGGTCCAGGGGTTCCACACGACCGTGCTGCCCGACCCCTCCTTCTGCACCGTGATGCGGCGGCCCTTGCCGGGGTCGACCACGGTGGCAGAGCCGTCGTGCGCGTAGACGCGGTCGGTCTCGCGCAGGAACTTCAGGTCGCCCTGCTGGGCGTTGACCGCGCGGCCGCCGGGTGCCTTGTCGACGTAGCGAGTGCCTCCAAGCCCTTCGACGGTGACGTCGTTGATGTCGGAGACGGCCAGGTAGGTGTGCAGGGCCTCTTCGAGTTCGAGCGCGTCGTCGCTGGTCACAGTGAGCGAGAGGCCCAGCTCGGAGCCAAAGGTCACCGTGTACTCGGCGCGCACGCCACGCGAGGCACCCTCGGGAACCTCGGCGTCGGCGCCGTCGAGCGTGAACACGAGCGTCACGTCATCGCCCTGCGCGGAGGCGGATGCGAGCTTCCATTCGTTGATGCGGAACCAGCCGTGGGCCGGGCTCAGGCCCCCCTTCTTGCCGGGGCCGAACCACGGCCCGCAGATCGGCACTCCGCCTCGGATCGCCTTGCCCGCAACGAATTCGGACTTCTCGCTCATCCACAGCACCGGCTCAGCGCCGGTCGGGGTCCATGCCGTGACGTGGGCGCCGAGCAGGTAGACCTCTCCTTCACAGGAGGCGGTGCTGACGCGCAGCGCAGGGAGTCCACCGTTCCCTTCGACGAGGGTGACGCCTGCAGGCAGGGAGGACGTGTCGATGTCGGCCATATTCCGAAAGTACCTGTGCACCTAACCAATTCTCACGATCTGGGCAGCAAGTTGCCACGCGGATGTGTCTCAGGCGGTGACCCGGAGCCGGATATTGCGCACTTCGTAACCGGCGATGAGCTCGTCCCACTGGATCGTGGGCTCGCTGACCAGCTCGACCTGATGCCGGAAAAGCAGGCGCAGGAAGATGTCGGCCTCCTGCAGGGCAATGTGGTTGCCGGGGCAGCGGTGACCGCCGTCTCCGAAGCTCATCACCTCGTCGCGCACGCGCGAGGGTAGGTCGCGGCCGGGGCAGATCTGCAACGGGTCGGGCCCGACGTGGTCGGGGTCGGCGTTGGCCATACGCACATAGAGGTCGAGCAGCGCCCCTTCGGGCACCTCGTAGGTCTGGTCGCCGTCGACGAGCGTGATCGGCGCGGTGGTGTGCCGATAGAGGTGCCCGACGATCGGCTCGAGGCGCAGAATCTCGAGCAACATGACGCGCCGGTCGGCTTCGTCGGCCGCGAGGAATTTCGCACGCAGCTCGGGTTTCTCGACCATGTGCCAGGTGACCATCGAGATGAACTCGCGGGTCGTCACCATGCCGGCGGCGCCGTAGGTGATGCATTCGGTGAGGATCGACGGGTCGTCGTAGCCCTCGGCGATGAGGTGGCTGATCACGTCTTCGGTCGGGTTCTTGCGGCGCGCACGGATGGCGGGGCGCACGTCACGCAGGTAGAACGCGCTCACGCTCGCGGCCCCACGCATGGCCATACCGATGGAGTCGAAACGGCTCGCCTTCGGGCCGTCCGCCGACGACGGCGCAATGCTAGGGGTGGCGAAGAACTTCTCGAGCCGCGACGCCATGCCCTGCATGTCGGCGTCGCCGAGCCCGATGACCTGCGCCGCGACCTCCACGGAGTAGCGCATCGCCACATCCGACAGTTCGACCTCGCCGTATTCGAGCATGCGGTCGATGAGCTCGGCGGCCCGCTTCTCCATGAACTCGCGGTACTTGGAGCCGACGACCTTGGGCGCGAAATACCGCGCGATCTTGCTGCGCTGGTCGCGGTGCGCCTCGCCGTCGAGGTACAGGATCGGCGGCTTGCCGATGCCGTCGCGGCGTACGTACTCGGCATTGAAGCCGGCCTGCACGGTGTTGCGACCGTCGCGCAGCACCTGACCGACGAGCGGCAGCGAGCGGATGTGCCAGACCCCCTGCTCGACCGAGATGCCCGGCGCAGCGGCCTCGTTCTCGCGGAAGGTCTTTCGGGCTCCGTGATCAACCGGGCACCCGAGCGTGCTTGTCATGGCGTTCTCCCTGATGGCGAAAGCGACGTATGTGCAGGTCAACCATCATCGCACCGACCGGGATCGTCACACTCGCCCATTTGCTACTCGTGGGTCACAAGTGGGATACAAGCGGCTCAGCGCATCAGGCGCGCGCCCTCTTCCACAACGATCCGCCACGTCTCGGCGTCGGCGGCGGGCACCAGCCGGCCGGGGTGCGCCCTGCCCGCGACATAGGGGGTTCCGTCGCCGTAGCGCACGACTCCGCCCATCTCCTCGACGAAGAGGCTGCCCGGCGCGTGATCCCACGGCTTGGCCGTCTGATACAGGATCGCGTCGGCCTCGCCCTCGGCCAGCCACGGGTAGTCGACGCCGCAGCACCACGCCGAGGCACCCACGGTCAGCCGCCCGACGGCGCCCTCGTCGGAGGGGCGCGAGGTCAGCACCCGCAACTGTGAAGGCTCACGTGAGGGACCCTCGCGAGTGACGCGAACGCCGTTGCGGTATAGGCCCGCTCCGCGCTCGGCGACATACGCGAGTTCATGTTCGGGCTGCCACACCCAGGCGCGCACGGACTCACCGCCACGCAGCTCGGCGACCATCACCGCGTGTTCGGCGCGACCGTTGACGAAGTTCTTGGTGCCGTCGACCGGGTCGACCACGAAGGCGTGCGGCGCGTCTTCGAGTTTGTTCAACAACATCGGATCGGAGGCCGTGGCCTCCTCGCCCACAACGAGCACGTCAGGATCGTCGGCCAGCAATGCGTCGGTGATGAGAACTTCGGCCTCGCGGTCGGCGACGGTGACGTAGTCGCCGGGATTCTTCTCCATCACCTCGCCGCTGGCGAGCTTGCGGAATCGGGGGGTGATGACCTGGGCTGCGACCTGCTGGATCAGTTCCAGCACCGAATCGGTGTCCACGCACCAACCGTCTCACATCGACACGCGGCCGGACTCGCGCGGGCATGCCGACGGGCCCGCCACAGGGGAGGCGGTCCCGTCGGAGTCTTGAACCTCAGGCGCGGAGGTCGTGCGCGACGGCGCGTGATCCGCTCTGGGCGTAGGCGGCCCGCACCTGCAGGCTGCGGAGGCGCTGCTCCGGGCTCGCGGTGCGCACCGGCGTCGCGTTACGGGCGGCCGTGCGCCGGTGCGTGCGGGCCGACTTCGTACCGGAGGTGGCTGCGACGTAGTCGACGAGGTTCGCGGCCACATACGTGGGGCCGGTGGCGCGCTCGGCTCCCTCGGGGCCGGCGGCGAGGATCTGCTGGCGCGTCACGCGGCGCACCGGCTCGTCACGGACGATGGAGACGACCTTGCTCGCGGGGCGGGCGTCGGAGTCGACGACGGTGGCCTGGACGACGCGCAGGGCCGGGCGAGCCGGCGCCTGCGCCACCGTTCGCTGGGCGGACTGCGCCTGGCGGCTTTCGGAGAGCGCGTTGGCGATGGTCCACACGACCCAGCCGAATCCGGCGACGGAACCGAGCACCACGAGAGCCGCGTACCACTGCGGAGCTGCCGGGAGCAGCGAGGCGAGGTGCCCCACGACGAGGGCCACGCATGCCACGAGCGTGACGAGCCGCTGGTCGGTGCGGCCCTTGACGGCGACGAGCGCGATGAGTGCGAGCATGGCGGCCGATGCGGCCATGACGACGTGAACGATGTACATGAGTCCCCCAACTCGATTTCTCGCCACCGGAGGGCCGCCCCCCCAGCGGCCCTCCGGCAACGAGTACTACTACCCCCTGCCGCGAACTCCCGATTCGCCTAGCCGCCGCAGCCGGTCCCCACCGGCGCTGCAACCGAAATCATCCCCAAAGGCGATCCCGTACGGTCGTTCAGGAAGACTGTACTGAACGGTCGTCCATACACACACGCCGATCGCGACCCGGATTCGCACATTTCCGAGAAGGCCTCTGAACTGGAGAAATTCGCGTCTCGAATAATGGACGCACCTTCGGAAGGGAGTCACGCCGCACGCAGGAGCAGCGCGGAAACGATACGCCGGAAGCCCCGATCACGCGTGGTGATCGGGGCTTCCGGTGCGCGCCGCAGGGCGCGCTGTTCAGTCCAGAGATTCAGAGATGTCGAGGTCGTGGCGTCAGCCGCGGGCCACCCGAACGGTGGGGAGCAGCCGCTCCGGGCGAGCGGAGCGTGCGGCCGGCAGTACGCGTTCGAGGCGAGCCACCAACAGGCCGGACCCGTGGTTCGCGCGCACCGCGAACCACCCGGTCACGATGGCGAGCGCGACGGCTCCGACCACGGCGGCCACGACTCCGGCGTGCATCACCGCGACCGCTGTGCCCGAGCCGAACGCGACGGCAGCGCCGAGGCCCAGGATGGCGCGCAAGAAGATGAGGCGAACCAGCGCTTCCCTGTCCATACGGGCCCCAGATGCCCCCGTGGCGTCGGCGGCCTCCGTGCGACGCACCGTGGCCGGGGTGGTCTTGCGGCCGGAGTCGAGGCTCGCGACATCGCCGGAGTCGACCGGCATCCGGAATGCGGGGATCTCAGCGAGTGTGCTGGTGGCGCCGTGTCGCGCGGACCAGACGATGTCGAGGCCGTGCGTGTGGCGGCAACCGACCCGAGCGCCACGCCCGGGGTGGTCGTGCCCGCGAGAGAGCGCTGCGCGGTGGGGTCGACGGGCGCGAGCCTGCGCCGCCACCGACGTGCGGGAGGCGCTGCGACGGGCGACGACGCGTGTGCGGCACCGCGACGGCGGCATCCACGACGGGTTCACTGCACCCACCGACCCTGGACGTGCGCCGACAACGATTCGTACGTGGGCATCCGTGCCCCCTCCTGACCCGGTTCCATCCGGTGACATGGCGCGCAGGCCGCGCACTGTTCAGCTGCCCGGATTCCCTTCCGGACGATCTACTCATCGGCAACTGGTCGGTAAGTTTGAGCTTCGCCGATGCCGTCGACACCCCTACGCGGATGCGGTTCGATCCTTTACCGTCGATGCATGGCACGCCCGCACGCCGCCGCCCGTATCGAGGCGAGGCTCAACCAGGTCATCGCAGCGACTCTGCGTCGCAACGGCTGGAAGGGGCGAGCGCTCGCGCACACCGGCTACGGCACGGTCGACTTCGTCCGCGTCATGGGTCGGGTGGTGCTGAGCCGCCACGAGGCCGACGACGGCCAGGAACGTCCCGACATGGGCGATCTGCTCACCGCGCCGCTGCCCGAGCAGGTGCGCGGATGGCGGGCGTTCATCACGGCCCAAGACATCCGTGCGCAGGTCACAGTGAGCGTCAACGGAGTCGACCACCGCACGACGACCGACCTCAACGGGTATGTCGACGTGATGGTCACCGGGCACGGGCTCGAGCCGGGATGGCACGACGTGAGCATCACACCCGACGACGGATCGCCCGCCACCGCCCGTGTCTGCATCGTGTCGCCCGATGTGCGCTTCGGCATCGTCAGCGACATCGACGACACCGTGATCACGACCTCGCTGCCCCGCCCCCTCATCGCGGCCTGGAACACGTTCGTGCTCAAAGAGCAGGCGCGTCACATCGTGCCCGGCATGGCGCCGCTCTACCGCGACCTGCTGGCGGAGTACGACGGTGCCCCGATCTTCTACCTCTCCACCGGAGCATGGAACACGGCCGGTACGCTCACGCGCTTTCTCGACCGGCACGGCTACCCGGCCGGCGCGCTGCTGATGACCGACTGGGGCCCCACCAACACCGGCTGGTTCCGCTCGGGGCAAGACCACAAGCGCGAGAACCTGCACCGGCTCGCGCGCGAATTTCCGCACATCAAGTGGGTGCTCGTCGGCGACGACGGGCAGCACGACCCGCGCATCTACGGCGATTTCGCCCGCGACAGGTCTGACGTGGTGCGCGCCATAGGCATCCGCGAGCTGACCCCGACCGAGCAGGTGCTCTCGCACGGAATCCCGCTCTCCAACGAGGGGTTCGCGCCTCGGGTGCATCGGCCGGTGCCCGTGGTGCGCGCCCCCGACGGATACGGGTTGCTGCCCAAGCTGCGTAGCGTGCTCGGTCTCGCGGCTGCCAGCGCCGACGCTGCAGCCGCCGAACCCACAGGCACGGAACCCACAGGCGCCGAGACCGCGTCTACCGAACCCGCCGCGGCCTCCGCACCTGCGCACAGCCCCACGCCGACGGAGTAGCCAAACGGCTACCCGAAACCATCCGTTCGGCCAATGCCCCCACGATCGGGCCCGGCTTACGCTCGTGTTCGAGCCGGGCGCCGGCGGGCTCACGTGGACACGTGCCAATCAGGGGGGCACATGTAGGCGAGTACGAGCCCGCCCGCGCGCGCTTTCCCGGGGGATCACTCCCCCTCGACGTCGCCCGCGACCTCGAGGGGGATGTCTGCGCGTAGACGCCAGGTGCGGTCTTCGGAGGTCAACACGAGATGACCACCGAGCAGGCGCACCCGCTCCGCGAGGCCCGTGAGGCCCAGACCCGTCTGGCTGACCTTGGCCCGTTCGACCTCAGGCAGGCCGTTGACCACGTCGACGACGAATTCGCCGCCCTCCGTCACCGCCCGCATCACGACCGGCACCTCGGTGTCGCCGTACTTGAGCACGTTGGTGGCCGCCTCACGCAGCAGCCGCCCGGCGGCGAACGTGATGCTGCGCGGCAGGTCAGGGCTAGCGGCGACCTCCGGGTGCACCGTAAATCCGACCGCCTCCAGTTGGCCGACGAGGCGGTCGATCAAGGGCGCGAGGTCGGCGTCGTCGCCGGTCGGCGTACCGGTTCCGGCGTTCGCGGGCTCGAGTACGCCCTCCGTCGCCTCCCTGGCCGCCTCTTCGGCCAGGCGGTCGGCGCGGTCGACCCGCAACATCGCCGTGTCGTCGTTCATCACGGCCAGCAGCCGCTTCAACTCGCCCAGCGCATTGCCTGCCGTGGCGGAGATGGCATCGCGAGCGGCCTCCACGGCCTGCGGTTCGCGCGCTGCCTGCATGACGTGGGACTGCATGGTGATAACCGTCAGTTCGTGAGCGACCACGTCGTGCAGTTCGCGCGCCAACAGCCGCCGTTCACGCGAGCGCGCCTCCTCGGCCTGCTCCTCGAGTTCGAGGACCTCCTTGATGTGCCGGGCGCGGAACTCGCCGATGATCGTGCCGACTCCCGTGATGAACAGCACGACCGACGTGAATCCGGTGGCACTGGGCCAGTCGAAGTCGCCCACGCCGAGCATCGCGATAAGCCACATCACCGAGGCGACACCGAACCCCGCCTGCCAGCGGCGATCCCTCGTGACACCGAGCACGAACAGCGGCACGAACACCGCGATCAGGCCCCCCATGGCGTCACGGAAGATCACCGACATCACGAGAACGAGGAAAGCGAACACCGTCGACCAACGGACGTTGATCGGCGCCAAGATGAACATCGCGAAGAGCAGCACCTGCGCGATCGCGTACGAGGGCTGCTCCATGTAGTACAGAGGTTCGGTGAACGAGACGTACGTGTCGTAGGCACAGCTTGCGGCACCGAGAAGCGCCGGCACCCAGACCAACCAGCGTGGAAACGCCATGTAGGCGCGGGTCGGCTCGGCCTGGGCATCGGCGACCTCGGCCGGGCGAGGTCCCCTTGTTCGGGGCGGCTTCACGGTGCTCATAGCGGGGCGCTACTTATCGGAGCACTTCGGCATGCGGAAGAACTCGCAGACCTTCTCCCAGCCACCCTGGGGATCGGCGTTACCGCGCCCTGGGTTCGACCCGCTCGGCTTGCCACCCTTGTTCTTGCCGTTGCCCTTATAGACCAGAACGGCGGATGAGCCGCTGTCGCCAGAGCCCTGGGCGCCGGCGGCCTGTGCTCCCAGGCCAGAGCCGAGCACAAGCGGAACCGCTAGGAGGACGGCACCCATGCGACGAGCGGTGTAGCGCGAAGAAGAAGACATTGAACACCTCGGTTGTATCGGCGAGCCGGATCGGCGCGTATCCCACACGTTGCGCCCCACATGGAAAGGGTCGATTTTGTTGTGCTCCAATTGAATTGGAGAAGTTTGCCGCTCACCAGCGGCGATGCGGCTCGCGACAGTGAGCGACGAAACCTAATGTAGGGGGTTCAAGCCGCTCACCGGGAGTCCCAGGTGCCCATCCGCGTACTCGTCGCCGACGATCAGCAACTCATGCTGTCAGCGCTGCGGCTCTTCGTCGAGGCGGCCCCCGACATGGAGGTCGTCGGCGAGGCCGCGAACGGGGCGGTCGCGGTGCGGCAATGCGCCGCGTTGGCGCCCGACGTGGTGCTGATGGACATGCAGATGCCCGTGATGGACGGCATCGAGGCGACCCGCATCATCACCGGCGAATTCCCCGCGACGAAGGTCATCGCGGTCACCACGTTCGCGACCGCCGAAACGGTCGTGCCCGCGCTGCGAGCGGGGGCCAGCGGCTACATCGTCAAAGACACGGCACCGGCCGAACTGGTGCAGGCGATCCGTGACGTGATGGAGGGGCATGCCGCCCTGTCGCCGTCGCTCACGGGGGCGCTCGTGCAGGCGATCAAGGCCTCCCCCAGCCGCGAATCCGCGCGGTCAGCCCCGAACAGCCTGCTCACCGAGCGCGAATTCGAGGTCGTCGACCAACTCGCCCAGGGACTCGGCAACGCGGAGATCGCCGAGACGCTGTTCGTCTCGCAGGCGACGGTGAAGGCGCGGCTCGCCTCCGCGATGGCGAAGCTCGGGGTGACCAGCCGTGTGCAACTGGTCGTGCGGGCCTGTGAGCTGGGACTTGTGCAGCCTCGACTGCGTCAGTGACTCCCGCGTGATTCGCTGGGGTCACCCAAACACCGAACGGGGGACGCCATGCCCGAACTACCCGAAGTCGACGCGCTCGCCTCGTTTCTCGACGAGCGGCTCCGCGATCTGGCGGTTACCGGTGTGCAGCTCGGATCGGTGGCGGTGCTCAAGACCTACGATCCGGTGCCTGACGCGCTGGCCGGATCTCTCGTCGTGGCGGTGCGGCGGCACGGCAAGTTCGTCGACATCGACTGCGACGGGCTGCACCTGGTCTTTCACCTCGCCAAGGCCGGGTGGCTGACCTGGGCCGAGACCGCCAAGACCACGCGGCTGCGGCCTGGGCGTGGGGCCGTGGCGTTGCGGGTGACGTTCAGCGACGGCAGCGGTTTCGACCTCACCGAGGCCGGCACCCGCAAGGGGCTGGCCGTGTACGTGGTGCGCGACCCCTCCGAGGTGCCGGGCATCGTGGCGCTCGGGCCCGACCCGCTCTCCGAGGAGTTCACGCTGCCGATTTTCGCGGCGCTGCTCGAGGGGCGGCGGGCGCAGGTCAAGGGGCTGCTGCGCGACCAGAAGGTGGTCGCGGGCATCGGCAACGCGTACTCCGACGAGATCCTGCACGCGGCCAAGCTCTCGCCGTTCGCGATCGCGTCGTCGCTCGACGAGGGCGAGGTCGCACGGCTGTACGAGGCGCTGAGGGGCACGCTTTCGGAGGCCGTCGCGACCGCCTCCGGGCGGCCGGCGACCGAGCTCAAGGATGCGAAGCGGGCGTCGATGGCTGTGCACGGCCGCACGGGGCTGCCGTGCCCGGTGTGCCGTGACGACGTGCGCGAGGTGTCGTTCGCCGACTCGTCGCTGCAGTACTGCGCGACGTGCCAGACCGGCGGCACACCGCTCGCAGACAGGCGCACCAGCAAGTTCGTCAAGTAGCCATCCGCGCCGCGACTACAGGCCCGAAAACCCCGGATCACCAGGCAATTCCCAGGTATCCGAGCCGGTGTCCACCCACCCGTGGTTCGGGTGCACAATCGAGTCATGACGTCGCCTGACACCAACGAGATCCCCGCGGTGGAGAACGCCGCCCTCCCCGACAATGCGCAGATGCTCGATGTGCGCGAAGTCGACGAATGGAACCTCGGCCACGCGCCGAACTCTGTGCTGATCCCGCTCGGCGAACTGCCCTCGCGACTCGCCGATCTGCCCGAACCCCGCCCGCTGCACGTGGTCTGCCGCAGCGGCGGTCGCTCCAGCCGGGCCGTGGCCTTCTTGCGAGAGAACGGGATCGACGCGATCAACGTCACCGGCGGCATGCTCGGCTGGCAGGCCGCGGGTCGCCCGATGACAACCGGTGACGGCTCAGGTTCGCCGCTGGTGCAGTAGCCGCGAGGGAAACACGCGGCAGTTCGCGCCCTAAGAGCAACGAAAGCCAATGGGCGACGAATCGCGACCTGCAGGGATGCCTGCGGGCCGCCGCGTTTGGTTGTACTTGCGGCGCGAAGTCCCTGCGGCATCGGTCACGCCCGGGGCGGTGGCCGCGCTGGGGCGAGTGCAGCGGCGACTTTCCTCATCCGCGTGGAATGTCTCGGGTTTCGGCTAGAGAACCGCATAGAGTCCTCGCGTGGATCCGATTCGTAACCCGTACGCGCCCGGTGCCGGGCAGCGCCCGCCGGAGCTGGCCGGCCGCGACGAGCAGCTGCGCACCTTCGATGTGGTGCTGGAGCGCATCGCGCGGGGGCGGCCGGAGCGATCGATCGTGCTCACGGGCCTGCGCGGGGTGGGCAAGACGGTGCTGCTCAACGCGCTGCGCTCCTCCGCGGTGCGGGCGGGGTGGGGTACGGGCAAGTTCGAGGCGCGCCCCGACCAGCGGATCCGGCGGCCGATGAGTGCGGCGCTGCACGTGGCGGTGCGGGAGTTGGGGCACCCGCAGGTCGACGACGTCGACCAGGTGCTCGGTGTGATCAAGGCGTTCGCGCTGCGTGACGCGGCACCGACGGCGAAGCTGCGCGACAAGTGGCAGCCGGGCATCGACGCGCCGGCGCTGTCGGGGCGGGCCGACTCGGGCGACATCGAGATCGACCTCGTCGAGCTGCTCACCGACGTGGGCGGGTTGGCCGCCGACGTGGGCAAGGGCGTGGGGATCTTCATCGACGAGATGCAAGATCTGCACGAGGAGGATGTGTCGGCACTCTGCGCGGCGTTCCACGAGATCAGCCAGAACGGGCTGCCGGTCGTGGTGGTCGGGGCGGGGCTGCCGCACCTGCCGGCGGTGCTGTCGGCGTCGAAGTCTTACTCGGAGAGGCTGTTCCGCTACTCCCGCATCGACCGCCTCGACCGGGCGGCCGCCGACGCGGCCCTGCAGGTGCCGGCCACAGACGAGGACGCGGCTTGGTCAGAAGAAGCCCTCGACGCGATGTACGTGGCGACGGGCGGGTACCCCTACTTCATCCAGGCCTACGGCAAGGTCTCGTGGGACGCGGCCCCCGAATCCCCGATCACGGCCCACGACGTCGAGGTGGCGGGCCCGGAGGCGGAGGAGGAGCTGGGGGTGGGCTTCTTCGGCTCCCGCTTCGAACGCGCGACCCCGGGCGAACGTGAGTACCTGCGTGCGATGGCGGAGGTGGCGGCGGAAAAGCTGGAGGCGGGCGAAGAACTGGATGAATCGGAATCCGTGCCGACCTCGGAGGTAGCCCGGATCCTGGGCCGCAAACCCCAATCGCTGTCGCCGGCAAGAGACGGGCTGCTGAAGAAGGGCCTCATCTACTCCGCGGAGAGGGGCCGAATCGCGTTCACGGTCCCGCACTTCGGCAAATACCTGCGAAGCATCGCGTGAGGATCGACGTTCGGAGCCCGCCGTTGCGGTGCCCCTCACCCCTGGCCGAACCCATCGGCAGTGTCGAGGCGCAGCGTGCCGGCGCGGATGCCGGTCAGGATGGCGCGTTCGTACCCCGGCATCTCCGCGGGTACGCGTCGATCGGCCCCCAGCCCACGTGCGACGCCTTTCGGGGCTCCATCCCGGAAGAGTCCTCAAGACCCGAAGGTCGTCCTGACCTCGTTCACCAGGCGGCTCAGGCCGATGACTGTGACGCCTTCGTTCTCGTAGGGCTCGCCTCCGGTGTCTGGGTGAACGACGTAACGGCGGGGAGCCTTGACGTCATCGCATGCCCGATGGAAACCCGAGGTCACAGTGGGGGCCGTGGAGAGCTTCACCTCGATGGCCATCTCGACCTGGCCGCCCTTGACCAGCAGAAGATCGACCTCATCTCCGGTGGCGGTTCGGTAGTGATGCGGTCGCAGTCTCGTTGACGCGCCCGCGAGCGACTCCACGGCGAGGCTCTCGAAACTGGCGCCGACGCTGGGGTGTCCGCGCAGGTCGTGCATCGTGTCGATCTCCAGCAGCGCGTGCATGAGGCCGGTGTCGCGAACATAGACCTTGGGCGACTTCGTCAGCCGCTTCGTCGAGTTGATGTGCCACGGGGTCAGCCTTCGCACCAGACCCAGATCCACAAGCAGATCGACGTAGCGGTCCGCCGTGGGGCTCGACACCCCCAGGTTCTGGGCCAACCTGCTCGCGTTGAACAGCCCGCCGCTGTTGTGGGCCAACATCACCCAGAGCCGGTGCAGCGTCTCTGCGGGCAGTCGCGGCGCGAACATGGGCACATCCCGCTCCAGATACGACCGGATGAAGTCCTGGCGCCAGCGGATCGATTCTTCGTCGGAGCCAGCGAGCAGGCTCTCGGGGAAGCCGCCGCGAAGCCAGACCGCCTCTTCGGGTATGCCGTCGACCGCGACCTCATCGACGCTGAGCCCGTCGAGCTCCAGATGAGAGACCCGCCCGGCGAGGCTCTCGGAGGACTGCTGGATCAGGTCGAGCGAGGCAGAGCCCAGTAGGAGGAACTGACCGGACCGGTGGCCCGCCCTGCGATTGTCGTCGATGACGCCGCGAAGCACGCCGAAGAGCTCTGGCGCCCGGTGAACCTCGTCGAGGACCACCAAGCGCGACGCTTGTGACCGCAGATACGCATCCGCGTCATCGAGACGCCTCCTGTCTGCGGGACGTTCGAGGTCGAGGTAGATCGCCCCTGCAGCCCACTCATCTGCGACCTTGCGCGCCAGGGTCGTCTTGCCGACCTGCCTCGGCCCCAGCAGCGCGACCGCGGCGGCGGAGCCCAACCGTTCCCGAAGGATGGGCTCCAGGAACCTCGGAATCATGCGTGCAAATTTAACATGTGGTTTTAAATTTGCACGCACCACGGCTGCCCCCCGGGAGCGACCCGACAGGCGTCTACCCCGATCGCACCCCACGCCTGCTTCGATCCTGAGTTCAACAAAGATACAGTTCACATCACAGATTTAGTATATACGTATGGAACATATGATCGAGCTGGACTAGACTTGGGACATGTCCGCGAGTCCGGTTGTCGTACCGCTGCACCGGGCCGCTTTCGATGATCGAGCGGTCGGGTGGGCGCTCGATGACGCACTCGGCTCGACGGATCCGAACGTGGGGGCGCAACGCGTTCGCGCCTGGCTGAGCGAGCTCGATCCCGCCGACCTCGACCCGTCTGAGCAGGTCCAATTGATCGCCGAGCTCGAGCGCCTCAAGTCCGCTGCTGCGGCTGCCCAGGCACGCATGACCGTAGCGTTCACCTCCGACAGAGTCGCCGATGCCCTTGAGCACTTCCGCGCTGAGACAGCCGCCGAGACCGATGGCTTCGCGTCCGGCGCCCGTTCGGGCGGACGCCGTGCCCGCGACGAAACCGACGCCATCGCCACATGCGTGCGTTCGGTCGGCTCCGAGATCGCGCTCGCGCGCCGCGAATCCCCCTCGCGTGGCGACCGGTTTGTCGGCATGGCCCGCGCGCTCGTCAACGAAATGCCGCACACCATGGCCGCTCTCGAACAAGGCAAAGTCTCGGAGTGGGGCGCCATCATGATGGTGCGCGGAACCGCCGTGCTCACTCTCGAAGCTCGCGCCGCCGTCGACGCCACCCTCGGGCCACAGCTGGAGGCGATGAGCCCGCACCAGATCGACCAGGCCACCCGGCGCGAAGCCGCCGCCCGCGACGCGGCCGCTGTCGTGCACCGCCGCGAGGAAGCCGTGAAGTCACGTCGGGTGTCCGTGCGGCCCGCCCCCGACGGGATGGCCTACCTCACCCTCCTCACCGGGCTGAAAGAAGCCGTAGCCGCCTACGCGTCTCTACACCGGCACGCCCAGTCCGTCGTCGCCGGCACCGCGTTCCACGTCGACGGCGACGGCACCGGCGAACCCGTGCAAGAGCTACCCGACGGGCGCAGCCAAGGCGCGGTCATGGCCGACGCCGCCATCGCTCGCCTCACCGGGCGCCCCACCGGGGCCGCCGTTCCCGTCGAAGTCGAGCTCGTCATCACCGATCGCGCCCTGCTCGGCACTGGAGACCCCGCCCGCTCCACCGACGAACCTGCTCGCATCCCCGGCCACGGGCCGGTTCCCGCTCCCATCGCCCGCGCCTGGCTCCGCGACGCTGGCGAACGCAGCCACACAAGTACGGCGTCAGGCGAGATGCGCGGTACCGGCACTCGTGACGCGACCAGCACAAACGCGCCGGGGATCCACTTCGAAGACAAGCTGGCCAGCCCCGCACAGGGCATCGGCCAGGTGTGGTTGCGGCGGCTCTACACGAGTCCCGATGGGCGCGACCTCGTTGCCATGGACTCTCGCCGCCGCACCTTCGACGGGCAACTGCGTCGCATGTTGATCCTGCGCGACGACCACTGCCGCACGCCTTACTGCGACGCGCCCATCGCTCAGCACGACCACGTACGGGCACACGCCCTCGGCGGAATCACCGGATACGCCAACGGCGAGGGGTTGTGCGTCCGGTGCAACCAAGTGAAAGAAGAGCCTGGCTGGATACACACTGTGACCAGCGGAGACGGGAACGAGTCACCTGACCGGCCGGGGTGCCGCGGGACACGTCAGCCCGCACCGCACCTATCCCTCAAGTCCCGCGGCACACTCCCCCAAGACGATTCGCTCGACCTCGCCGCCACGCCCAGCCCACCGCACACTGTTCGGATCACCACGCCGACAGGGCAGGTCCATTACTCCACCGCGCCGCCACTGCTCGGTCACGGCTGGTCACCACCGGACGACACAGCCCTCGCCGGAGCCGACAAGCAAACACCCGCTCACCCAGACACCGCTATGCCGAACCTCGCTCCGCGAGCGACGGCGCGCGGGGCGTGAAGCACTCTCGCGCGCCGCACCGCGACAGCGCTGTGCCGAACAACGCTTCGCCAGCGACGGGTCACTGGGCACGAATGACTCCCAGCGCGGCACATCACGACAACGCGCGGCGCCGCACGGTTCGCGAGCTTCAGCGGCGAGCCGATACCCGCCTCGCGGGCCCGGTGTTTCTCGCCGACGATGAAGTGATCGCGTTTCCGCACGATCGAGGAGAACGACCATGGCTGAGCGATTTCGCGTCGGCGACCACGTTTCCTGGAACTCCGAAGCCGGGAAGGTGTCCGGGAAGATCACCAAGGTGCACACTGCCGACTTCACCTACAAGGGCCACACACGCCACGCGAGCAAGGACGACCCGCAGTACGAGATCGCCAGCGACAAGACCGACCACGTCGCGGCACACAAGGGGTCGGCCTTGTCGAAGGTGACGAAGAAGTAGCCGCCCCTACGCGTTCGGCGGCAACGCCGCCACTACAGGGGCGTCGGCCTCGATCACGCCCATCTTCGCGGCACCTCCCGGCGAACCCAGCGGCTCGTCGCGGCCGGGCAGCGGGTCTTCGAAGAACGACGCGTTGTCGGTGAGGTACTCGCCCCACTCCGACGGCAGGTCGTCTTCGTAGTAGATCGCCTCGACCGGACACACAGGCTCGCAGGCTCCACAGTCCACGCACTCGTCGGGGTGGATGTAGAGGGCCCGACTCCCCTCGTAGATGCAATCGACCGGGCACTCTTCGACGCACGCCAGGTCCTTCACATCGACGCACGGCTGCGCAATCACGTATGTCACGACTCACCTCTCCACGACTTCTGGACGGCTTCTGTGCGACTCGACCGTCAGCAGTAGTAAACCACGGAATAACTAGTTAAAACTATTTGAGGCGGTTTTATTGTGGAGAGGGCTCTCGCGGGTCGGACCCTCAGCCCGACCCGCGAGGTGAGGTCGTCAGCGGCCCACGAGCTCCGCGGGTCGGTCGCGGCTCTCGGGCGCCCCCACTCCGATCGGGGTGTCCCACCACAGTGGGCGACGGCCCGGTCGGGGGATGCTGAGCCACCTGTTTTCCACCGGCATCGGAGGCAGCGCGTACGGGTTGCCGGCCACTGTGACAGCAGCCTGGCCGCCCAGGAGCCGCCCCAATTGCTTTACGGCATCGAACCCGGCGAACACCGTGTCTCCGTCTTGCAGCACCGGCAGTTCCGGGCTCCCGAGCGCCTGCCACGCCTCACGCCATTCCTTCATGAGGTGGTAGGCCGCCCCAGTCATGGGACCACCGAACATTCCGATCGCGTCACCCGAGAACGAGAGAATGTCGGAGGGCGAATCGCCGTGCATTATCGGCAACACCAACAGGTGCCGCAGCGCCGCGGGGTTACCGATGTCGACGCCACGATTCCAGTACGCGTCGAAAATCAGATGCCGCACAAAATCCTCGACACCGGCACCCACGGCCTCTGCATATCCCGCCACGGGCTGGTCGGGGAATGGCATGGTCCTGGGCTTTTCGGGCAGCCCACGCTCGCCGGGCAGCAATGCTGACGCACACCACTGCTGCACATCGTCGTAGCGTTGATCGAATCGATCATCCGCGGGCTGGGCATGCACCAGAATCGTTTCTCGCGCCGCCACCGCCCGCCATTCGACCTCCGCGCCGCGCCCTTTCAGCACGTCCACGCGCTGCGAAGCGACCTGACTCAGTGGGTCGGAGAAATCGCCGTAGACGACGAGCGCCATGAGCGCATCACCCCTCCGACCCGTGCAGGGCGTCGAGCGCAAGCCCGGCATGGGCGAATGCGGCTCCGGCCCTCATTTCGGCCGCGACCCAGATCGCCTCCATGATCTGTTCGTCGCTCGCTCCCCGCCGGTGCGCGAGCTTTGTGTGGCCCTTGATGCAGTACGGGCATTGCGTCGTGTGCGCCACCGCAACCGCGATGAGCTGCTTCGTCTTCTCGTCCAGGGCCCCGTCGGCGAAGACGGCCTTGCTGAAGGCCTCGAATGCCTCGTGGGTTTCAGGAGCGAGTTCTTTACGACGTGCCGACATTCCGGCCGTCGCCTGCGGGTACATGTCGGAAGGCATGTGATTCTCCTCGATGTCGAACGCGACGCTCGGCGGCATGGCGAGCGCCGACCTGGTTGTCAGGCGTCCCCTGCGTTTGCGAGGTCTCGGAGGACGTATTGCAGGATTCCGCCGTGGCGGTAGTAATCGGCCTCGCGCGGCGTATCGATGCGCACCACGGCCTCGAATCCGACACCGCCGGCACGCACAGCGAGCGTGCGGGGCATCGAACCCGACGAAAAGGCACGAAGCCCGTCGATGAAGAAGGTCTCTTCACCCGTCAGGCCCAGGGAATTCGCGCTCTCGCCTTCGGGGAATTGCAGGGGCAACACCCCCATGCCGATGAGGTTGGAGCGGTGGATCCGCTCGTACGATTCGGCGATCACCGCGCGCACTCCGAGCAGCGCCGTTCCCTTTGCGGCCCAGTCACGCGATGATCCGGAGCCGTATTCCTTACCCGCGAGAACGACCAGCGGAATACCGGCGGCCGCGTAATGCTCGGCAGCCTCGAATACCGTCGTCACCTCACCGTCGCGGGTGAAGTCTCGCGTGAACCCGCCCTCGGTACCCGGCGCGAGCTCGTTACGGAGTCGGATGTTCGCGAACGTGCCACGAATCATCACCTCGTGGTTACCGCGCCGGGAGCCGTACGAGTTGAAATCGCCCCGCTCCACTCCGTGCGCGAGAAGGTACTTACCGGCCGGGGTATCGGCGGCGATCGACCCGGCGGGGCTGATGTGGTCGGTCGTCACCGAGTCGCCGAGCTTGAGCAGCACCCGGGCATCGGCGATGTCGTCCACCGGAGTGGGGTCCGCACCCATCCCGTCGAAATACGGGGGCTTGCGGATGTACGTCGAGTCCGGCTCCCACGCATACGTCTCGCCCGCGGTCAAGGGCAGCGAGGCCCAACGCTCGTCGCCCGCCATGACATCGGCGTAGCCCTTGCTGAACAGCTCGGCCTTGACGGTGTCAGCGATGACGGCGTCGATCTCGGCCTGCGACGGCCAGATGTCGCGCAGGTAGACCGGCTCCCCGTCGCTACCCGTGCCGAGCGGGTCACGCGTGAGGTCGGTGTGCATCGTCCCGGCGAGCGCATACGCCACCACCAGCGGCGGCGAGGCGAGAAAGTTCATGCGGCACTGCGGGTGGATGCGGCCCTCGAAGTTGCGGTTGCCCGACAGCACGGAGGCGACCGTGAGGTCGTTCGCCGTGACCGCGGCGCCCACCTCGGGGATCAGCGGGCCCGAGTTGCCGATGCACGTCGTGCACCCGTACCCGACCAGCGAGAACCCCAGTTCGTCGAGGAACGGCGTGAGCCCTGCGAGTTCGAGGTAGTCGGTGACCACGCGCGAGCCAGGGGCCAGCGAGGTCTTCACCCAGGGCCGCCGCTTCAGACCACGCTCGACGGCACGCTTGGCCAGAAGCCCCGCCCCCACCATCACCGCCGGGTTGGAGGTGTTGGTACACGAGGTGATGGCGGCGATGACGATGTCACCGTTATCGAGGCTCACGTCGTGACCGTCGAGGGCGAACTCGGCCGGGTTGCTGGGCCATTCGGCCCCCGTGGAGGGGGTGATGCCGCGGGGCTTGTCCCACTCCCGGTTGAAGTCGATCGCGAGCGGGTCGCTCGCGGGGAACGACTGGCGCCCTCCATCGTCGAGCCCCGCCCGGCGGGCCTGCGCCTCCGGCTGCCCGGCGAGCAGCCCCCCGACCGTGCTCGCGGCCAGCGCCAGCGGGATGCGGTCTTGCGGCCGCTTAGGGCCCGCGATCGACGGCTCCACAGAGCCGAGGTCGAGCTCGAGGGTCTGGCTGAACACCGGCTCGCGGTCGGCCGAGTGCCACATGCCCTGCTCCTTGGTGTACGCCTCCACGAGCCGCACCTGATGCTCGCTGCGGCCGGTCAGGCGCATGTAGTCGAGCGTCACGTCGTCGACGGGGAACATCGCGCAGGTCGCCCCGTATTCGGGGCTCATGTTGCCGATCGTGGCGCGGTTCGCCAGCGGCACCGACCCGACGCCGGGGCCGTAGAACTCGACGAACTTGCCGACCACCCCTGTCTGGCGCAGCAGTTCGGCCACGGTGAGCACGAGGTCGGTCGCCGTCGTGCCCGCCGCCATCTCGCCGGTCAGCTTGAAGCCGAGCACCTGCGGGATGAGCATGCTCAGCGGCTGGCCCAGCATGTTCGCCTCCGCCTCGATACCGCCGACGCCCCAACCGAGCACGCCGAGCCCGTTGACCATCGGCGTGTGGGAGTCGGTGCCGACGAGCGTGTCTGGATAGGCGAGCTGCCCCTCCTCGCTGTCGCGGGTGAACACCACGCGCGAGAGGTACTCGAGGTTGACCTGGTGGCAGATGCCCGTGTCCGGAGGCACCACCGAGAAATCACGGAACGCCTGCTGCGCCCACCGCAGCACCTGGTAGCGCTCCTTGTTGCGCTCGAACTCCAGCTCCGCGTTGATGTGGAACGCGTTGGCCTGCGCGAACGCATCGACGATGACGGAATGGTCGATGACCAGCTCCGTCGGGATGAGCGGGTTGATGCGGTGCGGATCGCCTCCGAGATCGGTGATGGCATCACGCATCGCCACCAGGTCGACCACGCACGGTACCCCGGTGAAGTCCTGCATCAGCACGCGAGCCGGGCTGAACGCGATCTCGACGCTCGGTTCGGCCTGGGGCTGCCAATTGGCCAGGGCCTCGATCTGCTCCGCCGTCACCGAGCCGTTGCCCTGCGTGCGCAGCAGGTTCTCGAGCAGCACCTTGAGGCTGTACGGGAGCCGATCGGCACCCGGCATCGCATCGAGACGGTGAATCACGTACTTGGTGTCGTCGACCTGCAGAAAGCCACGGGTATCGAAACTGTGCGTTGCCATGACCACTCCTTTGACGGTCCCGAGCGCTTCAGAAGCGGCAGGCCCGCGCGGATGGCGAGCCGACGGCACGCTTCGACTGTCTCCGCACCTGCGGAAACGCCCGGCTAATCTTGGCTAGATTTAAACAACAGCACTGTGGAAAATAGGCTACGCTTGACCTCTCAGTGATACAAGGGGGCGACCCCGCTACCCGCAGCGTCCGCCACGCGGGCACGGTGGCATCACGAGCCCGGCCCCCCCTCCCGCGAGAGAGGTGCGGACATGCCCGAATCAGTGCTCGACGTGCGTCACGAACCGCCGGTCTTCCGTTACGAGTTGATCACCCACGCCTACAACGACCTGCAGCCGGGCGGCTCGTTCGTGCTCATCAACGACCACGACCCGATGCCGCGATTCAACCAACTCATGCGCGGACACCCCGGCGATTGCACCTGGGACTACCTCGAACGAGGCCCGCACACGTGGCGGGTCCGAATCGGCCGGCCCCTGAACCGTCTTCGCGTCGGGCCGGTGTGACCGGCGCGGCGAGCGCACAACTCAGGCCGCACCACGGCTCAGTCCTTGTGGAAACGGAGGAAGCCGCCCTGGATGATCGGCAGCACAGCATCCGGGTTGTCTTCGACGGTCAGGTCGAGCACCTGGCCATCTGCGACCACGATGCTCGTCGCGACGCTGTGGTAGATGCCGAGTTTGAGCGCGATGAGATGCCTGCCGAGGGGAACAGAGAAGTCCGTGACCTCCTCACTCAGCGTGCCCATCTCGTGCCCGTCGACGAGGAGGACCCGGTCGGGCGAGGCGGGGCCCCGGTGGATGCGCAGTGTGGCTGACATGGCTACTCCCGTCTTCATCGAACGGCGTCTCCCTGATCGGAGTGAGACGAATATAGACCTGATCTCTTGTTTTTTCGATACCTGCGGGGGCAAAATGACCTCACACGGCAACCGAATACCTTCTGGAACCATAGGTCCATGGAAACTTCGCGGCTGGTTGAAGAGCTCCCGATGCTCGATACAGGGGGCCGAAAAATGGAGGTCCTGGCGTTTCTGCGTAGCGCCGACCGACCTCAGCCTGCCGCCGTGGTCGCGCGCGGAGTCGGATTGCACGTGAACACGGCGCGCGTGCATCTCGAATCACTGGTCGAGGCGGGCCTGGCCCAGCGCAGCAACGAACCGCGCAAACGCCCCGGCCGCCCGCAGGTGCTCTACACCTCCACGGGGCCGATCCCCGGGCGACGCGGTTATCAACTGCTCGCCGAGATCTTCACGGGCGTGCTCGCCGGCCTCGACAACGGGATGTCGCTGGCCGAACAAGCCGGCGTGGAGTGGGGGCAGCACCTCATCGAGCGCCCGCCGCCCTCGAAGCGGCTCTCGTCGAACGAGGCCGTCGCTCGCGTCTCCGCGATGATGGACGACCTCGGTTTCGCCCCCAGCCCCGAGCCCGTGGACGCCGGATTCGAGCTGACCCTGCGCAACTGCGCCTTTCGGGAGATCGCCGAGGAGCACACCGATGTGGTGTGCGCGGTTCACCTGGGCATGATCCAGGGCGCGCTGGGGGCGCTCCGCTCGCACGTGCGCGCCGAATCGCTCGACCCGTTCGTCACACCGCACCTGTGCCGCGCCCAACTGACCGTCAAACCCAACACGGCCAAGTGAGGCCGCGACCGGCCGCTAAACCCAACACCGCTGAAACCTGAGGTTCAAACCCGTGCCGGAGGGGCCAGCGCACGTCGACCACGAGGTGAAGACATGTCGCACGACCCGCTGGAGATCACGTCACTCGAGGACTCCACGTACAGCACCCGCGTCGCATCGCTCAATGGAGAGACGCAGTTGACCCTGCGTCTCGTCGACGTGGACCAGGTGACCGACGGGCGTCTCGCCGACGACGAGGCGACCGCTCGGGCCACGTTCGAGTTTCTCCTCGAACACCAGGACGCCGCCGACCTGCCTCCGCAGACCGAGATCGAACAGGTCGTCGCGGCCTACGGCAATGCCCTCGACCGCATCGAAGAACTGCGCGGCTGAAGGCTCGAGGCGTCAGACCTCGACCGTCGGGTGCCCAGCCTTCTTCCAGGCCGAATACCCTCCCTCGACATGGGCGACGTTCTCGACGCCCATGTCGACGAGTGCTGCGGCGGCCAACGAGGAGCGCAGGGCGCCGGCGCAATAGAGCACCAACCGCTTGCCCGAGTCGAGTTCGGGCTTGCAGTACGGGCTTTCGGGGTCGACCCAGAACTCCAACATCCCGCGCGGAGCCCGGAACGCGCCCGGGATCGTGCCGTCACGCTGCAACTCGCGCGGATCACGGATGTCGACGAACAGCACGTTCGGGTCGTCGAGCAGCGCGGCCGCCTCGTCGAGTTCCAGCGTCGTGATGCGTTCGCGGGCCTCCGCGACCAGGGTCTTCACGCCTTTGCGCAGGGGCGCTCCGGGCTCACGTTCAGACATGTCGCCTCCCTTTCGTTCGTGTCCGCAGTCTCGCAGCCGCGACCGCCTAAGCGTCGGCTTCGCGGGCGGCGAACTCCCGCAGCCAATCGAGTGACGCGCGGTGCGACATCAGGCCGTACTCCAGCGTGGCGGTCTGGTACGTGTACACGTCTGCGAGTTCGGGCGGGATCGGCGCCTTGGCCAGCTGCGCGGCGACCGCCTGCTCGACCTCCTGCAAACCCGCGAGCTGCGACTCGACGGCCGCAACGATGCCATCGAGCACCTCGCGCCGATCGGCCGGGCTCTTCTCCAGGCCGAGGTGAAAGATGCGGGCGAGCGCCGCGACCTCGAGGTCACCCTCCAGGGGCGAACGCATCCACGCGTGAAAGGCCTGCTCGCCGGAAGCGGTCACTTCGTAGATCTTCTTGTGCCGCCCGTTTTCGGTCGCCTCCCGCACGGTGACGTGGTCTGCCGCCACCAGGCCCTTGAGCGCGCTTTGCAGGCTGCCGAAGCTGGCGCTGTAGAAGTACGCGGCGCCGCCCTCGAACACCTTGCGCAGCGAGTAGAGGGTCTGCGGGCCGATCGTCATCAGCAGTCCCAGCACCACGAACCCCACGGTCGCCTCCTTGTATCCCGGACTTCACCACGAAGGGTATCGCCACAATGCTCCGCTCAGGTATATTCCTAAGCGATACATACCGCACCGTGATATAGCGCAGGAGCGTCCGATGAACACCGAGCAGTTCACGACCAGCCTCGACCGCCACCTCGACTCCGTGACGAACCGCCGCCGCGAGCACGGAAAGCCGCAGGTCGCAGTGCGAGCCACCGACCTGGGGCTGGACTACCGCTACGGCGATCGCCCCGAGCCGTTTCACGTCGCCAGCATCGGCAAGCTCTTCACCGGCACCCTCATCGGGATGGAGATGGATACCGGCCGCCTCGCTCCCGACACCCTCGTGAGTTCGCTCCTGCCGCACGACGAACTGCGCGGCCTGTTTCGCGCCACTCCCGCCGATGTGGCGGGCGGGGCCACCGTTGAGCACCTGCTCAGTCACACCGCTGGGCTTGCCGATTACTACTCCGGCCGCACGGTGACCGGCCTCAATGCCGAGAAGCTGCTCGTCGCCGAACCTGACCGGCTGTGGACGCCCGCCGATCTGCTCGCGATCACGCGCGAGCGGCAGCGGCCCCTCGCGGCTCCCGGCGAGAAGTTCGCGTACTGCGACACCGGCTACATCCTGCTCGGCCGCATCGTCGAAGAACTCTCCGGAGCGGCATTCCACGAGCAGGTGCATGCGCGCATCTTCGATCCGCTGTGCATGACCTCGAGCTTCATGCCCTACCGCTCGCTGCCGAGGCGCGCAGAGTCGGAGGCCGGCGACGCCCTCGCTCCTCCGACCCTCGCCCCCGCGTATTACGGCACAACCGACATCTCCGGCAACCGGAGCATGACCGTGGACTGGGCCGGAGGCGGAGTGGCCAGCACCCTCGACGACCTGCTCGCCTTCTCCGAGTCGCTCCACGGCGGGCGCCTGGTGAGCGCCGGGACGCTGGAGTTCATGGCTCGGCCGCGCAACACCTTCCGCGCAGGCCTGAAATACGGAGCGTCGCTGTTCACCGTGGAGATCGACAAGTTCGCGCCGTGGATGCGCGGCTACCCGAAACCGGTCGGCGGCATCGGCATCCTGTCGACGTTCCTCTTTCACGACCCCGTGCACGGCGCCGACATCGCCCTCAACTTCGGTGGCACCGGCTCGATGGCGCGAGGCACCCGCACCCTCATCCAGATCGAGGTGCTCTTCCGCAAGGCACTCCGGGGCCGCTAGCGATCCTCGCTGCTGGACGACGAACGGGCGAGAATGATCGAACAACCGCGACCCGGGGCGTCGCGGTCACGCCGTTGACATCTCTCGTGAGGGCAGACCTGTGGCCGATACCCGTTCCGCGCTGCGCGACGCCTCCGTGCTGTGGGTTCTCGACGGCAGCTACCAGCGAGTGGTCGACGCAGCCGTGGCCTGCATCGTCGCGAACACCTCGACCCCGGCTGTCGACGTGCTCGCGGGCAGCCACGCGTCAGACGCCTACGGTGACCGCCTTGCCATAGTCCGAGACGCGCTCGACGAACTCAGGCTCGCCCCGCTCCCCGAAGACCCCGCCGAACTGGCTGGCGAAGGGGCCGCGATCATCACCCGCTCCGTCGACTCCGGCGCCATGAGCAAAGACGATGTCGACACCTGGGTGACCGGCAGCCTGACGTGTGAGGTTCGCTCCACCATGGAGAACGCGCTGGACAAGGACTGAGGCCTCCGGAAGTCACACGATGCGGCGCGTCAGGGCGGCCGCGACTTCGCCCGGTTCGGTGTCGGGAACGAGCGGCACCGTCAGCCTGTCCCAGAGGAGACCGGTGATCGCGTGGTGCAGCGCCGCGACCGTCTCTCGGCCGCCGGGCAAGCCCCGCTTCTCGTGAAACGTGACGTCGGCCTCGAAGCCGGCCCGCAAGAAGGGGCCGAGACAGTCGGCCACGGCCTCGTCACGGGCCGCCGCGAGGCGGAGCTCAAAGACCGCCGCCGCTAGCGCAAACGCGACCGTGACGAGCCCGCGCTCACGCCGGCGCCATGAGGAACCAGCGATGCCCGAAGGGGTCGAGGAACGTGGCTCCCGTGCCGTAGGGATTCTGCTCGGGCTCGCGCGTGATGTGGGCTCCTGCGGCCCGGGCATGGTCGAGGGCGGCAGCGCAGTCGGCGACCTCGAGGTGAAGGGCCACCGACGCCGCTCCCGGAGGGTCGAGCACCGCGGGCGGAGCGGCACCGATCTGAGGAGCGGGGTCGGCGAGGTACAGCCGCGCGCCGCCGAGCGACAGTTCCGCGTGACCGATGGCACCGTCGTCCATGACGATCGGCTCGCCGAGCAGGCGCGCACCGAGGGCCTGCTGGTACCAGTCGAGGGCGGCTGCCGCTCCGTCGACGCAGAGGTAGGGGGTGAGTTGGCCGGTCATGACCAGTCCTCCGTCGTTTCCAGTGCTGCCTGGACCTCGTTCGGTGTCATCGTGCTCGGCGTCGCTGACGACGAGTTTGGGTGTGAGTGCCTTGATCGTCATGCCGCTCACTCTGGCCGGTTGCGGTGGCCTCCGGCTTGGATGTTTCGGCGCTCCTGTCGCATCCACCGCGAGGGCGCCAGCCCCGTGGTGGCGGTGAACTCCGCGTCGAGGTGCGCATGGTCGGCGTAGCCGCAGGCTGCGGCGGTGTCGGCGAGAGTGCGGTCGGCGCCGGTCACCAGCCTCTCGACGACGTGGTCGAACCGAGCCAGCCTGCACGCCGCCTTCGGGGTCATGCCGAATGTCGAACGCATCACGGTGCGCAACTGCCGCTCGCTCAGGTGCACGTGCCTGGCCAGGTCACGAACGCGACAGTCACCCCGGCGCGCCATGATGACGCGCCACGCCTCCGCCACGTCGGGGCGCACGTCTGCGCGGGCGTCTTGCACGTCTTGTGCCCTGGCCAGCAGCCACCGGCTCACGATCTGCTGCTGGCGATGCACGCGCACCGGCCAGGGGTGGCTCAACGCCGCGCCGAGCTGCTCCGACACCTCCCGCAGCTCGCGTCCGAGCACCGACTCGGCATCCTCGCCGAACAGCGGCAACGCCGACACCGGCACACCGAGCAGCCCCCGACACGCAAGCGGGTCGAGTGCGAGCTGCACGCCCTCTTGTCGCCGCGGCATCGTGATCTGCGCGGCCTCGGTGTGCATGCCCGCAAGGCACGACGAGAACCTGCCCACCGAGGCTCCCCCGCCCGCCACGTCGATGGGCTCAGCGAGCCCGATCACCAGCGTGATCCGCGGAGAGGGCAGCCCGACATGCGGCACGGGCGCGGTGGTACGCGAGGCGTAGGCCGTGACGGAGGCGACCCCGACGGCGGCCAGGGCCGGTCGCCCGAGGTGAGCGAAGAGCTCCTGAGCCTCGGCGTTATCGCTGGTCACAGTGGAGGTTCGGACCTCGACTGCGGCGGAGACGGCCGTATCGCGCTCCATGCCGTCAGTGTGACACGCGTCACCAGGTGGCGATAGCCGACGACCTCGGCCGCACGAACACGAACTTCGCGCCGCCCAAGCCCGTCGCCCCTGGCACCACCCCGACCCAGCAACTCATGGCGAGACTCGGCCGCGCCAGCGACTGACCTCGCCTGCGGCGACGGATGGTCACGCAGCCTCGACCAGCCCCTAACTGCGCAATCAGTCGAGTCAGGGAGACCCCAGCAACTCCCATCCCAGCCGCTTGGCGGCCTTGCGGTCGAATGTCACCACTGTTGCGCAGCCGTCGCTGCGCGACACGGCGTCGATGAGGGCGTCACCGAAATCGGCCCCCTGGTCGGCGGAGTCGAGTGCGCGCTCCACGTCTCGAGGCCGCTCCACGCGCACCCCATCGGCGGTGACGACACGCCTCAAGGCTGTGAGTGTCTCGGCCCGCGGGATTCGGTACCCGCGTTCAAGCACCCAGGCGATCTCGGCGAGCGTGACGACCGTGACGTATCCGGGACTCGCAGGCGTCAAACGTGCCACCTCTGCGGTTGCGACAGCCGCCTGCTCCGGATCGTCTCGCACGAGCAGTCGTACGAGCACATTGGTGTCCAGGGCCTTCACGCGCCGGCCTCAGGGTCGTCGCGGCGCCTTTCTGACGCCGCCGCCGCGATAGCCTCGTCCATCTGCTCCACCGTGAGGGCAGGCCCCACGTACTGAACGGATCCCGCGAGGTCAGCCAGGGTGTGACCGTGTACCGCCCTGAGCCGCCACTCCCCCTCGCCGGCCGGTGAGAATTCGAGCCGAGACCCTGCACTCAAGCCCAGCGAATCCCGAATTTCCTTGGGAACTGTGAGCTGCCCCTTGCTGGTCATCACCGCGATCGCCACGACCACTCCTTACCTTGCGGTAAGGAAGAGTCTACGAGGCGCATCCCAAACGCCGCAATGCGTGAATCGAGCACAACGCCGTTGGGGTGCGCTGTCGGCAGGCGCCGGATTGCCGGGGTCACGTAGCGTTGCCCCTCGTATGGAGGTGATGTCGTGAGCAGTTCGCCACGTTCGGCAGGCAGGTACGTCAAGTTCGCCTGGTTGTCGCTGCTCGGCTACATCCTGTCGTTCGCGCTGTCGTTCGCGGTCGGCGAGGGGCTGGCCACAAGCCTGGGAGAGCGCTTCGGTGACGAGACGGTGTCCACGTATCCCGTCTGGGTCATGGTCGTGAGCGTCGCCGCATCGCTGCTCGTGTTCGCGATCCCCGGATTCCTTGCCTTCCACTTCGGCCGTAAGGCCGTGCGCGCGGGTGACCCCCGCGGCCGCATCCCGGGCTGGCTCGGCCTCGGCATCGCCTTCGGCTTCGTGGTCATGAACCTCACGGCCCTGTTCCTCGGCGGCCCGTAGCGGTCTGCCGAGGTCCGGGCGCGTTCTGGAGCGTGGCTCGGCAGATCGATCTTTCGGTCGCCGGGCTGTCAGACTCGAAGAATGCTGCTCACCCTCACGTCGTCCGCCGCTGCCCCCGGTGCCCACGCCGGCACCGAGCCAGGGTCCGACGCGAGCGACCTCGGGTACCTGCTGCACAAGCATCCCGACAAGGTGCAGACGTTCAGCCTGCCGTTCGGCGAGGCCACCGTGTTCTACCCCGAGGCGACCGCCGAGCGGTGCACGGCCGCGCTGTTGCTGGAGGTCGACCCGGTCGGCCTGGTGCGGGGCAAGAAGGGCGGCGGCGCAGAGGGGTTCGCGCTCGCCCAGTACGTCAACGACCGCCCGTACGCGGCATCGTCGCTGCTCGCAGTGGCGATGGGCCGCGTCTACCGCACGGCCCTCTCCGGTCGCTGCGACGCCCGGCCCGACCTGGTCGATATCCCGCTGACCTTGCACATCCACATCCCGGCACTCCCCGCGCGCGCCTCGGCCGGCGGAGGCGGACCGTCCGGCGCCGCCCTCGTGCACCGCCTCTTCGACCCGCTTGGCTGGCGCGTGGAAGCGACCGAGATACCCCTCGCCGGCGAGGGCGCCGAGTTCGACTGGGGCAGCGCCCCCTACGTCGACACCCACCTGCGCGGCGAGATACGCCTGGCCGACGCCCTGTCGCACCTGTACGTGCTGCTGCCCGTGCTCGACGACTCCAAGCACTACTGGGTCGGCCCCGATGAGGTCGACAAGCTCGTCCGCCACGGCCACGGCTGGCTCGCCGAGCACCCCCTGCGCGACCTCATCACCCGCCGCTACCTCGCTGCGCAGCGCAGTTACGTGCGCGACGCCACGAGCCGCCTCGACGAACTCGACGACCGCCCTGAGCCTGAGCGTCCCGAAGACACCGCCCCCGACCACCTGACGGCCACCGGCTCCGCCCCGGGGTCGACCCGCGGGGCCGACCGGCCCGACTCCTCGGGGCACTTTCACGAGACCACGCCGCTGCCTGGCACGCCGGTTATGCCGGGTGCACCGGCCCGCACCGGCGCACCCCCGCTCAAGGCCCTGCGCCGGGAGGCGGTGCTCGACGCCCTGCACGACGTCGGCGCCCGCCGCGTGGTCGACCTGGGCTGCGGCGAGGGCTACCACCTGCAGGCTCTTCTCGCCGACGCGACCTTCACCGAGATCGTGGGCGTCGATGTCTCCGCGAGCATCCTCAACCGCGCCGAGAAGCGCCTCGACATCGGCCGCCTCTCCGACCGCCAGCGCGAGCGCCCCACCCTGCGACAGTCGTCGCTCACCTACCGCGACGACGCCCTGGTGGGCTACGACGCCGTGCTGCTCGTCGAGGTGATCGAGCACGTCGAACTCGACCGCATCCCGTCGTTGGAGCGCAACGTGTTCGGGTTCGCGAGACCACGCTCGGTGATCGTCACCACTCCAGACGCCGACTACAACTCCCACTACGGCCTGGGCGAACACGAAATGCGCCACCCCGACCACCGCTTCGAGTGGACCCGCTCCGAGTTCGAGGCATGGGCCCACCGCGTGGCGGACGAGTACGGCTACTCCGTGTCGTTCAGGCCCGTCGGCGGCCCCGAGGGCGCCGCCCCCACGCAGATGGCCGTGTTCACACAGCAGGCGGCGTCATGACCGACATCAACCAGCCGACCGGGCCCTCCCTCGAGCTCGCCGTGCCCGAGCTGTGCCTTGTGGCTCTCGTGGGCATTTCGAGCTCCGGCAAGTCAACCTTCGCTCGGAGGGCGTTCGAGCCGTTCGAGGTGATCTCGTCCGACTATTGCCGCGCTTTGGTGAGCAACGATGAGAACGATCAGTCGGCCTCCGCTGACGCATTCGACGTGCTGCACTACATCGTCGGCACGCGCCTGCGCCGGGGCCTGCTCACCGTGGTCGACGCGACGAACACGAGCCGCGCCGCCCGTCAGCAGCTCGTCGAGTTGGCCCGCGAGCACGACGTGCTGCCCGTGGCGATCGTGCTCGACCTCGGCGAGAAGGTCGCCCTTGCCCGGCACCGCGAGCGCAACGACCGCCCGTTCCACGAGGGCGTGATCCGCAGCCAGTCAGCACAGTTGAAGAAATCGCTGCGGCATCTGGCCGAGGAGGGCTTCAGGCGCGTGCACGTGCTGCGCACGCCCGAGGAGGTCGAGCGTGCCGTCGTCGTGCGCGAGCGCCTGCTCAACGACTACACCGACCACCACGGCCCGTTCGACATCATCGGCGACGTGCACGGCTGCCTCAACGAACTCGTGGAGTTGCTAGGCGAACTCGACTACGAGGTCGTGCGCGACGATGCGGGCCGCCCCGTCGACGCCGTGCACCCGGCCGGGCGCACCGTCATCTTCGTCGGCGACCTCGTCGACCGCGGCCCCTCCTCCGTCGGGGTACTGCGGCTCGCGATGGGCATGACGGCCGCGGGGCACGCCCTTGCCGTACCGGGCAACCACGAGGCCAAGCTTGTGCGCGCTCTCGACGGACACCAGGTGCGCATCAGCCACGGCCTCGAAACCACGCTGGCCGAACTCGATCGGGAGACACCCGATTTCAAAGCCGCCGTGCGCGACTGGTGCTACGGCCTCGTCGGCCACATGGTGCTCGACGACGGCAACCTCGTCGTCGCCCACGCCGGGCTCAAGGAGGCGTACCACGGTCGCACCTCCGGGCGAGTGCGCTCGTTCGCGCTCTACGGCGACACCACCGGGGAGACCGACGAATACGGCCTGCCTGTGCGGTATCCGTGGGCGAACGAGTATCGCGGCAAGGCCGTCGTCGCCTACGGTCACACCCCGACCACCGAACTCGAGTGGATCAACAACACCATCTGCCTCGACACGGGGTGCGTGTTCGGCGGCTCGCTGTCGGCGCTGCGCTACCCGGAGAAGGTGACGCTGCAGGTCGCAGCCCACGCCACCCACTACGAACCGATCAAGCCGTTGGCGCCGCTCGCCGGCGCGGCAGGCTCCAGTGCCGTCACCGAACGAGAGGCCGACGAACTGCGCCTCTCCGACGTGACGGGCCGCCGCGTCATCGAGACCCGCTGGATGGGCCGCGTCACCGTGACCGCCGAGAACGCCGCCGGAGCCCTGGAGGTGATGAGCCGCTTCTCGCTGCATCCCTCGCGGCTGCCGTACCTGCCTCCGACGATGTCGCCCGTGGCGACCTCCACTCATGACGGCTACCTCGAACACCCCGACGAGGCGTTCTCTCAGTACGCCGAGTGGGGCGTGCCGGAGGTCGTGTGCGAGGAGAAGCACATGGGCTCGCGGGCCGTGGTGCACGTGCATGCCGATGCCACGCAGACGACCTCCAATTCTGTGTACACGCGCACGGGTCGAGCGTTCTTCACGCCTGAGCTGACCAGCGAACTTCTCGCGCGGGTCCGCGCAGCCGCCGATACAGCCGGACTGTTCGACGAGCTCGGCACCGACTGGCTGCTGCTCGACACCGAGCTGCTGCCCTGGTCACTCAAGGCCGAAGGGTTGCTGCGCGAGCAGTACGCGCCCGTCGCCGCAGCCGGCCGACTCGCGGCGCCCGCCGCGGTGGCCGCGCTGGAACAGGCTCGCGCCCGCGGGTTGGACCTCGGCGACCGCCTCGAGCGCCTGCGCGGTATCGAGGCCGACGTGCGCGACTACGACGACGCCTGGCGCCGCTACGTGTGGCCGACGAACGGGCTGACCGGAGTGCAGATCGCCCCGTTCCAGGTGCTCGCCTCGCGGGGCGCGACGCACGAGGAGCGCGACCATCTCTGGCACCTCGGCATCGCGGATCGGCTCGTGGAGGCCGACCCCGAGCTGTTCCGGACGACCCGCCGACTCGTCGTGCGCACCGGCGATCCGGCGTCGTGCGCGGAGGGTGTGGCCTGGTGGGAGTCGATGACCGCCTCCGGAGGTGAGGGAATGGTCGTCAAACCCGTCGGAAACTGCCAGCGCACCGCGAAGGGCGGCCTTGTACAGCCCGGCCTCAAGGTGCGCGGCCGCGAATACCTGCGGATCATCTACGGCCCCACGTACCTGCGGCCCGGCAACCTCGAGCGCCTTCGCGACCGGAACCTGTCGCGTAAGCGGTCGCTCGCCCTCCGGGAGTACGCGCTCGGTCTGGAGGCGGTGGCTCGGCACGCCGCCGGCGAACCCCTGTGGCGGGTACACGAGGCCGTGTTCGGAGTGCTGGCGTTGGAGTCGGAGCCGGTCGACCCTCGGCTGTGACGGCGAGGGTCACCAGATCGGCCGGGGTGAATCTCACCCCCGTGCGAGCTCGTTCTGCGTGAGGACTCGTCGCCGCCGCACAAAGTGCCTCTTTTTCACTAGGTTTTCCGCGTTTAAGGTGATCCAGATCGCGGCGCGGGCGGCGACTACGACCATACGATCAACTATGGCCATTGACTTCACCACTACTCTCGGCGACCTCGTCACCCAGGATCCGCGTCGCGCGATGGTGTTCGAACGCTACGGAATCGACTACTGCTGCAACGGGCAGCGCCCCCTCGACACGGCCGTGCAAGAGGCCGGCCTGGACCTCGACGAGGTCAGTGCCGCCATCGACATCGCCGACCCGCCGCCGCCCGCGCAGTGGCAGCAGCTCGAGCTCGCGGCGCTCGCCCACGACATCGTCGACACCCACCACGCGTACCTGTGGGAGCAGATGCCCGAGCTGGAGTTGCTCGTCAACCGTGTCGCCGGCGTCCACGGCGAGAACCACCCCGAGCTGATGCGCGTACAGGAGGCGTACCTGCAGGCCATTGCCGACCTCGACCAGCACCTCACCCGCGAAGAGCGCGTGCTCTTTCCGGCGATCAGCAAGCTCGAGAAGGCCCAGGCGCCCGTGTCGTTCGCGTTCGGCACCCTCTCGAACCCGATCAACCAGATGCTCGCCGAGCACGACGTGGTCGGTGACCTGTTCAAGGAGATGAACGCCCTCACCAACGGGTTCACCGTGCCCGACGACGGCTGCGCCTCTTACACCGCCATGCTCGCCGGCCTCAAGGCCATGGAACTCGACCTGCACGAGCACATCCACAAGGAGAACAACATCCTGTTCCCGCGCGTGCTCGAACTCGAGAAGCGCGTCAGCGCAGGCTGATCCGCACGATGGGAGGGGCTTCGCCGCAGCCGCGGGGAGGCCCCTCTCGACGTCCCCCGACGTAATTTCGTGGCGATGCCATGCCGAAGCGACACAATTTCGTGGCATGACAGGGGAACCGGCCGCCCCACCGGCGCGTGTTCCAGTGCACCGAGACAGGGGGAAGACATGTCACTCACTTCACGCAACCTCGTCGCCGCCGCTGGGATGGCCACACTACTGACGCTCGCCGGCTGCTCCGGCACGACCTCCACGGGCGGCGCCACGAGTACCGCCACGACGGGCGGCGCATCGGCCTCCGGTGAAGCCGCGCCCGGCGGTACGACCACGCCGGCTCCCTCGACCACCACCATCGGAGGCGACACCGTCGACGCGCCCACCCCGGGCCAGACCACCACGCCCGGCGCCCCGACGAGCAAGGCCGCACCCCAGACAACGCAGACTCCCCAACCGGATTCGCCAGAGCTGCCGGCCGCGGTCACTGCCTCCGCGGAGTCGGTCGCGAGCTACGTGCGTACCGCCCTCACGGCCCGCGACCCCGCCAAGGTGAAGGCCGCGATGACCGAGAAGGGCGCCGCCAACGTCGACCGCATCATCGACTCGATCCCCGTACGCGCCCCGCTGCAGGCGCCCCAGTGTTCCAGCGCGGGCAACAGCATCGTCAT
Source organism: Dermatophilus congolensis (assembly GCA_030538115.1). Taxonomy (GTDB): domain Bacteria; phylum Actinomycetota; class Actinomycetes; order Actinomycetales; family Dermatophilaceae; genus Dermatophilus; species Dermatophilus congolensis_B. Next base: position 74,014 of record JAUNUP010000009.1, on the reverse strand, counting down.
GCACTGCACGATGATGGTCGACGGCTTCCCATTCGCCGTGGAGTTGGGCGTGGCCAAGAACCCCAAGACGGGCGCCTGGCAGGGCACCTCGCTCAGCTACGACAGCACCAACTGAACCGGCCGGCGAGCTAGTCGGCGAGTCAGTTACTCCGCCAGGCCTGCTCGCCACATCGAGGCCGCGACCTCGACCCGGTTACGGGCGCCGAGGCGCGCCTGGATGCTGGCCAGGTGCGACTTCACGGTTCCGAGCGAAACGACCAGTTCATTCTGGATCTCCGCGTTCGTCAGCCCGTGCGCTACCAGCCGCGCCACTTCGAGTTCACGGTCAGTGAGTTGATCGATGCCGGTCACCTTCGGCGCCGCGGCCTGCGCGCCCCCGCTGCGGCGCTGCAGCAGCGAGACCGTGAGTTGCGGGCTGATCAGCGCATCTCCCGCCGCGGCGGCGCGCACTGCGGCGACGAGGAGGTCGGGCCCCGAGTCCTTGAGGAGAAACCCGACCGCGCCGACCTCGAGCGCCTCGTCGACGTAGGCGTCGTCACCGAACGTCGTCACGATCACCACGCGCGTGCTCGCCGAGACCAGCCGGGCAACCGAGAGGCCGTCGAGCTTCGGCATCCGGATGTCGAGCAGGGCCACGTCGGGCTTCTCCCGGCGGATCGCTTCCACCGCACTCGCGCCGTCGGCGCAGGAGGCGACAACCTCGACGTCGTCGACCGCGGAGAGGATGAGCTCGAATCCCATCCGCACCATCTCCTGGTCGTCGGCGATGACCACCCGGATCACGAGGTACCTCCCGCGCGCGTGACAACCACTGCATCCGCAGCGCCAGCAGCCCCTGAGTCTTCGGTTACGTCCACTGTGACCAGTGGGATCGTCGCGCGCACACGCCAACGCCCATCCGCGGCACGCCCCACCTGCGCCGTGCCGCCGAGCAGCGCCGCCCTCTCCGTGATCCCTGCGACGCCGGTGCCATTGCCGGCGCCCAGCCCTCCTCCGAAGCCGTCGTCCGATACCTCCACGCGCACGGCCCCGCCATCGTCAGCCCCGCCAATCCCGTCAGCGACAGCGACCGTCACGTCCACCTCGGTCGCGGTGAGCGCGTGCCTGCGCACGTTCGTCAGCGCCTCCGTGAGGATGCGGGAGGCGGCCATCGCGACCTGCGGCGACACCGCCGTGTCCTCGCCCCGCATGACGAGGCGCACATCGGCCGGCACCGAGTCGGCGAAGTTGTCGACGATGGCCCGCAGGTCGGAGAGGGAGGCGACGCCCGGCGCGTAGACGGGCGGTTCGCCTCCGTCGGCGGTGCGGGCGGTGGCGATCATCGAGCGGATCTGGTCGAGCGCCCGCTGCCCGGAGGCCTCGATGCGCTCGATCGCGGCGCCCGCCGGAGTGCCCGCGGCGCTCGGCCCCACGGCCTGGGCCAGCACGATGATGCCGGTCACCTCGTGCGCGATCACGTCGTGCAGTTCTTCGGCCATGGCGCGACGCTCGCGGTCACGCGCCGCCTCTCGCTGCACCGCGGCCGAGCGGCGCTGGTTGCGTACGAGCAGACCCACCGCGAGCACGGGTACGACGAGGGCGAGAAAGGCGAGGGCCGACGACAGCCACTCCTGCAGCGTCGTACCGATCGGAGTCGCCACCGTGAACATCGCCGTCACCACCGAGGCGACAGCGACGCGGCGGCTCTCGGCGCGCGACATCAGCACCGCGGCCAGCATCGCCGTGGCCCACGTGCAGCACATCGCCCACTGCAACGGAGTCTTGACCGCGACCACCGTCACGGCGAGGGCCACGAACCAGGCCCCGTAGAGGATCAGCCATTCCCGACGCTCCAGACCACTGGACGTCGAATCGTCGAGCCGCCGCGCCGTGACGAGAGGACGAGCCAACGGGCGCGCCAAAGCGGCCGCCGCCCACGCCACCACAACGGCGGCCACCAGGTCGACGGCGACGATCGGCTCTGGCACCGAAATCACCTGAACGACGGCGATGGCGATCAGCGGAATCGCCAACAACAGGTAGATCGGACGCATATCCCGAGAGTAGGTGCCCTGCACACCAGATCTATCGGCCGATCGGCCGAGCTGACCCAGCCCGTATCGGCCACGAGGTCGATCCAGCAGCGCCCCTGCGCGCCCGATCGTGGATGCATGAGTAGAACGAGTCGCCTGCCCGCCCTCGACGTGCTGCGCGGCATCGCGATTCTGGGCACGCTCTTGACCAACATCTGGATCTTCACCGCCGTCACCGGCGCGGGGCCTGTCGCGCAGGGAGACGGCGCCGGCGGGGCCGACACCGGGTGGCAGCAGATGGTCGGCACGGCGCTCGACCTCGTCACCGACGGCAAGTGGATCGGCCTGCTGACGATCATGTTCGGCATCGGCATGGAGATCCAGCGCCAGTCGGCCCTGCGCCGCGGCGAGAGTTGGCTCGGCACCTACCCGTGGCGGGCGGGGCTGCTCGTCGTAGAGGGGTTGCTCAACTACATCTTCGTGTTCGAGTTCGACGTGCTCATGGGCTACGGCCTCACCGCTCTCGCGGTCTGCGTCGTGCTGGCCACCAGCCCGCGGGCGCAGAAGATCTGGCTCGCCATCGGGCTTACCGCCCATCTGGCGGTGCTCACCGTGCTGTCGGTGCCTTCACTCCTCGCCACAGTGATCGGCGAGGAGATGGTGAACGGCCTATCGGCCGATGGCACAGCCACCAGCGGCTTCGAGGCCGCGATGGACGAACTCGCCGGCCTGCGGGCAGGCTCACTCTCCGGCACGGCACTCGACGCCATCGCGGCACGGCACCACCTCTCACCCCTGGAGGCGAGCCTGCTCAGGCAGGGCTACGACATGCTCGACACCGGCACACAGTCGTATTGGGCCATGGTCGGTAGCCGCATCGACTCCTTCTGGCTGGGTGGCCGCTTCGAGATCCCGATCATGTTCACGATGGGCCTCGGGCTCTTTCTCGTCGGCGCATTCCTCTACCGCGCCGGACTGTTCGAGCCGGCCGGGCGTCGCCTGCGGTTCTGGGTGATGGGTCTGGCGTTCGGCGTCGGCCTGCCTATCGACGTGACGGCGCGGCTGTTCTTCTCGGAGGTCGCGGGGGCGTTTCCGCGCTACCTCACCTCCACGTTCGTCGCGTTCGGTGTGCTCGCGTCGGTGGCCCACTGGTACGCGAACGGGCGCGCCCCCGGCCTGTTCGCGCGCGGTCTGGCCAACGTCGGCAAGATGGCCTTGACCTGCTACATCGCCCAGAACGCTATCGCCTCGCTCATCTTCTACGACTTCGGTCTCGGGGTCGCGCGGCAGCTGCCCACGGGCTGGGAGCAGCCCGCGACGCTGGCCATCTACGCGGGCATCGCGACGCTACTCATCGTCTTCTCGACCCTGTGGCTGCAGGTCATCCCGCGAGGCCCCGCCGAGTGGCTCATGCACACGGCACACGCGTGGATCCTCGCCCACGTTCACCGTCCGCTCGCGACACGGCGACAGGTGAAGGTCGCGCACCGGGAAGCGGGCTCGGTCCAGCGCACATAGCCTGGTGGTGTGAGCGATCTCGTACTCGTAGCCAATTCCGAAGACGGAACCATCTCGACCCTGCGCCTTCGCACCGACGGGGAACCCCGGCTGGAGAGCGTGGCGACCGCCCCCGTGGGGCCCGGCGTGGGCACCTTCGCCATCGACACCGCCCGCGACCTCGTCTACGCCGCCCACAAGGGCGACCCGGCGATCATCGTCACCCTGCGCCTCGACCGCGCGACCGGCTACCTCACCCCCATCGCGCGGCGTGAGGTCGACTCCTCGATGACCTATCTGGCACTCGCACACGACGGTTCGCTGCTGCTGGGAGCTTCGTACGGAGGCGGATTCGGCGCTGTCTGGCCCGCGAAGAACGGCGTCCTCGGCGACGAGACCGCCCGCGTCGAGTTCGCGAACCTGCACTGCGTGAAGCCGGTCGCCGACGGCGGCAACCGCAGCAACACGGTCTACTTCGTCTCGTTGGGTCAAGACCTCATCGCGCAGTACCGCCTGGACGAGTTCGGCGAACTCACCCCGCTCAGCCCCGAGACCGTCGCGGCGCCGCAGGGCAGCGGTGCCCGCCACCTCGTTGTCGAGGGCGATGACGCTTACCTCGTCACCGAGTTCTCCGGTGAGGCCATCCGCTTCGAAGTGGGCGCCGACGGCACCCTCACCCAGGCTGAATCGGTGGCCTTCGTCGACCCGGCAGCAGGCCTCTCGCACGGCAGGTTCGGCGCCGACCCGGTCAAGGAACGCCACATCTGGGGAGCCGACCTGCACGTCGCCGGTCGCACTCTTCTCTGCTCCGAGCGCAACAGCTCCACCATCACGAGCATCTCGCTGACCGACGACGGGCACCTCGGCGACGTCGTCTCCCGCACCGAGACCGAGAAGCAGCCGCGCGGATTCACCGTCTCCCCCGACGGCCGCTACGCCATCGGGGTAGGCGAGAAGTCGAAGCGCGCCTCCCTCTACCGCGTCGAGGCCGACGGCTCCCTCGCCCTGCTGCACCGCCACAACGTCGGAGACGGAGCGAACTGGGTCCGCTTCGTGGAGTGATCTTGCAGGTGGGCGGCAGGCCAGGTGCGCCCCGGGAGCCTGTCGCCTTCCTGAGATGCGTATGTGACAAGAGCTGTATCGCCGTGCGTCAGCATGGGGAGCATGGAGACATCGACGGGCTCGCAGGGTCGCAGTGAGGCCGTCGTGCGCCCGCTGCCCCTGGCCGCGGTCACCGCTGCGGTCGCGGCCGTGTGCTATTCGTCGTGGCTGTTCGGGTGGGTCGCCAATCCCGAGCACAAGGCGCTCACCGGGTACGTCAGTGAACTCGCGATTCCCGGTGAGCCGTTCTCGCTGGTCTTCCGAGGGCTCGACGCGGCCACCGGCATCGCGATCACCGTCGCCTCCGTCATCGCCATCGTTGCGCTGCGCCGCCGCGGCCGTGACGAGGCGGGCACGGCACCCCGACGCGGAGACTCCGGTGGGTGGCGGATAACCGGCCCATTCGTCCTGTTGATCGTTTTCGGCGTCGCCACCCTGTTCGACGCGATCGTGCCGTTGAGTTGCGCCCCGACCTCAGACCTGGCGTGCACCGCGGCGGCTAAGGCCGGAGAACTGCCTCTGTCGCACACGCTGCACGAGGTGACGAGCACGGCTGCAGGTGCTGCGGCCTCCGTTGCGATGGCGTGGTGGTGGCTGGCCCAGCGGCGGCGCGGAGGGAGGCTCGTCGCCTTCGGCACCGCCCTCGTCGTCGTGCACCTGGCCAGCCTCGGCCTGGAGCTGGCCGACATCGCCGGAGTCGGCTTCGGGGTGCTCGGCGCGACCCAACGCGTCTCACTCCTCGCGCTCGCCCTCTGGTTCCCGGTCCCGTTCCTGACTCAGGAACTGAGACGAACCTGAAGAACGGGATGCTCCCTTCAGGTGAATTCTCATGGCAGCTAACGGAATCGAGTTGCCTCACGCGCCCAGGAGCCGCACCGAACTCATCGTATATACACTTTACGATTTCTTGACGATTGACCGCCCGGAGCACACTCGGTCACCCCGCTCTCGTTGCAGCACAAGGCAATCCAACGCGTGACAGGCTCCCCACCCACGAGCAGCGCCCCGCCGTCGACCCCAGGGCACCACGCCAGGCCCGCCGAACTCGCGAAACACCCACAGTCCACTCACAGGTTCACCCTCGCGGAGTGACCGCCGCCACACTCGTGCACCCCGCGACACCCCGAGGGACCAAACCCGGCCGCTCGCAGAGCCCGGCAAAATCCTGTCGCTGCCACGCGCAAGGCAAATAGGGATTCCCCGCTATCAATACACGCGACCAATTCTGCAGATACAAGAGAAAGCCGCGCATTTACCACATCGTGATCATGAGGCTCGACGACCCACATGGATATATAACGGTTGCGGATGCGCAAAGCTCCGTTGCATGCTGGACAGGCGTCCAGCTAACTTCCGCAATGGGGTATCTCCCATGTTCGAAAGACCAACTCGGGGTGATTCATGTCCACCATTGAAATAGTCGGGTCCGGCGTAGTCGGAACCGCTACCGGAATGGGCCTGCGCGCGCATGGCCACGACGTCACATTCGTCGACGTCAGCCAGGAGCGCATCGCCGTGCTCGGCGAGCGTGGCGTTCAGACGCGACTCGTCTCGCGCGAGCTGACGCCGCTGCCGGAATTCACGTTCGTCGCAGTCTCCGCGCCCACCGGGCCTGACGGCGTCGACATCACGAACCTGCGCGAGGCCACCGCACGCATCGGTCGGCAGTTGCGCGTCGAGGACGGAGCCGAGTGGCCCGTCATCGTCTTCCGCTGCACGATGCCGCCCGGCACCATGCGTAAGACCCTGATTCCGCTGCTGGAGATGACCTCTGGCCTGCAGGCCGGCAAGGACTTCGGGGTCGTCTACAACCCTGAGTACCTGCGCGCCGTCTCCTCCGAGGAGGACTTCCTCCACCCGCGCCTCGTCAACGTGGCCACGCTGGAGGAGAACGACCGGTCGCACCAGCTCGTCACCGAGGTGCTCGGCACCTTCGGCGCCGATGTGGAGTGGCTGGCCATCGAGGTCGCCGAGTTCCACAAGTACGTCAACAACGTCGGCAACGCGGTGAAGATCAGCACCTACAACTACTTTCGCGGACTCGGCGCCGCGATCGGCCTGAGCTCCGAAGAGGTCGACAAGGCCTTCTCCGCCAGCGAGCGCACCGCTGAGGGCCTGTGGAACGCGAACTACGGCCTGCGCGACTTCGGCCCCTTCGGCGGCGCCTGCCTGCCCAAGGACACCGAGGGCCTTCGCATCTACGCCCGCAAGATGGGCCACGACGTCACGCTGCTCGACGTGGTGCAGGCGATCAACGACAAGGTCGCTGCCGAGCAGGACAAGCTGGCGGGCTGAGAGAAGCACGAGGTCAGCAGCTATTTCGGTTCTGAAACGACCCAGGGAAGGGGCGGTGCCGCAGCGCACCGCCCCTTCCGTGCGGCCTGATGCAGGAGGCCGGCCGGCCTGGCCGCCCCACCACGACCTCGTAGCGACACAGCACAATCCCGCACCACACAGGCACACGAAAGGCGCAGAACACCGATGACTCCGAGTGACTGGCTATTGGGCTGGACGTGGTTCGTCCCGCTCGGAATCCTGGGCGTGATCCGTTGGCTCAGTTGGGCGTTCAGGCGAATCCCAGCTGTCCTTTACCACCCGGTGGTCTCGGATTACCGGGCCCCCTTGTCGATCGTCGTGCCCGTCTACAAGGAAGAACCCGAGCTGTTCGCGCGCGCGATCGAATCGTGGCTAGCCAACGACCCGGCCGAAGTCATCCTCGTCATCGACTCGACCGACGCCGTGTGCCAGGAGATCGCCGCGAGGTACCCGGTCACGATCGTCATCACCGACGTTCCCGGCAAGCGTGATGCGCTGCGGCGCGGCTGGGAGGCGGCCTCGACGCCGCTGGTCGCGCTCGTCGACTCCGACACCGTCTGGGCCCCTGACGTGGCCGAGCACGTGTGCATGCCGTTCATCGACCCCGAGGTCGGAGGCGTGGGCACCCGTCAGAACGTGTGGCAGCCGTCGAACTTTCTGCAGCGCATCAACGACATGTTCCTCGACCTGCGCTATTTCGACGAGAATGCAGGTCAAACCTACTTCGGGCGGGCCGTCTCGTGCTTGTCGGGCCGCACCGCCGTTTACCGTCGCGAAATTCTTCTGGATATTAGCGATGAATTTATGGCAGAGACTTTCTGGGGTCGGCCGTGCATGTCCGGTGACGACAAGCGCCTTACTTGTCTGACAATGATTCGCGGCCATAAAACCGTCATGCAGCGTTCTGCGCGGGTTTGGTCGACGTTCCCGGACACCTTCAAGGTCTTTTTCAAGCAGCGCCTCCGCTGGGCTCGTAACACGTGGCGTTCCGACCTGCGGGCCTTGTTCCAGGGCTGGGTGTTCAAGCACCCGTACCTCGCCTACACGATGATCGACAAGGCCGTGAGCGCGTTCACGCTGCTCATCGCCCCGGTCTACATGATCTTCGGGCTTGCGACCCAGCGCTGGAGCTTCTGCCTCGCCCTCGCGATCTGGTGGTGGCTCAGCCGCGCGGTGAAGCTGCTGCCTCACCTGCGGCGTCGCCCCTGGCACTTCTTCCTGCTGCCGGGCTACGTACTCATGTCGTTCGTCATGGCGATCATCAAGATCCAGGCGCTGCTCACGATCCGCACGCAGCGCTGGCTCACCCGCCCGGTCGAGGTCACGGAGAGCGGCGAGATCGCCCGCACGCCCAGCGTCACCGACGGACAGGGACAGGCCGCATGACCCCGCGCGCACGCCGCACCGGCACGGCCCTCGCGCTCTCTTCGGTGGCGGCCGTTGGCCTCGCCACCCTCGGCCCGAGCCTGCCCGGCGACGAGGGCGAGATCGCCGCGCACTCGGCCGTCGGCACCCTGACCGCCTCGCCGAGCGCTGGCCAAACCGCTTCGGCCGCCACCGACCCGGGCGCCACGGCCGACACCACGGCCACGCCGACCAGCTCGGTGACGACCTCCGCCGAGGCCACGGCCGAGAGCGGCCCGGCTCCGGTCGACGTGAGTCACCTGCCTCCCCCGCCTGTCGCGGCCGAGAACGCACAGGCGGCGAACTCGGCCGAACGGCGCTCGCGCACCGACGTCGGCCGGGTGATCCAGGTGCGCGCCAACGACGTTCGGCTGCTTTCGAACGGGCGGCTGCTCTTCGAGGCTCCCCGCTCTGCGGGCCCGCTTTCGCTGAGCCGACTGGCGGGCTTTCTCAGCAGCCCGCGCTGGCTCGAACGCTCGGGCGACACGACCACGATAAAGGCCGCGATCTACCTCTCGCCGGGCACTCATCTGACCATCGGGCCCTCTGACGCCAAGACCGTCCGCATGCAGCAGACGACCTCCGGCTACGGGGGCAGCATCTACGGCTCCGGGGCCACGCTCACGGTGACCGGGGTGAACGTCACAAGCTGGGACCCCGCCACAGGCGCCCCCGCCGAGCCCGGCGCCCGCCGGCCGTTCATCGCGTTCAACCGGGGCTCCGCGCTGCGCTTCACCGACGCCACGTTCACCGCACTCGGGCGCACCGGATCGGGTCAGACCGGTGTCGCGCTCTACGACGGCCGCGAACTCGTGGCCCTGCGAACGACTTTCGCCGACAACGTCATCGGCCTGGCCTCAGTACGCACCGGGACTACGCGACTCGACCGCGTCACGGCACGCGGCAACGCGGGCACGGGTGTGCTGGTGCGCGGCCGGTTGAGCGCGCGCAGTGTCACGACCCAGAGCAACGCCGGCCCCGGCCTGCAGGTCGAGGCCTCACCCTCCACCGACATCTGGAGCGTCAAGGCCGAACGCAACAGCGGCCCCGGAGTCGCGGTGCGCGGCTCGAACACGGTGAAGATCGATGCCGTGCGCGCCAACGGCAACGGAGCTGGGCTCGAGGTCGCACGCAGCTCTCGCGTCACCGTCACAGACACTGTGACCACCGGAAACGCAGGCGCCGGCGTCGACCTCGCCAACGCGAATACCGTGTCGGTCGACACAACCACTTCGGTGCAGGACGGCACCGGGCTCAGCCTGCGCGACGGCGGCTCGTGGGGCACGCTGACAGGCCTTACCGTGCACTCCGCCACCGACACCGGCTTGCGTCTGGGCGGCCGCGGCAGCAAGGCCGAGGGGATCGACATCGTCGACTCGTCCTCCGGCATCGTGCTCGACACCGGCGGCGCCGGCACGACCCTGGCCGACGCCCGCATCGAGGGCTCCCGCATCGGCCTGCGGGTCATGGCCGGCAACCGCGACGCATCGATCACGGGCGTGGAGATCGGTCCGCTCGCCGACGCGCCCCAGGGCACCGCGCCTGCTGACGTGGGTGTCGACCTCGGCGGCCACGGCACGACACTCACCGGCGTCAACGTCTCTGAGGCACTCACCGGCTACGTCGTGCGTGGCGGCGCCGACGGCATCGCGCTCACCCGCGCCACGGCCACCGGAATCGACACCGGCGTGCGCGTGCAGGAGGGCGTCGACGGCATCGTGCTGCGCGACATCACCACGACCGGCGGCACCACCGGGCTCGACTCGGCCTCCTCCGGCCTCGTGGTCGAGTCGTCGCGGTTCACCGACTCCGTCACCGGGGCCAAGTTCACCGGCGCCGCCACGCTGACCTCGGTCGACGTCGACGCAAGCGAGTGCGGCATCCGCTCGGTGGGCGGCGAGCCGCAGATCAACGGCGGCAGCGTGCGCGCCCCCCGGGCCTCGTGCGGCGAAGCCGACCTCGGCGACGCCCAGGTGCTGCCCCCCTCCGACCCGCGCGGACTCGGACTGTTCGCCGGCGCGATGGTGTCGCTGGCGATCGTGTACGAAAGCGTGCGAGCCGTACGTGAGCGCCGCCGTCGCGCAGCCTCCGCATCCGCGACGACCGCGCAGGGCGAAGATGTCGGATCTGACGACAAAGAGGCCGACACGGCCTCTTCACGCGCCGAGAAGCAGGAGGCGCGCGCATGATCCGTGGGCGACTGCTGCCTCGCATCGCAGGGGCGGGGGCCGTTGTGGCCCTCGCGCTGGCCGCCGGCTGCTCCGGTGGCGACACCCCTGAGAGTCCGACGACGTCGCCGACATCTCCCTCAGCCGACATGTCCGGAGGACCCACCGTGCCCGGCGAGTCCATGACCGGCTTTCTCAACGACGAAGCCGGCGCGGGGCGCAAACCCCACGGCCTGCCGATGTCGGAGCGCCAAGGCGGCGACTTCGGCGACGACCGGCTCACCTTTCACACGGCCTCCGGGCAGCCGTTCGGGCAATACGTCGAGGTCGACTACCCCGCAGGCTCGGCCAGCCAGACCGCCGCACGCAGCGACGACACGAGCGACGGCGGCGCGCAATCGTACTGGACCCTCACCGACGGCCCCCTCGACGAGGCCTACCTGCGCTACTGGGTCTGGTTTCCGGACGGGTTCGACTTCGTCAAGGGCGGCAAACTCCCCGGCCTCTACGGCGGCCGCCAGACCTCGGGCGGCAACATCCCCGACGGCACCGACGGCTTCTCGACCCGATACATGTGGCGCGAGGGCGGCGCGGGCGAGGTCTACGCCTACCTGCCGACCTCCAGCGAACACGGCACCTCCATCGGACGCGGCGCCTGGAGCTGGCCCACCGGCCGATGGTCGTGCATCGAACAGCACGTTCGCCTCAACACCCCCGGTACGCAAGACGGCTCGGTTCAGGTCTGGCTCGACGACAAGCCGGTGCTCAACACCGGCGGCCTCGAATTTCGTGCCACGCCTGAACTGCGGATCGAAGGCCTGTTCTTCTCCACGTTTTTCGGGGGCGGAGACGAATCCTGGGCCACTCCCACCGACCAGAAGACCCGCTTCGGCGGCTTCGAGATATCCAGCAAACGCCTCGGCTGCGGCTGAGCCCAACGACAACACCGCCACATCACAAGCAACACCAACACTCAAGGAGTAACGATGAATCGACGTCTCGCCACCACGGCGACGCTCCTCCTGAGCGCCGCCGGCTTGTTCGGCGGGGTCGGCACGGCGACGGCGGCCGGGGGGACCGCCGCGCCCGCTCAGGCACCGACCTCACCCACCGCGCCCGCTGCAGCCGCCTGCAGCGGAGTCCGCTACGCCAACACCAGCAACACCATCTACCTCAACGCGGCCAAGGACTACACGCTCTCCTCGATCGTGGCCGCCTGCCCCAAGATCCCGCTCGTGCAGACCGACACTGCCAACAAGACGTGGGCTCTCAACGCCGACCTCGTGCTGCAGAACGGTGCTCGCCTCTCGCTCAGGGGCTCTGCCCTCGGCGGTGACGTGAACACCCTCCGTCTGCGCAGCCGCGCCTCCAACGCCAAGACCGAGGTCTCCGCGATCACGGTGAACGGCGGCACCCTCAACGCCACCGGCGTCACCGTCACCTCGTGGGACGACCAGGCCGGCAAGGCCGACACCAAGGCCGACTACGTCACCGGCGCCACCCAGCGTGGCCGCGCCTTCGTGCGCGCCGTCTCGACCCGCGACGCCGCCGGCAAGACCCACAAGTCGACGCTGAACATCGACCGCTCCGTCTTCACCAACCTCGGCTACTACGCGGCCGAAAGCTACGGCGTCGCCTACAAGACCCGCTTCTGCGACCGCGCCAACCCCGCCGCCTGCGGCGCCGACGCGGCCACCGGCAACCAGACCAACAGCACGTTCTCGAACAACTACATGGGCACGTACTACTGGGGCACCCGCAACCAGCGGTTCGTCGGCAACAAGTACGTCAACAACGTCATGTACGGCCTCAACGGCCACGACGCCGCGGTCGGCATCACGATCAACCGCAACATCGCGAGCAACAACGGCAACCACGGCATCATCTGCTCGCAGCGCTGCGGCAACATCTCGATCACCGAGAACCGCGTCGAGAACAACGGCCTCAAGCCGTGGACCGGCCCCAACCCCGACGCGCAGGGCCCCGCCGGCCAGGTGCACGGCATCATGCTGCACCGCGGCCTGACCAACGCCGTCGTCGCCAACAACGTCGTCAACAACCACCCCAACGGGTCGGGCATCGCGATCTTCGACCAGAACGCCGCCACGATCTCGCGTAACGGCATCACGGGCGCCAAGTACGGCATCCGCGTCTCCGTCGGATCGACGAACAACAAGTTCACCGGCAACCGCGTCAGCGACTCGCTCACGAACGCCGTGTTCTCGTTCTCCGGCTCCGACAAGGCCCAGTACACGAACAAGTCGGGCCGCCCGAGTGGCAACGTGTTCACCGGCAACACCTTCTCCGGGGTGCGCGCCGGCTCGAGCAGCGCGCTGTTCAAGATCAACGACTCCGACAACTTCACGTTCTCGGGCAACACGATCAGCAACAACGCCACCCCGGTGGTCGTGACGCGCAGCAAGGGCATCACCTTCACCGGCAACACCTTCCCCGCCGGCCAGGTGTTCCAGCTCAACGGCACTGCCGCCTCGCCCACGAGCGTGACGATCAGCCCGAGCAAGGGCGTCAAGGTGCAGCGCGACAGCAACTCCACCGCCACGCTGAAGTGATCTAGCCACGCCGCTGCCGGCTAGCGCCACGCTACGGGAGTCCCACACCCCCGTCTCATGGCACTCCTGCTGGCACACGACGTAAATACAAAACATGTGCCATGGGACCCCACCGAACTGCGGTGTCCCATGGCACATGTTCGTTTCCACCCTCCCCTTCCGGCACCAGTGCCATGGGACGCGGGTGTTGCCGGTCAGGCCCGCAGGGTGCCGCCCGCGGTCGCCGGGGCCAGGACGATGTCGAAGTCGCAACTGCGCCACGTGCCCTCGACCTCGCGGCCGTCGGGAGTGGGCTCGCCCGCGGGGTGCTCGACGAAGTCCTTGACGAGCGACTCCTTCACACCGAACACGGAGTCGCGCTCGAGGTAGTCGCAGCCGCGCACGAAGATGTGCGTCACCAGCGTGCGCAGCTCGGGGGCGGTCACCATGAAGTGCAAATGGCTGGCCCGCACCGGCGAGCGACCGACCTTCTCCAGCATCGCGCCGACCGGCCCGTCGTACGGGATCGGGTACGGGGTGGGCGTGACGCACCAGAACCGGTACTCACCGTTCTCATCGCTGAAGATGTGCGCGCGGGCGGCGGTGCGGCCGTCGTCGTACTGCACGTCGTAAAGGCCGTCGTCGTCGGCCTCCCACACCTCGATCTTCGCGCCCGGCACAGGGTTGCCGTCGGTGTCGCGCACCGTTCCGGAGATCCAGCACGGCTGCCCCGCGGCGCCCTGGGCGATGTCGCCGCCCTGCTCGATCTCGGGCGATCCTTCGACGAAGAACGGGCCGAAAACCGTCGCCTCGGTGGCGTCACCGTAGGCCTGGTTGTTCACGCCGATCGTTTGCATCGACGTCCCCAGTACGTCGCTGAACAGCACGAACTCCTGGCGCGTGTCTGTGGTGATGTGACCCGAGTCAGTGAGGAACTTGATCGCCGCACCCCACTCCTCCTCGGTCAGCCGCACCTCGCGGATGAACGCGTGCACGTGGCGGGTGAGGGCCTGCATGAGGGTCTTGAGCCGCTCGTCGGTCGCGCCGTCGAACGAGGCGACGACCTGCTCGACGAGTTCCTCCTCGCGGCGGGCCTGCTCGTCACTGATCTCTGGGGTGGCGTTGTGGTGGGTCACGGCTCTCTCCTCGGGGTCTGGCCGGTCGGGGCCTCGCGTCGGAATGCGATGAAGTCGGTCACGGGTTGCTGCGCGGGTTCTCCCCGGTCAGTGCGGCCTGCAGCAGCGCGCTGAGGTTCTCTTCGGTCACGGGTACGGGATTGGAGGCGGGAATAGCGGCGATGCTGCGGCGCACCGCCTCCGGGATGTCGGCCTCGGTGAAGCCCACGTCGGCCAGGGCCTTCGGAGCGTCGAGCTTCTCGCGCAGGGCGGCCAGCGCCGCCACCGCGGAGGCCGGGCCGTCGTCGTCGGAGGTCGGAGCCCCGCCGAGCGCCTGCGCCAGGCGGCGGGCCAATTCGGGCACACCGGGGGCGTTGAACGCGAGCACGTACGGCAGCACGGTCGCGTGGGTCTCGGCGTGGGGCAGATCGAAGGTGCCGCCGAGCACGTGGCAAATCTTGTGGTGCATCGCCGAACCCGCCGACGCGAACGCGAGCGCCGAGAGGTAGGCGCCGTACAGGGCCTCGTCGCGGCCGTCGCGGCCCTGCGGGTCAGCGACGACCTTCGGCAGCCCGCTGGCCAGGGCACGGGCGCCTTCGAGGCCGAGCGCGATGTTGATCGGGTCGGCCTTCGGCGCCCACAGCGAGTCGACGCAGTGCGCCAGCCCGTTGAGCCCCGAGGCCACCGACAGGCCCACCGGCAGGGTGAGCGTGAGCTCGGAGTCGTAGATCACCGCCGTCGGCAGCACGACGGGGTCGATGCCGGTGGTCTTCGTGCCGTCTTCGGTCATGCCCCAGACCGGGGTCGCCTCGGAGCCCGCGTACGTGGTCGGGACGGCGATGATCGGTTGGCGCGAGTCGAGCGCGATGGCCTTGGCCAGGCCCACCGTCGAGCCTCCCCCGACAGAGACGATCACGTCGATGTCCGCCTCCGCCGCAGCAGTCCGGGCGCGACGTACGTTCTCGATCGGGACGTGCTGCCGCACCTCCTCCCAGGTCAACGCGACGTCGATCCCCTCAAGGAGCGGCTCGGCCAGAGGCATCTCCCGGGCAGAGGCGATCAGCATCACCCGCTTCGCCTCCAACCGCTCCAACTCGGCCGCGATGTGCTCGCGGGCCTTGCCGGCGCCGAACAGCACCCGCTGCGCGAGGGTGTCGTGGGTGAAATCGAGAGTCACGTGATCGCTCCTGGCGGTAATGACGGGGTCGGTGCTGTGGTTCGGTGCGTAACGTCACACAAAGTCACGGGCCGCGCGCCGTGAACTGCGGCAATGCCACGGCACCGCGAACTTTGCTTGATGTTCTGGCGTGAATTCGCCGCTCAGCGGTGCAGCAGCGAGGTCATCACCTCGGTGAGCGTCGCCGCCGGGTCGGCGACGAGGTTCTGCGAGCGCCAGGCCACGTGGGTGTCGGGGCGCACGAGCACGCAGCCATCCTCGGCGACTTCGCGCAGCTTCATCCAGTCGAAGTAGAGGTCTTGCACGTCTTCGCCGGGGCCGATGACGACGGCTTCGAGCGGCACGCCCAGTTCGGCGGCGACCTTCTCGGCCGCCTCGGCCCAGGCCCGGCCGGTCTTGCCGGTGAACAAGGTGAAGCGGGTGTACGGGGCGAGGTCGTGGGTCGAGACCTTGCTCTTCGAGTCGCCGACCCAGCAGTGGGGCAGGCGCACACCCGGGGTGGTGTGCGGCTCGTAGTAGAGCTCGGGGTCGCGGGTCGGCTCGGGCAGCGTGGTGCCGTCGCCGACGATCGCGCTCGAGCCCGCGTAGTTCTGGCCCAACTCGACTCCGAGGGCATTGAACTCGTAGTTCTTCACCTCGAACGCCTCGGCGAGGGCGGCACGCTTGGCGGCACCCGCCTCGGTGTCGGCCTTGAGCTCGTCGAGCTGGGCCTGCATCTCGTCCACCGTGGTCGCTGCCGTCATGCCGAGCGCGTCGAAGATGCCGACGAACTCACGGCTGCTCTTGTTCGCGCGGGTGACGATCTGCTTGGCGACCGGGGCACGCTCCATGGAGTACGTGTCGAGCAGGCCCGCGCCGGCCTCGCCCTTGAGAACGGCGGCGATCTTCCAGGCGAGGTTGTACGAGTCCTGCACGGAGGTGTTGCTGCCGAGGCCGTTGCTCGGCGGGTGACGGTGCGCGGCGTCGCCCGCGATGAAGACGCGACCCTTCTGCATGTGGGTCGCGTACATCTCGTTGTTGCCCCACAGCGAGTACCCGGTGATCTCGACCGAGATGTCGTCGCGGCCCAGCATGTTGTGCACGATCTGCGTGGCGGTCTCGTCGGTGAGCTGCGGCGGCTCGGAGTTGATGTCGTACCCCCACACGATGAGCCACTCGTTCCACGGGCGCACCATGCGGAAGAGGCCCGCGCCGATGCCGCCGACGTTCGAACCGGGCTGCACGACCCAGTACAGAACCGACGGCCGGTGCCCCACGAGGGCGGCGACGTCGGCCTTGAAGGTGATGTTCATGGAGCCGGCGATGTCCATCGCACCCTCGAACGGGAGGTCGAGCTCCTGCGCGATCGTGCTCCGCGCCCCGTCGGCCCCGATGAGGTATTTGCAGCGGATGTCGTACTCGCGCCCGTCGAGGCGGTCGAGCACGCGCACGGTGACGCCGTCTTCGTCTTGCGTGTGCGAGAGGTACTCGGTGCTGAACCGCGACTGCGTGCCGCGCACCGTGGCGTTCTTCAGCAGGATCGGCTCGAGGTAGGTCTGCGGGATGTCGCAGTTCAGCGTGGGTGAGGCCAGCCGGTAGTCGGCGTGGCGGGCGGGGTGCGTGCCCCACGTGAGGATGCGGCCGAACTCCTCGCCTGCGATCGAGTTGCAGAACACCGTGTCGCCCATGAGCTCGTGCGGGGTGGCGTCGGCGAGCACCTGCTCCTCGACTCCGAGCGCCCGGAAGACCTCCATCGCCCGCTGGTTGGTGATGTGCGCGCGGGGCGTGTTCGCGGTCCAGCGGTACTTGGTGAGCATGACGTTGCGGATACCGAGCGTGGACAGGGCGAGGGCAGCAGAGCCACCCGCCGGGCCCGAGCCGATGATCACGACATCGGTCTCGACGACATCTGCGTGAGGGATGACGGTTTCGGCGAGTCCGTCCTGGAAAGCGGGCATGCGTGGTCCTCCTCGACCGGTGCGCCCCCATCGGGGCGAATTCTGCAATCGCTTGCGTAGACCTTGCGTCACCGAGGCAGGGACTGTCAAGGCCCTGCCCGCATAGGCGAGATACCAGGAGGACGGACCCCTACTCTCCTGTGCCGCGGCACTCTTCCCATACGGTGCGGCGATCAGCGAATATGTGCCGCGCCACCCACCCGGCGGAGGTTCCATGGCACATGTCTTTCCAGTCGCTCACCTTCCAGCTCCAGTGCCATGGAACAGGAGGCTGAGAACGCAATCGGTTGCGTTCCTGATGCGCGTCGACGTACGGTGAGCCCATGAAGAGCCGCCTTCGCGATGTCGCGCTGTTGGCCGGCGTGCACCCCGCGACGGCTTCGCGGGCTCTCAACGAGCGCACCCGGCACCAGATCAGTGACCCCACCGTGCAACGGGTGCTCGCAGCGGCGAAAGAGCTTCGCTACCGGCCGAATACGGCCGCACAGAGCCTGGCCCTCAACCGCTCCTCGACCATCGGTGTCGTGATCGGCGACCTACGGGTGCCCCTCTTCCCGCCGCTGCTGCGCGGGATCGACGATGTCACCGCGCAGGCCGGATTCTCCGCTTTCATCGTCAATACCGACAACGATCTCGACCGGGAGCGCGCTCACCTGCAGCGCCTCGCCGCACGCAATGTCGACGGGCTGATCGTCGCGACGGCATTGCTGGCCGATGGTCTCGACGCCTGCGACTACTCCGCCATCGCACCGACCGTGTACGTGCTGCGCGCCTCCCCGTCTCCCGACGCCCCCAACGTGCTCAGCGACGACTCGATGGGCATCCACCAAGCGGTGGCCCACCTCGCGCGCCTCGGACACACCCGCATCGGGCACCTGGCCGGCCTCGCCGACGTGAGCACCGCCGTCACGCGGGCGCGCGCCTACCGCGAGGCGATGTTCGAACACGGGCTGGCCGCCGACCCGGCCTGGATCGAGCCGATCCCGGCCCTGACGATCGACGGAGGCCGAACCGCCTGCCACGCGCTGCTCGATCGGAGCCCCGACATCACCGCGATCGTCGCGTTCAACGACACGGTCGCGTTCGGTGTCTACCACGCACTCCGCGAGCGGGGTCTGACCTGCCCCGACGACATCAGCGTGGTCGGCTACTCCGACACGACCTCCGCCGACCTCACGGCCCCGCCCCTGACGACGGTCACGGTCGACCACCACGCGATGGGCGCGAGGGCGGCCCGCCTCCTGCTCGAAGCCGTCGACGTCCCCGGCGACGCCGAGGTGAAAGGCCCCCAGGGTGGCACGGTCCTACTCCCGGTAACCCTGCACGAAAGGTCCTCGACGGCCCCACCCCGCCGCTAGCCGCTCCCTCCGCCAAGCTTTGACGCCACAAGGTCACGGAAAGTCACTCAGCGATCGCGCGGGTCCAGCGAAAACGCGGATCATCGCCGGAGTTGTCTTGTGCTTGTGGTGTCACGTCTCGCCAGTTCCATGCGGAATTGAAACTCCCGCAGGTCGACCAAACGCCGCACCTGGCGCCTGAGCCATGCCGGGGTGTCCATCGCCATGGGCATCGTGACAGGCACGACCAGCCATCCCCGGGCGGTGAGCTCGATGTATCGCCTGCGATCGGCCCGGAACGCCTCACGGCCACCGTGGAATTCGTAGCTGTCGGCCTCCACCACGAGTCGGAGCCACGGATCGGCGGCGTCGACGCGCGCAAAGAAGCCCTCGCTGCAGTCTTCGATGACGAACTGTGGAACGAGGTTTAACCCCTCGACTGCGTCGAGTTCGGCGGCGACCACCGACTCGAAAGGGTTCGCGCGTCGCCCGTCCGCGAGGCGCGCGACCCTTCTCACGCGCGGCGCCCCGGGGCCGGCGGCTCGCTCACCGGCCTCACGAAGCTCGCTCGCACCTACTGAGCCGGATCGCAGAGCCGAATCAGCGATGGCGAGTCCCTCCCGAATAGGAAGGTCACGGGAACAATCGACGACCGTCGCCAACGGTGACGTTCGACCTTCGAGAACCTCATCGCGGGTGAGGTCTCGGACGCGGCGCGTCACCGGCGCGGCAACCCGCTTCGGCGGACGCCGACCAGCTGGCACCGCGACTTCCACGGTCTCTGGGTTCAGGAGCACGGGCCACCCGTGGGCGATAGCGGCGCACCTGTGTGAGAGGCAGGCATTCATCCCTCTGGCCACTGCCATGAGTCCCGTCACCAGCCGCGCCTCTTCGCAACCGGTGAGGCACGCACCAGGCGCATCGGTGACATCGCGCGCCCTAGCCGCCCCTGAAGGAACCCACGACGGAGACGCGCATCGCGCACCCAGAGTCGGCGCCGCGAATTCGCTGAGCACGTAAACGCCCGACCCCATCGGCGTGATCAGCCCCTGCTCGGAAGCTGTGCGCACCGCCGCCCGCGAGGCGACAGCGGCCAGTTCAGCGACGTGCGCTATCGGCCCGTTGGCAGCGAAATGCGCCGACAAGGCGTCGAGTCGATTCGACCGTGCCATGTCAACCATGGTCGCCCGCGGCACACTGCCGCCCGCCTCGCTATCCACAGGGTCGCCGTATCTGTGGATAAGCGCCACCGAGCAGGTTGGCGCCAGTAACACAAGTAATCCGATGCCACCACTATCTGCCACGAGGGGGGATGCAGATACTGCCGAAACTTCTCTTGTGTTTCGGGTGTGGCCGACCCGCCGGACATGACACGAGCCCGGGGCCTCCGCCCTTCAGGGGTGGGGGAGGCTCCGGGCTCGCGGTCAGTTACCGCTGGGGGTGTCAGGCGAGCTTGGTCGCCATTCCGACCAGCTGGTCGAGCAGGGTGTCCAGTTCCTTCTCGCGGCGGCCGCTGGGCTGGAAGCCGCCCTCGCCCGCCTCGGTGAAGATGCTGATCGCGAGCTGCTGGCGCACGTCGACCATCGAGAAGTTGGCGACGATCGGGCGCCACTGCTCCACGGAGCGGACGCCACCCTCGGCGCCATAGCCGACGAAGCCGACAGCCTTGCCCATCCACTCGGAGCCGAGGGAGTCGACGGCGTTCTTGAAGGCGCCGGGCACGCCGTGGTTGTACTCGGGGGTGACGAAGACGTAGGCGTCACACGCGTCGATGGCCTGGCTCCACGCCGTGACCTGGGGCGAGTCGTACTTCTTGTTGGCCATACCGGGCATCGTGTTGCTGGTCAGCAGCGGTACATCGAACGACTTGAGGTCGATGACCTCGTACTCCGCGTCGCTGCGCTTGTCGGCGACGCTCTTCACCCACGCGCCCACGGACTCACCGAAACGACCCTCGCGGATGGAACCGATGACGATACCGATCTTCACGAACTTGCCTCTCTTTGGCGGATTCACAGTCAGCGGCCGCGGACGAGCCGTCGCTCACGACCACCACTAGTTGAACACACAACTACTTGAAGCTGCAACCAACCCCGACCATGAAAACGCGCTTTGTTGCGCGACGGGAGCGCGGGCCCATAGGAAGCAACGAACACCGGGACACACACGAAACCGGCCCGGTCATCACGACCGGGCCGGCTCGCATCCTCACCGAAGCGAGTGGGATTCAGCGCACCGTCAGACGTCCTGCAGCGCCTCGGACTCCGCACGACGGGCCCGAAGGATCGCGGTGTTCTCGGCGATCGCCTTCTTGCTCAGCGGGTAGATGGTCGCCAAGACCACCGCGACCAGGAGCAGGAAGATGCCTGGCACCAGCGTCGAGTACATGTAGATGCCCTGCAGCGTGCCCTCGGACTGCACGATGACCTCAGTCCCCTTCGAGGCCTGGTAGCCGACCCAGCCGAGCGCCCACCCGGTGACACCACCGGCGAGAGCCTGACCGAGCTTGCGGGCCCACGAGTAGACCGCGTACACCGTGGCGTCGTTGCGCTCGCCCGTGTGCACCTCCTGGTAGTCGATGACGTCGACGACGAAGGCCCACACGAGGAAGTTGAAGATCGCGATCATGAACTGGCTGACCGCGTAGAACGCGATCCACATGGTCGGGTTGTCACGGAAGTCCATGAAGTACATCGCGATGAGAACGGCGGCGCCGATGATCATCGAGACGACGGCGGTCTCACGCTTGCCGAACCTTCCGGCCAGCCACGGGGCGACGATGATCAGGACGAACGTCGGCAGCAGCGCCGCCATCGAGGCGGTGGCCTGCAAGTCGCCGTTACGGAAGTAGTCGAGCACGACATAGCCGAGCATGCCGGAGATGAGGAAGTTGCCGACCAGCAGCATGAGGGCCGCGAGCACCAGGCCGAGCAGGGCGCGGTTGGTGAGCAGCGACCCGGCGAGCTTGCCGAAGGTCATGCGCTCACCAGGAGGCGCGGGCTGCACCTCGATGCGCTCGGTAACCATGTAGTAGCACAGCAGGTAGCAGATGACCGCGAGAACCGAGCAGACGATGGCGGCCATCGTCATCTTGGCGCCGTTCAGGGCCGCGCCGTCGTAGACGATCTTGGGCAGCACGACGCTGATCGCGAGGATGGCCAGCTGGGCACCGGTGGAGCGCCACACCGACAGTTCGGCGCGCGGCTTCTCTTCGTCGGAGATGAGCGAGGCCATCGAGCCGTAGGGGATGTTGATCATCGTGTAAGTGATGGAGCCCCACAGGATGTACGTGACGCACATCCAGGCGAGACGCGCACCGTACGAGTCCCAGCCCGCAACGAACGACTGGTACATGAGGGCCGAAGCGAGGGCCACAGGCACAGCGCCGCGCAGGATCCACGGGCGGAACTTGCCGGCCTTGGTCGGCTTGACGGTGTCGACGATGCGCCCCATGCCGATGTCGGTGAAAGCGTCGAAGATACGCGCAACAAGGAACAGGGTTCCGACGTGCGCCGGCTCGATGCCCACGACCTTCGTGTAGAAGAGCATGAAGAAAAGCATCTGGAGAATGAAGGAGAAGTCGTTACCGAAGTCTCCGAACATGTAACCGACCTTGTCGCGCATGCCGAATGGCCTTATAGCGCGCACTCCCCCGGTCGAAGGGGCTGTCTGGGTAGACATCGAGTCCCACACCTCACTGTCGTTTGTTCAGAGGCTTCGGCGACCCATGACCCCGGCCCGCCACCCGCATCTTCGCGGTCCCCCTCTGATGCTGAATCTTCACACGATTCCCCCAGTTCACTCCCTGTTTGCCAATTGTTGTCGAGCGCCGTCGCAATGGTGGGAAGTGTGTAAACGAATACATTTCGGACTGTAAACGTTTGCCTGCATTCCAACGAGCCACTTGCCACCACTTCTGCAAAGCGTCAAGACACCTGCGACCACCAGGCATGTCGGGTGCGAGGAAGTGCAGCTTCCGTCGCCACCGACAAGAAATCCGGCGATGCCTGCATGAAGTTCGTCACGTTCGTTCATTCATCGCTTGCTGACCGCCCCCTCTCGTTCACCCCCGTGACTCGCGAATCGCCCTGTGTGGTATCGCTTTTCTGCGTTGAGAGGGGCCTGATACCCCACTAGGATCGAAGCGCGGGCCATCGCGGGGGCGATGGCGAAAATCACCGCAACGCATTCGGAAGGCCCACGGCCGACCGTTCAGGGGGGTTCATGCATTCCACGGTCCCCACCGTGCTCGTCCGCCAGCGAGACGCCTCGGCTTATGCGTCGAGAAGAGGTCGAATCGACGGCGTCACGGTGCCGCGAATCATCGGCCACGCCGTGAAGTCGCTCACCGCGCTGAGTTGCGCCGTGACCGACGAGCCCGTGGTCGCGCTCACCTACGACGACGGCCCCGACTCGCTGCAGACTCCGGCGATCCTGGAGGCACTCGACTCCGCGGGCGTCAAGGCCACGTTCTTCGTGCTGTTGCCCGCGGCCCAGGAGCACCCCGACCTGGTTCGAGAGATCTTGCGTCGCGGCCACGACCTCGGCCTGCACGGTGCCGACCACGACCGATTGTCCGCGCTGTCGACCTCCGAGGTCATCGGCCGGATCCGGGCCGCGCGCGCTGAACTCGAACAGATCGCAGGGCGTCCGATCACGTTGTACCGGCCTGCCTACGGTGCGCTGACCACCGCGCAGGTGCTCGCGGTGCGCGCGCTCGGGCTCGAGATCGTGCTCTGGAGCGTGTGGGCCGAGGACTGGGCCGACAACCCCGTCGAGGAGATGATCGACCGCGCGGCCGAAGGCGCCCACCCGGGCGGCATCGTCCTGCTGCACGACGGAGCGCAGGGCAGTGCGGCCACCGACATGCCGGCCGACTTTCCGAAGCCGCGGCTCACCTCCGAACTCATCGCGCGGCTGCGTGAGCGCGGGTATCGGTTCGCGCCTGTCAGCGAACTCATGACACTGCCCGCGGGGCGAGTCCGGGCAGGTGAGAGCGGTCGGGAGGCGCGTCGCATCGTGCTGCACGAGTCGACCGAGCAAGCCTCGGCGCCGCATCCCGTGCACGGGTCAGACACGCTCGCCCCGCCCGTGCTCAGCGTCGTGATCGCCTGCTACAACGGCGAATCCACGCTCGGTGCACAGCTCGACGCCCTCGCGCGGCAAGACACCCACGAACGGTTCGAGGTGATCGTCGCCGACAACGGGTGCACCGACCGCTCCGTACCGCTCGCCGCGAACTACGCCGACTCCGGTGCCCTCGACCTGCGCATCGTGGAGGCCGGAGCCGTGCGCGGCCCCGGGCACGCACGCAACATCGGAGTCGCACACGCCCGCGCCGACCTCATCGCGTTCTGCGACGCAGACGACGTCGTCGCCGACGACTGGGTGCGGCAGATGCTCGCAGCGCTGCGCGAGCACGATTTCGTCGCCGGGCGCGTCGACATCGACGTGCTCAACCCCGCCTGGGTGCGTCGCACCCGCCGGATGAAGCAGACCGACGGATTGCAGCACTCACCCACGGCCGGTGGCCTGGCACACGCCGGCGCCGGAAACATGGGCATCGCCAAGCAGGTGTTCACGCAGGTCGGCGGATTCGACGAGACCCTGCTCCGCCTCGAAGACAGCGACCTGTGCTGGCGCATCCAGATGAACGGCACGCCGCTCGTGTACGACCGAGACGTGCTGCTGCACACGCGATTTCGAGCGACCCTGCCCTCGATCATCTCGCAGGGGTTCCACTACGGCAGCAGTTACGCGCAGGTCGAGGCACGCTACGAGCCGCGCGATCCATCTCCGGACGGCAGCGAGAGCACTAGTGAGACCGCCGGCGAGGTCGTCGCCGACGAGCCCGCCCCCGCCCTCACGGCGCGCCTCAAGGCTCCGGTGAGGATCGCGAAGCGGGCCACGGGCTACCTCGTCGCACACGGTCCGGTCGGGCTCGCCTGGAACCTCGCCTGGCACGTGGGACACCGTCAGGCGCGCTCGCGTCTGGAGCAGGAGGGGCCGACGGAGTTCGCCACGTCACTGCCCGCACCGAACCCCGCGACTGACCCTGCGACCGGCCGCGCGTCTGGCCCCCGTGTCGACGACGTCGAGAAGACCGTCGACCCCGGCCCGGCGACCGGGGCGGCATGACGCAGTGAGAAAACTGCTGAACGCCGCCCGCAAGGCGGGGTGGAACCTCGGCGACCAGATTCTGTCGGCGCTGAGCAATGTCATCCTCACGGTGGTCATCGCCCGGTCGGTGGGCAGCGCCTCGATCTTCGGGGCGTTCGCGATCGCGTTCACCGTCTTCGGCATCGGTATCGCCGTGACGCGCGCCGTGGTCGGTCAGCCGCTGCAGATCCGGTACGCGGCGGCCTCGGAAGACGAGCAGCGTGCGGCCATCGGGCGAGCGCACGGGTTCGCGGTGCTCATCGGCGTCGTCGGCGGGCTGCTCTCCATCGGCGTCGGAGCCTGGTTCGGAGGCGATCTCGGCACCGCCCTCATCGCACTCGGCGTCTGCCTACCTGGGCTGTTGCTGCAAGACACCCAGCGGCTCACGTTCTTCGCGCTCGGCAAGTCGTGGGGTGCCGTCGTCATCGACGGCGTCTGGAACCTCGTGCTGTTCTCGGTGCTCGCGGCCCTCATCCTGTCGGGCATCACCTCGCTCGGGCCGCTCGTACTGGCCTGGGGCGGGTCTGCGGCGCTGGCCGCGGGCGTCGGCGTGTGGCTGCTCAAAGTCGGCCCCCGTCTGCGCGGTTGCACGGGCTGGATCCGCGAGACGCGCGACCTCACCGGGTACCTGCTCGCCGAATACGTTCTCGGCCTCGGCGCCTCGCAGGTGAGCATTCTGCTCGTGGCCGTGATCGCCTCCGAGGAGGCGGTCGGCTCGCTGCGCGCCGCCCAGACTCTGCTCGGTCCACTCGGCATTCTCGGTGCCGCCTGCTTCAGCTTCACCGTGCCCGAGATCGCGCGGCGCACCCACCTCACCCCGCAGCAACGGGTGCTGGCGGGCCACGCCGTCTCGGGGCTCATGGGCCTGGCCGCCGCCGTGTACGTGGGTGCGCTGCTGCTCCTACCCGACAGCGCCGGCGAGGCCCTGTTCGCGGAGTCGTGGGGCGGCGCCTCCACCGTGCTGCTCGCGATGGGAGCCAGCTCGGTGTTCTCGTCGCTGGCCAACGGCATCGCCGGCGTGCTCTACGGGCTCGGCCACGCGAAACTCACGTTCCGCATCAACATGGCCAAGGCGCCGGTCATCCTCGTCGCCGTGCTCGGAGGCGCGTGGTTCGGCGGCGCCTTGGGCGCAGCAATCGGCATGGCCGTGGCCGAGGCCTACGTGCTCCCGCTCTGGTACATCGCTTTTCGGCGCGCGGCCAAGCAAGGCGTCGCCGCCCGCCCGGCCTGATCTCGGGACCCCAGCGCCACCCCACCGCTGGCCCGCCGTCAGTCCTGCAGCAGCTCGCGGAGGTCGTCTGCCGTGAGCGCGCTGCCGAGCCCGGTGCCGTCGCCGAGGATCTGCTCGGCCAGCATCCGTTTACGGTCTTGCAGGGCGACGACCTTGTCTTCGATCGTGTCGGCGGCGACGAGCCGGTAGACCATCACGTGCTTGTCTTGCCCGATGCGGTGGGTGCGGTCGATGGCCTGCTGCTCGGCCGCCGGGTTCCACCACGGATCGAGCATGAACACGTAATCCGCCTCGGTGAGAGTGAGCCCGAAGCCGCCCGCCTTCAGGCTGATGAGAAAGACAGGGGCGTCGCCGTCACGGAACTCCGCGATGCGCTCGGGACGGTTGCGCGTGGAACCGTCGAGGTAGACGTGCCCGATCCCCTCCTCGTCGAGGCGGTCGCGCACCATGCCCAGGTACCGCGTGAACTGGCTGAACACCAGCGCCCGGTGGCCACCCGCGATCACCTCGGTGAGCAGTTCGATGAGCACGTCGATCTTGGTCGAGCGTACCGAGGCGGAGGCCTCGTCGACGAGCGCCGGGGCCAGCGCGAGCTGCCGCAGCATCGTCAGCGAACTGAAGATCGCCACCCGGTTGCGGCCCATGTCGGCGGCGAGGTTGAGCACCCGCGCGCGTTCGCGGGCCAGTCGCACGTCGTACACACGGCGGTGCGCAGGCGAGAGCTCGACCCGCACGACCTGCTCCTGCTTCGGCGGAAGCTCCTGCGCCACCTGCTCTTTCGTGCGTCGCAGCAGCATCGGCCGGATACGACGGATGAGTCGCTCGCCCTTCGCAGGGTCGGTGCCCTCCTCGATGGGGCGCTTGTACACGTCGGTGAATGTCGCGGGGTCGGGCAGCAGACCCGGAGACGTAAGCGAGAGCATCGCCCACAGGTCCATGAGGCTGTTCTCCAGCGGCGTGCCCGTGACCGCGAACCGTACCGGCGCCTTGATCGCCCGCACCGCGTAGTACGTCTTCGAGCGGTGGTTCTTCACGAACTGCGCCTCGTCGAGCACGAGGCCGGCAAACCGCGCCCGCGCGAACTCCTCGGCGTCGATGCGGGCCACCGCGTACGTGGTAACGACGAGATGCGCGCCCGCGACGACCTCCTCGATCGGTCGCCCGCTCTTGCGCCGCGTGGCCTCGACGGTGGCGACCACGAGGTCGGGCGCGAACCGGCGCGCCTCGCGCACCCATGTCTCCAGCACGCTCGTCGGCGCCACCACCAGCAACGGAGCCTCGTCGAGCTGCCCGCTCTCGCGCAGGTGCGTGGCCAGCGCGAGCACCTGTAGCGTCTTACCGAGGCCCATGTCGTCGGCGAGGATGCCGCCGAGCCCCGCCCGCCAGAGTCGCACCATCCACGCGAACCCGTCGGCCTGGTACGGCCGCAACGTCGCCTGCAGCGATGCCGGCGGGGCAGGAGGGGGCTCGTCACCCGTGCCCAGCAGCGCCTCGACCCGGCGCCGCCACTGCGACGACTCCTCGGCCACCACCCCGAGGGCCACCAGGTGCTCCCACAGCCCGATGTCCATGGGCGTGACCGTGAGCACCGACCGCTCCGGGTCGATGAGGTGCTTCGCCTCTTCGATCAACTCGCGGAGCTGGTCGAACTCCGGCCGGTCGAGCGCGAACCACGCCCCGTTCGGCAGCACCAGGTGCGCCTCACCGCGCGCGAGTGCCTTGAACAGGTCGACGAACGTCACCACCTGGTCTTCGACCCGCACCGTGATGCCCAGGTCGAACCAGTCGGTGCGCGCGAGCCTGTCCGACGCCGCAGCCGCAGTCGTGCCGTTGTCGTCTTCGTGGGCGCCGAGGTGGTCGTCCATACGGAACTCGATGACCGGTTCGCTCGCCTGCTCGCGGTACTCGGGCGGATCGCCCTCGACCACTACGACCACGTCGGGGTTACGCGCGAGCGCGGGCAGCAGCCGGGTCGCCACGACGATCGTGTCGAGCCCCGAGAACACCTGCGCGGGCGCGAGAGCCCGGCGGCCGCGGACCAGCACCGTCAACCCCTCCGGCGCCTCCGGAGGGCGGGGCAGCGAGTCGATCACGAGCTGCTCACCAGCGGGGTCACGCAGCGGCCCGCCGCCACCGCCCTGCGCGACAGTGTCGCCGTACATGAACGCCGTGGTCACCTTGACCCGGTGGTCGGCGCCGAACGCCGCCACCACACGCAGCCGCGGCCTCTCAGCGACCGGCAGTTCGACTCCCGGCCCCGCCTCGACAGGCACCGAGCGGCGCAGCGGCGGCAAGAACGTCGAGACGAACCTCTCGACATCCGGGCCAGGCACGCGCACCGGGAGCTGCCCGTCGACAAGCCTGCGGAAAGCAGCCTCGAGGGGCTTCGCGAGCGGCGCGAACACGAGTGCATCCCTGGTCCACAGGGCCATCCCCGTCGGTGACGAGCC
Organism: Dermatophilus congolensis; assembly: GCA_030538115.1. GTDB lineage: Bacteria > Actinomycetota > Actinomycetes > Actinomycetales > Dermatophilaceae > Dermatophilus > Dermatophilus congolensis_B. The sequence goes on along the minus strand of JAUNUP010000009.1, from coordinate 45,561 downwards.
CACGAGCCACAGTCGATCGGCTCCGCCCAACTGCATCGCGCGCGAAGCCGCCGTGGGGCTGGGCTCGCCCCCCGCCAGGTATGCGTCGATCCCCAGCCCCTCATGACGCACACGGACCTGCAGGTTCAACGCGCCGTTGTCTACGTTGTCGGGGCCGTCGGCGTGGTCTGTGTTGTCGGCCTCTGCGGCGTCGGCGAGTTCGGCGACCAGGTCGACCGAGGCCGGCTCCTCCACGATCCGCGGTCTGGGGAGCTTCTCGCCGATCAGCGCGATGCCCGACGCCTCCGCCGCCGCCAGTCTCTCCCACACCCGCGGGCCGAGGTTCGTCAGCGGCAACTCGTCGGGCACGGTCTGATACGAGTAGCGGTTGCTCACCTGCAACCGTCGAATCGCCAACAGGGCGTCGAACTGATCGGGCTCGAGGGTGGTTCGCACCGCGTCGAGCCGCTCCCAGTCGATTCCGGTCTTGATCCACCGCCCGGAGGCGCCTCGCACCATCGGACGAATCGTGAACTCCGGCGACTTCGACGGCGCATACGCACCGAACCGGCCCGCCGCCCTCGCCTGCTTCGAGAACCGCAGCGCGACCTCCTGCAGCTCGGCCCTCGCGTTGGTCTTCGCCACCGCGTCGGTCACGATCCCGGTCAACGCCTGCTCCCACGCAGGCAGGTCGGGCACCCGCGCGCCCCGCTCCGCCTTCGCCTGGTCTTCGCCGATGCGCTCGGCCCGCGCCCGCATCACCGCCGCCACGCCGTGCTTGCAGTCGATACCCACCGGGCAGGAGCAGGTGCTCGACAGCCACGTGAGGGTGACCTGCCCGTCTCGCCCCAACCAGCGCACCGACACCGTGCAGTCGTACGGATCCCGGTCTGTACCCCAGACTTTCGCCTTAATCCTCGCCGTCGACTCTGCACGCACCCGCATGACGTTTCCGCCGTCCGCGTACCGGCGCGCCCGCTGCACGCAGCGAGCCCCGAACCGCTCGATCAGCCGCGCATCGGTCCAGTGCTCAAGCCACGCGAAATCAGCGCTTGTGTAGCTGAGCGGGGCGTCGGGCATACCTTCCAAGGTAACCGGGGACTCTGACAGAGTCCCCGGCGGGCGCCGGACCATAGGCCCTCCGCGCCGCGCCCCCTACGCAACCGGTGGCCATGGCACCGACACGACAACGCAAGCCACTCGACCCACCCGTGCCATGGCATCCCATCTCCGAGGCGAGCCACGGCACATGTGACTCCGCACGTCACCGAACCCGCACGTGCCGTGGCTCAGAGAGCTTTGCCCTCCGAGGTGTCAGCGGGAGGGGCTTTGTCGTCCAAGGTGTCAGCGGGAGGGGCTCTGTCCTCCGAGGTGTTAGCGGGAGGGGCTTCTGCCGGCCAGGCCTGCTGCTATTCGGTCTGCGCCTTGGCGCAACTGGGCCACGATCGTCGGTACGCGGCCTGCGGAGTACCGGACGCTCGGAAACGACACCGCCAGCGAGCCCAGCGCGATGCCCTCGGGCCCGACGATCGGCACCGCGAGCGCGTACAGGCCCCGCTCCGTCGCTCCCCGGTTGAGGCCGTAGCCGCGGCGGCGGGTCACCTCGAGTTCGTCGCGCAGTCGCGCCACGTCCTCGGAGGTGAGCTCTAGCTCGGGCACCCCCGAGGGCGGGTACAGCTCGTTGAACTCCTCCAGAGGCAGCCGCGCGAGCAGCACCTTGCCGCCGGAGGTGAAGTGCGCGGGCATCACCTGGCCGTCGCGAACTCCTATACGCAACGTGTGGCTCGCCTCCTCACTCATGAGGAAGTGCAGGTCACGGTGCACGAGGATGCCGAGGTGGCAGGTCTCGTCGAGGGTCTTGGTGACGTCGCGCAGGTACGGGCGGGCGAGGCTGAGCAGGCTCGCCCGCGAATGCCGCCCGGCGCCCATGCGCAGCATCGCGGGCCCGGCGGCGTAGGTGCGGTCGGCGCCTTGCACCGCGAACTGGCGGTACATGAGCGTCGAGAGCAGCCGGTGGGCCGTGGACGGGGCCACCCCCAGCTCGGCCGCGACGGCCGTCACGGTGACGCGACGGCCGTCGCTGAGCAGCAACAGCAGCCGGAGGGCGTTATCCACTGACTCGAGATAGGCCATATCGGCTCCTGTTCTTCTGTGGACACGTGCGTGACATCGAGATGGCACGCCGTTGTGGCGTATACGTTCACCAAGCCTCTCCGGTGAACCGGATGCGTCAGAGGATGGCGCGCGGCAGATCCATCGACGACTCGTCGAGCAGCTTGAAGCTGGCCAGGTCACCGTGGATGCGGGGCAACACCTGGCGAGCGAACCACCGGGCACCTGCGATGCGGCGCACGAGCTCGCCCTCGACCGACGACTCGACGCCCTCGTCGATGCGTTTGCGTGCCACGACCGCGCCGCGTAGCAGAAGCCACGCGACCACGACGTCGCCGACCACGTTGAGCAGCCGGGTCGCGCCCATGGCGGCGAGCTTAGGCGACTTCTCCCAACGGTCGAACGCGATCTGCAGGTAGTCGCGGGTCGTCCAGATGCTGCGCTGCAGCGTGCGGGCCTCGACGCGCAGGTCGGGGGTGTCGAGCAGGTCGCGGATCGTGTCTTCCACGTCGCGCATGAGCTTCTCGAACACGGCTCCCTTGTCGCGCAGCAGGCGACGCTGGAACAGGTCCATGCCCTGGATGCCCGTGGTGCCCTCGTAGATCGTGTCGATCTTCGTGTCGCGCACGTACTGCTCGATCGGGTATTCCGTCGTGAACCCGACGCCGCCGAGCGTCTGCATCGACTCGGTCGCCAGGATGCGGAACCCGTTCTCCGAGCACCAGCCCTTGACGATCGGCAGGAGGAACTGGTGGCGCTCCTCGGCCTCCTTGTCACGGCGACCCTGCTCGGTGGCGGCCTCGATGCGGTCGAGCTGCGTGGCCGTGTAGAGCACCAGCGCCCGGCACCCCTCGGAGTAGGCGCGCTGCGTCAGCACGGAGCGGCGCACGTCGGGGTGGTCGATGATCGCGATCGGTGGCGTACCGGGGCCTGCGACGAGGTCGCTGCCCTGGATGCGGTCTTCGGCGTAGTCGCGAGCCGCCAGGTACCCCGTCGAGAGGGTGGCGGCCGTCTTGGCGCCGACCATCATGCGGAAGTACGTGAGGATCTCGAACATCTGCCGCAGACCGTCGTGTGTGTCGCCGAGCAGGTAGCCGATGGCCGGGTGCTTGGCACCGAAGATGAGCTCGCACGTGGGCGTGCTCTTGATGCCCATCTTCTTCTCGATCGACTCGACGTAGGCGCCGTTGCGGCCGAGGATCTCGCCGGTCTGGAAGTCGAACAGCTTCTCGGGCACGAGGTATAGGGACAGGCCCTTGGTGCCGGGACCGCCGGCACCGGGGGTGTCGACCGGCCGCGCGAGCACCGCGTGCACGACGTTCTCGGTGGCGTCATGCGAGGCCCACGTGATGAACCGCTTGGCGCCGTCGATGTGCCACGTGCCGTCGGGCTGGGGCACGGCCTTGGTGCGGGCCAGGCCCACGTCGGAGCCGGCGTCGGGCTCGGTCAGGGTCATCGTCACGGTCCAGCCGCGCTCGACGATGATCTCGGCGAGCCGCTGCTGCTCGGGCGTGCCGTGCGCCTTGAGCACACGCACGACCTGCGGCACGATCTGGCTGCACATCGCGATGGCCGGGTTGGCGCCGAGGATGAACTCGGTCACCGCCCAGCGCAGCGACGGCGGCACGTGCATCTCGGTGAACTCCGGCGGCAGATCCATCTTCAGCCAGTCGGAGGCGAGGTGCTCGCGCAGCGCCTCGCGCAGGTCTTCGGGCAGGTAGACCTGGCCGGTCTCCTTGTCGAGGCGCAGACCGTCACGGTCTCCGGCCTCGAAACTCGGGGCCATGCGCTCGACTGCGAATTCCTCGGCCTCGCGAAGAATGTCTTTCGCGGTGTCGATGTCGAAGTCCTCGTAGGCACCACTGCTCATCGTCTCCTCGCGGAGTACGTCGAAGAGCAGAAACTCCGCGTGTGAGCGGTTGCTTCGGTAATGACTCATGAGTGCCTCACACAGCTCACGCCATGAAGCGGAAGACGGGGCGGGCGACGCAGGCCGGCTTGTCCTGGCCCTCGACCTCCACGACCGCGTCGAACATCAGCTGGTAGGCACCGGGCGCGAGCTCGGTGACCTCGGCGATGGTGGCCGTCAGGCGGATGCGGGAGTCGACCTTGACCGGGGAGGGGAAACGCACCTTCTCGAGGCCGTAGTTGACCTTGGTGGTCACGCCCGTCACGTCGAGCATCTCCACGAACAGCGGGATGACCAGCGAGAGCGTGAAGTAGCCGTGCGCGATCGTGGCGCCGAAGGGGCCGGAGGCGGCGCGCTCGGGGTCGCAGTGGATCCACTGCTCGTCGTGGGTCGCCTTGGCGAACGCGTCGATGGCGGCCTGGTCGATGAGCATCCAGTCGCTGGGCTCGAGGGCCTTGCCGACGAGGCTGGGCAGGTCGGTGAGGGCAATGGTGGTGGTCATCTGGTCCTCCGGAGAGTGGGTGGCGGATCGGTGGAAGTCCATGCGTGGGTGTAGCGGGTAGGCCCGGTCAGGGGTACGCGCGAGGCGCACCCCTGGCCGAACCGCGGATATGCCTAGGCCGGGCGCGAGGCCCGGTACCTCAGGACAGGCCGAGAACGCGAGCCGCGTTCTCCTTCATGATCTTCGGGCGGATCTCATCCTTGATCTGAAGCTCGGCGAAGTCGGCCAGCCAGCGCTCGGGGTCGATCACCGGGTAGTCGCTGGCGAAGAGCACCTTGCTGCGCAGCGGGCCGTTGATCGCACGCACGAGCTCGGGCGCGAAGTACTTGGGCGACCAGCCCGACAGGTCGATGACGGAGTTCGGCTTGTGCGTGGCGATCGAGATCGCGCTGGCCTGCCACGGCACCGACGGGTGGGCCATGATCACGGTCATGTCGGGGAAGTCGGCGGCAACGTCGTCGAGGTACATCGGGTCGGAGTAGCGCAGCTTCATACCGCCACCGCCGGGCATGCCCGCGCCGATGCCGGTCTGACCCGTGTGGAACACGGCCGGGAGCTTGTGCTCGGCGAGCACCTCGTAGAGGCCGTCGGCGGAACCGTCGTTCGGAAAGAACTCCTGCAGCGTCGGGTGGAACTTGATGCCCCGCACGCCGTGGTTCTCGACGAGGTCGCGCAGTTCGTCGACACCCGCCCGGCCGCGAGCCGGGTCGATGCTGGCGAACGGGATGAGCACGTCGCTCCACCGCTTCGCACCCTCGACCACGTCGTAGTTGCTGATGCGCGGGTGGTTGAGCTTGCGCTCGGCGTCGACCGTGAAGATCACGGCCGCGATGCCGAGGTCGCGGTAGCGGGCGCCGATCTGGTCGATGGTCGGGGTGCGCTCGCCCGCCTTGAAGTACTTCGCCGAGGCGTCGAGGAAGGGCTGCGACAGAGCAGTGTGTCCCTTGTCGTCGATCTCGACGTGCACGTGCGTGTCGATGGCGCTGATGGCGGAAAGGTCGATGCTCATGGTGCCCTTCTTGTGTGCGACTTCGTTGTCGGCTCAAGGGTGCCGGGTCCGTGGAGACGCGGCCCCCGGTCTAGAACCGCTTGCTCTTGGGGAGCCGCAGCGAATCGCTGACCTCCACGGCTCCGGACAGGTACATGGGTGGCTGGTAGTGGTGCCATTCGCCTGGACGCTGGGCCAGCCGGTCGGAGATCACCTGGTACACGATCGGGTTCGTCGCCATGCCGAAGTGGCTGGAGACGACCTCGATGTTCTCGCTCTTGGCGCCCTTCGGCTGGATGCACTCGGAGTAGTGGAACCAGGGGTCGGTGCGCGAGTAGATCGCAGTGGTCGGCACCGGCATCTTCTTCTTCGCCGAGCCCGGAACCGACGAATACCAGGGGCCACCGACCGGGGTGCCCATCGTGATGACCTGACGAACCGCGGCAGGCGCAGCCATGGCGGCCTGGCGCGCGAAGACCCCGCCGACGCTCCACCCGATGACGCTGATGGGTTCGCCCGCGAGGTTGGCGAGGTTACGGATCCGTCGCGTGAGACGGCGATAGACCATGCCGTTCGTGCCCTTCATCGACCCAGGCAGCGGCTGGAACACAGCGTGACCTCGCAGGGCGAGGAAGCGGCGCAGCATGAAGCACCACTGCGGACCGCCCGAGATGCCCGGAACGACGAGGACCGGGTGGGTGTCGGGTATCGGGCCGGTGACGGTCAACGGACCGAATGCCGCTGCGAGTGCGGCAGACTCGACCATCACGCGATGGGGTTCGACGAAGCCGTAGAGCCGGTGGGCGTGCTGCTCCGCAAGGCGGCTCAGGGCCGACCGGGGGGACGCCTGCGTCATCGTCGAAGCACTCCTGGATATCGGCTGGTTATCGGCTGTTCACGGCTGGTCGATGTCTCTCGTTGACTGGCTCACGCGTACGAACCGTGCGTGGCCGGATCTCGATGAACGTCGGAGATCCAGCCTACGGGACTCGTGGGTGATTTACCAAGCATCAACGTTTGATCCCCTTCGCGGAAACCCCGTTCCTTCATGCGGAAAGTACACAGACGACCAGCGAGGTCGTCACACTCTTTACTAATCTTCGTCCGGAAGAGGTGTCGCCCGCGTCCACCGGTACACCGTTGTCAGCACCCGCCGCGCCAGCCCCGCCTGGCAGAGCCTCGACGAGGAGGCCAGATGTCCTTCAACCTAGCCAGCATCATCCGCGAGGCCGCCACCAGGTACCCCGACCATCCTGCAGTGGCCTACGACGGGGGAACGCTCACCTACGCAGAGCTCGATCACGAGTCCGACCTCGTGGCCCGCAACCTCGTGCGCCTCGGCCTCAAGACCGGCGACCCGGTAGGGCTGCAGCTGCCCAACGTGCCGGCATTCGTCATCGCCCTGCACGGCGTACTGAAGGCCGGCGGCTCGATCATCCCGATGAACGTGCTCAACAAGGCCGCCGAGATCGAGTACTTCCTCAGCTTCGCCAAGGCGTTCGCGATCGTCTCCGACGCGTCCGTCGCAGACGAGGCCATCAAGGGGGCGGCCGCGGCGGGCGTCTCTCACGTGTTCATCCGCGGCGAGCGCGACGGCAGCGACGTGCCCGACGGCGCGACCTCGTTCTGGGACCTCATCAACGACCCGGGCGAGTCCACTCCTGCCCCGTTCGCGACCCCCAGCCCGAACGACACCGCAGTGCTGCTGTACACCTCCGGCACCACGGGCAAGCCGAAGGGCGTGCAGCTCACCCACTTCCAGCTCTACATGAACAGCAAGGCGCACGTCGACGCGTTCGCGATGGACCACACCACCTCGGTCGTGGCCGTCATGCCGCTGTTCCACGCGCTCGGCCTCTCCGGCATCCTCAACGCCACCGCCATCGCGTGCGGCACGGTGCGACTGCTGTCGAAGTTCGACCCCACCCGCGTGCTCGAGGTCGTCGATCAGGAGAAGGCGACGATGCTGCACGGCGTGCCGACGATGTACCACGCCCTGCTCAACCACCCCGACCGCGACACATACGACACGAGTTCTCTGCGGATCTGCGGTTCGGCCGGTGCCGCCATTGCGGCCGAACTCCTCGACTCCATCGAGAAGACATTCGGCATCCAGATCATCGAGATGTACGGCCTCACCGAGTCGGGCCCGCTGGCGACCAACAACCTGCCCAACGACCGCAAGCCGTACAGCATCGGCAAGCCGATCTGGGGCACCGAGGTGCAGATCTGGAGCGACGAGGGTGAAGAACTGCCCCGCGGCAAGGAGCACGTCGGCGAGATCGTCATCCGCGGCCACAACACGATGTCGGGCTACCTGAACAACCCCGACGCCACCAAAGAGGCGTTCAAGGGCGGCTGGCTGCACTCCGGCGACCTCGGGTACAAGGACGAAGACGGCTTCCTGTTCATCGTCGACCGCAAGAAGGAAATGATCATCCGCGGCGGATACAACGTGTACCCGCGCGAGGTCGAAGAGGTGCTCTACCAGCACCCGGCCGTGTTCGAGTGCGCCGTCATCGGCGTGCCGAACGAGCGCCTCGGCGAGGAGGTCGCCGCCTACATCTCGATCCGCCCCGGCCACGAACTCACCGAAGAAGAGGTCATCGAGTTCACCAAGGAGCGGCTCGCGGCCTACAAGTTCCCGCGCACCGTGACGTTCCTCAACGAGCTCCCCCACGGCCCCACGGGCAAGATCCTCAAGCGCATGCTGCTCGAAGACTGACCCAGGCCGATCGGCCGACCACGCACTTTCTCCTCACACATGCGCCCGCTCCGGTATACCCGGGGCGGGCGCAGCCCTGACCAGCACGTACTAGTACGGTGATCCGATGAGCCAGAACCCCGACTCCGCACCCGCGCCGTCGACCGCCGAGCCGGGCTGGCTCGACGTCGACTCACTCAACTCCAACCTCGGCGCCCTCGGCGAACGGATGGGCATCCACTTCACGGAGGCGAGCCTCGAGAAGTTCGTCGCTTCCATGCCTGTCGAGGGCAACACGCAGCCGTACGGCATCCTGCACGGCGGGGCGTCCGTCGTGCTCGCGGAGTCGGTGGGGTCGATGTTCGCGGTCAACCACGCGGGCAAGGGCCGCGCCGCGGTGGGGATGTCGATCAACGCCATCCATCACCGGCCCGCCTCCTCCGGCTCCGTGACGGCGACCGCGACACTCATCGCGAAAGGCCGCACAACGGCGACGATCCAGATCGCAGTCGACGACGACGAGGGCAAGCGCGTCTGCACCTGCACCCTCATGTGCCAACTCCGCGACGCGCCCCCGCAGAAGAACGGGTAACGCACACGCCTGCATCAGCGCCCACACCCCACATCCCGCAGGCAGTTCGACAGCGCGAGGCCCCGGCCACCCAAAAAGGGCGGCCGGGGCCTCGTCGTGGGTCTTACAGAGCGCGCAGGCCTGCGTCGCCGTTGGGCTCGGCCGACTTGGCCGCGGCTCGCGTACGGGCCTTGGGTGTGGTGATCTGCTCTAGCGTCGTGTCGGTGATCGCGTCTTTCGCCGCCAACTCCTTGGCGCCCGCAGGCTGAGCCGACTCGACGGCCTTCGCAGCATCGGCGGCCGCGTCGACAACGTCACGCAGCTCGACCAGGGCATCCTGCATGTAGCCCGTCAGCGGCCACAGGTCGCCCGTCTTCTCGGGGGCACCGATGAAGCCGAAGCAGATGCGGTCGACGTGGCTCTGCAGCGTGATGTTGATGCCGCCACCGATCGACAGGAACGACGCGGGCCAGAACCCGGCGATCTCGAGGCCGTTCATGTGCATCGGCTTCATGGCACCGCGCACGTTCGAGACCACGACGTTCCAAGGCGCACGCGACATGTTGTCGGGCAGACGGATCCACAGCTTGACCATCGCGCCGAAGAACTCGCGCGGGATGAACCGGCTCGCGTCACGGATGAGGTGCGTGGGCAGGCGGTCGAAGCTCTGCTTGGCCGCGACCAGGTCTTTGGACACGAGGGCGAGGCGCTTGAGCGGGTCGGACTCGTGCACCGGCAGTTCGGCGAACATCATGTGCACGTGGTTGCTCCACGGCTCCTTGATGTTGTCGTGGCGCAGCGAGACCGGGCAGCACACGATGATCGGCTCGTTCGGGGCGCCGCCGTGGTCTTCCATGTAACGGCGCACGGCGCCGGCCACGATCGTGACGACCGTGTTGTTGAGGGTGGCGCCGGCCTTCTTGCCGACGGCCTTGACCTCACCCAGCGGCATCTCGTCGAAGACGAAGTGACGCTTGGCGGAGGTGCGGCCGTTGAACGTCGTGGCCGGCGCCGTCGTCAGGTTGCGCAGGTACTGGGTCAGCTCGGGCGTGCCCTTGGCGCGGTGGCGCATGTTGATCAGCCCGGTGAGACCGCCGCCGAGCTTGCCCGGCAGCAAGCGGGTGAGCACGCTCGGCGCGGCGAGGATGCCCTCGGTCTTGTAGACGGAGGCCGCCCACTTCACGAAGTCGACCTCGAGCTTGACCATCTGCACAGGCTTCTTGACGAGGCCGTAGAGGGCGCGAACAGCCATCTCGGGCTTGCCGAAGAGCGGCTGCGGCAGGGTGCGCTGCGGCGGGGCGTCGGGGATGCCGTCCAGCGGCTCGTCGGCGATGAGATCCCAGATCTTCGGCATCGTCGAGCCGTCGACGACACCGTGGTCGATACGCAGCATGTGGGCTACGCCGCCGTCTTCGAGACCCTCGAAGATGATGTACTCCCACAGCGGACCGTCGGTGACGAGGTCGGTGCCCATGATGCGCGAGACCTCGGCGGCCAGCGTCTTGTTGTCGCCCGGCGCAGGCAGGCGCACGGTGCGCACGTGGCGGCCGACGTCGATGCGGTCGACCTCAGCGAGGTAGCTGTTGTCGAGGGCCAGCGGCACCGGCACGAGACGCTTGGTGAACGGCGGGATGTGCACGAGACGCTCGTTGAGACGGGTGCGCATGAAAGGCTCGTCGGGAACCGGCTGGCCCGGCGCGGGCTTCTCGAAGCGGCACAGGCCACCGAGAATCGCGTTCGTCGTGTGCCCGTCCAGACTGAGGAACATCTGGTCCAGGCCGGTGAGCTGCTGCATTCTCCGGTGCTCCCTTCGAGCGTCGGGTATTGGCATTCGGGATCAGGCTAGGTCGCCCCGCATCGGATGTCGTCAAAAGCCTGACAAGATTCCGCTCTCGCGAGTGCTTAGTTCTTCAATCACTGTCTGGTGAGACTGTACAGCGGCCCCGTCAGCGCTGAGGTCGTTTGGTGACAGACCGCATCAACCGGCCCATCGTCTCCGCAGCGGAACTTGCGATGACCTGGGCTTTCTCCGATGCCTCGCGGGCCTGGATCGTGCGCACGTCGATCTGCTCGGCGATGCTCAGCGACGACTCGATGTCGAGCGGAATGCGCCACCGGCCACCGGGATTGGCTGCGAAGTGGAACATGTCGAGCGGGTTGGCCAGCGGCACCTCGGGACGCGCCGGGGAGAGCGGGTTGCGCAGGTCGTGCACGAGGATCGCGCCCGCGAGCGCTTCGGTGGCCTCGGCGTCGAAGGTCTCGATGCCAAGCGGGGCCGTGACGTGCTGGCGGTGCGCCATCGCGGCATTGTGGTGCACCGATTCGGTGCGGGTCGGCGGCGCGACATGCACGGAGGCGAGCATGCCCTCGGCGCGAGCGACCTCCATGCGCCAGCGCTGCAGACGCTTGGCGAGCAGGTAGTTGGGGCCCTGACCGGCGATGATCGCGCCCATGAGCCCGACCGGGCCGGTCGCGGTCTCGAGGATGTTGCCGTCGTAGTTCTGCTTCGCGAGCTTGCCCCTGGTGGCGAGGCGGATCGCGCGCCCGGCAGCCGCTGCGGGAGTGAGGGCGGCGTCGCGCTCTTGGGCCATCGCCACGGCGTCCATCGGCACCGTGAACGCGTCGGCAGGACTGGCGAGATAGGTGAACGAGAGGTCATCGCGGCGTTCGGTCAAGCGGGCGAGCATCGCGTCGACCGCGACCGAGAGGCGTACGAAGAGACCGCCGTCGGCGTACGTGTAGTTACCGACCGTGAGCGGGCCCGGCACCTCGGCGAGCCAGTTGGTCAACGGGCCGATCTCCGCGAGCACGTTGGCACCGGCGGTGTCGATGCGGCCGCTGTCCGCCTCCCGGCTCGGGGCCAGCAACGTCCCGGCCCCGCGAGCAGCGGTTGCTGCGAGCGAGAACCACGTGCCCGGCCGCGGGAGGTCGATCGCCGCGACGGTCGCGCCCCAGCTCATGAGCTGCTTGTACGGGCCCATCTGCGAGGCCGCGCCGATCACACCGAACGTGCGGTCGCGCAGGTCGAGCCACTCGGGGTTGCGAACGACCGCGCCCACGGCCTCCGCGAATGACGGCTCGGTGATGCCGCGGCGCACCCAGTCGTCCAGCTGCCGCAGTAACGCATCGCCGGAGAGTCTCTTGCCCTTGTACTCGACCACCAGTTCTTCGGCGCGCGGACCCGAGCCGTTGACCGTGATCGTGTCGAAGCGGGGCTCGCTCACGTCGAGGCCCGCCGCCACGGGCTTGTCCTCCCCCTCGGCAGCGAAGACCATGCGGTCGGCGGCGGCCTGCAGGCCGGTGCGCGCAATGCGCATCGCCACCTCAGGGTCGGAGGCCTCGAGGCGTGTCAAATCGAGAAAGAGAGGCGCGTAGTCGCGGCGCCAGTTCTCGACCTTCTCGAAACGAGAGGCGAGTTCGGGTGAATCGGCCCGTACGGCGTCGGCCAGGATCGAGGTCGAGGGAGCAACGCTGCTGCGCTTCTCACCGGCCCGGGGAAAGGTGACGCCTTCGACGCTCATGTCCACTCCTCGCACGCATTCGGGCACCGGCAGGCCTCGCGGAGCGCGGGCTGCTCACCGGCTTTCAGCATGCAGGCTAGACACCCTCCAGCACGGGGGAAAGTTCGAACTCTTGCGATACCCGAGAGAAGAATGCTCTCCACCCGTGGCCCCACAGGGAGAAATGGCCGATCAGGGGTTACCTTGGCGCGATGAGCGATGCCGGCTTCCAAATCCTCGCGATGGTGATCTATCTAGGCGCCATGCTCGCGATCGGGTGGTATTCGTACCACCGCACGCACAACCTCGACGACTACATGCTCGGAGGTCGTGACCTGTCTCCCGCGGTGGCCGCCCTCTCCGCAGGGGCCGCCGACATGTCGGGCTGGCTGCTGATGGGTCTGCCGGGCGCGATCTACGCCGCGGGTCTCGTGGAGGCGTGGATCGCCGTGGGCCTCACCGTCGGAGCCTGGATCAACTGGAAGATCACGGCCCCGCGCCTGCGGGCGTACACGGAGGTCGCCTCCGACTCGATCACGATCCCCAGCTTTCTCGAGAACCGGCTCAAAGACTCGAGTCGGCTGCTGCGCATCGGCTCGGGCCTCATCATCCTCGTGTTCTTCACCTTCTACGTGAGCTCGGGCATGGTCGCGGGCGGCACGTTCTTCGAGAGCTCGTTCGGCATGAGCTACCTCTCGGGCATGCTGCTCGTCAGCGTGGTCACCGTGGCGTACACCCTGTTCGGGGGCTTTCTCGCCGTCTCGTACACCGACTTCGTGCAGGGCGCGATGATGGTCGCCGCGCTCGTCATGGTGCCGCTCGTGGGGCTTTTCGCCGTCGGCGGGTTCGGCGAGCTGAACTCGTCGGTGCACGCCGTGAACCCCGATCTGCTGAGCTGGACCAAGGGCGCCACCATCATCGGTGTCGTCTCGTCGCTGGCCTGGGGCCTCGGCTATTTCGGGCAGCCGCACATCATCGTGCGGTTCATGGCTCTGCGTAACCCGGGCGAGGCCGTCGCGGGCCGGCGCATCGGCATCGGCTGGATGCTCTTCGCCGTCGGCGGCGCCGTCGCGACCGCGCTCGTCGGCGTCGCGTACTTCCACCAGAACCCCGAGCTGGCCATCACCAACCCCGAAACCGTGTTCATCCGGCTCGGCCAGATCCTCTTCCACCCGCTCGTCGCCGGGTTCATGCTGGCAGCCGTGCTCGCGGCCATCATGAGCACGATCAGCTCGCAGCTTCTCGTCACGGCCTCCGCGCTGGTCGAAGACATCTACAAGGCCCTCGGCAAGCACAAGCACGAAGACAAGCGGTACGTGCTGCTCGGCCGTCTCGCGGTGCTGTCGATCTCGATCGTGGCCGCGATCCTGGCGATCAACCCGCAGGATTCGATCCTCAACCTCGTCGCGTTCGCCTGGGCCGGGTTCGGTGCCGCCTTCGGGCCGACGATCATCCTGTCGCTGTACTGGCGTCGCCTCAGCGCGATGGGCGCGTTCGCCGGCATGGTCACCGGCGCGATCCTCGTCGGCATCTGGGGCAACATCGACGGCGGCATCTTCGACCTGTACGAGATCGTGCCGGGCTTCGTCGGCAACCTCCTCGTCGCGTGGGCCGTCAGCAGTTTCACGTTCAAGCAGAACAACGAGATCGACTCCGAATTCACGGAGTCGGCCCGCCGAGCCTCGAAATTCGCCGAGCAGACCTGAGAAACGTGAGCAGACCTGAGCAGGTCTGATCAGGCAGGACGCGGGAGCAGCACGTCCAGTTCGATGCCCCGCTCGTCGTCGCGCAGTCGTGCGCGGGCGAGCGGGGTCTTGCTGTTGCGGGCCGCCGCGTCCACGACGGGGCGGTAGCGGGCGCTCGCCGCGGCGCTGAACTCGCCGATGCGCTGGCCCTCGAGCCGCACCTCGACTCCGGGGGCACCCGCGTGACGGCCGTCGCCGATCGTCACGGGGTGCAGGGTGACCCAGTCGACCATGCGACGGGTCACCTGGGCGATGAGGTCGTTGCTGATGCGCGCGCCCGAGAGGGTGACCGAGCACTCGGGCACGAGAGGCAACGCCCAGTCGGGCGTGGTGAGCATGAGCCGCAAGTGCTCGGGCTCACAGACGCGCAGGCTCAACACCGGAGCGGCATTCGCCGCGGACGGGAGCGTGAGCATGGCTCCACACGTCACCTCGACGCCGTCCTCCTGGGCTCGCGTCAACGGGGGGTGCCAGAGCGGGGCGTGGCCCTCGGGCAGGCGCCCCACCACGACTCCCTGCACCTCGACGAGCACTTCGGCACGTGGGATCGACGAGTCGCCAGGGCTGGCCTCGGTGGCCACGGCGACGAGCCTCGCGTCGAGGGGCACCCGCCGGGCATCCGACGAAATGTGGCCCCCGGAGGCATCGAACCGGTCGCCGAGTGGGGCGGACAGGCGGCGCAGCGCCTCCGCGTGGACCCCTGCACTGGCGGCTCGCAACCCGCGAACTGCGGGGAGCCGAAGCGAGGCCCGCTCGCGCGCGGCCTCATGCGAGTAAGGCCGGTCCGCTGCATCCCCTGCCAAATGCAGCGCACCGACCCCATGCCCAGTCATCACCGGTTCCAGCCCTCTCCTTAGGGCTCGACTCCGGCCCAACCTCACGTATCCCCGATCCATACGGCAGCCACGGCCGGGGTCTGAGAAGAATCCGGCCGCCGAATCGCGGGCTCGACTGGTGCGCCCCGTGGTTCGGAACATCCGGCCGGGTCTTGAAAGGCATTACTAGCCAAAAGGATCGGGTGCCCGGGCACCGCCTCCCGATAGGTTGGGCATGTGCCTCGAGTCACTCAACGCCTCCTGACACCCGATGTCGCGCGCGGCTTCATGCTCCTGCTCATCGCTCTCGCGAACGTCACGTGGTGGACGAGCGACACCGACCTTTCGGTGGCGGCCACGGCGGATCGAGCCTGGGTTTTCGTCCGCACCCTGTTCATCGACGGTCGCGCCTACCCGCTGTTCTCGATGCTCTTCGGGTTCGGGCTGGCGACGATCGCCTCCCGCTACGGCGACGCTACGGAGGCGAGACGCGTGCTGCGCCGTCGCGGATGGTGGCTGCTCGCGTTCGGAGTCGTACACGCGGTCGTCTTCGCCGGTGACGTGCTCGGCGCGTACGGGCTCGCGGCGGTTCTGCTCGCGGGCCTCATCGCCAAGCAGCGGCACCGCCTGCTCATCGTTCTCGGGGTGGGGATCGCCGTAGTGTCGACGGCTACGTACTACGGCGGGTCAATGGCGTACGCCGATGGCATGGAGGAATCCAGCCCACCCCCCGCGAGCAGTGCGTGGCTCGACCTTCCCGTTGTGGGAGAACTGGCTACCTGGGCGTTCATCACGGTGGGCAGCGTCGTCATGACGGCGGTCGTGCCCTGCATCGTGATCGGGGTGTTCATCCAGCGCAGCGGCATCCTCGCCGAGGTCGCACGCCACCGGAGACTCCTCGGCGTCACTGCGGTGGTCGGGCTCGCTCTCGCCGCGGCACTCGCCGTGCCGGCCGCGCGCGCCGAACTGGCCGGCGAACGCCTCGTCGGCGTCGACGCCCTCGCAGGGGTCGGCAGCTACCCCGGCGGCATCGGCTGGCTCGCTGCCATCGCCGTGATCTTCGCAGGCCGCGCCGAGCAGGCCCGTGCTGCGGCCAGCACACTCGCCGCCATCGGCAAACGCTCGATGACCGGCTACATCGGCCAGACGATCCTGTTCGCGCCGACGTTCGCGCTACTCAAAGCGTTCGACATGGCCGAGAGCATCACCCCCGTCGTCGCCGCGGGCATGGCCGTGCTCGTGTGGCTCATCGTCGGCGCGTGCTGCGTCGCCCTGGAGCGAGCGGGCAGGCCGGGCCCGTTCGAAGCGCTCAACAAGCGGCTGATCTACGGCAAGCGCGCGGTCACGGCCTCCAGCGGCGCAGCGGCGTGATCTCTTCGTACGGCTGCGGATCGGGGTACGAGATCAGTTCGACCGTGCTGTCCCACGGCGTGCGGGCGTAGACGAACCAGTTGTTCGGCCCCGCCTCGACACCCGGCAGCGGGTTCGGGTCGGTGAGCGCACGGCCTCCGGCAGCCACCACCCGCTCGAGGGCGGCGTGGATGTCGTCGACATAGAAGGCCACGTGCTGCCACCCGAAATCGGTGGGCACCGCCGGCTCTTTCTGCGTGATGTTGGTGAACTCGAACAACTCGATACCGGGCCCGTTGGGCAGGCGCAGATACCGGATGCAGTGCTGCAGGCTGCGCGCCGGCACCCCGAGCCGCTGCTCCATGAACGCCCCGTACCGCGGAGGCGACCCCTTCGGCAGCGGCGAGTACATCACCTGGGCGTCGAACGCCTCGATGAAGAACCGCGTCGCCTCTTCGATGTCGGGCACGGTGACACCGACATGGTCGATGCCGCGCACGCCTCCGCCCCACTGCTCTCGCTCGGGGCCCGAACGGGAGGTCGTAGCCGGCCTGCCGGCACCGGTACCGCCCGAGCGCCGACCAGCCGAAGGGCCGGAGCCCGAGCTGCGTATCCGCCCGAACAGGCCCATCAGACGGCGCCCGCCACGGGCGTGCTGCTGTCGCTGTCTCCGATCGCCTCGGCCGCTTCGACCTCTTCGAGCTCGTCGACCGGGGCGGCAGCCGCCGCAGACTCGACGAGCGGTGTCGCGTCGGTTTCGCCGCGCGCGTCGGCGAGGGCTTCGGTGATCACCTCGGCCACGTGCCGGGCGTACGGGTCACGCAGCATCGTGATGTGGTCGCCCTCGGAGTAAACCAGGTCCCATTTGCCGCTCAGGTGCGGCCCCCACTGGGCCCGCTCTTCCTTCTCGGGGCTGTCGGCCAGCACCACGAGCGTGCGGCCCGCGTAGGCGCCGGTGCGATACCAGGCCGAGAGCACACGGCTCTGCTCGTGGAAGCGCCAGTACTGGCCCATGCCGGGAGTCGGCACGATGCCCGTGACCGCGAGACCGACGAGGTCTCGCGCCTTACGCGTCAGCGAGCGCGGCTCCGGCTTGGGCTGCAGGGCCGGGTCGGGCGGAAACGAGTCGAGCTCGATGAGCAGGTCGACCTTCTCGCCGGCCGCCTGCAGCTGCTTGGCGATCTCGAGCGCGACGATGCCGCCGAAGCTGTGACCTGCGATGTAGTACGGCCCGTGCGGCTGGATGCGTTGGATCGACCGCACGTGCCTGCGAGCGGTGGACTTGACCGACCAGTCGGGCAGGGCACGGCGCTCGAGGCCGTAGGACTGCAGGGCGTAGACCGGCTGGTCTTCGCCGAGATGACGCACGACCGGCACGAACCCGACGCCGAGCCCGCCGCCTCCGGCGATGAAGAACAGCGGCGGTTTGGAGCCGGTGGTGCGCAGCTCGCTGAGGGTCTGGTTGCGCGGGTCGGGCTTGCGGTGCAGACGCTTCGCGTATTCGACCAGCGTGGGCGATTCGGCGAGCATGGCCGCGTTGACGTCTTCGTCGGGTACACCCAGGTCGGAGACGACGCGGCTGGTCAGCTCTTCAGCCGCGAGCGAATCGCCGCCGAGCTCGAAGAAGTCGGTGTCGCGGCCGACCTCCTCCACGTCGAGGATCTCGGCCCAGAGCTGGGCCACGAGCCGCTCCCATTCGTTGGCCGGGGGCTCGCCGACCTCGATCTCGGGAGCCGTGGGAAGCGCCGCCCGGTCGAGCTTGCCGCGCTCGGTGCGGGGCAGGGCGTGCAGGAAGACGACGGACTCGGGCACTAGGTGACCTGGCAACACCTGCCGGAGGGCGGCACGCACCGACGCGGCGTTCGGCCGCTCGGCCGACGAGGCGATGTACGAGACGAGCCGGTACTGGCCCGAATCGGGACGCGGCACACCGACGGTGAGCGCCTCCTTGACGTCGGGCAGCTTGTACAGCGCCGCGTCGACGTCGCCGGGCTCGACGAGGTAGCCGCGCACCTTGACCGAGTGGTCGCGGCGACCGAGCAGGCGCAGGTGGCCCTCGTCGTCGTAGGTGCCGATGTCGCGCGACGTGTAGACGATGTCGCCCTCGTCGTCGGTACCGAACGCGGCCTGGGTGGCGGCGGGGTTGCCCCAGTAGCCGGTGGCGAGGAAGTCGCGGTTGATCACGACCAGGCCGCTGCCCTCCGCGAACGGGGGCAGGTCGTCGTCGGCGCCGGCCAGTGGGTCGTCGGCGGGGTCGGTGACGAACGAGACCGTTGTCGTACCGACCGGCGTGCCGACGGGCAGCGGCCCGACCAGCTCGGGGTGGGCGCTCGTGACGGCGTACTCGGCGATGAGGCCGGTCTCGGACGAGCCGTAGCGGTTGCGGATGACGCAGGTCTCGGGGATGAGGCGACGCATGCCCTCGACGTCTCGGCCGTGGGCGGCCTCACCGGCGATCGTCAGCGAGCGCAGGTTCACCAGGTGGGCGGGCTTCGGGCGCACGGCCACGAATCCGCGCAGGATCGCCGGGCTCGAGTGCATGATCGTGCAGCCGCTCTCGTCGATCCACTCGGCGAGCGAGCCGATGCCGTGGGAGCGGGTGTCGTACAGACGCATCGTGCAGCCGACGACGAGCCCGGCGACTGTGACCATGAGGCCGGCGTGGAAGGCCATCGGCAGGGTGTGGGCGATGACGTCCTCGGCGTCGTAGCAGCCGGTCGCGAGCGAGTTGCCCCAGGCATCGGCCGTGAGCATGCGCTGGTCGTTGATGACGATCTTCGGCACGCCCGTGGAGCCGGAGGTGAAGGCCAGGGCGGCGGGCAACGACGGGTCTGCGGGGTTGTTCCACAGGGCCTGGATGCCGGTCTCCGACTCGGCGACGGCCACTCTGTCGATGGAGACGGGAGCGCAGGCGGGGTCGAGCTGCTCGGCGACCTCCATGAGGTCGGCGTCGGCGAACACGAGACGCGCGCCCGTGCGCTGCACCAACTCGGAGAGGCGGGCCGCGGGAGTGCGGCTGTCGAGCACGACCACCGGATGGCCCGACGCGATGACGCCGAGAATCGTGCTCACGGCACGAACGGTGTGACCCTGCAAGACGGCGACGGGCACAGGACGACCTTCGTCGTCGAGCGCGCCGGAGGCACCGACGGCGCCGAAGCGGTTGTCGATGTGGCACCGCACGCCCGCGGCCTCCGCCGCGATTTCGGTGAACGTGGCCTTGCGGGCGCTGTCTGTCACCGCCGTCTCGTCAGGGATCGAACTCACGACCGTCTTGAAGCGGGCGATGACACCTCCCGCCGCATCGGAATGGTCGAGTGGTGCAAGAGCCCGTCGCTGTTCGAGCATGCGTGTGCTGTCCTTCCCCCTGGCGACGCCACCCACCGGCATCGCAACGGACAGGCTCCCCCCGCGTTCGGTCGCGGTCCTGTCCGACACCTCAGTATGACGAGAGTAGGTTCGCCTTGCTTGCAGTGGGCAAATCCGCAGACGCGCGATAGGGCTTGTCCGGGGGCATCGCCGAGTCAGGGCCTGCCGAGCCTGCGACACGCGGCCACGAACGTCGAAAATCGCAGCTCACCAGGCCCGTCACGACCTCCGTCACAGGTGACAGAGCAGCGGAGTCGTCGATGAAGATGCTTGTGGCCGAACAGGATTGATGATTGACCTCCTCCGGCTGACCAGGCAGGATGAAGTCCGTCGGATGGCGGTTTGCGCACCGGCACGGGGGCGGCGTCGGGGGACGCCAAACGGCAGCTGAATGCGACTGGGACGCGTTGCGCGACAACGCGGTCACAAGCAGCAACCACGCCCGTGCAGGTGGACACACCGACCACGACGGTCCACGGAAGCCGGGGGACGGCAACCATGGATGCAACGCATGAATCACGGGGCCTCAACTGACGCTGTGAGCGACAACACAGGGGCACCTGGGGGAGATCAGGGCCTTCACCGGCCTTCAGGGGAACGAACAGGGGATCACGCGATGACGCACCTACCCGTAAACACAACAGAACTCGGCTCCGGCGAGCGCACGCCCACAAACGCTCGGCGTCGGCGTCTGACCGCTGCCGCCGGCGTGGCCGCACTCGCCGCCTCGATGGGAGTCGGGGCGCTCGGCTCCGCGGCCGAAGCTGCGAGCGCACCCGCACTTGCGACCCGCCGCGCGGCTCCGGCCAGCGCATTCACGGCCGTCCGCTCGCTGGGCACGATCTCGGCCACCGGCACTCCCGTGGCGATGACGGCACCAGGTGGAGGGGTCGTCTACGTCCTCTCCGAGGGCAGGGACCGCAAGGCCGAGGTGCTGCGTGTCACCACGCGTACGAACCGCGGCAAGACCACCACCTCGGCGACCCACTACCGCCTGGGCACCGAGCTCGGCGACCCTGGCAAGGCGACCATCGACGGCACCTCCACGAACGACGTGTGGGTGACCGCGAACGGCGGACTCTGGCGGTTCACGGGTCGCGGCTTCTCCAAGGTCGCGCTGCCCCGTGGCGAGTCGGCCGTGACGGTCGCTGACGCGCCCGGCAGCGGCGTGTACGTGGGCACGGCGTCGACAAAGGACGGCGGAGAGGTGTTCCGCGGCACGGTCGGCCGTCGCGGCGTCTCGTGGAAGAGCGTCGGCTACGCCGCCCGCGAGGGCTTCGAGAACTGGGGCCTGCCCGTGCTCGCTCTGCGCGTGACCGACGGCAAGGTCTTCGGCATCTGGGAGCAGGCGTACAGCGCCAACATCGGGCGGGCCGTGTACGAGCTTGATTCGAATACATGGACGATGCGCTACATGGCCAACACCCTGCACCCGAGCGGCGGGGTGACTGCCTACACCTGGCTCACTCCGAAGGCCAGCGAACACGTCGTGCTCGGCCGTGCCGACAGCCCTCGCGGCGAGGAGTTCTCGGCGCTGACCACCACGCTCTGGAAGGGCGGGGAGGCGCAGCAGTGCCTGCGCGGTACGCCGCAGGAGTTCGTCTCGGAGAAGGGGACCCTGCTGGCCGACGGGCGCCTGGTCACCGACGGCTTCCGGGTGAGCCTTGACGCGTGTAATCGCCCCCGCCCTGTCGGTGGTGACGCCGGAGACGGCTCGCTGGCGATGACGACCGAGCGCGGCACGAACACCGCCTGGGCAATCACGAAAAAGGGCGACGCTGTGACGCTCCAGCGGTTCACAGGCTGAGCAGCGACGCACCTGCGGTTCATCTACACAGACCGCCGCCGATGGCCGGGTTGTCCACGCGACAATCCGGCCATCGGCGCGCGATACAGGTTTTCGCGCAAGGATGGGGGCAGAATGGGTCGCATCATGAGATCGAGACCGCCGCATGTCGGACGCTCGACCTGACGGGAAGTAATTGGTCGTTCAATGAACGGCACTAGCCCGCTCCGTCCTCTCGGAGGTTTGGATGACGATTTCGTCGAACCTGGCCTACCAAGCCGGCGCGCCCGTCGCGCCCGCCCCCTACGGAGCAGGCGATAACGCGACTGCAGATTCAGGCTCCAGCCTGTACGAACAGGCGCAAGAGCATTTCGTTCTGCGCGAGTACACCGCCGCCGCGGTCAAGCTCGAGAAGCTGCTCGGCCTGCGCGGAGGCGGGGCCCATACCGATTACTTGCACGGAACCACCGCAGCCCTTCTGCTGCTCGCTCGCGCCTACTACCACTCCGCACAGCTCGCGCGGGCCGAGACCACCGCCCGCCAGGTACTCGGCGAAGACCCCGCCGATGGCTACGCGGCGCTGCTTCTCGGCCGATCCCTACAGCGTCAGGGTCGTCACGCCGAGGCCGGCCCGGTTCTGCGACTGGCCAAGGCACTCGGAGCTCCCGACCTCGACGACTGACGCGTCGCCCCTACACGCACGGAGGTCAACATGTCTGCGGTCACCGTTCTCGACCCTCGCGAGGTGCCGCTCGGCGGGCTGCGGGCCATGAAGGTGCGCCGCACCTTGCCGCACAAGGACATCAGCCTCATCGGCGCTTGGTGCTTCGTCGATCACTACGGCCCCACCCGCGTGGGCGTCGACGGCCCCGGCATGGACGTCGCTCCGCACCCGCACACCGGACTGCAGACCGTGTCGT
This sequence comes from Dermatophilus congolensis, assembly GCA_030538115.1. Lineage (GTDB taxonomy): Bacteria > Actinomycetota > Actinomycetes > Actinomycetales > Dermatophilaceae > Dermatophilus > Dermatophilus congolensis_B. The sequence continues at coordinate 23,311 of JAUNUP010000009.1, read as the reverse complement.
GGCTGTTCGAGGGCACGATCGAGCACCGCGACTCCGGAGGCGTTCACGGCCTCGTGCGCCCGGGCGAGATGAACCTCATGACCGGCGGCAGCGGCATCTGCCACAGCGAAGTCACCACCCCAGAGACGACCGTGCTGCACGGCGTGCAACTGTGGCTGGCCCTGCCAGACTCCGCCCGCCACGCGCCGCGCGATTTCGACCACTACGAGCCGACCCCCGCCGAGCTGCCCACCGTGGCTGGGCAAGCGACCGCGCGGGTGTTCATCGGCCAGCTGCCTGCGCTGCCGGAGGCGGCCTCGCCCGTCGTCGTGCACACGCCGCTGCTCGGCGCCGAGCTCGTGCTCGCCCCCGGCACCGCCCTTTCGCTCGATCTCGACCCGTCATTCGAGCACGGCATCCTGCTCGACACCGGCTCGCTCACGCTGGCCTGCGACGACGGCCGGGCCACCCCGGTCGCCGAGGCAGAACTCGCCGTGATCGACTCCGGCGCCACGTCGCTCGGCCTCACCGCAGGGCCCGACGGCGCACGGGCGCTGCTGCTCGGCGGCACCCCGTTCGAAGAAGAGATCATCATGTGGTGGAACTTCGTCGGGCGCACCAGCGACGAGATCAAAGCCTTCCGTGACGAATGGGAGGCGGGCGCAGAGCGATTCGGGCACGTCGAGGGCTATGTCGGCGAGCGTGACCGCATCCCGGCACCCGCGCTCCCGGGCGTGAAGCTGCGGTCGCGCCGCCGACGTCGCTGACCTCGCACAGGCACACCGGCGCGACACCCTCGCGCCGCCCCGCGGAGGCGGCGGAATGGCCGTAAGGTGAGGCTCACTCGTTCCGCCGCATCCGAAGTCATCTCCTTCAAGGAGCGCCGTGAGACCCCGAAGCGTTCGCGCCGCCGCGACCCTGCTGACGATCGGTCTGACCATCGCCGGCTGCAGTGGGGGCGCCCCGCAGGCGCCCGCGACGACGGCGCCCACCGCCTCCCCCACCGCCTCCTCTCCCACCGCTGACGCTGAGAGCGCGGCTTCGGCCTCCGGCGCCGGCGCGACCTCAGGCACGACACGGCGGGGCGACGAGGGGGACATCGCGTTCGCGCGCAGCATGATTCCCCACCACGAGCAGGCCATCGAGATGAGCCTGCTGGCTCTCGACGACCGGCACGGGGCCTCGAAGCAGGTGCAAGACCTCGCCCGACACGTTTCCGACGCGCAGAAGCCCGAGATCGACCAGATGACCGGCTGGCTCACGGCCTGGGGCGTCGCCGACCGCGAGACCGACGAACCGACGGCGGCTGTGACCACCGACGAGCCGAGCGAAGCCCCAGATGACGGTGCTGTGACATCCAGCGTGGCTGCGAGCCCAGGGGCACACGGCGATCACCTGGGCGTGATGAGCCCGGAGTCGATGGAACGGCTCGCCGCAGCCGAAGGCAAAGAGTTCGACCACCTCTGGCTGGAGATGATGATCGACCACCACGCCGGAGCCGTGCGCTCGGCGCGCGATGTGCTGCAGACAACCGCCAACACCGAGGTGAGGGCGCTGGCAGAGTCCATGGTCGCCGATCAGACAAAAGAGATCGACACGATGCGCACCTTGCTCAAGGGGACCGGGCACTAGCCGGACGGGTCGATGAGTCACTCCTGACTCTCACCTCGCGCTCTCATCTCGCGCAGGTCAGCGACCTCGCTCAGCCGAGACGCTCACCGTGGGGCTGGGGGCGGTAGCGCCAGAACGACCTGCCCCACAGAGCCGCCACGGCGACCCCGACGACGACGAGCACGCCGCCGATCGTGGTCGCGAGGACGGCTCCGCTCATGGCGGCCGCGGTGGCCGACAGGGCCGTGCGGTCGAGCAGGTCAGCCGCACCGCCGTGTACGACATCCGCGATGCGAGGCCCACCCACGACGACCACGATGAACACGCCCTGCAGCCGCCCTCGCACCGCGGGGGTGGCTGCGCTCTGCAGCATCGTCTGGCGCAGGGCCGCGGAGGCGATGTCGGCGGCGCCACCGAACGCGAGCGCGAACACGCCGACCATCAACCACGGCAGCGCTCGGGCTGCGTCGCCCGGTGTCGACGCGGCCATGCCCGCCGCGACTCCGAACACGGTGACGGCCACGCCCCAGGCCATGATCGCGAGCACGATGACGCGCCCCTGGCGTTCGACGCGGCCAACCCACCCCGAGAACACGCCTCCGAGAACCGAACCCGCCGGGATCGCCGCGAACAGCAGCGCGAACGCCAGACCGCCCTCCTGCGGGCCGGCGAAGGCTGTGTGTGCGAGCTCGGGAAACAGGGCGCGAGGCATGCCGAAGATCATCGCGATGAGGTCGACCACGAACGACATGAGCAGCACCGGGTGCCCCGCGAGGTAGCGCAGCCCCTCCCAGACCGATCCCTGGCGCGCCTCGTGCCTGTCTGGGTCGCCCGCGTGGTCAGGGTCTGTGTGCGGCGGAAGGGCCGGGAGCGCGAGCACCGCACCGAGGGTGGCGAACAGGGTGATCGTGTCGACCGTGTAGAGCCAGGCGAAGCCGGTGAACGGGATGAGCGCGCCGGCGATGAGGGGGCCGGCGATTCCGCCTCCGTTCATCACGGTCATGTTGAGCGCGTTGGCCGCCGGTAGCCGTTCGGGAGGCAGGATCGCCGGCAACACCGCCGTGCGGGTCGGCTGGTTGACCGCGAAGAACGCCTGTTGCAGCGAGAAGAGGCCGAGCAGCAACCACACGTTCGTGCTCCCTGCGAAGGCCTGAGCCGCGAAGAGTCCGCTGGTGACGATGAGCCCCCACGTCGTGACGACGAGCAGGCGACGCTTGTCGAAACGGTCGGCGAGCGAGCCTCCGTAGAGGCCGAACACGACGAGCGGCACCAGCCCGAACAGGCCGGTGAGGCCCACGTACCCGGAGGAGCCGGTGTCGGCGTAGATCTGGGCCGGCACCGACACGATCGTGAGCTGCGCCCCGATCACCGTGACGACGTTGGCCCAGAACAGCCGCCGGTAGTGCGGGTTCTGCAGGGGCCGGGTGTCGGCGAGAATCCCTCGGAATCGCGTCACTCAGCCTCCCGCCACGACGGAGCCGAGCAGCAGGCCCGCGCCGACGGCCGCACTCGTGGCCGCGAGGGAGGCCGCGGTGTTGGCGAGCGCGATCTCGCTGCGGCCCTCCTGCAGGAGCCGCACGTTCTCGAAACTGAACGTGGAGTAGGTGGTGAGGGCTCCGCAGAAGCCGGTGCCGAGCAGGAGTCGCCACGTCTGCGGCACGCCCGCGCCGACGACGAGGCCGAGCACGAACGACCCGATCACGTTGACCGCGAACGTCCCCCACGGCATCACGCCCGAGCGGCCACGCATCACGGCGCGGTCGACGAGAAACCGCGCCGGAGCCCCTGCAGCACCACCCAGCATCACGAGAAGAAGACTCATGCAGCCTCCCCTGCGAGCGCGGCAGAGGTGACTCGGGTGCCGAGCAGGGCCGCTCCGACGGCGAGGGCGGGCGTGAGCAGGAGGTAGGCGGCTGCGGTCACGTGAAGTCCGGCCGCAGTGAGTTCGAAGGCCTCGAGCGCGAACGTGGAGAAGGTGGTGAAGCCGCCCAGCACTCCGACTCCGAGAAACGGACGCAGGTAGGGCAGGTGTGTGGAGCGACGGGTGACGACCACCATGAGCACACCGATGGCGAAACACCCCGCGACGTTGATGGCGAGGGTCGACCACGGAAACGCGTCTGCGTGCACCGGCCAGGCCTGCCCGAGGGACCAGCGCGCCCCCGCTCCGACGGCGCCGCCGGCGGAGACGGCTGCGAGCACGTTCCCCTCACGAAGGCGGGGCGCAGCGACATTCACAACGGGAAAGGCTACCGCCGCCCAACAGCGCCGGACCGACACGGCCGCCGACCCGGCCGGTCAGCTCGTGATGTCGGCCCTGGTGAAGCGCCATAGGGCGGCGGCGAGGCCGACGACGGTGTAGGCGCCGTTGACGAGCATGCCGCGGGCGATGTTGTCGGTGAAGATCGGCTCGCGGAAGAGATCACCGAACGCGGACCACTGCGTGACCAGCAGGTACGGGTGCAGAAAGTCCATCTGAGCGATCCCCGTGGTGATCCACATGGCGGTGACGACGATGACCACGGTGATCATCGCTGCGATGGGCTGCTCGGTGAGCGTGGAGATGAACATGCCGAGCGCGGCGAGGGCAGCCAGTCCAGCGGTGACGTAAGCGGCGGCGAGGAGAACCCGCCACACGGCCTCTGCGTAGGGCAGTTCGACGCCGGAGAGCGTGAGTACCGGGCCGTTGCTGAACAGCGCAAGCCCGACGAGGATGCCCGTGATCGCCACGGCGAACGTGCCGATGGCCAGGCCCGTGACGACGGCCGCGTACTTGGTGAGCAGCAGTTTCGCCCTTCCGACGGGCACGGTGAGCACATACCGCAGAGTCCCGCCACCGGCTTCACCCGCGACCGTGTCGCCGGTGAGCGCCGCGACGGCCAGGGGTAGGAACAGCGTGATCTCGGCCGTGAGCGCGGTGAGGGCGACGAAGATGCCGTTGTCGGTGATCGACGACATGAACGCCGGGCCGTGCGGACCGCGAGGGGCGTTGTTCCACACCGCGATTCCGATGATGATCGGCACTGACAAGAGCACGGCAAGGCCCGCCTGGTTGCGGCGGCGGCCGGTGATGAGCCGCAGCTCGGAGGCGAACAGCCGCAGCCACGCCCGCATCGCGCCCGGCCGGCCGCCGGTGCTGGCCGCCGTTTCGTCAGGGAGCGCCACGGCGTCGACGATCTCAGTGGCGGACATCGAACCCCGATCCGGTGAGCGATACGAACAGGTCTTCCAGCTCCGGTGGGCGCAGCGCGAATTCGCGCACCCTCACTCCGGCGGAGACGAGCTCGGAGACGAGCTGCTCGGGCGTCGCGGAGGTGTCGGCTCCGAGCTGGGCGACGATGCGGGCTGTACCCGAGGCGTGATCGACAGGCCCGGGCGTCACCCCGGTGAGGCCCTGCTCGACGAGCACGCCCGCGGCCGCCTCGACGTCGCGGGTGCGCAGAACGACCTCCGTGGGCGCACCGCCACGCACCTCGGCGACGGTGCCCTGGGCGACGAGGCGGCCCTCGCGCATGATGCCAAGGTGCGTGCAGACCTGCTCGATTTCGGAAAGCAGGTGGCTGGAGACGAACACCGTCACGCCATCGGAGGCGAGTGAGCCGATGAGTGAACGGATCTCGCGTGTGCCTTGCGGGTCGAGGCCGTTGGTCGGTTCGTCGAGCACGAGCAGGTCGCGGGGCTGCAGCAGGGCCGCGGCGATGGCGAGGCGCTGCTTCATGCCGAGGGAGTAGGCGCGGTACCGCTTTCCTGCGGCGGCGAGGAGTCCGACCCGGTCGAGGGCGGCGTCGATGCGGGCCGCGCTGGTGGCCGGGTCGGCGGAGGCGTCGACCGCGTCGAGGCGACGCAGGTTCGCGCGGCCGGTGAGGTGGTTGTGGAACGCCGGACCCTCGACGAGGTTGCCGACGCGAGTGAGCACCTCGGTCGCAGCGGCGGGCATCGGCCGGTCGAGCACGTGGATTTCGCCTGCATCACGCCTGGCCAGGCCGAGGAGCATGCGGATCGTGGTCGTCTTGCCCGAGCCGTTGGGGCCGAGAAAGCCGTACACGGCGCCGCGGGGCACGAACAGGTCGATGCCGTCGACCACGGCGACACCGCCGAACTTCTTGGTCAGACCCGAGGTGCGGACCGCGGAGGAGGGCTGCTCCCCAGCTCCGGCCCGCGCGCTCGCACCGTCGGCGGGTATCGCTCCGTCGACGGACTCGGTGACTGCGCTGGTCACTTGGTGAGTGCGCTGAACACGGTGTCAGCCGGCACGGCACCGAGCCCGACCCGGCCGTCGTCAGCGAGCACGAGGGTGAACAGCGTGCCCTCGAACACGGTGCCCGTCACTCCGTTGACCGTGCGCTTGGGTAGGGCTTCGAGCAGGCGGGTCATCGTGCGGGCGGTGTCGTTGTTCGCGGCCGGAGCCTGGTCGCCTTCGAGCTGCTTGAGCAGCGCATCGGCGGCGTTGCCGACCGGCTTGCCGTCTCTGTCCTTGGGAGCATCGGCGACGTAGACACGCGCCCAGCCCTCGCCGGTCGCGTTCTTGGCGTCGGTATTGTCCTGCTTGCTCTTCTTGTCCTGCATTGCCGCAGCGTGACGCTCGCGCATTGTCGCCTTCTCGGCCTCGGTCAGCTCGCCCTTCTCGGCGCGCTTCTGTCGCATGTCGGCTGCGACGTCGGTCGTCGTGACCGTGGCCCCCGAGGGAGGGGTGAAGCTGAACACGGAGGCGTCGGGCGCTGTGAAGTCGACCTTGCTGAAGCCGACCGAGTAAGCGGGGTTGGTCATCTTGGTCGAGAACACCTGCACGCGCAGCGGCACCTTCGTCTCGCCGTCGACGGCGAGTTCGACGCGATCGACCAGCGTGCCCTGCGTCTTCGGGGTGAGCACGAGCGAGTAGGCCGCACGCCGGGCGACTTCGGTGTTCGCCGTGGTGACGGCGGTGGTGTCGCCGATGGCCTCGAGCACGCGGTCGGCGGCCTCCTGCGGAGTCGTGGGCGCTTCGCCGGCGGCGCCACCGTGGCGTTTCATCGTCTCGGCGTGCCCGCCCTTGCCCCGCATCCCGCCGTGCTTCTGGCCGTGCTTCGGCAGGATGTAGTGGCGCGCCTCCTTGGTCTGCGACGACCAGACCCACAGGTCGGAGCCGTTCAGAGTCACTCTGTCTTCGCGGGCGTCACCGACGAGGTCGATACGCGACTGGGCTTTCTCGCCCTTCCACACCCGCACTTGGTGGTTGCCGGCGAGCAGCGCCAGCGGGCCGGTCGCACCGTCACCCAGGCCGCGCACGTCGGGGAGCCCGAGGTCGGCGGAAAGCTCGACGGTGCCGGAGAGTGGCGAGCGCTCGGCGTCGTGCATCGCCACGAGCAGCTCTTGCGCCGACATCGGCGCGAGTTCGGCGGAGGCGCTGGTTGCGTTGAGCGCCAACGCCCCGGCGGCCCCGAGCACCACGACGGCAGCGGTGGACGCGCCGACGACACGGGTTCGACGTGAATACCGACCACTGCTGGAAGTGCGCATACCTCTATCGTCCCGACCTCCGCTGCACGCCGCAAGGCCAGCCGCACCTTTCACAGGGCTTTGACAGGTCTGGTCAATCCTGCGACGAGGTGAACGTGAGCCGCGACGGGGTGATGGACACCTCGAACGGATCCGTGAGGGTCAGCGTCTCGGGTCCGACGACACGGGCGGCCTCCACGTACTCGCCGGCTTCCAACCGCAGCACCGTCAGACTGGGCTTGTCGGGGTCGACGATCCAGTAGTGCTCGATCCCGCCGCGTTCATACCGCTCACGCTTCACGTACAGATCGAACGCTCTGGTGCTGCGCGAGAGGATCTCGACCACGAGTAGCGGAACTCCTGACATGCCCTTGGCGTCGAACTGCTCGCGCGGGGCTACCAGGAGATCGGGCTGCGACAAGGAATCGTCAGCCAGCCACACGTCGAAGGGTGCGGACAACACGATCAGATCATGGACCGGATCAGACCGGCACGCGGCGTTGATCAACAGGAACAGCTCACCCGATACGTACTGGTGACCCATGACCGGTGAGGGGCTCACGACGAGGACTCCGTCGAAGAGCTCATAGCGACGCCCATCAGCGGGCAGCGCGTCGAGGTCGGCGCGGGTCCACGGCCTGCGACCCGGCCACGGCACGACGACATCGCGACCGAACGCCACAGCCTCCTGATCGGTCACATGATTCACTTCGTCGCCCTGCGGCGCCTGCGGCTCCGCCTCTGCAGTCATGACAACCATCGTGCCCCCTGTCGTCCACGAGAACCGGAGTTACCAGCGTGCCCCGACACGGGTCGGGCGATATCCACCGCAGCCTTGCCACGAAACGCAATTGGTCAGGGTTGTGGACAACCGACACCGAGCGCCTGGTGACGCAGCCAGATCAGGTTCGCAATTGTGTACCTCGGGACTCTTCGGATCAGGGCGAACGTGCAGGTCAGGAGCCTCCCGCGGTACCGGCGACCGGCGCCGAAGGCGACTAACGGAAAGGCGTGCGCAGGCGGTGCCTGTTTCGGGCTACCCAGGCGTAGACGATTCGGGACAGGACCCTCACGCCCGGAGCCTGGAGGGCTAGCCCGACCAGCGGCCACGCGAGCCGCCCGGCACGCAACGCTCCAGCGATCGCTTCGGCACCGAAACACGCGCGCGGAGCACCGGACGCATCCACTGTGACCAGGGCCGCGGCCTCTCGGCACTGCTGCTCGGTCACGCCGAGCGGCGCCAGGTCGGTCTGCTGCCACGGCCGGATGTCGATGCCGCGCGGCCGCGCACGGTCGCGCAGCAACCGGGCACTGGCTCCACAGAAGCCGCACTCCCCGTCGTAGAGGAATACGCCCGGGTCTCTCATCGCTCCCCTGCGCACGTCACAGCCAGCCGTTGCGTTGGGCCGTCAGGGCCGCCTCGGTGCGGTTGTTGGAGCCGGTCTTGCCGATGGCCGAGGAGAGGTGGTTGCGCACCGTGCCCGCGGAGAGGAAGAGCGCCGACGCGATCTGGTTGACCGAGGCGCCGTCGAGCGCGGCGCGCAGCACGTCGCGTTCGCGTTCGGTGAGGGGGTTCGAGCCGGTGACGAGCGACTCCTCCGCCAGTGACGGGTCGAAGACTCGCAGGCCCGCGTGGACGCGGCGCACGGCCTCCGCGAGGTCGTCGGAGGGTGTGTCTTTGACGACGAACCCACTGGCACCTGCATCGATGGCTCGTCGCAGATAGCCGGGGCGGCCGAACGTGGTGACGATCATCGTGCGGCACGGCAACCCCGCGGACTTGACTGCGGCAGCGGCAGAGATGCCGTCAAGGCCCGGCATCTCGATGTCGAGCAGCGCCACGTCAACGGCCTTGTCCCGCACCGCCGCCACCACCTCGTCGCCGGAGCCGACCTGCGCCACGACCTGCAGGTCCCCTTCGAGGTCGAGCAGCGCGGCGAGGGCTCCGCGCACCAGTGCCTGGTCGTCGGCCAGCAGCAGCCGGATCGGAGCGCTCACGATGTCATCTCCCCACACATGCCAGGGCAGTCTGCCCGAAAGCCCAGGTCATCGATCACCGACCGACCGCTCAGCGCCATCACAGCCGCACCTCCACGCGCGTGCCCGGCCGCTTGGCCCGGTGTGCGTCGGGCGTGAGGTCGGAGCCGTGCGCCGGGCCGAGCGACAGCGTCCCGCCGGCTCGGATCACTCGCTCGCGCAGACCCGCGAGGCCGTTGCCCTCGGTGGCGCCGTCGGCCAGCGCGTCAGACCCCATCCCGACTCCGTCGTCCGTCACCGCCAGCAACCCGGGCTCGGCCGCGACCGTGCATCGGGTGGCACCCGAGTGGCGGACGACGTTGGTGACCGCCTCGCGCAGGCACCACGCGAACAGTTCTTGTTGAGCCACCGGCACCGTGCCGGCATCGGTCGGGAGCCGCGCCTCGACATCCGCCGCGTCGAGCGCCGTTCGCGCGGAGTGCAGTTGCTCGGCCCACGTCGGGGTGCGCAGACGCCCCACGGTCGAGCGCACCTCACCCAGTGCCTCACGGGTGAGGGCCAGCACGTCGTCGAGTTCGGCGCGGGCCCGCTCCGGATCGCGGTCGAGCAGCTTGCGGGCCAGCTCGGTCTTGACCGCCACCACGGTCAGCGAATGCCCCAGGATGTCGTGTACGTCGCGCGCGAACTCCTCGCGCTGCTGCGAGAGTTCGAGGTCGTGGGCCATGCGCACCGACCGATCCTCGTGATCCGCCGTCCAGCGGATCATCACGAAGATGACCGCGCACATCGACATCATCGTCGTCACCCAGACGGCGGACTCCGGCAGACGCCAGGCGACGAATCCGATCACGGCTACGGCGACGGCCACCGTGGAGACGAGCGCGGCGCGCAACGGGAGCCGAAACACCAGCAGCGCCATGAGAAACGGCGCCGTGGCGAGCACCGTCGGCCCGGCTGCGGGGGCGGCGCCGACGATACAGACGCAGAGAACCGCGATCCACGCCATCGCCGAGCCGAACGACCCCAACCCGCTCACCAGGCGCGGCTTCACCCACGAGACCGTGTACAGAACCCCGAACGCGATGAGCGACAGCCCGCTCAGAACCTTGACCGGAATCGATGCAGGCCCGGCGACGATCGCGACCGCCGGGGAGATGAGAAAGACCAGCCACACAGACGTGAACGCCAGTTCCGAGCGACTCACGGGCTTCTGCTCGGAGGAGTCGTCGTTCCAGAACGACCGCCGGCGCAGTTCAAGAGTCGACGGCCGCGACCCGGCCTCCGCGTGGAGGTCGGGCCTCGACTGGTCGGTGCCGGTGGTCATCGCCGCACGGCCCGACGACGCATCGCGATCATGCACGCCACGCCGAACAGAAGGGTCCATGCGGCGACATTAGCGATGAGCCACGTCAGCGAGTCGGAGGTCGTGCCGATCGAACCCAGCACCGCGCCTTCGAGCTGGGGCCAGCGGGCCAGGCCACCGACACCGTAGATGGGCGTGAAGCGGGCGATCTCGAGCAGCGTGCCCGTGAGCGGTGTGAACAGGTTGCCGAAGAAGGCGAGGATGACGAGCAGCCCGGAGGCGGCGCCCAGGGCGCTCTCGCTGCGAAAGAACAGGCCGAACGCCAGGCCGTACAGGGCGAACACGACCGAGCAGCCGACAGTGAGGGCAAACGTGGCCAACCACTGCGCGGGGGATCCGATCTTCGCGCCGGTGGCGTAGCCGACCGCGAACAGGATCACGACCGGCTGCACCGCCATGACCAGCGCGACCAGCACCTTCGCGCACACGTACCGGAGCGACGACATCGACGTCATCGCGAGGAGTCGCCCCCATCCCTGGCTCTGCTCGACCGCCGCGGATCCGGCGATGTTCGTCGTGGCGACGATCGCGCCATAGACGGCCATAGACACCATGATCGAACCCTTGACGTTGCCCGACCCGGCGTCGAAGTCGCCGAACTCGGTCATGGCTCCGAACATGAGGTACATCGCGGTCGGCAGCAGCGTGATGAAGAAGACGCTGGCGAACATGCGCAGGTGTCGAACGGTGTCGTGGCCCGCGTACCGCAGTGTCGCCAGGAGCGGCGACGGACGGGCTGTGCCACGGGTTCTCGCACGGGTCGCAGTGAGGGTGTTGTTGCTGTTCACAGTGGATGCCTTCGTCGTCGCAGGTGTGGTGGCCAGGCTCATCGGTGGCTCCCCTCGTCGGTGCTTTCGATGGTCGTGGGGTCGTCGTGGGTCGACAGACCGATGAAGGCGTCTTCGAGACTCGCCTCCTGGATGAGCACGTCGCGGGCATTGGTGCGGGTGAGCAGGTGTCGGGCGAGCACGTCGGACGGGCTGCCCTCGCCGCGAGCGTTCACGTCGGCCGAACCGTCGGTCTCGCGGGCGAGCGCATCGGGCGGCGCGTCGCCGTGGGCGGAGATGGCGCCGTCCGGGCCCCCTGTGACCCGGGCGGCGAGATGGAGGAGGACTCGCCCGTTGACGCGCTCGGCACCCGCCACGCCGGGCAGGTGCGCGGGGTCGCCGTCGCGGTCGTCCCAGGCGCAGCTCACCGTGCGGGTGCCGCCTAGGGCACGCACCTCGTCAGTGGTGCCGTCGGCGACGATCCGCCCCTGCCGCATGACGACGGTGCGCTCAGCGAATTCCTCGGCTTCGGCGAGGTAGTGGGTGGCGAAGACGATGGTGCGGCCCGCGTCGGCCTCGGCGTGCATGGTGGCCCAGAACTCGCGGCGGGCGGCCACGTCCATGCCCGCGGTGGGCTCGTCGAGCACGAGCAGGTCAGGGTCGGCGAGGAGTGCGAGCGCGAACCGGAGTCGTTGCTGCTCGCCTCCGGAGCAGGCGGAGACGCGCCGCTTGGCGATCGCGGTGGCGCCGGCTCGCTCGAGAGCCGCCTCCACGCTGATCGGGTTGATGTGCTGGGTCGCGACCATGGCGAGCGTGTCGGCGACGGTGAGGTCGGTCAGCAGCGCGTCGGTCTGCAGCATGCCGCCGACGAGCCCCGCCCGCACCGCGCGGCCGGGGTCGGTGCCGAACACCTGCACCGACCCCGAGGTCGGGGAGGTGAACCCGAGCACCATGTCGAGCGTGGTGGTCTTGCCCGCCCCGTTGTGTCCGAGCAGAGCGACGACCTCGCCGCGCTGGATGCGCAGGTCGATGCCGTCGACGGCCCGAACGACTCCGGCGCGGGTGCGAAAGGTCTTGGTGAGCCCGGAGATCTCGATGGCCGGCGCGTACCCCTGTGACGCGCCGACGCCGGCAACTCCACGCCCGTCGGTCACTCCGGAGACGGTGACGAGTGATCTGTTCATGTCCTCAACGATCCGGCGAACCGGCGCGAGGCACCCACGGCACCTGTCACGACCTCCCCATGACGAATGTCATGCGTCGCAGGACACCGTCGGTCGGTGGGCAGGCCTCACTCTCCCGCGCTCATGAGTCCAAGCCGGTGTCGCTGCTGGTGATACCGCGCGTAGCCTCGCAAGTATGAAGCTCAGCGTGAGCCTTCCCGACGAGGATGTGGCACTGCTCGACGAGATCGTCGCCGAGTCCGGAGTGGCTGGCCGCTCCGCCGCGTTGCGGCAGGCCATCGCCGCTCTACGTGAGACGCGCCTGTCGCAGGAGTACGAACAGGCCGCCGACGAACGCGATCTGTCTGGAGACGCGACCGCCTGGGCCACCACCGACACGGACGGGCTCTCCGATGAGGCGTGGTGACATCGTCTGGGCCCGCCTCGATCCGACGGAGGGCAGCAAGGCCCACAAGATGCGGCCAGTGGTCATCGTCGGCCACGACGCCCACACCCGTGTGAGCATCCGCAGAAGCCGCGGCGAGATCGCAGTGGTGCCGGTGACCGGCAACGTCACCAAGGTCTTTCCTTTCCAGGCGCTGCTCCCGGCGGAGGCGACGGGCCTGGACGTCGACTCGAAGGCCCAGGCAGAACAGATCCGTTCCATAGACGTGACCCGCCTGGGCACCAGAATCGGCCACGTATCAGGAACCGTGATGGCAGACATAGACCGAGCCCTGCGCCTGCACCTGGCCGTGTGACGAACTGACGTGAGTGGGCGGATAACGCTCCCTCACGTCACGTGTGATCGAACCGAGGAAGAACGCGGGCGGAACATGGCTCCGACGCAAAACCTCTTCGACTCGAGTGGCTCACGAATCCCCTTGGTATCAAACCAATTACGTCCCAGTAACGATCTGGATGGAGATGTAGCGGCGGGGGCACCCATGCGATGTGAAGATCACAGGCACAAACCGCGCATCACTATCAGGAGAACAAGCTCGATGTCGTCACAGATCGACTCCCCCACGAACGCCAAGGCCCAGGCAAAGGCGGACAAGGCCTACCAGAAGGCCATGCGCCCCTGGTTCAAGAAGAAGCGCTTCGTGATTCCGCTCATCCTCATCGCCTTGATGGTCATCATCTCGGCCCTGAGCGGAGGGGACGACTCAAGTCCCGCGTCAACGACAACGGGCACCAACAGCCAGCAACAGACGAAGGCCGACCCGGCTGCCGCGACCATCGGACAGCCCGTGAGCGACGGCAAGTTCGAGTTCACCGTGACGGAGGTCGAGACGCCAGGAAAGAGCATCGGCACGACCTTCCCCGAGGAGGCCCAGGGCACCTGGGTGATCGTGCGGGTCGACGTCACGAACACCGGGAAGGAAGCGGGAACCCTGTCGGCAGACTCCCAGAAGGCTTTCGATGATCAGGGCCGCGAGTTCAGCGCCCGCCAGGTCCCGTCTCTGGACGATTGGGACAAGGCCTTCCTCACGGCAGTGAACCCCGGAAACACCGTCAAGAACGCTCCGATCGTGTTCGACGTCCCAGAAGGGGCGACGCTGCAGCGCATCGAGCTCCACGACTCGCTCTTCTCCGGCGGAGCCGAGGTCTCGCTGAAGAAGTAGCCCACCGGACCGCGCTGAAGACCCCCTCGCTCGCCGGCAGGGGGTCTTCTCGCTGTCTCTATAACCGTGGCTGCATGCAGGAACATGCGCAGGTCGCTCGCGCTTCTCGATTGACTACCGGTAGTCACAGGGGGTTGACTATAGGTAGTCAACCCCCTGTGAGGTGAGCAACGTGTCCGTCGTTCCGACATCGGTGAAGCTCACGCCCGAGACCGCAGCGAAGCTCGACCGGCTCGCGGCCCGCACCGGCCGGTCGAAAGCGTTCTACCTCCGCCAGGCGATCGAGGTGCACATCGACCGCTTGATCTGGGAGAACGACCTTCTCGCCGACGTCGCTGACGTGCGTGCCGGACGCGCGAGCACCCGCTCCCTGGACGAGGTAGAGGCCGACCTTGACGTGGCGGATTGAGTTCACGGAACGGGCAGAGAAGGACCTGCGCCGACTCGACCGTCCCGTACAGAAGCGAATCATTGCACTGCTGCGCGAGGTCGAGCAGCTCGATGATCCCCGCTCACGCGGTAAGGGGTACACCGGAAACCTGGCAGGCCTCTGGGGATACCGAACCGGCCCATGGCGCATCGTGACCGACATCCACGATGACCGTCTCGTCATCGTGGCACTGCACGTCGGCCACCGATCCACCGTCTACGACGACTGAATCCTGCCCCTGGCAATCCAGCAGCCCAGACAGCCCCTCGCGCTCATCACGCGCCGAAAAAACGCCCTCACCATCGCCGTCTACGCTGCGGAATAGTTGAGGGTTCAAGTACGCTGTATCGTGTGAGCGCCCGGAGTTGCCGGGCTCAGACCACAACGGAGGTCGACATGCCCGCAGTGACCGTTAGCGACATCCTCACCCTGCCGCGCCTCAGCACACCTGGGGCGGAGGCGGTTTCGCGTCGCGTGAATTCCCTGACCACGGCTCCCTCTGCGTTCGAAGGCGAGGGCTTTCCCGTGCGCCGCGCGTTCGCGGGCGTCAGCCACGCCGACCTCGACCCCTTCATCCACATGGATCAGATGGGTGAGGTCGAGTACGCACCCGGCGAGCCCAAGGGCACGTCGTGGCACCCCCACCGCGGCTTCGAGACGGTGACGTACATCATCGACGGCATCTTCGAGCACCAAGACAGCCACGGCGGCGGCGGCACGATCACCAACGGCGACACCCAGTGGATGACCGCCGGCTCGGGCCTGCTGCACATCGAGCGCCCGCCGGAGTCGCTGGTCGTCTCAGGCGGCCTGTTCCACGGCCTGCAGCTCTGGGTGAACCTGCCCAGCCACATGAAGATGTCCGACCCCCGCTACCAGGACATCCGCGGCGGCGAGGTCGCCCTGCTGAGCAGCCCCGACGGCGGCGCGCTCCTGCGCGTCATCGCGGGCGAACTCGACGGACACGCGGGACCCGGCATCACGCACACGCCGATCACGATCACGCACGTCACCGTGGCTCCGGGCGCACGGGTGCGGATCCCGTGGAACCCCGCGTACAACGCTCTCGTCTACGCCCTCTCCGGGCGCGGAGGCGTGGGGCCGGCGAACCGGCCGATCATGGGCGGGCAGTTGGCGGTGCTCGGCGAAGGTGACGTCATCGAGGTGACCGCCGACGACTCGCAGGACTCGCACACCCCCGAGCTGGACCTGTACCTCATGGGCGGCCAGCCGATCCGCGAACCGGTGGCGGCGTACGGCCCGTTCGTGATGAACACACGGGCCCAGCTCATGGAGGCGTTCGAAGACTTCCAGGCAGGGCGCCTCGGCACGATTCCGAACACCCCGCACCCGGGCCACGACGTCCTCTGAGCCTTCCACTTGCCTGAGGTGAACGCTACGTCACCAGCCGGTGCGGGCCTTTGTTCTTGCGTTCGCCTCCAGGACGATTTCTGCCACGTTCTGGGGGCACGCGTATTGCGGCACCGTGCCCGAGGCCACGATGTGCAGGTGGATGTTCGCGTGCTGCCCCGCGAGGATCCGCAGCATCTCCGTATCGCTGGAGGCGTTGCCGTCGCGGCAGTGCATGATGTCGATCGGCACTGTGACGTGCCCGTACAGCTCGAACGACGGGTGGTACTTGGCGCTCTCGGAGAACTCGTACCCGAGCACCACGGCGTCGGGAGAGGGGGTGCGCAGGAGCGACCCGTCGGGCAGTTCGCGCAATGCGTACTGGGCGTCGGCCTCGTATTGGGGTCCGGCTCCGCGCACGAGCCAGTCGGTTTCGGCGACGTGGCGCATCTGGGCGAGGTAGTCGGCGACCTGGTCGCCGCCGCGCAGCACGTCACCGAACCGGAAGCGGATGCGCAGCTGATCGAGCATGTCGGCGCCGCATTCGGTGGCGGCGGAGTAGCGCTTCGACCCGCGCCGATCAGCGTATTCACCGTCGACTGTGACGACGCCGCGGATGAGGTCGGGCCGCTCGGCCGCCGCCGCGAGGGCCATGAACGCGCCCATGTCGTGCCCGACGACGATCACGTTCTTCAGCCCCAGCGCCTCGATCGCGTGGACGACGTCGAGCCATTCGTTGTCGCCCGTCGTGAGGGGAGCGAGGCCGGGGCCGTGCTGCCGGTGGTCGAGGGCCACCGAGTGGATGTCGTTGCCGAGGTGGGCCGCCACCTGGGTCCAACTGGTGGCGAGGTACCCGTGTCCTGCGATGAACAGCACGTCGGGGCCCCTGCCGCCGAAGTCGACGGCGCTCAAGCGGCCTCCGTCGACAGGAACGAACGCTCGCGAATAGGGCATTGCTCCCCCTGCGGTGGATGGTGTCCAGGTGCCGACACACTACGGCATCAAACTGCGAACCGTATTGCCCTGTAACCGAATTGTTCTAACGTCCAGGTACTCGGAGCGGAGTTTGGAGGGGGTCAGGCACGTCCGTCGCGGAACATCCCGATCTGCACCTCGGGCAGCGGCTGCACGACGTCTTGGTCCCACGGCTGAGCGATGCCGCCCAGGTCGAAGACGGCGTCGAGCAGCTTGGCCGTGAAGCCCCACACGAACATGTCGCCGGCCCAGAACCCGGGGCCGCGGTAGCCGCGCGGGCCGGTGACCGTGAACCGGTTGGCGGGATTAACGAGATCGGCCACGGGAACGCGCGCGACCTGCGCGACCTCTCCGTGGTCGACCACGCCGATCGGGTGCGGTTCACGCCACCAACCGATCACGGGCGTCACCGCGTTTTGGCGGGGGTGCATGTACAGCGCGGGCAGCTTGTCGACGATGTCGACGGTGTTGGGTCGCAGCCCGACCTCTTCGTTCGCCTCGCGCAGCGCCGCCTCGACAGGGCCCGCGTCGGTGGGGTCGATGTGGCCGCCCGGAAACGAGACCTGGGCCGCGTGCGAGCGGAGGTGATGTGAACGTTCGGTCAACACGACGTCGACGCCCTCACCGAACGCCCCCGCACCTCCCCCACCGACGATGCCGCTCTCGTGGCCGGCCATGAGAATGAGCACCGCCGACGATCGCCGGGGGCGCTCCGGGGGCTGGAACTCGGCGAACCAGTCGGGCAGCACACCCTCGATCGACGGGCCGACCTTGGTCAGCCACTCCGGCGGCGTGTTCATTTCGGCAGTTCGCACCCGTCGGGCCCGCAAACGGGTGCGTCTTCGGCACCTGCGCCCGCAGCGCCGGTGACCATCTCGAACGGCTTCGGCTGCGTCTCGGCCCACGCCGTGGCCAGGGCGTTCTCGAAAACCTCGAGCGGCTGGGCTCCCGAGACCGCGTACTTTTCGGCAAACACGAAGAACGGAACCCCGCTGATGCCGAGCTGCCGCGCCGCGTTCTCGTCGGCGCGCACGTCGGCGGCGAACTGGTCGGAGTCGAGAACGGCCTCAGCCTCCGCCTCGTCGAGCCCGGCGTCGGAGGCGATGTCGAGCAGCACGGCCCGGTCGTCGACGGCGAAGCCCTCTGTGAAGAAGGCCCGCATGAGCCGTTCTTCCATCTCGTCGGCCATCTCGCGGCTCTTCGTCGCAGCCAGGTGAACGAGTCGGTGCGCGTCGAACGTATTGGCGGTGAGCGCGTCTTCCCAGTTGAACTGCAGCCCCACCGTGGCGGCCTGCGCGGCCAGACCCGCGTTGTTCTGCCGGGCCTGCGCGACCGGGATGCCGTACTTCGCGGCCACGTGTTCGACCGTGCTCTCCTGCGTACCCACAGGGGCGTTGGGGTCGAGCTCGAACGAATGCCAGACGACCTCCACCTGGTCGCGGTGCTCGAAGCGCTCGAGGGCCGCTTCGAGGCGGCGCTTACCGATGTAACAGAACGGGCAGACGATGTCTGACCAGATGTCGATCCTCATGACCCGTGCAACAACCGTGACGGCCGTCACTGTTCCGGAGGGGTTGCGCACCGCAGCTACAGCGACGTCTCCGACTCGCGTGCGGCCTGTGCCGGGTAGCCGAGAAAGTCCCAGAGCAGCTCGTTGAACTCGGCCGGAGAATCGCGCATGACATCGTGGCCCGCTCGCGGCACCGAGACGAGCCGCGCCCCCGGGATGCCACCGGCGATCACCTCCGCAGCCGACCGGTTGACGCGGTCGTTGTCGCCCACCACCACCAGCGTCGGAGCCGTGACGGAGGCGAGCCGGTCGCTGGCGTCGAACCCCTCGACCGCGAGCATCGCCTCGCGCATCTTCGCCTTCGACACCCCGGATTTGGCGAACTGCTTGGCCGGGATCATCTTGAACGCGAGCCGTTGTGCCCGCATGACCGACTTCGGGGGCCGCACCTGCCCGGCCACGAGCACGAGGTGCGACAACGACTCGGGAGCGTCGATGGCCATCTGCAGGGCGACCATCGCGCCGAGCGAATGACCGACGATGGCCGCCGGAATCGCGCCCTCGAGTTCGAGCTGCATGAGCAGATCGGCGGAGGCGGCGGGCACATCGAACGACTCCGAGCCCCCAGGGCGCAGGCCGCGCAGCCAGGGCGCGCGAGCCGAGACACCCGCGGGGATCTTGGCCACCTGGTTTTCCCACGACAGGGGCGAGCCGCCCAGGCCGTGCAACAGCGTCACATGGCGAGCCGGGGCACAAGACGACTCGGTGGAGTCGTGTGAACCCCGTGAACCCGGCCCGAAAGGATCAGGGGGCAGATCTGATGCGGCCACCCTTCGATCCTTTCAAACCGGCACGAGCCCTGCCAAGCCACTCTCCGCAGGCCGGATACATCCCGATGTGGCGCCCTCCCGGCTCCGCGTCGATGGCTTCATCGCCCTTCGTCAGGACCACCAGTCAGGCCGCGCTCCAGGGCTGTTCACGCGCTCGTAGGCAACCGCTCAAGTCGCTCGACCCAGCGCCGACAGGTATCTCGAAGGGTGCCGGCAGGGGGTGCCACGCCGGAAAGGGTCAGTGTGAGTTCAGCCACCGCAACCTCTCCTCACGCGCCTGGCCTGAAGCTCACGGTCGATCCCGCGTGGCTGCTCGCCCGCAGAGCGACGCACGCGGCGACCGCTGCGCAGGCGGCGGCCATCCGCAAGATGGGCACGAAGCGCTGGGTCGAGACACAGTTGGCGCCGGCGACAATCGACGACCGCGCCACGGAGGCGTTCGTCGCTAAGACCTTCAAGGTCACCACTCTCGACATGCCGGGGATCCGTTCGTTCACCGGCGACAAGCCGTGGGAGGCGCAGCCCGCGTTGGCCCGCGCGACGATGTGGCGGCAGCTCACCACCAAGCGGCCACTGCTTGAGCGGGTCGTGGAGATGTGGCACGACCACCTGCACATCGCCCTGTCCGACGACAAGGTCGCCGGCTGGCTGTGTACGTACGACCGCGAGGTGATCAGGCCGCGCGCGATGGGCCGCTTCGCCGACCTTCTCTACGCCGCCACCACACACCCCGCGATGCTGCTCTACCTCGACCAGGCTTGGTCGACCAAGGCTCAGCCCGCCGAGAACCTCGCCCGCGAACTGCTCGAACTGCACACGGTCGGCGTCGGGGCGCACAAGGAGGCCGACGTCAAGGCCCTCGCCAAGCTGCTCACGGGCTTCTCCGTCGACCCGAAGGCGGGCCGGTTCGTGTACCGCGCGGGTGAGCACGCCACGGGAGCCGTGACGGTCGTGGGCACACGCCTCGCCAACGCCTCCGCCGGCTCGGGCCCGGCCGAGCTGCGCACGCTCGTCGAAAAGCTCGCCGTACACCCGGCCACGGTGAAACGCATCGTCACCCGCATGGCCCAGCGGTTCGTCTCCGACACCCCGCCCGCGTCGCTCATCTCGCGTCTGAGCAGCGCCTATCTCGCCAACCGCACCGCGATCGCGCCGGTGCTGCGGGTGCTGTTCAACAGCGCCGAGTTCGCGGCCTCCACCGGGGCGAAGTGGGCCCGGCCGCAGGAGTTCGCCGCTGCCGCATACGCCGCGGCCACTCCGACGTACGTGGCACCGAGCGACCCCTCTCCCTGGGCGCCGTTGAGCACGTACGCCTCGATGCTCGACCGACTCGGCCACCTGCCCCTCGAGCACCCCGACCCCGACGGGCCCAAAGACACCGCCTCCGCATGGCTCAACCCCGGCTCGATGCTGGCCCGCTGGAACGCCTCCGAGGCCATCGCCGAGGGCTGGGACAAGAGCCTCGCGCTCACCCCCTGGGTCTCCGTGTTCGGGCTGAACACCTCGATGACCTACGCCGACGCCGCGACCCGCATGTTCACGCAGCTCACCGGCTACACCCCGATGCCCGCCGACCGCGACGCCCTCGCCACGTTCCTCGCCGACCCCGGCGGCACCGCCGTACCGCCTGCCACCGAGCGCATGTCGGAGGCGGCCGTGAAGTGGCACATCCCGGAGGCGACGCGCCTGGTCATGGCCTCCCCGTACATGTCGCTGCGATGAAGGAGACCCCGCCCATGCGCGACCGATTCACCGGCCTGTGGCGGCTGCACGACGACATCGTGCCCGTACACACCCACGACGACCGCGACATTCTCGTACACGCGACGGCCGACGGGTACGAGGTGCTCTCCGGAGAGCGTGAGGCCGGCGAACTCGCCGCCGCGTCGCTGGGGGCGCTCGCCTGCGAGGCGGACAGCGGTCACGGCGTCACCCGCCGAACCATGCTCAGCGCGATGTCCGCGTTCGCCGGGCTCGGCGCGCTCGGGATGGTCTCTCCGACACCGCGATACTCGTTCGCCGCTCCCGCGCCTGCCCAGGCTCCGGGCCGGGGTGCCCGGGACGCCCTCGTCGTCATTTTCCTGCGCGGCGCCATCGACGGTCTGCAGGTCGTCATGCCCCTCGGCGACCCCGACTACCTGCGCGCACGCCCCGGCCTGGGCGTGCGGCCCGAGCAGGCGTTGCCCGCCTCCGACGGGTTCGGGTTTCACCCCGCGATGAAGCCGCTGCTGCCGTTGTGGAAGGCAGGCGAACTCGCTGCCGTGCACGCGGTGGGCAACCCTGCCGCGTCGCGCTCGCACTTCGATGCACAGCTCTCGATGGAACGTTCGGCGCCCGCGTCGCTGCGCAGCGGCTGGCTCGGCCGGCACCTCGCGGCCACCTCGGGCAGCACCGACCTCGTGCGTGCCGTGACGGTCGGCGACCGGGTGGCCGTGTCGGCGTCGGGCGGATTTCCGACCGCGTCGTTCTCGGGCGAGGTCACAGACTTCGACGTATGGGGCTGGCAAGGGCACCGCAGCGGCATCAACCTCGCGCTCGACCGCATGCACCGCACCGCCGGAGGCGCTGTGGCCGCCGACGCGAGCCGCGCCGTGGCCGGGGTGGCCGCGTTGGCGAAGGCCCGCGCCACAGCCCCCGGATCGGCTCCGTACCCCGACGACGACTTCGGCAAGGGGATGCGCGAGATCGCCCGCGTGCTCAAGTCGGGCGCGCCGGTCGAGGCAGCCTGCATCGACCTCGGCGGCTGGGACATGCACCGTGACCAGGGCG
The DNA here is from genome assembly GCA_030538115.1 of Dermatophilus congolensis. Classification (GTDB taxonomy): domain Bacteria; phylum Actinomycetota; class Actinomycetes; order Actinomycetales; family Dermatophilaceae; genus Dermatophilus; species Dermatophilus congolensis_B. Next base: position 1,484 of record JAUNUP010000009.1, on the reverse strand, counting down.
CTCCCTTCGAGGAGTGGGGCCCGATGCGCCGCAACCTCGACACGTTCGCCCGCGGCCTGGCGGCCTTCCGGGCCGATCTCGGCGCACTCTGGGGCAACACCACCGTGGTGACGCTCAGCGAATTCGGCCGCCGCGTGCAGGAGAACTCGGTCGGTGGCACCGACCACGGGCACGGCAACGTCATGTTCGTTGCGGGCGGCAATGTGGCAGGCGGAACGGTGCTGGGCCGCTGGCCAGGCCTGTCCGCCTCCGCCCTACTCGACGGCGACCTCGCGATCACGACCGACTACCGAGACGTCGTGGCCGAGGTGCTCACCAAGCGCTTGCAGACCCCAGACCTGGCAAAGGTCTTTCCGAACAACACCCCGAAAAAGGTCGGCGTCATCCGCTGAGAGGCTGGGGAGGTGGTGACACATCGGGAACTTCCGTGGTAGCTTCTCCCCAAGCTTCGGCTTTGACAGGGTTGTTACCCGATCCAGCGGCACAACGTCGCCGGTGAGGGGCAAGACCTGAGACGCACACGTGGTGCGCCTCGGGTCTTTTTTTGTGCCCTGACACCCCCGAGGCCGGTAGTAGCCCAACACCCTCACGCTCGGCATCCGGAAGACAGGACCGAAATGAGCACCACAACGAACGACACGGCCTCGCAGATCGTGGCCAAAGTCGGTGGGCCGGAGAACATCTCCGCCCTGACCCACTGCGCAACTCGGTTGCGCTTCGAACTCGTCGACGCGGGCAAGGTCGACCAGGCGGGCCTCGACGCCATCCCGGAGGTGATGGGCGCCGTACCCCAGAGCGGTGATCGCTACCAGGTCGTCATCGGCGGAGCCGTGCAGTCGGTCTACAACGCCATCATGAACCTGCCTGCGATGAGCAAGGCAGGCGCCGCGGCCACGAGCAGCGGCACCAGCGACGCCGACGTCAAGGCCGCCGCCCGCGCCAAGGCCCGCGGCAAGGTCGCGTGGCTCGACGCCTTCTTCGAGTACCTCTCCAACAGCTTCCGGCCGCTGCTCGGCGTGCTGCTGGGCGCCTCGCTGATCATCGCCTTCGCGGCCGTGCTCGACGCCCTCGGCATCGTCGACTTCCGGGCCGCCGACAAGGCCGCTTCGTGGGTCTTCGTCGACTCGATGTGGAGGTCGGTGTTCTACTTCTTGCCGATCATGGTCGCCTACAACGCCGCCAAGACCCTCAACATCGACCCCTGGGTCGGTGCCACGGTCATGGGCGCGCTGATGACGCCCGACTTCATGGGCCTGAATAACCCGGAGCGGTTCCCTGACACCGTCTGCACCCCGAGCCCCATCCCCGGCGCCGACCCGACCTGTGTCGCGAACATCTTCGGCCTGCCGATGCAGCTCAACGCCTACGGCGGCCAGGTCTTCGTGCCGCTGATCATGGTCGCGGTGCTGGCCCTCGTCTACAAGTTCTGGAAGAAGGTCTTCCCCGAGAACGTGCAGATGGTGTTCGTGCCGTTCCTGTCGATG